>CAMYLV010000013.1:82077-345603 GCA_947259495.1 uncultured Desulfobacterales bacterium | reverse complement strand
GGCCCTCAAACAGTTCAAGATTTTACGCTCCGCTGCGCTAAGCGCTTTTTAACAAAAGTCCGCAAAATTAGCTCTAAAGAGGTTTTGAAATGGCTTCTAGTTACTTGATCTTAAAAACTACTGTCGAATAATTAATCCCAGTGGCTTTATTTCATTATCAGATGCTGGCTTTTAGTGGTTGTCAAAAAAACGTTCTGTTATGCCAACGTTTTTATCTACAACCGCTTATACCCCAATTCCGTAATTTGTAACATTATTATGAAAAGCGGTAAAAAAATAATGCATAACCAATAACTGATAACGAAATCTGCAGAATTCGTCCCCGATTACAGCGGCGGGACCACTCCCGATTTTAACGGGATTCCCTTTTAAGCCCAACGGGCACCTTGATTGCTCAATATTTAACCACACAATAGTTGTCAAGTACAAAAAGTTTCATGCTCAATATGATCGTTCAGACCCCCTCTTTGAGGTAATGGAAAATAATTGTTTTGGTTGTTGTAAGATTGTTCATTATTTCAGAAATTTACGCGGCACCAGGGTAACGCGAGGCAAATTCCCCAACGGACTATTATCAACCAGCAGCTTACAATTATAGGTTTCTTCCAGCGTTTTGAAATTCAAAACTTCCGGGGGTGAGCCCATACATACGATTTTACCCGCTTTGAGCAACAATAACTGATCCCCGTACATGGCCGCCAGGTTTACATCATGGGAGACCATGACGACGGTTACTCCTTTCTCGGTTTTGAGCTTTTCCATCAGGTCCATTATTCGGATCTGATGGGATAGATCCAGAGATGCGGTGGGCTCATCCAGCAGAATGACTTGCGGCTGTTGGCATATCGCCCGGGCAATTAAAACACGTTGCTGCTCGCCGCCGCTGAGCTGGTCCAGTTTGCGCCGGGCAAGATGGCCGATCTCCGTAAACATCATGGCCTGTTGCGCAATTTCCAAATCATTTTGAGAGGCAAGTCCCAACACTTTCTGGTGGGGGGCGCGTCCCAGCAAAACCGTTTCCTCAACGGTAAACGGGAAGCCTACCGGCAGCCCCTGGGGGACATAAGCTGAAACCTGTGCCAACCTTTTTTGCGAGTAGTTGCCAATCGGTGCCTGTAATATTTCAATTTGACCGGTTTGGGTCTTTATAATGCCGACCATTAACTTGATCAAAGTGGTTTTGCCGGCGCCATTCGGCCCGATGACGATAAACATCTCACCTTGCGGAACCGCAAATGACAGGTTCTGGAGAACATATTGACTGCCGTACGCATAGCTTAAATTTTCAACAGCAAAAGCAGACTTCATTTTCGCGACTTTTTCAAAAGTATGATAAAAAGCGGCGCACCAATCAGGGCCGTAATCACGCCGGCCGGCATCTCCCCTTGCTGTGGCAGGGTTCTTGCCAAAAGATCACACAGCACAAGGTAGGCAGCCCCGCCAAAAAGACACGCCGGGACCAAAAATCGATGGTCCGGGCCCAAAACGAGCCGCAACAAATGGGGGATGACCAGACCGACAAATCCTATCAGGCCGCTGAAACTGACGGTTGCGCTGACCATAAATGAGGTCACAATCAGTAGGATAAGGGTTACGGCCTTTATGTTGATTCCCATGGTCAGGGCCATATCTTTGCCCATCATGAGTATGTTCATTGCATGCGAAAACACAAAAACCAAAATAAAACAAGGAATCAGGATTGCGCCGAGTGTGGCAGCCTCTGGAAGATCAGGCGCTGATAAATCCCCCATTAGCCAGAAAATGATGTTATGGAGTCGGGCATCCTGGGTGATGGAAACCAAAAACATGATAATGGCCGAGCAAAAGGCATTGACCATTACCCCGGACAGCAGCAGGGCATCCTTTCTTAATATTGATTTGCCGGTCGACATGATCAGGATCAGCGCCAGGGTACCTAAGCTCCCCAGAAAAGATGTCAAGCAAATTCCCGGAAATCGTGATAAACCCAACAATATTCCAATGATGGCGCCGATTGCCGAGCCCCCGGAAATCCCTAATATAAAAGGCTCTGCCAGGGGATTTCGCAGCAAAGCCTGGAATACAAGTCCCCCCAGGGACAGTGTGGCGCCAACAATCGTTGCCAACAAGACGCGGGGTAAGCGTATGCGCCAAATAATGCTATGTAATACGGAATCGGAATCACCGATTGAAAAAAGGGCTGAAAAGGCGGATCGCATTCCGCTTTGGGTGGGACCAATGGAAAGCCCCAGTGAAAATGCGATCAACAGGAACACCAGCAAAACAAGGGAAATCAAGATGAGTCGGGTGATATGATGCTTTAGATTTAAAATCACGGCCCATCCTTAAATAGTTCCGGATGAAGCAAGCCGGTTAATATTTCAAGCGCATCTAACAATCGCGGAGAAGGACGATCAAAAACGTCCGAGTTGACCGTATAAATTCGTTGATGCCGCACAGCCGGCATATCCGATAAACGACTCCAATCCGTTTTGGCTTTTTCAAAAGCCCCCGACCGAGACATAGATGTAATAATCAGAACATCCGGTGCAAGGGCCAATACCTTTTCCCGGCTGAAATGCGGATATGCTCTGCTGCCTGACGCAACATTGATGCCGCCGGCCCGAATAATGAGCTCGTGGACAAAGGTATTCGTGCCCGCTGATATGATGGGAGAAATCCCAATCTGGATAAATACGCGCGGCCGGTGATCTATGCGCGCAACGAGGGCATCCACCCGCTGCATCCGGCTTCGCATATCCTCAACCAATGTTTTTGCCTTTGCAGAGGCATTGAGGATTTCGCCAACCCTTAGAATGGTCTGCATCATTGTTGCCAGATTGCGCGGATTTACTGCAAAAACAGGGATATTGAGTGATTGCAGGCGCTCGATGGTTTCTTTTGGATTGCCGTCCTTGATTGCAATGCAAAGATCCGGGTTCAAGGCAACGATGCGCTCAAGATCAAGGCGCACATAGGAGCCCACTCTGGGCAATTTGGCTGCTTCAGCTGGATAATTACTGTATTGGGTGATGCCTTTTAAGCGGTCCTGCTGTCCGAGAGCAAATATAATTTCGGTAATACTCGGTGCCAGTGCGACAATTCGCTGCGGGTCATCGGGCATCCGAATTTCGCGCCCCAACTGATCCATAGCCGTTTTGGCCACAAGCGGCAGCGCACCTGCCAACAAAACGATGATCACAGATGTTAAGATCGTTGTTATTCTCGGAATCATTCCATCCAGGCTCGTTACCATACGGTAGAACAAAAAAACCCTTCAAGCGATTAAATGCCTGAAGGGCTGCACCCAGTTTACTTGACCCTTTTTTATATGTTGCCCAATCTCTGTCGTTCGCAGAGTGAGGCCATTGCAAAACTGAACATTATTCAAAGGTCTCAGAGTTCGAGCAATTTGGCAAGGCAGGTCTTCTGGCTCCCCCGCCCATTTAGCAACCTTCCCATCCCGATTGATCGAAACAGTGGTGACCGCGGCTAAATGGGTTCTCTTTTCAACTATGCTGATAAGAGCGGGGTTACAGCGGCGGGACCGCCCCCGGTTTTAACGGGGTTCCCTATTAAGCTTGCGCACCTTATTCCCTGACTGTATCCATTAGGGGAAAAGCGGCTTTAAGTCAAGAAAATTCACTTGACAAAGCCCCATATTTTGTCCGATAGCTGCGTTGCGCAACGTCTCGAAATGCTCACGTACTGACGTGTACGCTCCGCTTTCTCGCCGTTTCGCGCCTTGCTATCAAACAAAATCTAAGGCTTTTAAATTTTTATTAGAAAAACCATTTGGTTTTCCAATCTCCAATTTAGCATTATTCACGTTTCGTGGTTAAGGATGCATAAGAAAGGAGATTTAGAGAATGATGAAGCTAAAGGAAATTGTTGATGGGATTAAGCCGGTTGAAGAAGGGTGGATTCAAAAAGCGCAGGAGCGAACCGCCCAGCTGCTGATGCCCACCCGGGCCCTGGGGCGGCTGCATGAGATATCCGAACGGCTATGCGGTATCCAGCGGACTCTCGAACCCACCATAAATAAAAAGGCAATTCTGGTGATGGCCGGGGATCACGGGGTGGTTGCCGAGGGGGTAAGTGCCTACCCCCAGGAGGTTACGCCTGCCATGGTTCAGACCTTTTTGGCCGGTGGTGCCGGTATTAATGCCATCTCCCGCCAGGTGGACGCCGATGTCTGGGTGGTCGATATGGGAATCATTCCCCAGCTGGATGTCAGCAACCTGAAAGGCACCGACCGTCTGATAGTCGCAAAGGTTGGCAACGGAACCGCCAATTTCACCCGAGGTCCGGCCATGTCGCGCCGGGCTGCGGAACAAGCCCTGCAGGTCGGGTTTGAGCAGACCACAAAACTGATTGAAGATGGTGCCGATCTCATTGGTACCGGAGATATGGGAATCGGCAACACAACCCCGTCAGCTGCCATCGGTGCCGTTTTATGCGGGGCCTCTCTGGATGGGATGGTGGGCCGCGGGACCGGTGTCGATGAGGCCGGACTGGCGCGCAAGCGCGACATGGTGAGACAGGGTATTGAGGTCAACGCACCGGATCCTGAAAATGGACTGGACACTCTGGCAAAAGTCGGCGGGTTTGAAATCGGCGGCATTGCCGGCACAATCCTTGCCGGCGCTTATCACCAACGGGCACTGGTTGTGGACGGATTTATCTCAACGGCCGGTGCCCTGATTGCCCATGCGCTGTGCCCGACCGTAAAAGATTATTTATTTGCGGGACATTGTTCCGCAGAAGCCGGCCATCGCATCATGTTAAGGTATTTGGGGCTTGAACCCATCCTGGATTTGGGCATGCGGCTGGGGGAAGGGACCGGTGCGGCGCTGGCGATGGGAGTTATCGAAGGTGCGGTTCGCATGTTTAAGGAGGTGTTGACGTTTGAAGAGGCCGGGGTCGCCAATAAATAAAGACGACAGACGACAGATCTCAGAGGTCAGATGAGAGAAAACGGATGACAAACTGAAAGCATGTAGCTTTCCATCTGCATTCTGTTTTCAGTCCTCGACTCGGTCGAGCTCGTCGCTGGCCGCCTCATAATGCTGAAGTTCATAAGCGTGTGCTCGACTATTGAAGCGGCTCAAGCCTTTTGAACACCTTAATGTATTAAATCAAGATGTGAAATCCCGCATTTTGCGGGAGCCCTCGATCAAGATCTATAGTGGTTGTCAAAAAAACGTTCCGATACTCAAACGTTTTTTTCTACAACCACTTATACCGCAATTCCGTGAATCGGAACACTATTATGGAAAGCGGTATAAACCCCTAAAAACCGGTTTATTCTATTTTGTCCCTTGATATTATGGTTGTTGGTTTTCTGGTTTCTATCTTCAGAATTTTGTCTTCTGTCACCTGCCTTCTGTCCTCTGTCCTCTGTCACCTGCCTTCTGTCCTCTGACCTCTGTCGTCTGTTATCTGCCATCCGTTTTCTGACTTATGTCTTTTGAATTTTGCCTGACGTCCTCCGAATTTTGTCTTCGGTCCAGTTTTCTTCGTCTTCGGTCCCGTGTTCTCTGTCTTCTGTCGATCACCCATTGACTGCTGCCGCTTATGCGGTATTCTCTTTTTTCTGACATCTCATGCTGATGGGGATAGACACCGAGTTCATGCGCATGGACGTGCTCGTGCACGTGTAATTCTTCGTCCAATAAGATCTTGCCGTCTGACATTGTGTAAATGGCGTCGGCGGTTTCGGCCAAAAAATCAAAATCATGGGAAATTAAAATATACGAAAGATCGATGCCGGACAGAATTTCCTTCAGTTTCGCCTTGGTTTTGACATCCAGTCCGTTGATGGGTTCGTCCAGCAGCAAAACTTCAGGTTCCATGGCCAAAACGGTGGCCAGAGACACCAATCGTTTTTCGCCGCCGGACAATTTAAACGTGATACGGTCCTCAAATTCGGCCAGGCCTAAAAAATCCAGCGTTCTGCGCGCGATTTGAACCGCATCGTTTTTTGGTTTGCCCAGGTTTAAGGGCCCGAAGGCAACATCCTCCAGCACGGTCGGACTGAACAGTTGGTCATCGGCATCCTGAAAGAGAAGGCCGATGCGCCGGCGAACGTTCGCAAAATCTTTTTCTTCCCTGACAGGGCTGCCGAAAATTTCCAATTTGCCGGACAGGGGTTTCAGCAGCCCCATAATAATGTGTAGCAAAGTGGTCTTTCCGCTGCCGTTGGGGGCAATCAAGCCAACCCGGTGGCCCCGGCGCAACTTAAAATCAAGCTCGTTGAGTATTGGAGGGCCCTCCGGATATTTGAACGATATCCCCTCAAGTTTTATCAGCATTTTATCTTCTTTCATAAGGCATTCATTTGTCCTTATCGCCACTCCTTCAACCATTAACCCATAACTTCCAATTGGATTCTCCCTGAATTTTGCACGAGTCGGAGGCTTCCATAGGAAAGGCATTTATGGGCGAAGCTATAGTGAACTATGCTTGGCTCTTAATAACGCAGCATATGGGAGCCTCCGACTCGCCCTTCGGGTGAAAATTAATGCGATAAAATGATTTTATCCATTATGCCTAACAGGTATTTTGTTGTAATTCCATAATTTGCTTAATGGACTGCCTTTAAATACAAGCTAAACTTCGCATTAATTTTCATGTAATATTCAGGTATTAATTTAATTGGGGCTATACCATTCCATAAACACCAGCCCGGCGATGATGGCCGTCATCAGAATGGCAAATACCCAGCTCCCAGAATTAATTTGAAATTCCTGCAGGCTGTAAAATTTACCTTTAAACCCCCGACACAGCATGGCCTGGTGCACGCGCTCGGCCCGCGCGGCTGCCCGAACAAAGAGCATGCCGATAACGTAGGAATAGGTTCGATACGTATTGGCATTGGTGCCCGGTCGAAACCCCCTGATTTTGGCCGCACGAAGCAGGCGCAGGTATTCCTGCTCGATCACAAATATATACCGGTAGGTCATTAATAAAAGATGCACGATTTTTTCAGGGACACGCATGCGATACAACGCATGACCCAAGGTGGCAAATGACATGGTTGCGATCAGGGCGATAAACGCCAGCAGAATCGAGTTTGATTTTAACGTTATCTGGGCGGCGAGCACCACCCCGGGACGGTAAACGGCAAAAGAACCGATGCGCGTCAAAACTTCACCCTTAAATGTAAATGGCAAGAGCAGCCATAGCAGCAAGATCAGCGCATTGACCCATAGGATCCTTTTAAAAACTTCCTTGATACCGACTTGAGAGATGACAATCAGAATCAACGAGAGCACCAGGGCCACTAATAAAACAGAGAATTGATACGAAAGGGCAACGACAAATGCATACAGAATCGTAAGGCCAACGCGAATTCTGGGGTCTAGCTGATGAATGACTGAATTTCCAGTGGCAAAGGGTTCACTGATCATGATGAATCGCTATTTTTCTTTTTGCGGCTGCGGAGATATGCCGCAATTGCTGTCAGGCCGAAGATAAAGCCCAAGCCGGTGATGATGCCTTTGACGGTAGCGCCTTTTTCTGAAACCGGCTTTTTCCCGGCAGCCGGCATCTCAATTTCATTGGCTGAAATTGTCCATTCCGCCCTGTGCCCCGTGCCGGCCACTAAAACAATTTTCAGTTCGGTCTTTTTGGGCACTATAAAAGAAAACTCGCCCTTTTCGCTGGTCGCTCCGCTAAGGAGCTCGGTTCCCTGGGAATCTAAAACGATGATTTTGCCTGCATTTACGCGCCTGCCGCCGCTGAACTTGCTCTCGACATAGACCGTATCCCCCTCGACCCATGCAAAAAGGTTAACCCGATGGGCCTCCACGGGTTCGATTCGAACCCACAAGAGGCAGCCAACTAAAAATAAGTAGAAAATTGGTTTTGCCAAGTTGGATTCGAGGATGTCAGATTTCATGGGGTTGCATTTCTTATAAACAATTTCGTGGTTATCTGGGAAGTTCCAGTCGTTTAGGTCCGATAGTGATCTCACCACGAAGATCACAAAGGCAGGATGAATAAATTAACTCCCCCTCTTCGGGTCCTTCGTGCCCTTCGTGGTTGAAAGAGACCAACTTGGGCTTTCTGCATCATCGTAAACAATTATAATAATTACTGCTTTGGAAATCCAGGCAGCATGGCTGGCTGAACTTTCTTTAAAAAGGCCACGCACATGGCCGTGACAATGCCTTCAATCACCATCACCGGGATGTGCGCCACAATCACGATGGCCGAAACTTCGAAAAAGTTCTCTTCGGTGAACACCAGGGCCAGGCCCAAGATAAGGGCGCTAAGCGCGACCGACAAGAAACCACAGGCAAAAGCCGCTAAAAGCGCCAGCGAGGATTTTCTATGAAGAAAGGGGCTGCAAATGAGGTAACACAGCACCGCCGGCAACGCCATAATAATCGTATTGACCCCCAGGGCGGTAATTCCTCCGAATTGAAACAGCACCGCCTGCAGCACGAGCGCCACCAGGATAGCCGGAAAGGCCGCCCAGCCGAGCAACAATCCCACCAGCCCGTTGAGGATCAGGTGGGCATTGGAGGGCCCAATAGGGACATGGATCAGCGATGCCACAAAAAATGCGGCTGAAAAAATACCGGCCTGGGCAATGCGGTCATAATCGAGTTTTTTCAGACCGACGGCCGTTCCGACCGCCGCCAGTGCGCCGCCGGATATGAGTACGGGACCGGATAAGACCCCTTCTGAAATATGCATGCTAACCTTTCATGGGACTTAACAGGCGTAAAAAAATTTAGCTATTTCGGGTGAATTTTTCTCACCACGAAGGATACGAAGTTCACGAAGTCCTAAAAATTTTTCATTGAAGTCATTCTTCGAATTCTTCGTGATCTTCGTGGTTGAACACTTATTTTGTCTTATTTCCAGTTATGAAACTGAACCCAGATGACAGCGCCGAGCTCCACGTCTTTGTCTTTGCCATTGTGTTTCAATTTGAAATCTGCCGGATTTAAAGCGGCAAAGCCCCACCATCCGGCAACCGGAGCCGCATAAGTAAACACGCCGTTGCCATCGGCTTTGATGGTCTGGGTAATCATGTACGCTGCAGGGGCCGTATACTTCTTGCCGGTGTTGTAATATTCGACTTCAACCTCGGCAGATGGTACGGGTTTGCCGTCCAGTTTAACGATCCCTTGAAAGACATTGCCGGCATACAGACCGAATGGTTTGGATAAGGGAACAATTTCGGTCTTAAGCCCGATTTCCGCATCCCAGCCTTCATCGTCGCCAAAGGCCGTTACCACCGTTTTGGTAAAGTGGACGATAAATAAATCCTCAGCCGGCTCCCAGTAGGGTTGCGGCTCCATAAAAAACACATACACGCCCGGTCGCTTTAGCGGATAGGCCGCTTTCCAGCCATTGTGGCCCATTACCCGGGTTGCTTTAAGTGAACCCAGCAGATCTTGCCTTTTACCGCCCGTAAACACCTTAAATGTTTTCGGTTTAGCCAACTCCATGCCTACCATTTCAAAGGGGTGGGAAAAGGAAAGGGTTATATTTATGGTACGTTTATCGTTTTGCATCACCATGGAATCGGAGGGAATAAGCATGCCAAAGTGAGCCAGCGAAGCTTTTGCCAGGATGAGTATCATGACTAAGGTGACAGCAATAAAGAAATGTTTCCTCAATTCAACTCCTTTCCAATCCAAAATTCAGGTAATACGGTTATGCAAAAAGCCCAAGTTAGTCTCTTTAAACCACGAAGGGCACGAAGGACCCGAAGAAGGGGTGTCAATTTATTCATCCTACATTTGTGATCTTCGTGATCTTCGTGGTGAGATCATTATCGGACGCAAACTACTGGAACTATCCAGATTACCACGTTAATTAATTTTCATGCAAGATTCAGGGAATATGGGAGTTTTTTCAATGTCCCTGCACCAGCTGTTTGTATGCTAAAGATCCTCTGATATTATCCAGGTCACCATCTCTTTTGATGCTTTCCCAATTCGTGTATCCCTTGTCGATTGCCTTTTTCAACCACTCAATTGATTCATCCACTCGATTTAAGCGCGCGTACATACAGGCAATATTATAGTGGGTCTCGGCATCATCCGGCGCATAATTCAGAATGTCTAAAAATACTGTTAACGCTTTGTAATATTCTTTGTTTGCCGCCGTCACTAAAGCCAGATTGTTAAGGGCCGGCAAGAATTTCGGATTCAACTGAAGCGCCCTTTTATACTGCTGCATTGCTTGAGATGGATCGTCCTTGCGAAAATACAAATTTCCCAGCTGAAAGTGCCATTCAACATTGTCCGGGTTATCCTTCAGTAAATCCTGAAGTCGAGATATGTCCGTCCCGAGCCCATCCCAAATCGCCAGAGCTCTGTTTAAATTATTTTCAGCCATTTTGAAGCCCGGATTTAATTGTAAGGCCTTCTGAAAATGATTGATCGCCGCCTCAATTTTGCCTTCCTGCATCAAAGCAATCCCCAGATTGTTGTAAGCTTCAACCAGATTCGGATCTATTTGCAGTGCTGCGATATAATGTTTGATCGCTTTTTCGTATTCGCCCGAATTTAAAAAAATACCGCCCAGGTTATTATGGGCTTCAGCGTATTCAGGCTTAAACTGTATGGCCAGATAATAATGGCGTATACCCTGTTCAACATTGCCCTTTTCTACCAGTGTATTTGCCAGGCCGAAATGCGCTGAAGCATAGTGGGGTCTGATTTTCAAGGCGTTTTGGTAAAATTGAATTGCTTCTCCGGTTCTGCCCTGTTTTGCCAGGATGGCACCCATGTTGTTATGGGCTTCCGGAAGATCAGGTTTAATCTGCAGCGCAGCGCGATAATGCTCGGCGGCTTCCTCAATTTTGTTTTGGCGCTCCAACATTTCGCCAAGATTGATATGGGGCTGGGCCAGGTTGGGGTTGATTTTTAAGGCGCGTTGATACAGTGGCATCGCCTCATCATCTCTTTCTTGTTCTGAGTAGGCAGCTCCTAAATTAAAATGAGGCCGAGCTTTGTTCGGAGATTTTTTAACCACATCGGTCCACAGCGTTACCCTGTTTTCCCACACGCGGTTGCGTTGATAGGTCCAGACAGCAAGCCCCACAACCAAAAGGCTTAGCAGAGCTGCCTTTAGCCAGTCCGGCTTAATATATCGATAAGCCAAGACAACCGGGATTAAACACACCATCATGGAAGGCAGATAGTTGCGATGCTCAAATATAATGGCCAAAGGCAGGACAGAAGACTCTATGAGATGGTTTATAAAGAACCAGAGTATACAAAAGGAGATCAGGCGGTTGTTTTTCGCTAAATAGAAAGCAAATGCGATTATGCCAATGATGGCCACCATGGAAAGCAATGTAGACATCGGGTTGATTAAAGACTGAGATAGAACAAAATCATAATCCAGGTTGAGTCTCGCAGGTAGAGGGAAGAAAATCAGGCTGATGTAATAGATAACGACCCGAAATTGAGTTAGCAGCCGTTGCAAGATGGTGAATTCATGCTGGGCATAATCATGTAGACTTTGAATTTTTTCCCAGGGGTTGAAGCCGGTGTAAATTAAGAAAAGGAGAATAAAAAATGCACTGATGCCCAGAAGATACTTGAGACTCTTCCTGAGCCATTCTTTCTTGAGATCTTGAAAAAAATACCATTCGTAGAGAAACACCAAAAGTGGCAGAATAGCGCCTATCTGCTTGCATCCCAGCGATAGTAGCCATGCAACTGCAGAAGCGACAAACCAGATCCATTGCTTCTTGTTTTCTTCAGCCAGTCTTCCATGAACATAGAACAAAAATGAAAGAATAAAAAACATGGCGGCGAGGCTGTTCGCCCGCTGGACGATATAGGTCACCGACTGGGTTTGAATCGGGTGAACCAGCCAGATCAAAGCTGCAAAAAAGGAGATCAGATCGGTGTGTTGATAACGGGCCTGGATAACCGGGATGCTAAAAGTGGTATTTAAAAAAAGATACAGAAAAAATCCGGTAAGCACATGAATCAATATATTAAACAAATGATAGCCAAACACATCGTACTGATGCAAACCGTGGTTTAGGGCTATAGTTATAAAGGCAATTGGACGTGCCTTGGAGGTTTGAAAACCTGCCTTCACAATTTCTATTGGAGAGAGGTGGGTCGCCCGGATACCGGGGTTTTCTAAAATTTTTCTTAAATCGTCTAAGACGAAGGGAGAATTAAATGTATTGGAATAAATCGCTAACGCAGTCGCGGTGAAAAAAAGCAAAATCAGAAAGGATTTAATTAGGGGAAATTGTTTGGTGTTTAAAACCGGAAAAATACCGCCCGCCTGTTTTTTAGTCGTATTGTTTTTTAAAATGCGCATCAACTGTTACCATCAAAATTTTATTTCGATTTTATATTTTATCGTAATCCCATTCAGAAACGAGATCTTTTTTTAAAAAATCGCTCAGTTTTTCAACCTCGGGCTTGAATCTTTGCATTAATTCCCCCTTGAATGCTTCATCCAGGGGTTGCCTGGGTTCATGTTTTACTATCTTATTTTTATAAAAATTTTTCAGCCCGGCATACGCGTCATCGGAAAAAAACAATCTTAATGTTTTGCGGAAATACGGTGAATCCAGGGTGTATTTTTTTAAAAGTGGCCATCGGAGTTGCTTGTTCGGATTGACGATATAGAAATCCGGTGAAAAATTTGGATCAACGCGTAAAAACGCTAAAACATCGCGATAGACTTCTTTAGTATTTGTTTTAAAATCGTCAAAAACTATTATTTTGATTTTCTCTTGATCAAAATAGGTTAGAAACCGTTGAATTTGTTCAGTATACTTTATGAATTCAGAATAATACAGCCATGATGGCGTAATGACCCGCTTTGATAAATTCCGTCCGGCTCTCCTATCTTTTTCAGCTGATATGGCTGTTTGAAAATCCTCGAGATGCTCACCGAGTGCGAATCTGGCAGCTGAATGAAAGGAATGCAGGAATGCCACCGGCTCTCTAAACATCACAATAATTTTTGATGCAGCGTTAAATTGAGAGATCGCTTGAGCGGCTACTTTGGAGCATAAATATGTTGCCGAGGCTTCCCCGGCAATCCTTTCCTCTGACCATTTTTGGTAAAGCCTTAAATATTGATTTTCGGTTCTATATGGAAAATAGAGTTTTTTTTTATGAAAATTGTCACTTTCCTTTCGAAAGTCTCCGGAAAAAAAATTGGGCTCTTTAATCGCCGTCATAAAAACATCAGGATGTTGCTTCAGATAATGATGCAGCGACGAGGTGCCCGATCTTGGATGCCCAACAATAAACAAACTAGGTGTTTTCATGTAAGGATTGGTTTATTTTTTTTGCGATTTTGAAAAATTAAATCTCTGGCGAATATAATAATTGGGATGTGTAATAAAACGCCAAATTTTATAAATGGATGGATTGTAACCTGTGTAAAGATTTTCCTCAGAGAGCTCCTCTTTGGGATAAAAATATCGCAAGGTTCTCGTCCGATTGTAGTTTTTGTCCACTATTCTCAGAGCCTGGTTCTCATTGCCGCACCAGCAATGATATCTGGGGCAGATGGTATCATCAGTTTTGAAGTTAATATTATCTTGAAGGACATTGCCCATTTTATATCTGTCTCTGAGAAAAGGAAATGCGATATTGCTCATCCTGTTTTTTATACCCAGGCATGGGAAAACATTTCCCTCGTGGTCAATATGGATATAGTTTTGCCCTGCCGAGCATCTCATGCCTTTTGTACTTGTAGAATTAACAAGCAATTGATAACTGTGGGGTGTAAACCATAGCTCTTTCAACTGGTTGAGTTCTGTTGGCGTATAATCACGCGGATAAGAAGGGTAGCTTAAACCCAATCTTCCCCAGTTGACTCCCAGGAACCATCTCTTTTTTTTACGAGATCTATTGTCGTTCGTTATTGCCTTTCCAATCAGTGCATTTACGATAAACGGCACGCCGATTTCATCACAGCGATTTTTATATTCTTGCAGGTGTTTAATGCGCCCCGGGACAGCGACATTGCCGACATAAAGAAGCACGCCGTTTTCTTTCAAAAGTTTAACTTTATTGAAAAAAGTATCAATATTTTTAATAACCGTATCATGCAATGTACACCCCATGCCCAGTTTTGCAGTATTAACTGAATCAATAAAAGGCCCAATTACCTTTCCATAGCTGGCATGTATGTTGGAGGAGAAACTGACACCGAATATATTGTTTTCCTCATTGCAGATTTCTTTGACCACATTAAGTATTTGTGGAGATGTGAAAATCTCACCGCCCACGCCTATTCTCAAACAGACTTTATATGGCAACTCTTTTATTTTCTGAATAATATCGCGAAATTTATCTATATCAAATGGTGATGATCTTTCTCTCCAACTCGCGATGCAATACGGGCAGCTCAGATTACACGTGTAATATCTTATTTGAAAACGGATGCCTAAATAGGGCAAATTATCTTTTGATGCTGTAGCCATATATCTAAAATTTTCTGTAAACTATATTTTTGTTGATCCATTCAATCGGTGTTGTCCCCATATATTAATCAGTTCAAATCTTGGATGCAACAGCCTTCACGGTTCACACCGGGCACAGTTGCTCATCATGACAGCTTTTCTTTAATAGCGCGTATGCTACTGGACGGCAGCGGGCGTTTCAACCAAAAGATGACGCCTGAAAATTTATAACAGATGGTCCACAAGAAGGCCAAAAATCCAAGGGCAATGGCGGCTTCATTTGAAGCACCGGAAAGCGGCAGCGTCAGTAGCAGGATGGTATCCCTTGTTCCGAGACCACTTATGGATATCGGAATAATATTTACGATACCGATTAACGCCCTGCAGGCAATTATAAAACCGAAACCTACAGATATATTCAATGAGATTGCGAGCAAAAAAAGAACCAGCGATCTTAACAACCCGATAAAAATCGAAATTACAAGAATTAAAGAGAAAAATTTGAAGTCAAAGTTTGACCAGAATTCAGCCAGCTGGGCCTCTATGTTTCGACCTATTTGATGGAGCCTTTTACTTGTAAGACGGCCAAGCAGCTTTTTAAGCGTATTCCATATCTTTTTCCCAAATACGGCCACAGCAAGTACGAAAATAATCACACTGGCGTAAAAAATCCAAAGATGCATGTATTTAAGAAGACTTCTGGGAAAATAAATGAAGGCGAAAAGCCCAAAGCATATCGGACCGATAATATTGAACAGCTTGTCCAACGTTATTGAAATGGCAATCAACCCTGTTGGCTTGCCTTCTTCCTTAAGGTAGGCAAACTTGGATAAAGGTGAAATTCCGAACACCGGCAAGGCGCTCAGAAACCAGGAAATGTAGTTAACCTGAAAAAGCGCCTTATAAGAGGCCGCCAGCTCCAGGCGTCTGCAAATTACCCACCATCTGAAAGTAAGCACGGTGTTGAGAACTGGAAACAAAAGGATGCTGATCAGGGCAATTTTGAGATTTATTTCCCCAAGAAGTGCTAAGGTTGTTTTCAGATCTACGACCCGTATTAATATAATAACAAAAAAAATTGGGCCGAGAAGCTTGAGCAATCCTTTCCATTTTGGTCCAATTTTTTGCATTTTTGGATCGGTTAGAGATATTTTACGAATCTCTGTTTTGGGTTGCGATTATCGGTAAGTGAACACCCGAACACAGAAAGCTGAAAATATAAACGGCATCGTTATTAAGGCGACAAGAAAATGGAAAAGATGAAAATCGCTGGATCCATCGGGTCGAGCGACCTTAAGCGGGATCCCTAAAAGCAAAGCTGGAAGCCGCTTCAAAAAACGTGCAATGGTAAAGTTGTTGTAATAAACCCATAGGCGATTGCTGGAAACATGAATCAACTTACGCAGCCTGTAGGCCGGATTGCCTGAAAACGCTTCATCGCGAAAATGATACACCAGTGCACTCGGCCGGACACACATTTTCCATTTTGTTTTTTTCAGCCGCATCGATAAATCCAAATCTTCGGCATAACTGACCAGCCTCTCATCAAACAAATAGCTTCCCACATCATCAAGCATGCGTTTTCGGAAACACATGGCATTGCCGGAAATAAATTCAACAGGCACTAAATGGCTGTCGTATTGTTGTTCAGTGTACGCAGCATACCCGAACCGCGTCAATTTATACATCCCGACGGTTTTATCAGGTGAAGCGTACGGGTTTATATGAGTGTCTGATGATATCATTAACATATTTGCCGAGATCACCCCCGCCTGCGGGTTTTGCGCGGCAGCGGTCAATAATTCATCAAGGCAATTGAAATGAACGACAACATCTTGATTCATTAATAAAATAAATTCACCAGCCGCATGGGATAGAGCTTTGTTATTTCCGCCGGCAAACCCATAATTTTTAGAAAAATGCAGCACTTTTGTATTGGGCTCGTCTTCATAATTTTTGACTGATGGTGTTGACCCGCCATTATCCACAAGAATGATTTCATATGTTGATCGAGCAAGCGATTGCTCTTGCAGCGACTGAATACACCCCTGAATCCAGCGTTCGCCGTGGTAAAAAAGGACGATAACGGACAGCTGTATTTTGTTTTGCGCCATGCTGAGCTGGTTCATGATACCATCAGCGTTCAAGTGTTAAATATGATGAGACATCGGCGGGGATTAATTTTTCCAGACAGAAAGGTCCTTTCCGATCAATCGTTCAAGCCGGCAGATGTCTTCATAAAATATGTTTCGCAGCTTTTTTGCGGTGTCCTCATCTATGGGTTGCGGCGGTTTCCGACCAATATTTCTGAGCAAATGCGGGACTTTTTTTATTAAATTTCTGGAAAAAACAAATTGGAAAGTTTTTAGAAACAAACCAACATCTTGCCAAAACCTTGGAATGTTAAAAATCCCGCCGCCGGGATTATGGATTTTGATTTCAGGAACAAAACTATCGTCCACGCGCAAAAATCGGTAAATGCTTTGTGCCATATTTAGTGCTTCATCAACGAATTCTTCAAATATGATGATCCGGACATTTTCTTTACCAAATGTATCCAGGTAGCGTTTTACTTGATGGTAGTACAATCCCCTTTGATAATAATAATAATTCGCATGCCAGCCGTAACATTTATTTCTGAATTCCGGGTCTTTTTGTCTATCCTCCTCTTTTGCGAGAGCTTCCTCAAAATTTTCAATCGTTTCGCCCTCTTTGCGGAGCTGATGGTTATATAGGGAATAGCTCATGGCCACGGGATCTCTTAAGATGATAATTATTCGTATTGTTCCTAATTGTTCTTTAATGATTTTGGGTGCTGCTTCGTCAAACAGATAGGCGGTTGAAGCTTCTCCCACCGCAGTTTGATTTTTGACTTTTGAAAAAGCTTTTTCGTAGTAGTGAGGCTTTCTTGCACTGTGCAGCGGGCCAAAAGAATCCCCGATAAACAGGGAAAGTTCTTTCCATTCCGGCATAAAGATATCCGGATGCTGCCTCAAATAACGATATAATGATGTGGTGCCCGATTTAGCAGCGCCCACGATTAAAAAATTTGGCCTGATCATTTGATTGATATGTTACTACCTGAAGAAAAATTATTGGCCGTCAATATTTACAGCATATTTAAGCGGCGTGGGGGTTCTATCGCCACCAGGTCTTGATAATTATTCTGGCAAAATGAAAACCATAAATCAGGTCTCGGCCCTTTTTACTCTTTCCAAATTGTCGCTTTAAAATAGTGATGGGCTCCTCCTTGACCCGCAGCCCCTTTTTTACCGCTTCTATGATCAGTTCGCTGGTATGATATTGATCTTCATATAAATCGATTGATTTTATTCTGTCCATCTTAAAAGCTCTAAAACCGCTGGACGGATCCGTGATCCTTTTCCCCAATAACGAACTGATAATCGCGCCGAAGAGATGAACCCCTGCTATTCTGATTGGATTATCTTTTTCACGGGCCCCTAAAATGCGCGATCCAATGACGACATCGAATTCGTCTCTGATAATGGGTGAAACAAGCGCCGCGATATCTTCGGGTTGGTGCTGGCCATCGGCATCCATTGTCACACAGATATCTCCACCGGAATCTCTCAAGATATCATATCCGAGCCGAAGGGCAGCCCCTCCGCCGCGATTGATCATATTGGATACAATCGTGTGTCCATGTTCTAAAACGATCTGTCTGGTTTGATCAATGCTGCCGTCATCGATGACCAGTACACCGACATTCACTCCATTAATCTCTGCAGGTATCCTGGGAAGGAGGTATCGCAAATTTGCAGCTTCGTTATAAGCCGGAATAACGATCATAATGGGTTTTATTTTATCGGCCGTAATGTCGAAAGCACCTATTCCGAGTTTCCTGACCAGTTGATCAAACTGCAGCCGAAAATTTTCAACTTTAGAGGCGGTTGAAAGTGAAAAAAACATCAAAATAATATTTGAGGCGATCAACAAAGCGATTATTCGACCATATTGATATTTTTGCAGCGACAATAAGTCTCGTAAAAAATTAACCACATTGGGATTTATGGTTATCGCGATCAATGAAAAATTGATCAGAGAAAAAAAGATAAAATTCAGTCTTTTCCATTTAGGACCGCGATAAACAAGAAATGTGCAGATGAATCCTAAAATACCGATAATAAGCCCTACGATACGCAGACCTGACATTGTAGCCCTCGATCACATTTTACAAGATTAATTTGTATTCGCGATATTGCTGCTGAAATCTCAGGATCAAAACAGCTTCAATTGTGTCGATCGATTTAATGTTTTTATATTACTTTAAGTAAAATAAATCGCCTTGATTGCGTCATTGTCTCGAACGCGATTTTACCCTGGCGTTCCAACCGCTCACAGGCACGAACGAAGTATAAAGGGTATCTTCCACTATGGAATCTTTCGACATCTATAATGCGTGGTGTTTCAATCACGATGTATTTAATTTTATATTTATTAAACAAATCAAACAATCGATCGGCACTTTGTTTTTCTAATAATTCAATTGGAACTTTGCGTAATTTAGCATGCGGCCAAATTACAGGTTTTTGTGTGTACATGAAAATATCAAACTTACTAAGGCAAAGAATTCTGGAATCAGAAGAGGTGTCTGCTTTTATGAATTTTGTCAATTCTACAAAATCTTCAGGGGCATTGAATTTTTGGCGATAATTCGGCATGTGGTATGTTAAATATCCAGCGATTAAAAGCAGGGATATAATTAGCGTCCTGATAATCAATTTATTCGTGGTTATTTGATTAATGGAATAGCCAATCAAAAAAACGATAATAGGCAAAAGAATTATCGTATGCCGGTCATTTGTAATGTGCCAGGCCATCATGACGATCGCCAAAAAAATCAATAGAAGAAAAGCATAATTTTGAGGTTTATCTTTAAATCTAATTTGAATGAAATAGAAAACGGGTAATAGAAGTAAAATAGCTAAAAGGAAACCGTTGCCTTTGTAGAAAAGATGAGCAAGTTCTACTATACCGGAATCATATCGCTGAAAAACTTTTAATGCTGACCCTGACCATTCAGGTTTCTCCGTTATGCCCAGGAATACAGAAACAAAACCGAGAACTTCAATCTTGTGATAAATGGCCCAGATTAAATAGGGACTGTATGTGCCCACTGATACACCGATGACCCAGAGTAAGATCTTAAAATTTTTTTTATCTTTCCAAAGAAACCACAATAAAAGCAAACCGTAAAAACCAAAAACCACAAATCCGACCTGCTTGCTTAGCATCAGCAATCCAGTAAATAAGCCGGAAATCACGGCATGGAATTTATCGGACTTCTTCAATGCCACCAGCAGATAGAAAAACGAGAAGAAGATACACAGCATTGACAGCATTTCGGTGTTAAAACGGACCGTGTTGATTGCCAGAACCGGCGCCAGGGTGGTCAGCAAACAGGCAATCAGTGCTTCGCTGCGTCCATAGTATTTTTGAATCAGGATATAAAAAGATGGCAGGAAAATTAAAAGCAGTATTAGATTGAAAAATTTCAGGGCAGAAGGTCCCGCCATTGCCATAAAAGTTGCCCCTAAAATATGTAATAAAGGCGGGTATGACCACCGATAATCGCCATACAGGTCATCCGGTAAGATCTTGGGGATCTGGTGGGTCTTGTAAACCAGAGAGCTAATATAGGCATGCTTATTTTCGTCTGCCCAAAAAAAAGTGTTTTCAAGAGAAGCATATAGCTGAAAGAGGTAGTAAAGCAGATAAATAAATATCAGACCGGTTAAGGCATACTTGAAAACAATATCCTGTTTTGAGTCACGCGTTAAATCAGCCTGCTTGATCTCAGAAACCTTTTCGGATGATTTATTCTTTTTGCTGCGTTTTGATTTTTTGCTTTTAGCGGCTGACATTTCACTTTTCTTATTTATGATCGTCTGCAACCGGCAGAGCCAGTTTTCAATTTTCTTGATATCGCCATAAAATAAAGTGATGCATCGTTGAACCTCGAGGATGCTAGACCCATTTTACATTGCGATAAATTTGGTCGTGCTTAATTTGCTGTTTGTATTTAATGACATATTCCATCATTTCAACCAGGACATCCTCAGATAAATAATGGGGCGATAAGCCCAGATCGAGAAGACCCGTGTGGCAGGGATTATAATAATGCGCTTCAGCTTCCAGGCGCGGGTTTTCGACATGCTGAATATCCACTTTTAATCCAATCTTGTTTCCACTATCTTTAACTTTGGCAGCCAGATCATTGACACTGAATGTTTCTGTAAACTGATTAAAAATTCGAAGCTCCCCATTTTTGGCTGGATTTTCAACTGACAGGCGCACACAATTCAGGGTGTCTTTTATGTTTAGATAACCCCGGGTCTGACCGCCCTTCCCGTATACCGTGAGCGGGTGCCCGGCAACGGCCTGAACCACAAAGCGGTTCAGCACGGTGCCGAAAATTTCGTCATAATTAAAAAAGGGCAACAGGCCTTCATCTTTTTCGGTTTCATCGGTAAAAAGACCGTAAACCGGGCCCTGCATCAGGTCGGTCACCCGCAATCCCCAGGTGCGCACGTAAAACCACAACAGATCGGTGTCCATGATTTTGGTGGTGTGATACAGGCTGCCGGCCTGCCGCGGATATAAAAATTTATGCCGCCGCCCTTTGTGCTCAACATCCAACCAGCCTTCTTCGATGTCAATATTGGGGGTGCCGTATTCTCCCATGGTCCCCAGTTTAACGATGTGCGCATCCGGACAAAATTCCCGCACTGCAAAAATGACGTTGGCCGTCACAGACAAATTATTGTGCAATGTCAGGGTGGCGGTCTTTCGACTGAGCATAGAATAGGGGGCTGCGGGCTGCTCGGCGTAGTGTATAATGGCCTGCGGGCGAAATTTATCGAACACCTCGGCGACAAAATCCCACTCGTTCAGATCTCCAACATGGACTGCCACTCGATGTCCCGAAATCAATTGCCAGAGGGCTGCGCGTTCATCCAGATCCGGGACATCATTCAGAAAATCCACCTTCTCCTCCCGGCACAATCTTCTGCGCAGGTAATTGTCGGCCACAGCGACTTCATGACCTTGAGTTGTGAGGTGCATGGCGGTCGGCCATCCCAGATAACCATCTCCCCCCAGTATCAAAACTCGCATTAACTATTCCTCATATTTGCTTATTTAAATTCTAAGATATTAGAAAATTTATACAAATCAGTTGTTCTTAATGGTATTTTCGTTAATGCTCAATGCCTGGAATATTGGAATAACGGAAAGTTGGATTAATGATTAAAAAAACAACTTAAATATTCTGGAATTTAACGTGAAAATTATTCTCCCATTGTTTGTCTTCTTGTTTTTTTTGAAGAGACTCAATCAGCTTGATTAATTGGTTCTCGACTTTGTAGTGGAGTTTATCCAATTGTTCAAACTCATCACGCGCGATTTGATCCGCAAAATGGCAGCTTACATAGCAAGAGTGAAATTCTCCACAGCTGCCAAGAGCAAAATTGAGATGATTTAAATACTCTTTCAAGCTACGTCGACAATAGCCTTCTGCGATATTTCTTGAAATACTATGAGCAGCATCGATGCTGTTTGAGGCAACTTTCTTAATTTCGAATGGAAAATTGGAAAATATTTTGTAAGCTAAAACATAAAGCGCAACAGAGTCTTGCCAAACCCTAAGTTTCCTGAAACCGCGGTTGATGTTTTTTCGATCCATAACCTTATTATCTGATTAATCTCACAATTTCTCAATTTGTTCCATTATATACCCAATATTCCAAAGTTCCGTTATTCCACTATTCCGGTTTTAAGAGTTTGTTTTTTTCGAGAAACGCAGCTAACTGGGTTTTTGATAGCGGAGTTTCCGTACCGGAGTGATACGCGCTGGTGACTTCTTTTGATGCCAGTTCCGGATATTCGAAATCGATATCGCGGTAAATTTCTCTAAAGGCTGGAAAAACGACGAAGTAACGGGTCAGCTCCCAGGAGCGTCTGGTCTCTTCCTGGTTGAGCAGTTCTTCATATAACTTTTCACCCGGCTGGTGGCCGACATTTTTGATTTCTATATCCTTGGCCTCGCGGCCATAGATAGGTGCTAGATTATCGACCATGACCTCGGCCAAATCCTGTATGCGGATGGCCGGCATCTTGGTAACGAATACTTCGCCCCCCCGACACATATTCCCAGAGTCGATGACCAGCCGAACGGCTTCCTCGATACTCATAATAAATCGGGTCATCTCAGGATCGGTTAATGTGACCGGCCCGCCGTGACGGATCTGGTCCCGAAAAATGGGGATGACCGAGCCGCGGGAGCCTAAGACATTGCCAAACCGGGTGGAGGCAAAAACGGGTCTCTCTCCCCGCAGGCTGCTGTTCGCCGCCGTGATCAAGCGCTCTCCCATCAATTTCGATGTACCCATAACATTGGTGGGATTGACCGCCTTATCCGAGCTGGTGAAAATAACCCTCTCAACGTTGTTTTCGATAGCCGCATATATGATATTTTGAACGCCCAGGATGTTGGTCTGAACCGCTTCAAAAGGGGACCGCTCACACTGGAGGACATGTTTAAAAGCTGCTGTGTGAAACACCCAATCGATGCCCTTCATTTTGTCGCTCAACCGGTCTCTGTCGCGAATATCGGCTATAAAGAAGGATGTCTGGGTGTATTCAGAAAATTGCTGCTCCAGAAAAAACAACTCGCTTTCGTTGTTATCCAGAGCGATGAGTTCTCCGGCCTGCTGCTGCTCCAGGAGCTGACGAACCAACTCCCTGCCCACCGTACCGCAGGCGCCCGTGACCAGGACACGTTTTTGCTTCAGGTCCAATTTGGTTTCCTCAAGTCATAATGATGTTTTGATCAGATGCGTTTTTGCAGTTGGATTCCCCTCCCAATAATGCCTCTTGTCTTTTAAAGTGCTGAAACTTAACACTTAAAGACATATCAGGCAAATGAAATTTATGGATACCGATCTTTTAGGCAACTGCTGAGATCAAACACCGCGAAGGGGCAAAGCATCTTGACTTGGTGTGGAAAAGTCTTTATTTATCACGACACATGACATGAAGCAAAAAATAAAAAATCTAATTATCAACGCTGCCGGGCGGGCCCACCAAAAAGGGGATTTGCCATCAGCAGACATTCCTGAGGTTGAAGTTGAAGAGCCCCGGGCTGAGGCCCACGGTGATTTTTCCACCAATATCGCCCTGGTGATGGCATCCATCCAAAAAATGGCACCGCGTAAAATTGCAGACGCCATCATCGCTCACCTGCAAGATCCGCAGGAATTGATTGCCAAGACTGAAATCGCCGGCCCAGGCTTTATTAATTTTTTTGTCCATCCAACGGCCTGGCATCCGGTTTTGCGCGAGATCCTTGACGCCGATACCGCTTACGGCGCTGCCGACATCGGCCAGGGCCAGAAATTTCAGGTCGAATTTGTGAGTTCGAATCCCACTGGACCGTTGCACGTCGGACACGGCCGCGGAGCGGCCGTGGGGGATGCGGTGGCCAATATTCTTGCCTTTTGCGGCTATGCTGTCCAAAAAGAATATTACATCAACGATTCGGGCCGGCAGATCCGGACCCTGGGGCGGTCGGTTTTTTTGCGCTACCGGGAGTTGTCCGGCCAGAAAGTGGAATTTCCCGCAGAATGTTATCAAGGGGCCTACATTCGTGATCTGGCCGCCGATATCAAAACGCAAAAGGGCGATGGCCTTTTAGGTCAGCCGGAAGAAGACGCCATTATGGAATGCGCGCGTTTTGCAGCCGATAAAATACTGGACGGCATTCGGGACGATTTGAAATTGTTCGGGGTGGAATTTGACTGCTGGTTCAGTGAGCAGAGCCTGTATGATGGCGGTCGGGTGGATGAGATTCTGAAACATTTTCGCAAGCAGGGTATCATTTACGAAAAAGAGGGCGCCCTGTGGTTTAAAACCAGCGATTTTGGTGATGAAAAAGACCGCGTGGTGGTCAAGGCAAATGGTGAAACCACCTATTTTGCCTCCGACATTGCCTATCACCAAGACAAGTACGACCGTGGTTTTGAACGGGTGGTCGATGTCTGGGGGGCGGACCATCATGGGTATATTCCCCGAATGAAGGCGGCGATTGAAGCCTGCGGGCATCGGCGGGGCCAGTTTGACGTGATTTTGGTGCAACTGGTGAATTTGCTCAGGGCAGGTGAGCCTATGGCCATGTCAACCCGGGCGGGTGAATTTGAAACCTTAAGAGACGTCATCAACGAAGTGGGCCGTGATGCGGCGCGCTTTATTTTTCTGACGCGTCATTATGAGAGCACGCTTGACTTTGATCTGGAAATCGCCAAGCAAAAAACCAATGACAATCCGGTTTATTATGTTCAATATGTGCATGCCCGTATCGCCAGTATTATGCGCAAGGGCACCGAGCAGGGAGCAGATGAGATTTCCTGGAACGACCAGGCTGTTGCCCACATAACGGAGCCCGAAGAAATTGATCTGATCAAAGCCCTGGCGCGCTATCCGGACATCCTGGCCGGCAGTGCCAAAAGTATGGAGCCGCATCGTGTGACCTATTATTTGATGGAGCTTGCATCCGCTTTTCATACTTACTACAATAAGCACCGGGTATTAACCGATGACGCTTTAGTGCGCTGCGGCCGGCTCAATCTTATTTTAGCGGTTCAAAAGGTCATCAGGAACGGGCTGACGCTGCTGGGCGTGTCTGCCCCGGATCGGATGTAGTACCACCTGAATCTTGCATGAAAATTAATGAGAAGATTTAATTTTTTGATAAGGAT
Organism: uncultured Desulfobacterales bacterium; assembly: GCA_947259495.1. Taxonomy (GTDB): domain Bacteria; phylum Desulfobacterota; class Desulfobacteria; order Desulfobacterales; family JAHEIW01; genus JAHEIW01. Next base: position 320,427 of record CAMYLV010000013.1, on the reverse strand, counting down.
GAAAGTTTCCGACTTGTCCGCCTCTGGAGGACTCGTGCAACATCCAGGTGAAGAAGATTTAATTTTTTGATAAGGATGAAAGCCTCCGACTTGTCAGCCTCTGGAGGACTCGTGTAAAATTCAGGTACCATCTTTTACCCGTTGCTCCGATCCGGATTGCCAATGCCAGCAGAGGCGCAATTTCCCGGCGGATTTTATGAAATTTGTTGATGGATAAACCGAAGTGCGAAAAAAAAATAAACGCAAAGCGCCGGAATTCAAGAAACCCTTTATCGTCCTGACCCGCGGAAAAATTGCCGGCTGGTTGTTTTTGATTTTTTTTCTGTGTGCCTGGATGTTTGTACTGGGGGTTTTGGTGGGCAGGGGCACGGCTCCGGTAAAATTTAATCTGGCGGCGCTTGAGAAAAAATTGGCTGCCACCGAAAAAGCCGACCCCGCAAAGCCGGTCAAGACCCCGCCGCAAAAGGATGGGGCCGCCGTAAAAGATAAAACCAAACTTGATTTTTATGAGGCTCTTAAAGAAAACAAAGAGGACACAAAAGTGGCGGTCCTGCCAAAGCCGAAAGTTGCCGAGCGCAAGGCAGAAAAGCCGGCTGGAAAAGCCGCCCCTCGCTTAAAAACACCGGAAAAATCCAAACCGCCTGAACGTTCGCAGCCAAAAACGCCAACCAAGGGAAAGGTTGCTGCCGTTGCACAAACAAACGCCACAGGTCCGACCTACACGATCCAGGCCGCCGCGGTACGAAACGCCAGGGATGCGGATCGACTGATCCAAAAATTAAAAAAACGCGGCTACCCGGCATACCGGGCGATCGGAAAGGTCCCGGGAAAAGGCATCTGGTTCAGGGTTCGCATCGGATCGTATAAAAGCAAATTCGAGGCGCGTCCCATCTTGGATAAATTAAAAAAAGACGGGCTCAAACCGATCCTGGTCCTGCGTCAATGAATTACCACCTGAATTTGCATGAAAATTAATGCAAAATTCAGGCACGGAAATAATCCATCATTAGAAATTAAACGAATTGTGAATTAATTTTCGTGTTTTTTTGCTTTCGTGTTTTCGTGGTTTTAGCCATAACCAATGCATAAGGGATTGTTAATGAAGATAACCAAAGAAGAAGTTTTGTACGTCGCCCGGCTTGCGCGTCTGGATCTGGATGCGGATTCCATCGATAAGTTTGCCGGGCAAATTGACGAGATCCTGGGTTATATTGAAAAATTGAATCAGGTCGATACCGAAGGCATAAAACCGACTTCACATGCCATCTCCCTGACCAATGCCTTCCGTGACGATGAGCCAAGGCAGCACCTTGATCGGGAGCGCGTTTTGGCCAATGCCCCCGAAAGCGAAGAGGGGAGCTTTGTGGTTCCGAAAGTCGTCGGATGAGATCGGTTTTAAAAATTAGGTATTTAAATTTAGACTTTCCCAGCTCCGGGCCACAATTTTTTCACCACGAAGGACACGAAGTTCACAAAGGTTTAGATAATTGTCTTGAATGCATTCTTCGAGTTCTTCGTGATCTTCGTGGTTTAAGACTTTTTTTATTCCAACCTGAAAAAAATTGAGATGTCGTGATAGAGCAATGGTAAGGGGAAATTTCTAGTGAAATTGCATGAGTTAACCATAGAAGAGGCGCACCGCCGTTTAAAACAAAAAGAAATTTCATCCTTTGAGTTGACCCGGGCGGTTTTGGACCGCATCAACGCGGTTGAAGACAGCGTGGATGCTTTTTTAACGGTTTCGGAAAATACTGCCCTGGAACAGGCCAGAGCAGCGGATGAAAAAATTGCCCGCGGCCATTGTGAATCCCTGGCCGGAATTCCGCTTGCGGTTAAGGATGTTATCTGCACCCGGGGGGTTGAGACAACATGTGCGTCTAAGATACTTGAGAATTTCATTCCGCCATACAGTGCGACGGTTATTCAGAAGCTTCAGCGCCGGGGGGCCGTGATACTGGGCAAAACGAACATGGATGAATTTGCCATGGGCTCATCCACTGAAAACTCAGGTTTTAAGAATACCCGCAACCCCTGGGATCTGGCCCGGGTTCCGGGCGGGTCCAGCGGGGGATCTGCAGCAGCAGTTGCCGCTGATATGTGCCTGGGTGCTCTGGGTTCAGACACGGGGGGCTCTATCCGCCAGCCGGCATCATATTGCAGCACGGTGGGCCTGAAGCCCACCTATGGACGGGTGTCTCGTTTCGGACTCGTGGCGTTTGCCTCCTCGTTGGATCAGATCGGGCCCCTGTCCAAGAATGTGACGGATTGTGCCGTCATGCTCAACGCGGTCGCCGGTTATGATCCGGCAGATTCGACTTCCGTTCCCGAAGACATGCATGATTATACGGCCGGGTTACAAAAAGGCTTAAAAGGCGTCCGGGTGGGTATTCCCATGGAATACAGCGCCACTGAAGGAATGGACCCCGAAGTTGCGGCTGCCGTCGATAATGCGGTGAAGGTCATCGAGGATATGGGCGCTGAAAAAATTGAGGTGTCCCTGCCGCATACCGAATATGCGGTGGCTGCGTACTATGTGATTGCGCCGTCAGAGGCAAGCTCGAATCTGGCGCGCTACGACGGTGTCAAGTACGGTGTTCGGGAGGCGGATCAAAACGAGCTTATCCAAATGTATCGCCGCACACGCTCCCGGGGGTTTGGACCTGAAGTTCAGCGGCGCATTATCATCGGGACCTACTGCCTTTCGGCCGGCTATTATGACGCCTATTACGGAAAGGCCTCACAGGTGCGAACCTTGATTATGCAAGATTTTCGAAAGGCCTTTGAAACCTGTGATGTGGTGGCATGCCCGGTGGCACCGACGCCGGCATTTAAAATCGGTGAAAAGGTTGATGATCCGCTGACGATGTATTTAAGTGATATTTTCACCTTATCGGCCAACCTGGCGGGGATTCCCGGCATGTCGGTTCCCTGCGGATTTTCCAAACAAGGCCTGCCCATCGGCTTGCAATTGCTGGGCAAACATTTTAACGAAGAGATGCTTTTGAAGGTGGCTTATAATTTCGAACAGACCACTGATTTTCACAAAAAAAAGCCGGGTCTTTAATCACCACGAAGATCACGAAGGTCCACGAAGATTGAGATTTGATGACTTATCAAATAGGGTTATTGGTTGCGCGATTGAAGTGCATAGAAATTTGGGTCCCGGGTTGCTTGAGTCAACTTATGAACAATGTCTTGCCCATGAGTTAAAATGCGCTGAAATACCATTCATGTTACAACATTCTCTACCTGTGAAATATAAGGGAGTGAAACTTGATTGTGGATACCGCGTTGATTTGCTTATCGACAATAAGGTTATAGTTGAATTGAAAAGTGTAGATAAACTTGTGCCCATTCATCAAGCTCAATTACTATCTTATATGAAATTAGCTGGAATAAAAATTGGTTTGTTGATGAATTTTAATGTCCAGTTTATGAAAAATGGCATTAAACGTATGGTTTTATAAAATCTTCGTGATCTTCGTGTACTTCGTGGTAAAAAAGGAAAACTGAAAAATGAAAGGAGAATGAGATGCCCACTGTTCAGCCGCAAGGAGAAGACATCAGAAGGGCCGTCAAATGGATCTCCGAAGAGCGCAAGTACAATCCGGATGCCAAACCGTCGAAGCTCATCGAAGAGGCCTGTTTAAAATTCGATCTGTCGCCGATGGATGCGGAATACCTCAGAAATTTTTTAAAAAGTGAATAAAATCGTGTTTAGTGTTTGGTATTTAGTGTTTGGTGTTTAGCCGAAGGAGGATTAAAAAATGGCTTTTCTGCGGTTTGAAGATCTCCGCGTTTTTCAACTGGCCGAAAAATTATGTGACGAGATTTGGTCCATAGTACTACCTTGGAGGTATTTTGAAAAAAATACAGTTGGTTTGCAACTCGTGAAGGCGGCAGACAGTATCGGAGCCAATATTGCCGAAGGAGCGGGCAGAGGAACGCCGAAAGAGAACAAGCGATTTGTGAGAATTTCAAGAGGGTCTTTGAATGAAACAAAATATTGGATAAGAAGGGCCATAAGACGGAGTTTGATTAACGATGAGAAAGGTGCTTTTTTGAGGGAAATGATTGACGAATTAGGTCCAAGCCTTAACGCATATTTGAAATCTATTGGAGGAAAGAAGTAGAACCAAACCAACACATTAAGAAAAAGATCTGTTACCAAACACCAAACACAAAGCACCAAACACGAAACACCAAAAACCAAACACGAAACACAAAACACCAAAAACCAAACACAAAGCACCAAAACAACACCAAACACCAAAAAACACAAGCATGCCCAAAATAAAAATACTGCCCGAAACATTGTCCAACAAAATTGCGGCCGGTGAAGTAGTTGAACGCCCGGCGTCGGTGGTCAAGGAGCTGTTAGAAAATGCGCTGGATGCCGAAAGCACGCGCATTATCATCGAAGTGGAAAAAGGCGGCCAGTCCCTGATCCAGGTCTCCGACAACGGCGTGGGCATGCCTGCTGATGATGCGCTGTTGGCCATCGAGCGCTACGCCACCAGTAAAATTTCCAGCGTTGCTGATTTGTTTTCCATTCAGACCCTGGGCTTCAGGGGTGAAGCCCTGCCCAGCATTGCCTCGGTATCACGCTTTGCGCTTATAACCCGCGATAAGTTTTCAGATGCCGGCACCCAAATCAACGTTGCAGGCGGAAAGGTCAAAAGTGTTACCGAGGTCGGTGCCCCGCTAGGGACCCTGGTTTCAGTCAAACAGCTGTTCTTTAATACGCCAGCCCGCAAAAATTTTTTAAAAACCGTCGGCACCGAGATGAGTCATATCGCCGATACCGTCTCCCGGGTTGCTCTGGGTCATCCCGAAGTGCAGTTTCGCCTGGTCCACAACAATAAGGTTGTCAAAAGCTGGCCGCACGTCTCACGGCACCAGGACCGAATTGTGGATGTGCTCGGCAAAGACGTCAGATCGGATCTGCATGCGGTTGAATTGAACCGCAACGGCCTGTCGATTTCAGGCTGGATCGGCTCTCCACGACTGACACGCCGCACCTCCCGGGGCCTGTATGTTTTTGTCAACGGCCGGTTTGTGCGCGACCGGACGATCCGCCACGGGGTTTTTGCAGGATTTGCGCAGCGCCTGGTGAAAGGGCAATTTCCGGTTGCGGTGGTTTTCATCCAGATTCCGTTTGATCAGGTGGATGTCAACGTGCATCCGACGAAAAACGAAGTTCGGTTCGTGAACCCGCAACAGGTGCATGCAGCCGTCAAAAGCGCCATCGCCCAGGCGCTGTACGAAATTGACAGAGTCAACTGGCGTCCGGCCAACGGATTCCGGCGGCCGGAATCACAGAATGCGTCAAAGGTCGCTGAATCGATGACAACCTTCAGCCCGCCAGGCAGCGCGACACCCCCCTCAAGGCAGAACAAATTCTCTTATCCGGAAAGCAGCTTCCGCCAACCCGTTGCCGATGACGGGCAACCCGCAAACATCAACCACCAGCCGGCAGCCAGCAGCCAGAGACACCAGGAGCAGATTTTTGACAGCAAGGGTTTCAGCGCTTTAAGGGTCGTCGGCCAGCTGCACAGCACCTATATTGTGTGCGAGTCCGATGCCGGCCTGGTGCTCATCGACCATCACGCCGCCCACGAGCGAATTCTTTTTGAACAGCTGCAGCGGCGTGCCGCCGATCAACGGTCGGCTGCCCAGAAGCTGGTGGTGCCCGAAACCCTCGAGCTCAATTTCAGAGAAGCCGACATTTTAGGGCAGATGGTTTCGGATTTAAAGGCCTTCGGATTGCAGATTGAGCCGTTTGGCAAAAACACGTTTGTCATCAAGGCGGTGCCGGGTCTGCTTGCCGGGCGCGATCTCAAACCCATGATCGTTGAAATCGTGGAAAAGGCGGCCGAAGCGGGGTATTCACCGGGTCTTAAACAAGCACTGGATCAATGTCTTATGGTGATGGCCTGCCACGGGTCCATGCGGGCCCACCAGACGCTGACCAGAGAACAGATCCGGCAGCTGCTTGCGCAGCTGGATGAATGCGATCACCCATCCCACTGCCCGCACGGGCGTCCCACCTGGGTCCGCTGGGATCTGGCTACCCTGCAAAAATCTTTCAAGCGCGTACTTTAAAATTACCACGAAAGCACGAAAAAGCGAAAACACCCCGGTTAAACAATTAAGGTTTAACTGGGCAGGCGGAAAAAGAATCATTTCGTGCTTTCGTGGTAAAAATTGCTTTACCGTCAATGTCATATGCATATTAATGTGGATTGCATTTTGGATTGGACAAATCACAACCGTTAGGGGTGTTGATATGGATGGGAAAAATACGGATTATCAATAATTTAATGATCTTAAATAAATTGCGAAAAAACTTGACATCCTATGGGCTTCATTTTATGATTGTCATGATTTCCTTATCTGGCATCGGCACGTTCAACTATTATTAGGCTAATAGGGGTTTTGGGAAAAACATTTTGTATAATCCTGCTGATGCCGGTCAAATATAGCGCGGGAAGGAGGTGAATCCCCAGTTATCAAGCATCAGGCGCAGTACAGGAAATTATTAGGCAAATTAAATTCAATTTAACATTATCCGTTAAGGAGGAAAATTAAGATGAAGAAAATTATTTTGGTTATTGCTGCCGTGGCCCTGCTGGCATCACCGGCCATGGCAGTCGATTGGAACTTTTACGGCTCTGCCCGTATGAGCACCTTTTATCAGTCTCGGGATTTTGGTAATGGCACATTCTCGGATCTAGACGGTGGAGGCCTTGTAAACGGGAAGCCGAATAAAGATAATGACGAAACGGTTGCATGGGATTTGCAGGGCAACTCCCGTTTAGGCGCCAATGTCAAGGCTGAAAACATCCGCGGCCAGTTTGAATTCGGTATCAATGAATCCTCTGTGAGCTCCCGTAGAATTTACGGCGAATGGGATTTTGGTGCTGGCAAACTGAAGGTCGGAAAAGACTACGGCCCGGTCACCCAGTTTGTGTCCGGTCAGGCCTTTGCCACCGATGCCGGCCTGCTGGGACTGGGTGCGGCTTACGGCAGGCGGAATGGCCAGATTGCCCTGTCTTTTGGCGGCTTTCAGATTGCAGCCATCACCAACCAGGGAAGCGGGATCACTAATTTAACCACCGGGGATGTCGATCAATACTTACCCAGGATGGAAGCGAGTTACGGCATGTCTTTTGACACCTGGAACTTCACTGTCCTCGGCGGCTATCAATACTATGAGATTGAAGATGCCGGCCCTGATGCAAATAAAAGTCTCGATGTGAGCTCCTATATTCTCGGCGCCGATGTTGGTTTTAACTTCGGACCGGCTTATGTCAAAGCCGCCGGGACCTTCGGTGAAAACTGGGCCGATGCCGGTTGGGCGTTTGGGAGTTTTACTGGGGGACCGACAGCGCCAGGCGCTGTATATAAAGGCAGCGGCTCCAGCGTTGATGATACGAAGCAGTGGCAGGCGTGTTTGATAGGTGGTTTCAAATTCACCGATCAGCTTACCTTTGAGGGGGGTTATGGCTATTACACAGCGAATCCCGATGCGAAAGGCGTTAAATCCTCATACGGATCTGAAGCATACGTCCAGGCTGTTATTTCTCTGGCACCGGGCGTGTTTCTCATCCCCGAAGTGGGTTACGAAACCTTTCTGGCTGACTACGACAACGACCCTTTTTTCTCTAACGGTAGCCAATTATATGTCGGTGGCAAATGGCAGATCAACTTCTAAGCCAAAGCAGCGTTACGCTGTAGCTTTGCTTAGATAGCCAAAAAAATAAAAACCCGGGGTGGTTTCACCCCGGGTTTTTTTATGAAAAAAAGAGCTGTTCCAGTATGCATTGGATTGAAACATTATAGTGGTTGTCAAAAAACGTTCCGATTGCGGGACGTTTTTTTTGCTACAACACTTATGCCGGCATCCTTTTTTTCGGAGCATTATTATGACAAGCGGTATAAACCAGGTTCCCCTCCCTTGAAGGGAGGGGATAAAGGGGAGGGTGAGAAATCATTTCAAGCATTCTTTCCGAATTATCTCCAGTACGCCATCAATATTTTCTAAAACATCATTATTCCAAAATCTTAAAACTTTGAAACCATTATCAGAAAGAAACTTATCCCTTTTTAAATCTGTTTGCTTTTTTGCGGCATGTTGACCGCCGTCAACCTCAATAATAATTCTTTTCTCAAAACTAACAAAATCGACGATGAAATTTTCTATGGGCTGTTGTCTTCTGAACTTTATACCTTCAACCTGTTTAGCTCTTAGTCTGTTCCATAGAACAGCCTCAACTCCAGTTTGATTTTTTCTAAGATTTTTTGCGATGATGGTTAGCCTGGGGGCCATCTGGCGTTCCCCCTCCCCATGACCCCTCCCGCCAGGGGAGGGGCGCGTTGGAAACAAATAGTATTATTAAGACCTGTATAGATTCGTAATTGTTTTATAGGGATGAAAAGTTTAGCCTATGCAGAAATGCCAATCTTTTCAAGATTGGCAGCGATACAAAAACTTGATGAAATATGAACTGCAAAAATAACACAGATTTGATAAAGATCTATATAAACTCAGGACGGCAGCTCATAGGCAATGATCGTGCTTTTGGGTTCGCCGATCAGCACGACGGCGCCTTCACTCAGAATGACCGCCGCAACCAGTTCAAGCTTGCCGTCGTTGTCGAAATCCCCGACGGCATAATCCCGCACAAAGCCGGAAATTTTACGCGTCTTCCAGCGGGTTTGCAGCCCCAGTCCGTCCCAGCCCAGCGATTCAAAGTGAGCGTTGGTGAATTTTCTGAATTTATCGAGTTTTCCTCCCGCAATATCATGGTTTTTAACCACAATCACCTCGGTGTCACCGTCATCATTCGTATCGGTGACCAGCAGGCGCATGGGGTAATACAAACGGTTTTGGACCTCCCCCCGGTCCTGTATTTTACCAACGCTGAATAAGGTGCTGCCGCCATATGGATCGCTGCTTTGCCAAATTTCTTTACCGTTGGCATCAATGAGCTGGATACGATCGCTTTCCTTATAGGCGACAGCGGTTTCCTGCTTATTGTTGAGAACATCACCCAATGCAAACCCCATTACCTGTATGGCTCTGGGGGTTTTAATTTCGCTTTCCGGTTCGTAATTGGAATTTTTCCACTGCATATCAAAAATACGGCCTGAAAAGGGCTTTTGCATGCGATGTCTCTGCCCGAGCAGCAGTTTGCCCCGGTCCGGAACATCCGTTACCCGGAAAGACCAGGGGCTGTTATCGACAATTTGTGCCGTCGTATTCGAAAACCGATGACTGTATCGCCGACTGGGTTGCAGTCAAGCGGGTCACAAAGATCTCGGGATACCCGTTATCGTTGATATCGGCGATATCAACACCGATATTGATGCGACTGCCGTTCTGTTTGACTTCGTGCGCTTTATAAAACTTTCCGGCCTCAGCGCGATAAACAATCAGTTCCGTTGGGGTTGCCACCACTGTCTCAATTTTACCGTCACGGTCCACATCGCCCACGGCAATACCGTTAATTAAGTGGCGAAAGCTGGCACTGCGCCAGAATTTTTGAAAAGCAGACTGCTCTTCTGCCCCTGACATGATAAACGGGGATCCTTCGCCTTCCGCGCCGTGTCCTTTTAGGAGCTTTTCGGGATGGGCCTGGGCGTCATCCTTTGGTGCCGGTGCGGCGGCTGCCCCTGCCGGCGGGGCTGCTTTTTGGGCAATCTCGGTTTGACGGCCGAATACGGCGGCGTTTATTTGAGTCGCTATCTGGTTGACTTTGGTGATGACGCCGCCCAGATCCTGGCTCTGATCAGATGCTGTTGCCCAGAACAGTTAAACTGCCAAACAGGGTGTAATCCGCATTTAAGCGGGCGCCGATTGTGCGCGCCCCGGACTCGGTCACAGGATCCGGACTTCCCGCTGCTTTAAAGGCGCTTTCAGCTTCCTGCCGGCCGATGACATCCACCTCGCCTTCTTTGGCAAGGCGTGATGTCAGCATGTCAAAGATGCCATTTTGTAAAAAAGACATATCTTTTTCAGCATTGATCTTAAACGGCAACAGGGCTATGCGTTTGGGCTCGGCCGCAGCCGCTGAAAAATTAAAGGATAGCGCAACGAATACCAACATAACAACAACGGTAATTTGAATTCGATTAAATTTTAAGGATGCTAATATCATAGTTCTCCATAAATATCTGTTAGTCGTCAGTTGTCCGGGGTCAGTTGGTGGATTGAAAGATTTCAACGGACAACGAACCACCACCAACTGACTGCTACTATGAACCGGATCGTCATAAAACGAAACCTGAAATCACTTTTCCAAATACCGTTTCAATATTTCATTGACGAGTTTCGGATTTGCTTTACCGCGTGTTTCTTTCATCACCTGCCCGACAAAAAACCCCAGCAGTTTGGTCTTGCCGTTCTGATAGGCCCGGACTTCTGCTGGATTGGCGGCCACAACCGTTGTGACGATATCTTCGATGGTGCTTGAATCTGAAATTTGAACAAGACCTTTTTCTTCGACGATCCGGCGCGCCGATTTGCCCGATGCGGCCATCTCCTCAAATACGGTCTTGGCGATTTTACCACTGATGGTCCCGTCGTCAACCAGTTTAAGCAGCTGGGCCAGATTAGAGGCGGAAATGGGCGTCTGGTCTATGGATTTTCCATGCGCATTTAACAGACCCAACAATGAGCCCATGATCCAGTTGCTCAAAAGCTTGGGTCGCGCAAATTCTTGCAGGCCATCCTCAAAATATTTCGCCAGTTTGCGGTCAGCAGCTAAAATTTCGGCATCATATGACGGCAGACCATATTCGGCCACAAAGCGTTTCTTTTTGTCTGCCGGAAGTTCGGGTAAATCTTTGCGCACCGTTTCAATCCAGGCTGCATCGATGACCAGCGGCAACAGATCCGGGTCCGGAAAGTAACGGTAATCATGGGCCTCCTCTTTGCTGCGCATGGACCGGGTTCGGTTTTTTGCGGGGTCCCAGAGCCGGGTTTCCTGGTTGACCGTGCCGCCTTCGGCCAGAATTTCCTTCTGGCGGCTGATTTCATACTGCAGTGCTTTTTCAACGTGTTTAAACGAGTTCAGGTTCTTTATTTCCGTGCGCGTACCGAATGTCTCCGCGCCGGCCGGCCGGATGGATACATTGGCATCACAGCGGAAACTGCCCTCTTCCAGATTGCCGTCACAAATACCCAGATAACGGACGATGGCGCGCAGCTGCCGCAGATAAGCGCCGGCGGCTTCGGGGGATCGAATATCAGGCTCGCTGACGATTTCAATCAATGGCACCCCGGTACGGTTAAAATCAACCCTGCTGACGGGCCGTCCGGGGTCATGACTCAATTTGCCGGCATCTTCTTCCATGTGGATTCGGGTAATACCGATCCGATGTGTGGCGCCGTTAACCTCGACCGCCACATGCCCGTTGCGGGCAATGGGAAGTTCATACTGTGAGATCTGGTAGCCCTTGGGCAGGTCGGGATAAAAATAGTTTTTGCGGGCAAAACGGCTAACCCCTTCGATGTCGCACCCGGTGGCCAGCGCCATGCGCAGGGTATACTCGACGACTTTTTTGTTTAACACCGGCAACACCCCCGGCATGCCCAGACATACCGGGCAGGTATGGGTATTTGGTGGAGCGCCGAAAGCGGTGGAACAGGCGCAAAAAATCTTGGTTTTTGTTTTTAGCTGGGCATGAATTTCAAGCCCGATGACCGGTTCAAATTCCATACGGCTGAATCTGTATTATTGAACAATAATAGTCAAGTCATTTCAGAAACGGCGGCTTTAGGGGGCCTGCGCTTAACAGGCGGCTCCCTTCTGTTGTATATCGTCTTCAGACGAAACAAGCATCCGTTTGGACGACACACTTCCGGGTACGAACAGTTAACTAAATTGAGGGCCTTTTTAAAATTTGAAACGCTCAATTAGTTTTGATTTAGAATCCGCCCTCTCAGCCGGCGGCATCCGATTCCCGGGCGGCGAAAAAATGAAAAAAGTGCTGCATGATAAATTTCACCGTCGGCTTGTTGATGTGAAAATTTTCACGGCCTTCGGAAAAATAAGTCAGACCGCTGAGGGGCTGGTAAATGGTGGCCATTTCAAAAGCCGGGAAATAATAGACATTTTCATGGCGCCCGGTAAATTCATCGGCCACGGCCCGCAGGGTTGCCTTTGAATTGCAGCTGGCACTGATGACATCCGTGTCCTGGCGGAAAGTTGCCCACAGGTTCACCGGCGATACGGTTATGATGATCTTGCAATTCGGGTTGTGGACGGCCATAATGCGATGGATGCGTTCCAGATTCTTGAGATTTTCCGTATAACGGCTGACCCGGAAGCGATAGCGGCTCATATCTCCGCCCTCTTTGACATACGGCCCGGCCGGCAAACATATCACCGAGCCGTCGATGGTGTCCTGCCAGATTTCGGTCAGGCCCAGGGTGAGAATTAAAACATCGGCCGTCACCAGTGCCCTGCGCGAATGCCGGCGATGCCGGGCAAAATCGTCTTCGGCTTTTTTCAGATCGTCATACAGGATGACCCTGCGGAACGGATCCTGTATCTGTTTTGATTGGGGCGCTGTCCACCATCGCAGGTCCGGCTGCCATTGTTCGAAGGTATACTCGAAAATTTGACGCATACAGTGGGTGCTGTAAACCCGTTCCCAGGCAGCGCTGGCGTGGATAGAAGCCGGGTGTGAAGTTTCTTCTGTAATGTAGTTGTAGCCGCGCTGAATGAGCCGGCGCTTTATTTCACGGGCAAAGCAGGATCCCAGCGAGGCAACGGGCGTTTTTGGGGTAATGGCAAAACGACCTGTTTCGGGCGCCGGAAAATTGCCGTCCACCGGCGGGTTTGCAAAAGAACCCGGCCAGACCTGCCAGCGCTCAAACCGATGGACGGGATGTACGTCTGAACGTGCCATCATCTGTTCCTTTTATTAACGGAAAAATGCAATTGGTTTTTTTCTACAACCCCTATATAACAAATTGATCGAACGAATGAAAGCGATGGGTTTTCAAACTCAGTCCGGCCGCGCGCACATCTGAAAACAACCCGATAAATATTTAAATATATTAATTTCAATTACTTATAAAGAACTTAGGCATGTCAGAACCTTAAGCTGCGGTGGTGTTTCAGAAAAACGGCTTTGATTTGATCTCCTGTCTAAAGGTCCGATTTCCAACCATTTCTTGACAAAAACCACCAGCTTCTTTTATATGAATACATTTTGCGAACCGACTTCTAAACGATCGCGCCCCAGCCGGATGCGTGTAGAAGATTTTACGATAGGAAAATATAGTTATGGGAGTTGAGCATCAATCGACAATGACGGCAGCGCAGCTGGAGGAGGGCCTCGCAGAAGCCAAACGCTATCCGCATGCGCATGTGCACAAGGGCGACTTGATCATCTCCCCTGAGGCCTTTCAGACCCCGGGCAGAGAAACAAATGTTATTATCAGCCGCTTTGCCATTATCGATTGTACCGGAACGATTCGTATCGGTCCCTGGTGCAATATATCGGCCCGTACCCGGATCTATACCCACGATCACATCCATTGGGGCAGAAAGCCGCTGTTTGAAATCGAGGCCGAATACGGCGTCCTCTGGCAGGACAAAACCATCGGTGCCGACGTCTGGCTGCATGATGGCTCGATTGTGCTCTATCAGGTCACGCACATACCCGACGGGGTGGTGCTGGGAGCAGGTTCGGTATTAACAAAAAATCCGGGTCCTTATGAGATTTGGGCCGGAGTGCCGGCAAAAAAAATTGGCGTTAGAAATGATGTGGATCCCGCGGAGATCGAAAAGCTAATTGAGCAAAATGGTAAAGGATTTCCCCATCAGTAATAAATGAGAAATTTTTCCACCACGAAGGACACGAAGTCTACAAAGCTTTAATAAAGTCTATGCATCTTTTTCTTCGCGTTCTTCGTGATCTTCGTGGTTTTTTATCGACTTTTTTTGAGGATAAGGGCTAATCTAAGTTAAAATTTGAAGTAACATTTTTGATTGGAAGCATGGATGGCACGTAATTCGACATATAACATTTTGATGTACTCCCACGACACTTACGGACTCGGGCATATCCGTCGCACGATGGCGATTGCCGCCCACCTGCTGGGACCCCGCGTCAATATACTCATATTGACCGGATCTCCCATCGCCGGCCGCTTTTCGTTTCCCGAGCAGATCGATTTTGTGCGCATCCCGGGGATGATTAAAAAAACCAATGACGAGTATCTGCCGCTTTCGATCAAAATCAATGTCAGACACGCCCTGGATATCCGCAAAAATATTATCACCGCGACTGCCAAAACCTTTCAACCACAACTTTTCATCGTGGACAAGGAACCGCTCGGCCTGCGCAAAGAGGTGCTGCCGACCCTCAAGTGGCTGCAGCGCTCCCGTCCCGATACCCGGGCTATTTTAGGGCTCAGGGACATCATGGATGATGCCGCCACGGTTAAAAAAGACTGGCGCGATAAAGGCGTCTATGAAATTTTGCAAAATCTGTATTCGGAAATATGGGTATACGGCAACCGGGAGTTTTATAATCCGATTAAAGAATATGATATCGGAGAAGCGATCAGTCAAAAAATGTACTTTACCGGGTATATTCCGCGCAAGATACCCGGCCCGGAGGCGGTGCGAAATATTCGCAAAGAGCTCGGTGTCAAACCCGACGAAAAGCTCGTGGTGGTCACCACCGGCGGCGGCGGAGACGGCTATCTCGTTATGCGCAATTACGTTAACATGCTTGAATCCGCTGCCAAACCGCTGCCTTTCAAAAGCGTGCTGATTACCGGGCCCTTTATGCCCAAAAACAAACGCCGCAAAATCTTTAAACGTGCCAGAAAACTCGGCGTACGGGGTTATCATTTCTACCGGCAAATGGAAAAAATATTTGCAGCTGCCGATCTGGTTGTCTGTATGGGGGGCTACAACACACTCTGTGAAATTTTAAGTCAGGGAACGCCCAGCCTGGTAATCCCACGGGAAACACCGCGCCGAGAACAGCTGATTCGGGCCCGGGCATTCAAACGGCATCAGCTGGTCGATTACATCCCGTGGGCTGAATTGGAGCCGACCCGTTTGCTGGACAAAATTTTATCCTTTCTGAAAAATCCCGAACCCTATTTGGAGGCCATTTCACAATTTCGCTTTACCGGAATCGAGACCATGCAACAGCGCATCCACGACTTCAGGTCCAAACGAACATGAACGCCCCGCACCAGCCTTATCTGGGAATGATCCTGAAGGGTTATCCCCGAATTTCCGAGACTTTTATTTCCAATGAAATCCTGTTACTCGAAAAAATGGGTTTTCCGATCCATCTGTTTTCCATGCGCCAGCCACGGGAAAACTTCACCCATCAAAGCGTCGCCCGGATCCGGGCCGGGGTCGACTATTTGCCTGAGACCCTTTTGCGGCCATTGCCCCGGCTCCTGTACCATAATTGTCTGCTGGCCTCTCAAAGGCCTGCCGCGTATGCCCGTGCGTTTAAAACAGCGCTGCAGCGCTTTTTGCGGACGCGAAAATCGGCCACCCTTAAACATTTGTTTCAGGCCGGCTATCTCGTTCGGTGTTTGATGCCTGCCCACCCGAGCATGCATCTACATGCCCATTTTGCCCATTCACCGGCATCGGTGGCCATGTTTGCGAGCATCCTCAGCGGCTTGCCGTTTAGCTTTACGGCCCATGCCAAAGATATTTATACATCGGACCCCAGACAGCTCAGAGAAAAGATGGCGCTGGCAAAATTTGTGGTCACCTGCACCGAATACAACCGCCGTTATCTGAAGACACTGTTTGATGGCAATCCACGTCCGATTCATCGCGTTTACCATGGCATCGATACCGAACTGTTTTCTCAGAACCCTGACAATTTTGCGAAACCTGAAAAACCCTATCGAATTCTGACCGTCGCGCGTTTGATTGCCAAAAAGGGATTGCCCACTGTTTATCGGGCATTGAAACTGTTGAAAGACAAAGGGGTTGTTTTTAAGCATACCCTCATCGGTGACGGAGAGGATCGCCAAAAAATTTTAGCCGTTATAGAAAATCTGGGTCTGGCTGCCCATTGCAGCTGGCTGGGCACCCAGTCTCATGACGTAGTTCTGGAGCATTACAAACAAGCGCATCTGTTTGTGCTGGGCTGTGAAATCGCGCCCAACGGCGATCGGGATGGAATACCCAATGTGCTTTTCGAAAGTATGGCCATGGGTGTGCCGGTGGTGGCCACCCATGTGTCGGCCATTCCCGAGCTTGTGGATAATGGAAAAACCGGATTGCTGGTAGGCCCCGGCCAACCGCAGCAGCTGGTCGAAGCCATGCACAAAATGCTGGTCGAAGATGTGCTTAGAACCCGCGTAATACCGGCTGCCCGACAGCGTGTGATGCAGGATTTTGACAATAAACAGCTAATAAAAGGGTTAGCTGAGATTTTCATAGCGGAAGGAATCAAGCCCACAGGCTACAGCATGGAGCAGGGGGCATGGAGCATGGGGCATGGAGCATAGAGCATGGGGCCATGGACTTTCATAATATAAAATCTTGGTGAATAAAAATAACAGTAATTTAAAACGGTGAAATGGAGGACCTCATGGAAAAAAAATTTCGATTCCAGGATTTAAAGATTTTCTGAATTTTGCCCGCAGATCTGTTTTTGAGAATGCCAACATTCTCATCATCCTGGAGAGGAGACGCTTGATTAATGCGGATATTGTTTTATGCACCCTTTAAGCCGCTCGGACACCGCCATCCATCCGGCGATCTGGTAACGGCAACCGAAATCGTTGACTATTTAGTCAAGCAGGGCCATGAGGTCGTTCAGGCCAGCACCCTGCGTTGCCGCTGGATTTACTGGAAGCCGTGGCTCTGGCCGGAATTGCTCGGTGAAAAAAGGCGCATGGTCCGCCGGTATAAAAAAAATGATGTTGACATCTGGTTTACCTATCACACCTATTACAAGGCGCCGGACTTGCTGGGGCCCTACGTGTCGGAAAAATTGGAAATACCCTATGTTATTTTTCAGGGCATTTATGCAACCAAACGCCGCCGCAAGCTCAAAACCATAGCCGGCTTTTATGCGAATAAAAAGGCCCTGTGCGCCGCCCGGCATGTTTTTAGCAACAAAACCGTTGATTGGATCAATCTCAAACGGCTTGTGCCGGCAAATCGCCTGAGCTATTTGTCGCCCGGAATCCATCCTGCCGAGTTCCATTTTGATGAGGATAGTCGTCAAACGCTTCGTGACCAATGGAATGTGGGGGATGAACCGGTGGTGTTTTCAGCGGCCATGTTTCGAGCGGATGTGAAAACCGAGGGCTTAACCTGGGTGATTCGCGCCTGCGGTGAATTGTTACGCCGCGGCAGTCCCCTGCGGCTGGTGATTGCCGGCGATGGGAAACAGCGGGACAAACTCAAACAGCTGGCTGACGGGCAGCTGGGGGAACGCGTTCTTTTTGTGGGCAAGATCCCCAGAAATGAAATGTATCGCTATTACAGTGCATGCGACCTGTTTGTTTTCCCGGGTATCCGGGAATCCCTCGGGCTGGTATTTCTTGAGGCCCAGGCCTGCGGCCTTCCGGTGGTTGCTTTTGATAATGCCGGCGTGCCGGAAGCCGTAAAGGATGGCGTCACCGGGTTGCTGGTGCCGGCTTTTGCCGCCAGAGCGTTTGAAGAAGCCATTGCGCGCCTGTTAAATGATTTGCAACTGCGGCACCAGATGGGCCGGGCCGCCCAGTCTTATGTTCGCCGGAAGCACGATCTGAATCAGAACTACGAACAAATGGAAGCCGTGCTGCGGGAAATTGTAAATAAATAATATCATCTTTTTCTTGACTGTTTTACCAATTTGGAACTAGTTCCGAAATGGTCAAACTTTTTCGGAGTCTATTCAGCAAATTAAAAAAATATGGTTACGCAGAAAGCCCAAGTTAGTCTCTTTCAACCACGAAGGGCACGAAGGACCCGAAGAGGGGGAATCAAATTATTCATCCTGCCTTTGTGATCTTCGTGATCTTCGTGGTGAGATCACTATCGGACGTAAACGACTGGAACTTTCCAGACAACCACGTAAAATAATTGTTGTAATATTGGATCTTAACCTTGCGCCGGGACGATCCTCGCAAACGAGGTGAACAAGATGGTTTTGGAAGCAGCCACCACCCGCTTCGGTCTCATTCGACACGCCGAAACCTATTGGAATCGGGAAGGCAGAATTCAGGGACATCGTGATTCTTCCCTGACAGACAGCGGAAAAAAGGATGCCGATGGCTGGGGCCGGCGCTTAAGTCGGATTGCCTGGGATCGTATCTTTGGCAGTGATCTGGGCCGTGCGGTTCATACCGCCGCAATTATCAATCATCACTTGCAGGTTCCGTTTGAAGCCGATCAGCGGCTCAGAGAACAGGATTGGGGCGAGTGGACCGCTAAACCGGCTGCCAAAATTATAGATGAAGAATTGCATAAACTGGATGAAGCCAAAAGATCCGGCTGGCTGTTTTGCCCGCCGGGAGGAGAAGACCGCATCAGTGTGTGGCAAAGAAGCCATAACGCCCTGGTAGATGCAGCCCGTAAATGGCCCGGCAACACCATCCTGGTGGTCACCCACGAAGGGGTCGTTAGAAATTTAATTTATCGTCTCTGCAATCGGCTGTATGCGCCGGGTGAATCCAGTTTGATTGAATCCCGGCACTTGCACTGGCTGGATATCCATAACAGCGGGCTGCAGCTTCACCAAATTAATGCTCTGAATCTAAGTCAAGAAACCGCGCAATAGCCGGATGACAACATGAAAATTATTACGGTTCACGATGTCCGCAAAGAATATTTTGATTTAAACCTGGACGCCTATCAGCTGACTTTTGATGATGGGCTCTATTCTCAATTTTATTATTTTCAATTATTTAAAGATCACCCTGAAAAGCTCACCTATTTTATCACAACTTCATTTATCAAACCCGGCACCCTCAGGCCCGTTTTTGACGGCCGCTATTTGCCGGTTATAAAATCCAAAAAATATATGCACCGGACTTTTGCCGAAAACCGGTTTGATCATTTTATGAATGTGGCAGAACTGCAGGAAATCAGCCGGCACAAAAACGTTGAAATCGGCGCCCACAGTCATTTCCACGATGTGATTTTAACCCGCACCCATCCGCACAAACGAAAACCATTGAGTCCGTGGAAACGCGAACGCACCCAGGTGCTTAAAGAAATTTCCATTGCAGAATTCAGCATCCGGTCCAAGCTGGCGTTTAAAGGACACGAGGTTTACGACGGTAAACTGATCCCCAGATCAGAAACCGCCTGGGAGGATTTTATCAAATATGATACCGAACTTTGCCTGCGGTGGTTTGAACAGAATTTAAACATGCAGCCCAGAAAATATGGCTTTCCATTCAACGAGTACAGCGACAAATTCATTTTGATTCTTAAATCCTTCGGCTTTCAACAGTTTTTTGCCGCCCGGCCTAAAAATAAGAAGGAAATCACCGGACGAACGGACATCGACAGCCTGCTGGACACCTAAATTTGACTATTGATACCTAAATTGAGCGAACGATAGAATTCATTGAACATAGGACGAAAAACCCTTTTAAAAATTTGAAACGCCCAAGTTAGGTGGTAAAAGTGCTTGAAATGCAATCAAAGATCCTGTAATTGTACCCGATTATCGCAACGTCAATTCCAACTCCGAGAGGCATCTGATGAAAACATATTACCTGGCTTCAGCCGGGTGTCCGCGCCGAGCGGTGGATTCTCAAAAAATAGCAGATTATCTTGAAACCAATAATCTTGAATATACTCAGGATGTTAAGCAAGCTGATCTGATCATTGTGAGCACCTGTGCGGCACTTAAATCAAGGGAGGATCTGTCGAAAACAGCGGTTACCTGGTATCAGGAACAAAAGCGTCAGGACGCCAAAATCGTGGTCGCCGGTTGCCTGGGCAAAATCAATCCGGATGTCAAAAAAGAATTCGATGAAGTAGCTTTTATTTCGCCCAGAGAAATCGACGCTCTGGATGATCTGATTGCCGCCAAAATCCGCTTTAAAGATATCCCGGATCCCAATCGAATCGGAAGTTTTCCCTTATTCCCGGATAAACCGGAACGCCAGGCCAAAGGCGAGCGTTTAAATAAGCGTCTCGATCTGGCCTATGAAAAAAAGGATTTGTTTACGCTGCGCATCGCAACGGGGTGTCTGGGCAACTGCAGCTATTGTGCGGTGAAATTTGCCGTCGGGCAGCTGGAAAGCAAACCGCTGGAAACCATTGTCAATGAATTTAAAAGCGGTCTGGACCAGGGGTTTCAACACTTTGTGCTCATTGCCGGAGATGTCGGATGCTATGGCGTGGACATCGGAATCTCTGTTGTCGAGCTGCTCCAGGCGCTGTTTGCTGTCGAGGGGTCTTATAAAATCATTATCAAAGAGTTCAATGCGCAGTGGGTTGTAAAATATTTTGAAGAAATGTTGAAAATTTTCAGGCAAAATTATGAAAAGATAGACTACATCGTGGTTCCGGTGCAATCGGCTTCGAACCGCATGCTGCGCCTGATGAAAAGACCCTACACCATTGAAGACGTTAAAAAGTATTTGAATATTATAAAAGAAAAAGTGCCCGGCTTGCAGATTTCCACCCATATTATGGTGGGTTTCCCGGGAGAAACCGAAGAAGATTTCAAAGAATCAGTTGATTTTATCAAAGAATACGGATTCCCTTTCGTTGATATCTATGCCTATGATGACCGGCCCAACACCGCAGCCAGCCGGATGGCGGGGAAAGTGCCGCAAAAACTCATCGAGCGGCGCGTCGCAGCGGTCAAAAAGGTTCAAAAACAAATTCTGACCAAACTAAATTAAATCCTTCGGATTTAATCTAGATATTTTAGAATCGCTCCTGGCGTGTCCACCGCAAATTTTCTACAAAATTGCAGCGGATCATGTCATTTTCTAAACGGCGATATGAAATTTTAAGTGCCTGTGACCCAATATTTGGGATGAGACCAACGCTGTGGTCAGTTTAATACTTGGGTGCATTCATCCCAAATATCGGGCCACTGCCCAGATCTCGGGCAAATTATCTGCATATCGCCTATCAGAAAATATCATGCCCGTTTCGCAGCTTTAACCGCTTTGAAATCAAAGTTACGACAATTCTATTAAATTTTAAGAGGATAAACTACTTGAAGCTGTCTTTGTCGCTTATTTCTGAAATAAAAAAAGTGAACCCAAATTAAAAAGGTGGATAAGGGTTCAGGGCAAGGCGTCGATTCGGCTTAAAAGCGGAGCGTACACGTAGTACGTGAGCATTTTAAACCGAATTGCAACGCAGCCCTGGGCCCTTAGACGCATTTTTAAGTTGGGTTCTAGGTGAAGGATGTGTCCGCGTCGCAATAATCCAGCTCAATTTTTCCCGCGTAGGGTTCCAGCGCACTTCCATGGGTTTTGGGGTAAAACAGGTACAGGCGCTGTTGCCTCTTTATCAAGGGCTGCAGGAAAGGATTTTGCTCAAAATAGCCCAGCAGGCTGGCCGGAAATTCAAGCCGGTCGGCGCTGAACTTTTTGGCGTAAATCAGTGCGAAATATGCGGTCAGATCACCATCAGTGAGGTCTTTGAAAGCAAAATCCAAAATTTTTACCCAGGTCCTGCCTTTTTTGACCACTACCGACAGAATCAGGAACCCTTTGAAAACCTTTTTGTCAGCCGCATAAATCTCCAAAGCCACATAGTCGAACAGCTCGCTGACCCGTGAAAAATAATAGGGCTCTGCCTCTGCCTTTTCATATTTGGCCGATACGACCCAGCGGTATTTCAGCATCCAGTTAATGGCCTCGATTCCGCGGAAAAATCGAGGGCTATGCAAGTGTCTCCGCATAATCTGCTGCGCCGGCGCGTCAATTTGCGCGACCGCCTCATGCTCAAATGCGCTTTGTTTTGGTTTTAAATCGGCCAGCATCCGGTTGTAAAAAATTTTCTTTGATCGCTGATAAAGCGCACCCTCGCCCCGACGGGCGCCGGAATTTAATTTTGATATTTCAGCAGGATCCGGCTCCAATGCCAATGATGCTGCCGCTTCCTGTAAGATGGTGTCCAGTTTGTAAACTTTTTCCATCCTTAACTGATAGTAGGTGAGATGGCCCAGTTCTTTAAACCCGGCTTTAAGATAAGCCTGACGGGCACCTTCGGTCATCCGGGTGACCGCAAAGTCGATGTTTAACTTCTTGATTTCTTTTAATAGTTGGCCGGCAACGCCCGCCCCGCGATAATCGGGAGACACAAAAAATGCGGTTGACCAGTGGATTCTTTTCAATTCATCATTGTGGGAAAACAATCCCGGCAGCAAACCCTGGTAGCCGACGCATTTATCACCGTGCAGGGCCGCCAGTAAAACAACGTCATCCGGGCGGCCGTATGGATTATAGAACTGCGACACAGCGCGTCGTCGGGAAATGGGAACAGCCGTCTGATATGGCGGCTGGCTCAGGGCATGCCGTGCGAAATGGTCGATTTCCTTTAGTTTGATTTTTTCTATTTTAATTTGATTTTCTTTCAATTATTTATTTTCTTTTACCGGATTGCGTCGTAAGTTAAAACCTGACTTCATTTTTTATAGCAAAGTTTGTGCCGTTAAGGAAGATTGAATACCTGCTGATCTGAATTGCGCATCATTTTGGGTGCTTAAGAAAGAATTGCCAATGAAAATTTTTTTTTACTGCCAGCATGTCCTGGGAGTCGGGCATCTGTTCAGGGCTCTTGAAATGTGTAAGGCCCTGAACGACCATGAGGTCGTACTCATCACCGGTGGTCCGCGCATCAAGATGAATCATCCGAATCACGTCAGGGCATTTCGTCTGCCGGAGCTGCAGATGGACACCGGATTTGAGGGACTTTTAAGCCCGGATCAAAAGTTATCCGTCGATCAAATTAAGAAAAAGCGCCAACAGGATCTTTTTGCGCTTTTCGAAAAAGAAAAGCCGGATATTTTTCTGGTTGAGCTGTATCCCTTTGGGCGTAAAGCATTTCGCTTTGAGCTTGATCCGGTCCTTGAAGCCATTGGTGAGAAAAGGCTTTCACCCTGCACGGTGATCTGCAGCGTGCGCGATATCCTGGTGGAAAAGGAGGATCAGCAAAAACATGAAAGCCGGGCGCTAAAAACCCTGAATCAATTTTTTGATGCCGTTCTGGTGCATTCAGATCCGGAACTGATTAGATTGGAGGAAACCTTTTTTCGCTTCGATGACATCCAGATTCCGATTATCTACACCGGGTTTATCGCACAGCAGCCCGCAGCGGGTGCCTGCATAAGAATGCGTACTCAGTTGGGTCTGGATGAGAAGCAAAGTTTGATCGTGGCCAGTGCCGGCGGTGGCAGTGTCGGTAACTTTCTGCTCGAATCTGTCGTCAAAGCATTTCACCGTTTATCTGTCGGCAGCGCTAATTATCTTCGTGTCTATACCGGCCCCTATATTACCCAAAATGATTTTGAATCCTTGAGGCGCCAGGCAAGCCAAAGGATTTTTGTTGAAAAATATAGCACGGATTTTATATCTTATCTGGCGGCGGCCGATCTTTCTATCAGTATGGCCGGTTATAATACCAGTATGAATATTCTGGCGACCCGGGTTCCGGCTCTGGTATGGCCGTTTTCTCAGAATCAAGAACAAACAATGCGGGCTGCCAGATTGGCCGGGATTGACGCGCTAAAAGTGTTGAGCAATCGGGATTTATCACCGGAACGCCTGGGGCGGATCATAGAGCGCAGTGTGGCGCAGAAATCGCCTGCGTCATATCATGTCAATTTAGATGGAGCCGCCAATACGGCCAAATGGCTTAAGCGTTGGACCCGGAGGACGCCATCAGCATAAAAGCATTCACTGCATTCTAAGTATTTTTATGCCATGAGAAATAAAATTATCGAAAAGACGAAAACAACGCATTTGTTACCCATTTCGCTACTCGTCTGCGTCAGCGCCTTAATCTATTTTAATTCTCTGTCGAACGGTTTCGTCTACGATGATTTTGGCACCATTGTGGAGAATGTCCATATCAAGCGATTCGGCAACTATCTTTCTTCGTTTTATAACCCATCCTATTTTAAGATATCCGGCGGGGAAGCAAGTTATCGGCCAGTGGCAACGCTGTCCTACTATCTGCTCTACGCCATTTTTGACTTAAACCCGTTTGGCTACCATCTTATCAGTTTCGCCCTGCATATTTTTAATGTCATCCTCGTCTATCAGATTGCCCATGTTATTTTAGACGATAAAAGATCTTCTGCTATTGCCGGTCTTTTGTTTGCCTGCCATCCGGTCAATACCGAAGCTGTTAACGGTATTTCTTATAATGAAGATCTTATCGCCGCCTTCTTCTTTTTTCTGGCCTTGCTGTTATACATGAAACTGAAGACAATAGCGCCAAAGCGAAATTTAGTTCTCTTTATTTTGTCCCTGCTTTTTTTCTTGCTGGGGCTCTTATCGAAAGAGATGGCCATTACCTTGCCGGCCATGGTGGTTCTTTATGATTTAACCCTGCGAGAACCTGTTTCAAGGGAAATTTCTGTAAATCGGGTGCTGGAAGTCGTTGAAAACCGCAAATATTATTATATGGGGTACCTGGGGATAAGCATTTTTTATTTATGGTTGCGGTTTTTTGCCATCTACAATCCGGAGGAAGTTGAAACACAGATTTGGGGCCGCTTAATCGATCGGATCATTTATTTGCCCGGCGTCATTTTTGATTATATTAAACTCAGTTTGTTTCCGTTCAATTTGAATGCCGATTATGTATTTTCCTACCCAACCCGCTTTTTGGATGTTTGGCCTGTATTATCTTTAATCATTGTGCTGGGCCTGGTCATTTTTAGTTTTTTTGCGTTTCGACGCTCGAGGGCCGCATCTTTCGGGATCTGGTGGTATTTTATTACGCTGTTTCCCGTTTATAATTTAATCCAAATCTATAACCCGTTTGCCGAGCGCTATTTGTATATTCCGTTATTTGGCTTCTGTTTGGTCATTGCGATTTTGATAGAATATGGCTTGAATCGATTATCTTTTAACCGATCGGGCGTCGTAAAGGCCGCCATTATTTTGGGCATCGTCGTTTTTTATTCAATGATTTCGATAAACCGAAATAAGGACTGGCAAGATAGCTACAGCTTGTGGACGAAAACGCTTGCAGTTGAGCCCAACAGTGTGAGAGCGCATGGCAATTTAGCCCGGGTCTACCAGGAAAAAGGTCTCATAGAAGAGTCGCTGCGCGAAGTAAAGAAAACAATCGAATTAAATCCCAAAGACTTTAAAGCCTATTATAACCTGGGCGTTACTTTAGGTAAGCAGGGCTTTGTAACAGAGGCAGTTTCGGCCTATAAAAAAACGATTGCAATGAATCCTCAATTCAAAAACGCGCATTTTAATCTCGGCAATATTTATAAAGTGCAAAACCTGCTGGAAGAAGCAAAACAGGAATATAAAAAGGTAGTTGAGATCGATCCTGAAGATACCGAAGCACGCAATAATCTGGGTGTGATCTATGCGATGCAGGGCAAGCTGGATGCTGCCTTAATTGAATGGCAAAAAGTTATCGCGTTGGATCCGGCAAACCGGGACGTGCACGCCAATATCGAAAAGGCAGAGAAGATAATCAATCAATCAAAATGAAGATCGTATTATACTGCCAATATGTCTGGGGCATGGGGCATCTGTTTCGTAGCGTTGAACTCGCACGGGCGTTTTCAGATCATCACGTCATTCTGATTGCGGGAGGCCGCGAAGTTGATGTCGAACTACCCGGGCATGTCACCCTTGTTCGCCTGCCAGGGCTTTACATGGACGAACAGTTTACCGCTTTGATGGCGGAAGATGCTGATCGGTCCGTTGAATTTATTCAGCACCAACGCAAAGAAATTTTAATTTCTTTATTCGAACGGCAGCGGCCCGATGTTTTTATGATCGAACTCTATCCCTTCGGACGCACCGCCTTCGGCTTTGAGCTTCAGCCCCTGCTTGACGAAATTCGCCAGGGCCGATTCGGTGATATGAAGGTGGTGTGCAGCCTGCGGGATATTCTGGTTGAGAAAAAAAAGCAGCATGTTTATGAAGAGCGCGTTTTAAACATACTGCATACCTATTTTGATTTGTTGCTGGTTCATTCGGATGATCGGCTGCTGACCCTCGATGAGACGTTCAGCCGAATGGATGATATCCGCATTCCAACGGTTTATACCGGCTTTGTCTCTCCAAAAGCCAATCCGGTAGCCGGCCGGCAAATGCGGCGAGAGCTGGGTATCGGTACGGATGAAAAACTTATTGTTGTGAGTGCCGGCGGCGGGCGATCCGGGTATGCCCTTTTAAACTGCATTTTGGAGGCCTACCCTTTAATAGCCCAAACAGATTCGATCAGAATAGAAATGTTTGTCGGTCCGTTTCGCGAACCTGAAGAATTTAAAAAGCTGACGGCCAAAGCGGTCAACGGAATTCGCATTCGCTACTATACCAAGCGGTTTCTGGACTATTTATCCGCCGCCGATCTTTCCGTTAGCCTAGCCGGGTATAACACCTGCATGAACCTCATGGCGGCGCGGATTCCCGCTCTGATTTATCCGTATTCAAAGCAACAGGAACAACCGCTGCGGGCTGCCAAAATAAACCAATTTATACCCATGCAAATACTTCGCGACAAAGATATTGAACCCGTGCTTCTGAGCGGTTATATTCACAAAATGCTGGGTGAACCCCGGCCTTCCGGAACCGTGCCGGTTAATCTGAATGGCGCTGAACAAACAGTGCTTTACCTGGAAAAATGGATTGACGCGAAAACATAAACAGCCGCCGCGCTCACTTTTTCTTAAGCTGCTTGCGGCAGCAAGCGCAAATCATTCCCTGCATGTTTCCTGCTGCAAAACGGCGCCTGCAATCTGTATAGCGCTCTCCGTACCAAATGTCTGCAAGGCGATCTTGGGTCAGATCGCCCATTAGGCTGCGCTGCTCCCAGTCTGCGCAGCATTGCACCATTTGTCCGTCATAAAGTACATAAACTTGTTCCATTAATCGTCGGCACCAGGAAAAGGATTGCAGACGATCGCTGCTAATGGCGGTGTTGCGGATACTTTTCTGATCTGCGCGGTTTTCGACAGGCTCGACGTACAATTTAATCCCGCGATACTGCCAGTAACGCCGCATATCGGGAATCTCATCGTGGGTTTGAATCGAATCCACCATGACGATTTCCAGACGGGGTTTTTTATAGCCGCCCTGCCCCTTTAATTCCATAAAGCGGTCAATATTTCGCAGGGTTTTATCCAGCGGCAGGCGCATGATGTCCCGGTAAGTTTGTGAATTAAGACTTTGAATTGAAATTTTAAGCTTATCCAGACCTGAATCGAGTAATCCTTTGGCCATGGATTCGGTTAACAGCCCGCCATGGCTGGTGACCTTGGTATATTGCGGCCTTTTTATTTTGGCGCTGATGCAGGCAATACGCTCGGGCAGTTCACGATCCAGCATCGGCTCATTCATCAGGTATATCGAGTAGCGGCGTATACCCATATCAAGGCACTGGCTGACCACCGAGCGGTAGAGATCCCAGCTCATTCGGCGGCCCGAAGGGATGTGTCGCCGGGTTTTTCCGTGCGGGCAAAAGATACAGCTGGCGTTGCATCCGGTGATGGTTTGAATCTGAACGTGATCCGGTGGCAGGGGCAAGCCGGTGTCATACGTTGCCGTTGCCGGAGCAGAAGTTACCGGCTGGCGGTGCCGGTTTTTTTTTGGTTGGTTGGTTATTGCCATGGAAAACCTTGTCCGGGATTAACCCGAATATGCAGGGGTCATGTTAACCCGAGGGTGTCGACCTAAAATAACTTACAACAATTCGTCTGGCAGTCAAGCCTGGAAATTAAATCAACCATTTTCTGACTTGACACGCACTGTTGGGTTACCTACAGTCAGTCAAATTTAATCCGCCGGAGGCGGACAAGGGTTTAATTCCACGCCACTTGGGGCGACGATAAATATTCCGGATACCCCGTTGCTTGCAGCGGGTTAGTTCATCGGGCTATTAAAGCGATATGTTGGCGGGTGCTAAAAATGGAAAATAAAATGCACAAGATCATTGAACAATATGTTGATACCCACACCGACGGCTTATCGCCAGTCCTGCAAAAACTTGTTGAAGAAACCGAGAAGAAGACCGGACGCTCGCGCTGGAGTATTGGAAAAGTAGAAGGCCGCTTGATGCAGTTTCTGGTCAAAGTTTCGGGTACCCGAAATGCGGTTGAAATCGGAACATTTACCGGTTTCTCGGCCTTAATGATAGCTGAAGCGTTGCCTGCCGACGGATTGCTGGTTACCTGCGAGTCCAATCAAACATATGCCGAGATCGCTTTGCGCTACTTTGCAAAAAGCCCCCATGGCCGTAAAATTCGTTTGGAATTGAAGCCGGCTATTGAAACCCTGAAAGGAATTTCGGATAATAGTATTGATTTTGTTTTTATCGATGCAGATAAGCCTTCCTACGGTAGCTATTTAGATGAAGCGCTGCGTGTGCTTTACCCGGGGGGGATGATTTTTGTTGATAACGTGTTCTGGCGAAATAAAATATTTAAACATCCCATCACCAATGAAAATGCGAAGGCCATCGCCGCTTTCAATAAAAAGGTAAAAGACGCTGATGGCGTCGAGAAGGTGATGTTGAGCGTGCGGGATGGGATATATTTGATTCGCAAGAAGTGAGTCGATCCATTCTGAAATTTTTTGATAGAATGCACCGCATAATTCTCAAAAATTACAGGCGTATCGAGAATCCAGGCGCTGATTTTATTCAAAACCCCTTTTACTGTTAGGAACCATTCCTATTTACTAATACTTGCTTAAATGATACAGCTACGGCTTATTATATATTGTATTTAGGCACTTTAGATACCGCTTTTCATAATAATGTTCCAAATTACGGAATTGGGGTATAAGTGGTTGTATAAAAAAACGTTGGATTAACGGAACGTTTTTTTGACAACCACTATAAAGCAAGTTACTGTTTGGCCTTGTCGCGTGCTGTCGCTGCTGCCCCTGATAATGGCGCAGCTTTTGTAAATACCTTAAGAATTTAATCATTGCCAAATACCCGGCAAGGGGTTAAATGTGTTCATCGCCGCTGCACCGATTTGAATCAATTTCCATCGATCATCTATAGCTGTCTTGCCGGATAAAAGGGTCGCAAAAATGGCTGATCAACAAATCCCACTGGCTGGTAAAAAAGCACCCGAAAGCGTTGACCGCCTGATTGTCCTTCCACTCGCCAAATCGGTTGAAATTTCCCTCAAAAGCATAAAAGTTCGTTTTTTCAGATCCTTAATCACCACCATGAGCCTGGTGCTGGCCGTTTCCTTTTTAAGTTTTGTGCGGGTCAACAATGATGTGGCCAATGGACTGCTGGCAACCCAGGAGCGCCATTTGCGCCAGGCCGTTATTCGCGCTGGATATGATATCGGACTTGAAGACACCAATGTAGGTGCCAGCCCTAAACAGCGCTGGATTATCATCCTGTCGCTGATGGTCTGTGTGGTGGGCATCGTAAATGCCCAGCTCATGGCGGTAACCGAGCGCTTTCGGGAAATCGGAACCATGAAATGCCTGGGTGCACTGGATCGGTTCATTCTGCGGCTCTTTATTCTCGAAGCCGGCATGCAGGGGCTGGCGGGTGCCGGGGCCGGCGCGCTCGCGGGCGCTTTGTTTGCCCTGATCGGTGCATTGTTGCGTTTTGGCCTGGTATCACTGACCGCGGTGTCGTGGACTGCTGTGATCGGCTCAGTGGCTATTGCTATCGCGGTGGGATGTGTCCTGAGTTTAATCGGGGTGCTCTATCCGGCGATTGTGGCGGCCAGAATGCAGCCCGTTGAAGCCATGCGGGTGGAGCAATAAAAGGAGCGAAGCGAAGAGGAAATTCATCATGGCAGAATCCACCAATATTGTTCGTGTTACAAATGTCTATAAGACTTTTCAGCTCGGAAAGGTTGAGGTTGAGGCGTTAAAGGGGGTAAACCTTGCGATCGCCCGGGGCAATTATATTTCCATTATGGGGCCTTCCGGATCCGGCAAAAGCACCCTTTTTAACATGATCGGTGGTCTGGATAAGCCCTCTTCCGGCAAAGTGTTTATCGATGAGGTGGATATTGCGCAACTGGATGCTTATGAACTGGCCTGGCTGCGGTGTCGCAAGATCGGTTATATTTTTCAAACCTTTAACATTATTCAGGTAATGACCGCCCTGGAAAATATTACGCTGCCGATGGTTTTTGCTGGGATGAACAACGATTTGGCTGTCGAAAAGGGTCTGCAACTTCTAGAACTCGTGGGGTTGGGTGATCGGTTTAGCCATAAACCGTTTGAGCTTTCCGGCGGCCAGCAACAGCGCGTGGCGATCGCCAGAGCCCTGGCCAATGACCCCGCTATTATCCTGGCCGACGAACCCACAGGAAACCTTGACCTGACGACCGGTGAAGAGATTATCTCTTTACTGAAACGGTTGAGCCAGGAACGTAATGTAACCGTGATATCGGCAACCCATGATTTTAAAATGCTCAATGTTTCCGATCAGGTGGTCTGGATACGGGATGGTGCCGTTGACAAAATCGAAGATCGCGAAGAGCTGTCAATATCTATCGGAAAGATCGACACACGCCATTAGTCAGTACCATTGCATTTATCAGGCGACCTGTAACCAAACAGGAAATAAACCACGAAGAGCACAAAGTTTATATAGGTTAAAAAAGAAGTCATAAAAATTTTTCTTCAAGTTCTTCGTGATCTTCGTGGTAAAAAATGTTTGCACAATGCACATCAGCTTACTTAATAAGGTACGTTTTCCTTTGATCATGAAGACCCGAACCGGACTGATACTGTTGCCATCCAAAATTTTCTATATGATGAAAATAAGCATATTGTTTTCTTTAGTTATTTTGGCTTGTTTGCTGTCTAACTCCGTCGCGACTGGAGCGGTTACCGAAAAAAACATGCCGGATGCATTTAGCGACGTCATCAGCCGGTTTTCATCTTTAAAAGATCGCAGTACCGGAACTGACGGCAATGCGGCAGCAGCGCTTTATCTCAAGGAGAAATTTGAAAAGCTGGGTTATAAAGATGTGGGATCCTACCGATTTTCGGTACCGGTCATTCAACATGCCACAAGCCACTTAAGCCTGTCAAACCGCAAGCATCCAATAGACCTGCATCCTCTAAACGGCAATGCCGTGACACCTCAAACCGTTGCGTCGCCCGGATTCTCCGGTCCGCTGATTTATGCCGGCCGGGGCGAGCTGGCCCAATTAAATGGCAAGCAAATCAAAAATTCAATTCTTCTAATGGAACTGGATTCGGGCAAAAATTGGCTGCACGCCGCCAATTTGGGAGCCAGAGCACTCATTTACATTGATCGCGGAAATTCAACCAAATCAATGTTTGAGGAAAAATTCGAACTTTCACCGCTTCAGTTTCCGCGTTTTTGGATGCCACAGGCGCAAGCCAGAGAAGTGTTCGGCGATTTTGAAAAGGCCCCCGGCGGTCAAATTGCAGCCGAGGCGCGGCTGGTTTCACAGAGCCGCTGGCAACTTGTCAGCTCAGAAAATATTTACTGCTTTGTCAACGGCACTGACCCTGTGTTCAAGGAAAGGCTGATCATGGTGGAGGCCTTTTATGACAGTGCTGCTGCTGTGGCCGGGCTTTCACCGGGTGCCGATGAAGCTGTCGGTATTGCCACCCTCCTGGAATTGGCTCGCTTCCTAAAAGAACATCCGCCCAAACGATCGGTGCTGCTGATTGCCAGCAGCGGTCATGGCCAGAGTCTTGCGGGCATGCGGGAGATGATCTGGAGTATTTCTGCCAGATCAAAAGATCTGCGGAAATTACAAAAAACATTTAAAGCGCTCGTCAAAGAAAAAAGCAAGACCATCAAACTGTTAAAAAGCATGTCTACCAATCCAGCGGCTGCAAATAAACAGCCGGATGAGGAGACTCGCCGGATTATTAAAGCAGCTATCGACCAACGTCTAAAGACAGAATCAGACAGTGTGTCCCGACAGCTGATGCGTCTGCGGTTGGAGCAGAAAGATCCGGCCAATACCAAAAAGATCCAGAAACTGACCGACCAAAGATTGGTGCTCAGGCGCCTGATGTGGAGCCCTGATTTTGCGGACCTGACGGCTGATGATCGCCAGGCACTTTCGGAATTAATTCCCAAGACCATCAGTGATCAAAAGGCGATCCTTTCAGATGTCCGCCGCCATGCCAGAGAGACCGGCGATGCGCGCACTTTCAGAAGCCAGGTGAAAGCCTATGATCTGGATGCAGCCGTATCGCTGCATTTATCCAGCCATGGCGACGGTTTTGGCGGGTTCAATTACGGGTGGGCGTTTCCGTTCAGGCCCCGGATTAATCGCACCACTATCTACAGCACCCTCGATGAGGTTCTGCGCCAGGGGGCCACCCGAATTGAAAATGAGCTGGGCTATACCGGCATGTATAAAGATAGTCTGCGCCCCAGTCGCAAACGCTCCTGGCAAAGCTATTTTCTCGATAAGCCGCCGCTGGGCGGGGAGCTTACCGCGTTGGGCGGCATTCTCGGGCTAACTTTTGTCACCACTCATGATGCCAGAGCCCGCTGGGGAACGCCTTTTGATACGCCTGAACATGTTGATACGGCTTTTGCACTCAAACAAAGTGCGGTGGTCTGCCGCTTGATCGAACATCTGGCTCAAACCCCCAGGCTGCATGATGATATTCTTCCCCGATTTGGCTATTCCGCTATTGACGGAAGGGCTAAATTTCTGCGGCACGGTGAGCTGTTTGCCGACCAGCCGGCACCCGGTACCGTGCTGCTCTGCTATCAGGGCCCGGCCCGATTTTATGTTATGGTCGATCACCTGGGCAACTTTTACCTCAAAGGACTGGCAGATAAAAAACACAGTTATCATAAAATTATTATCGAAGGCTATAAATTTGATCCTGAAAGCGGCAACATTATCTGGACCATCGATAAAAAGAAAACCGGTAAAGCCGCCTATCGCGTGAAAATGTTCCGTCGCTTAATGGAAACCGACCTGGTAATGTTTGCCAGCAATGGCATGACGCTGTTCAATTTGTTGGAACCGCGTACCTTTCGCCACCTGCAAAAAGCGAAAGTTCTCGACGGTCGCCGGGAATCCGACCCCTTGCGCTGGTTTATGAGCAGGCTTGATACCTGGATCTCTGATTATTCCAACGCGTCGATTATCACGACCACCTTTTTAGAGCCGGGTACCCCATTGAAGTTAACCCTGTCGGACACCGTGTTGCGCAATAAACTGGTTCTGATCAACGCCAGCAAGGATAAATCCACCGGTATCGGATACATCGTGGGCCATACGCCCTTTTTGTATCGCACCGAGTATCGGGTGGCCAAAGACATGTGGACGCTGTTGGAACCCCGCATTTCAAATTTAGAGAAACGCGGGATATTCAATGAGCGCATTCGTGCGCTTCAGCAGGAGGGACTGGAAGCTTTAAAGACCGCGCAATCCGCCTACGAGGATAAAATGTACGACCTGTCTTCAGAGGCCAGTGTTCGCTCATGGGCGCTGGCCACACGGGTCTATGAAGATGTGGAAAAAACCCAAAAAGACGTGCTTTACGGGGTTTTATTTTACATTGCCCTTTTTGTTCCCTTCGCTTTCTGTATGGAACGTCTTTTGTTTTGTTACGCCAATATTTATAAACGCATTATTGCCTTCATCGGTATTCTTATCTTGTTGATCGCGCTAATCTATAATGTGCATCCGGCCTTTCGGCTGGCCTACAGCCCGATGGTGGTGATTCTGGCTTTTTTCATTATGGGGCTTTCCATGATGGTGACGCTGATCATCTTTTTCCGGTTTGAAGGCGAAATGACGCAGCTGCAAACCCGCGCGAAACTGATCCAGGCCGAAGAAATGGGGCGCTGGAAAGCATTTGTGGCGGCGTTCTTGCTGGGTGTCAGCAATTTAAGGCGCCGGCGCCTGCGAACCGCGCTGACCTGTGCCACCCTGGTCATATTAACCTTTACGATCATGAGTTTTACGGCGGTCAAGTCCATGCGGCACCATTCCAGGCTGCTGTATGAACCGACTGCGCCGTATAACGGATTTCTTTTAAAGAATGTCAACTGGCGCGATTTGCCTCCTCAAGCGCTTGAATTCATTACCAACAATTTCGCCCAAAAAGGGATCAGCGTTCCGCGGGTCTGGCTGGAGGATGCGGACAGAACCCGGACAACGCGTATTCCGGTCTATCATAACGGCCGATCATTTGAAGCCCAGGGCCTGGTGGGTCTCTCCCATCTGGAACCCCGTGTTTCGAAACTCGATGAGATTTTGATCGGCGGGCGCTGGCTGGCGGAAAATGAACTCAACACGATTTTGTTGCCCGAGCGCATGGCGCAAAACCTGGGTATCGATCCGCAAAACCCGCAGGGTGCGGTGGTGTCCCTGTGGGGTATGCCCTTTGAGGTGGTGGGGGTCTTCTCGGGTAAAAAACTGCAGCAGCGGACCGACCTGGACGGAGAGCCGCTGACACCGGCTACTTTTCCACGAGAAGTATCCACCGAAATGACGGAAGAAGAGCTTGAAGCCATGGAGTCCGGTGACGATGTACGCGAATTTCAGAGTCTCTACCAGCATATCCCCGGTGATTTGACGATGATCATTCCCCACCGCAGGCTTCTGGCCGCCGGAGGGCATCTGAAAGGCGTGGCGATCGTACCGCAGGAGAATATTTCCATTCAGAAAGAAGCTCAGAATCTGGTAGACCGCTTTGGACTGACGCTGTTCAGCGGTGAGCCGGGCGGAACCTATCTATATCATGCCAGCAACACTATGAGTTACAGCGGAGTGCCCAACATTATCATCCCCATTATTATTTCGATTTTTATTGTCTTGAATACCATGATCGGCAGTGTTTATGAACGTAAGCGTGAAATCGGAATTTATACCTCAGTGGGGCTGGCGCCCTCGCATGTGTCTTTTTTATTTATTGCCGAGGCCATGGCGCTGGCCGTTATCAGTGTGGTTCTGGGGTATCTATTGGCCCAGACCTCAGCCAAGCTGTTTGCCGAGACTGCGCTCTGGTCGGGGATCACCGTTAATTATTCTTCCTGGTCCGGTGTGGCGGCCATGCTGCTGGTGATCATTGTTGTGCTGGTTTCTGTTCTGTACCCGTCAAAGGTGGCCGGCGAAATTGCCATTCCCGATGTAAACCGGGCCTGGACACTTCCCAGGGCCGTGGGAAATACCCTTGAGGTCACGTTGCCCTTTTACATGAGCTATGCGGAGCATCGCAGCATTGGCGGGTTTCTGCTGGAGTATTTTCAAGGCCACCAGGACGTATCCCATGGATTGTTTTCAACCGGTGATATTGAATTTGGTTTCAGCTGCCAGACGGCTCCCGGCATTACGGGTGAAGCTGACGACTGCCCGGAGCAAGCCTGTGAGTATGATGCCTGCCTGCAGGTGCGGGCCAGTGTCTGGTTGGCACCTTTTGATTTCGGAATCAATCAGAAAGTCGATTTACAATTCTGTCCGGCTGCCGATGAGCCCGGGTTTCTCGAGATCAAGATCCTTCTGACGCGTGAGTCAGGCGAAGCCAATGCCTGGCACCGAATCAATAAAGGCTTTTTACACAACATCCGCAAACAACTTTTACTGTGGCGGTCCTTTGAGTTATCAACCAAAGAACACTATGAACGCTTGCTGGCTGAAGCTGAAAAGGAAATGGGTATCGAATCAACCTAGATCTTGCCACATTGGATTTTCGCATATATATTTTTTTTACCACGAAGGACACGAAATAAAACTAAAAATATTTTGTGTTTATCTTCGTGCCGCCCACGCGAGGCCCCGCTATTGCGGGACTTCATATCTCAATATATGAAGTCACTGTATTCAGCGGGCGGGTTCGTGAGTGGTTGTAGAAAAAAACGTTGGATTAACGGAACGTTTTTTGACAACCTCTATAACCGTGATCAGCGGCTAATTCGTGAGCGCAGTTGATTCGACAAGAAAGCTTAGGATCAGAAAAGATGACCGAAAATCAGCAACCCGCTTCCAGTGAAGAACAGCTGACAACCATTAAGGAGGAAAAATTCGGAGAAAAAATCCGTTTGCGGGCCATTGTGCTGGGGTCGTTTTTTGCGCTGGCAATTTGTCTGATCACCCCCTTTAACAATGCATTCCGCCAGGCAACGCCTCTGGGCGGCGGGCATTTCCCATTGGCGCCATTTTATATTCTAGTGTGGTTGATGGTCCTGACCGCCGTTATGCGCTTCGTGTTTAAAGGCCAAAAATTCATTACCGGCAAAGAGCTATTGGTGTCCTGGGCCCTGATGTTGCTATTGTCCGGAGTTGCCTGGACCGGATTGGCGCGCACCTTTTTTGTTAACCTCACCGCACCCTTTCATTTTGCCACTGTTGAAAATCGCTGGTCGGAAGTGTTGCACCCGCTTTTGCCCGAAAGCTGGTATCCCCAGGGCCAGGATGCCATTACCGGCATTTACAACGGTCTTGCCAGTGGCCGGCAACTGGGGTGGTTTGAAGTTCTTAAACAGATTCCCTGGGGGGTGTGGCTAACGCCCCTGCTGACCTGGACGATATTTGTCCTGCTGTGCTATTTTGTCATGGTCTGCATTGTTAATCTTTTAAGCAAACAACCGCTATACAATGAACGCATGAATTTTCCACTGTTGCGGGTGCCGTTTGCCATGCAGGAGGCCCTTGACCGCAACGGCCTGGGGCAGTTTTTTACCAATCGTTTTCTGATTGCCGGCCTGATGGTGCCGGTCTGCCTACATCTGCTCAATGGGCTGGCCTTTTACAATCCGTCCATCCCTCAGTTTCCGACTCTGATTCTGGCCGGTAAATATTTTCCGAAGTTTGGCCTTCTTTCCG
This sequence comes from uncultured Desulfobacterales bacterium, assembly GCA_947259495.1. Lineage (GTDB taxonomy): Bacteria > Desulfobacterota > Desulfobacteria > Desulfobacterales > JAHEIW01 > JAHEIW01. The sequence goes on along the minus strand of CAMYLV010000013.1, from coordinate 283,479 downwards.
GGTTTTTCAAGTTAAAAATATATATTTATCCGGCCTTTATCGGTTTTGCGTTTTTAACCTCCAAACAGATTTCTTTTTCATTCTGGTTTTTTTTCATTATAGGGACCCTGCTGTTTGGATTACTCAGTGTACTGGGCTTAAATATCCCGGCAGCGGCTCTGGGTGTCACCTTCGGTCCCACCATTTCGCGCCCTGAAGAGACTCAGATGATCGGCGCTTACATCGTCTTTTTTCTCTTTCTGGCCTGGTTGGCGCGATTTCATTTTATCAATATTGTCCGTTATGGTATCGGCTTTAAAAAAGAAGACGATCTGGCATCCGAATGGCTGTCAACGCGCTTTGCCTTCTGGGGATTTGTTCTGGGAAGCCTGGCGATTGTCATCTGGTGTCATTATTTCGGCCTTCCGTTCTTATTTTCAATACTGGTTGTTTTTGCCTTTTTTATGTTTACCCTGGTTGCCATGCGGGTCATCTGTCAGGGCGGGATCGCGTATTTTACCCTAACCGCCGCGCCCATGGACGGGCTGATGGCCTTTTTCGGGCCAAAATTTTTCACCAGCGTCGGAATCCTGGTTGCCGCCGTCATTCAGAAAGTATTGTTTGTCGATTTGCGGGAATCGCTCATGCCCTCATTACTGCATGCCCGCAAACTAACGGACAAGACGCGCAACAATCGATTGATATTTTTGGCCATTGCCATGACGCTGGTTGCCGGGGTGCTGATCTCTTTTCTGGCCATGCTGGCGCTGTGTTACAAATTTGGTATGCGAGAGCTGCAGCTGGACTGGGCCACGCGCACCACCGTGGCACTTTATGATAATGTTTACAGCCTGGTCGAATCACCGGCAAAGCCGGGTGACTGGGTGCTGATTTTTTCGATTACCGGCGCGGTGGTCATGCTGATTTTGGTCATCTGTTATCATCGTTTTTACTGGTGGCCGATCCATCCCATTGGCTACCTGACGGCTTATAGCTCCGCCATGCGCATACTGTGGTTCAGTTTCTTTATTGGTTGGGCCTGCAATGCCCTGTGTATGCGGTATGGGGGGGTTAAACTGTTTAAAAAATTGCGTAACTTTTTTATCGGACTGATTATCGGTGATTTATTTATGGCCGGCACCTGGGCCATTATCGGACTCTTCAGCTATTCCAGCTATCTGGTGTTGCCTGACTAATGGCATAGGGCATAGGGCATGGCGCATGGTGTAAGGAGCAGGATGGCGTCAGCACAAATGCGGCCGATGATTTGAACCCCATTAGAATAAATGGGGATGTTGTTCTTTAGCAAAACTTTTTTCTCTATGCGCCATGCGCTTTGCCTGTTGATTTTTAATCCACTAGCGGAAAATTGAACTCGGTGATATGTTTCCCTTAAGGTGATTGGATTAACCCATGTACGAAGATAAAGAACTGCAAGAGTATCGGGACCTGCTGGAAACCCCGACTGAGTTTGAGGAAGGTTTTGACTGGAAGACTGTGGTCGGGGCGATTTTTATCGGCTTTCTGATGATGCCCGGCAGCATGTATCTGCAGCTGGTCATTGGAACCGGTATCGGACCCGCCGCCCGCTGGGTAACCATCATACTTTTTGCCGAACTGGCCAAACGGTCTTACAGCGAATTAAAACAACAGGAAATATTTCTGCTGTATTATATGGCCGGAGCGGCATTGTCCACGCCGTTTCAGGGCCTGTTGTGGAGTCAATACCTGGTGCAGTCCGATGCGGCGCGGATGCTGGGTGTCACCGAGTTTATCCCCACCTGGGTGGCGCCGGCCCCGGAATCCGCCTCACTGGTGGAACGCACGTTTTTCCACCGCGATTGGCTGATTCCGATTCTGCTGCTGGTCGGCACCCAGATCATTCAGCGCATCGATCAGTTCGGGTTGGGATATGCGCTTTTCCGGATTACCTCCGATGTTGAAAAGCTGCCTTTTCCCATGGCACCGGTGGCGGCCCTGGGAACCATGGCCCTGGCTGAATCTACCGAGGACAAGAAAAAAAGCTGGAAATGGCGGGTCTTTTCCATCGGCGGCGTCATAGGGCTGGTTTTCGGGGCGATTTACGTGTTGCTGCCCACCGTATCGGGCCTGTTTCTGATGGAACCGATCCGTCTGATTCCGATTCCCTGGGTCGAGCTGACCGGCCATACCGAAGGGGTGCTGCCGGCGGTCGCCACCGGGATTCAACTGGACCTGGGCCTTGTTTTTATCGGTATGGTGCTGCCGTTCTGGGCGGTCATGGGCGGATTGGTGGGAATTCTCATCACGGTGGTTGCCAATCCGATTTTATATAATAACGGTATCCTGACCCGCTGGCATCCGGGCATGGAAACCGTTGATACGATGTTTGCTAATAATTTCGATTTTTACATGAGCTTCAGCATCGGTTTGGGCCTGGCGATTGCGTTTGTGGGGATCTGGCATGTGGTGCGCTCCTTTGGTAAGCAAGGGGGTACAAGAGGCAGCATGCGGGATTTGTTTCGCCCGCCACCCGGCCGGGGGGACTTTAATTTCTGGATTTCCATCGGCATATATGTTTTCTCCACAATTTCTTACGTTTTGCTTTGCCTTTGGCTGGTTCCCAATTTTCCCTGGCCTTTTTTTCTCGCTTACGGCTTTATCTACACCCCGATCGTTTCCTACATTACCGCCCGAATGGAAGGTATTGCCGGGCAGTTCGTGAGTTTGCCGCTGGTTCGCGAGATTAGCTTTATTGCTGGTGCCAAATATTTCGGCTATCAGGGTATTGAGATCTGGTATGCGCCGATTCCCATTCACAATTATGGGGAAGCCACCGTTAATTTTCGGCAAATCGAGCTGACCGGAACAAGCATTCGTGGGATTATCAAGTCGGAAATCGTGGTATTTCCGATTGTTATGACTGCCAGCCTGTTGTTTTCACAATTTATCTGGCGGCTGGCCCCCATACCCTCCAGCGCCTACCCCTTTGCCCAGGAAATCTGGCATCTGCAGGCCTTGAACACGCTGCTGATGCAAAGCTCGACACTGGAAGGCAATGCCGCTTTTTATCAGGCGCTGAATGTTGTTTACGTGATTGCCGGTATGGGGCTCGGCGTGATTACCTATACCATTTTGACCCTGTTTGGTCTCCCGATTATGCTGGTGTATGGTATGGTGCGCGGTCTGGGTCAGACTCTGCCGCATGCCATGTTCCTTGAGGTGGCCGGAGCTTTGCTGGGACGTTTTTTTTTCCTGAAACGTTACGGGGCCATGTGGCGCCAGTATGCGCCGGTGTTGCTGGCCGGATTTTCCTGCGGTATGGGCCTGACCGGAATGTTTGCCATGGGCGTCACCCTGATACTCAAATCTTTGGGACGGCTCGCTTATTAGCGCCTGATCGGGCTCATTGCGGGCCCGGTTTTACAACGACTGTAAGCGGAGTTATATTTACCTATTAAGATTTGCGTGACCGGAAACTCAAATGGGGGCTTTAGTTTTGAAGATTACCCATTTTAACTTGAGAGGTCGTTATGAAAACTAAGACAGTACTCGTCTTGACATTGCTCCTTTTAGGGAACCCCGCCATGGCTCTGTCAGAGGCACCCGACCAGGTTGGCGGATTTGTTCTGAATCAGAACATTAAAGCGTTTGAAGATCGGGTGATCATGGATACGGCCCTGCCGGTGCGCTATGCGGAAAATATTGAGGAGGTTGAAATCAAGTTTACTCAGGGGTTTAAGAGCGGACTGATCGCCTATGGCACCTGCGAAAAGCCGGGCCATATTGTCAGGATCAAATTAAAATATGCGGATTCGAGTAAACGATTTTATAAAGATCTGCTCAAGAAATTTAAAAAGCGATTCGGCGAGCCCGACGAATATCGGGGAGATCCCTTTAAAATCGTGGATGCCTGGAAATGGTCATTTGTCAACAAGCAGAACCAAAAAATCAGCCTCATCCTGCAGCACAACGCCATGGATGAGCAAGAAAAAATGGGCAATGCGGTCAAACTCACCAATACAACCCTGATTGAAGAAGACCATCTGTGCTATAAGCACAAGCAACTCGACTTTCGGGAAAGACTCCGACAGCGAGAGTGGAAAGCCGTCAAGCCTCAAGATAGTGGCTGGGAGCTTTTTCTGCCGCGCTAGCGGATTAATGATATTGTTGAATTTTCTGAAATATTCGGCAAAGATAAATACAGGCAATTTATTAACGTTTGATGTTCCCTTAGTGGGTTGACCATATCCGTTAAAGCGGAGGGGCTTTGCTGAATCGATGGAAAGAGATCGCCTGGTACGGCATGCGGTTTAAAATTCCCGCCGACTGGCAGCTGAGCCAGATCGGGGTTCGCTATCTTTCAATCGAAAATGAACTCGGTCCGGTGATGGAAATTAAATGGGCGCCGGTAAAAGGTAAATTTTCCCATTCAACCCACCTCAAGCAATTAAGCGCTCTTCAAAAAAGACAGCTCCGCAAATCGGTCAAGCCCGAACCGGTTTCTTCAGATTGGGCCGCGGCCCTGTCCGATTTCAAAGCCAGCGAATTTACCTGGCAATCCCATTCAACCCGCGGCAGGGGTGCACTTATGTACTGCCCGATCTGCCGCAATGTTACCCTGATCCAATTTTTTCAGAAACGCTCCAATCCAAGCCAGGCCGTTTCAGTCGACATTTTAGCTTCGATTCGTGACCATCGCTCGGACGGTCAAATTCTGTGGGCGGCCTACGATATCCGAGCGCTGGTGCCCGAAACGTATCAGTTGGAAAGCTATCGCTTTGAAGCCGGTCAATATGAGCTTGATTTTGCAGAAGGCAGTCAGCATGTTATTTTGTATCGCTGGTCAATGGCTTCTGTTTTGCTGGACAAGCAGGATCTGGTGCAGTTCGCCAAAACGGTCGCCAGCTTCGGTAAGGCCGAACCGATTGCCGGGACCATTGATGGACACGACATGGTTGAGTGGAGCACGTCACCGGTTGCCGACTGGCAGCGGCAGTTGAGCCGTTTCAAACACAAGGCCTCCTACTGCTGGTTGGGGCTCTGGCATCTGGAAGCCCAAAATCGTATTCTGGGGGTCAAAGCCGAAGGAAAAAAGCCCCTCGACACAGCAGTGCTGGACCACATCTGTACGCATTATGAGATTGTTTAGAAAAAAGTCGAAGGGCCCGTCAATCAGCCGGGCAGAAGCACTCGATCGAATTCCGGATAAAAACGTTCAGATTAGCGAAGAGCGCTTGGATAGCGGTGAGGTCGTTATTCATTATCCCGTAACGATGCGGCCATTATTTGCAGGTCTGGTTAAGCGTTTTGGCGGTCCCGAGGTTCAAATACAGACCAAAAAACTTCAGCTGGATGCCCTGGGGACTTCGGTCTGGGCGCTGATTGACGGAAAATGCTCGGTGCGGCAACTGATCAACAGTTTTGCCACAACTCATCAACTGGAGCCCCGGGAGGCGGAGGTTGCGGTCACCCAATTCTTAAGGGAGCTTGGCAGGCGCGGTCTGATCGGTATACGCTAAATGGTCGCGGCGGTTGCATCCGGCCGCAAAATGTTTAAAAGCCTTGCAGGGCATCATCCATGGTGCCGACGATTGGCAGAAAAGAATCAAATCCGGCGATTTCAAAAACCTCCTTCACGTAATCCTGCATATCACATAGCAGCATCTTGCCTTCTTCGCGCTTAAGCGCTTTGGTGGCTTTGAGAATAACGCGTAAGCCGGCACTTGAAATGTAATCAAGATCTTTGAAATCAATGATCATATTTTTTGAACCGTCATCGATGGCCTGAAATATCTTCTTCTCAAACCCTTGGGATGTATTGGAATCAAGGCGTCCGTTGAGCTTAAATATGTTAATCCCGCCGTGGTTTTCTTCTAAAATTTCCATTTACTGTCCTCCATACAAATTAACCTAAAATGAGCGTTTCAAATTTTATACCGCTTTCCATAATAATGTTCCGCATTACGGAATTGGGGTATAAGTGGTTGTAGAAAAAAAACGTTGGAATAACGGAACGCTTTTTTGACAACCACTATATGTTCAGCCCTTCATCCGTTTTTTTGCGGGTTGAGATTCTTGAATTTTTTTTTTAAGTGTTAAAATATTTTTTTCTTTACAGCGCTGGTAACAAACTTCATCCATCAGATTTTTGGCCAGATGGATCCCCAATCCGCCAATTTTACATTCTTCAATGGAGCATCCCAGATCCGGTTCTTCGACCTCAGTGGGGTTGAACGGCAGGCCGTCATCTTCAATACTAAAGAGCAGCTCGTTATTCTGAAGCGAGATCTCAACTGTAATGATGTGTACTTTTTTGTCGCTATATCCGTAGGAAATAATATTGGTAAACAGCTCGTCCAAGGCCAGGTTGGTTTCGAAAATAAATTTAGGAGACAGTCCGATGGATTCCCCAAAGCGTTCTAAATTTTGGCACAGGGTATCCAGCTCAGACAGCTTGTTTTTAAGTTTAAAGGTGATTTTATTTTTGGCCATGAAGGTTTACCTCAAAGGCATTAAGCCAAAGCCGATGAATGTGCCCCATTGTAACGCAAAATAACCGATCTTGAAAACAATTTTTTTGCGCACGTCAAATAAGGCTAACCCCCAGGTTTTCCATGCATTCTCCGCACATGTCGGCGCGGTCAGCTAAAAAACGCTCCTCCCAGGAATCGATATTTTTGGCTACAGCCTTGAAGATACGGGGCATGATGTCCGGAAATTGTTTGAGGGCTTTGGTAAATTTTTCCCGTTCAAGCACCAGACAGATGGTGTCTTCGGTGGCTCTCAGGGAAAAAAGACGGCGCACCTCCCCCAGCAGGGTCAGCCCACCGAGAAACTCTCCGACGTTGCAGTCTCTGATTTCCCTGGCACCGCCGTTATCTTCGCGTTCCAGGCTGGCGCTGCCGGTGATGATATAAAATGCCCGCCCGTCATCTTCGTGTTGTCTGAAGAGATACTCGTCTTTTTTAAATTTTTCTCTGGTGCAAAGGTAAGCAAAAACCTTCAGTGCCTCAAGCGGCAGTCCCGAGAAAAAGTAAGTCTGTCTCAAGATCTCCAGGTTCTCTTCCAACTCGCTGGAGGGATTGTTTTCATTTTTTTCCGACGAGTTCATATAACATTCCTTTCCGGGCTATCAGTTCGTCATAAGTCCCGATTTCAAGAATTTTACCGGCTTTCATAACGGCCACTTGATCATAGTTTTTGATGGTATCCAGACGGTGCACAACGGATATAACCGTATTTTTTTTCTTCCAGCGGGTTTCCAGCAGGTTCTGAATGCGTGTTTGCGACTTGTTATCAAGGGCCGATGTCGCTTCGTCCATGATCAAAATCCTGGGGCGCTTCAAAAATATACGGGCGATCGCCAGTTTCTGCTGCTGGCCACCGGACAATTTATCACCTTTGGTGCCTACCTGGTAATGCATGCCGATTTCAATGATGGTCTCCAGCAGATCCTCGGCGATCAGAAGCTGGACGATGCTTTGATTGATTTTCTCCTGGGCCTGGGGGTTGGCCGTCTTGGTTTTGCCAAAAAAGATGTTGTTCAGGATTGTCTGAGAATAAATATATTCCGTCACCTGATAGAAGGTAATCGCCTCAGGGTCATCCTTAACTATGTTTTCGCGAAACATGGCCCGGGCTTCTAAAATTAGATTTTCCAATATGGCCGGCAAGGCCACCATCTTGTGGACTCCCGGCACAAAGCGTAGTGCCAGATCCAACAATTGCTCATGATGTTCGGCGGACAGCTCGTGCAGTTTCGTGCGCCTCAAACGTTCAACCAGTAATTTAAATTCTTCCAGTTCATCCGGGCCGATGGGGCTTTGCTCGAAGAATACAGACTCCGGCGGGAGATTGCCCAGAATATCCACCGTTTGCCGGGCCAATTCAGCGCTCAGGCTGAGCAGCGGGCGGGTCAAATCCGCCTGCTTCAAAAAGTTAAGAAAATATGGATTGTTACATAAATTGGCAGTCGCAAACGCGTTTTTATTGGGCGTGCCGAAAATTAAATTTTCGGCCACACTGGAGTAATGCAGATATTTATTCTCGTCGAAAAATTCCACATAATCCGCCAGCTCCTCGCCAAAATCGCGCTGAAAGTTTTCGCGTACCCGAATAATAACGTTGACCAGATCCTTGTTTTCGTCATGGGCCAATATGGTATTCATGCCAAATCGCAATACGTCCACAAATATGCCGGTCTGCTGGAGCACCGCAATGATGTCGTCCAGGGTTGGCAGGCCTTCGCTGTCGCGACCGCTTCCGTTGACTCTGGCCATGCAGGAATAGAGCAGGTTTTCTTCGATGGTCCCGTCAAAAATGAACGGATTCTGGGCCACAATGCCGATATTGTTGACCATATCTTTTTTGGTCAGGTCGGACACCTCTTGCTCACCGATTAAAACGTGGCCGCCGGTATACTTATACAGCTGGCCGATACACAGCGCCAGGGTGCTTTTGCCGCTACCGGAAAAGCCCACCAGAGCGAGATGTTCTCCGGCCTGTAATGACACATTTATGCCGTCCAGTAGACGAATGCCGGTCTCGGTGACAAAAGACAAATCTTTTACTTGAACACTTCCGTCTAACTCAAATGGTTTACGGTCTTTGGGCTCTAATGCGTACTCAGGCTCAAAGTCGTAGTATTCCATTGTTCGGTTGTAGGTCACTTTACCATCCTGATAAACCTGGTAAAATTCAATGAGTTCCTTCCAGGGATCAAAAAGCCTTTCCTGGGCGGAAAGAAAGGCCACCAGCGCGCCCAGTTCCAATTGCCCTTTGATGGTCAGCCAGCCGCCGAGAATGAATACCAGAAAAGGTCCCAGACTGGTAAAAAAACCATTGGCGGATTTGACGCCAAACCGATACAGGCTCCAGAATATTCTGATTTTCAGCAACCGATTGACCAGGGCATCATATTTTCTATTTTCGATGCGATAGGCACCATTGCCCTGGATTTCATGGATACCTGAAATGGCCTCGGCGATGCGTGCCGAAAATTTTCTGGCGGCGTCCACCCGTTTTTTATTGTAGCGATTGACGCCTTTTTGAAGCACGGGAATAAGAAAGATAACAATAGGGTAAATGCTCAGAGAGACGGCTGCCAATAGCGGATTGAGCCAAAACAGGTAAGCGGCGAACGCCAGCAGCGTTAAGAGGTTGGTAACCGGGGCAGCAACCGCCATGCCGGCAAAATTTCCGGGAACCGTGAGTTCTGCCGAGAGAGAATTGACGACCATTCCGGGTTGCGTATTTCTGAAAAAGCTCAATGGCAGCGTCAAGATGTGACGGTACAATGATTTTCTCATTCTGGCGGTGGTTCGCTGCGTTATCAGGGTTTGAATAATGCTGATTAAATATTTGAGCACGCTGAAAAAAACGACCGCGCCCAGATAAATACCGCTGTAAAGAAACAACAAATCTACATTTCTGAGATTAATCGCCTCATTGACAATGCGTTTTTGCATTTCCAGTGGCAGCACCCTGGCTGCAACCATTACGACAATGATCAGCAAAAGCAGAATCTGCAGTTTGACATTGCCGGCAAAGACCCAGGAAAAAAGCGATCGTTTGACGACCGGTATATCAGCTTTTTCCATTACATAGCTCCTTTGTCGCCGTTTTTAATGACGGTATCTGTGCGATAACAGGGGATTTTCTCGGATCATAAGGTTTAAAATGTTTACTATTAAATTTAACCTTTTGACAAGCAGAAATATTTTTGATCTGAAAACCATATAATTGTAACTTCAAGGTCTTAGAATACATAAAATTTGTATACCGTTTGCCTTTCAGGAGGTCACTGATGCGGTTTCGCTGGAAACTTCTGATTTGTTTTGACAAAAGTGATAGTAAAAGATTATATATAAAAGTTTCAGCACGTAAATAAAATTTGAAAGAACTGTCTAATTTTATTGTAAAAATAACGAGGCGCCATATCGTCACCGCGTCGGGGAGTTTGGGGCAAAAATCGAATGGAATTTTTTTTAAGCGTGATCGGAATGGTAATGATTGTCGAGGGGCTGCCTTATTTCGCTTTTCCGGACAAGATGAAAACCTGGGTCAATAAGATTATCATTTCGCCGAGCAGTTCTTTGAGAAGATTTGGGCTGGTGCTGATGGTGCTGGGTTTGTCTCTGGTCTATTTGGGACGCCGCTGAATTTGATTTGATACCCCATCAAACAAAACAAATGTATGCTTTATCCGCTTATAATTATCAACTCCCGGCTGAACTGATTGCCCAGAGACCCGCTGACCGGCGGGATCAATCCAAACTACTGGTAGTGGATCGTCGGAGCGGGCAATTATCACATCAGCGTTTCGATGTGCTGGGTGATTTTCTGAGTCCGGGAGATACTCTGGTGGTCAACAATACAGCGGTTATCCCGGGTCGGCTGGTGGGCAAGAAAGCCAGTGGTGGAAGGGTCGAAGTTTTGATCTGCAGTTTTAACGGCAACGGGCGCCCGTCAGCAGCGAAGGCAAACCCGGTTTACGAATGCCTGATCAAGGCGGCCAAACCGGTGCGGTCGGGCAGTTCATTGTATTTTGATGAGCAGCTAAGCGCCAGAGTCCTCGAGCGGTGTAATGGAACTTACATCGTAGAATTTGATGCTGATGGGGATTTTGAGTCCGTGCTAAATCGAATTGGACAGGTCCCGTTACCGCCCTATATCCGGCGCTCTGAAGAATTGCAGGCACCCTGTGACGATCGGGTGGCTTACCAGACGGTTTATGCAACCGAAAAGGGTGCTATTGCTGCGCCCACTGCCGGTTTGCATTTTACGTCCGAACTGCTTGCAAGATTGAAAACCAATGGTGTTGCTATTGTCGCCATTACCTTGCACGTCGGCTATGGAACGTTTCGGCCGGTCCGGTCGCAGGATATTCGTCACCACCACATGCATTCCGAACGGTATTCGATTTCCGCCGCGGCAGCGCAGCGGATCAACACCGCCCGCGCGGCCGGACATCGTGTGGTCGCCGTTGGGACCACCTGTGTGCGCACTCTGGAATATGCTACTGGCGCCTGCGGTCGGGTGGCGGCGGGCAGCGGTGACTGTGATGTGTTTATCTATCCGGGATACCGGTTTAAAGCAATTGATGCGATGATCACCAATTTTCACCTGCCCCAATCGACGCTGATTATGCTGGTATCAGCCTTTGCCGGTCGCGAAAGGGTCCTGCGGGCCTATCAACAAGCCATCAAACGAAGATACCGGTTTTACAGTTATGGTGATGCGATGCTCATCGTATAGCGTTGTTTGTCCTTTGTCAGTTGTCCATTGCAACAAAAATCGTTGCACCGAAAAGAGACTAACAACGGACGATTGACCACGGACGACTGACTGACTTTAGCAGCTACAAGCAGTTGAGCTTAATTACTATGTTTAACTTTGATATAATTGCAAAATCATCAACCACCCGCGCCAGAGCCGGGGTCATCCAGACGGCCCGCGGAAAAGTGGAGACCCCGGTCTTTATGCCGGTGGGAACCCTGGGCACGGTGAAGTCGCTGACACCCGATGAACTGCTGTCGGCCGGCGCCCAGATCATTCTCGGCAATACCTATCATCTTTATCTCAGGCCGGGATGTGACGTCATTGATCAGTTTGACGGCCTTCACAAATTCATGAGCTGGAAAGGTCCGATACTGACTGACAGCGGCGGCTTTCAGGTTTTTTCGCTGGCCAAGCTGGCTAAAATCTCAGAAGAAGGTGTCACGTTTCAATCCCATATTGATGGAAGCCGCCATCTGCTGACACCCGAAAAAGCGGTTGAAATTCAAACCTGCCTGGGATCTGATATCATTATGTGCCTGGATAATTGCATTCAACACCCGGCCTCGCACGCACAGACCCGCCGGGCGCTTGACATTACCTCCCGCTGGGCAGAACGTTGCAAGGCTGCCTGGCAGGGGGGCGCAAATGGCCACAGCGCATTGTTCGGCATCGTCCAGGGCGGCATGTTCAAGGATCTGCGTGAAATATCAAGCACTGCTCTGATTGCCCAGGACTTTGACGGCTTTGCCATCGGCGGGTTGAGTGTCGGCGAACCGGTAGAGACGATGCTGGAAATTGCTGATTTTACATTACCCAAACTGCCCGATGAAAAACCCAAGTATATTATGGGCACCGGCACGCCCGAAGATCTGATTGAACTGGTGGCCCTGGGGGCCGATATGTTCGACTGCGTTTTGCCGACCCGCAATGCCCGCAACGGACAGGTTTTTCATCAGCAGGGCACCCTGAACATCAGCAACGCCAAATACCGGCACGATACCAAACCGCTGGAGCCCGGCTGCGGCTGTTATACCTGCCGGAATTATTCCAGGGCTTATCTACGCCATCTTTATATGGCAAAGGAGCTTCTGGCGCATCGTTTGAATACCCTGCACAATGTGTATTTTTTCTTGAATCTAATGAAACAGGTGCGCCAGGCGATCTTAAAAAACGAATTTGAATCTTTTCGAAAGAATTTTTAAAGAAACCGTAACAACTGAGTTAAAAGCAAATATGTAACGATCCACCACAAAGCACACGAAGATGCACGAAGACAATTATAAGATTTTTGAATTGCATGCTTCGTGCCCTTCGTGCCCTTCGTGGTAAAATCTATGTATGCACTCACGTTGATTACACTTAAACTACTATTCAAAAGGAGATTGTATCATGAAAGAAAAAGTTGAAGCGGCCATCCAAAAAATCAGACCCATGCTGCAGGCCGACGGGGGGGATGTGGAGCTTGTCGATGTTCAGGAAGGTATTGTGACCGTCCGATTGCAGGGGGCTTGCGCAGGCTGTCCGATGTCGCAAATGACCCTTAAAAACGGTATCGAAAAAATACTGAAAAAAGAAATTCCGGAAATCGTTTCGGTGGAATCGGCACCGTAAGTTCCTTTTTAAGGAAATGTCATTTCAAAAGAATAGTTTTGTCAGCCCCTTGCGGGTAGCATAGTCATTCATAGGCATTTATTCGCTTCGCTCAATTGGCAAAAAAAGTTCCGCGAACCCGCTTTAATTCACAGCGTGTGAAGCAGTTGTGATATTCGAAGCAAAATGACACGCAGTGAAATGACGCTCCCAAAGGGAGCAAATGACAAATGAATAGGAGCAACCAATGAAAATTCTAAAAATAGACCATCTTGGAATTGCGGTCAAAAGCATTGACGCCGGGAAAAATTTCTGGACCGATGCCCTGGGTCTTTCCTATGAGGGATCTGAAACCGTGGTCGAGCAAAAAGTCACCACAGCCTTTTTCCCGGTCGGTGAAAGTGAAGTGGAGTTATTGGAATCCACTGCGCCGGATGGGCCGATTGCCCGTTACCTCGATAAAAAAGGCGAGGGAATTCAGCATGTTGCTTTTCGAGTGGAGAATATCGAAGCGGCTTTAAGCGAATTAAAGGAAAAAGGCATCCGCTTAATTGACGAACAGCCGCGGATCGGTGCCGGGGGAGCCAAAATTGCTTTTCTGCACCCTAAATCCACGAACGGGGTGCTTGTTGAGCTTTGTCAAAGAGATTAAATTTCGGTTGAGCCCGGTTGTCGATTGCAGCAAATCAATTAAGTGGCACGTGTCAGGATTCAGTTGACAGAGGTCAGATGACAGAAAACAGATGGTAAAACCTGGAATAGGAAGCACCCTTTCTGCCCTCTGTCATCTGTTTGCTGACATGCGAACACTAAAATTCTAATTGTAACCATTTATCTAAAAGTATTCGTTTCGTGGGAAAATGATTTAAAAAAGGAGCAAATGACCATGGCAAAACACCCGGATATTAAAAAATGGCAGGAGCTTGCCGAAAAAGCGTTAAGGGGCAAACCGCTGGAATCCCTGGACTGGAAGACACCGGAAGGTATACCCGTAAAGCCCTTGTACACGGCTGAAGATCTCGAGGGAATGGGTCATCTCAATACGCTGCCGGGTCTGGAACCCTACATGCGGGGTCCCCGGGCAACCATGTATGCGGGAAGGCCGTGGACCATCCGGCAATACGCCGGGTTTTCCACTGCCAAAAAGTCCAACGCCTTTTATCGCCGGTGTCTGGCTGCCGGCCAAAAAGGGCTATCGGTGGCATTTGATCTGGCGACTCACCGCGGATACGACTCCGATCACCCACGGGTCAGCGGGGACGTCGGCAAGGCCGGTGTGGCGGTAGACTCGGTTGAAGATATGAAAATTTTGTTTGACCAGATTCCGCTGGATCAGATGACGGTTTCCATGACCATGAATGGTGCGGTCCTGCCTATTTTAGCCGGGTACATAGTCGCCGCTGAAGAACAGGGCGTCAGTCAGAAGAAACTGGCCGGAACCATCCAAAATGACATCTTAAAGGAATACCTGACCCGAAACACCTATATCTATCCGCCGGAACCGTCCATGCGAATTGTTTCTGATATTATCGGTTATTGTTCGAGCCACATGCCCCGCTACAACACCATCAGTATCAGCGGTTATCACATGATGGAGGCCGGGGCCGACTCCGTGCTGCAGGCGGCCTTTACCCTGGCTGACGGGCTGGAATATGTTCGGGCGGCCCTCAATGCCGGGCTGCATATTGACACTTTTGCGCCGCGGCTGTCTTTTTTCTTCGGGATCGGTATGAACTTTTTTATGGAAATCGCTATGTTGCGGGCAGCGCGGTTTCTGTGGCATAAAATTATCAGTCAGTTTAATCCCAAAGATCCGCGCTCAACCATGCTGCGCACCCATTGTCAGACATCGGGCTGGAGCCTGACGGCCCAGGATCCTTATAATAATATTATCCGGACCACGCTGGAATGTCTGTCGGCCGCCCTGGGCGGAACCCAGTCGCTGCATACCAACTCTTTTGACGAAGCGGTCGGCCTGCCTACCGACTTTTCGGCCCGGATTGCGCGCAATACCCAGCTGATTGTTCAGGAAGAATCTCAGATTTGCCATGCCGTTGATCCGCTGGCAGGCTCTTACTACGTCGAGTCCTTAACCGACGGCATTATTCGCGAGGCCGGTAAAATCATCGATGAAATCGAAGAAATGGGCGGTATGGCAAAAGCGATTGAAACCGGTATGCCCAAAATGCGGATTGAAGAGGCAGCTGCCCGCCGGCAGGCGCGCATCGACCAGGGCAAAGACGTCATTGTGGGCGTCAACAAATACCCGATCGAAGAGGACGTGGATCTGGAGATTCTTGAAGTTCCGGCCAGCGTTCGGGATGAGCAGGTCACGCGATTAAAGCAGCTCAAAGCAAACCGGGACGCAAAGGCTTTAGAGCAGGCGTTGCAGGCTGTGGTTAACGCTGCAGAATCCGGCGGCAATTTGCTGGAAGCCTGCATTCCGGCGGTGCGGGCCCGGGCCACCGGTGGTGAAATCTCAGATGCCCTTGAAAAAACATTCGGGCGTTACGTGGCCACCACCCAGTGTATTTCGGGTGTGTATGCTTCCGAATACGGTGACAGTGAAATTATAGAATCGATTCGCAAGCGCACCGCTGAATTCAAGGAAAAAGAAGGCCGGCGTCCGAGAATCCTGGTGACCAAAATGGGCCAGGATGGTCACGATCGCGGTATTAAGGTCATTGCCACCGCTTTTGCCGATCTTGGATTTGATGTGGATATCAGCCCCATGTTTCAAACACCCGGGGAGGCCGCCCGTATGGCAGTGGAAAATGATGTTCATGTGGTCGGCCCATCCAGCCTGGCCGCCGGTCACAAAATCCTGGTCCCGGAGATGATCGCAGCGCTCAAAAAAGAAGGCGGTGGGGACATATTGGTGGTGGTCGGCGGGATCATACCACCGTCGGATTATGAGGCGCTTTATGACGCCGGCGTTGTCGGCATTTTCGGTCCCGGGACGCCGGTGACCGATTCCGCCAATCAGGTGCTCAATGCGCTGGAGCAGCGCAAATAAGATCATCACCTGTCGCTTCATCTGAAAGAGACGGCTGCAAAGAGATTCGGCGCTGGATATTCGATATTCGATTTTTTTAATGGCTATCGCGAAAAACAATTAACAGCTACAGGGATATTTAAAGAACTAAATGACATTTAGATGAATCCGGCTGATCCAAAAATATTGATCAAGGGTGTCCGCCAGCAGGACCGCCGGCTACTGTCTAAAACCATCACCCTGATCGAAAGTTCGCGCCCCGATCATCAGCAATTGGCGCGCAAAATCGTTGATAGACTGTTGCCGCATACCGGCAAAGCGATTCGTCTGGGCATTACCGGCGTACCCGGAGTTGGCAAAAGTACCTTCATTGAAAGTCTGGGCATGTCGCTGGTGGAAGGCGGCCACCGAGCGGCGGTTTTGGCTGTGGATCCCAGCAGTTCCAGAAGCGGTGGCAGCGTGATGGCCGATAAGACCCGCATGGAAAAGCTTGCGGTTGAAGAAAATGCATTTATTCGTCCGTCGCCCTCCGGTGGCACGCTGGGGGGCGTGGCCCGCAAAACACGGGAAACCATGCTGGTTTGCGAAGCCGCCGGTTTTGATGTGATCATCGTCGAGACGGTCGGTGTCGGACAGTCAGAGACCACCGTGGCATCAATGGTTGATTTTTTCCTTGTCTTGATGCTCGCCGGTGCCGGCGATGAGTTGCAGGGGATAAAAAGAGGCGTATTGGAACTGGCGGATGCCATTGCCATTAACAAGGCCGATGGCGACAACATCGAAAAGGCCAAAAAGGCCGCCAAAATATATGCCTCTGCGCTGCATATGCTGCAGCCCGCATCCCCCAACTGGCAGCCACCGGTGCTGATCTGCAGTGCGCTGGAGATGACGGGTATCGCTGAAATCTGGCAAACGGTTTTGAAATTCCATAAAAAGTTTACCAACAGCGGTGAACTGGAACATAAGCGCCAAAAGCAAGCTCTGGATTGGCTCTGGTCCATGGTTGAAGATGAGCTGAAACAGCGATTTTATAATAATCCTGATATCAAGCAAGGACTCGATCAGATTACGCGTGCGGTTGCCAGAGGGGAAACCGCCCCGACCCTTGCAGCCGATAAATTGCTTTTTTTTCTTGACAATCAGCGTTCGGTCTAGAAAGTTTAATTTTTACCTCTTATTTTGCGGCATTAGAAATATGTAGTCATTTGCCCGAGCGCCAGGAGGGGCTGCAGGCAGTCTGGCAAGTATTTTTACATGAAAGGATACAGATAATGGGTGTTGTCGAAGATAAAATCAAAGAACTTAAAGCACGTGAAGCCAAAACCCTTGAGATGGGCGGCGAAAAAGCGGTCGCCAAGCAGCATGAAAAAAACAAGCTCACCGCCCGGGAGCGGTTTAACCTGTTATTTGATCAAGGAACTTTTCGCGAGATCGATATGTTTGTCAATCATCGCTGCGTGAATTTTGGCATGCAAAAAGTCGATATCCCGTCCGACGGGGTCATCACCGGCCATGGCCTGGTCAATGGTCGGCCGGTGTTTGCGTTTTCCCAGGATTTTACGGCCAGAGCCGGCAGTCTGGGGGAAATGCATTCCAAAAAGATTTGTAAAGTCATGGATCTGGCCTTGAAGGCCGGCGTGCCGTTTGTGGGTATAAACGACTCGGGTGGTGCCCGCATTCAGGAAGGTGTCGATGCCCTTTCCGGGTACGGACAGATTTTTTTCCGCAATTCTGCCGCCTCGGGTGTTATCCCTCAGATTTCAGCGATTATGGGACCCACCGCCGGCGGGGCAGTGTATTCACCGGCCATGACCGATTGGGTATTTATGGTAAAAGGCAGCGGCTATATGTTCATTACCGGACCCGAAGTCATTAAAGCCGTTACCGGTGAGGAAATCACCTTTGAAGATCTGGGCGGCGCCAAAACGCATAATGAAAAGAGCGGTGTGGCTCACTTTGCATGTGAAAGCGATGAAGATGCCATCGATCGGATCAAACGGCTTCTATCCTATCTACCGTCCAATAATATGGAAGATCCACCCCTTGTGGACACCGGTGATGATCCCCATCGCATAGATTCGGCGTTAAATTCGATTATCCCGGACAGCCCCAATAAATCCTACGATATGAAAGACGTCATTCGGTCCATCGTCGATGACGGGGAATTTTTTGAACCCCATCAATATTTTGCCCGCAACATGGTGGTGTGTTTTGCCCGCTTGAATGGCAGAAGCATCGGCATTATTGCCAACCAGCCAAAGGTCCTGGCCGGCTGTTTGGACATCAATGCTTCGGACAAAGCCACCCGTTTCATTCGATTTTGCGACGCATTTAACATTCCGATGCTTACTATCGCCGATGTGCCGGGATACCTGCCCGGCAGCCAACAGGAATGGGGTGGGATCATCCGGCATGGCGCCAAGCTTCTGTGGTGTTACTCGGAGGCCACAGTGCCCAAGCTGCTGCTGGTAACCCGCAAAGATTACGGGGGCTCTTATCTGGCGATGTGCTCCGAAGACCTGGGTGCGGATATGGCATTTGCCTGGCCCACGGCGGAAATTGCCGTCATGGGTGCGGCCGGCGCAGCCAATATTATACACCGCAAGGAAATTTCGCAGGCCGAGGATTCGGCAGCCAAGCGCCAGGAAAAGATTAAAGAATATGAAGAGCTGTTTTCAAATCCCTATCAGGCGGCCAATCGGGGCTATATTGATGCGGTTATCGAACCTGCCGAGACCCGGTCGCGCCTGATCGATGCCCTGGAAGTGTTGTGCACAAAACGGGAAACCCGGCCGCCGAAAAAACACGGCAATATTCCAATGTAATCGGTTTGCCCGTTGGCCAGTTTGCCCGTTTAGCCCGTTACGACCTTGAAGGCCAATTCTTTTCCGGCAAAACCGGAAAACGGGCTCAACCGGCTTAACTTGATAAAAAAGGAGTTCAAATGGGAAATGCCCAAAAATCCGCTGCGGCCATAGCAGCGGTGCTGCAATATATCAAAACCGAAGAAGAAGCCATTGCGATGCAGGTTGCCCTGCAGGCGGCTTCACCCCAGATGCCGATGTTCGCACGGCAACCGGCGCCGGTATTCAAGCCCTGGGGCGTTAGCGGCCGACAGGCGCAAATGCAGATGCGCAATTTGATGCAGCTGAGAACATTTCGTAAATTATAAAAGGTGTTTTGTGTTTGAGTGTTTTGTGTTTGGCATACATGACCGTCCATCAAAAAAACCAAACACCAAACACTAAATACCAAACACCAAAAACTAGATACTAAACACCAAACACCAGACTGTATAAAGTACATAAAAGGAGCAACAAAAAATGAGTGAAGACATTCAAGTAAAAATGACGACCATGAATTATGACAAAGAGCGGCCCACGGCGGAAAATCCCGTTAAGGTCGAAGACCTGTCACTTCGTGACGGCCATCAATCCCTGTTTGCGACCCGGGGCCGCACCGAAGATATGATTCCGGTGGCCGAAATGATGGACGACGTCGGTTTTTGGGCCATGGAAGTCTGGGGCGGGGCAACCTTTGATACCATGCACCGGTTTTTAAATGAAGACCCCTGGGAACGCATGCGCACCTTAAAGCGATATGTTAAAAAAACGCCGTTTTCAATGCTGCTGCGGGCCCAGAATCTGGTAGGCTATCGCAACTATGCCGATGATGTCGCCAAGGCCTTTGTCGAAAGGACCTGTGAAAACGGGATGGACATCTTTCGAACATTTGACGCCCTGAACGACTATCGTAACTTTGAAACCGTGGTCCCGGTGATTAAAGAGTATGGCAAGCATTTCCAGGGCTGTATGTGTTATACGATGACCGAGCCGCGCATGGGCGGAGAGGTTTACAATATCGACTATTACATTAACAAGGCCAAAGCTCTCGAAAATATGGGGGCAGACAGCATCTGCGTCAAAGACATGGCCGGCCTGCTGGCGCCCTATGATGCCTTTCATCTGATCAAAGCCCTGAAGGCGGCGGTCAAACCGCCGATTCACCTGCACAGCCATTTTACATCAGGGATGTCGCCGATGACCCACCTGAAGGCCATCGAAGCCGGTGTGGATATTATTGATACCTGTATGTCACCGTATGCGTATCGGACATGCCACGCGGCCATCGAACCTCTGGTCATGACCCTGCTGGGCACCAACCGGGACACCGGCTTTGATATTCGGTTGATGGCACGGATCAACGAAGTCCTTGAAAAAGAGATCATGCCCAAATACCGACACCTGTTGGATGATACCAAGATGTCCATTATCGACATTAACGTGCTGCTCCACCAGACACCGGGCGGGATGCTGTCCAACCTGGTCAATCAACTAAGAGAAATGGATGCACTGGATAAGATTGATCAGGTCTATGCCGAATTGCCGCGGGTCAGAAAAGAGCTGGGACAAATTCCGCTGGTCACCCCCACCAGCCAGATTGTGGGCACCCAGACGGTCAACAATGTGCTGTTTGACGACAAAAATGAGCGTTATAAAATGATCACCGGCCAGGTAAAAGACCTGTGCTACGGTTTGTACGGCAAAACCGCCATTCCAATTGATCCGGAGGTGCAGAAAAAGGCGCTCAAAGGCTATGAGCGCGGTGAGGAGCCCATTGTCTGCCGGCCGGCGGAGGTTCTGGAACCTGAGTTGGAAAAAGCCAAAGCAGAAATTGGTGATCTGGCCGCTGATCTGGACGACGCCCTGATCTATGCGCTGTACCCGGTTACCGGAAAGCGCTTTTTGAAATGGAAATACGGCAAGGAACAGCCCCCGCAAGATGTGCAGCCCAGAACACTGCAAGACGCGATGGCCGAGCAAGAGTTGTTAAAAAAGGCCAAGGCCGGCCTGCTTGTTGAGAAATCAGATAAAGACAGACCGGAAAAAAGCGAGAGCTCCCGGACATTTAATGTCTTTGTTGATGATGACTATTTTGAGGTCGCGGTGGACGAAGTCGGCGGCTCTCCGGTG
Source organism: uncultured Desulfobacterales bacterium (assembly GCA_947259495.1). Classification (GTDB taxonomy): domain Bacteria; phylum Desulfobacterota; class Desulfobacteria; order Desulfobacterales; family JAHEIW01; genus JAHEIW01. Next base: position 262,680 of record CAMYLV010000013.1, on the reverse strand, counting down.
GTCAGCTACGTTCAGCCAATGGCCGCAGGAATGCAAATGCCGGCCGCCGCACCACCGGTTGCTCCGGCTGCTGCGCCAGCCGCTCAAAAACCGGCGGCAGCTGAAGCCAAAAAAGCCAAGCCCAAGACGCCGGCTGCTGCCCCGGCCGCAGCGGTGGAAGGCACTCCGCTTACCGCGCCCATGCCCGGGATGATTGTCAAGTATGAGAAAAACGAGGGAGATGCCGTCAATCAGGGTGAAACCGTGGTGGTTCTGGAAGCCATGAAAATGGAAAATGCTTTGCCGTCGCCCGCCAGCGGAACCATTAAAAGCGTCAATTTCAGCAGCGGCGATTCAGTGGCCAAAGGGGATGTATTGGCGGTGATCGGTTAAAGGAACAAAGGTTCAGGGTTCCGCGTTCAGGGTCCAAGGGCTCTGGTTTCTTGCTGCCAATTGCTGCCCCTGTCTTTGGAAACCCACTGCACGTCTCTATCTGTAGTTTATAACCTCTGAACCTTTGAAGGCTGAACCCTTGAACCAGGCGACCGACGGCTGAGCTTTTTAATTTTACCTTTGCGCTTGTGTTATAGACGGAGAAGACGAAAATGAAGATCCATGAATACCAGGCCAAAGAATTGTTTAACAAATATGCGGTCCCTGTGCCGAAAGGCGGGATCGCTTTCACTGCCGCTGAAGCCGTTGGCGTCGCCAAAAAGTTAGGCGGTTATCCGGTGGTCGTAAAAGCCCAAATTCATGCCGGAGGCCGCGGCAAAGGCGGTGGCGTCAAGCTGGCTGGGGCGGCTGATGAAGTCGGGCGCGTGGCGCAGGAAATTATTGGAATGAACTTGGTGACCCATCAGACCGGTGCGGGGGGCCGCCTGGTAAAAAAAGTTCTGGTCGAACAAGGCCTGAACATTGCCAAAGAGCTGTATGTGAGCATTATTCCTGACCGTTCAACGGCCCAGATTGTTATTATGGCGAGTGAGGCCGGCGGTATGGACATTGAAGCGGTGGCTGCTGAAACGCCGGAAAAAATTATCAAGGTTCCGATAAATCCGCTGCTGGGTTTGCAGTCCTATCATTGCCGCGCGGTGGCTTTTGGTTTGAATTTGAACCCGGTTGTTATGAAACCGTTTGTGGCCATGTTAAAGAATCTTTACCGGCTTTTTGTTGGCGCTGATTGTTCGCTGCTTGAAATCAATCCACTGGTCATAACCGCTGAAGAAACCGTGATGGCGCTGGATGCCAAAGTGAATTTTGATGATAATGCCCTTTTCCGGCATCCGGATATTCAGGAATACCGTGATCTTGATGAGGAAGATCCGCTCGAGGTGGAAGCCTCCAAATTCAATCTGAATTATATTAATCTGGACGGCAATGTGGGCAACATGGTCAACGGTGCCGGGCTGGCGATGGCCACCATGGATATTATCAAACAGGCCGGGGCGGAGCCGGCCAATTTTTTAGATGTCGGCGGCGGCGCCAGTGCCGAAATGGTCGAAAACGGATTTCGAATCATTTTAAGTGATCCAAATGTCAAAGGCATTTTAATCAATATATTTGGCGGAATTTTACGCTGTGATGTTCTGGCCAATGGTGTAGTAGAGGCCGCCAAAAAAACCGGGATTAAAGTTCCGGTGGTGGTGCGCATGGAAGGGACCAATGTTGAAGAGGGGCGGAAAATTCTGGCTGAGTCCGGTCTGAATCTGATCACCGCTGCCGATTTAAGAGATGCCGCTCAAAAAATCGCCGAGGTCGTTCAATAAGCAATAGGCGTTTAATGGCTTGAGCTTTAAATTATGCCAGAAGAACGGTGTCTGACGTTTGGTCAGGTGTCTGATGGAATAATGGAATGGTGGAATATGGGGTATGAAAAGCGGATGGTATCCTGATTTTTATTTCCGATGCGGGTCATCCATTCAGAATTTAATCTCATTGTACCTCACCCAGCATTCCAACATCCCACTATTCCGGTATTCCTTTTATGTAGATTATTGTTTTTAATAGTATAGGAGCCTATCGTGAGCATTTTTGCGGATAAGCACACCCGGGTTGTGGTTCAGGGGATTACCGGAAAAGAAGGGCAGTTTCATACACGGCATTGTATTGATTACGGCACCCAGATTATTGCCGGGGTTACGCCCGGCAAAGCCGGGCAGAAAATGGATGATGTTCCGGTATTCAATACCGTGCAAGATGCCGTTGATGCAACCGGTGCTGATTGCAGCTTGATATTCGTACCGCCGGCCTTTGCCGCCGATGCGATCATGGAAGCCGCTGATGCGGGACTGCGCCTGGTGGTGGTGATTACCGAGGGAATCCCGGTGCTGGATATGATGCGGGTCAAAAATTATCTGTATGCTAAACCCGTGCGCATGATCGGACCCAACTGCCCGGGAATCATTACACCCGGTGAGGCCAAAATTGGTATTATGCCGGGGCCTATTCACAAGCCCGGTGGGCCGATCGGGGTGGTATCCAGATCCGGGACTCTGACCTACGAAGTGGTTCATCAGTTAACCCTGCAAGGCATCGGGCAGACGACCTGTATCGGCATCGGGGGCGATCCGATCTGCGGTTCGAGCTTTATTGATTGTCTGGAAGCTTTTGAGCAGGATTCCGCCACCCGGGGCGTGGTGATGGTCGGTGAAATCGGCGGGACGGCCGAGGAGGATGCTTCCGATTTTATCGCTAATAAGATGTCCATTCCGGTTGTGGGCTTTATCTCCGGTTTAACGGCACCCCCCGGCCGACGGATGGGCCACGCCGGCGCTATTATATCCGGCAGCAGCGGAACGGCCCAGGCCAAAATAGAGGCCATGAAGGCCAGTGGGGTTCATGTGTGTGAAGATCTGGGAACCCTGGGTGAATTCTGCGCCAATATATTTTCTTAAGCTATAATTGCTTGACAGGATTAACAAGATTTGCAGGATCATTTGGATGAAGTCTGATGTCCCAAATAATATCCAGTAGATCCTGTTAATCCTGTCTAAATTTTATAGGAAATTCATCGATGCACGAAATGGGTATCGTCCTGCAGATTGTTGAAATTGCCAACGCCTCCCTGCCGGCGGATTTAGGAGATGCCCGGGTCGCTGCGATCAATCTCAAAATCGGCAAATTGGCCGCGGTTGTGCCTGAAAGCCTGCGGTTTTGTTTTAATGTGGCCATCAAAGGCACAGCACTTGAGGGCGCCAAACTGGCCATTGAAGAAATTCCGGTTGTGGCAAGGTGTAATGATTGCGATGCGCAATGGACGATCGTCGAGCCTGTTTTTATTTGCAAAACATGTCAGAGCGGTTCTCTGGAAATTCTTTCCGGGCGCGAACTCGACATCGAGTCCATCGAGGTTGTGGAAGAGGAAAAACATGATTCCGGGTGATCGTTTTAAAATAAAACGCTATTTTCATCATAAAGATTTTCACAAACCCCGCCACTCTCAGGCACATCATCCGCCGGGGGACGTGAGGACTCAAAAAAGCGGAACACGCGAGATAAAGGTCGTGCGCCGCGTGCTGGATGTGAACGCCAAATTGGCCGAGCAAAATCGCCGGCTTTTTGCCGAAAAAGGCATTTTTGTGCTCAATGTCATGAGCTCGCCGGGCTCCGGCAAAACAACTACCCTTGAAAAAACCCTGGCTCGAATTATGCCGGAAATCAAAAGTGCGGTAATTGTCGGCGATATCTGTACCACCCACGATGCCGACCGGCTGGCCAAAACCGAAGCGCCGGTGGTACAGATCAATACCGATGAGTTCGGGGGCGATTGTCACCTGGTTGCGCATGTCATCGAAAAGGCGGCCGTTACCCTTGATCTTGATGCGATCGAATTCTTGGTCGTTGAAAACGTTGGAAATCTAGTCTGTCCGGCCGAGTTTGATATCGGTGAGGATTCACGTGTGGTGATTTTGAGTGTAACCGAGGGCGAAGATAAGCCGGTCAAATACCCGCTGATGTTTAGGGAATGTGAGGTGGCGCTTTTAAATAAGGTTGATTTGCTGCCTTATCTGGATTTCGACAAACAAAAAGCGATTGATTTCATCCATCAGGTTCATCCGCAAATGCCGGTTTTTGAAATTTCCGCCAAAACCGAGGAAGGCTTTGAACCCTGGATCGAATGGTTAAAAGACAAGATTAAAGGTAAAGCCCGTTAGTTCCTTATTATTTTTTTTAGCTGATTTGTGGCACGAAAACAGCCAATACCAATCCCGCTACCCTTCCATGGCTTCTTTCCAAAAGGGCGACAGCTCTCTCAACCGTTCGATGATGGGCGGCAGCTCCTGCAGAATCACATTTATTTCATCTTCAGTATTATAGCGGCTGAGACTAAAGCGAATGGAGCCGTGAGCTGCGGTAAAGGGAACCCCCATTGCGCGTAACACGTGCGAGGGTTCCAGCGAGCCGGATGTACAGGCGGAGCCCGAAGAGGCGCAAATGCCGTGTTCATTCATCATCAAAAGGATCGCCTCACCTTCTACATATTCGAAGGCAATGCTGGTGGTGTTGGGCAGTCGGCTGGTCGGGTCACCGTTGACTATCGCATTGGGCACCTTTTCCAGCAGGGCATGCTCAAGCTTGTCACGCAACCGGCTGACGGCGTCATATCCGCGGCGTCCGCTTTCCTGGTGGCCGCCAATCATAAATGGAGAAAATTTGGTGCCTTTGCGGATATACAGCGCGCCGATTCCCTTGGGCGCATGCAACTTGTGGCCGGAAAGCGAAAGCATATCCACGCCGCTCTCGGTCACATTGATGGAGATTTTTCCCACGGCCTGAACCGCATCGGTATGAAATAAAATCCCCCGGCTTTTGACCTCACCGGAGATTTCTTCGATGGGAAAAAGTACGCCGGTTTCGTTGTTGCCCCACATCAGGCTGACAATGGCCGTATCTTCGCTCAAACTGTTATACAGATAGTCGATATCGAGTCTGCCGCTGCCATCAACCGGGACGAATGTGGCGCGGTATCCCTTTTTTGAAAGGGATTCATAAAGATTTTTTATGGCCGGGTGCTCTACTCTGGAGGTCACAATATGCTTTTTATCCGGATAGGATTCGATGGCTGCGCGTATTGCCGTGCCGTCACTTTCTGTTCCGCAACTGGTGAAAACGATTTCCCCGGGCGCGGCGCCAATCAGATTTGCGACATTTTCTCGGGCGGTTTTAATGGCTCCGGCAACGTCACCGCCGAAAGAATGCATACTGGACGGGTTGCCGTAATAGGTGCTGAAATAGGGCATCATGGCCTCCAGCACTTCCGGCGCGACCATGGTCGTGGCATTGTTGTCAACATAAATCACATTCATCATTGTACCTCCTCGACCACGATTTCCGGCGATACCAGCTCCCGCAATTTGGATTCAACATAGTGTTTAAGCGTAACCGGTGATTTGGCACATGCTGCACAGGAACCACCCATGCGCACCAGGACCCGATTACCGTCGACGTCAATCAAGTCAAGCCGGCCGGCATCTTTTTTCAGGGTCGGATTGATCTCGCGCTCGATACTTTCTTCAATCAATTTAATTTTTTGTAAATTGGTCAAGGTCGGCACTTTTTTCTGAACCGGTCGCTCTTTGCCCATGATCCCATCGATGATTTCCTGGATGCGGTCATGGCAGTTGCCGCAGCCGCCACCGGCTTTGACGTAGTCGGTAACGCCTTCAATGGTCGATACATGATTTTCACGAACCACACGTTCGATTTCACGGTCCGTGACACCGAAGCACTCGCACACGATTTCCCCATCAACCTCTTTTTCGGGTTCATCGAGATAGCAGCCAATAGCCTTTTCCAGCGCATCGCGGCCCATCACCGAACAATGCATTTTTTCTTTTGGAAGGCCACCCAGGTAAGCGGCGATGTCTTCGTTGGTAATTTTTTTGGCTTCCTCCAGCGTCATGCCTTTGACCATTTCCGTTAAGGCCGATGAAGAAGCGATTGCACTGGCGCAGCCAAATGTTTGAAATGTGGCGTCTTTTATTTTGCCGTTTTCATCGAGCTTGAAGTAAAATGTCAGAGCATCACCGCATGCGATCGAGCCGACCTCTCCCACCCCATCGGCATCCTCGATCACACCCACGTTGCGCGGATTGAGAAAATGATCCTTAACTTTATCGGTATATTCCCACATATTTACCTCCCGTTAAATTAATAATTAACCTGCGCAAATTCGCCGATTCAGCCAGACGTCTAAATCACATATTAATCATTTTTTTTAAAAAGCAAAGCTAACTGCCACAGCGATACAATGAGACATCCGCCGCCTTAACAGCGATATTCACAAAATGGCATGGACAAGCCCTCGCTGAATCTATATAATACGGACACTGCGAAATTTGATAGAGTTCCAAGTTGATGTGCTGCTTAATTTATCTTCTGCTTCCAACTCAATAGCGATTCTTTAATCCGCCACCGACGCATTCCGCTGCGCGGATAGAAATACTTGCAGATCAGCTACAGAGCATGTTGATATATTATAGTGGTTGTCAAAAGATGAACGAGAAACCGCTTTAAGAAAATTACCAGTTTGTGTCCGGGGCGGTTCTGCAGCCAACAAACGCATTTTGGGAGAACGGCCATGAAATCCACAAAACTCAGAAGAGCGGTATTTGCCGGCAGCTGGTATCCTTCAAGCCCGGCCGAATGCGAAAAAGAAATCAACGGATTTCTGGCGGAGGGTCAGAAGCTCGATTTTCCGGCTGGAGAGCGAATCGGCGGTATCGTGCCGCACGCCGGCTGGTATTTTTCAGGAAGTATCGCCTGCAATGTGATCAACAGCCTGAAATCAGATGATCCGCCCGATGTGTTGGTGGTTTTTGGAATGCACCTTCATCCGGATGACCCCTGTGTGATTATGGCCAAAGGCGCCTGGGAGACACCTTTCGGTGAAATTGCTGTTGAAGAGCGATTGACCGATGAGCTGACACGGCAATTTTCCTTTAGCCTTGAATCTTTCAATAATTTTGCCCAGGACAATACCATCGAGCTGCAGCTACCCTTTATCAAATATTTCTTTAAAAATGTACGGATCGTCGCCATGGGGGTGCCGCCTGCCAAAAGCTCGCTGGCAATCGGCCGGGCGGTGGCTGATATCGCCAAGCGTTTGGATTTAAATGTTAAAGTGATTGGATCGACGGACCTGACGCATTACGGCCCGAATTATGGGTTCGTATCTGAAGGAGCCGGTTCACAGGCGGTTGATTGGGTGCGCCATCAAAACGATCGTCGCATCATTGACTTGATGCTGGATATGGATGCTGAAAAGGTAATCAATGAAGCCTTGGTCAGCCAGAACGCATGCTGTGCCGGTGCAGCTGCAACAGCAATCGAAACCGCAAAACATCTGGGAGCCGATCAGGCTGAATCCATTGCCTATGCCACCAGCTATGATAAAAACCCGGCGGATAGTTTTGTGGGATACGTGGGAATTGTTTTTTAATCTTTCAAATAATTCATTCCGCTATTGTCAGGGATTGAGTAGAAAAACTCCAGGCAGGTTTTACGGAGGATTATGAAATTGTAAAGTGGCTTTTAAACCTTTAGATTTTGTTCGAGGGCAAGGCAAGATTCGGTTCAAAAGTGGAGCGTACACGGCAGTACGCGAGCATTTTGAAGCGGATCCTAACGCAGCCATCGGGCAAAAGATGAGGGTTTAAAAGCCACTTTGAAAAAAGCATCGGGGTGGCAGCCAGATAGACTCTCTAATGTCCTTCCCCTTTATGGGTCCACAATGAATTTAAATCCGAAATCACCCCTACTTTTAAACCAGATCTGCTCTCCTCCTGCCGCTACTAATGGCCATCCCGTCTGAATGGGAATATGGCTGCGGCACGACAAAATCTTCAAGCTGCAAGTCATGCGCCATGGTTTCCGTCTTATTGACCGGAAAAAACATGGTGCCGGTGATCTCGAAATGGACACTTAAAACAGAAAATGTTGGGAAAAATATATATTCGCTTTGCCAGAGTCTGATCGGCAAACCACCCCGAAATCGGATTTTTGATTTTTAGGACAATCTGGAGGATATCACCCCCCTCATCTGGTAATGTTGGTACCATAATTTATCGCACAATTCAATAGCCAAAGCGGATTTATAGTGGTTGTCAAAAAAACGTACCGATTGCGGGACGTTTTTTTATTACAGCACTTATGCCGCCATCCTTTTTCGGAACATTATTATGAAAAGCGGTATAAGCGCTGTCGCTATTTTTTTTGTTGCTGGGCTTTAAGAATTTTTGCCCAGGTATCCCGCAAGGTGACGATGCGATTGAATACCAGAGATTCCGGCCCGACGTCTTTGGTGTCCACGCTAAAATAGCCCAGGCGCTCAAACTGATAGCGATCGCCGGGTCGGGCGGCGGCCAGACCGGGTTCTACCATGCAATTTGTCAATATTTCAAGCGAGTTGGGGTTAATATAAGCGGTGAAATCCTTTCCCTCTTTGACCGCGTTGGGATTTTCTTTAACAAAAAGATGTTCATAGAGACGCACCTGGGCGCTCAGCGCATGCGATGCTGAAACCCAATGCAGCGTCCCTTTGACTTTACGGCCATCCGGCGCATCGCCGCCGCGGGTTTGCGGGTCATAGGTGCAATGCAGCGCGGTCACTTCTCCGGTTGCGGAATCTTTGACCACATCGACACAGGTAATAAAATAGGCATAGCGCAGGCGGACTTCCCGGCCCGGCGCCAGGCGGAAAAACTTTTTGGGCGGTTCTTCCATAAAATCATCCTGCTCGATGTACAGCTCCCGGGAAAAGGGGATTTTGCGGGTGCCCATATCCGGATCTTCCGGGTTGTTGATGGCACCCAATTCTTCCACCTTATCGGCGGGGTAATTGTCAATGATGACTTTCAAGGGCCGCAAGACGCCCATTACCCGGGGCGCAATTTTATTCAGTTGCTCCCGGATACAGTATTCCAGCAGAGCAATATCCACCATGCTGTCGGCTTTGGCCACCCCGATGCGCTCACAGAAATTACGAATGGATTCAGGGGTATATCCGCGGCGCCGCAAACCGGAGAGGGTTGGTATGCGCGGATCATCCCAGCCGTTGACATGGCCTTCTTCCACCAGGCGGATCAGCTTGCGCTTGCTGAGTACCGTATAGTTGAGGTTAAGACGCGCAAATTCGATTTGCTGGGGATGGTAGACCTCCAACTGGTCCAGAACCCAGTCATAGAGCTCACGATTGATTTCAAATTCCAGGGTACAAATAGAATGGGTGATGCCCTCGATCGAATCCGAGAGACAGTGGGTAAAGTCATACATGGGGTAAATCACCCACATACCGCCGGTTCGATAATGGGGGACTTTTTTGATCCGATACAGGGTGGGATCGCGCATCAGCATATTAGGGGACGCCATGTCGATCTTGGCCCTTAGCACATGTTCGCCTTCATCATATTCACCGGCCCGCATGCGTTCAAACAGGTCCAGATTTTCTTCAATCGTGCGCGCACGATAGGGACTGTTTTTACCGGGTTGCGTCAGGGTGCCGCGATATTCCCTGATCTGATCAGAGCTCAGGCTGTCAACGTAGGCCTTACCCTTTTTGATCAGTTGAATTGCAAATTCAAATAGTTGCTCAAAATAATCAGAGGCATGGTATTGACGATCTTGCCAGTCAAAACCCAGCCAGCGAACGTCCTGCTTGATGGATTCTACGTACTCGACCTCTTCTTTGGCCGGGTCGGTATCGTCAAAGCGCAGGTTGCACAGGCCGCGGTATTCTTCGGCCAGCCCGAAATTTAAACAGATGGATTTCGCGTGTCCAATGTGCAGATACCCGTTGGGCTCCGGCGGAAAGCGTGTGTGGATACGTCCGTCGTTTTTGCCGGCCTTGATGTCTTCATCGATAATGTGTTTGATAAAGTTCGGCGGCGCAGTAAATTCATTTGCGTTTTTGGGCGCGGGAGACTTCATAACGGATGTTCCTCAAAACGAACGGCAATTCACATATGGCCCTAAATTAGAATGCATTTTTAAAAAAATCAAACGATTTGATGAATTTCAACGGGTTTACTTTATAGGGGTTGTAAAAAAACGTTGCGGTATTCAAACGTTTTATTCTACAACCCCTTACCGGACCGATTCCGTTTCGGTGTGATTCTCCCCAAGAGCGGAGATTTCTAAAGCTTCTCCTCTTGCCGCTGCCAGATGGCCAGATTGACATCACCAGCACTATCATAAGATCCGAACGCCGCGATCCCGTCAGTTTGCTTGACAAAGACATGCCAAGGTCGAGCGATTTCATCAGGATCTGCAGTATGTGCAAGAAGATCTTGACTTCCCATAGTAAATGGGTTGAGATCGAAGAGGGTTTGACCCAATTGAGGCCTTTTGAGGCCGTTGAGATGCCCAGATTAACTCACGGGTTGTGTCCTAACTGCTACGAGGGCATCGTTGCAGATCTGGATGATTCAGGACCACCCCAAAAAGGCGTGGACAGCGACGAGGAATAGCGCGCCGGGCACACCATAGCAGACGTTACAGATACGTGCTAAGTGCCACAGGTTTCCTTACCGTCATGTTGTGCCAGAGTAAAATCCGGCCGAATTTAGCTAAGACGATGTTAGATACACTTTTCCAGTGATCGAGGTTAGTTTATCTCTCTCGATCAAGAAACGAAAGGGCGCGAAAAAACGGGGCGTATCACGCACTTCTGATTGTCCTGCCTAAAATTCTTGGCCTTTCTACCGATATGTGTCCATCAGGCGGAAGTATTTCTTTTGTAACTCCCGCCGGCGTTTAGTAATTGTACGAGGTTACAGGACCATTATGTGGCAAGCCAAAAGGGAGCGCCAAATCAGTTGCCCCTTCGGGATTGTAAGCATATGGTGTTAAAAGATGCCTGGAGGTTGTATGAAAATATTGCTTATTTCACCTTGTAAGAATGTGAGATTCAAAACACCTAAACGTGAAATGATGCCTCAGCTTGCGCTTCATATCCTTGAGGGGTTGACGCCGGAGGAACATGAAGTTCACATTATTGAGGAAGAGACAGATGATGTTGACCTTGACGAGGAATGTGATCTTGTCGGATTGAGCTGTATGACGGCAAATGCTCCAAGAGCCTACTATTTTGCTGCAGAATTCAGAAAGAGGGAAAAAACGGTTGTGCTTGGGGGAGTGCACCCAACTATTCTGCCGGAGGAGGCTGCGCCGCACGCAGATGCTGTTGTTATTGGAGAGGTTGAAAATATATGGGAAGAGTTACTGGAAGATTTTAAGGCCGGTAAACTAAAAAAGTTTTACCAAAAAGAGCCACCCAACCTGGAAAGATACATTCCGACGAAAAATAAGAAGGAAAAGAGAGGAGGGCCGTTTAACGTCCTTCCGATAATGACTACCCGCGGCTGTCCATACAACTGTGAATTCTGTTCAGTAACGAACATTTATGGAAGAAAAATCAGGCATGTTCCCATTGAGAATGTTGTTCGACAAATTGAGGAGTCGGGGGGAAAAAAATATATGTTCCTTGATGACAATATTATAGGCCACCCAAAGTATGCGCAGGCACTTTTTAAAGCGATAAAACCTCTAAATATTAAATGGGTCGGTCAGGCTACTGTCTCTTTTGCAAATGAAACAGAGCTTATGAAGCTTGCCGCGAAAAGCGGATGCATCGCTCTCTTTTTCGGTGTGGAGAGTGTTTCTGAAACACAATTGAAACGGATGAAAAAATCAGCAAGTGAGGTGATGAAAATTAAAGAGGCAGTAAGGCGTGTTATGGATTTTGGAATCCACTTTCATGCATCACTGATATTTGGTTTTGATGATGATACGCAAGCTGTTTTTCCTGAAACACTGGAATTTCTGAACACAGCAAAGGTGGCAACAGCCTCTTTTAACATCCTCACGCCCTACCCTGGAACCAGGGTTTATGAGCAGTTTAAAAAAAAAGGCAGACTGATCACTGAAGATTGGAAATACTATGATCACGCAACCTGTGTTTTCAGGCCAAAACATATGAGTGCATATGAACTTCAGAAGGGCAAGATCTGGGTTAAGAAGGAGTTTTCAAAAATAACAAATATTATGAAAAGACTTCCGGATAACCTTTCTCACCCTATACTCTTTCTCGCCATGAATTGGAGCATAAACAGAAAGATAAAAAAGGATTACCAAAAGCTGGAGTGGCAAACGCAACGGATTTATATCCCTGCCGATAGTATGGCGCAGGAAGGAACAGTCCTGAGATATTAAGCAGTCACTTTAAACTGAAAATTAGTTGCTTTTTCTTCCTGACAGGCATGATTTGCGCAAAATCGAGTAGATCCTATTTGGCAATGCACTAATTGTGCCTCTGCAGCCGACAGCGGTGCAGATCCAACACCCCCCATAGCTATCAAGTGTAAAATTCCGCTACTTTCGTTACTTCCCAAATCGTATATTTCGTATACGTAATCCACACTTTCACCGAATTGTATAATTTGGCTATAAACGAGCAGACAAGAGAGCCGTCAAAAGGATTTCATTTCGTTTAAAAAGCCATAAAATTTTTGCTATAGATTCTAACCCTTGACAATCACAGTGTTTATCACTCCGGCCAGAGGCCTTGAGCAAAAAAAGGGCACATATCAATTTGTTTTGATGATGCCCTTTTTGCGTCGAAATGGCTGAGGGACCAGGATTCGAACCTGGGTTAACGGGGCCAGAACCCGTCGTCCTGCCGCTAGACGATCCCTCAGCATGTTAAATGACATTTAAATATATATCATCAGCCCGCCCGTCAAGTCAATTTTTTCCAATTTCTGAACGGTTATTTTTCCGATGAGCTGCGTTCTCCGCGGCTTTTGACCTTCAACGTACTCACAGTACGCCGAAGGCCAAAAGCCTTGTGCGGCCTTGCTCATTAAAAAATTCCTCATTCAGAAATTGGAAAAATTACTAATTAAAATAAACTCGGTGAGCGCTGTGTTCTCTGTGGTGAATTTAAACTTTGAAAATTAATCTTCTCTATCCTTTATATAGCGGATAGCTTTTTGCAGCCGTGAAATTACCTTGTCTTTGCCGATGATTGCAGTCACTTCAAAAATGCCGGGGCTGGCGGTTTTACCGGTCAGGGCCACCCGCACGGGCTGGGCTATTTTGCCCAGCTTAAGCCCGGTTTGGTCCATGACGGCCTTAAAAGCCGTTTCCAAAATTTCCTCTGAAAACGATTGCAGGGTTTCAAATTGCGCCAACAGCAATTGCAAGGCATCCAGCACCGCCGGTTTTAAAAACTTCTTTGCAGCCTTTTCCTCATATTCGATCTCATCTGCAAAATAAAACAAAGCGCTTTCAGCCATTTCGTCCAGGGTTTTGCTGCGGGCGTGCAGGGTTTCGATGATCTTAACCAACAGGTCACTGTCCTCAATGCTGATCCCGCGGCGCTTTAAAAAGGGCTCAAGGGGCTCCACAAGTTTTTCAGCAGGCGTGGCCCGAATATGGTCGGCATTCAGTGCTAAGAGTTTCTCAGAATCAAAAACCCCGGCGGAACGCCCGATGTGTTCCAGGTCAAATACCTCGATCAGCTCCTGGCGGGTAAAAAATTCCTGATCCCCGTGTGACCAGCCCAGCCGAACCAGATAGTTAAGCATGGCATCCGGCAGGTAGCCCATGTCCCGGTAAGCCGATACCGATACGGCTCCATGGCGTTTGCTGAAACGGCTTTTGTCTGTTCCCAGCACCATGGGGACATGTCCGAAAACCGGTAACGGGCAATCCAGCGCTTTGTAAATGAGTATTTGTTTAGGGGTATTCATGACATGGTCATCGCCGCGGATAACCGTGTTAACCTGCATGGTCATATCGTCGATGACCACCGCAAAGTTGTAGGTGGGAATGCCGTCGCTGCGACACAAAATAAAGTCATCCAGTTCATCATTCTGAAACATGATGCTGCCTTTGATTACGTCTTCAACCACCGTTGTTCCGCTTAAGGGCGCTTTTAAGCGTATAACGGCCCCTGATGTTTTCGACAGTTCTTTATCGCGGCAGGTGCCGTCATATTTCGGTTTGCCGCCGGTGGCCATGGCCTTTTCGCGCATTGCCGTAATTTCATCGGGCGAACAGGTGCAATAGTAAGCATGACCGGAATCCAGGAGGCGTTCTAAGTAGCGGTTGTAAATATCAAGTCTTTTGGTTTGATAATAGGGGCCCTCGTCCCAGTCGATGCCCAGCCACTCAAGGGCCTCAAAAATGGTGTCGATGGCCTGCCGGGTCGAGCGTTCGATATCGGTGTCTTCAATACGCAAAACAAATTTTCCTTTCATCCGGCGGGCGTACAGCCAGTTAAAGATCGCCGTGCGTGCATTGCCGACATGCAGAAAGCCGGTAGGGCTGGGGGGAAAGCGGGTCACAATCAGATCACTTCTCATCTCCATTTGCATTTTAGCGTTACCTCTGTTTTGTGTCTTCGGGTGGTGCTATGTGAGTAAATTTTTAAGTCATTTTTACAGTGAAAATTATTCAAATAAAATTTTAAATATTTGAATTTTTAATCTAATATATTGCAGAGCGTCAATCTTAGACCAATTACCTAATTTAATTGTTTGACAAGTAAACGAAAGCGGCTTAAAAATAATTATAAAATCACCTTTCGCGCCGATGTGGTCTGTCGTCGATACGAGATTCAAATTTACAATACGTTAACGGGACGACGGTATCATCATATAAAATTAATGATATTAGAATATTAAACCGATCTGGATATTATCTTTGCGGCGGTGCATTTCAATATCACACAAGGATAGCGAGTACAAGAGAACAAATTGCATAAAATCGATGAAAACACTTGACAATCGTTTTCAGATAAATTACTAGATGCGCACCCTTTAGACCGGGTCGTATAAATTAAAATTTATATAAAATTCAAATAATTAGGAGATTACTTATGGCGGTCCCAAAACGTAAAAAATCAAAGTCAAAGCGCGATAAGCGCCGGACCCACCAAAAACTTACCGCACTGAATGTGTCATCCTGTCCGGAGTGTGGTGAAGCCACGCAGCCTCACCATGCCTGCCCAAATTGTGGCTTTTATAAAGGCCGTAAGATTGTCGAGACCGAAAAAGACTAATCTTGAATCCCATTGCCAAACGTTTCAATTTTCAAAAGGATAAAATTTAATGGCTTCAGACGCGACATCAAATAGCAGAGATCTTTACGGATTGGACCTTGAATCCAGGCAAATGGTTCTGGATACGCTTGGGCAGCTGAAAAAACGGCTTTTGACACCTGAAAAGATTACTGAATTCGATCGGCAGGAGATCTTTCCCGAAGACACTATTCGTGAAATGCTGGGCCCGGAAATCGGACTTCAGCTTTTAATGATTCCCGAGGAATATGGTGGTCTGGGCGGCGGGGCTCGTGACAGCTGCGCCATCACCAGAGAAATGGCCAAAATATGTCTGGGCATTACAACGGCCTTTTTTGCCATTCAGCTGGGTGCAGATCCCATCATCGTGGGGGGCACCAAAGAACAAAAACAAAAGTGGCTTGGGAAAATTGCCGCCGGAGAGGCCCTTGTGGCCTATGCGGTCACCGAACCCGATGCCGGCAGCAATGTGGCTTCCATCAAAACCAAGGCCGAACCGGTAATGGATGAAAGCGGGGACATTAGCGGCTACAAGATAAACGGTACCAAGCAGTTTATTTCCACCGGCGGTTATGCGGAATTCATCACCCTGCTGGCCAATACCCCCGAAGGTGCGACCTTTTTTATCATTGAAAAAGACACCGAGGGCTACGAGCGGGGCAAAGGCGAAGAAAAGCATGGCATCCGGGCTTCGAACACCTCGCCGTTGACCTTTACCGATGTTTTTGTGCCGGTGAAAAATGTGATTGGCGGTGTGACCGGACAGGGACTCAAACAGGCCAGCAAGGTATTCGGGTATACCCGGCTAATGGTTGCCTCTATGGCGCTTGGCGGCGGTGAGGCGGCCCTGGATATTGTTGTCCCTTATGCCCAGGAGCGCATCCAATTTAAAACGCCGCTCTCAGAAAAGCAAGGTTACACCCACAAGCTGGTTGTGCCGCATGCCGTTCGGCTGGCGGCAGCAGCGACCTATATTGATGAGGTGGCCACAAGATTGGATGCGGGGGAGCAGGGCCTCGAAGTAGAGGGTTCCATCGCCAAGCTGTTTGCCACCGAAGCGGCCAATAAAGCGGCCGATGATGCCATGCAGGCCCTGGGCGGCTATGGCTATATCACTGAATACGGCGTCGAGAAAATCAAACGCGATGTCAAAATTACTTGCATTTATGAGGGGACCAGCGAAATCCAACAGAACATCATTAGTACCTTCCGCTGGAAGATAACGCGCAAATCAAAAGGCGCTTTTTACGATGGCATTGCCGACGAAATGGACAGGCTAGAAGCTCAGAGCAGCCATGCGGGTTGCCGCTTCATTAGTCTGGCGGCCCGGGCGCTAAACAAAGCCATTTTTTTGGTCAATGATAATCGCTTGACCCGTGAACAGACCATCATGTTTGCGCTGGCGGATATGATGCTGCATGTCGAGGTGGCGGCCAGCTTTGCGCGGCAGGCTGTGGCTTGCACAGCGGAAAATCACCCGCAAGCCGAAAAAACATGCGTTTTTTCACGTGTGTTTGCCAACGAAATTGCGCAAGTGACATCCGGCAATATTTTAAAAATTCTGTATGGTTCCGGCGTTTTTGACGCCGGGCAGAGCGCGGCCTTTTTGTCAGAACTATCACACGCCAAACTGGCAGAGAGCTATCAAAACATTATTCCCGACATGAACCGTGCAGCTGACATTATATTTAATCGTTAAGCAATAATCCCAATTGGGAGTTATCTGTTATTCGTTATTTGTTATTGGTTATAATGGAATGGCATCTAATTTTATATCTCACGAGTTATGGGAATATAAGATCAGGTTGCCATCGAATTCTAATAACCATTAACGCCTAATTGAGCGTGCATCGCTCAATTAGGATGTTGCAGGGTGTGAAAGGAGGTCCGATTGCGATTTGAAAACCAAGTGGTCATGGTTACCGGAGGGGCGGCTGGAATCGGACAGGTGACGGCTGAAAACTTTGCCAAAGAAGGTGCTAAGGTTGCGATCTGCGACATCAACGCCGACTCAGGGGCTGCCGCTGCAAAGGCCCTGGGCCCCGAAGCTTCTTTTACACAGGTAGACGTTGCCAACAGTACATCTGTGTCTGACTGGGTGGATGCGGTTTTGGATCAATTCGGTCAAATTGACGTGCTGGTGAACAATGCCGGAATCACCCGCGACGGTCTGATTATGCGAATGAAAGAAGAAGACTGGGATGCCGTTATCAGCGTCAACCTTAAAAGTGCATTCAATTGTATCAAGGCGATTTCTAAAATTATGGTCAAGCAGCGCTCGGGCCGCATCATCAACCTGGCCTCGGTCGTGGGGGTAATGGGCAACCCCGGCCAGGCCAATTATGTCGCTTCAAAGGCCGGTATGATCGGCCTCACCAAAACGGTTGCCAAAGAACTCGGATCAAGAGGTATTACGGTAAACGCTGTTGCTCCGGGTTTTATCGAAACCGATATGACAGCCGTTCTGTCAGATAAAGCCCGGGACGCGATGCTCAGCATCATACCTTTGCAAAGAGCCGGTAGCCCGCAGGATGTGGCCGATGCGATTACCTTCCTGGCTTCCGACGGCGCGGCTTACATCACTGGCCAGGTTATACACGTCACCGGCGGGATGTACATGTAAAACTGACTTTAAATGGGCCATCTTTTAACCGAATACAGCGTTGCAAGAAGGAGAAAACCGCTAACGTACAAAACTTACGCGGCACGATATTCTCCTCCCCGCGCCTTGTCTTCGGCTAAAAACTTGCCCATTTAAAGCCAGTTACTAATTATCAAAGCTTTGAGCACCTATTTTTATGATTGCTTTTAGTAACATTTATTAAGTTATGAATCGGGAATAAAAACTATTGTCGACCGGACTAACCGGGTAAGGAGGAAAATCAGATGTCTGTTGAGGAGCAAGTCAAAAAGATCATTGCCGAAAAACTGAGTGTTGATTTGGAAGAGGTTGTCCCTGAGGCTTCATTTGTAGACGATTTGGGAGCCGATTCACTTGATCTCGTTGAGTTGATCATGTCCATGGAGGAGGAGTTTGACACCGATATTTCCGACGAGGACGCCGAACAAATCACAACTGTTAAGGATGCCATTAACTTTATCAACGCACAGTAGGCAGGCATTTCCCAGCTGTTTTGTGCATTTTACCGGCCTGTAACCGCCGTTGCGCGCTTCGTTATCAGAAAAGCATTTCCGCTGCACCTGGATCGGATGCGGGACCCAATTAACCGCAGCTGTTCATCCCAAATCCACAGGCGGGCGCCCGTCCTTAAGGGCCGCGTTGCTTTGACGGTAGCAGGCGCCCTGAGTCGCGGTCAGGTCAAATTCCTAACAAAGCACGGGTTATTGGATTAGCCCGGTCAATCCACAAAGGAGGTCCCTTGCAAAGGCGTGTTGTCGTTACAGGAATGGGATTGGTTACCCCTATCGGAATCGGCGTTGAGGATAGCTGGTCGGCGCTTTGTGCCGGAAAATCGGGTATAGCTGAAATAACTCGATTTGACGCATCGGCCTATCTGACCCGAATCGCCGGCGAAGTCAAGGGTTTTAACGCAGAAGATTTTATGCCGAAAAAAGAGGCCAAGCGCAACGAGCTTTTTATTTCATATGCGATGGCAGCAGCGCGCATGGCCCTGGAAGATGCCGATCTGGTGATCGACAGCTCCAATGCGGATCGAATCGGGGTTGTTACCGGCTGTGGTCTGGGCGGTCTTGGAATTATGGAAGATACGATCCTTAACGTTGCCACTAAAGGCCCCAGACGGGTGAGCCCGTTTTTCATCCCAATGATGATCGGCAACATGGCACCGGGCATGATTTCCATTCATTTGGGGCCCAAGGGTCCGAATTTGTCCCTCGCCACCGCCTGTGCCGCCGGGGCCCATGCAGTAGGCGACTCTTTCAAAATGGTTCAAAACGGCATGGCCGAAGGCATGATCACCGGCGGGACCGAAGCCGTCGTATCCAGGACCGCAGTGGCCGGCTTCAATGCCATGAAAGCGTTGTCGACCCGCAACGATGCGCCTGAGAAAGCCTCACGGCCTTTTGAGCGGGACCGTGACGGTTTTGTGATTGGTGAGGGCAGTGGTATGTTGATACTTGAAGCTTTAGATCATGCGCTGGAAAGGGGCGCAAGGATCTATGCCGAGATGGTGGGTTTCGGGATGACCGGAGATGGTTACCACATCACTTCACCCTGTCCGGATGGTGACGGCGCGGTACGCTGCATGCAGACGGCATTGGTTGACGCCGGTCTGACCCCCGATCAGGTGGACTACATCAATGCGCATGGAACCTCCACCGAGCTCAACGATCTGTACGAAAGCCGTGCGGTCAAAGCGGTATTTAAAGACCACGCTTATAAACTGGCGATTAGTTCCACCAAGTCCATGACCGGGCATCTGCTGGGCGGCGCCGGCGGCATTGAGACCGTGTTCAGTGTCTTGAGCGTCTATCACGATGTGATTCCGCCGACCATCAATTATGAGAACCCGGCAGATGAATGCGACCTGGACTATGTGCCCAATGCCGCGCGCCGGGCCCCGGTTAATGTAGCCATGACCAATTCATTTGGTTTCGGTGGAACTAACGCCACACTGATTTTGAAAAAATACACCGAGAAAAATTAATTTTATGGTAGCCGATGATCAGCGACCTTCCTGGGAAAATTATTTTATGGACATAGCGATGCTTGTCGCCCGGCGTTCAACTTGTCTTCGACGGGCTGTTGGCGCGGTCATCATAAAGGATAAACGAATCCTTTCAACCGGTTATAATGGGGCACCGACCGGTGTTCGCCATTGTGAAGAAGTGGGGTGTTTGCGTGAAAAATTAGGGATTGAGTCCGGCAAAATGCATGAGTTATGCCGCGGAATCCATGCGGAGCAAAATGCGATTATCCAGGCGGCTTACCATGGCGTTTCTTTAAAAGGCGCCAGTGTATTTTGTACCAATTTGCCCTGTTCAATATGTGCGAAGATGATCATTAATGCAGGTATTAACAAGATTTATTTCCGATCGGGTTATGCGGATCAACTATCGCAGGACATGATACAAGAAGCTAAAATAGAGCTGATTCACCTTGACGCCAAACAGCAGGGGGAAGAACCATGAAGTGTCCATATTGTGGTGAAATCGACAACAAAGTCATCGATTCAAGGTTGAGTAAAGATGCCAGCGTTATCCGTCGCCGCCGAGAATGCATTGTATGCACCCGCCGATTTACAACCTACGAGCACATTGAAGAAATCCCGATTATGATTGTCAAGAAAGACGGCCGCCGCGAAGTATTTAACCGGGATAAGGTACTTGCCGGCCTAAAAAAAGCATGTCAAAAGCGAAACATCAGCATAAATGTGATCGAAGAATTCATCGATGATCTCGAACGGGATCTCAGAGAGACTGGTGAAAAAGAAATACCGGCGTCCTTTCTTGGGGAAAAAATCATGACAATGCTGCATGACCTGGATGACGTCGCATATGTTCGTTTTGCCTCGGTCTATCGGGAATTTAAGGACGTGAATGACTTTGTTTCTGAACTCAAAACCCTGCTCAGTAAACAGGAGTAACCCTTAACAGAGGGCAGATGTCAAAAGGCAGAAAACAGAGGACAGAGGACAGTAATCAGATACGTTCTGGCTTTCAATATGTTAATTACAATATTCGTGGTCTGTCATCTGTCATCTGCCTTCTGGCCGCTGACCTCCGACGACTGTTTTCTGTTCTCTGAATGCAATGGATCATCAATATTTTATGCGAATGGCCTTGAACCTTGCCAAGAAGGCACAGGGCTGCACTTCACCCAACCCGATGGTGGGCGCTGTGATAGTCAAAGATGGTGAAGTGGTCGGTCGCGGATACCATCGGGCGGCCGGGCAGGCCCATGCCGAGGTCAATGCCATTGAGGAAGCCGGCATCAAGGCCAAGGGTGCCTCGCTGTACGTCAATCTTGAGCCCTGCAATCACTACGGGCGAACGCCGGCCTGCACCCGCAAAATTCTTCAAGCGGGCATTCGCCGGGTTATTTTGGCAATGGCGGACCCGCATACGAAGGCCGGCGGCGGCGCCGTATTTTTAAGGCAGCACGGCATCGATGTGCTGACCGGTGTGTGTGAAAAACAGGCCGCCAGGCTCAACGAGGTGTTCGTTAAATATGTAAGTACCGGCCGTCCGTTTGTCATTCTGAAATGCGCGGCTACCCTGGATGGACGCATTGCAACCCGCACTGGTGATTCCAAATGGGTAACCGGAGAAAAGGCCCGCAAATTTGTGCACCGGCTGCGACATGCTGTTGATGCCATTTTGGTAGGCATCGGCACGATCCAGACCGATAACCCGCGTTTGACCACGCGCTTGGATTCAAAAAAAGGTGCCGATCCGGTTCGGATTGTCCTTGATACACACCTTTCCATTTCTCCCGATGCCAGGATACTGCAGCTGAATTCTGATTCCGATACGATTCTGATTGTCGGGAAATCTGCAGCTAAAGCGAAACGGAAACAGGTTCAGCAAAATGGGGTGCGTGTTATCGAACAGCCGGTCAAAGTTGGTCAAATTGATCTGAAGTCCCTGATGGACCGGCTGGGCTCAGAGGGTATTACCAGCCTTCTGATTGAAGGGGGCAGTCGCGTACTGGCTTCGGCATTGCGCAGCGGTATCGTCGATAAGGCGCTGTTCTTTTATGCTCCTAAAATTTTAGGCGGCGATGACGGCATACCCATTTTTCGGGGATCGGGACCGGCGCGGATGAAAGACAGCATTCAGCTCAAAAATATTCGCGTCCAGCGCTTTGCCGAAGATGTTATGATTGAAGGGTATATCCGATAGTTGCGCGTGGTCAGTTGTCTGTTGTAAGTTGCAAGATGATAATTATATTGAGAGTGGTTTTTAAGTTTGATCTGCTGAATTTTCACAGATACAATTGTCAGGTACGTGGTGCGACGGACGACGGACGACGGACAATGGACAACAGACAAAATTATGTTTACCGGAATAATTGAAGGTTTAGGGACCATTAGCGGGATACGGCCTGCCGGTCAGGGAAAGCGCCTATCGATCCAGGCGGACTTTTCTCTTGATCAAACCAAAATTGGTGACAGCGTTGCGGTCAACGGCGCCTGCCTGACGGTTGTCAAAATCAGCGCTAAACATTTTGAAGTGGACCTTTCTCCCGAAACGCTGGCAACCTCCACATTTGATAAAGCAAAGCGGGGCGACCGCTTAAACCTCGAGCGCGCCATGCGGTTGTCAGACCGCATTGACGGGCACCTGGTTTCCGGACATATTGATGGTATCGGCTTTATTAAGCAACAGGAAAAACTGGGGAATGCCATCATAGTGACCATTGCCGTGCCGGAGGCCCTTGCGCGCTACATGATTCGCAAAGGCTCAGTCGCCGTAGACGGGATCAGTTTGACCATCAACACCTGCGATGACAGCAGCTTCACGATCAGCATTATCCCGCATACCGCTGACTCATCGACCTTGGGAACAAAAAAAAAGGGGGACCCGGTTAATATCGAAACCGATATGATCGGCAAATACGTCGAACAATTTACCCTGGGCAAAGCCGTTCAGGACGGTGAAAAAAAGACGGCGTCTTCCGCTATTGATATGGCATTTTTAGCCAAATCAGGATATCTTTAGGATCTTATCGCAGCGACGCAGAAATTATCACAAAAAAACATTAGGAGATCGACAACCCATGCCACATCTGACAATAGAAGAGGCCATTCAACATATCACCGATGGCAAGATGGTCGTCCTGGTGGATGATGAAGATCGCGAAAACGAGGGCGATCTTTGCATGGCGGCCGAGAAGGTGACGCCGAACGCCATCAATTTTATGGCCAAGTATGGACGGGGTCTCATTTGTCTGGCGATGACTCCTGAAAAGTGTGATTCGCTTGATTTGCCGCCAATGGTCGACAACAACCAGTCTCCATTCGGAACCGGTTTTACTGTTTCAATTGAAGCCCGCTGCGGTGTGAGCACCGGTATTTCGGCCCATGACCGTGCGACCACCATTCTAACGGCCGTTGCCGATGATTGCCAGCCTCGGGATCTGGTGCGACCGGGTCATATATTTCCGCTAAGAGCGAAAGCCGGCGGGGCGATCGTGCGGGCCGGGCAAACGGAAGGCTCGGTAGACCTTGCCCGTCTGGCCGGGTTGAAATCCGCCGGCGTAATCTGTGAAATCATGGACGAAGACGGGACAATGGCCCGTATGCCGGCACTGGAAAAGTTCAGCGAAAAACACGGGATCGGCATTTGTACCATCGAAGACTTAATTGAATACCGCATGCGGACCGAATCTTTTGTGCAACGATCGGCAGAAACGGTTATTCCCACTTCCATGGGGGGTGAATTCAAAGCCATCGTGTATGAAAATGATCTCGATAAACTCCTACACATTGCGATGGTCAAAGGCGAGATTGATTCTGCCAAACCGGTTCTGGTGCGGGTGCATTCCGAGTGCCTGACCGGTGATATTTTCGGTTCCATGCGATGCGATTGCGGACCTCAGCTGCACCGGGCCATGAAAATGATTGAGCAGGAAAAATGCGGTGTTCTGCTTTACATCCGGCAGGAGGGCCGTGGTATTGGCCTGGTAAATAAGTTGCGGGCCTATGCGCTCCAGGACGATGGGCTGGATACGGTTGAGGCCAACGAAAAACTCGGTTTTAAACCGGACATGCGCAATTACGGCATCGGCGCCCAAATCCTGGTCGATCTGGGTGTGCGCAAAATGAGGCTTATGACCAACAACCCCAAAAAAATGGTGGGATTAGACGGTTACGGGCTTAAAATTGTAGAGCAGGTTGCAATTGAAGTCCCGGCGAATGAATACAATAAATGCTATCTGGAATGTAAAAAGCTTAAAATGGGGCATCTTCTTAATGTGGATGCCGCACCGTAGCGCTCGTATTGTATCCCATAAAATTGGTATTAAAGGTTGTCCGGTATATTATTGTCCTGTTGTGCTCTTTAATCAACGCTAGGTTCAAAGGTTCAACGTTCATAGGTTCAGCGGTTGGATAGCAGAAAACAGATGACAGTGGTCAGAAAACAGAAACCATGAATCCGTTGAAAACATAACTTCTAAACCCAGAATCCAGAACCTTTGAACCCTGAACCTGGGGATTTGCTACCTGACACCCATAATAAACCGTATTCTGTAATTTAGTTGTGTTACCTAACAATAGCCTACATTGAAAGGAGCTTTTATGGCCAAGACTCTTGAAGCTCACCTAAATGCCGAGGGCAAAAAGTTTGCCCTGGTTGTAAGCCGGTTTAACGAATTTATTACCGATAAACTCCTGAGTGGTGCCCTGGATGCCCTGGTACGCTCGGGGGCCAAAGACAGTGATATCCAGATTGTCAAGGTTCCCGGGGCTTTTGAGATTCCGCTGGTTGCCAAAAAAATGGCAGCAAAGAAAAAGGTCAACGCCATCATCTGTCTGGGTGCGGTTATCCGGGGCGCAACCCCTCATTTCGAATATGTCAGCGCTGAAGTGTCTAAAGGCATTGCCCAGGTCAGCCTTGAATCTGAAGTGCCGATTATTTTTGGCATCGTCACCACCGATACCATCGAGCAGGCCATTGAGCGCGCCGGTACCAAAGCCGGCAATAAGGGCTGGAGCGCAGCCATGGCAGCCGTTGAAATGGCCAACCTGCTTGAGGTTGTGGGATAGATTTCGTCATGGGGACCCGTCGCCGAGCTCGAGAGCTGGCCATGCAGGCGCTCTTTTACATGGATACCCAACAGAACGGCTCCCCGCGGATGCTGGAACGTTTCTGTGAAAATTTTAGCCTGCCCCAAAACGTGCGGCCGTTTTTTTTGCAGCTGGTAAACGGCGTTTTAGCAGCCCAACCGCAGATCGATTCCCTCATAGAGCGATATTCCAAAAATTGGAGAGTACACCGGATGTCCTGTGTGGACCGCAATGTCATGCGGGTGGCTGTATTTGAAATGCTGTTTTGTCCCGACATTCCCCCCAAGGTGTCCATCAACGAAGCCATAGACGTTGCTAAAAAATTCGGTACCGAGGAATCCGGGGCGTTTATTAACGGCATTGTCGACCGGATCCGGATCGCCCTCGAAAATGGAGAAATACAGTCAGACATGCCGATCGAAACGGCAAACAAAAAACCTGAATGATATAGACTGGTTTATGATTAAAAGGTATCCGGTGTATTACCTAAATTTTGCATGAAAATAGATGAGAATCTTTTGGTTATTTAATTCAAACAGGTTCGTACCTGAATTGCCTGCAATACATTTTAACAAAAAAGTAAATCGGATGATGATCTTTTTTATTTCTCATCTATTTTCACCCTCCGACTCGTGCAAAATTCAGGTATTCAATTTAGGATTTCGGATTGCAATCTAAAATTAACTGAAGCTGGAGGATGATTCGATGATCATCAAAACATTACCTGTGGGACCCATTATGGCAAATTGTTTTATTATTGGATGCGAAGAAACACTGCAAGCAGCCATTATCGATCCGGGCGATGAGGCGGATAGAATTCTGCAGTCCGTGGCTGATTCGAACTTAAACGTCACTCATATCATTAACACCCATGGTCATTTTGATCATGTCAGTGCCAACAAAAGCATCCATGCAGCCACCAACGCGCCAATCTTAATTCATGCACTGGATGAACCCATGTTGGCCCAAATAGCTGCCAGTGCTGCGAACTGGGGCCTTTCCGCAGTAGATTCACCGGCCCCTGACCGCAACATCGATGACGGCGATATCATCACCGTCGGCAACATTACCCTGAACGTGATTCACACGCCCGGGCATACCCCCGGCGGTGTTTCTCTTTTTGCTGATGGCCACGTCTTTGTGGGGGATACATTGTTTGCGGGGTCAATCGGCCGTACTGATTTTCCGGGAGGTGATTTTGAAACCCTGAAATCCAGTATTCAAGACAAATTGTTTGCACTCGCTGAAAATGTCCGCGTTTACACCGGGCACGGGCCGGAAACGACCATCGGACATGAAAAGCAAACCAATCCGTTTGTGGGAGTGAATGCGGTGTATTAGAGACAACACTTCGCGGTTGGCCAGTTAACCCGTTTGCCGGTTTAGCCGGTTTTCATCAGTAGGTTTATGTACGGGTCAAACGGGTAACGGACGCAACAGGCTAACGGGCAACCCGAAGATTACGCTTCTGCCGTTTTATATTCGAATCCCTGGCGCTTCAACACATCGTAATAAATCATAATTTGCTTAATGTAACGCACCGGTTCGCTACCGCGGCAAAAGCCGTACTTGGCGTGTTTATAGTATTTTCGATACTGTAGTAACGGCAGGGTCTGGACAAGGGACTCCCATTTATTGGGATCGAGTCCCTTTTTTTTGGCGAGGGTGCGGGCATCGGCAATATGCCCCTGACCGGTATTATAGGCTGCCAGTGAAATCAGCAAGCGGTCCTTGCCTTTGGCTTTTTTGTAATAAACATAGAGCTTTTTTAAGTGCTCCACACCGGCATTGATGTTTTGCACCGGATCGAAAAGGTCGGTGACCCCCAGACCTCTGGCGGTGGAAGGCAAAATTTGCATTAGACCCCTGGCACCGGCCCTGCTTTTGGCCCAGGGATTTAAATGTGATTCCTGGTAAATCTGAGCGGCAATCAGTCGCCAGTCAAACCCATGTTTGTTGGCGGCGACCTTGATAAAGGGACTGTAACGGGAGAGTCTGGATTTCAGCCGCCGGTGAAACGCTTTTAAATCCACATAATCAAAATCCATACTGTCCCCGTAATATTTCTGGTAGATCTTATCGTATTCACCGCTTTTTTTGATCGCCTGGAAAAATTCATTCATGCGGTCGCGCAACTCAATAGATTTTGGATACACCGCCCAGCCCAGCTGCAGGCGATCTTTAATTGAACCGGCACTGACCGCCCCCGGGAAATTTCGCCGGTTGATTAAAATGATATTGCTGTTGGCAATCGTAAAGTTGATTTCGCCGGCAGCTACTTTTTGAATGAGTTCTTCGGTGGGCAGGTCCTCGTGCAACCGGATTGCCAGGTCGATTCCCTGATCTTTGAGCTCTGCCAGGCGCAGCTGATAGGCCGTTCCCTTTCTGACGTCTATGGTTTTACCCGAAAGATCCTCTATGTTTTTGATGCGGGCATTTTTACGATGGGTAATAATTTGTTGGGCCACCTCCATGTAACCGTCTGAAAAAGCGACCGCCTGCTGGCGTTCCGGCATGATCGGCGCACTGGCGGCGATAAACGCGGCCGAACCGCGGTTTATAGCTCTGATCATGTCATCCCAATGATCAACAACCGCTACCTCTAAGCGCACGCCCAGATGTGCGGCGAAGGCCTGGGCCAGTTCGTACTCAAAACCCATCGGCTGATCCCGGTAAAGATAGTAACAGTGGGCGGTATTGCGCGTGACAACCGTTATTTGTCCGGTTCTCAGGATTTTTTGCAGGGTAACAAATTTATAGTCGCCAAGAACGGGACTCAACAAATAATAGCCGATCACCCCCCAGATGATCAGGACGGTTACCTGAAAACCGGTTCTGTGGCGTAAAATATTGTTAACTGCCGACATACTCACAATAGCCATCCTCAAGCGGCTCAATTTATGCGTTAAATACCTATAATAATTACTTATTAACCCAAAAAACGACCCGGCTTCAAGCCGATTTTTAAATGAATAGGTTGCACTATCTATTATCGTCTCAAATGCGCACAATCTTAAATCGCCGGAGTCTAAAAAGCACCGAGCTGGCAGGGTTTTATTTTGATCCTAAGGTGCTCACAGACCGCGCTGACGGCCATTTTTGAAAGATCATGGCTAAGGGCTATATCCCAGGCCCTGCGGCAGGGAAGTTTACCGTCGATCAGTGAATCCCGAATGGTTTTTTCAAGGTTTGGATGTTCAGGCGCTTTGGGCGTTACGATCTTTTTGTCAGGCTTATAGCCAAATAACCCCAGCTGACATTTTACCAGCTCCATTTCCAATAAATCAACTGTTTTACCCACATCAGACGGTGAAACCTGCAACGCTGCGGCAATTTTAAAGGCCACCGCACAGGGGACCTCATTGTCTTTTGTCTGTTGGACGAGAGCGTTTTTGATGCGGGCATCGATCTGAGCGTCGGAGTCGTGTTTGTCGGCAAATTTTTGACCATTTTGACGTTTCATTGTTGAATTCCTGATGAATGCGTATTGGCAACCACTTAAAGCACAGTGGGAACGCCCGAATCCAAATTCGGGCGAGCAGGCCCCAAAGGCCACCTTGGGCTGCGCTATTTTACTTGAATAATCTCAATCCGTTTGTTAGTGTAAGATATCTAAACCACTCGAGATTTCATTGCTAATATCGGGCATTCGGATACTGAGCCCAGGCCGGTTTCTGCTGTTGGCGTAATCTCCCGCTTTTTGTGACCATTTTGCCGAATAGGAGACCACTTTACAGATAGATTAAAGCGCATTAATTTTCTAACTGAAAGACAGACAAAAGTCCGATTGCAGCCGTAACTGGAACCCAGAAGCACCATACCATAATTTTACTGAAGGAACTACAACCATTTTCATGCAACATTCAAAGATTAAGCGTAAAAAAACGCGCCAGATTTCAATCGGTAACGTAAAAATCGGTGGAGCGGCACCCATCGCGGTTCAATCCATGACAAATACGCCGACCCCGGATGTGGACGCTACGGTGGCACAGATTCAGCGACTGCAAGAAGCCGGATGCGAAATAGTACGTGTGGCCGTGCCGGATCAAGAAGCTGCGAAGGCCGTCGCGGCCATCAAAAAGCAGATCCACATTCCGCTGATTGCCGACATCCACTTCGATTACCGGCTTGCGATTGCGGCCGCTAAAGCCGGGGCGGATGGGCTTCGATTAAATCCCGGCAACATCGGCGGTCTGAAAAAGGTCAAAGCCGTCGTCACTAGTGCCAAGGACCACGATATCCCCATCCGCATCGGGGTCAATTCCGGATCCCTTGAAAAAGATATCCTTAAAAAATACAATGGGGTTACAGCGGCCGGCATGGTGGAAAGCGGTATGCGCCATGTGGAGCTGCTCAAATCATTGGATTTTGACCAGATAAAGATTTCCCTCAAGGCGTCCGATGTGCAGCGCACACTGGAAGCCTATCGGCTCCTGTCCACAAAAACAGACCTGCCCCTGCATGTCGGTGTCACCGAAGCCGGTGCCCTTTATCCTGGAATCGTTAAATCGGCGCTGGGGATTGGTATGTTGCTGGCTGAAGGTATTGGTGACACCATCCGGGTTTCTCTGACCCGCGACCCGGTTGAAGAGGTGCGGGTCGGATTCGAAATCCTGAAGGCCCTGGATATTCGCCGCCGCGGTCCGGAAATTATCGCCTGTCCCACCTGCGGGCGCTGCAGCATTGAGCTGTTTGACATCGTTGAGCGGGTTGAAAAAGCCTTGATGACCACTGCCGAACCGGTCAAGATCGCCATCATGGGATGCGTGGTCAATGGTCCGGGTGAAGCTAAGGAGGTGGACATCGGCATCGCCGGCGGGGACGGTACCGGGGTGCTGTTTCGAAAGGGCCGGGTGGTTAAGAAATTCGCGCAGGATAAACTGGTGGATGTCCTGCTGGATGAAGTGCGGCAATATGTAAATGATCTGGATAGCGAAAAGCGGAACTCTTAATCACCGGATTTGATCTCAGAAAGGCACAACATGGCAAAGCAAGTCAAGACAGCGATTTCACCGACACGAAGCGAAGATTACCCGGAATGGTACCAGCAGATCATTAAAGCCTCAGATCTGGCGGAGCGGTCGACGGTCAGGGGCTGTATGGTCATCAAACCCTGGGGCTATGCCCTGTGGGAAAATATTGTGCAGGCGATGGATAATTTATTCAAGGCCACCGGCGTCAAAAACGCCTATTTCCCGCTTTTTATTCCTTTGAGTTTTCTCGAAAAAGAGGCCGAGCACGTTGAGGGCTTTGCCAAAGAATGCGCGGTGGTCACCCATCATCGACTGGAGAAGGGCAAAAGCGGCGGCCTTGAACCCGCCGGGAAGCTGGCGGAGCCTCTGGTGGTGCGCCCAACTTCCGAGACTATCATCGGCGATTCTTTTTCCCGCTGGGTGAGCAGCTATCGTGATTTGCCGATCCTTATCAACCAGTGGGCCAATGTTGTGCGCTGGGAAATGCGCACCCGTATATTCTTAAGAACCAGCGAATTTTTGTGGCAGGAAGGACACACCGCGCACGCCACTGCTGAAGAGGCCCTTGAGCGGACAAGCATGATGCTGGATGTCTACACCACTTGTGTCGAGGATTACCTGGCAATGCCGGTTATCCGGGGCCGCAAATCGCCTGCCGAACGGTTCCCGGGGGCAGTGGATACCTTGGCTATTGAAGCCATGATGCAGGATCGCAAGGCCCTGCAGTCCGGGACGTCGCATTTTCTGGGACAAAATTTTGCCCGGGGTTTCGACATTAAATTTCAAACCGCCGCCGAAACCGAAGAATACGCCTGGACCACCTCATGGGGCTCGTCTACCCGAATGATCGGCGGGATCATCATGATTCACAGTGATGATGACGGCCTTATTTTACCGCCTAAAGTTGCCTCGGCCCATGTCGTGCTGCTGCCCATCATCCGAAACCCTGATGATCGGCAAGCAGTTATGGATTATGCTCAAAAGCTGGCGCGGGAATTATCCGCAAAAGTCTACCACCAACGCAACATATTGGTTGAGATCGATGATCGCGACATCGGGGGTGCGCGCGGCTGGGATTGGATCAAGAAAGGAATCCCGCTGCGAGTGGAAATCGGGCCGCGGGATATCGCTGAAAACGCGGTCTTTGTGGGACGACGGGACCAGCCGCCCAATGAAAAAAGTGCCGTCAAGCGGGATCAATTTGTGGCCGAAGTTACCGATATTCTGGACGACATCCAACAAAATCTATTCCAACGGGCTCTGGCGTTTCGGGAAGCACATACCATTGAGATTGAAGATCAGAAAACGTTCTATGATTTTTTTACGCCTCAAAATGCCGAAAAACCTGAAATCCATGGCGGCTTTGCCATCTCCGGCTGGTGCGGTTCCGCTGAGTGCGAATCAAAAATTAAAGAGGATCTCGCAGTGACGATTCGATGCATTCCCTTTGATAGCGAAGCGGGTAAAGGCCGCTGTGTTTGCTGCGGCAAAAAGAGTGAAAGTCAGGTAGTATTCGCCAAAGCCTACTAGAACCTATCTCAAAAATGCATCCAACCCGCCTGCGGCGGACAGGCGCCCAAGGGCTTTGTTGCCCCGAGAAAACGGGATTACACATCTATTTTATGAATATTAAAGTGTGCATCAAACCGATTCAAAATGCTCGAATACTATCGTGTATGCTCCACTTTTGAATCGGTTTGCGTCGCGCCCTAAGACGTGATCTACTATTTTTGAGATAGGTTCTATATTCATGTTACAGAAATAATTTACCATAGCAACTTAGTCATTATGGGAGATTTCTAGATCTAATTCTGAGCGCAATATCCAAAAGGTCATGTTATTTTCTGAAAGGCGCTATGTTGAAAATTTAACAGGCATGTTACATCGTGGCCTGATATTTGGGATGAATGGCAACCATGCTATTGGGTTTGGTAATATCGTGGATTTAATCCCAAATATCAGGTCACAGGCAACTGGCTGTTCATAGCGCCTCGAAGAAATTGACATGACCGATTCTTCTTTTAGAAATTTTTTTGATTTAGTGCATTTAAAGCGATATTAATAAAATGGCTTGGTGTTTTTTTAGTCGGGTTCAACGAAGCAAAAATCTAATTGTATAATTGATAACCCTTAAAGATTTAAGAACGACCTGCCTTGATCCGGATTAATGATATAGTTGAAAAGGTATCCGATTATGTGCCGGATGCCGATTTAGACCTCATCGAACGCGCCTACATTTATTCGGCCCGGGTTCATGAGGGTCAGGTAAGACTCTCCGGAGAGCCTTATTTATCCCATCCCCTTGAAGTGGCCGGTATACTGGCGGATATGAAATTAGATCCGGAAAGCGTTGCCGCCGGCATTCTGCATGACGTTATTGAAGACACGCCCGCCACTCCCGAAGAAATTAAAGATCTATTTGGCCCCGAAGTCTTGCATATCGTGTCCGGCGTTTCTAAGCTCAGCAGTCTGTCTTTTGGCAGTTCCCAGGCCCGTCAGGCTGAAAGCATACGTAAAATGTTTCTGGCGATGGCCGACGATATACGCGTCATACTCATTAAACTGGCTGACCGGCTGCACAACATGCGCACCCTGCAATTTCACAGTTCCGACAGAAGAAAGGAAATTGCCCAGGAAACGCTTGATATTTACGCACCCATCGCCTCCCGGCTGGGAATTTATAGATTCAAAAATGAGCTGGAAGAAACTTCTTTCAAATATACCCAACCGGAGGAATTCGCCCGCATCGACAGGCTTCGGAGCAAATCCAGGACTGGTCGTGAAAAATACATCGAGAAAGTCAAAAGCGACCTTAAAAAAGCAATGGATGACGCCAACCTAAAGTGCGAGGTCCTGGGCCGCATTAAAAATAATTACAGCATCTATAATAAAATGGTATCCCAGAACCTGCCCTTTGAGGAAATTTATGACATTATCGCATTCAGGATTATTCTCGATAGCGTGCCCAATTGTTACGAGGCATTGGGTCTCATCCATTCATTGTGGAAGCCTATTGATCACAAATTTAAAGACTACATCGGGCGCCCCAAGACCAATATGTACCAGTCGCTGCATACCACCGTCATCGGACCGGTTGGAGAGCGCATTGAGATCCAGATCCGCACATGGGAGATGGACAGAGTGGCCGAATCCGGTATTGCCGCTCACTGGGGCTATAAAGAAGGCAAGCACCTTGATGAAAATGTGAGTCGCAAGTTTGCCTGGATACAGAATCTAATCGAAAACCAGGAAAATTTCCTGGATCCCGGTGAGTTTTTGGAGAATGTTCGCATCGATCTTTTCCCTGATGAAGTCTATGTCTTCACCCCGCGCGGCGAGGTCAAAACCCTGCCGCGCGGCGCTACCCCGGTTGATTTTGCCTATCTGATTCACTCTGAAGTGGGTAACCTGTGTACCGGTGCAAAAGTAAACGGACGGATGGTACCGCTGCCTTATGAACTGAAAACCGGCGATATCGTTGAAATCGTTACCTCTAAAAATCATCACCCGAGCAAGGATTGGCTCAACTTTGTCAAAACGGTCAAAGCCCGCTCAAAGATCAGGCACTGGATCAAGGTCCAGGAAACACAACGCAGTCTCACTTTGGGTCGCGAGATGTGTGAAAAGGCATTTCGCAAGGAACGCCTGAGTTTTAACAATCTGGTTAAATCGGATCAGATGTCGGCCGTTGTCGAACAATTTGGCTTCAAGACCGTTGATGACCTGATTGCCAACGTGGGTTATGGCAAGATTACGCCCCTGCAGGTGTTGCGCAAGTTTGTGCCCAAAACCGAAGCAGCGGATGTTGACGGATCGATTTTCAACAAATTAATGGGGCGGGTCAGAAAGAAAAAGCTCAAGGCCGGCATATTGGTAAACGGCGTGGATGATATCCTGATCAAATTTGGCAAATGCTGCCAGCCTGTGCCCGGTGATCCCATTGTGGGTTACATTACCCAGGGATATGGCGTAACCGTTCACCGTACCAGTTGTGTCAACGCCCTGAGGATGAATCCGGAACGCCAAATCGAGGTGTCCTGGAACCAGCACGCCAACGACACCTACCCGGTCAAAATCAGAATCATATCACAGGACCGGATGGGATTGCTGGCTGATTTGGTAGGCAATATCAGTAAGCTGGGCGCCAATATCCTAAATGCCAAAACCGAAACACGGGAAAACAAAATGGTTGATAGTTTTTTTACAATCGGGGTTGAGGACACCACCCATCTGAATAAGATTTTGGCCGCCGTCAAAAAGGTTAGACACGTGCAGGAGGTAAAGCGGGTCGGTTAAGGTGCTTTGACAACATTTCCGGATTTGATGCAACTGGTGCAGACCATCATTTTTTTAACCCGTCCGCCGGAAACGGCGCGCACTCTTTGCAAGTTGGGGTTGAACCGTCGCTTGGTCACATTATGGGCATGACTGACGTTATTTCCTACCATTGGTTTTTTACCGCAAATCTCACATTCTTTTGACATGACCCGCTCTCCTTTTATACTGAAATACTTGTTTGTCAATTTGAACATGGCTCAGTACACCAAATCAAGCCACCTGTAAAGCCTTTTTATGCGATCTATTGTTTCTCCTCTTTGGTGATGGAGGCCTCGCACCTGGCAATGTATGCGAGCGCTTTTTGATGATATCCCACGTCCGGGTAGTCGGAAATGATGGTCATAAAGCGGTGTAAAGCAGCCTTGTAATGTTTGGTCTTGTAGTAAAACACGCCGACAGCATAATCATGTCCGGCCAGGCTTTTTTGACATTTGTCGATGTGCTCGCCGGCTCTTACCGCATACTGGTCCTGGGGAAATTGTTGCATTAAGCGTTGAAATGATTCCAGCGCTTTTTGGGCGGACGTCTGATCACGGTCCGGCGTACCGATCTGGTCATAATAGCATCTGCCAATCTGGTAGATGACATAGGGAATCGCCTCGTTGCGTGGATGAAGCTGTTCAAAATTTTCATAGGCAAAAATGGCTTCACCATACTCCTCGCGCTGGTAGTGGGCGTCCGCGATTTTTAATTCAGCCAGGATGGCATATTTCGAAAATGGGTAATAATCCTTAAGCTTTTGAAATTTTTCGATGGCTTTATCATATTTACCGTTTTCATAGGCATCCATACCATCCCAGGCCAGCTCCTGGGCGGTGCCGCCGTCATCAATCCCAAAAAGTTTATCGTATTGCTTTTCAATGGTTGAACACCCGGTTGCAATCAGCAATGCAACCAGGCATATGATCGGTGTGGGCCGCATGTGGATTTTGCCTCTGTTAAATTGCCTTACACACTGGATTTGTCTAAGTGATTTTGTTTAATGCATCTTCCAGTTTTGATTTGGCGACCATTCCGGTGATTTGTTCTACAACGTCTCCGTTCTTAAAAAAAATAAGCGTCGGAATCGCTTTGATACCGTATTTGCTCGGGGTGACCGGGCTGTTATCGACATTGCATTTGGCAAACTTCACCTTTTCACCGAACGTGCCGGCCAAATCCTCTACCATGGGTCCAATGGCTTTGCACGGGCCGCACCAGGGTGCCCAAAAATCAACCATAACCGGTTTATCCGCCTGAAGTACCTCTGCTTCAAAATTGCCATCATCTATTTCCATGATGCCTTCTGCCATGATTTTTCATCCTTTCCTTATCAAAATAAAATACGATTTCATAATAGTAATGTGCGGTTATATTGTCAACCTCGGCATCCCGGGCAGCGGGCCATCGTGCGGACTGCCGATCGTGTTCCCATCAGCCGGTTGTAGTTTTGCCCGTTTGAATGTGAAAATTGAACAAAGGTTATAGTGAAACTCAGGATCGGTGTCAATGCATAAGCGGTAATTGAAATTCTTTGAAGGTGCCGTTTATACCGCTTTTCATAATACGGAACGTTTTGTTGACAACCACCATAGAAATGATCCGCCATCACAATTAACGGCCGGCCGCCAGGGGGGAATTTAAACTTAAGCATTGATTTGAACACCGGTTTTTGACAACCTAAACAATGGGGATTTCAGGTCAAAGCACGATCAGACGAATTAGTTGAGGGGTCGGGGAATTTTTTTAAATCGGTCGCTCCCTAATGCATTCAAATCCGCCTGCGGCGGACCCGATTTCGCTGCTGATAATTCATTCCGCTATTGACAAGGGCTGGGCAGAAAAACTCCCCGACCCCCCAATTAGTTAGGATCTGAATTTTGCACCGGTCCCCCAGAGGCGGACAAGTCGGAGGCTTTCGTATAAAAATAATGACAACTTCTCATTAATTTTCATGCAATATTCAGGTAGCAATCTATGCACCGGAAAGGCGGAAACAATGGGAAATAAGATTCGTATCGGCGCCCTGATCTCAGGGGGTGGTTCAAATCTGCAGGCGATAATGGATTGTTGCGAAAATGGCAAGATTAGTGGGGAATTGAGCTTTATCGGATCCGACAACCCCCGCGCCCATGGCCTTAAAAGAGCCGCAGCGGCCCAAATTCCAGCATTTGTTGTCGATTATGCCTCAATTATTCAACAGTTTAAAGCGGATCCCGCAACCACCCGCCTGCCGGCGGACTTTGACTATTTTATGAGAACCTTGACGCCTTATTTTATTGATCGAGTCAATCTGGACCGCGGCAACCCCCGGATCATGAACATTCATCCGGCCTTGCTCCCGGCATTTCCCGGCACAGACGGATACGGCGACACGTTTCGCTACGGTTGCAAAGTCGCCGGAAGTACGGTCCATTTCATTGATTACGGTGAGGACACCGGACCGATAATCGGTCAGCGGGCATTTGCGATTGCCCCGGGCGATACCCTAGAATCCATCCGCAAAAAGGGTCTGGAGCTGGAGTGGGCGCTTTACCCGAAATGCATCCAGTTGTTTGCTGAGGGTCGTTTAAAAACGATTAAGAAGACTTACACGCTGGCCGGCGGACAAAAACGCCAGCGGTCCATTGTGGAGATTTTACCGAAAGTCGAATAGTCGGTATATCGTCCTAAAGGTAGGATCGGGCACCCACATAGCGAGTTCTGAAATAGCGACTGGATAGAGAAGATGCTTTAATGCGGCTGCCTCTGCGCGGGGCATGTAAAAATTTATCTTCGCCCGCATAGATACCGACGTGGGAAACCCTGCCAGCGCCGGTTGTCGCAAAAAACACCAGATCTCCCATTCTCAGCTGGCGGCGTCCAATTTTTTTGCCGGCCGTCCATTGCAGTCTGGATGAACGCGGTAAATTCAGGCCGTTGAGGCGATAGACCACCATGGTAAACCCGCTGCAATCAAAGCCGGTGCGCGGAGATTCGCCGCCCCAGCGATAGGGCACACCGACGTAACGCCGGGCGGTTTTGACTATTTCCTGCCTGAATTGCAGATTTGCGCTACGCTTATCCCGGTCAGTGGCGTACGTTTTCGGTTCGACGATATAAAACGACTCGATGATACCGCTGCGCTGTATGTCTTCCGCTCTGCTGCGGGCGGCAGCTTTGGTCCTGTAGTTTTCAAACCGCACCTTATACAGCCCTGTACGGTCAAGAAAATGATAGGCATCAAGGCCCTGCCGCTGCAACGACGCGGTCAGGCGCACCGCATTGTCGATGTTCGAAAAGGCGCCGACCTGAATGGCATAGCCCATCCGCTGCAGGCCGGGTTCTTTTGCTATAGAAGAAGCGTCGGGCTGAACGGTGTGCCCGCCACCGCAGCCGGTCACCACCAGCAGCCATCCCAGGATGTTGAAAAAGATGCATGTTTTGCTAACTAAGCTTGTATTTCGAAACGTTCGATGGTTCATCATAAATATATCGGGGTGTCAGAGATCAGAAGACAGAGGACAGAAAACAGATCCGGTGAATAATTTTCAAGTTTTTATCATCTGTCATCTGTTTCCTGACACCTTTACTAGGGTGACGCGCCCAACAGCACTTTGACAATGACGGGAAAGGCGATAAAGGTTCCCAGAGAGCTTCCGAGATTGGTAAATACCACCACCAACAGAATGCGGGTCACGTTGTTTTTCCAGAATCCACGAACAGATAGAATATCTTCCGGCAATGTTTCCAAATCTTTTACTTTGGGCTTCCGCGAAAAGGCCTCCACAAGTCCCGACACCCATCCAGCAGCGATCATGGGGTTAAGCGAGGTCAACGGTGCGGCCAGAATGGCGGACAAAATGGTGGCCGGGTGAGCCAGGGCGATGATTGCGCCGACTCCGGCCAGAATACCGTTGGCCAGGATCCACCAGACAATCATGTCCGTACCCGCTTTTTTGCCGCCGAAAAAAAATCCGGCCAGAAACAGCCCGATGATAACAGCCGGGAGCAGCCATTTTAGAATCCCGGCGGAGTTACTTTTGGGCGGCAGTTGTTCCAGCGCCCGGGTATTGATTTCGTTATTCCAGTTTTTTTGAATTCCCGGGATATGGCCGGCGCCCACGACGGCCACAATTTTGTTGCCGGGTGCCGTGCGAATCTTTTCGGTCAAATACTGATCGCGCTCATCAATTAGAATGGTTTTTATTTCCGGCAGCGATTTGCCGACTTCAGCCAGCAGCGTTTCCAAAACGTCCTGCTGCTTCATTTCTTCAATATCTTCTTCTTTGATTTCATCCAGCTGTCCCAGGGACAGCATCAATTGAAAAATCAGTTTTATTTTGCTCCATAATCCCATCACACGCCAGGTTCTGGACAGGGTGGTGCGAATATCGCGGTCGGCAAGATGAATCTGGGCACCTACGGATTCAGCGGTATCGATGGCCGCTATCATTTCCTCACCGGGCTTGACATCAAACTGTTTGGCAATTCGTTTTTGAAAGGAGGCCAGCAGGAGATTCGACAGAAGCAAAAATGATTTTTTTTCCTTAACGATTTTGACGATATCGGTATCCCGCCAGCGATCCTTTTGCTGGATGGCCTGGAATCTAGACGAACAGAGTTCGACACAGACGGTATCCGGTTTTTCTTCCTCGATTACTGATTTGACCAGCCGCGTACTTTCTTTTGAGACGTGCGCAGTTCCAATGAGGATGAATTCCTTTTCATCAAATTTCAAGTGGGTTAAATTAGGGTTGTCTGTCATCGTTATTTCAGTATATATTCCTGTCGGAGGCGCTCAAAGGCCCGATTAATGCCTGTTACCAAAATTCAAGGTAATACCTGCACGGACTATAGTATATTCCACCGTGCAAGGCAACAGACAAGCGGTCGTACAAGACTCAGATGCCTGATGCGGTCGCTTGGCTCTGGAAATTCTACCATGATGGTCTATGATGATATTTTTTCCTGGGAAGGATGGGGCGGTCAGCTGCGTCTGGCAAGCGGTGAGTGCCGGTTGCGCATATTTGATTTACAAAAGGAAAATGCTGACGGCCCGGCGCATCTCAGACCGATTATCGTCATTGTTTCCGACATTCCGGAAAGCCGAATGTCGGTGCGCAGCTGCACCGGCCATATTGCCACCAATGTTGCCCGCCAGTTTACGATCGAACCGGATCGGATGCTCTATATTGAGTTTTATCCCGAAACCGCTTATGGCGAACACAACGAGCACATTATCCCTGAAAAATATGACGTTGTGGAATTCACCTGGCATGAAGGCCGGGCTATCGAGCCCAGATGGCGAACGCTCAAACCGCCGATGCTAGATGTGATCAAGGAAATAGTGGAGGCCTCTGACACAACCAAATAAATCAGTGCATCGGAAAAACCGCAAAAATTACCGTGCTCCAGATAGAATGGGAGACAATTACCGGCGCCAGGTTTTTAAAGCGCCAAAACATCGCGCCCCAGAAGGCCCCTGCTACACCGGCTGCACCCGTGAGCATGAAGTTAAATGACCAGATGTGCACTCCGGCATAGATGACTGTGGCCAGCAGCCATCCCTGCCAGTGGCCGTAGCGAGTCATGAGGTTTTTTTGCAAATAGCCGCGCCAATAAATTTCCTCGCAGGGTCCGGTGATAAAAAAAAGTAAAAAGGCGATAATCGTTGTTGAGGTTCCCGCCCCTTTTCCGTAAATAGCGCCGATCTGCCCCTGAGCAAAGGGCAGCGCGGCACTTGCAATCCCCTTGCCCAGAAAGAAGATAAAGTAGAGTAAGCCTGCTGACACAAACCCGATGACAATGGCGCTTTTGTTAAACCGGAACTGATCGGCGCGGTTGGGCTGGAGCCACAGGGACAAAATGGCCAGGGTGGCGGCCGAAAAGGAAATTTTTATCCAGAATGTTGACCCGCTCAGGTAGAAAGTCACAAACCACAGCACAGATGCCAGACCAACGGTAAGAGCGACCGCCATGGGACGAAACTCGTTGTGCTTCAAACCATGCCCTCCAACACAAGAGAGATAACCAGTAATACGCCGAAGGCGGTATCCAGTTTTGCGGTTTGTGCATCAGCGTCGTCCGGTATGTTTTTCATCATCTGGCACATCAGTTTCAGGGCCAGGGGCATTGATAGCAGGACGATTAGGGTCCACAGGTGCAGGGGACCGGCAAGCGACATGCCGATGATGCCGGTGTAGGCCACAATGACCAGAATGCTGTACAGACGCAGACCATTGCGTTCGCCGATGATTATCGGCAGCGTTAGAATGCCCTTGCTGCGGTCATGGGAGATGTCGCGGATATTATTGGCCAGCAAAACGAGGGCCACCAGAATTCCGAATGGAATGGATATGAAAAGCGCATTGGCACTAAATGCCTGGCGTTGAATGAAATAAGAACCCATTACCATTAACGGCCCCCACATTAAAAATACGGAAAGCTCTCCGAGCGCCATGTATTTGTATTTAAACGGTGGTGCCGTGTAGGTAATACTCGCAAAAACGCCTATCAGGCCGATTGCCAATAACGACCATCCGCGGGCAGCTGCCAGATACAGGCCGATGGCTGTCGCAATTGCGTAGAGCAAACAGGTCTCCATGAGCACTTGCCGAGACGTTAACTTGCCCTCAAGAAGGGGGTGGGGGCGGTAAATACCGGTGGAAACGCCTTTAAAATCCACGCCGCTTTTGACGTCATAATAGTCATTGAGCAGATTGGTGGCGGCATGCATGAAAATGCCAGCTAAAAGGGTCAGCAGATAAAAAGCCCATGAAAAATTCCCGTCGATGGCAGCTATGGCCGATCCGACGCTGACAGAAATAGCTGTCATCGAAAAAGACCACGGTCGGCTTGCCATCACCCAGTTACGATATATACTCATGGTTTTTCGGTTTACTCTTTTTGCGGTTTTAATTCTTCTTCCGCTAGTCGTGCGTCTTCGGCAGCTTGCTTGGCATCTTCGGCAGCTTGCCTGGCGCGCATTTGCGCCGCTTCAGCGCGCTGTATTTCTCTTTGGATTTTTTTTCTGAATTGTTTTCTTTTTTCCTTGGTCGAGCCGAGTCGGCGGATATAGACTTCAACTTCCTGGGTAATTTGATCGGCTTGCTCGGCAGCTGTTTGGGCCGCTTTATCTGCTTGCCTGGCTCGTTTTTTTGCTTCTGCGACTCGGTTTGTTTTTGTTTCTTGTAAACGATCCTGGTCGCGTCTCTCTTTGATATTTTGCAATTCCTGGATATCGGCGGCGGTTTTTTCCTGGTATTCCAACGTATCTTTGACTTTAGATTTTGGCGGCGGCGGGGTGTCGGTGACATGCAAGTTGCCGTTTTCATCCGTCCAGGTATAAACCTGCCCGGCGATCAGTCCGGAACTGAATACGCCCACCAGCAGAATGCAGATGATAATCGGTAAAAATTTCATTTACCTCTCCAAAAATACTAAGTATATTCTTAATTTAATTCGGTGTCAAACCATTGAGATAGGTTCTCAAAGCCTGTTTCAAAAA
Source organism: uncultured Desulfobacterales bacterium (assembly GCA_947259495.1). Classification (GTDB taxonomy): domain Bacteria; phylum Desulfobacterota; class Desulfobacteria; order Desulfobacterales; family JAHEIW01; genus JAHEIW01. The sequence goes on along the minus strand of CAMYLV010000013.1, from coordinate 221,127 downwards.
TTATACCGTTTTCCATAGTAATGTTCCGGAATACGGAAGTGCGGCATAAGGGGTTGTAGAAAAAACTTTTGAATACAGAAACGTTTTTTTGACAACCCCTATAGATAAAAAGAAGAAAATGACATGACCGGCTTATCTTTACTAAATTATTTGCGAGATGGATCACCAGAAACCATTCTAAATATGACAACAGGAGGTATATCATGGCACTTGTCATAATCAGTTCGGCTTTTTCCGAAGGTCAAACTATTCCCACCCGTCATACCTGCGACGGTCCGGATGTTTCCCCGGATTTAACGTGGAGCGGTGTCCCCGAGGCGGCCGCAAGCCTGGCGCTGATATGTGATGATCCGGATGCGCCCATGGGCACCTGGGTGCACTGGGTGCTCTTTAACATCCCGGCCGACGCAGACGGGTTGCCAGCCGAAATACCGCCAGACGCGACGCTGGAAAACGGCGCCTGCCATGGAACAAATGATTTTGGCAAACCGGGTTACGGTGGGCCCTGTCCCCCGGGTGGCACCCACCGCTACTTTTTCAAGCTCTATGCGCTGGACACCGAGCTTAACCTTGACAGTGGTATTACTAAAGCCCAGTTGCTCGAAGCGATTGAAGGCCACATCCTGGCCGAGGGCCAGCTGATGGGCACTTACAGCCGCTGATTTTAGCCTTTTAGCTCACTGCAGAGACGCAAAGGTCGCTGAGAAAAGATATTTTTCATTTGCCGCTGAGAGGCCGGCAAATCAAAAGGATTTTCAATCTCTGCGCTCTCTGCGTCTTTGCGGTGAATTGTTTTGGTTCCAGAAATCCTGCAGGCTACCGGCCAGCTGCTGCGCATCCTGCACCCTGATCGGATCCCATTCTTCGCGAAGCAGGGTTTTATATTGATAGCGGGCATAGCGCTGATCGATTAACAGAACCACCCCGCGATCATTTTCTGTCCGGATCACCCGACCTGCGGCCTGCAACACGCGGTTGATACCGGGGTAAAGATAGGCGTATTCGAATCCTGCATTCAGGGAATTGGCAAAAAATTCCTTGATCAATTCTCTTTCCAGACTGATACCGGGCAATCCGACTCCGACCACCGCCGCACCCACCAGGCGATCGCCGACCAGGTCGATGCCCTCACCGAAAATTCCGCCCATTACTGCAAATCCGACAAGTGTTTGCGGGTTATCATGAGAAAAACGCATTAAAAACGCCTCTCTTGCAGCCTCCGGCATGCCTGGCGTTTGCCGAATGATTTCAGTGTGCGGATTACGGGCGGTAAAGGCATCAAAAATTTTGCGCATGTAGGCGTAGGAAGGAAAATACAGCAGATAATTTCCGCTCTTTTGCCCGACCAGGGCTGCAACGACCTGCGCTACCTGGTCCACGGTCTGATTCCGTTGACGATAGTAGGTCGAAATTTGATCGGCGATGAACAGGCCCAAATTTTCGCCGGGGAAGGGTGATGGCAGAATCAGGTGGGGGGTGGTCGGCTCGCTGCCCAGTATTTGTTTGAAATAATCGATGGGTGTCATGGTGGCCGAAAAAAATATGGCTGTGCGACACCGTTGCAGTGCACGTTCGAGATGGACGGCGGGATCAATACAAAACAGCTTGATTTTCAGGTCTTTTCCACTTTTTTCATAGCAGGTGGTGTAACTATGATCATATTGATCGGCCACCCGGATGAAGCCGGATATTGCAAAATAAAGATCAAGCAGGCCCTCGCGAAAGGCTGTCTTTTTGTTTTTTGAAAGCCAGCGCTCGGTTATGAAAAGAAAACCTCTCAAAAGTGGAATCAGTTCCTCCGGCGGGTTTTCTTCCGCCAGTGGATTGCCCGATGCTTCACATTTTTTGCGGGCTTTAACCAGCCAGGCATTAATGCGGCCGAGGCTTTTAAATACTTGCGGCAGTTCATTTTTTAACTGCCGGCGAATGTCCAATACCGGCTGTTTGAAAATTTCGGCCGAAAACATGTCCCGCGAGCGATCCACCAGATTATGCGCTTCATCTATTAAAAAGATATAGGCACCGTTTTCCTCCTGGAAAAATCGGCGCAAATATACGCGCGGATCAAATACATAGTTGTAATCACAGATGATACAGTCCGCCCGGACCGCCAGCTCTAATGAAAACTCAAACGGGCACACCCGAAATGCTTGGGCCGTGTCGACAATCTGTTCACGGGTAAAGGCCTCCTGCTTGAAGATGTTTTCCACTGCGGTATTAATGCGGTCATAGTGACCCCGGGCAAATTCACATTCATCCGGATGGCAGGCACTCTGGGGACAAAAACAGATCTTGTCCTTTGCCGTCAGGGTTAAAGATTTTAACCTGAGACCTTTGGTCCTTAGCGCAGCGACGGCCTTTTCCGCCGCCATCCGGCCGGTAGTGCGCGCGGTCAGATAAAAAATTTTTTGATCGCGACTTTCAGCAAGGGTTTTGACGGCCGGATAGAGCACGGCGATGGTTTTGCCAATACCGGTGGCCGCCTGAACCAACAGCTGCCCACAGTTGCGAATCGTACGGTATGCTGCCACCGCCATCTGGCGCTGCCCGGGTCGGTAGGTTGCAAAAGGAAATTCTAAATCCTGAATTGATGCATCCCGGCGGTCGGACCAATCGACCAGGGTTGTGGCCCATTCCAGGTAACGGGTTACCAGGTCATTAAAAAAAATCTCCAGTTCTGAAATGTTAAACGTGCGCTTGATTTCGCGGTGGTTGCCGGTATCGATCTGATAATAGGTGAGCTGGATGGTAATTTCATCCAGGCCATTTTGAAGCCCATAAATGTAGGCGTAGGTTTTAACCTGCCCCCAGTGGACCGGGTTTTCGGTTTTTTCAAAATAAGCCGGGTCGCGGGTGGTGGTTTTTATTTCTTCGATGATGGTGCGATCGGGCCCGCTATCTATGCCGTCGATGCGGCCGCCGATACTCAGACGGAATCGATCGGTTTCAACCTGATGGGTAATCGCAACTTCGGGTTGATAGGTAGCGGGACGTGAATTTTGAATTTTTTGATGGGCCCGAATCGCCTCGACCGGACGGCTGGATCCCAGAAACTCAAACGCCAGATCCCCGGATCGGAGCACATATTCGACGAGTTCCCGCACCGCAATTTTCAGTTCGCGTCGCAATCGATTTCTAATTTAACCCCAGTTTTAAAAAAGTGAAAAGCTCAATTCAGGTTTGTCTTGGATGGAAGATTGGGCGGGCGTAAAGCCCGCCCCTACCTAAAGCTGTTTGATCCGTCTTGTCGGGGCGGGGTTTATCCCCGCCCGCACAGAGGGTTTATCTGAAGATGGGCTTCAAATCAAGGAAGAATCAATTAAACATCAGTAAGGAATGGTTTCTCTTAGAGGGCTGAAACCCGATTATTCCTTAACGACAAAATGCACTCGCCTGTTTTTTGCGTGGGCGGCTTCAGTCTTGCCCATATCGATGGGGCGTTCTTTGCCGAAACTGACGGGTATGAGCCGGTACCTGTCGACGCCTTCTCGGATCAAGAACGACTTTACGGCGCCTGCGCGGCGATCCCCAAAAGCAATATTGGTTTCCCGGGAACCGCGTTCATCGGTGTGCCCTTCGATGATCACCGCGACATCCGGGTATGTTTTTAAGAAATTGGCTTTGCGATATAAAATCGTGCGGGCTTGCGGCTGCAGCCGATAGCTTCCTTTCTGAAAATAGATATCTTCAGACATAAACTGAGTTTTAGCCGCCTGAAACCGACGTTGCTCGGCTTCTTTTCGTTTACGTTCGGCCTCCAATTCCTTCTGGCGATCTATGGCCGCCTGATCTATTTTGGGGCTCGCTTCTTTCTCGACCGTCGTGGCTTTTTTAGCGCAGGCTGGAATGATCGCCAGAGCCGGGATCATCAGCAAGAGGATTAAGCCCCTACGCATTGTTTTGTGCATGATGCCCTCCTCGTAGAAACGGGTAATTTATCTGCAGGCAGGTTCGTAAATGCTGGTTTTTGCTGCAGTTCTTCACTGTTAAATTACTTAGATTATATTATAAAAACGAAAGAAAGTAAATTATATTCATTCATCCGCGAAGCATTAAACGCGATTGCCGTGCAGTTTTTTTGCTTCAGATGAAATCGGCACAATTTTACAAAAAGGACTTGACAGCCCCTTATTATCTATTATAGTTCATGGTATGAACCAAATTACAAATAGAACTTCAACAGAACCTGAGGCTGAGGTATCTGATTATCAATTAAAGCAATTTCAGGAGCTTATACTTAAGCTATTCCAATGTTGCCAGGAGCGGATGCTGTATCAATGCGAGCGTTTTAATCTGCCGGACGCCGAATTCAGGTGCCTGATGCTGTTCGGCGAAGAGCGCTATCTGACCGCCAAAGGGATTGCGTCCAAAATGAATGTTGTCAAAAGCCGGGTATCCAAAATTGTTGAGGGCCTCCTTAAAAAGAAACTGGTACAGCGCATCAAAGACCCCGAAGACTCCCGAGTCAGCCTGCTGAGCCTCACGCCGGAAGGACATAAAAAGTTAAATCATATCAATATGTTTCTTCAGGGTTTGCATCACCAGATTCTGCTTCAAATTGCCCCGGACCAGCGCAAAGCGGTTTTGACCAATCTGGACATTCTCAAAGCCTCAATGGAAGCGGTTAAAGAAATGATGGTGTAAATGAGTGGGTCTGACAGGTCGAGCAGTTCGAATGATTGAATAGATTAATGGAATTAAACGGTATATATTTTTTCAGATATTAGTTGATAACATAAACTATATTTAGGAGATTTATTTATATATTATTATAATTATATGAAAAAAAGGGTTTATACCCATAACTAAAGGAGGTCAATTATGGATATGCAAAATATCGAAAACCAATTCACAGAGCTTAAATCCCAGTTGTCGGCACTGGATAAAAAGGCCCCGGAAGACAAACTTTCGATGGTAGTGTTCAGCGGGGATCTGGACAAAATCATCGCCGCTTTCGTTATTGCCACCGGGGCGGTTGCCATGGGAATGGACGCGGTCATGTTTTTTACCTTCTGGGGTACCCCTGTTCTCAGGGATGCCAAGAAAAACGTCGGTGGCAAAGACACCTTCGGCAAAATGTTTGGCACCATGCTGCCCAAAGGGATGGGCCAGCTAAAGCTTTCCAAGATGAACATGGGAGGCATGGGCACGGCCATGATGAAATCGCTGATGAAAAAGAAAAATGTGGCCTCTCTGGAGGAATTTCTGGCAATGGCCGAGGAATTGGGAGTGCGGATTTTTATCTGCGAAATGTCAATGGATTTGATGGGATTTAAAAGAGAGGAAATGATCGACTACGAAAATTTGACTTTTTGCGGCGTTGCCAAATTCCTGGAAGAGGCCGGCAACAGCAAAGTTCAGTTATTCATTTAATTTCATAAGGAGGTAAGAAATGAGTGATGATATCAAAGTCGACAAGGTATTTGATTTGAAGGGACTGCCATGCCCCATGCCGGTTGTTAAGGTCAGCAAGGGCATCAAAGAGGTTGAGATCGGTCAGGTGATCGAAGCCCAATCGACGGACCCGGGCTCGCTAACGGACTTTCCGGCCTGGGCCAGAACCAGCGGCAATGAAATTCTGAAAACCGAACAAGATGATGATGTGATTAAGTTTTATATCAAACGCAAGGCCTGAACCGATGCCGGGGCGTTGCTTTCAGCCGCACTGTATCTGATAGGGGTTGGTCTGTTCACTATTTAACGGGAGGTCATGTTGGATACACTATATTACATCATACTGGTGCCGATGGTCTACGTTGCCTTTGCCATTTTTTTTATCGGCACGACGGTCCGTTTGATCAAAATCTTTCGCGCGCCCAAATATCCGGCCACGCTTCAGATCTATCCTGAGAAAAAACCCGTTTCATATTTGCATCTTGCTGCTTATTCTCGGGCATCTGGAGCTTTTTGGCGAAATCGAAACGCTGCAACTGATTCCCCATGAGATATTTCTGGGTCAGGGGTTAGTGGGTTTGATCGTTTCAATTGCGTTGCTTTATTTTCTGTTTCGCCGCTTTATCTCACCGGTGCGGGAACTTTCGGTTCCGGAAGATTATTATCTGCTGATTCTGCTGTTTCTGGTCGTTTTGTTCGGCAGTCAGATGGACTGGGCCCGCAGGTGGTATGCCTATGAGGAATTAACGGTTGAGCATTATCGGGACTACCTTTCGAGTCTTTTATACTTCCGGCCGGAGTTGCCTGTTGAGGTGACCGACACGGGCCATTCATTTATACTGGTGCTGCATGTCTTTTTTGCGAATTTGTTTTTGATGTTTTTTCCGTTCAGTCAGAGTATGCATTCGTTTTTGTCGTTACCGATGAACAAGCTCAGGCGCGGTTAGGAGATGGAAGGTGTCAGAGATCAGTCAACAGATAACAGAAAACAGAGGACAGATTACAGAAGATATGTTTTGTCCTCTATGTTTTAATTTCTGTTTTCTGTCCTTTGACATCTGATCTCTGTGATCTGACACCGGAAACCAAAATGTGGGGAAACGGGATCATTTTATAAATTTATATCAGTGATAATTGGAATCCATTAAGTAAGACTATATTACTGACGGGGCGTTGATGATGGATCAAAAAACAAGAGATGATTTGCTCAAGTTGTTTCAAAGTAAATTAAACGAAGCCATGCGGCTATATCTGGAAACCTGCACGCGCTGCGGGGTGTGCACCGAGGCCTGTCATGTGCACGCCTCAATGGGGCAGGTGAAGTACATTGCCGCCTATCGGGCTGAAATTGTGCGTCGCCTCTACAAAAAGTATTTCAAGGGCCGCGGTAAAATCTGGCCCTCGGTCGGTGAGGCCAAAGCGCTGAGCGAAATGGCGCTCGAAGAGCTATACGAAGCCGCATACTCCTGCACGGGTTGCCGGCGGTGCATGGTGTATTGCCCCTTCGGCATTGATACCCAGATGCTGATGTCGATTGCCAAACTGCTGCTGGTCGGTGCCGAAATGGAGCCCGAAATTCTTACCTTGCTGGCCGATACATCGATTGAAAAAGGAAAATCCATCGATCTGTTTAAAGACAGCTTTATGGAAGGCATCAAACGGCTTGAAGCGGAAGTGGTTTCAAAATGGAAATTAGAAGCCGGTGAAACCGCTATTCCGGTGGATGTCGAAGGCGCTGATTTGCTTTATGTTGCCCTGGCCGGAGCGCACTCGATCATCCCGGCGGCCGCCATATTCAATGCCGCCAAAGAGAACTGGACCCTGAGTTTTTTTGAAGCCGTTAATTTCGGCGCCTTTGTGGGCGATCCCGCCAAGACCAAGTTGATACTGGATCGGATTGTCAACGAAGCCAAACGCCTGAAAGTCAAAGAGGTCTGTATCTGCGAATGCGGCACGGCTTATCGGGTCATGAAGCAGCTGACCGGCAAGCAGCCCTTTAAGGTCAGCTCGATTACCGAAGTGCATGCGCGCTATATCCGGGAAGGCCGTATCAAGCTGGATAAAACCAGGGTGAATGGTGCCGTCACCTATCACGATCCCTGCCAGATTGCGCGCAACGCCGGCGTCATTGATGAACCGCGCTATATTTTGCAGCATCTCACCGAAGATTACCGTGAGTTGACCGATGAGCCCCGCTACAACTGGTGTTGCGGCGGCGGTGGCGGACTGGTCGCCATGGGAGAAGATACGCTGGATTTTCGGATGAAATCCGCCAGCGTCAAAGTCGACCAGGTCAATACAACAGGCGCCAAAATTTTAGCCACGGCTTGTGAAAATTGTCATGCCCAGTTGGGCAATTTAAACACGCATTACGAAATGGGGGTTGACGTCAGGTTTTTGAGTTCGATGATTGCGGATGCGTTGATTCAATCTTTTTGAGATAGGTTCAATATGTCTTTGGTGGAGCACTACCTATACCGCTTTCCATAATAGTGTTCCGATTTACGGAATTGGGGCATAAGTGGTTGTAGAAAAAAACGTTTGAATATCGGAACGTTTTTTTGACAACCACTATAAAATAAAAACGGCCTGTCGGCCCTCCGTGAGAGGACAAACAGACCGCTTCCTTAACAGTTTCCTTCTCTCCGTATTCTTTCCTTAAATTTTATCGCTATTTGCAAAAACCATTCTGCATGGCCCACTGCAATCCGTCACAATCTCCCAGGTCGCAGGCCCGCTTGAAATCACTGCAGGATTCAGTGACTTTTTGCATCTGAAAAAAAGCCAGACCCCGATTCAAATGGGCCCTGGCGTATTTGGGCTTGAATTGCAGGCTTTGATTAAAATCAGCCTCGGCTTGCTGGTATTGATCCAGAGCATAATAGGCATTGCCGCGATTGTTGTAGGCTTCGGCATATTTCGGATTGATCCGGATGGCCTGGCTGAAGTCTTCGATGGCCTGCTGGTGCTGCTTTAGATTGTAGAAAGCCAATCCCCGGTTATTATAAGCTTCGGCGAGCCGGGGGTTGGCGGCAATGGCCTTGTCCCAGTATTTTTTGGCTTTATCAGGATCGTTGTATTGTCCGTTTTGCCAGAGTGCCAGGGCGGCGGCGTTCCAGTCCGTATTATTTGCCGCCGGTGCCTTATTGACTGTCCGTTTCGGAAGCTTTGCCCGTGCGTTGTTCCGATTAAGTCTGGGGTTGACCGTCCTTTCCTGGTTTTGTTTCATCACCAGCTTGGGGTCTCCGGCTATTTCACCGATCATTTTATACATCTCGCCCATCATGGCAGCGCCAAATACACCGAACAGTATCAGCGGCGTCACCTGAATGATTGTCCACAAAATCATCAGTTTGGTCATGGCCAGGCTTTTATGCTTGATCCAGCCCCAGATGAATGTCCATAAACCGCAGGTAATAATTCCGAGAATGCCCTGCAATGCCCCGCCGTGTTTAAATTGTTTAATTAAAACGATGATAAAGACAATCAAACCCACTAGCGACAACAGCGGGAACAAAATACCTAAAATCATTTCAGTCATGTTTTACCTCTTCTGTTCAATACCCCCTCTGTTTATTTTATTTGATTTAGATCGTACCTTTAATTTAGATGTAAATCATTATGCGGCATATCCAGTAGATCAACGCGCTTAAGGCCAGCCAGGCCACCATTCCGCTGCGTCTTTCAAAAGTCGCCAGGTGTTCGGCCGCTCTGTGCCGCAGCTTTGCCGGCAACAGCGTGCCCGCAACCAGCAGCAGGCCGATTGCCAAACCAACAGGGGCAAATGCGTGCAAATGAATGGCTGCCAGCCATTTTCCCTGAGCCAACAAAACGATCGCCCGCGTCAGACCGCAGCCGGGACAGGCCACCCCCAGCGTCGATTTTAGCGGACATTGCCATGCCGTTAAATCCATGGCGGTCACTGCCACCTGAATAACGGTAGCGGCTCCCAGCAGGGCGATGATCCATCGGCTTTGCATCACTGGCGCCAGGACGGGTGTACACAATCGGTCGCTGACGGCTGTCATTTTGAAGCGATCAGCTTTCATCGGGAACCCTGCAGTAGACGGTTTCGGCCTGTGCCGACGAAGTTCTGCTTTCTGTCGAGATAATGTCCAACTTGCACTATCTTAATATCGGCCATTAGTTGGAAATCTTTAAATCATTCCGATACAAGCGGTAAGACGGATTGAATTATACCGCTGATCATAATAATGTTTCCAATTCTCATTAATTTTCATGCAAGATTCAGGTGAATGCCGTTGTTTTAATTTTAACAGATTATTTAGGGATTTGGCAAATTTTTGACGGAAAGCGGCAGGTTAAATTGCTTTCAATGGCCGTCCGTGTAGTGATGGGGTGAAGTGCTTTTAATAAAATATCGTTCGGGTGCGGTGGCGCGGGATGGATTTATAGGTCGCTTGTTGGCCGCGATTCCAGAGCAAAAAATCAAGCGCCATAGCGTTGATCGTCTGCCCGGATGCGTTGAGCGCCGCCTTGATCAGTTCGACGGCGTGTAGGGCACAGGCTCTAATTTCAATTTCTTCCCTTGAGCCGGCCGCAATGAGATCGCCGGCTTCGATCCAAGTCCTTAAATCTGTTGAGAATTCCAGAATATGATCCACCCGCAGGACGTGCGGCACCAGGTTGTCCGCAAAAATCGTTAGATGCGCCAGATCGTCGAATCGACCCGGCCCTTGGCCGTCGAATGCCAGCGACAGATCAGCAGCGGCTAGCTGGGCGCGTTTGAAAAAAGGCACTTCAATCCCTTCCCATATCGCGATGTCCCTGAAACAAGGCATTTGAATCAGCAGTTGTACCAGACGTTCGGCCGATGCGTCGGCAGCCGCGATCAAGCCCGTGAAGCTTCCACTAAAATTTGTCAGTATATAGGCACCCAACTCATTTAAGGCTTTGGCAAAAAGCCGCATGAGTTTCGCAATGGGCTTATTGCTGGAATTTTGCGCGAATATTCGTGTGCAGTCGGCGGGGGTCAGCCGGGTGAGCGCCAGGGCCGAAAACGGCCCATTTTTTTTGAAGTGCGCATTCAGGCAGCCGGCTATCGTAAAGTAGCCGGACTTGCCCGTGTGTTTGCGCAGATGCGGGAAGAAGCCGGATCCAAAATTTATGGTATCTAAAGTCAGGAAAAAGGCAGCTGTATCATCGCCGCGGCCCAGATAATGGCACCCAGGATCATGTTCGGGCCGAGCCGCATCCGTAATGGGCAATGCGGCGGCATAGGCCGGGATGTGTTCATAATTGATTTGAATGTGGGCGGCGCGCTCGGCTGCAGTTTTGCAGCCTGCGCGCACCTGCTCGAGTAAGTGGATGTCCATTTAAATAAATTTTGTAAACCGCACTTTGTGGTCACCGGGCCGGTTGTAATCGCGCGTTACCGGGATTCCATCGATCTCGTCATCGCCGGATTCCACCCGAAATCCGATCTTTTCGTGAAAAACGACCGAACCTTTGTTTACCGGCGAAGTGCACGCACGGATAACCGTGCGGTTTTGGCTGCGACAGAGTTCAAAAAAATGCTCGTAGACAGTTTTGCCCAGGCCTTTATTGCGGGAATCCGGCCGGATCCCCATAAAATGAACGTAGGCTTCGTTTTCAAGGGCAGGGGACGTAAAGCCAATCAGAAAACCGATCATCTGCCCCTTTTGTTCGATCATAAAGGATGTATCGTAAAAGTGGTTCAAAAACAGTTTAGGCAGCATGGCCGTAAGATCACGCCCGCCCCACCAGCTTTGCAAGGCGGCAATAACGTCGGCATGATCGGATGGTTTTGCTTTTCTGATAGTGATATCTTTCGGCATTATAACACTCCTCAAATTGGCAGCCATTTTATTTTCCCTGTCCTGTATTTGATTAACGTTCAATCAGGGCAAAACCTTCCTGAGCCGCACCATCGACTTATCATGCACGCGATATAAAAGAGGCACGGCAACCATGGCTCCGACAAGAGCCAGAAACATATCCCACTGGGCATCCCAGACATCACCCTGAGACCCCAGAAAGGCAGTGCCGACATCAGGGGCGGCAACCAGCGCGATCCACCACTCGAGCAGTTCCCAAAAGGCCGCAATCGCCAGCACGATGCTGAAGACAATAAAATAAAACCAGCCGCCTTTTTGCAGTGCGGTGACGCGCAGCAGAACTTCGCGGATAATAAAAACCGGAAAAACACCCAGGGCGATATGGCCCACACGATCATAGTGGTTGCGGCTGAAGCCGAAAGCCTCCATCGCCCAGTTGCCCAGGGGCGTTTTGGCATAGGTGTAGTAACCGCCGTAGATCAAGATAAAAATGTGAAAAAATACACACCAGTACGCCATGTGCGACATGGGAAAGCGGCGATAAAGCCCGATGAGTGCGGCTATGCCGGCCAGTCCGGGGCCCACCTCCAGCAGCCAGCTCACTCTTCCTGCCGGAGGCGCCCACACGGTCGCAACGCAGACGACGATGACAATTCCTAAAAGAATCAAGGGCGCGCGGGAATATGAAAACGGTACAGGCGTCATCGGTCCGCCTGTGGCATGTTTTTATCGGATTCATGATGTAACCAATGCTCGGCGTCGGGTTGGGCGAGCGGTTTGCCGGTTTTCAGATAATGGTTCATGGTAGCTTCCCAGAATTGCATATCTTTAACGAAATTCTCTTCCGTAAAATTATCAATAAACGCATTGCCCGCCGCGGTCAGTGCGGTGATGGTATATTTGATGTAAACCCGGGAGGTCTGGTTGCCTCTGTCTTCGATGCGAACCGTCACAAAAGCGACTCTGGACCCCGGGGTGACCCGGGCAAATTCCGTTTCACAGCCGGCATCATCTCTTTTGGTAATCAGCCAGATGGTGTCTTCCCCTGCACTTCGAGAGGTGAACACGCATCCCTGTTCGGCAATACCGGAATGCGAAAAAATCAGGCGATAATCCCAGCCTTCGAGCCACTCGGCTTCTTTGACCGGGCAGATCAATGAATGAACCACAGACGGCTCGGCCATAATTGTCTGAACATATTGGCGGGTGACTCTTTTGGCTTTAAATTTTAAATCGCGGGTCGGATTCATGGGATTCTCCGGGCGCCGGAATGCAGCGGGTTAATCGGCCTCAAAGGTTATTTTGCGATATTTATAATTTCCTTCAGATTCTGGATTACCGTAACCGTGTTATTCGAAAACCTGCTTTGGGAAAAATCCGGGCGGTGGTCGGCCAGCTGGAAATCCAGAGCACGGCCGTCAGTGGGGTTGTCCGTTCGAGTGATGAATATCGGACGGATCCCGGCAGCGATAGCCCCGGCAACATCTTCATTCGTATCTCCGACATAGACCGCATCCGCCCGTGAGACCCCGGTTTTTTGCAGCGCCAGCGTAAAGATGGCCGGGTCCGGTTTTTTAACACCCACTTCACTGGATATGATGATGGTATCAAAGATGTCTGCCCATCCATTTTCAGACAAAATGCGCCGAACATGCGGCGGATGATCAAAGTTGCTCACCAGGCCGATCGTTCTTTTATGTCGCTTTAAATCCGCAAGGACCGCCATGGCCTCAGGATCGATTGAAATATGCGCTTGCCACGCTGCGGCAATTCTGTCGGCGATATTACGGAGTTCTGCTGTGCGAAGCTCATGCCTGAGCTTTGCGCATAAGCGCTGAATACGGCGCTCGAGAACGGTTAAATTATCGTTTTCCCCGGCCGGCGCCGACGCGCTGAAAAAGCCGTCGCATTTCTGTGAAAAGGAGGCTTTGGATATATTTAACCCCTGTGTTTTTAACAGGTCATAAAATGCCGCAAGCCAGTCAGACCAGGCCTGATTCATATCGCCGTAGACCAGCAAGGTACCGTAAAGATCAAAGAAAACTCCCTGTATGCTCATATCTCATCCAGCCATTGATACATCACAAAAGCATCGACAAACCCCTTTTCACGATGATTGAACGCTTTTGAAAGGGTGCCGATTATTTCAAACCCCATATCCTGCCATAGCTTAACCGCACCGGTATTGGTGCTGACCACCAGGTTGTATTGCATGGCCTTAAATCCAAGCTTGCGGGCTTCACCCAGCGAGTGCTTGCACATGGCTTTGCCGATACCTTTTCCGCGAGCGCCGGCGCGAACCATGTAGCCGGCGTTGCAGACGTGAGACCCCAGTCCCGGCTGATTGGCTTTGATGTAATAGGTCCCCACGATTTCGTCATCAAGGTAGGCAACATAGGTAGCTTGCGGTTTTTTCATCCAGATTTGAAAAGCCTCTTCCCGGGTCGTTTCCGGCGCAAACGGATAGGTATCACCCGTGCGCAATACTTCGTGCACAACCGGCCAGATCGCTTCAAAGCCATCATTTTGGGCCAATTTGATATCGAGCATCATTCATCCTTTCCCGCAGGCCATCTATCTGTTGTTGCGCTCTGTGTGTCTGTGGAACGTATCGCATCAATCGCAGCCGGGTGGTTTTAGACGGCCCTTACCGCCGCCGGTTTCCATTGAAAACACCCCGCATGCAAGCCATGGAATGTTAACCAAAGTTTTTGCCCGTAATCTAATAGCGCATTCGTCCTTAACAACATGAAACTGCAATTGTTCCCCGGTCAATGTCCAGTCGTATGTGCCGAACACCGCCATACAATAGGGGTCATTAAAAAAAATTACCCGAGCGCCGTCAACCCGAAAAGATCCGATGCTTCGCCAGCCGGTAAATTCGTGAAAAATGCGAAAAACACCCCTGTCCAGGTTCAGTTTCCAGATCCCGCCCTGCGGCGCATAATCCGGACACCGTCGGCAGGGCACCAGCGGTGTTTTTTTGGGGTCGATCTTAACATAGGTTCCGTCCAGCGGCGTGCGCTCCGCAGGCGGCAGGGGGGCTGCATGCGGATATGGTGATTTTTGGAGCAGTTCGTCCCAAATTGCAGCCGTCGCATCATTTGTCTTACCAGCCGTTGACGGTTCGGGCGCTTGCGCGCCGGTTTGAGTGCAAGATGAACAGAAAAGATTGTTCAGCACCAAACATAGGATTGCGACCGCATACACGGCTGTTGATGTCAAATGGCTTTTGGGTTGCAAGCTTATGGCTCCCGGTCTTGGCGATTCGTTTCTGTTTATTGTGATAATAGTTGCGCGCTGCCGTTATTCGCTGTCCCCGATCGGGGGCTTTTCATTCATTTTCGCGAACCAGGTAAACATCTTCTAAGTTAACCAAAAATGTGACACCGTCGGTTTGAAGTTCTGACTCTTTAAAATGAAAGCGCTTTTCCGCATAGGCCTCTCTGGATAAAACGATGTCAAATGTTGCTTTCGGCCGATTATCGAGAACGGACATTTTTTTGCCCCACCAGTAATTAAAGCGTGCCGCAATTTTTCCTCTTGCATTACTCCGGGCAATCTTAACCGGCGTCTGTTTTTTAGAAAGGGTATCATCATAACCGGTATCGATAAAGTAAACATTTACATCTTGAAGTGGGAAGTTTGACGCCTGATCCAGGACGCGGCCTTCGATTGAAAAAATGGTAACCGAATCAATTTGTTGCGTGGCGCAAGCTACAATGCTCAGGCTGATGAGCACGGATATGATCAGGCTGATTTTCATCAATTGGCAAAGAAATTAAAGCATTCGAATAGGCGACAGCTGTATGGTCTGCCGTCTCTTGTTTGGATTTTTGGATATCATTAGACGGTGATGCGGTCAGCGCTGCCTTTTTAAAACTTTTCGTCCGTAAGGACATACCGACGAGCAGATGCCGCAGTTGTGACCCTGATGGTATTTAAAATAGTTTTTCTTTTTCCAGCGATCACAGGCCGATACGTCCAAAATTTTTTCGCGCTCAAGTCCCGGATGCCATGCGTTGCCCTGCAACGCTTTTGCAGGACAGGCCTCAACACAACGCATGCAGCGACCGCAAAAGCTGCGCTCAATCGGTTTCCCGAATGACAGTGCCATATCGGTGAATACGGTTCCCAGCCGCATCCACGAGCCGAATTTGCGGCTAATCAGCTGGCAGTGCCGTCCGATCCAGCCCAACCCCGCCCGGGTGGCAGCGGTTTTGTGGGGGAAATCGCCTTTGATGTTGACTGTATCGGTGCGCTCCGAGGCGGCCAGGGCGCGGACTCGAAATCCCCGGCTTTCGATGGTTTCCGCCAGCACCCGGGCAACTTCGTTCAAACGATCATTTACCCGGGCGTACTCATCGGCATAGGCCTGATTCGGGCCCTTTTGGATGCTGGCCATAATGCGCGGATTCATGGGAATTGCCCAGGAAAGTGCGAACGGCAACCGCTGCCCGCCTGCATCTTCCGGAGTGGCAAAATCGCGCAGGTCCGCCGCTCCCCATAGCTCAATGACATGGATTGACATCCATTGATCCAGCCAGGCCGGTGTGGAAGGGTGGGGGGTGCTCAACAATCAACTCCTTTATTTACAGATCGACAGGCAACACCTTATCTGAAAGGGTGTTTGATTTCAACTTCGCTTTATCGCACTGCCTTCCAATACGGTGATATCGCTGTGGAGTATGTCAGGACCATATTTTTTTAATATTTGAGACCCATACCCAATGGCCGTAGCGATGTCATTTTCCTGTGTGATATAGTTCGGAAAACGCGGTGAGCCCTGCAACGCACGGAATCCAGATACTAAGCAATCTCCGACAGAGAAAAAATTCTCGATTTATAAGGCCACAGGATAACAGTTTCACCGGAATAACCGACAATGGCATCCATCTCGCCTTTATACCAGCTGATTTCAATTTTGGCCGTGTTGATAAAGCGTTGGCGTAAGTTCATTCAGAAAGACCTCTCAGTAAATGCTACGCGGGATCATTTCGCGCGCGTCAAATGAATGCTCTGGCCGTTGGCCTGATAAACGGTAAATTGCTGTTCTTTATAGGTCTGGCTTTTATCTTTGAATATCAAATTACTGCAGATTGCATAATGACAGCCCGGGCTGTATTGGGTGGATACGTTAAATGCAGCCATACCGGCTTGATCACTTATGGATCGGGGCGTTTTCTCACCGGCGCAATAGACCTCAATATCGGTCAAAGGTTGGTTCTGTTTGCTCAAAATTTTGGTACTAAATTTCAGGACCATATCTTGCCAGCAACCGCAAAAAGAACGGCTGCAATCCGGCACATCATCTGAGCTCACTTCCGTACAATTTACAACCACCAGAACGGTTAAGAAAATCATCCATATGAAGAATCGCATGTTTTTCATGTGAAGGGTTCTTTCGATGCGTTACCTTTTATTTTTGAGCAATTTGTCGAGGTCGGCAAAAGGCTTATACGTGCCGGCCGGCTCCGGTTCAGCGCCCGGTGTCTCACCGGCATACCCCTCCGCATCCAAGTGACGCGAATGCTCGTTGTCGTGACAGTAGATACACAATAGCTCCCAGTTGCTCCCGTCGGGCGGATTATTGTCATGATTGTGGTCCTTGTGGTGAACCGTGAGTTCGCGAAGTTTCTTGCCCTGAAATTCACGTCCGCAACGGGCACAGACCCTGGGGAAAATCTTGAGCGCCTGTTCCCGATACCCCTGCAGCCGCTGCTGCCGGCTGCTGCGGGCCTCAGCGACAACCCGGTCCATTTCTTTGGCGTCTATAGGTTTTTTCTTTGATGGGGCCCTCAAACAGTTCAAGATTTTACGCTCCACTGCGCTAAGCGCTTTTTAACAAAAGCCCGCAAAATTAGCTCCAAAGAGGTTTTGAAATGGCTTCTAGTTCTAATTTTTAACCGGCAAACAGGCAAACCCGCCAGGGTCCTGCAAGCGGATAACGGGCTCCACCTATTTGCGGCTCTAATATCCGACCATAGCGGCAGGATAATTACAGTTTGTCGTTCGGTGTACAATTCGTTTTAATTTAAAGGACGCCTGTGAGCAACAGGAGGCCAAACAGCATGACAAGCGGCGCCAGCCATTTGAGCGTTGGGCCCCATTTGCGAAGCCAGGCGTCATTTTTGACCGGATCTTTGCTGGCGCGCACAACGCCGCGGGCCAGCAGATTAGCGTAGAGCCCGCCGAGTAACGGTATCAAACCTTCCAGATTCACGTTAATATCCTTTCCCATCCGTTGGCCGTCCAAATGCTAAATTCCAAATTCCATTGAGAAAAAATCATCATTGCCTGTAAAGGCCGTATACAAAATAACTCATTTTCCAATGATATGCTTATTAAATTGTCGATACACATATCTAAACGTCAGACCCGTGAAAGCCAATGCGGTTGCGATTGAGACGATTGTGATCATTCCCTTAAATCGCGACCCAAGGATCAGTGAAAGCAATCCACCGTAAATAAAACCGAAGACCAACCAGAACAGGCGAAAGAAAGTGAGAAACAAAAACGGCGTTATGCACCAGAACAAAATTTTAAGGGTCTTTTCCTCACTGCCGAATTTAAACATAATATTTAAGGCGACTGCGTTTTCAGCGAGACCTACTATATCCCCTCATCTTTACGTTTCTGCAAGGAAATGCCTGCTTCACAGGTTCCGACCCAGTTGATAGACTTTCTCAAGATTTTGTTGCCGATACGTATCGTCTTGCGGCATCATTTATTTCTATGTTTATTCCTTTTGCGCGTCATTAAATAAACGACTACAGGAATTAGCAAAGCAACTGTGGCCATCAGGACAAAAAGCCAAAAATCAATCTCATAAATTTCAGCTGCTGACAGATCGCGTATTTTGTAATAGCGCCACAGGTTATAAGCGCTATGAGATTTTAACAGAAAATAGAAACTTAATCCAATGCCGCTAAACAAAGAGATGAACAAATTTAATTCGAGGCTTTTTTTTCACAGATCGCTTCGTGTACGTATGTATAAACATCCAAGATTTAATCGGAATGTGCCGGGCCGATAAGCGCCCCGTTCAGGTTGCCTTCCACCGACTGAACATAATACTTCGCTATTTCCCCTGCGGGCACACCACCCGGCCCCCAGCCCATTTTTTCCGCTGTCTCTTTGGCCATGGGGGAACAGACGGCGTTCAGGCGTTGATTTTTCGGCATATCAAGCGCTGCGGCTTCCACGAAAGCCTCGAGACCCCGATTGATCATGGTCAGCATCACGGTTGCCGCGTCTGGCATATGCGCAAGCATGCCGGTTGTCAGTGTAAAAACTCCCATTTCATTTAGATGTTCTCTACCAAAGCGAACCAGATTTATTTGCCCCATCAGTTTGTTTCCCAAACTGAAGTCAAAATCGGCATCTGTGAAGGCATCCAGTGAACCGAACTTTGCATTGCCTGCGGCACAGACAACAGCGTCGATACTGGTTACGCAGTTATACATTGCTTTTATGGAATCGGGGTTGCCAAGGTCGACCTGGACCTCTCCGTTTCTGGATGCCTGAATAATTTCATGGTTTTGCTGAAAGGCATTAACGGCGGCTTTGCCCAATGTGCCGCTTGCCCCGATGACTATAATTCTCATTTTCTGCACCTCCAGGATTTTCTGCCAGCGCCGCTAATATATCAGCGGGACAAGCTTTTTTGTCCGCCTGGCGTAATCTCTAAATTCATCCGCATACTTTTTTTCAAGATATCGATCGAGAGACGGAATGATATTGAAGATGAAATTTGCCGCCATTAGCAATGGTATAACCAACATACTGATGCGATGCGTTACCACGGCAAGTCCGGTGAACAGAACAATATCTCCGAAATAATTGATATGCATCGACAGGCTAAATAATCCTGAAGTGTAAAGTCGTCCTCTGTTTTCCGCTTTTGACTTCCAGACATGCCTCGAATATTCAGAATGCGTGTTGATATAGGAGCCAGCCAGATACAGCAAAATACCGATGACCTCAACAACACTCACAACCTGTTTGTTGTTTCCCCCGACCCTGGCAAAGGTATAAAGAACAAAAGACATCAGGACCGTGATGGCGATCGTTTCCGGCCATGTCCATCTGCGTTTTTGGAAAACCCAGACCGTAATCTGGAGTCTCACGAAATAAACGATCAAACAAACGGCCAGGAGTATCCGTCTTGCCGAATCGCCGGTCAGCTGGTACTGCTTCAACCACATGTTCGATGGTGCATAGTCGGCAAACATCAGCCCCAAACTTGTAAAAAGGGCAATCAGAATGCAGCCACTGAATACAAATTTATTCCAAAACGAGCTGTCATATTGATCAATGAAGATCATTTATGCTCCAATTCCATATATCGGAACACTATTATGGAAAGCGGTATAAAATTTGTGAAGTCCAAATTTCATGTTATCCCATACTAAGCTTGGGTGCAATATCACGCTTGAAATCACCGGAGGCGGAACCGTTCGGTGGATTGACTGTTGCTTTTAGATTGGGGGGATTATAGAAATTTTACACAGAAAGCCGATAAACAATTTAACTACTTAACAATTTAACTACTTTACTTTATTTCTATTTTAATTGTTAAAATTACGTCTTTTTTCCTCCAGGCGCTGGTCGAGTTTTTTGAGCATTTCAATGGTTTTTTGCAGTTTCAGGTTGGATTCTTCAAGTTTGCGGGTTTTGTCACGCAGATTGATTTCTTCGCGCCTTAATTTGCGGTTGGTTCGGGTAAGGGCTGATGTTTCATTTTTTGATTGATTAAGTTTCTTATGCATCTTGCCGAGCTGACGATTCTGCGTGTTAATCTCTTTTGAAAGGCGGTCGATTTCTTTTAGTGACGCCAGCCAGTTGAGGGTATCGCCGTCGACTTTTGATTTGTCCAGCCGGATATAGGCTTGCAGGTGCTTTAGGGCTTTTTGATAATTGCGGTTGTGGTTGTTGTGATCCGCGTAAAGTCGTGCCAGCTTCAGGTGGGCCTCTTTTGTCGTCGAGGATTTTGATTTTTGTTGAATAAGCTGATTGAGTTGCACAATTTCCCGACTGTATTTTTTGTCTGCAGACGGCCGGTTTGGTGATCCTGAAGTATTTGTAACGGAATTCGTCGTATGGAAACAACCGCCCACCCAAAATGCCAGCACCGACAATAGCGTGACATATGTTTTGGTCGTCAACGTTTGCATTTACTATCCTTTTGAGCCTCGCTTGACATCCTGCAGGCTGATGAGTTTGCGGTTTTTTTTGCCTTTGTGCGAATCATCGCCGCGCTGATCCACCATGAACGTGCTGCCGGCAACCGTCTTGGCATGCTCCTTCATCTCAGCGGCCACCTCTCCGTACTGGATGTGGTTTTTGAATTTGCGTTTCACGTTGGTTACCACTGCAATGGACAGTGATGCCAGCGGGAATTTGACTTCCTGACCTTGGCGGTTTTCACCGACAATATGGCCGCGGTTGCGGTCCTGCTTATCGTAAAAGCCGGAAATCGTCTTATCAAAATTATCTATCACCGCCTGGCAAATGCGCGGATAAAGATCCGGAGTTGTGATCAGCACATAATCATCTCCACCGATGTGGCCGATAAAATCATCTTCGGTTCCATATTTGGCAACCGCCTCACTGATCATGGCGGCCGTAGCCTGGATGACATCGTTGCCCTTGGCGTATCCGTAATTATCGTTGTAAGCTTTAAAATTGTCGATATCCATCAGGCAAAAAGCAATAGGGGTTCCAGCCGCAATGCGCTTGTTCAATACATTTTCAATTGCGATTCCGCCTGGCAGCCGCGTCAGGGGACTGGTATCCAGATACATTTCCTCGAGCCGCTTCAAGCGTTGCGCCATGGAGACAAAGGACCGGGACAAATCGCCCAGTTCATCTCTGTTGCGGATGTTGGGCCGATAATCAAATTTGCCCTCTGCGATCTTGCCGGTGGCGTACTTTAATTTTTTAATGGCCCCGGCAATATTATGGGTGATCACAAAAGCCGCTATGAGCGAGAACAGTAGTCCCAGGCCGCATAAGATAGCTGCGGCTTCAAATGCGCTGCGGCCGATGGTTGCCGTCTTCGCGGTTTTTTTATTTTGCTCCTGCAGCGCGCGGGCCTGCATTTTTTTGATAACAGCAATGATTTTTTCCTGCTGAGTTTTGATATTTTTCTCAAAAGCTTTTGATATTGGGGATTCAGGGTCCTCGATCCAACCGATGGCTTCTGAAAGGATGTATTTATATTCCGTTTGCAGGTTGACGATTTTATAGATGGGATAGGCCTTTTGACCGGGTAAGGCCTTCAATTGCTCGATTAGCTGATTAAATTCTTTTTCCTTATGCCAGAAATCCTTAAAAACATCCGGGCTTTTTAAAATAAGGTAGCGCTGGACATAAAATTCCTGGGTCAGGATGACATCGATCATTTTTCCCGATATGTTGACGATCGGCAGATCGGTCTCCTGGATACTGCTGTTAATTTCATTGAGCCGGTTCAGATTATACAGCGCAATGACGGAGATTCCCACCAGCAGAAGCAGCAAGACACTGTAGCCCAGCATGAGCTTTTTGGCGATATTCAGGCGGTAAAAGGGGGTAACAACAAACTCAATCAGCAAGTCGATGATTTTGCGCTTCCGATGTTCCGTTTTTTTTCGGTTAGCCACGGGCACTCCCGGTTATTTATTTCGGTAGGCTGCAAAATTTCTGTTTTTGCATACACTTACCTGGGGTTGTTATCGGCTTAGTGACGGGTGGACTTAAGAAAAAAAGAGGGTGTCTTTAAAATAGATGAGCCAGGCATCGGATAAGCGCAGGGCAAGTCCGCCCGCTCCCCGGTGGCTGCTTGCCATCAGCGGCTGGCGGCAGGGCGACGGAGCCCTATTTGGGTGAGGAGACCTTTAATTTTTGTCCGGGATAAATGGCTGTTTTTGAATCCAGCTGGTTATACTGTTTCAATTGGTCAACGGAAAGATTATAGCGGCGACTTATACGATAAAGGGTTTCGCCCTGTTTGACGGTGTGAATTTTAGCCGAGGCCTCTTTTTTAGCCGCCGGGGCGGCTGTGGCGGGTTCGGCTTTTGAAGCGGTTTGAGCCTTTTTTACGGCTTCCCGGGACGGTTTAAGCGCGGCTGTATTGAGCTGGGTGGCCAGGTTGTTGATCCGGGAGGTCATATTGGCTTCCAACTGGTCGAGGCGTTCGGTCAACAGAATCAGTTGGTTTCCCGAGCCGCCGGTCTGGGCTAACCCGCCTTCGCCTGCCATCGATCCCAGGCGACTTTCCAATTGCTCGAGCCTGGATTGCAGCGCCAGCAGCTGCGATTTTTCGGCCAGACTATAGGTTCTGGCGATAACCACCACGGTCAAAATGATTAATACCAGGAAGCCGGCGATAGCAATGTAAATGTGCTTAAAGGGCTGTCCGCCGGAAGTGCCGCCGGATCCATAATAACCTTCTTCGCGGGGTTCCATGGCGTCGCTTTCCCGGTAACTGCTGTTCAATACAAAATCCTTGTCTCGACCATTTTCGGATTGTGCCATTTTTTGTCCAATTTTTTTAGAAAGAGTTAATAGGAATTTGGGCGGCTTTAGCCCTCCTTGCATAATTAATTTTATTTAAATTAAAAGGCAACAAAAAAATTATGAATACTTGGATGTTATCCAGGTTTTTTGTGCTCATCGGTATTTTTCAGCAGCCAACGGGCAAATACCAGCACAGCCAGCAGCGTCAGTAGAAAATATCCCGGAAACCAGGCGATGGATTTGACAAACACCAGGTTTTCCAGTTGAACACCGCTGATGTCAGGCCTGCCGCCGGTGACCTCCAAACTCAGGTATGCCAGCAGCAGGGAATACAACACCCCGATCAGGCCGTAAGCCAGATTAAATGACAGTCCTTTAAAGCTCAAGACCGTGGCCCGCTGGTGGGAGTCGGTGATGCGATTCAAGTAATGGCTTTGAAAAAAATTTTCCAGGTACATTACAGCAACCAGGATGATGAGCGGCAGCAATCCGATAATCGGCCAGAAAAGGGTCATGCCGAACAGCCCGATCAGGGTCAGTCCGCCCATGACGCCCAGATTAAATACTGGAGAATGCTTCTGCACCATGCCCCGGGCCACCCGCGGCATCACCAATCCCAGAATCGCCAGGCCGGATCCGATCAAGCCGAAGGTTGCCTCCGGCAGGTCAATCATGCGGTAATACTGGCTGTTGAGCGTGATGATCATGCGAATGCAGTTGTCAAAGACCACCCCGGCCAGAATAATGACTAGCGCAAAGGGCGTTCGCAGGATCCAGCCGCCGGCGGCAAGGGTCAGTTTAAAGGCTTCTGCGATGGAAGGGCCCCGGCCGGCCTTTGTCTGATGGTTGCGATTTCCGCTTTCGCGCATCCGCAATGCGGTGATGAGGGTTAAGATCGCCATCAGCAGCGTCAGCAGGGGAGGGATACGCAAGGTAATGCTCTGATTTAACTGCACGTTGATTCCCACCGCATCGGCAACGCGTTGCATCAGATCGGGATCGTAAACGGCTGCCCCCAGGCTCATGGCGATGATAAAGGCACTGGATCGCGCCCACATTTGTTTTTCGAGAACCCGTGGCCAATCCCGGATATCGCCTTCCGCCTGGAGGCTGTCATAGGCAATGGCTTCATCCGCACCGGAAGCCGATGCCTCGGCCGCCCCGCTGAGTATCCGATTGAGCAGAAATATGGGAAACAAAAGCTGCGCGTTACCCCGGGGTGCAAAACACAGCAGGACCATTTCAATGACCATCAGGGTACCGGTAAAAACCAGCAAATTCCGGCGGCCCACCGTATCGGCCAGGGCACCGGAAGGCACCTCCAGCAACACAATGGTCGCCGCCCAGGCGGCATTCAGCAGGGCAAACTGCTCCAGGGTCAGGCCGTAGTCCAAAAATAAAATGGTAAATACCGGATAATAAAAGCGGCAGTTAAAGAAAACCCGGAAGGCAATAAACAGGCGAACATTGCGAATTTTAAACGGTGATGTAGTTCGTGGATTTTCCAATATGTTAATTATTAAGATCGCTGATTAATATATTCTACCGCATTTCATTATAATGTTCCGGATTATGGAATTGGGGTATAAGTGGTTGTAGAAAAAACGTTGGCATAACGGAACGTTTTTTTGACAATCACTATATATAACCTTTGCGTCTTGGCGACTTTGCGTGAGGCCATTCAGCGCTTCATTTCAACTGGCTCAGGGTTTTTCTCTTATTCTTCCAGATCGATCCGCACCAACGGTGCCGGTCGCCGTTCGGAAGTTACCCAGACCGATTTTCCATAATATCCAAAACAGATGGCTTCTTGCTGCAACAAGGTATCAAAACGCAGGCGCCGGGGCTTTTTCTGGAAGGCCGTTGGCCAGTCTTCTTTTGGCCTGCGTTTAAAAAGATAAGCGTGGTTGTATGTCAGCACGACCGCAGCCAGACCATCGGGTGAAAGGTCCATGTCCGTCGGCCAATTAAAATGCGGCACAGCGGCTAAGCGGCGGGCCACCGCCGGCGTGTCCAGATCAGCGGGCTGCAGCGGCAATTCATAAAGCAGCGGCGACAGGCCACGTTTGGTGAGCAACAGCACGCTTTGATTGACCGGGTCCACGGTGGCCGCTTCACAATCCTGCGGGCCATCTTCATAGGTAAAATGGATTTGCCAGGCGATGGTTACCGCTCTGTCACTGTTTAGCCCGGTTGCGGTGATGGCCGGCTCTTTGACCACATAGAGTGTGGCGGCCTGGCGCTGTTCCCAGTTATCGCCGACATCCCCGATCAAAAGGTAGGCGCCATCCTGCAGCCGAAATGAGGCCAGCGCCTCCCAATCGACGTTTTTAGCCCCTTCGACTCGGAAGGTGCCCAGATCAGCCCCATCGCTGCCAATGGCATACAGCAGCGGGTCGTCGCCGCCGTCATTGATCGCCCACAGCAGACCCGGGTAAAGGCTGGATGCAGCCAGCCCGCTGACCTCCTTCAGTTGCGGATTTGCCAGATTGCCCAACCGTTTCGGTTCACCCACAATCTCGGAAGCCGCACCGAATTTCAGCTGATCAGCGGCACAGCCAGCGATGGTCATGATCCCTGCGAGCAACACCAGCGGCGCAAATTTATGCGCTACGCTACGCTTATTCTGGGGCTGCTTTTTTAAGACTGTCGGTTTCACCATTGATGGCCGCAATGCTCTGGTTTGGGTGATGTTAAGGTTGATGTACAGCGCTGATTTTAATTCCCGGCTGTTTGGAATGTCAAGCTGTTACCTGAATATGGCATGAAAATAGATAAGAATATTTTATTTAATGTGTAAATTGGATAATAATCTTTTTTTATTTCTCATCTATTTTCACCCTACGGGCGAGCCGGAGGCTTCCATCTGCTGCGTTACCTGCCCGCCATCGTCCGCCTGAGGCGGACTCAGGCGAGGCGGGCGGGTTAAGGCCGAGGCATAGTACACTATCGCCTCGCCCTTAATTGTCCCGTTCCGTTGGATGACGCATCTGATTTTTCAATACTAAGGTGCGCCTCCTTGCATATGAAAACCTCCGACTCGTGCTATATTCAGGTAATAACACGCACCGTGCTGCGGGGCAAAAAACAAGATTTATACCGATTTTCATATTAATGTTCCGATATATGGAATTGGGGCATAAGTGGTTGTAGAAAAAAACGTTTTGATATCGGAACGTTTTTTTGACAACCACTATAATTCTGCAGGTGGGGCGAAATAATAGCCTAATTTAAAACGCTCAACTTAGGAAAACCTATGTTGAGCGATTGTCGAGCTTGCCGCAGCTACACGGAAGATGGCGTTCCGCTATAGTTGACTATGCGGAACGACATCTGACACCGTAGATGTGGTAAGATCGGCAATCCCCCGTGGGGTTTTAAATTCTAATAATTAAAAAAAGGTAGAATTCCTCTAAAATAAAATTAGTTTTCCATTTTTAGAATTTAAAACGCTCAACTTAGGGAAAAAAAGGGGGTCACTGAAAGTGACCCCCTTTTACCATTAGCAGATAGGTTTTCCGTATCTGTCTTAATTTTAATTGGCGAAAATGTTATCCAGGCGCTCAAGGTCATTTACCATGCCCCAATCGCCGCCGCCTTTTTCCACCTTGGCACGCCAATCCTCTACGCGCGCCATATATTCTTTCGGGTCGATATTATCACCGCGCAGCTTAGTGACATTTAAGGCGATGACGTTATAATCAGGCAGCTGGAAGGGAATGTCGCGCTTATACCCCTTGGCCAGCTCTTCTTTCAGGTCTGAAAAAATGAGGATGTATTTTTTGCCGGATTCGGCCTCGTTCAGGTATTCAATGGCCTGTAAGATACCACCCGAAATGTCGGTGTAAGGACTGCCTTTGACCTTCGTCACAAAGGCTTCAACCTGCTGCATAAAGGCCCTTTTCTGGTTGTTGGCCACCGACGGCCGTTCGTCAAATGTAACTTTTGATACAATATCTTTTTCACTAAAGCTTCCGGTATCGATGCGGGCCACTGCCAATGTATCGCCGGGCGCCAGAATACCCAACAGGTAATTGAGAATTTTCTGGGCTTTTTTCAGCTCCACGGCATAGGTGCCGGAAGTGTCCAATAACATATAAACCCCTGTGGAGCGACTTTTGGTATCGGTGCAACCCGCAATCAGAAGGCAAAGGACAACGGCTATTGCGAATAGTTTTTTCATTCCTGCGGTTCCTTTATTTTAATAGTTTCTTCATAACTGTCGACGGCTTCTTCGACCAGCTTCGAATCTTCTGGGATCTCCGCTTCCGGCAGAGCCATTTTTTTGCCTTTGGATGTCAGGATGATGCCCTCCAGCCAGATTGCCGGGAAAATGGCCAGGTCATATATATTGACAATGAACCTTCCGGTGTAGAAACCGATGTTGCCCAACAGCCGCAGAAAAAAGGCGAGCAGCCTTAGCAGCCATGCCATTCCTGCGCCCAGCACGGTGCGGGAAGAGGCCACAAACATTTCGAGCGGAATGGCGACAAAGGCCAGCGCAAAGGGCAAGATAAAGCCTAAAACCATCTGCCCCACGGTGGGGATGATGCTGGGGGACAATCCCATTTGTTCCGCTCCGGCCAGGGTTTGCCGCAACACTTCCATGTCGTGCGCGATGCGATCCCGCATGAAGGCCAGCGCCGATTCCACGCCTGCCAGAATGGCCAGCAGGGTGAAGGTGATGATAATCATGCGGTGGCGCATTTTGTCGTCCATGGCGCCGATGATCGGAAACAGCCGCGTGATTCGCAGCGATTCCATCAGAAACAGTCCCATGGTCAATTCAACAAGAATAATCACTAGGCCGGCGACATCTGAGGTTTTGAAGGGGCCGATATAACTGGCGCCACCAACCATTTCTGACATCGGCAGGGCAATCAGGTTAAAATTAATGATGGCCCCCCCGATGGCAATCAGCAGCACCAGTGCGGCGATGGCAAACTGCGTCAGCGCCGAGGTGGACAGGGCACGCGCCGCTGAATCGGAGCCGGCACGGATTTTCTCGTATTGGTCCATGCAACGATCAACCGTTTTGGCGCGCTTTTTGATGTTGCTCATGGAACTGGCGATGCCGTCTAAGGATCTTTCCACTTTGCGCCAGAATGGCATCATCTTGTTTAAAATTGCATGACGCGCGGCTGTGGAGTTGCGATAGTCTTCGATGGCTTTTTTGTTTTGCTCGGTTAGCGAGCGGTTGATCTCGGCCAGCATATTGGCCACCATCGAGTCGCCGCCATGCTCGATCTTAGCAATGGACTCGATAATCGGCATCCAGTTGGGCAAGGACGGCGGCACATCGGCGCTGTTGGTGTAGTCTTCATCCAATTTGACGATGACTTCCGATAACTGACGGTGAACATTGGGATAACTTTCAAGATCCCGGGTCACCGCAGCTGCGATCCGGTCAAATTCCCGTTCAACGATTCTTTCGGCATTTTCCAGGCCGGCTGCCATCAGAACTTCCCGATTGCGCACCAGCAGGCGTTTCTCCGCCGACAGCACGGAGGCGGCACCAAGGCGCAGGGCGTTGCGAATAATTTTGCTAAACGACATGACCGCTTGGTGAAACGGCCGGCGGGCAAAATAAAGCGCCAGCAGAAACAATACAATCCATATTAAAATGGATAGTGCCGGGCTGTTGGTGATGTTCAGCATATTGGCAAATGTCATAAAACCCTCCATTTTGGTTTATACCGCTTTCCATAATAATTTTCCGCAATACGGAAGTGCGGCAAATAATGAGGGCAACGTGATCGGTTCAAATATGCACGTGGTCGTCGGACGGCAGTTTTCGGAATTGATATGTATTGTATCAGCTTATCAAAAAACAGGTTCAATATCAATTTTTAGAGGCCCTCGATTTTTGGATAATTCAATTTTTCCCCTGCTGTTGCCGGCAAATTTTGCTGTTCGCAGGCTAAACGAAAGCCACACCCTCGGGTGTGGCTTTCTGCTAAGATGCGTCAGTTTACGATTGTTCGTTGCTTACTGGGTAATTTCAAAATTGACCGTTTCCAGCAGGTTGCCCGACGTGTCCAGCACATCCACGCGCCATGAACCGATTTCATGAGCCTGAATGGCCTTTGAACTGTAGGTGCGCCAGGTGTTCGCATTAACTGCCAGGGAAACCCGGGCCCGTTCGACATCGCCGTAGCTCCAGACATGGACGACTTCGGTGGGCGACCCGGCGCCCACAATTTTGGTAAAGCAATACAGCCGGGGAGTTGAATTGGCAAAACGGGTTCCAACGTTAACCGCTTCCCGACCTTCGACGTTCTCACAGATGGCGGCCGCCACAACGTCAAGTTTATCCGTTTGCTGGGCTCCGGCAGCCGGAATTAATAAGCACGCGCAAATAAGCCAAATGACAACACTGGAAAAAGAAACCTTGATTTTCATCAAACTGTCCTCCTTAAAGCCAAAGTGATCGAGAAATTCTCAATTGGTGGTGCACGCAATTGAGGCACCCTGATTTGATTCGGTGCGATAAATATTACGAAACTCCATATCGGCATAAATGAACATAAACTTTAGCATTATTTCACATGGCAGCGGCAGCCGCTTCAAAAGGTTGCGCCGGCTGATCGGATGGATTTACGGGGTTATTGTGGTGCTCTATTTTTCAAATACCCAAACATTGTTTGGGTGTTTGAATGTTGGTCATTGTAGAATAAGATAATATGTGGCAGAACGCACCGATCGCAGGGCGATGGTGATGTGAAGATATTTAATAAGGACGAATATGGATCCGGCTGCCAGAGATTGAGCGATTAAAACGTATGATCACTGTTCTTTAACATTGCCTTCAAAGCCTGACGGTCGGTTGAAGTATTCTGCCGGATCCCGCATCAGGGTTTCCAGTCGATACCGATAATACCCGATCCGAACCCGTTTGTTTTTTTGCGAACCGTAATAACTCAGTGGTTTTTCTTCAAGTTCGGTGATTTTTTCTTGCAGCCGTTGCTTTTCCTCTGCGATGCGCTCTTGTTGGGTTGGCTGTCGGTTTTTCTCGGCTGCTTCAGCTTTTCTTCTGGCTTCGGCTGCCTGCCGCTCTTCTTCTTTCTCGAGATTCTTAATGAGTTCGGTGATCTCTTTGCTCTGGGCAGCCTTGCTTTGATTATCGGCAGCCGCATTGTAGGGCTCTTCTTTGAATACAACTCTCACATTGGCGGCATTGTCGGGCGGCTGGTTGCCGAAATATTTGACACCGTTTTCATCGGTCCAGGAATATACATCCGCATGCAGAGGCGGAACCCACAGCAGAATTCCGATCAGAAAAATTATGACGGCTATGTGTTTCATGATTCACCTATTTTTGAAGCGATCGGCAAATAGAAGGGGTGCTTTTTGCCGGGAAGCTTGCGGTTAAGGGCGGGTTGCGGTTTACGATTTCCGTGCGGTTTTTCCTCAGGGACATAATAACGCTGAAAAAATTCGCTGTCAATTGAACCGGGCCGTTGCGCCCTTATTTTTCCTGCTCGATAAAAGATTTTAAAAATTCTCCCTGGGGCGCGGACACATTATCAAATTTCACGCCGAATCCGCGCGGGCTACCCCATGAAATCGTTCCAATGAGCTTAAACGGCTCGGGGTAGTTGGGCAACGTGAAATTCAGGCCAATTTTTTGACCGATGGTAAATGTTTCAGCGGTTTCGATAAACACCCCGCCGACGCTGATATCCAGGATGTAGCTTTTATAGTCTTTGTTTTGGATACGGTAATTGGCGTTTACCAAGCACGGTTTGCGGGGATTTTCCCGCATCGAAGATTCGTTTCCCTCCAGACTGACCGTTCTTTCGGGCATCTCCACCATCGGCATGGCTTCCAACTGCTCGAGCAAAATGACCTGTTGATCTTCAGACATTTCCACGATCAATTTACACAACTGGGAGGTTACATCTTCACCGATGAGTTGCTTTAAAAGGATCAATTTTTTGTCTTTGGGCAAGTCATTGATCAGCTTGAACAGGCGGGCGGTAACACCGTACCTGCCTAACTGCGGATCCATATCCAGCATTGTGTTGCTCCTTTTTGACTATTTATAGGGTCCAATCGCTTAAAATCTTATTGGTTAACCGGTCGAGTGTCAATATTTAATTTAAATTTTAGACGGTTAGGTTATATAATGGTTGTCAAAAAAACGTTGTGGTATTCAAACTTTTTTTCTACAACCACTTATGCCGCAATTCCGTATTTTTGAATATTATTCTGGAAGGCGGTTAAATTAGACCAGGGCTGCGCCCCTGAAGGGGGAACAATTTTATCCGCTGCCGTTATTATACTCCAACTGTGCAGGTGCGGAAAAACCACTATGGCAAGGTGTTATGAGGCGGATTAAGCGGCAACGATTTCATATTCGGTGGTGATTTGCGCCACACCCCTGATGGTGGCGGCCACCGAACAGTATTTATCCTGGGAAAGACCAATCGCCTGCTCAACAGCTTTTTCGGTCAAGTTTTTTCCGCCCAGCCGATATTTGACATGGATTTTACGATAGGTCCAGGGCGGCTCCGGATCCTGTTCGCCGCTGGCAGTGACTTCGAGCAGCGTTAATTTCTTGCGCTTTTTTTCTAAAATTCCAACGACATCCACCGATGAACAGGCGGCCAGTGCCACCAGCAACATCTGGGAGGGACTGACCCCGATCCCGTTTTTCTGGCCGGATAATACAACCGAGTGGCCGGTTGCATCCACTCCCACAAAGTTGCTTTCATTTACCCAGCGAACCGTTATTGTTGCCATTGTCGCTTCTCCAATTTTTTGCGCGTTATACGTCGCGTGTTCCGTGTTTGGGGTGAGAAATTCCGGCTATGCCCCCTCAGGTTGTAACCATCAAATACCGTCGTTGATTTTAATGATCACCAGGGTTGTGTCATCGGCCGGTGCAACCCCCTGTTGAAATTGGTTTAATTCGGCCAGAATGGCATCCTGAATTTTGGCTGCGGTGGTGTGCGCATGCTGGCGAATGATATTGGAAATGGCCTGCCGGCCGAACATCTGATCCTGCGGATTGCGTGCCTCCCAGATGCCGTCGGTGCTTAATAAAATAATCTGACCGGCGAGTAGATCGCTGCGTTTTTTGGCAACATACTGCCAGTGGCGATCAACACCCAGGGCAATACCTTCGCCAGTCAACTCCTCAAAGCGATCGGTTGCGGGGTCGTAGAGCAATGCGGGTTCATGCCCGGCCCGCACCCAGCTCAGGCTGCGGGTGTGCATATCGATCTGAAGATAAAAAAGGGTAATGAACCGGCCGGTATCTTCCACGTCTTGCGTCAACTGGCGGTTGACGTCGCCGACGATGTCGGCAATGTTGCCGGACAGGGCCGTGCGCTGCCGCAAAAAAGCGCGGGCCGAGGCCATCAGCAGGGCTGATGGGATGCCGTGGTCGGACACATCGCCGATAACCACCCCATATTTTTTGGTATCCGCACCGGCGTCATCAAAAAAGTCAAAATAATCACCACCGGTCTCATCACAATAGATGCTTTTGCCGGCAATGTCTAAACCGGGGAACTGGGGGTCTTTTGCGGGCAGCAGGTTCTGCTGCACTTCTTTGGCCAGATCCAGTGATTGGCGCAGGCGATAGCGGTCTTTGAGGCCTTCGGTCATCTGATTGAAATTTTCGCCCAGCGTGCCCAGCTCATCATTGCTGTTAACCATTACGGTTGCCGTCAGATCCCCTTTTTCGACTTTGGCCATGGCATTTTCCATCTGCCGGACCGGATCGATGATGCCGGTTGAAAATGAGCGGGACAAGATGATGGCCACGGCCAGCGTGACGACCAGCAAAAAGGCGGTTAAATAAAGCAGGCTCTGGATGACCTGGCCTGGATCCATCTCCAGCATCATACTGGCTTTGTTGTACGATAAAACGGCCATTAAGATCAGCGGTAAAATGCTGGCCAACACAAAGATGACGAACATGCGGGTGCGCAGTTTCAGGCGAAACACCCCCGGGGTTTTGGCCAGGCCGCCTTCGGGAAAAAAGTCGGGCCAGATCTGGCGGCATTTGGCTTCAGTAATGAAAAAAATAATCGCAGCGGTGATAATGCCGCCGATAATGCAGCCCACAAAAACCCTTAGCCCTTCGATCAGCTCAACTACCAATGATTCGGCGCCGCCGGAATCGGCTATGATGCTGTAGGTTGTCATGGTGATGGCGGCTAAAAACCAGTTAAAAAAACTAACCAGAGCAGATATGAACGGCAGATGAAGGATTTTACGCTGGGCCTTTTTGCGTAGATCCGCCTCAATGAGTCTATTTTGCGCCGTTAACCGTAAAAAGCGGCCCAAGTCTTTTTGCCAGAAATTGAAAAAGAAGAAGGCGATGGCGGCCAGGAACGGAAACATGATGCCAACAACATAAAAGGTATTTTGAATCCGCATGGCCGGAAACACCCGGTCAAAAAATACAAAATAGGATGTAACGGTAAAGGCTCCGATAAGGTTGGCACCTAGCTGCCACCATCCGACCGTGCGGCCGCCTGATCGAAACAGAGCTCGCCGGGTATCCTGTGAACCGCTCGTTGTTGCATTCATGTTGTCACCTTCACAAATTCTGGGGTGAAGAGATCGCATCGCTTCCGCGTTATCCGTTTGACACTCAGAATGGTTTTATCTATTATTTTCTACGATAAAAGCGCAACAGAATTTTTAACTTCTGCCAAAAAAGGATCATCAGCAATGGAAAAATTAAACAAAACCGCGTTAAACGATTGCCATGTCAAACTGGGCGCCAACATGGTGGAATTTGCGGGCTGGGAAATGCCGCTGCATTATCAAACCGGTATCGTTCAGGAGCACCTGATCACCCGCAAAGCAGCCGGTCTTTTTGATATTTCACACATGGGCCGCTTTACAGTGCGCGGTAAAGATGCCCTTGAATTCTTGCAGCACGTGCTCACTAACAATGCCGCCGCGCTGGAGGAAGAAGAGGGCCATTACACGATGATTTCCAATGAAAACGGGGGCGTCATCGATGATGCTTATCTTTACCGTTTTTCTCGCGATGAATTCATTCTAGTGGTCAATGCGGCCAACCGCGAAAAAGATTTTGTCCATCTGGAGAAAATCCGTTCAACATTCGGCCAGGTCGAGTTCATCGATCGAACTGCTGAGCTGGCCATGCTCAGTTTGCAGGGGCCTGCGGCCAAAGACATCATGCTGGATCTGATTTCTGGCGGTCGATTGCCCGAACCGCTGCGCAACTGCCTGAGCACAGCCCAAATCAACGGCAGCCAGGTGCTGATTTCCCGCACCGGCTACACCGGTGAGCCGATTTGCTTTGAGCTTTTCATCGCCCGCCCGGATGTTGCTGCGATCTGGAACGCACTGCTGGATAAAGGCGCACAGCCCATCGGCCTGGGTGCCAGAGACACCTTGCGACTGGAGGCCGTTCTGCCGCTTTACGGGCATGAGCTGGGGCTTGACCCCGAGGGCAGGGAAATACCGGCCTATGCCAGTATGCTGGCGCGCCTCAGCGTCAGTCTTTCGCCGCTTAAAGGTGACTTTATCGGTCGGTCGGCGCTGACCAAACAGTATGAAGCCTTCAGGCGTATCGTCGACAGAGACTATTCCTTGATGGCCGACCTGCCGCGCATCATTCAGCCCATCGCGCTGATCGACAAGGGCGTTGCCCGGGCCGAAGCCCGGGTGTTTCGCAACGACAAACAGGTGGGGTATGTGACCAGCGGGACCATGGTGCCGCTGTGGCACAGCGAGGGGATGGGGCTGTCCACCCGGCAAAGTGACGACAAAGGCCGGCGCGCCATCGGCCTGGCACTGCTGGACAGCGATCTGGTGGTAGGCGATGAAATAGACATCGAAATTCGGGGCAAACGCCTCCGCGCCGTAATCGTCCCCTATCATATGAGGGCTGAAGCGCCGCCCCATTGTTGGCCGATCTATTACGATCAGCTGCGCAAAGACCGCGAAGCGGTCTGTGCGGCCGACGAAATGGCGCAAAATGCCAAAACGCTGATCGGCAAAGCCATCGACAATCACACCTGGCGGCAGCAGCAATGTGTGAATTTGATACCATCCGAACAGACCGCCTCGAGCCTGGCACACATGCTTTCCATCACGGACCCGGCCGGACGGTATGCCGAGCATAAACAGGTTAAGGCATTCAAGGAAGCCAATGTGTTCTACTACCAGGGCACCGATTTTATTGCCGAGGTTGAAAATCTGCTGACCTGTGAGTTTCAACGTTTTTTGGCGTGCAGCGAAGTTGAAACCCGGGTCATATCGGGCCAGATGGCCAACATGGCCGTTTTCAGTGCCCTGGTGGATTATTTGAACCGCGCCGACCGCAAAAGTGAGCAGCGCCGCATCCGCAAAATAATGAACAATCACATCATCAAGGGCGGGCATCTCAGCGCCCAGCCTATGGGGGCCTTGCGGGATTTTGTGATGCGGGAGCCCAAATGGGAAAAGCCGGCAGTGGTCAACTTTCCGGTCCTGGAAGACAATCCTTACAAGATCGATGTTGAAGCCACCCGGGAACTTATCGCCGAACACCGCCCGGAGCTGATGATCCTGGGCAAAAGCATGATCATCCATAAAGAGCCGGTACAGGAGATGCGCGCCATCATTGATGAGCTCGAGTTGGATTGTGTGCTGATGTATGACATGGCGCATGTGCTGGGACTGGTGGGCCCTTATTTCCAGCAGCCCTTTAAAGAAGGGGCGGATATTGTCACCGGCTCGACCCATAAAACATTTTACGGCACCCAGCGTGGCATTGCTGCCGTAAATTATACCGAAGACGATCTGCAGTATGAGTTCTGGGAAGCCATTCAGCGGCGGGCTTTTCCCGGCAGCACCAGCAACCACCACCTGGGTACCTTGCTGGGCCTGCTGCTGGCGGCCTATGAGATGAACGCTTTTAAAGAAGAATATCAGAAAAATGTGGTGGCCAACGCCAAAGCATTTGCCCTGGCCTTAAAAGACTGCGGCCTTGATATCGCCGGAGACCCCGAGATTTCTTTTACCGAAACCCATCAGGTGATTATTAACGTGGGATATGCCCGTGCGCCTGAAATCGCCCGGCGTTTGGAGGACAACCATATCATTCTCAACTACCAGGCGGCCCCGGATGAGGAAAGTTTTTCGGCGTCTGGATCGCTGCGGACCGGCGTGCAGGAAATGACGCGCTTCGGCATGGCAGCTGCGGATTTTGCGGAGCTGGCCCAGCTCATGGCGGATGTTATCCTGAAAGATAAAAATGTTAAAAAAGACGTGATGGATTTGCGCCAACGATTTGTGGATATGCAGTATTGCTTTACAGGGGACGAGTTTGATGAGCTGGAGCAGAGGCTCCACAAATTTCTCTAGTGTGTGCCGTCTCAGAATAAAACATGATCTTTTGCCATACCAGATGCAGGGGCTCCTCATTTTAACGGGCTTTGTGATGATGGCGGTTCTGGCCGGGCACGATAAAAAAGCGGTTGACCGGCAGTTTGACGCGTTTATTCCACCAAAACACATTCCACCATGCCCAGGGCGGCGGATATCACATTGACAGTATCATCAAGGTTCAGCGTGGCGGTATTGATGACAAGATCATAATTCTTGGGATCGGCAATATCAGCGTTAAAGTACTTGCGGATGAACGCCCGGCGGTCTGACTCGGTTTGCATAACCCGCCTTTTCGCATCTTCTCTGGAAATGTCGAATTCCTTGGAGACATTTTCAATGCGCCATGCCTGCGGGGCCACGATGCGAACCGCAAATCTTTTTTCAGCCGGCAAAACAAAGTTGGCGCCTCTGCCCACAATGACGGCCCGACCGTGTTTTCCGATCGTACCGATAACTTTCATCAGATGCTGCATGTAGCGGTCCGGCCACAGGTGCCGCTCATGGACCAGAGAAGATATCCAGTGCTCCAAAGTCGATAGGCCGCGCTCATCCAGGGTCTCAAGTACTGTTGCGCTGACATCAGCACTTCTGGCGATCTCATGGATGACTTCCTGGTGGAAAATATCAATGCCGAGTTTTTCAGCCAGGCGGCTCGCTACGATACGCCCCCCGCTGCCGGGCTCTCTGGACAGGGTGACGATGGAGACGCCCTCTTGTTCGGGCACCTTTTTTTTCTGGGTAATTTGCCAGCGATGCACCTGCTCTTCAATGATTCGGGGTATTGTTTTCATAGGACCTCCTTTCTTTAACCTATATTGAGCGTTTCAAATTTTAAAAATGGGTAAGATATTCTATTTTAGTTGAATTCTGTCGTTTTTGTTTTTAAAATTTGAAACCCTCCAGGCTTGCCGATCTTACCGCATCTACGGTGTCAGAAGTCGTTCCGCATAGTCAACTATAGCGAAACGCCATCTTCCTTGTAGCTGCGGCAACCTCGACAAGCGCTCAATTTAGGTCCGAAGTTGAGCGTTTCAAATCTCGATAATCGCTCAACTTAGGTTTTAGATTGAAGACATGGCTTATGCAAATTGGGATATCCAAAATTTAAGACCATCGGAAATCCGTGTCAATTTTTTGTTGACTTTTAATTGAACAAGCCCAACCGGCTCAGCAAGCGAACCGGCCAACCCTGTTTGGTAAATTTATAAACGCCAAGAGGTTCCTATGATTGATAGAAAAGTTACCACGGTCATCGATCCGCAAAAATGTATCGGGTGCGGACTATGCGTGAAGGTATGCCCATCTGATACCATCAGCATGCAAGACGACAAGGCCTGGGTAACCGGCGATCGTTCGCTACAATGCGGTCACTGCGTGGCCGTGTGCCCGGTTGATGCGGTGCAGGTGGATGCAATCGACGCCCAAGGTCTGTCGTTCAACAGTTTTAATCTCAAAAATCACTGGCTGCCTCCGGGCGATTTTGATACGGCCCATCTGGTTCAATTGATGGCATCGCGGCGATCATGCCGCAATTATACCGATCGAGCCGTTGATCGATCCGTACTGCAAGATCTGATAAAAGTTGGAACCACGGCGCCTTCGGGCACCAACTGTCAGAACTGGACCTTTACGGTTTTACCCGATCGTGCTGCGGTGAATGAATTCAGACAGCGCATCGGCTCGTTTTTCACGAATTTAAATCGTCTGGCCGAAAAACGCTTGATGCGTAAAGCGCTCAAAATGATCGGCAAACCCACCCTGGACAATTATTACCACGACTTTTACCAGTCGGTAAAAGACGGCTTAAAGGAATGGGAGCTTTACGGTCGCGACCGCCTGTTTTACGGGGCCCCGGCGGTTATTGTTGTGGCCACCAAACCCGGCGGCAGCTGCCCAAGAGAGGATGCCATGCTGGCCACTCAAAATATGTTGCTGGCCGCCCACAGCATGGGGCTGGGCACCTGTCTGATCGGCTTTGCCGTGGAGGCCATCAAAAATGATTCCACTATCCAGCAATTTCTAACCATTCCGGCCGAAGAAACCGTCTGCAGCGTCATCGCCATCGGCTACCCGGATGAAGAATATCAGGGGCTAACGGGGAGGAAAAAAGTCGTCATTCGGTATTTTGAAGCTGGATCCAACAAATGAATAAATGGGCTCACGCAAAGGCGCAAAGACGCCAAGATTTTTTGTCTAAATTATTATTATCGCCCTTGCGAGATTTGCGTGAGAATAAAAAATTCCGAGCGCTTTTTTTAGGTAGGGTCCGGTTTTGCTGATTTCAAATATTGATTTAGAATCGACTGCAGTTTGTCCAGGTAGCCGCCGTAAAAGTGATCACAGCCGTCGATAATTTTAAAACGGGTGTCCGGGGGTTCCAGGCCGGCAACAGATCGCGGATTTGAGCTGCAGGTGCGATGTCATCCCGGCTGCCGGTGACCACCAGTTTAAGACAGCTCAGCCGACTGTTTTTAAAATATGGATTATGTCGCGGCCAAATTCCGATGCCTGCCAGGTTTTCAGTTCTTTCATCTTTGACAGACTGCTCATTGTAAGGGGGTGTTGCACCGCGAGGGCACTGATCAGTGCTTTGGTGCAGATAATCGCCGGATCCATTTTCAATTTTTGCGCCCTCCGGTCTCGCCAGACGCGGAGTTCTTTGACGCGTTTGGCCACAATCGCGGGAACCATCGGGGCGGTTTTACGCGGATATTTCGGCAAATTATTTGCGGGCACCTGCAGGGCCTTTGACACGGCCGCTACAACGCTTTGGCCGTAGCGGTCAGCTTGTTTTGATCCTAAAAGTTCAGTTTTTTTGAGTTTATTTAGATTTTGGGGGCGTGTTTCGGCCAGCCTCAGCAGGGATTTGTTTCCAATTATTCGGAAAAGGGGCTTGTCTTGGTGCTGCGCAATCTTTTTTCGCATTTGCAGCAGTTCTTCCAGAACCGCAAGGCCCCTGGGGCCCAGTTTGCCTGCACCTTTAAAGCCGACGAACAAAGGGCCTGAGTCGGAGTTTGCCGTCCTGACCTTGCTTAGATACCGACATTCTTCCTCGACCCAGGACAGGCGCCTTTTGTGTTTAAGCTCCTGATGCAGGCTTTTTGCCAGGGGAATCAGGTAGCGCACATCCTTGGCTGCGTAAGCAATCATTTCCTGCGGCAGCGGACGTTTTGACCAATCTTTGCGCTGATATTTTTTGTCAAGGCGGACATCGTACCGTTTTTTAAGCACGGCCTCCAAGCCGGTTTCTTTAAATCCCAGAAACCGGCATGCAAGCTCGGTGTCAAAAAGATTGTCGATGTTGATCTTGAAATCTCGATAAAGGGACCGAACATCATAATCGGCCCCATGAAAGACTTTTAAAATATCGGCGCGTTTGAAAACCGGTTTCAAAACGGCCAAATTGTTTATTTGCAGGGGATCAATGACGGCAGTTGTACGTTGGGTGGCAATCTGGATCAAACAGACCTTCTCCCGGAAATGATACATAGAGTCTGCTTCCAGATCGACACCGATGATTCGTTGTTTTGCCAGCTGCGCTGCAAACCGGTCGAGTTCGGAGTGGGTAGCGATATTCAGATGACGTTGAGCGCCGCGCCTTCGCATTTTTTTTCTTGACCCTTCTGAGCGTTTCGCTTATCGGTGTTATTTTAGTCTTTGCTTGGCCTCTCAGGGATGCTAATCTTTTATTTTATACTGGTTTTAACCATTTTATCAATCGTTCAATTTTAATCATGGTGAAAAAACAATGGTAAATATAACACTTCCAGACGGCAGCCAAAAGGCTTTTGAAAATTCTCCAACGGGGATGGAGTTGGCCGAAGGCATTTCAGCGGACTTTGCGCGCCGGTGTGTGGCCATGGAATTAGACGATCAGCTGGTAGATTTGAGCACTCCGATTACGGCCGATGCCCGTGTCCGCCTGATCACTGAAAAAGATCCGGAAGGGCTGCATATTTTGCGGCACAGTGCAGCCCACGTGATGGCCCAGGCTATATTGCGGGTTTACAAAGATGCCAAACTGACCATCGGTCCGGCAATCGAAGACGGCTTTTATTACGACATCGATATGGAACCGGTATCGGAAGATGATTTCCCGAAAATTGAAGCCGAAATCAAAAAAATAATTAAAGCCAAGTTGCCCATTTACCGCAAAGAGGTCTCCAAAGACAAAGCGCTGGCCTTTTACAAAGACGAGCCCTACAAACAGGAAATGATATCCGAGCTGGAAGATGGCACCATTTCGATCTATCAACAGGGTGAATTCACCGATTTGTGCCGCGGCCCCCATGTTCCGCATACCGGCCATGTAAAAGCCCTTAAGCTTATCAAAGTATCGGGCGCCTACTGGCGGGCGGATCCGACCAAAGCCCAGCTCCAGCGAATTTATGGAACGGCTTTCTTTTCCAAAAAAGAGTTGAAAGCCCACCTGAATTTTTTGGAAGAGGCCAAAAAAAGAAATCACCGCAAAATCGGACAGGCGCTGGATCTGTTCAGCTTCCACGAAGAAGCACCGGGGATGCCGTTTTTTCACCCCAAAGGAATGGTGGTCTGGAATACGTTGCTGGACTACTGGCGCGCCGAGCACCGCGTTGCCGGCTATGTGGAAACGAAAACGCCCATCATGCTCAACCGCGCGTTGTGGGAAAAAAGCGGACACTGGGAAAATTATCGCGAAAACATGTATACTTCCGCAATTGATGAAAATGATTATGCCATCAAACCGATGAATTGTCCCGGCGGCATGCTCATTTACGGCCGCAAACCACATTCATACAAGGATTTGCCGCTGCGGGCGGCTGAGGTCGGCCTGGTCCACCGGCATGAACTCAGCGGGGTTTTGCAGGGTCTGTTTCGGGTCAGAGCCTTTCATCAGGATGATGCCCATCTGTACATGATGCCGGGGCACATAAAAGATGAAATTCTGGGGGTGTTGCGTTTATCCGAGCGGATGTACCGCACCTTTGGACTGGGGTTTCATCTGGAGTTGTCGACCCGGCCTGAGAAATCCATCGGTACCGACACACAATGGGAAGAGGCCACCACCGGTTTAGAATCGGGTCTGGAGGCTTACGGCCATGACTATACGCGCAATGAAGGCGACGGCGCCTTTTACGGGCCCAAAATCGATCTGCATATCAAAGATGCCCTTGGCCGGACATGGCAATGCGGCACAATCCAGCTGGATATGGCGTTGCCGGAGCGGTTTAACCTGACCTTTATCGGCAAAGACAATGAACGGCACCGGCCGATAATGATTCATCGCACCGTTTTCGGCTCCATTGAGCGGTTTTTAGGCATCCTAATTGAGCATTTCGCCGGCAAGTTTCCACTGTGGCTGGCTCCGGTTCAGGCCACGATTTTGCCGATCAATGACGATTTGATATCCCATGCCCAAGCGGTCAAATCCGAGCTTGAAAAAGCCGACTTGCGGGTGGAAATTGACGATCGAACGGAAAGCCTGAATAAAAAAGTTCGTGAAGCCCAATTAAATCAAATACCTCTGATTCTAACCGTGGGGGCCAAGGAAAAAGAAGCCGCTACCCTATCGGTGCGCACCTTGGACGGCCACGTCAAATACGGCCTTTCCCATGAGATATTTCTCAATACGGTGCGGGAGCATATTCGCAAGCGGGAGTTGGCGCTGGACATATTTAAGTGAGAAGTGAACTAAAATAATTTAAGTGACTAAAGTTAATGTATGCTATTATTTTAAAAAGGCGGAGCGCAGCGACACCCAAACTTTAGGCACTTTAGCCCACTTTAGTCATTTTAGACACTTGTAAGGTCTATTTTTGGACTTCTATAGCAGTTTAGCGATAACATAGGTAGCTGATAATATGAATAATAACCCAGGCGTAACGACCCATAAAATCCAGTGGTGT
This sequence comes from uncultured Desulfobacterales bacterium, assembly GCA_947259495.1. Classification (GTDB taxonomy): domain Bacteria; phylum Desulfobacterota; class Desulfobacteria; order Desulfobacterales; family JAHEIW01; genus JAHEIW01. The sequence goes on along the minus strand of CAMYLV010000013.1, from coordinate 179,162 downwards.
GATTTGCGCTGTATATGGGCGGATGCCGCCAAACTCGAAGCCTTGGATGGCAGTTGCCATACCTTTCAATCCCTGTGGTGCAAAAAGCTCAAGAAGCATGTCACCAAAAATGCACCCTGTGAAAGGCAGTTCGGCCGACGCCGCCCGACCACCCGGTTTTAGGCTCTCGCTTGGTACCGGTTAGACATAGGAGCTTATACGTTCTGCTCATGGATTAAACAGGATCTTAGCAAGGGGCATGGGGCAAAGCGCATAGCGTAAAAAAAAATGATTCTCAGTGTATTTGAAAAACCCCATACCTCTGCGCGCAGCTATACGTCTATTATTTTATCAAATCTGACACCTGTCATCTGCCTTCTGTCCTCTGGACTTATTTTATGCCTGCTGCCGATCAATCAAAACTCAAAATCTTCCTCCTCTGCTGGCTGCCGCCTATTGTCTACTGTCTGGCCATATTCATCCAGTCCAGCCATCCTGGCCCCGAGCGCATGCCGGATGTGCGGTTTTTAGATAAACTCCTGCATTTTGGGGCCTACGGTCTTCTGGGCATCCTGTTTTTCAGAGCCTATGAAACCCTACCGCTCAAAGACAACCAGAAACTGCTGGTTTTTATAAGTATCGCTTCGGCAACCCTTTACGGCATCAGCGATGAAATCCATCAGTATTTTATTCCGTTCAGGCATGCTGATATCCTGGATGGGGTAGCCAACGCAGCCGGCAGCATTTGCGGGGTATACCTCTATTATCGGTGGAAAGTTCGGAAAACATCGCGGTCGCCTGGCAATCCAGCGTGCTGAAAACGTCGCCGCCGGGTCGGAGCTTATTGCAACAAGCCCTGCGAGGAAGCATGCTTGCCGCGCGTGACGCTGAAAATGCATATTCGACTGCCCTGCGGATTGACAAGATCCGTGAATTTCGGTAAAAAAGAAAGCTTATACCGCTTGTCATCATAATGTTCCGGAAAAAAGGATGGCGGCATAAGTGTTGTAGCAAAAAAACGTCCCGCAATCGGAACGTTTTTTTGACAACCACTATAAATGGATTTTGAAGGGTCAGAAGATGCTGATTCTTGCGATTATTCGAATTGCTTCAACCCCTGCCATAAAAACCGATTAAAGGAGTGAAACCGGATGCCTTCCGAAAATAGTGTTCTCATCAATGGTAACGAATTTCCATTTGAAGCGGGAGAAACCATCCTGGAGGTGGCCCGTCGAAACAGTATTGATATTCCAACTCTGTGTTGGCTGAAAGGAACGACCCCGACCGGTGCCTGCCGCATGTGCGTGGTGGAGGTTAAAGGTGCGCGCAGCCTGGTAAGCGCCTGTTCAGCGCCTGTCGCACCCAATATGGAAGTTCAAACGGAGACGCCTAAAATTATTGAAGCTCGCCGCATGGTCCTCCAGCTGCTGCTGTCTTCCGGGAATCACAACTGCGCGGTTAGCGGAAGCACCGCCGACAACTGGACCGAATTCCAACTGAACGTGATCAAAGCCGAGGAAGATACGAAACTTTGCCCGGTCTGGGGGGACTGCCGCCTGCAGGATCTGGCCTTTCGCTATCAAGTCACCGGCGAGCAATTTGAGCCCACCGAGACCACCTATCCGATGGAAACGGCCAATCCGTTCATTTTACGTGATTTTTCGCGCTGCATTCAGTGCGGCCGATGTGTCCAGGCCTGCAACGAAGTGCAGGTAAACCAGGCCATTCATTTCGGATATCGCGGCGCTGCCTCCAAAATTATTGCTGCCGGCGATCGACCCTACATCAACTCGGATTGTGTCTTTTGTGGCGAATGTGTTCAGGCCTGCCCCGTGGGCGCCCTGGTTGAAAAAGACTCGCGCTACGAGGCCCGGCCCTGGGAAACACGCAAGGTACGTACCACCTGCAGCTACTGTGGGGTGGGCTGTCAGCTCAATCTGCATGTCAAAGAAAACCGGGTGGTCAAAGTCAGCGGGGTGGAAGCGGTGGCGCCGAATTATGGCAGCCTGTGCGTCAAAGGCCGTTTCGGATTTGATTTTATCCACTCACCCGATCGTTTGAAAACCCCGCTGATCAAAGAAAACGGCGCGTTTCGCGAAGCATCCTGGGATGAGGCCCTGGAACTGGTGGCCCGCAAACTGGGCGACATCAAATCCGAGCACGGCGCCGACACCATCGGGTTCTTGACGTCTGCGCGAATTACCAATGAAGAGAATTATATTGCCCAGAAGTTTGCACGCGCGGTTGTGCAGACCAACAATGTCGACCACTGCGCCCGCCTCTGACATTCCTCCACTGTGGCCGGTCTGGCCGCGGCATTTGGAAGCGGGGCAATGACCAACACCATCGCCGATATCGAAGATGCGGATGTGATTTTAATCACCGGATCCAATACCACCGAAAACCATCCGGTAATATCCAGCGGGGTCAAGCGGGCCGTAACCCTTAAGGGAACCAAGCTCATTGTTGTCGATCCCCGGCGCATCCGAATCACCCGCTATGCGGATAAATGGTTGCGTCAGAATCTGGGGACCGATGTGGCCTGGATTAACGGCCTGATGCACGTGATCATTAAAGAGGGTCTGCACGCCAAGCAATTTATTGAAAGCCGGACCGAGGGTTTTGACGATTTGCAAAAAATGGTTGAAAAATTTACCCCCGATGTTGTGGAGCAAATCACCGGTATTCCGACGCAGGAAATTATTGACGCCGCCCGGCTTTATGCCAAAGCTGAACGCGGCTGCATTTTATACTGTATGGGCATTACCCAGCACACCACCGGGACCGATAATGTCAAATCTTTGGCCAACCTGGCCATGCTGTGCGGCAACATGGGCCTCGCGGGCGGCGGGGTCAATCCGCTGCGCGGCCAAAACAACGTTCAGGGCGCCTGTGACATGGGCGGACTGCCGGATGTGTATTCCGGCTACCAGAAAGTCATTGATGCTGAAGCGCGCAAGCGCATGGCCGAGGCCTGGGGTGTGGCCGAGCTGCCCGACCAGCCCGGAATGAAAGCTACCCAAATGATGCCGGCGGCCCATGACGGCACGTTCAAAGCACTGTATATCATTGGTGAAAATCCGGTGGTCTCCGATCCGGATGTCAACCACGCCGAAAAATGCATGGATAATTTGGATTTTATGGTGGTGCAGGATATCTTTTTGACGGAAACCGCCCAGCGGGCCGATGTCGTGTTGCCCACAGCCTGTTATGCCGAAAAAGACGGCACCTTTTCCAATACCGAGCGTCGCGTGCAACGGGTGCGCAAAGCCGTGGATGCACCGGGAGAGGCCTGGGACGATTGGAAAATACTGTGTGAAATTGCCACGCGGATGGGGCATCCGATGGCTTACGACAGCAGCCAGCAAATCATGGAAGAAATATCAAAGGTGACACCGTCTTATGCCGGTATCAGCTACGAGCGCATCGAACATGAGGGCCTGCACTGGCCCTGTCCGACGGCCGAACACCCCGGCACCCCGATTTTGCACGGCGAACAATTTACCCGCGGCAAGGGCCTTTTCCATGCGATTGATTACATCGAGCCGGCTGAAATGACCGATGCTGAATACCCGCTGTATCTGACCACCGGGCGGCTGCTCTACCAGTACCATACCGGCACGATGTCCATGCGAACCGGCGGATTAAATCAAATTGCGCCGGAGGCTTTTGTGGAAATTTCACCACAGGATGCCCGTAAATTTGAAGTGGAAGAAGGAACCCTGGTCAACATTGATTCCCGCCGGGGGACGATTCAGGCGCGGATCAAAATATCGCGTAAGGCTGTTACCGGGACCGTCTTTATTCCTTTTCATTTTGCGACGGCTGCTGCCAACCGGCTGACCAACGCAGCCCTGGATCCGATTTCGGGTATCCCGGAATACAAAGTCTGTGCGGTCAAGGTCTCTAAGGCAGCATAGCTGCCTGTTATTGGTTTATTCGTTTTTAGTGAGTGTCTGATATTGTCTGACACACCGATAACCAATAACCAATAACGAATAACAAAAGGCCGGTTTACTACCTGTTCCCAAATTTGTATGCACGAATTTTAATTTTACAGACGCACTTCAATGTCATAAAAAAACCCGGCCTTTTGATGGCCGGGTTTTTGTTTGTTTTTAAATTGTCGTGATGCTGTTACGCTTATTCCTCCAGTTCTTTGGACGGCAGCACATCCACATCCGCCAGATCCGGCCCCAGATATTCGCGCTCATTTTCACCCAGGATGCCCATGGACAGGCAGATCAGGGTCCACAGATGCACCGAATGATAACCGCCCTCGAAATGTTCGCTGATATCATGAATCTGTGCATGGCAGTTGTGGCACGGGGTAATGCAGTAAGTGGCGCCGGTAGCCATGATCTGGTCGAATTTGACCTTGCCGAAGGCGCGGCGTTGGTCGGGCATGCCATTTTGCAAAAAGCCGCCGCCCCCGCCGCAGCAATAATTGTTGGAGCGGTTGGGGGTCATGTCAATAAAGTTTTCCTCCCCCACCACGGCTTTGACCACATAGCGCATATCTTCGGCGACAGGGTCGCCTAATGTTTTACGAACCAGCTGGCACGGGTCCTGGCAGGTAAATTTAATCTGACGGTCCTTGTTCCATTCGGAGCTGACCTTCAGCTTGCCTTCCCGGATCCACAGGGCATACAATCGGATAATGCTTTCGATTTCAAACTTGTGCTCGATGTTGAATTTTTGCAGTCCGACCCGGACTGCGAACAGTTCGTGCCCTCACTCGGTATTGAGCCAGACCTTGCAGCCCAGGTCATCGACGGCTTTGGCTTTCGTCCTGACGATTTTTTCCCAGTTTTCAAGGTCCGCCATAAACATGCAGTAGTTTTCGGCCGCCCAGCCTTTGGTGCCGTAGGTCCAGTCCGCACCGGCGATGTGCAGGATTTTCCACAGGGGCACCATTTCATCGGGCTCGGTGACCGGCTCGCGGGAGTTCTGATTTAGAAAGTAGTAAGCGCCTTGCTTGTTGACGGGTGCCTTCAGATCCGCAAATCCTTCCTGGGTTTGTTGAATTTCTTCCAGAACGTCTTCGACCACGAATTGAAAATCTTCCTCGGTGGCGCCCATGGCGCTGCAGGTATCGTTGCGCAGTGCCATATCACAGGAACCTAAAATGCCTTTGGGCCGATCTTCTCTGGGCCGGCTCTTTCGGACGTTGAACACCAGCTGGGGAATGTCGATTTTCATGGGGCAGACATAGATGCAGCGCATGCACAACGTACAGCACCAGGCCCACTCGGAGTTCAGAAGTTCTTCATCCATTCCCAGGGCGGCCATCCGCAGAAATTTTCGCGGGTCCATGTCTTCCAGGCCCGTGGCCGGGCATCCGGAAGAGCAGGCGCCGCAGGTCAGACAAAGATTCAGATTGCCGCCTTCCGGTAAAAGCGCTTTAACCTGGTCGATAAATTTACTCTTTTTCTTTCCGCCGAGTTTGATTGCCTCTTCAGCCATGCTTTAAAATCCTCCGTGTCATTTTTGCCTGCGCAAAAATGAATTATTTACTTGTGCGTATATGTTTCACGTTAAAAAATAAAATCCAAAATCTTAAGGTCTAAAATTTGAACAAAGCGCCAACTTGCCAGAAAATTAAGAATCTGTCAAGGGTCATGTGTTTTGAATCGGTTTTCGTCGCGCTTTGTTGAACACCTTAATGTATTAGGATCAGATGTGAAATCCCGCTTTCAAGCGGGGGACGTGATCTACTATTTTTGAGATAGCTTCACGTTTATTAAAATCATTTTAATATCTTAGGGCAATAAAACCGTCGATCCCGTGGTTTTACGGGCTTCCAGATCCTGATGGGCCCGGGCGGCTTCAGCCAGCGGGTAGGTCTGCCGGACTTCGATCTTAACCGCGCCGCTCTGAACCACATCAAACAAATCCCGCGCATGTTCCAATAGCGCGTCGCGTTTGGCCGTGTAGGTCATCAGGGTAGGCCGGGTCAGAAATAACGATCCTTTGGCCGATAAAAGCCCGGGATCAAAAGGTGGCACCAGTCCTGAGGCCTGGCCGAAACTGACCATCATGCCCATGGGCCGCAGGCAATCCAGTGATTTCATGAAGGTGGCCCGCCCAACAGAATCGTAAACCACATCCACCCCTTTACCCGCAGTGATTTCGCGGGTGCGTTCGGCAAAATCCTCCTGATTGTAAAGTATCGGATGGTGGCAGCCATGGGCGCTTGCCAGTTCGGCTTTATCCTGAGACCCGACGGTACCGATGACTGTGGCGCCCAGATGGCGGGCCCACTGACACACGATTAACCCGACCCCGCCGGCCGCCGCATGAATTAGAAGGGTATCGCCGGCCTTGACGGCATAACAGCCGCGCAGAAGATAGCGCGCGGTCATGCCCTGCAGCATCATGGCCGCACCCTGTTGGGTGGAAATCGCATCCGGCAGCTGAACCAGACGATCGGCCGGTATCCGTCGAACTTCAGCGTAGGCACCCGGCGGCATTCCGGCATATGCCACTCGGTCCCCGGCGGCAACCTCAGACACCCCCTCGCCGACGGCCTCCACGATGCCTGCCCCTTCCATTCCGGGAACAGCCGGCAGGTCGGGCAACGGATAAATGCCGGTACGATGATAGACATCGATAAAATTTAATCCCACGGCCTCATGCCGCACCAGGGCTTCACCTGCTGCCGGCTGGCCGGGATCGTCATCTTCCCAGCGCATCACCTCGGGTCCTCCGGTCTCATATATTCTAATAGCTTTTGACATAATGCGTACCTCCCTGGCTGATTTATGGTTGCGAATGCCGATTGTTATTCCCCGATTATTTTAACCAGGGCCCGTTTGCGGCGGCGACCGTCAAATTCACCGTAAAAGATCCGCTCCCAGGTCCCAAAATCCAATTTCCCGTCGGTGACGGCCACAACCACCTCACGGCCCATGATCTGGCGTTTCATGTGGGCATCGGCGTTGTCCTCACCGACATTGTGGCGATATTGCGATACGGGGGCATGGGGGGCCAGTTTTTCCAACCAGACATCATAATCATGATGCAGGCCGGATTCATCGTCATTAATAAATACCGAAGCGGTAATGTGCATGGCGTTAACAAGCACAAGGCCTTCCCTGATCCCACTTTCCTGCAGGCACGCCTCAACCTGCGGCGTAATATTAATGAATGCCCGGCGGGTGGGTACCTCGAACCACAGTTCTTTGCGATAGTTTTTCATTATGAGCCTCCTTATGGGTATTAAGCCCAGTCGCAGCCGTTCCCACAGGCCCATTTTCGGTTTTTGCAGGGCGGGAACGGTGCCAGTCATAAAAAACATATATTTTTAAGGACTTAGGTTAAAAGACGATGATTGAGCGCTTGATTTTTAGCACTAATCTGATAATTATGTAGCGTATTTATCCGTTTGTTTACAATCATAAATATGCATCCGAGATGCAGAAAGAAAATTTGTCGGTTCGAGATTGGAAAGTAAAAAGATAAATAAACTAAAGTCGCTTTTGTCCGAAGTGATGGTTTCCGACCGCAGGGCTGCCATCCGGGAGATCGAGCGCCTGACCGGCAGGAAGGCCGGGGCGCTGCCGGCCGATAAGCTGCGTGCCAGGCTCGATCGGCTCGAACGCCGCCTGCAGACGTCGCAGCGCAAACGAATTCAGCGCCTGAAGCATTTGCCGAAATTCAGCGATGTCAATGCGCTGCCGATAACTGCCAAAAAGATTGAAATCATTAAGGCGCTTAAGCGGCATCCGGTAATCATCGTATCCGGTGAAACCGGCTCCGGTAAAACCACTCAGTTACCCAAATTTTGTCTGGCTGCCGGACGGGGCATCGCCGGTACCATCGGACATACTCAGCCCCGCAGGATTGCAGCCATGACCGTGGCGCGGCGGATTGCCGAGGAATTCGGTCAGGATCTGGGTGATGCTGTTGGCTACAAAATTCGATTCAAGGATCGTACCTCCCAAAAGGCCTATTTGAAGATTATGACCGACGGCATTCTGCTGGCCGAAACGCAAACCGATCGTTATCTGAATGCCTACGATACGATTATTGTCGATGAGGCCCACGAACGCAGCCTCAACATCGATTTTATCCTGGGCATCTTACAAGCGCTGCTCGCTCGCCGGGACGATCTTAAGCTCATCATCACCTCTGCCACCATCGACACCGAAAAATTTTCAAAAGCCTTTGGGGGTGCCCCGGTCATCGAGGTGTCGGGTCGCATGTATCCGGTGGACGTTCGTTATCATCGCCCGGAATTGCAAAAGGCGGGAAAAAATGAGGAGACCCATGTCGAGCTGGCCCTTCGGGCGGTCAGCCGGCTTTTAACGCAAAGTTCCCGGGGCGATATTCTGGTCTTTATGCCCACCGAGCAGGATATCAGAGATACCTGTGAGCTGATCGAAGCCGCAAAGCCCAAAAAATCGCGTATCCTGCCACTTTTTGCCCGGCTGACGGCTGCCGAGCAGGCCCGGGTCTTTGCCCGCTCAGCTGAACGCAAGATCATTGTGGCCACCAACGTGGCCGAAACTTCCATTACCATCCCGGGAATCAAATATGTGGTGGATTCTGGTCTGGCAAGGATCTCCAGCTATTCACCGCGATCTCGCACCACCTCACTTCCGGTGGTGCCGATTTCGCGAAGCAGTGCCGACCAGCGCAAAGGACGTTGCGGCCGAGTACAAAATGGCGTTTGCCTGCGCCTGTTTGCCGAAGATGATTATTTAAGCCGCCCCCTGTATACCCGGCCGGAAATTTTGCGGGCCAATCTGGCGGAAGTCATCCTGCGCATGATTGCCCTCGGGCTGGGTGACATTGCTGAATTTCCCTTTATCGACCGGCCGGATTTAAAGAGCATTAAAGACGGCTTTGATCTGCTTTATGAACTGGGGGCCATTACAAATGCGCAAAGGGCAGAGAGCAAAGCGCATAGCGCCGAAATTGAGTCTAGCAAACCCCACCCCAAAATTGGCAGACTATCAAAACTCGCTAAATTGACGGAGAAGGGACGTTTGATGGCCAGGATTCCCCTGGATCCCAGGCTTTCCAGGATGCTGCTCGAGGCTAAAGATCGCGGGTGCATCAATCAAATCGCGGTAATTGCAGCGGCCCTCAGCATCCAGGACCCCCGGGAACGGCCCCTGGAAAAAACGACCGAAGCCGATCAGGCGCATGCCCGCTTTGATGATCCCCTGTCTGATTTTACCACTTTGCTGAACATCTGGAATCGCTACAACCATGTCTGGCAGACCCGCAAAAGCGCCAATCAACTCAAACGGTTTTGCCGACAGAACTTTTTGTCTTACAACCGCATGCGCGAGTGGCGAGATATTCATCATCAGATTCGAGTCATTCTGGACGAATTCGGCATGGGCAAACGGCCTCGGGCACTCAAAGTGCAACCGGAGAATTTAAACCTGGAGCGAGCAGACCCTCTGTATCAATCAATGCACCAATCGATTCTCAGCGGTTTTCTTTCCAATATCGCCGAGAAGAAAGAAAAAAATTATTTCCGGGCGACCCAGAATCGTGAGGTCATGGTATTCCCTGGATCGGGATTGTTTGACAGGGCCGGCCGCTGGATTGTGGCCGCTGAAATGGTTGAAACCTCACGGCTGTTTGCCCGTACAGTGGCCAACATCGAAAGCAATTGGCTGGAAGAGTTGGGGGGGGATCTGTGCCGCCGGACCTATCTGAATCCCCGCTGGCAAAAAAATCGGAGCGCGGTCATGGCCGACGAGCAGGTCAGTCTTTTTGGTTTGATTATTGCCCTGCGATCGGTTCCCTACGGCCCGATAAACCCGGATGAAGCGGCCGAAATTTTTATACGGTCAGCCGTCATAAAGGGGGATCTGAAAAAGCCGTTTGCCTTCATGACACACAACCGGCGCCTGATCGATGATATCAAGGCGATCGAAGATCGGCTGCGGCGCCGTGATCTGCTGATTAGTGAAGAAGCGCTTTTTGCTGTTTACGCTGCAAAATTGCCGAACGTCTATAGCGGACAAATGCTTTCAACTACAATAAAAAGAAAGGGCGGGGATCGATTTCTGCGTTTAGAAAAACAGGATCTGATGAATTATGATCCGGATGCCGGCGATCTGGCGCTCTATCCATTGAGCACAATAATTAAGGGACAGCGGTTTAAATATAGCTATCATTTCGGGCCCGGTGAAGATGATGATGGTGTCACCATTAAGGTGCCGGTTTCATTGGCAGCCGCTGTTCCGAAGGAAAAATTTGATTGGCTGGTACCGGGGCTTATCAAAGAAAAAATTGAAACCTTAATTAAAGGCCTTCCCAAAGTATATCGCAAAAAGCTGGTCCCGGTTAACGCAACGATAGACATCATCAGCCGGGAGATGCCCCGCGTAAAGCAATCGTTGTTTTCGGCGCTGGCAGAATTTATTTTACAGCGTTTTGGTGTCGATATACCCGCTGCCGCCTGGCCGATCGAATCCCTGCCGGATCATCTCAAAATGCGCATTTCCCTGATCGCGCCTGACGGTCGGGAGCTTAATTCGGGCAGGGACAGCGGCATTCTCTCACAATCGACAATGAAAGCAATTCCTGCAGATGAATTTGAAATCTATCGCCGAAAATGGCAAAGGACGGGTATCACCCGCTGGGATTTCGGTGATGTGCCCGAATTTATCAGCAGTCCCCAAAAGGCGCAATCAAAATGGGTGGCCTATCCGGCGCTTGAAGCCGGTGACGATCCTCTAAAATCGGTGAGTTTGAAATTATTTTTACAGCAGGACAAAGCGCTTGCGTTGCATCGACACGGTGTTGCCGGCCTTTTTAGAATTCATTTTGCAAAGGATTTAAAAATCTTAAAGAAAGGGCTCAAACTGCCCAGGCAGTTCAAAGCGGCGGCGGATTATTTTGGGGGTGCCGGCCACACTGAACGGCGATTGATGGATCGGGTCATATCGGATCTGTTCTGCAAAAACATCCGAACGCAAAGTGCCTTCAATGCGCATGCCGCACGTGTATCTCCGATCCTTATTGCCCATGGCCAGAAACTGCTCGATCCCTGCCTGGCGGTTTTAAAGGCCTACCTCAGTATGCGTAAAGAACTTGATAAGCTAAAACGGGCCCACCTGGGAAATGCGGCTGTACAAAATTTTTGTGAAGATCTAATATCAGCGCTTGAGCGCCTGGTTCCCGAATCGTTTATCAATCTTTACGAAGTCGAGCGATTGCCCCATATTGAACGTTATATCAAAGCCATGCAGATCCGGGCCCAGCGCGCCTTGCTGGATTTCGAAAAAGATCAGGCCAAGGACAGGGAGGTCAAAATTGTTACCGATCGTCTGGACAAACTGCTCCAAGCACTTTCGCCCAATGCATCTGCTGAAAAAAGAAAGGTGCTGGAAGAATTTTTTTGGATGGTCGAGGAATATAAAGTATCCATTTTTGCCCAGGAGCTGAAAACCGCATTTTCGGTTTCCAAAAAACGGCTGGAGAAGAAGCTCGCTGCATTACACAGAATGGTCTAATTTTGCTTCTGCCCACTGGCAGCCAGTGACCAGCAGCTGTGGGTAAATCCAGGTGATATTCCAAATGTATAGTTGAATTTCGAAATGACTCAGCATTCAAACAAACCCCAGGTGAGTGTCATCATCCCGACCTTCAATCGGGGATGGATCGTTGGGGAGGCCATTGATTCGGTATTGGATCAAGACTTTCGTGATTATGAACTGATTGTGGTCGATGACGGGTCCGAAGACAACACTTCGGCAATTCTGGCGGCATACGGAAACAAAATTACGGTTTTGCGCCAATCCAACAGGGGCGTCAGTGCGGCCAGAAATTACGGTATTACCGCGGCAGCGGGCCGCCTGATCGCATTTCTGGATTCAGATGACCTCTGGCTGCCCCGGAAGCTTTTCACCCAGGTGAAATTTTTTGCTGAAAATCCGGATGCCGTCATCAATCAGACCGAAGAACGCTGGATCCGAAACGGCGTGCGGGTCAATCCCAAAAAGAGGCACCTCAAATTTGCAGGAATGATATTTGAACGCTCACTGACCCTTTGTCTGGTAAGTCCCTCGGCTGTCATGATGAAAAAAGAGCTTTTCGACAGCGTGGGTGTTTTTGATGAGCATTTGCCCGCTTGCGAAGACTATGATCTGTGGCTGCGGATCAGCTGCCGGCATCCGGTCCATCTGATTGATACTCCGTTGATCATCAAACGGGGTGGACATGAGGACCAGCTTTCCAAGGCCGCGGGTCTGGACAAATATCGTATCCGGTCTTTAATGAAATTACTGGAAGGCAACCTTTTGGCACCGCAACAAAAGCAGGCTGTGATTACCACGTTAAAAGAAAAATGTGCCGTTTATGCCGGCGGTTGCCGCAAGCGAGGACGGGAAGAAGAAGCCAAATACTTTTCTCAGCTGGCCGTAAAATACGATAAACAGAAGTCAGAAGACAGATAACAGAAGACAGAAAGCAAAAGGGTGTTGCCGGCATCTGTTTGGTAGCTATTTGTTCTTTTTGAAAATCCTGGTTTGCGTCAGTGGGCGTTCAAGCGCAACAGCGACACTCTATTTATTGCTGTAGCGCCTGCGGTCATTAAGCCATTGGATTTGAAATTGCTACAAATTTCTTGCATTCGCATTTCAGATTTGTTAGATCTTCAACACGCAACCCACTATTGAATTATGCATTATGCCGCTTATTTAAAGGCTTAAAGAATAGAACAAAGCCACACGCGACTTTTTGTGGTCAACCTCATCATTAACGAACAACGAATAAGGAGGTTCTGATGAAAAAAGTACTTATTTTTAGTTTAGCCGTGATCTTTGGTTTTGCCCTTGTGATGGGCTGCGGACCCGAAGAAAAGGCCAAAACTGAAGAAAAAGCCGCCGCCGAGGCGCCGGCGAAGACAATCTTTGTGACCATCGGTACCGGTGGGATCACCGGTGTTTATTATCCCACCGGTGGTGCAATTGCCAAAATCATGAATAAGAAAAAAGATCAGTACGGTATCCGGGCGACGGTCGAATCCACCGGTGGTTCGGTGTTTAACGTCAATGCCGTCATGGCCGGTGACCTGGAGTTCGGTGTGGTCCAGTCCGACCGGCAATTCCAGGCCATCAATGGAATGGCTGAGTGGAAGGACAAAGGCAAACAGGAAGATTTGCGCGCGGTTTTCACGATTCACCCGGAATCTATTACCCTGGTGGCAGCGGTTGATGCCGGTATTGAAACCATTCAGGATCTGAAAGGCAAGCGGGTCAACATCGGTAACCCCGGCTCAGGCCAGCGCCAGAATTCGATTGACGCCCTGACGGCCGCGGGAATTAATTATGAGACCGATATCACGGCCGAAAGCGTCAAGGCCGCCGAAGCCCCCGGTCTGCTGCAGGATGGTCGTATCGATGCCTTCTTCTATACTGTTGGGCACCCTGCCGGCAATATCAAGGAGGCGACCGCCGGCGCCAGAAAAGTGCGCATTGTTCCAATTACCGGCCCGGGTATTGATAAACTCATTGCCGAAAATCCTTACTATGCCAAAGCAACAATTCCGGCCTCACTTTATCCGGGGGCCGCAAATGACGCCGATGTCGAAACCTTTGGCGTCAAAGCCACCTTTGTCACCTCTGCCAAGGTGCCGGAAAATGTTGTTTATGCCATTACAAAGGAAGTTTTTGATAATTTTGAAGATTTCAAAAAGCTTCATCCGGCCTATATCGTTTTGACCAAAGCGAACATGCTCGAAGGGCAATCTGCACCGATTCATGCGGGGGCTGAAAAATATTACAAAGAAGCCGGATTAAAGTAAGCGATACCCATATTACATTGCGTTACCTGCCTGCGGAGGCGGCGGTGGACAGCCGCCGCCTCCCAAATGCTTTGAAAATCCTTGTCAGCTAAACGGTTTTATCACGCTGATCGGGCGCATCTTGTCTTTGCTGCCACTGTGCTGAGTTTTATCCGATCGTAACCGCCGTTTGAATCTGCGTGCCCGTTATATTGGGATACCGCTCCGGGTAGCGGGGTTTTGCCGTCAAACTTTTTTTACAGATTAGGTGATTATTATGAGTAACCACGAAATCGAAGAAAAGGACGGGGGCATTGAAATCGCAAGGCGGATGGCCGAAGAAGAAGAGGGCATCGGTAGAAGACCGCATGGCCCTGCGAAATATGTGGTTCCCACCGTTGCAGTTATATGGTGTTTTTTTCAGCTGTCCATTGCCAGCTGGCTGATCCTCGATTCAACTTTCATTCGTGCCATTCATCTGGGTTTTGCCCTTCTCATCGTATACTTGAATTATCCCCTTTTCAAGAAAACACGCTTCGGCCTGAAGTATTTTTCCGCCAAAGACCGCATCCCCATCCTTGATTATGTCGTTGGCATCATTGCCACCTTTGCGGCGGTTTATATTGTCATCGATTACGCCGGGCTGACAACCCGCTACGGGGCCCCGATTACGCGGGATATCGTCGTCGGGGTTATCCTGATCGTTCTTTTGCTGGAAGCCACGCGCCGCGTTATCGGGCCAGCGCTTCCGGCCATTGCAACACTGTTTTTGATCTATTCGCTTTTAGGCCCTTACATGCCCGATTTAATTGCCTTTAAAGGTACATCGCTCAACCGGTTGATGGGGCAGATGACCATGTCGACCGAGGGAATTTACGGCATTCCGCTGGATGTGTCGGCCACCATTGTGTTTCTGTTCGTCCTGTTCGGCTCCATGCTGGATAAGGCCGGCGCGGGCCAGTATTTTATCAAATTGGCGCTGGCCCTGCTGGGCGGTTTTAAAGGCGGTCCGGCCAAGGCCGCGGTCATGGGCAGCGGACTGACCGGTCTGGTATCCGGCTCCAGTATTGCCAATATCGTCACCACCGGCACCTTTACCATACCGCTGATGAAAAAAGTCGGCTACCCGGCCACCAAAGCCGCCGCCGTTGAGGTGGCCGCCAGCACCGACGGCCAGCTGGCGCCGCCGATTATGGGGGCGGCCGCCTTTATTATTGCCGAATACGTTAACGTACCTTATATCGATGTGATCAAGGCCGCTGCCATTCCGGCTTTTGCATCATACGCTGCCTTGTTTTTCATTACCCATATCGAAGCCTCCAAATTGGGACTCAGGGGCATGGCGCGGTCCGAGCTGCCGCCTTTTTTTAAAACTTTATTGAGTGGTTCCCATTTTCTCATACCGCTTTTTCTTCTTTTGTACGAGCTGATCGTCGTGCGGCACTCTCCGGAGCTGGCAGCCTTTCATGCGATCTGGGCCATGGCGCTGGTCATGTTTTTGCAGAATCCGGTAAAGGCCTACCTGAACAAGGAACCACTAGGGCCGGCATTTAAAAAGAGTGTTTTCGACATATTTTCGGCCCTGGCGGCCGGCGGGCGCAACATGGTGTCGGTGGCCCTGGCCACTGCGGCCGCCGGTATCATTGTCGGGGTGGTGGCCCTGGGACTGGGCCAGTTGATCACCCAGATCATCGATACTCTTTCGGGCGGCAACATTTTTCTGATGCTGGTCATAACTGCTGTGGCCAGTCTGGTCATCGGGATGGGATTGCCCACGACAGCCACCTACATCGTCATGGCATCGCTGACCGCCCCGGCCATCGTGACCATCGGCGGGATGCAGGGCTTCATCGTGCCCCTGATGGCGGCGCATCTTTTCTGCTTTTATTTCGGCATTCTGGCCGATGATACGCCGCCGGTGGGTTTGGCGGCTTACGCGGCCGCGGCAATTGCCAAATCACCGCCGATTCCGACCGGGTTGCAGGGATTTATGTACGATATTCGCACCGCCATCCTGCCGTTCATGTTCATCTTCAACTCCGACCTGATCCTGCACAATATCAGCAGCTGGCCTCAGGGCCTGCTTATTTTTGCCATGGCCTGTGTCGGCAACTTCGCTTTTGCATCGGCCACCCAGGGATGGTTTGTGGCCAAAAATAGATTTTATGAGATCCCGCTGTTTTTATGTGTCACCCTGACGCTGATGCGCCCGGATTTAATTGCCCGTTGGTTGAGCATTCCGCACGACCAGCGCTATTGGACCTATCTGATGGGTTTGGGCCTTTATGGCGTGCTCTATCTGATGCAGCGACCGCGGACACCGAAAACAGTCGCAGAACCGGTTACCGCATGAAAGGAAATGATTATGGGTGCAGTAAAAAAAATTATGGTGGCGGTTGGAATGAATCGTTATACGGAAGGCCTGCTGAAATATGCAACGGATATTGCCGACACCATGCGTGCCGAGCTGATCTGTGCCAGCATCATCAATACGCGTGATGTCGAAGCCGTGGGGACGATTGCGGACATGGGGTATGAGGTCGACGGCGATAATTACGTGACAGGCATCAAAGCTGAGCGACAACAGGAATTTGTTAATATTTTAAAAAAAATCGGTCATCCGCCTGAAAAGATCCGCATGGTTCTCAAAGTCGGTAATCCCGGCGAGGAATTGATGAAAATTGCCGTTAAGGAAAAAGTCGATTTAATCATCATGGGCATTAAGAGCCGCACGGATTTCGAATATGCCCTGATCGGATCTGTAGCGGAAAAAGTTTTCCGCCGCTCCCCGATTCCGATACTATCCTATCGGGATGAACACATTGCTGAACGTCTGAAAAAACATATCCATTTAGCATAATTGGGGGCCGCCACCCTGGAAGGAGGGCATGATGTTCAGGTACCTTTGTGTGACGCTCATTATCCTGGTCGCCGGGATCTTGATCGGTTGGGCCCCGGTAATGGCCGGTGATCGTTTTACCGATAATGGCGATGGAACCGTTACAGACCGCAAATTGAATCTGATGTGGTCGAAAACGGACAATCAGGGAGATATCAACTGGATACAGGCCGAAAAGTGGGTGCAATTTACCTTTCCCGATACCATTCCAAAGCGATATGACAACTGGCGGCTGCCGACGCTGGCGGAATTGCAAAGCCTGCTCGTGGAGGATAAGAATAACAAAGGATATGAAACGGAATGTGGCCAGTGGGTAAAGACGGTGCCCGAGATAAAATTAAGTTGCGGCTGGGTCTGGACATCCGAGACCGACCCGATTGCCCCCACCGCGCGGATTTTTAATTTTGACAACGTCTATCACTACACGGTGCGCAAGGCGCACAAGCGCGGCTACCGCGCACTGCCGGTCAGGAATGTAAAGTAACAGAAGACAGAAGTCAGAGGACAGAAGACAGAGGGCAGAGGACAGAAGTCAGAGGGCAGAAGTTCGAAGAGAAAGTTGCGATTTATTACTTCGATATTCTGCGGTTGTTTGTTCTGCGGTTCAATAAGCCAACAGCAAATTAACTACAAAAAAAAATCTACCTGCTTTTACCGGTAGATTTTTTTAATTTACTCCAGATGCCACTAGCTACTTTTGTGTTACGCGCAGTACTTCCTCAACCGTGGTCAACCCTTTTAAAACCTTTGCCATGCCGTCCTGGCGCAAGGTTCTCATCTTTTGCCGCACGGCTTCACTTTTGATGCGGTTCGAATCAAAGGTTTTAAGTATGAGGCTCTTTAAGCGCTCGCTTAAAACCATGATTTCAAATATGCCCAGCCGCCCCCTGTAGCCGGTGCTAAAACAATTTTCACACCCCAACGCTTTGTAAACCGTGTATTCGCTGAAAAGTTCCGGCAAAAAACCGATGCTTTTTAAATAAATCGGGTTCGGCTCATAGGTTTTGCGGCAGTCTTTACAGAGGACGCGCACCAGGCGCTGAGCGACCACCGCTATAATGGCTGATGAAATTAAGAAGGGCTCGACCCCCATGTCCACCAGGCGGGTAATGGCACTGGCGGAATCGTTGGTGTGCAGGGTCGAAAAGACCAGATGTCCGGTCAGGGCGGATTGGACCGCTATATCGGCGGTTTCCTTGTCGCGGACTTCGCCGACCAGGATGACATCCGGGTCCTGGCGCACAATAGATCTGAGACCGCGGGCAAAAGTCAGCTCGATTTTGGGGTTGACCTGAATCTGGCTGATGCCTTTAATCTGATATTCAATGGGGTCCTCGATGGTAATAATATTGATGTTGGGCTCGTTGATAGACGATAAAACCGCATACAGGGTTGTGGTTTTACCGCTACCGGTGGGGCCGGTGTTGAGGATAATTCCATTGGGGCTTGACACCAGCCGTTTCAGCAATTTCAAGCGGCCGGGGTCAAGGCCCAGATCCTCCAGTTCAAGCAAAGAGCCGGATTTGTTGAGCAGCCGCAAAACCAGCCGTTCACCAAAAGCGGTCGGGATGGTGGACACCCTCACATCTATATCCTGATCGCCGATCTTGACTTCAAAGCGCCCGTCCTGGGGCAATCGTTTTTCAGCGATGTTCATTTTTGCCATGACTTTAACCCGTGAGATTAAAGCCGGCTGAATCCATTTGGGCGGCGTTAGCAGGTCATACAGGATCCCGTCTACCCGATAACGAACCGTAAAACTGTTCTGGTAGGGCTCAAAGTGAATATCACTGGCTCGCGCTTTTATGGACTGCGAGATGATGTGATTGACCAGTTTAATGATTGGCGCATCGCTGGTGTCATCCAGCAAATCAGCGGTTTCTTCAATTTCGCTGATAATGTTGCTGCCGTTTTCCTCCATGTCCTGCACCAGCTGTTCAGCTGAATCCCGGCGTAAATCATATTGCAGGTTGATGGCCGAAACGATCGCTTCACGGGTCGACAGAACGACTCGATAATCGGTGATACCGATGGTTTTTACGAGATCATCTAGCGGTTGAAAATTGAGCGGATCATTGATGGCGATAACGCAGCCCGGTTGAAATTGGGTTGTCTCGTTTTGTGATTCATTTTGAGGTGGCCGACCGCAATCTTTGGCGGAGATGGGTTCGGTGTATTCCAGGGGGACCAGGTGGTATTTTTTCAAAAATTGGATGGAAACTTTATCGGTCAAATCCGATTCAGTGCTCTCAAACGGCAATCGGGACCAAAAGGGCATCCCGTATTGAATGCTTAAAGCTTCCAGCAGTTGGGCCTCTGATAAATTTTTTTGATCGATTAGAATCTGACCAATATTATCGCCGGATTCGGTGCGCAGGCGCCGGGCTTCAGTCAGATGGTCTTCATTGAGGCCGAATTTGTCTTTGAGTATATCGGTTAAACGCGTGATCATAATTATAGGTTGCGATAATCCATAAAAAGGTAAAACCCTTAAGTTTTGTGATCGTGGCGTACTGGAGAAATGGAGTATGGGAGTGTTTTAAAAAGATACCCACTCTCTAAATATTGCTTCAGTGCGCCAATGCTCCAGTATGCCCGCACGCCGGCACGTTATTCGCTTTTATCGGGTGAGGGTGCCTTTTCTTCATACAGTTTGATGCCGCCCTCTTCGATGGTGCCCATCTGCACTTTCTTATCTTTAAAAATTTCCTGGGCCTCCAGCGGATTTTTGATGACCCGCGGGGTCAGAAAAATATAGAGATTGGTTTTTTCATTTCTTTCGTCTCGTTTGCGAAACAGCCACCCCAGTAAAGGAATGTCACCCAGGACCGGGACTTTGGTGTCATTGCGTGTGCTCGAATCATCTATCAGACCGCCGATGACCACCGTCTGGTTGTCTTTGACGATAACGGTGGTATCGACCGTACGTTTCTGGGTGACCGGCAGGGTCGATGAGGTCGTCAGGGTCGAGGCCAGGTCGATGTTGGTGACCTCCAGCGAAATTTTCATACGTACCAGACGGCCTTCGGTCACGCTTGGCGTAATTTTTAAAATTTTGCCCACATCCCGATATTCAAAAGATTCAAATGTCCCACCCGAGGGATCGGTGGTCGAACGCGTCTGATAAGGCCTGTTTTCACCGACCGTTATGCGGGCCTCTTCATTGTCCGTAGTTAATATCTGGGGTGTGGATAAAATGCGGAATTCATCATCGGTTTTAACGGCCCTGATGATAGCCGAGATGTTTGAGACCGTAATACCGGCAATGTCGACTGTGCCGCTGATCAAACCAACCGCAAACCCTCCTTGAAACGGATTTATGGGAATTCCGGTACCCGGATCAAAACTCGGCTGGACTCTATCGCTAAAGGCGGCACCCACATTTGCATCCCTTATCTCCCCAAACGCCTGCCAGTCAATCCCGATATCCAGGCTGGCGTCCATGTTAACTTCCATGATCAAAGATTCGATAAAGACCATGGAGCGCGGGATATCCAGCTTTTTGATGACTTCTTCCAAAACCAGAAAATCTTCCTGGTCCGCCATGATAATCAGACTGTTGGTGGCTTTGTCGGCAGAGATCCTGACTTTGCCGGCGACCACCGGGGCAGGCGCTTTGCCCTTGGCCGCCCCTGCCTGCTGGGTGGGCACCTCCTGCAGGACTTTGGCCAGGTCTTCAGCGTTTGCGTTTTCACAATAATAAACATGGATTTTGCCTTTGCCCCGGGGGGTTTCCTTGTCAATCATCGTAATCAGCTTTTTGATGCGCAGGGTATCCACTGTGTTGGCCAGCATAACAATGACATTGGTACGCTCATCGGCCACCATGGTAACTGTTTCAGGCTGGGCGCCTTTAGTGCGCTTGCGAGTGGGTTTGAAGACCGTGCTCAGCAGGTTGACCATTTTGGCGGCATCGGCATACTCGACGGGAATCACCGTAATTTGCTGGCCGATACCGGGCACATCGATTTTTTTGAGAATCTTGAGCAGCCGTTGAATATTGGAAAGCACATCGGTGATGATCATCATTTGGGTTGGCTGATAGGCCAAAATAACGCTGCTTTTGGAGACCATGGGGGTAAACAGCCGTTTGATTGCATCCGGATCGGCGTATTTCAGCGGTATCAGTTGCGTGACGACCCGATCACCGGGATCGGTTGCTTCTTCGCGCAGGCGGGTTTCAATGCTTTTTGAACGGGCGTCCGGTGACGGGACAATTTTAACGACCTCTCCTGATTTGACGGTGGTGTAGCCATGAACTTCCAGGACCGATTCAAACACCTGGTAAGCTTCTTTAAGCGATATCTTGGAAGGGGATATAATCGTCACCTTGCCTTTGACGCGCTGATCAACGACAAAATTGGTCCCGGTCAGTTCACTCATAAACTTGATAAAAACATTGATATCCACGTTATTGAAATCAATCGAGACAAACTGTTCCGAGCCCCGTGGCTGTGCCGCTGCCGGTTTGGCCTCCTGAGCACTGCCGGATGCTACCCATAAGGGGTGCATTATTAAAATTATCGCTAATGCTGCGATAATCCGTGTCAAAATGGTATTAAAATTTGTCTTCATTTTCATTAACCGTGTATATTATTCTATTTTATAATTCAGAACCCGTTTCCGGCCGCGGCGCTTTATCTCCAGCTGTACTTCTGAAGCCGATGACAGGTCGCCAAAAATTCTCATCGCATCCTCCACCGATTCGATGGGGGCGCCGTTGACGCCGGTAATGATATCGCCATTGCGCAATCGCATTTTTCTGAAAACCGTGTTGGGCTTGATCCCGGTAATGGAAATTCCGGACGGCCTGCCTTCTTCAATGTGCGGCCGGATGCGGGCCTGTTCCATGAGCTGATCCAGGTTTTCCAGCGCATTTTCAATCTGATCGCTTTTCAATGTCAGCTGGCGCGGATAAGATGATACAGGCATTTTAGGCGGTGCGGTGCCCTGTCTGGCAACACGCGGACTTGGGCCGCCTCTGCTGGTGGAGCCGATCTCTTCCATTCCCAAAATTTCATCGCGGCCGTTGACGCTCAGAACCACTTTTTGCCTTAAAATCATTTTTACAGTTGCATCCTGGATGGTTTCCCCGATGCGATACAGGTTCTGCTCTCTGGTTTTGGTATCCTCAATAACGGCATACGCCCGGCGTTCTCTGCCGGCTACCGTACCCCAGAGTTTTAATTTCAAATCAGTTTCTCTCAGATTGTCGACATTAATGGCTTGAACCGGCGCCGCGGTATCCGGGTTGGTATTGAACAAATTCCGTTTTGCAATGGCGCCATAGGCCGACAGGGGCCGGTTTTCCGCCTGAGGCTTAACAGCCACTTTGGACGAATGGGTCACCGGCTTTTCAACGGGACCTCCGAGCCAGGCGGTGCCGACCGTATAAAAGGCGCTGACGCCAAAATACAGGCCTGTTGTAATCAGCAGCACGTTGATAATCATGAAGTATTTTTTTGGCGTCATTATCATCAGCTTCATCCGGTCGCGGATCGCTCGGCTCCGACTATTCGGCCTTAAACGATCCGGATATGTTTTTTGCGCCTTTTGAGCTTCAAGCATCAGCCGCTGTAAAGCGACGGATCAATAAAAAGAATATGTGAGCGAATCCACGGATCCTTTTATCTTAAATGGAAGGCCCTGAGTCTGCAAATTTTTGTTTGCCAGCAATTTCGGGACTTGATTCCCCAACTGGGCCAGCAACGCCTCATGCGGCCTTATGGTACCGGCTAAATCTAAGATGTTGCCTGATGGTTGATTGCTAAATTTAATCGAACCCGCCACCTCGCCATCGAGCTGGTTGCCTTCCAGTTCACAGCGTTCAATGGTCAGGGAACGGCCGTTGAACGTCAGCTCGGCTTCAATACTGTCGAACAACAACACCTTCAGCGCGAGAACCGGGGGTGATAATTCAATCTTTCCGTCTGTAAGGGCCAGCTCTCCCTGGAGTGCCTGCCGGGGCGCGTCTAACGTAAATGTCAATGTTCCGTCCAGGTTGCCAGAGATTTTGTGGGTTGTTAAAGCGTTCAATGCTTCCAGTTGATTGACCTGTATGCCTACAAGATCAGCATCGATGACGATCTCCCGGCTCTCAGCTTTTTTAATAATGTCTGCAACGCCTTTGACATTGCCACCGTAGCCGTTGCCCTTGAACGCTATATGGGTTGTCGCTAAAAATAAGGACAAAATATCCGGCGATATTTTCAGATTTTCTAAATCGGCGACGGCTCGGCCCGAATGATACACACGAATATCATACAATTTTAAACCCGGTGGAAATCCAGGCTTAAGCTGGCCAATTTCCAGCGTCACATTCGGGTGCGTTTGGCGGATCAAATCCGTCAGGTATTCTTTTACCGGATCGGACGGAAAAAGGACATATAAAAATAACAGGGCTGCGCCGATGATGTAAACTGCCCAGGCAATTCGCGATTTAAAAAAATTCATCCTAGTTGGTGTTTTTTGTTAACCGTTATTTGTTATCAGTAGAAACGGATTTTAATCGGCTCTACCGATTAACCTGTAACAAATAACGCCCCATTGAGTTTTACCGCAATCAGGAACTATCTCAGGCCTCAACCGTTTCGACCTGCAAAATCACGTTTATGAGACCCTCTTTTTGGTCTTTTTTTGAGATCGATAGTTTCTTGACCATGACCATGTTTGTTGATGTTTCAACACCGTACAGATATGCGGTCAGCTGTTCCAGTGTGATGGCATCCAATTTCATTTCAACCCGCGAAATTTTATAGTTGCTGTTTTTCTGGACGGTTTTTGACGGCTTCATAGAGCTGATGCGGTCCTTGATTCCCACCTGGCCGGCCAGCTGGTCCAAAAACGAAAAAAGCGTAAACCCTTTTTGCCTTTTTTTGACGCCTAGTTCGGACTGCTGCATTTTCCCCTCCAGGGCTTTATATTGCGCCTGAAGGTCGCGCATTTGCCCAAGCTCCACTTTTTTGGTCTGCAGGTTGCGCGCCAGCTGATTTTTGTTTTCAAAAAAAGGCCAAATGACAAACTGCACGATAATCAGCAACCCCAAAAGGCATCCGACGCCGTACACAATATATTTTTCGCGGCGATTGAGTTTCTTTAGATTCAGGTATTTATGAATAAATTCCATATCAAACGTTGTTGCGGATGTTTTATAGATCAACCTTCAGCATAAACTGTACTTCTTTGCCCGAGCGATCGATGTTGGCCGAACTGATGGAAACTTTTTTAAATGGCTGAATCTGTTCCAGGCGGCTTTTAATCGCGTCCACCGCGTCGTAGGTGTCGGTTGTGCCCGAGATTAACACATTTTCAGGCTGAATGACCAACCGGTTCAGATTTACCGTAATATTTGCGGGTATTTTTTCGCTGATGTTGTTTATGATGTCAATACTGCGGACATGGGGGCCGGCTTCGGCCTGCAAGGCTGCATTACCTTTGGTTTCGCGCATCTTGGCCTGCATCTCCTGAAAGGGATAACGAACCGTTTGTACCTCCGGAAAGGTCTCTTTAAAAATCTGGGTCATCTGGTTGTTGATGGCGTCGATGCGTTTGTTTAACGTATGGGTTTTCATCATCAGGTTAAAAAACATCAATACCAATACGGCTGCAGCCAGGATGCCGGTTTTTATCAAGGCGTTTTTATGCTTGGCTATAAACTTCTGGGCGGCAAACTGGCCCTTGTGGAAATTGAGCGCTTCATAGCCTTCGACCTCCATCAACGCCAGTGCCAGGGCATTGTCCATTCGGGCCGGAATCCACTGACTTTCCGTATCTGTTTCCAGCGGGATGTTCAGTCGTTCCGCAACTGATGCGACTTTAACCGGTATTTCCAATACTTTGGCAATAGCGGCCGTCATTTCGCCGTCGACGTCTGCGATGCCATTTAAGACCGCTTCTATGGGTTCAAAATTCAACGCCGATGATTCCTGGAAAGCCGCCAGTGTCTGCTGTATCTGTGCAGACAGTATTGACGTCTTAGAAGGTCCGGCGGCCGGCAGCGGAAACGATCGTATCAGTTGCAGGCGGCCGCCCACCAGAACAAAGAGGGTAGCATGAGCGTCGTCAATTTCGATAAATAACAGGTCCTCCTGGGGATCTGCCTGATGGGCCAGGCACAGGGCGATGGGTAAACCGCTGAGCGTCAGTTTTTCCGGGTCGATGTTCACCGATGCAAGGGCCTCAATGTATGGCGCTAAATGGTTTTTTTCAATTGCCGCCGCAATGAGATCGGTTTGATTGCCGGCCGGGGCGCCGTTCAATGTGTGAAAATCGATAGCCAGATCTTCGACCGCAAAGGGCAGGGTGGGTTCGAGTTCAAAGGGCAGAACCATTCGGATTTTTTTGGAATTGTGAAAGGGGATCTGCATGTTCCGGAAAATAAACTGGTGGGCCGGGACGGAAACGACATAGTCACTGCCGGTCAAGTCCATTCTCTCGGTCAGGGTTTCCAGAGCGGCCGACAGGCTTCTTTCCAGGTCATCAGGGCCGGAAAATGGCAGGTGAATATAGTCATCCACGTGGTACTCCCGCAGGCTGCTGCTTAAAAGCACGGCGGTTAGTGATTGATTTCGAATGTCTATGCCGAGAACTTTTCTGCTCATAGAATCTTTAATTTCTTACCCGAATGAACCATAGGCTCATAGGTTAACAATTTATAACTCTGAACTCAACATTTATAGCCTTGAATTATAAAATACCAAAATACCGGAAAAATGGGTATTAATTTAGATGCATTTTTGAGACAGCTTCTATTTTATGTTCCAGCTCAGTATCTTGCAGAACCATTTACCGTTTTTTTCATTTTTTTGCCGTTGAACCACAGCGTTAGCGATCAACACGGCATCGTTTACTTTGGCCCCAGATACAATCCTGAATATGTCACTTGCGGTGGTGATCAATTTTGTATCCAGATTTAAGCCGCTGAGTCCGGCGAGATTCTTATACCAACCTGGGTCTGACAAGTCAGGGGCATTTTTATCAGTGGCAACCTGCTGGCGCAAATCATATAAGGTCTGGGCCAGATCTGGGTTTTCAGTCGGCAACAGGGCGACCAAGACCGGAAGTTCAGCGGTGTTGACATTTATCTTGCCGGGAAATGTAAATGCAGTGCCGGCCCCCGGTTGCATGCCATACACGGTTAAAGCATCTGCGATTCCAGGCTTTTCAGAGCTGCCGTAAAACAATTCGGGTGTGATGCCTTTGATCATTAATAAATCATGGATGTCCGCTATGGGACCATTGCGACTGCTGTAAGATGGGCTCAAATCCTGATAATATGCGGACTCAGCACCGCTTAGCCCGGTAATAGCGTCGTCGTCGCCGGAATCCAGCCAGTCCTTGAGCGAATTGATAATTGCCGGCGGCTGGCTATCTTCCGGCGTTTCTTCAGTGGCATCCTTGAAAAAATTTAAATACCGCTCGAGCAGCAGGCGCTGGGAATCATTAAAATTTCGGCTATCGGGAAACGTTACCAGAGCATTGATTTGAATTCGTCCCATTTCATCGGTGATGGAGACGGTAAGCTCGCCCTCATCAAACGGGATTTCACTCAAAAGTTCATTTATTTTGTCCGGATTTGCCCAGTCCTCCTGCAAAGAGTCAATATTCGACTCGGCACGATCTTTTGCCAGCAGTGCCATGGCGGCGTGGATGCCTGAAGATGCCATCTGCGAAAGCGTCAGGCGATCCCTTGCAGCCGTTGTTGACAGTACCGTAAAGCGTGCCCGGCGATTGTATTCCAGAGCCGTTGCGACCAGAATGGTCGTCACGGAAATGACCAGCAAGAGGGCAATGCCGCGATTGTTGTTGATCGTTTTGGTCATACGAAACATGTTTTATTCCGCTCTCTCCCGGAACAGGGGCAAGGGCACCATGGTTTCAAAGGTGTGCGCTTCGGCTTTTTTTGCCAATTCCAGTTTCACGGCAATCGCTGTTGGTGTCGCATAACCGAATTCATCGGAATCTGAATCCCAGATGTCGAATTCAATTCCGTCTTTGTCAAAAAATTTAAACGACAATGATTTGACGTACTTACACAATATCGGATCGCTGCCTTTTTGTTCAAAGACAGGATACGGGTAATTGTTATCCGCACGTTTCAACTTAAGATATTCGTTATCCGTGGCCTGAAGGTAATATATGATTTCAGCGATCCCTTCCCTGGAACTTTTTTCAAAGGGCAGGTGGGCCCGGCTGGTGAATCTTAAATTTTGTGCAAATCCCGTGCCACCAGTCTCCTCAGTGGTCGCGACCAGGCGATATGGGTCCGGTGGTTGATCAAATTCCGGCGGTTTGTAAAAGGGCCGCTGGGAAATGTGCATCGACGTCAGGTCCAGCACGATGCGTTTCATACAGTTATGGGCCATTTCATATAGATTGGCACTGTCGTCGAGAACTTCTGTGGTTGAAAATACGGCATTAAATGATGCCAAAGCAGTCGTCACCACGATTGCCAATATCGCGATGGCGATCAGAATTTCCATCAACGTAAAGCCGGCGGTCGAATGCCGGCGGCCGCCGATCTCTGGTTTTGGGGCACGCTTAGCGCGGTTCTGTTCGCTGTTTTCTGGCATCTGTTGCCTGTTCCCTGGGATTTGTCTATTCCCTCTGAAACCGATAGGTCGTTAAGTTATATGAGAATTGGTCGTTATTAAACGACACGCTAACATCAATGCGTTTAAAATCATCAGCAACTTCTCCCAGAATCTCGGAAGACACATCGGTCGCCGATACCTGCCAGCTGTATCCCGGGTAATTTTCACCGAAATCGCCTGAATCAGTTGCAAAAACACTTGCAGAAGTTGTTGCCACCTCAGCCATTTTCTTTTGGGCCAGCAAAGGCGCCTGAGTATAGAAGCGGGCTGCGGTGTTCATGGTCAAGGTCTGAGAATGCATGCGATATACGCTCACCAAAACTATTGCCATGACGGCCAGGGCAACCATGACTTCAAGCAATGTAAAACCGGCTGCGAATCGCGAAAAGCCCGACAATTTTCGATATCGGCAATGTTCAAAATCAGCCATTAATGTGCACTTTTTTATACATGTGTAATTTTATATTATACAAAAATTAACAACCAACTTACAATCTTTTTTTATGGTCGACAACTCTTATTCTTACAGACCCGGATATGATGTCGCTGTTTTCGGTGGGCGGGTTTGCGTTCTTTGTGGTCAACAGGGCCTTACAGGCGGATTGCAAAAACGTCAGAGCAGTTTCAAACAGACCCCTTTGTTCGGACGTGCAACTCAATTTTCAAAACCGGCGTAAGTCTCATAGCGGGTTACTTCAGAAAGAAAAGGCTCGATCAGATACGATACATATGTTTCCCCATCTCGTGTATGAATCAGGGCTTTGTCTGAGTAACCGTCTTTGTAAAACGTAATATCGGTCCGACCGGAACTGATTTTTCCGCGAACAGCAAATTCGATATCAGCGATTTTTAAACCGTCCGGTAACGGTTTGGTTTGCATGGCGGCGCCTTCAAGATCTTCTGCCGGCATAGATTCGTCGGTTTCCCAGTAATGGTCCGTATCCAGATCGATATGTAATGTATAATGCTTCTGATTTCGAACAGCCGCCTCTTTCAAAGCCTGAATTTTACCGATAATCCATCGGGAACTGGTTTTGCTTTCATCCAAAAATAAGGTTTCGTGCAAGCGGGGAACACTAAATATGAGCAAAATGGCCAACAATGCCATGACCACAATCAGTTCCATCAGCGTAAAACCGTTACGGTGCCTGTGGTATGTCGTCCGTCTTCCGTAGCGTAAGTTCAATTCCTGTTTCAGGACTTTTGAAAACATTATGCTATTATTGTAAACGCTCGTCCAGAGACGATTCATTTTTCTGATTTTAAGTTTTCGATTCTTAAATAATGTTTCGTGGTTATCTGGAAAGTTCTAGTCGCTTACGTCCGATAGTGATCTCACCACGAAGATCACAAAGGCAGGATGAATTAATTGGCATTCCCTCTTCGGGTCCTTCGTGCCCTTCGTGGTTGAAAGAAACTAACTTGGGCTTTCTGCATAACCGTATAAGATTTTTTTGATAGGCTGCACAAAGTTTTACGCGGAGGCGTACTTTAAAGTACGCCGCACCATACAATTCCGCAGATTGACACAGAGATTGCGCAAAAGGGCGCGCCTGCTGACAGCAAACTACTCGATTTCCCAGTTATTAATATCCTTATTATCCTCACCTTCGCCGCCGGGAACGCCGTCTTTCCCATAGGAAATCAAATCAAAGTCACTATTCACGCCCGGCGAAATGTAAACGAATTCATTTCCCCAGGGATCTTTGGGCACTTTGCGTTTCTCAAGATAACCCCCATCGCGCCATTTTTTTGGGATCGCACCGGTTTCGGGTTTTTCAACCAGCGCCACAAGCCCCTGCTCGGTTGTCGGGTATATACCATTGTCGAGTTTGTATATTTTTAAAGCGGTCTCAAAGGTGGCAATATCCATCTGAGCTTTTACGCGCTTTGCTTTATCCGGTTCTCCCATTATTTTTGGGCCAACATATAGCGCCAGGATGCCCAATATAATCACAACAACCATTAACTCAATTAGCGTAAATCCCCGGTTGTCATTTTTAAGTGTGGTCCCCATATAACGTTTCCCTTCTCATGCCTGTTGGAAAATATAACCGCAATTATTTGATCAGCTGGTTCATTTCAAAAATAGGAAGACAAATTGACAGTACAATAAACCCGACAACACAGCCCATTACCAGTATCATGACCGGCTCCAGATAAGACGTCAGGCGCATGATACTGTTTTCGACTTCTTTTTCAAATATATCAGCAATTTTATTGAGCATCGCTTCCAATTCACCGCTTTGCTCGCCCACCTGAATCATTTGAATGGACAATTGCGGAAAGACTTGACCTTCGTTCAAGGCCGCCCACAAGGCCTGCCCCTTACCGACCTCTCGGGATGCTTTTTCCACAGCATTGGAAATCAGCACATTGCCGGCGATATTTTTGACAATGTCAAGTGCAATTAACATCGAAACGCCGTTTTCAAGCAAAGAGCCCAGCGTGCGCGTAAAACGGGCCACGGCCAGTTTTTTTGCTAAAACACCAAAAGCTGGTATTGCAAGCATGGTTTTATCAAACGCGTAGCGCCCTTTGTCGGTTTTTTTGGCTCGATGCAAAGCTATAGCGGCGCCGATCAGCCCAATAAGAATAACCCACCAAAACGATTTGAAAAAACCACTTAAAAAAATCAGCAAGCGAGTTGGTGCCGGCAATACCTGGTTCATGTCCAAAAAAATGGCGGTGATACTCGGAACAATGTAGGTCAAAAGCACGAACAATACCAGTGTTCCGATGACACACATAAACAGCGGATACGCCAGGGCGGTTTGAATCCGGTTGGTCAAATCCTGCTGTTTTTCCGTAATATCGGCCAGTCGCTCGAGAACGATTTCGAGTGTGCCGGAAGTCTCCCCGGCGCGGACCATGTTAACAAACAGCGGCGTAAAAATCCCCGGATATTGCGATAACGCTTGCGCAAAACTCTGACCTTCAACGATGGCATCCTTTAACTGGGCCAATACAGTCTTAAGTCGATGGGATTTAGTCTGGGGTACCAGGGCGTCTATTGCAGAAACCAGCGGAAAACCCGCACTGATCAAAGTTGATAGCTGTCGCGTCATTATGGCAATTTCAGCAGGCTTAACCCGCCTTAGATAGCGAGCTATATCAGCGACCCGGGTCGTCTTTTTTTCCGGAGTCTCCTTCTCCTGAGTTTCTTTGACATCAACCGGAAAGATGCCGCTCCCTCTTAATTTCTGTCGAGCGGCACGGGCACCGTCCGCATCGATGATACCGGACGTCATTTTGCCTTTGGCATCCAGGGCTGTGTATTCATAAACCGGCATTGCGTGGTTGCTCCGTAATTTATCATATTGTCCGCAAGGATATCGGCGGCAGCTAAAACATAACATGTTAAGAATATGATGTTATGCGTCTATTTTCAACCAACATTTTTAAAGCTGGCTTAAAATAGCAATAGATCAACTTAAAGCCACCAGATGGGGTCTGCATGGCTGGGCTCGGTGCGTCTGATATTTATCGCATATCTCCTTCCGTGAGCGCTCTTTCGGGTGGATCGACGTGAACAATGACGTCCAGAACCTCCTGAATTTCAGTGATGATGCGATGCTTTACGTCATCGGCAATATCATGGCCTTCACGCACGGTTAGGGAGCCTTCGACCACAATATGCAAATCAACCTGGATGCTGGAGCTGACATAGCGGGTTCTGATATCATGAACCTGCAGGACACCTTCGTTTTTAAGCGCACTGGTTCGGATTTTTTTTCGTATTTCGGTCGGTGCTCCGACATCGATCAGTTCGCTGAGTCCGGGCCACATTATTTTAATTGACGAATACAAAATAAAGATTGAGACGACCGCGGCTCCCACGTGATCTAAGAAGGACCAGGATGGGAAAATACGGGCACCGGCCACCGCAATTAAAACCGGCACCGAGCTGATTGCATCCGCGCGATGATGCCAGGCGTTGGCAGCCAGAGCCGAGCTTTTAACCCTTCTGCCGATGATGGCCGTCCAGCGGTAAATCGCTTCTTTACAAATGATGGAAAGCAATGCCGCCATAACCGCGATCCAACCCGGAGATGATGCGTGTTTTGCATGCAGGGTTGAAATGGCTTTCCATCCGACGCCGATACCCGCTGCAGCCAATACGATACCGATAAATACCGTCACAAGCGTTTCCATGCGCTGATGTCCATACGGATGGGACTCATCCGGCGGTCGGGACCAGTAATGAGAGCCCGCAATGACGGCAATATCCGTTGTCAAATCCGTAAGGCTGTGGATGGCATCGGCCACCAGCGCCTGACTTCTTCCTAAAATGCCGGCAGTGAATTTAAATCCTGCAAGAAATAAATTTGCGAAAAGTCCGACCCAGGTGACCTTGCGGACAACCTGCTCTCTTGCAGCACTATGCGGCACTCCGGCTTGCAGACCCGGTTGCTTTTCTGTCAATGCTGATCCTTCCATGTAAGGTTCAAGTAAAATCTCCGCCCTGTTGCCATCTATATCATTTTGGCTTATAAAATAATACTGCTGTGAAAATCAAATAGTGTTTTCTTTTGTGGGAGGCAGCAACTGGCAGAGAAGGATTCAGGTGTCATCTGAACTCTGTCTTCTGGAACGTGACACCCTGAACCGTACCTATCAGCATTAAATTTAATAATGCCCGAGAAGGAATCCACGACATGAATCTATTGAATAGTTTCAGTTTCGCGTTGCCGACCAAAATAGAATACGGCGTCGGCGCCACCAAAAGCCTGGTTGATGTGATCAAAAATGAAAATTTTAAAAGCCTGCTTCTGGTCACCGATGAGGGCGTTGTGCGTTCAGGCCTGCTAAAGCGGGTTACCGATGCGCTGGATGCCCATCAACTGAAATGGAAGGTATTTGATCGTGTTGAGCCCAATCCGAAGGATTATAACGTTCAGGAAGGCACTGGAATTGCCGGTCGGTTCGGCACGGACTGCCTGGTGGCCATCGGTGGCGGCAGCCCGATCGATTGTGCCAAAGCCATCGCGGTGGTGGCCCGCCAGGGAGGCGCCGTCCGCGATTATGAAGGTCCGCATAAGATCGGTCCTGATGTGTTGCCGTTGATGGCCATCCCGACGACCGCCGGGACCGGCAGCGAGGTGACCTTCAGCTCGGTGATCACGGATTCCACCGAAAAATTCAAATTTAGTATTAAAGATCCCAAAATTGCGCCAAGGGTTGCGCTGGTCGATCCTGAGATGACCCTGACCATGCCACCGGATTTAACCGCATCCACCGGCATGGATGCCTTAACGCATGCCATTGAGGCCTTTACCGCCAATGCCTCAGAACCACTAGCGGATGCAGCCGCTCTTTATGCGATCGAATTGATTGCCGCCTATCTTCGAAGCGCTGTATCTGACGGTCACAATCTTGAAGCCAGGGCGGGAATGCTGCTGGGCAGTGTGCTGGCCGGAATTGCTTTCAGCCACTCCGATGTTGCGGCTGTCCATTGCGTGGCCGAAGCGCTCGGCGGAAAATATGACGCAGCCCACGGTGTTTGCAATGCGGTGGTTTTGCCGGCGGTAATGCAATACAATATGGAATACTGCAAAGAAAGATATGCTCGAATTGCCGTCGCCATGGGGCTGACCTATGAAAATGTGGACGATGGTGCCCGCCAGGCAGTTACGGCCGTACAACAACTGGCTTCTGATGTCCAGCTTCCTGCGTTTGGCTCCCTGGGGGTTCAGGAAAATGACCTGGAAGAACTGGCGGCTAATTCCTTTAAAAACGGCAGCAATATCGATAATCCGCGACCCATGAAAAAAAATGATTACTTGAATCTGTTTAGACAGTTAACCGGCTAGTCCGGGATTCAAGCCGCCCATCTTTAATCGTAAACTTTAAACTGAATTTAAGTGTCCAAAAGGAGAACCAAATGAGCCCCAAAAATCTGTCCGGCAAAATTGCGCTGGTGACCGGATCATCCCGGGGAATCGGGCGCGCGATGGCCGAACGATTGAGCCGCGAGGGTGCTTCCGTTGCAATCAACTATGTCAACAACTCAAATAGCGCTCGAGAAGTTGTTGCGGGCATTGAGACCGCCGGCGGTGCGGCCATCGCCCTGCAAGGGGATGTCTCAAAGCTTGAAGACATTCAAGGGCTTTTCGATCAGACAATCGAACACTTTGGCCGGCTTGATGTTTTAATAAACAACGCCGGTATCCGCATCAGCAAAAATGTTGCCGACATCAAAGAAGCAGAATTTGACCGGCTGTTTGCCATCAATGTGAAGGGAACATTTTTTGCCTGTCAACAAGCAGCCCGCCGGCTTTCCGATGGTGGAAAGATCATCAATGTTTCATCAGCCGTGACGCGCATGATGTTGCCCGGCTATTCCATTTATGCCGCCAGCAAAGGAGCCGTCGATCAGATCACCCGGGCGCTGGCAAAGGAACTGGGCGGGCGGAATATCACCGTTAACGCAGTTTCTCCGGGGCCGGTGGATACCGATCTTTTCCGTGATGGCAAATCAGAAGAACAGATTCAACAGATGGCTCAAATGGCCGCTCTGGGCCGCATCGGGCAGGTGCAGGATATAGCGGACGCCGTGGCGTTTCTGGCAAGTGAAGCAGCCAGATGGATTACGGGGCAGTCGATCCATGTTAACGGCGGCTACGTCTAGTTTCCATTTCAGAAATGGATCTTTTTCCGATGAGCTGTGTTCTCCGCGGATTTCTGGATTTTGACGTACGACCCAGTACGCCAAAATCCAAAATCCTTGTGCGGTCTAGCTCATCGAAAAAAATCTCTCATCTCTGAAATGGAAACAACATTTATTTTGTCGGCATTTTATTCTAATCGGGTTGGTTTTCACGCTGAGGACAATGCCGGGCTCCATGATCTGAAGTCGATAATGACAGTTTAGCCAAATGATACTGGTTTTAGGAGATTTCAGGGAATGAAAATATCGTTGATTGCGGCTATGGCAAAAAACCGGGTAATCGGGCGGCAAGGCGATATTCCCTGGAAAATACCGGGAGAGCAGAAGCTGTTCAAGAAAATCACGCTCGGTCATGCGGTGATCATGGGAAGAAAAACCTTCGAATCTCTTAAACGCTCTCTTCCGGATAGAACGAATATCATCGTTACGCGCCAAAAGGATTATGTTGCCGACGGATGCATCGTCGTTCACGATCTTTTGCAAGCCTTAAAAAGCTGTCCGCAAAATGAAGATGAAGCTTTTATTTGCGGGGGCGGGCAGTTGTATCAGGCTGCATTTGCAATGGCGGATCGCATTTATTTGACGGTGATACCCAGGGACATAGCGGGAGATACCTATTTTCCGGAAATTCCAGCAACTGAATTTCGGGTGATCAAATCTGAAACTATTGCGGTCGCGGGCATTGAACCCTACGATTTTTACATTTATAAACGAATCAAATGAGATTATATGAAAAAACCCAATCCTGAATACATAAAGCGAATTAATGAAATCGTAAACATCTGCCCGTACTTTGATTTACTTTCGATGAAGTTGATGGATGTTGGAATCGGGTATTCATCGCTTGAAATCGAACTTGCCCAAAAGCATTTACAGCCATTCGGCGTGGTGCACGGCGGTGTCTTTGCATCGATCATCGATGCGGCCGCTTTTTGGTCGGTTTATTACGGGATAAAGGATCCGGATGCCGGCATTACAACCGTTGATTTGAAACTAAACTATCTTGCGCCGGCCGTATCCGGCAAATTAATTGCCAGCGGACACCAGATTAAAGTCGGCCGGACCCTCGGCTATGCTGAAGCGCAGGTTACAGATCAGCAGGGCAAGGTTCTGGCACATGGGACATCGACGGTGATTATTTTACCCGGCAAAGCAATTGCAGCCGATCCACCGCTGCCCCCGAAATTTATCGACTAAAAACCGGATTACATAGGAGAGGCTGATGAGTGAGACCCAAACCCAAACATACGGATGGAATGCGGATATGGACATGCCTTTGCTGGTTAAACTCAAAACCGACCTTAAGCAGGCCATGTTGAAAAAGGATGTGGCCGCACGCAGCGCTATCCGGCAAATTATGGCTGAATTTCCGAGACTGACGGTACCCATCACTCTGGAAAGCGGGAAAAAATCCACCCGGCTCAAAACCAGTGCAGAGATTACCAACGATGACATCGTCGGGATCATCCAGGGGTTGGCCAAATCCGAACGAATGGTGTTGGTGGCTAAAAAGGAAGAATCTTCCGAATATCTAAGTATTCTTCAATTGTATTTGCCCCGTATGGCCGGCCGCGAAGAGATCATTGCCTGGATCAAGGAAAACATCGATTTCTCCGAATACAAAAACAAAATGCAGGCCATGGGTGCCATCATGAAGCAATTCGGCAAGCAGGCGGATGGCAAGATGGTCAATGAGATCCTGCAGAAATGGCAATAAAAACACCTGAAAGGTGTGATCCGTTTCGGAAAGGAATCTGCATGCCAGAACGACATTTTTTTAAATATGCATTAAGTTTTGTTTTATTTGTTATTTTTCTGCTGACAACGCTCTTGCCGGCGAAGACAGTCGCCGTCCAGCAGGCCAGTAAAAATTGTCTATGGTCGATTCAAAGCCAATCGAACAAAATTTATTTGTTGGGCTCTCTGCATGTCCTCAAGCAGGAAACTTATCCGTTGGCCGCCGCAATCGAAAGAGCTTATGCCGACAGCCAGCGTATCATTTTTGAAACCGATATTGCAGCCATGCAAGATCCGGCCATGCAGGCCAAAATGCTGGAGCTAGGGATGTATCCGGACGGGCAGACCCTGTTTCAGAACCTTGCGGGCGTTACGCGTCAGCAGCTCGAGAAAAAAATGAGCGCACTCGGGCTGCCCCTGCAGGCATTTTCACGATTTAAACCCTGGTTTGTAGCACTCACCCTGACAACATTGGAATTGCAGCGTCTGGGTTACAACCCCCAATATGGGATTGATGTTTACTTTTTTAACAAGGCCCAAAGCGGTGGCAAAGAAATTGGGTTTTTAGAACCTCCGGAGTATCAGATAAGCCTGCTGGGCAACATGGCCGAGAAGGATCAAAACGACTTTTTAAGTCAGACCTTAAAAGATCTGGAATTGGTCAGCGAACTGGC
Source organism: uncultured Desulfobacterales bacterium (assembly GCA_947259495.1). GTDB lineage: Bacteria > Desulfobacterota > Desulfobacteria > Desulfobacterales > JAHEIW01 > JAHEIW01. The sequence continues at coordinate 142,858 of CAMYLV010000013.1, read as the reverse complement.
CGCTGACCTGGTAAAAAATTGGAAATCCGGCAATGCCGATAAACTGCACAAACTGTTACACAAGAGCTTTAAAGATTACCCGGATCTAAATAATCGTCTGCTGATTCAGCGCAATATAAAATGGGTTAAGAAAGTTGAAGACGCGATGCGCAAAAATAAAAATGTTTTTTTTGTGGTGGGTGCGGGCCATTTGGTTGGCCCCGAAAGTGTCGTCGATTTGTTGAGGAAGAATGGCCATGAGGTTAAACAACAATAGAAGCGTTTTCATCGGCCATCTAATGCCCGATAGCTGTGTTATAAATCGATTCAAAATACTCGCATACTGACGTGTATTCTCCGTTATTGAATCGATTTACGCCTTGCTATCGAACATTATCTAAACCTATGAAACCGCTTCTATGTTTGGTTTTAATAACACCGTGAAAAAAGTAAAAGAAATGAAGTAAGAAGTATCGAGCATAAACTCACACCCACAACGTGTTCCCATATCAAATTGTTACAAATCGGCTAGTTCTATTATTCTGTTTTCTATGCTCATTCAACTTTTATTTGTTGATGACATATCGAGGGCCTTATGAAAGAAAATGGTACGCAGCGTAGATGGCGGCTGAAGGTGCATGAGGTTATTTTTGAAGCCGATACACCGGCCGGAAAATGGTTTGACGTCTTGCTGATTCTGGCCATCCTGACCAGTGTCTTGCTGGTGATGCTCGACAGTGTCAGCAGCATTCAAGAGATGTACGGTCAAGTCTTGTTGGCCGGCGAGTGGTTTTTTACCATTTTATTTACAGTCGAATACCTGCTGCGACTGCTGAGCGTGGGGCGACCAACCGCCTATGCCACCAGTTTTTTCGGTGTTGTCGATCTTCTGGCCATATTGCCCACCTATCTGAGCTATTTTTTCCCGGGGGCGCAGTATTTGCTGGTTATTCGGATATTGCGGGTTCTGCGTATTTTCCGGATTCTGAAACTGGTGCAATATCTGGGCGAGGCCCGGCTGCTTATCCAGGCGCTGCGTGCCAGCATGCGCAAAATTATTGTTTTTCTGTTTACCGTTTTGACGCTGGTAACCATCTTCGGCGCATTGATATATTTGATCGAAGAGCCAAAGCATGGTTTCACCAGCATACCCAAGAGCATCTACTGGTCAATTGTAACCCTGACCACTGTCGGTTACGGGGATATATCGCCTCAGACCATCCTGGGCCAGTTGCTTTCGTCGGTGATCATGATTTTAGGATACGGTATCATCGCGGTTCCAACCGGGATCGTAACGGTGGAATTGGCGCAAGCGTTTAAACGCCAGATTTCCACCCAGGCCTGTCCGGAGTGCAGCGCCGAAGGACATGACAAAGACGCCAAATTCTGCAAGTATTGCGGGTCCAGATTATGAGGAATTATGAATTCTAACCGCAGAGTGCACAGAGAAAGCTAAAACAGGGGGCCATTAGGGTTCTAAAGAATTTAGTCTCTGTGATCTCTGTGTTCTCCGAGATGAAAAACACAGTCTCGGCAATGCTACCGATATATCTATGTTGAACTCAACTAACGGTTTAAAATATCTGACATTGGGTTTTATTTACATGACGGCATTAAACTGTGCGGCCCAGAGCCCTTCAGCGGACAAACCCCACCATACCCCCGGCGGGTTCAGAAATGTCCATGTGTATGAGGAAAATGGTTTTGGGGATTTTGTAAAATGGCGCCGCGAAAGGGCCAAAAAGGAAATCCCGGGTCCGGAAAGCTACCATTTTCCTCTGGCAAAAAACGATCCGGGTTTCTTAAAGCAAAATCGAGATAAGAACACTGTGACCTGGATCGGGCATGCCACCCTATTGCTGCAGGTGGCGGGCTACAATATTCTGACTGATCCTCACTTTTCCAAACGGGCGTCACCGGTCCAGTGGGCCGGCCCGGAAAGAGTGGCCCCCCTGGGGCTGGCACTTGAGGAGCTGCCCCCCATTGATATCGTTGTGATCTCGCATGATCATTATGATTCCCTGGATGAGCAAACCATCAAGAAATTGCGCCAGAGACCCGGCGGAGAAAAAACCCGTTTTTACATTCCCCTGGGGTTAAAGAATTGGTTTGCCATTCGCGGCGTCGATCAGGTAATCGAAATGGACTGGTGGGACCGGCAGCGGGACGGAGATCTTGAGATCATTGCCGTGCCGGTGCAGCACTGGAGCAAACGCAGCCTTTTTTCCAGAAACAAAACGCTCTGGGCCGGCTGGGTGATCAATGCCAAGGCTTTTCGGTTCATGTTTGTGGGCGACACCGGGTATGCATCGCACTTTAAGGAAATCGGCGAAAAACTGGGTCCCTTCGATCTGGCGGCCATCCCCATCGGTGCTTACGAGCCGCGCTGGTTTATGAAAAATCACCATGTGAATCCCGAAGAAGCGGTTCAAATCCACAAGGAGCTTCGCACACAAAAATCAGTGGCCATACATTGGGGCACCTTTATTTTAACCGATGAACCGCTGGATGAACCCCCTAAACGGCTGGCCAGCGCATTGCAGAAAAATCAGATTCCACAGGAAGATTTTTTAGTGCCCCAACACGGCCAAACGCTCCTCTTGGATTGATTGAAATTTTAGTTAGGTTGGAAGTAGATTTTGTGCCTGTGAAATTACCTGCTGCGCGGCGGCTTAGGTGGAAAGACACCGGTGCAGCGACTCAGGTTTCAAAAACCTACCAGGCTCTGGACAAAACAATCTGGAAGGTCTAAGATGCTAAGCGGTCAGATGGAAACGGTTGCAGGTAAATGGTACCGCTTTGGGATATACCGTATTCCATCATAATGTTCTGAAATAAGGAAGTGCGGCATAAGTGGTTGTAGAAAAAAGCGTTAAAATGCCGGAACGGTTTTTTAACAACCATTATAAAACCGATTGGAACACAGAAAGGGTAAATGATGCTCTATCTTGGTAAATTTCTGCATATGACCAATCAGCAGGCGAAACAAGAATCGGAAAGAAGACATGGAGAATTCAACCTGATCGTTGAGGCTGAAGACAGCCAGGCGGCGGTTGAATCTTTTAAAACATGCATCATCGATTCACGTGGAAAAAGTGATTTATTTGACGGTGACTGCATGATTTATATCGTGCATCTTCTGGAACTTGAGGAATTTCCCAGCGACCGCGCGCGAATGCTATATTACAAATCGATTGCCGGTGATCCGATTATGCCCTACATCAGTTGTTCAACCCCTAACGGCGCTACCGACGGCTGCCGCATTTTGAACTGGATGAAGAACAGGCCGGAAATCGATGGCGAAGACGCAAATGTGTTTCTGGAATTTAAAAACTGATCGCAGCCCTATATTATACGAATTAAGAAGGCCTTCGGATGGGAAGGTCTCTGACTTGAGTTGCCCTGCAAAATAACGCGCCACCGCCTAATTGCCTCTTTGTACGGAATATTATGTTTTCAGATGCACCAGTCGCGAACCATTCCCACCACTTTTCCCTTTGCAGGTATTACGATTATCGGTTCAACTCATCCCCTCAATTAATTTGGAGCAATAAGTGGTTTATATAGGGGTTGTCAAAAAAAGCGTTGCTGTATTCAAACGTTTTTTCCTACAACTCCTTAAGCCGCACTTTCGTATTCCGGAACATTATGATGGAAAACGGAAAATGTCCTATTTCGGTAAAATTCAGGCAGCCGAAGATTTTTATTGACACCGTATAAAGTTTGGTGTAACTAACTTTTTTATTCAAGCTTTTTCCCGTCGTTTTTGGAGGATTGAATCGAAATGCGAATCAACCTGCGTAACATGCTTGATAACCAAGTGGGCACGATTGCCAGTATCAAGGTCAGCGGTGAACTTGGCCGGCGTATTCGCGATATGGGTCTGGTACCGGGGATCGAAATTAAAATTCAAGGGCGTGCGCCCTTGTATGACCCAGTGGCAGTAAGGGTTCGCGGCGCCACCCTGACACTGCGCAACAATGAAGCTGATTATATCGAAGTGGAGGTCGAATAACAGATGGCACCAACGGTTGCATTGGCCGGCAACCCGAACGCCGGCAAAACCACTCTTTTTAATGAACTGACCGGATCCCGGCAGCACGTCGGAAATTATCCGGGTGTGACGGTTGAAAAAAAAGAAGGCACTTATGTGCGCGACGGGTTCAGGCTGCATATTGTTGATCTTCCCGGCACTTACTCCCTAACGGCCTATTCTCTGGAAGAAGTTGTGGCCCGCGATTTTCTGGTCAACCAGAAACCGGAAGTGGTCATCAACATCGTTGATGCTTCCAACCTGGATCGCAATCTATATCTGGCCGTTCAATTTCTGGAGATGGGTATACCCATATGCATCGCTTTGAATATGATAGATGTGGCTAAAAAACGGGGCATCAAAGTTAATGCTGAAAAACTTTCATCCCTGCTGGGCGTACCTGTGATTCCAACGGTTGCCCGTACGGGTAAAGGCAAAAAGGAACTCATGGACAATGCCTTTCAAATCATCCATGAACATCAGCAACTGAATCCACTCAAAATTTCCTACGGGGCGGATATCGACCCGGTGCTCGTTGAAATGGAAAAAGAAATCGCGCAAAACCATTTTCTAACCGACATCTACCGGGCGCGCTGGATTGCCTTAAAATATATGGAAAATGACGAACAAATCCTTACCCTCGGCCGAAAAACCGATGCAGATCTTTCCGGCCGACTGGAAGATCAGGTGAACAAGGTATCCCGGCATCTGCAAAATACGCTGGAAACGTATCCGGAGGCCGTAATTGCCGATCAACGCTACGGGTATATCAATTCAATTATGAAGCAGGGGGTGGTCCACCACAAATACGACCGCAACCGGCTTTACAGCTCGGATCGAATCGATAAAGTGCTGACCAATCGTTTTTTAGGCCCCTTGATCATGCTGGCGGTGATTGCCGGGCTTTATCATTTTACCTTTACTTACAGCAAGCTGCCGGTGGGATGGTTGGAATCTTTTTTTGGCTGGCTGGCATCAACTCTGTCGACCGTTATGCCGGAGGGATTGCTGCAATCGCTGATCGTATCCGGCATCATTGATGGCGTCGGCGGCGTCCTGGGCTTTGTACCTTTGATAATGTTTATGTTTTTCGGTATTGCCATACTGGAGGATTCCGGTTACCTGGCCCGGGTGGCCTTCATGCTGGATCGGATATTTCGCCTGTTTGGCTTGCACGGCAGCTCTGTGATGGCCTTTATCGTATCCGGCGGCATTGCCGGGGGCTGTGCCGTACCGGGGGTGATGGCAACCCGCACTCTCAAGTCACCGCGTGAACGCCTGGCGACCCTGCTGACCGTGCCCTTTATGAACTGCGGCGCCAAATTGCCCGTATTTGCCCTGTTGATTGCCACGTTTTTTGCCAAGTATGAGGCGGTCATTATGTTTTTGATCACCCTCGGCGCCTGGGGGGGTGCGCTGCTGGTTGCGAAACTGCTGCGCATTACGGTGATCAAAGGAGCGGCGACGCCGTTTGTAATGGAGCTTCCCCCTTACCGCATGCCGACGTTCAAGGGTTTGGCCATTCACACCTGGGAACGCACCTGGCAATATATCAAAAAAGCCGGCACGGTGATTCTGGGGTTGTCGATTGTCCTGTGGGCCATGATGACTTTTCCCGGACTGCCGGATTCAACGGTTGCTGAATTTGCAAAACTACGCCAGGATGAAATGAGCCGTGTGCCGGCTGGAATTGTCGCTCAACTGGAAGCCTCTCATGAGGACACTGCGCTTTCCGACCCGGCACGCAACCTTAAAGAAAGGCTCCAGCGTATCGATGCGGCTGAAGCCGAAGCCGGGTTGCGATATTCAATTGCCGGTCGCATGGGTAGTGCTTTGGAAGCCGTATCGAAATGGGCGGGCTTTGATTGGCGAACCAATATCGCCCTGGTCGGCGGCTTTGCCGCCAAAGAGGTGGTGGTCTCAACCCTTGGCACGGCCTATTCTCTGGGAGCGGTGGATCCGGAGGAAACCGACTCTCTGTCCGCAACCCTGGCCAGAGACCCGGCCTGGTCACCGTTAATGGCTGTGGGCTTGATTGTCTTTACGATGTTTTATTCGCCCTGTTTTGTATCTGTCATCTGTATTTCGCGAGAATCGGGCTCATGGAAATGGGGGGTCTTCGCCATGGCATTTAATACGGTGCTGGCATTTGCTTTAGCGGTGTTCATCTTTCAAATAGGATCCATCCTGGGGCTTTTGGTGAAATAAAATGCAAACGGTTCTCGTTATATTAGTTGTTGCCATTGCCGCAGCTTTTCTGATTCGAAATTTTTTAAAAAAATTTAAACAGGAAGACGCCTGCAGTTGCGGATGTTCGTCCTGCCCGGCGGAAGAAGCTTCCTGTGAAAAAAATCCGGATGACGAGCCAGTTGCCGCTCGGCAGAGTGAATCTCAAACGTCCTTTAAGGAATCCTAAAATGAGCCCTGCAGAACCGTTAAGTGCCAATATGGAAGATTATCTGGAGGCGATTTTTCACATTTCGGAGGAAAAACAGGCCGCACGCGCCAAAGACATTGCCGATCGGGTGCAGGTGAACAAATCATCTGTAACCGGTGCCTTGCGTTCGCTTTCCGAGAAAGGCCTGGTGAACTATGCCCCCTACGATATCATTACCCTGACGACAAAAGGCAAGGTGCTGGCCACAGAAATCGTCCGAAGGCATGCAGCCCTGAAGGAATTTTTCGTCAAAATCCTGTTAATCGATAAGATCGAAGCCGAAGAAGCGGCCTGCAAGGTCGAGCATGCGATCTCGAAAACCATTATTGACCGGCTGATTAATTTTGTGGAGTTTATGGAAATTTGCCCCCGTGGTGGTAAAGCGTGGCTCAGAGGTTTTCGGCGCCATTGCGAAAACGGTGATACCGCAAACCGCTGCGGCGATTACATAACGGCATGCCTTGAAGATTTAGAAAAAAGAAAGCGGCAGATGGCATCCTCCCACAAAACCCGAAAACATGGTGTGTCCTCGCAGAAATAACCTACAAAATTCGTTTACTTACGTTTGCAAATTACATAAGGGACACTACACTTGATTAACCGGCGGGTGGGGTTTTGGGCATATTTTGAAGAACTTCTTTTAATTTTTTTGAAAAATCTTCGGGGACCATCCTGTTTTCCGCCTGTTTGCACAGGTCAACTGTCCGTTTAAGGGTCTGCAGGCACACAAAACAGGGCACGCATTCTTTGATGTGTTTTTCGATATCCTTGCAGGCCACCTCATCCAGCTCATTATCCAGATACTCGGACAGTTTTTCAAACAGCTCCAGGCAGTGTCTGTGATCGTGCTCGTCCTTACTCATTTTCAAAATATCCTTTCAACCTGTCCCTTAAAAATAAGCGTGCCCGGTGTAATCTGACTTTCACATTCGCATCCGACAAATTCAAAATCTGGGCGGTTTCGGCCGTGCTGAACCCTTCAATGTCGCGCAATACGATTACCAGTCGATACTTTTCCGGAAGCGTAAAAATCGCCTCGTTGATCTTGTCCAAAAGCTCATTGCTCAGCAGTTTATCCAGTGGCATTTGCGCCCAATCGGGAACCTGATGGGGAACCTCGGTATAACTCTGGGGGTAAAACTCATCCAGGGATAGTTCCCGTTGCGGGGCAAATTTTGATCTTCTTCTTTTTTTGATACAGGTGCTGGCTGCCACCCGGTAAAGCCAGTTTTTAAATTTAGTTTCGAACCGGAAATCTTTCAAATACCTGAAAACATTTATAAAAGTTTCTTGAACCGTGTCTTCGGCGTCGGCTGCATCCCGGCACATTCTGAGGCTGAAATTGTACAGCTTTTGCTCGTAGCGTTTGACAAGGTCCGGAAACCGATCGAATTGGCCGGCATTGATAGCCCGTATGAGCTCAAAATCTTTATCTTTTATCTCTTTGCGGTTCGCTCGCTTGGGTGCGGTCATGATTGCTTGTCACCTGACAAGAATCTTTCAGTCAGGTCGAAATGCCCAATTTAGGCAGGATATAGGCCTGCAGGAGATACCAGAACCCCACAATGGCCAGCATAATGATAAACCCCTTCATATTCACACTCCTCGGTATTCATAAGATCTCAGCGGGCATTTGTCCACTGTTTTTTAAAAACCAGACAATACAGGTTGACCAGCAAAAACGCCATGACAAAACCCAGATGACTCAGGTTTAAAGCAATGATGAATTCAGGCGAAAAGACGAACACCGGAAAATTTTTGATCACAAATAATATTCCGGTCAGCACGATGCCCAGTAGGAGCACTCCTCGCAGATAACCGCTAATAGAAATTTGACGCTGCCTTCGATTTAAGGCTGCATACTGAACGATCATATAGGCGACAATCGCCAGCAGCATGGCAGCCCCGGCATAGTGCACATAGCGGGTGGTCCAGAAATTGGCAAGCCAGCCGAATCCGGGGATATCCGACAGGTAGTAGCGTTTATAAATCGGCATCTGGCCGAAACCGGTCAAGGCCAGGAAAAAAACGGTCAGCAGATACATGAAACGCATCGATCGGTTTTGGCTGTTTGGGTTTGCGAGCGAAATAGCGGCTGCTTTCATCAGACACCCTCCTTATTGGATTTTTTAGTAAAATTATAAATTCTCCTGGCTGCGGCGGCGATTCCGGCCAGCGGCGCGATAACCATAGCGGCGGCCAGGTTATTGGCATCTGCCATTCGATCGGAAACGGCGGCCAGATGCGTTTTGCCCTTGCCTTTTTCAATCGCTTGGTCCAACGCCTCAAAAGGCACCGGCGAAACATAGAAGGTGTTGGTTCCGCCGTTTTCGGTTTCACCGTAGATGTAGCCGTTTGTGTCTTTCGCCAGTTGACGGGCTTTTTTGACGATTTCATCGCGCGGTCCGATGGTTTGCACATCTTCAGGGCAGGCCTCGATACAGGCTGGCAATTGGCCCGCCGCAATTTGCTCGTAGCAGCGGTCGCATTTGAACATCACACCGTTTCCGGCAAAATTGGGCAGTATATCCAGATACAGCCCCACACCGGTCTGACGCTGGGGGATGTCCCAGGGGCAGACCGCATTACATTTGGAGCCACCCAGACAGATATCCGGGTCGATTCTGGAGATACCGTTTTCGAGCTGTTTGGCCGCGCCCCAGGGACACAGTTTAACACAGGGCGGATTCACGCAGTGCATGCAGCGGCGCGGAATCGTCAGCTCGGTTTCTTCGCCATTGACATTGACGCTGGCATGCTGAATATAAAGCCAGTTGTAAGGCGTTAGACGATCGGTGATATCCTGTTTGTCGGACCAATCCGATACCTTGGCCCGGGCCGGGACCATTTTGGGGAAGGGTTTTTGGGGATTCGGGTATTTGTGGGCATTGGTTTCTTTGCAGGCTTCTACGCAAGCACCGCAACCGATGCACTTGCTAATGTCCAGTAAGGTGGCCAGTTGTGTTTTGTCTTCGGGCCCGGTTGCGGCAGCAGCGCCCGGGAGACTGCCGGCTGCCACCCCGGCTGCTGCGGCGATTCCGCCTCTTAGAAAAGTTCTTCTTGAAATTTCTTGCCCCAATTTTAATCTCCTTTCGGGTGAAAAACGTCGTAAGTAAGTCTTCCTTTTGAATCGTTGCCCATAAAGAACCAGGCTCTCCCAATCCGTTACAAAATTTTCGCTTTCTGAGCGGTAATCGAACTCATCAAGAAAATCCCTCGTCAGAAAGCGAAAAATAAGCAAAGTGCATGGCGCATAGAGCAAAGCGTTTTGATTAAAAAGAAGGAAATTCAATTTGTAACGCTCTGCGCTTTGCGCTTAGCTCTTTGCGATTGAGCACGCCTCCGCCCATTCCCTAAATTTCCTTGACCTTGCAAAAACTATCTCATTTTTTGTTCCAAAAAAATAAATCAAGGTATTAACGGTGAGCTGATATCCTGTTGTTCGGTGTTAGCTGATTTTGGTTCTATAAAGGCGTAGAGAGTTGGTGACCACCGAAACGCTGCTGAAGGCCATAGCCAGGGCGGCCAGGATAGGGTGCAGCTGGCGCAACATATTGGGCAGAGATTCAAAGGGATACAGGATTCCGGCGGCCACCGGAATTAAAATCACATTGTAACCAAAGGCCCAGAACAGGTTTTGTTTGATGGTTTTCATGGTGGCGCGGCTTAACCGAATGGTTCGGGACACACCGCTGAGGCTGCCGCTGGAAAGAATGACTCCGGCGGTTTCTATGGCCACATCGGTGCCGGTACCAATGGCCAGCCCGACATCGGCCTGTGCCAGAGCCGGGGCATCGTTGATGCCGTCGCCCACCATGCCGACCCGTTCGCCTTTTTTCTGCAATTCTTTGACTTTGGATGATTTTTCATCCGGTTTGATTTCCGCAAAGATATCCTTAATATTGACCTGATCGCCTATGGTTTGTGCCGTTTCCAGATTGTCTCCGGTAAGCATAACCACCTTTAGGTGCTGATCCTGCAGCTCCCGAATGGCCTCCGGTGAGTCGGATTTAAGCGCATCGGAGACGGCAATCAGTCCGCAAAGCTGGTTGTTCCGGGCGACCACCATCACCGTTTTGCCCTGGGATTGCAGCTGCTGAATCCGCTCGGAAATCGATTCGATGGAAATTGTCAATTCTTTGAACCAGTCGGGTTTTCCCACCATCACCATACTGCCGTTAATGCGTGCTTGAACCCCCCGTCCGCCGGATGCTTTAAATTCCTGTGGAGTTGCAAGATTGAGTCCCTGGGATTCAGCATGTCTAACGATCGCTTTCCCAAGTGGATGTTCCGAGCCTTTTTCAACGGTTGCGCCCAGTTTTAGCAGATCCGCTGCCGTTTTGCATTGCAGTTCAATTGGAATGAGATCCGTCACAGTCGGCTTGCCGATGGTAATGGTGCCAGTTTTATCCAGTACGATGGTATCGAGTTTGGTGGCCATCTCTAATGCTTCGCTGTTTTTAAACAGAATTCCCTTTTCGGCGGCTTTGCCGGTGCCGGCCATGATAGCGGTCGGGGTGGCCAGTCCTAATGCACAGGGGCAGGCGATGACGAGTACGGCCACCAGGCGGATCATGGCGGGCACAAATTCTCCGGAAATGCCCCACCAGGCCAAAAACACCACGATTGCCAGTCCGATGATGGTCGGGACGAAAATAGCAGCTACCTTATCGGCCAGGGCTTGGATGGGGGCTTTGCTGCCCTGGGCTTCCTGAACCAGTCGGATGATTTGGGCCAGGACCGTATCTTTGCCCACCGCAGCAGCCTTAAATTGTAAAAGGCCTTCACCATTTATGGTACCCCCTACCACTTTGTCCCCAACATCTTTGTCTACCGGCAGCGGCTCACCGCTGAGCATGGATTCGTCCACCGAGGAGATTCCTTCGATGACGATACCGTCCACCGGTATGCGCTCACCCGGGCGGACCAGCACCGTATCTTCCAGCTGGACCCGGGCGATGGGGATCTCTTTTTCAGCATCATTTTCAATTATCGTGGCGGTTTTAGGTCTCAGGCCGATCAATTTACGAATAGCCCCGCCGGTGCGCCCTTTGGTTCTGGATTCCAGCATCTTGCCGAGTTTGATCAGGGTGATGATGACGGCTGAGGTTTCAAAATAAACGTGTTGACCCAGGACCGGGAAAATGAGCAGTGCCAGCGAATAAAAATAAGCCACCGAAGAACCCATGGCGACCAGAACATCCATGTTGGCGCTTTTATTTTTAAGGCTTTTAAATCCGTTGATATAATAATCCCAGCCGGTATAGAACTGCACCGGTGTGGCCAGCGCCCAGAAAAACCAGTTGACCCAGGCCGCATGGCTCCAGGCACCTATGAGGTTGAAATCCCTGGCCATGCTAAAAACAAACAGGGGTAGCGCAAAGATAACACCAACGATAAATTTCCGGGTTTGATCCCGGATTTCAGCCTCACGGGCGTGTTGTTCGGCATCCTCCTCGTCTGAAGTATCCTCAGGCGTAATGACGCCGTAGCCGGCAGCTTCAATGGCCCGGATCATATCCGGCAGATCGGCGACTCCCGGAATATATTCTAATGCGACGCGCTCGCTGGCAAAATTTGCACTGGCCTTAACAACCCCCGAAACCTTCTTGTTTAAAGCGCGTTCAATGTTGGCGGCACAGTTGGCGCAGGTCATGCCGGTAACCGCCAGCTCCATCTTTTGGGTGGGAACCGAAAATCCCGATCCTTTGATCTGAGTAATGACATCTTTGACGTGCAGCTGCTCTGGGTCAAATGAGACGGCGGCCCGTTCGGCGGCAAAGTTAACCTGTGCATCGGAAACGCCGCTCAGTTTTTTAAGCGTGCGTTCGATGTTCATGGCACAGTTGGCACAGGTCATACCTGTTACCGGCAGGGTGATTTTGTCGTCAGACATACTTTGTGATCCGGTATTGATTGTTTATTTCACCACGAAGGGCACGAAGTTCACAAAGGACCTTAACCTTATTTTGATATGTCTTTCTTTGTGTCCTTCGTGCTCTCTGTGGTTTATTTACCTATCTGGTTATGTTCCGATATCGGGATTCCCGCCGCACACGAGCCGGCTTGTATGGATTATACTTCCTTCTGCACGATAAACCAGGGATTGAGCAGATTCTCTTTATTATAAATCAGCGGTTTGGGGGTATCGTACTCGTAGACTCCGGCACCGGCAGCCTCCGCAATTGCCTGGCCGGCAGCCGTATCCCATTCCATGGTGGGACCCAAGCGCGGATATATATCCGCCTTGCCCTCTGCCACCAGACAGATTTTCAACGAACTGCCCGCCGAAATAAACGCGACATCGCCGAACGCTTTGCGCTTTTCCGCGACATAGGCCTCCAGTTCGGCCGTCTTGTGTGAGCGGCTGCCGACAATCGTCAATGCTGCGTCCCGGGGGTGCTGCACGGGCAGTCGGGTGGATCGTTCCACAATTTGACCGAGCAGAGTGCCGGCTTCTTCGTCTGAATCGGCAGCGGCGCTCTGCAGTTCTTTGAAAGGGCCGTCTTCGAGTTTATAGGCGCCAATATCATGCGCTGCAAAATACAGCGTATGTCGATCCGGCACGAAAATAGTGCCCAGTACCGGCCGGCTATTTTCGATTAAAGCAATGTTGACCGTAAACTCGCCGTTGCGCTTGATAAATTCCTTGGTCCCGTCCAACGGATCCACAAGCCAGAAGCGCCCCCATTTTTTGCGTTGCGCATAGGGCCTATCTTTGCCTTCTTCACTGAGAACCGGAAGATCATAGTCACTTAAAGCACCCGTTATGATTTCATGGGATTTTTGATCGGCAATGGTTAACGGGGATTTGTCGGACTTGTATTCCACTCCGAAATCCTCTGAACGGTACACCGCGATGATAGCATTGCCGGCGGCGATAGCCGCCTGGATTGAACGCAAAATGTACGGATTTAAGTTCATTGTTTTCCGCTCATATCTAAGGCTGAATCGAATTCCGTTAGACGGCCGGATAATTGATTTCGGTTAACTTATTCTTAATCATCTCTTCGGTGGCCGGAGCGTCCCATTCCACCTCGACACTTTTACCTTCGATGTTTCCTTCTACCTTTGAAACCCCATCGAGTTCCGTCAATTCGGTTTTGATAGCATTAACACAGTGACCGCACGATATGCCGGGGATTGAAAATGTTTTTTGAGTCATGTTGAAAAACCTCCCTTGTTTGGTTAGATTTCCGGATAACGTCTGGCAATCGCTTCAATATCCGCTGGTTGCAGAATTTGCGCAAAGCGTCTGCCAAGTTTGCTGTGCTGTTTATAAAAGCGAATACAATCTTTAACAATCAGTCGCACCTGCTCTGCACTGTAAACACCGGGCAGCTCTTTGGCAAGCTGGGGATGCCGGCCGAGCTTTCCGCCCAGCTGGACGCGAAATCCTTTTTGACCTTCCGCCAGCGTGCCGGTCGGACATGCCGGAATACACTTGCCGCACTTGAGGCACAAATCATCATCGATGACCGGGACTTCTTTTGCGGTATCAATACGAATAGCATCTTCCTTGCAAGCTTCAACGCACGCCTCACATAATGAACAGGGCGCGTCGGTTACGACAGGTGCACAGGCGCCGATGATTCCGATGTCTTTTATTTGCGGCTGGGAGCATGCATTCGGGCAGTCCGCCAGGGTGATTCGAAATTCATGATGAAATTTAAGATCACCCTTTACATGTTGCTTTAAAAAACCGAGTAAATCTTCTTTCTGAACATCGGCTTCAATCCGGGCTTCCAGTTGATCGCTGATGATGGCGCGGTTGGGGCATCCACTGGGCCCGAAGCAAGTCTCAATTTGATAACCCTTGATTTCTGAACTCATATTGGCAAGATAACGGGCCTGAGTCGCCTTTACATCTGTCAATGAAACCAGGGGATTGCCGGCCGCTTCAGCCTCTTTCTCGACGCGGGTCCGCACGCGTTTGCGAACGAAAAAAGGAACTTTTTTGATGGCTTCTTCGGCCTCCGGCGTCCATTTCATCTGAATTTCCTCTGAGGTGATTTGCTGCTGCGCCGAATCCACAGCTTTCGCGCAGGTCCTAATATAATAATCCATTTCAGAGTTTACAAGCGGGACGGCATGGATGCTTCGGCGGTCTTCAAGTGGTGTTGCAACAAACGAAACAGCCGTAGATCGATTATCTATGAGCAGTTAGAATGAAACGGAGCAACGCTATCTACTGGCGGCGGGTCATGATTTATGTGCTTTTTCCAGCGCGGTTATGGCCAGTTCAGCCACCGAACATGAGGTCATCTGCCGATCAACGTAGATGTTTAATTCTGCCATATCGGCCTTTAAGCCATTAAGCAGTTTCTGGGTGCGTGTGTTTTGCAAAGCACCAGCAGCCCAGGTGGCCAGGCCGCGCAAATAAGGGTCGCCGGCCTGCATAAAAGGATGCAGGTATTCGGCGGCATCCTTTAAAAGGTGCGGCCGTGCGTGCGCCAGTCGACCGATTCCCCATAATAGGCCCCGTTGCAGGGTTTTATGTTCAAGGAAGTTTCCATCGGGCTGGATATAAGAGATCAATATACACCAGAATTCATCAGCCAGCTTCTCATTGCGAGCCATGATCTCCCCCATAGCCTCCGGACACCCCCAGCCAATCCCCCCGGATTCATCGTTGAGGTGCCACATCAATCGGCGCATGATCACCCGGGCAGACTCGATGTCCGCCGCAGCCAGCCTGTCGACAACTTCTCCCATAGCGGTTACCGACCGCCATTTCAGGGTTTCATCGACACTGCACAAAAATGAAAAAAGAGGGTTGACGGCTCTTCTGGCCGGTACACCGGCAATATCTGCCAGTCCTCTTTCGAAGTCTTTTTGCAGGAGAAGCTGTTGAATCTCAATTTTAAGTTGACGCCCCGTCTGTTGGTTCTTCCTCATAATTAAATTTTTAACTATGATACCTGAATTTTCATGCAACTCCAGGTATTAGGAGTCCCAGTGTATACAGTCAACCGGGCAATATTTTATGGCGTCATTTACCTCAGGTTCGGGATAGACGGCCAAATCAACAACCTCGATATAACCGGTATCATTTAACCGGAACACCTGGGGACATGTTTCCACGCATACACCGCAGACGATACAATCACTGAGTTCAACAATCGGGGCTTTCATTTTATTCGTTAACCGCTTTTCCAATTTTGCGGCCATACTCGTAGCAAATTTCAATGCCCTGTTTGTCAGGAACATACTGTATTTTTAAACCCGGATCGATCATATTAAATTTCATTGCCTCGAGCTCCTGGGTGATGATCTTTACAGACTCACCACTCCAGCCGTAGGACCCAAATGCGGCGCCGATTTTATTTAAAGGCTTTAACCCTTTCATGTAGCATAAAAAATCTGCCAGCGATGGAAACAGTCCGTTGTTGAGGGTCGGTCCGCCAACCACCACTGCCCTGGCATCGAAGACTTCTGTCATCACTTCACTGCGGTGCCATTTTCTCAGATGCAAAGGCTTGGTCGGCACCCCTTCTTTATTGATGCCGGCGGCAATGGCTTCAGCCATTTTTTCGGTGCTGTGCCACATGGTATCGTATATGACCACCGCCTTTTTGTCCGGTTCTTGCTGGCACCATTTTATGTAGGCATTAATAATTTTGGACGGGTTCTTGCGCCAGATGATCCCATGGTCAGGGCAGATCATGTTAAATTCCATACCCGCATCGATAACATTTTGAAGGTATTTTTTTATTAACGGGACATACAGCAGCAAAATGTTTGCAAAGTATTTCTTCGCGTGGATCATGATCGAATCTCCGACCTGATCGTCGAACCGCTCGGGACCTGCAAAGTGCTGGCCGAACCCATCGCTGGAAAAAAGAACCTTGTCCTCTTTTAAATAGGTAAACATGCTATCGGGCCAGTGAACCATCCGGGTTTCCATAAAACTGAGTGTTTTGCTTCCCAGATTCAGCTCCTGGCCGGTCTCGACGGGATGGTAGTTCCAGTTGCGTGCAAAATGGCGCGGCAAATTTTTGTGCCCCATTTTTGAGCAAAACAACGGCTTGTTTTCTCCAATCCGGTGCATGACCCGGGCTAACCCGCCGGAATGGTCGAGTTCGGTGTGGTTGCTGATGACATAGTCAATCTTTTTAGGGTCAACAATTGCGGAAATATTTTCCAGCAGTTGGTCTGCAAATTCCTTTTTAACCGTATCGAGCAATGCAATTTTCTCATCAACGATCAAAAATGAATTGTAGGTCGTCCCCAAATCAGTCGAATAGCCGTGAAAGTCCCGTATATTCCAGTCGATGACACCCACATCATAAACACCGGGTGCAATTTCTAGTGGTTCCATATCCCTCTCCAGGTGATTTAAGCCGTTTTGCTCTGGTTCGTGCGATATTAAATTTTTATTGATGATCCGACACAAGGACAAAACATAAACATGTTTACAGGCGGCGCAACCTGCGTAAAAGAGTCAAACAGCAGATTTTACGACGTTTGCAACAGGTTGCAAAAACAATTGATGCCCTTTTAATCCGCGCATATTTGTCGGCCTAAAAGGGCATCGAATTGGCTTATGCTTAAAGGTCTGATGACAGTTGGTTAATTATTCTTTTTCAAAATCGGCCTTGGAAGCTCCGCACACCGGGCATTCCCAATCATCCGGCACATCTTCCCACTTGGTGCCGGGGGCCACACCGTTGTCTGGATCCCCCTGTTCTGGATCGTAAACATACCCGCAGATCGAACATACATACCTGTCCATTATAATCCTCCTTATGTTAATGAGTTGGTACCGGTAAAGCCGTCATACAAAAACTGGCGACCTTCCTTCCAATTTGATGCCCAATTTTTTTTAACCTGTTCATTGAACAGTTTCAAGTCTATTTTTGATATAGCTTCTGATGAATTTGATCAACACAGCGCTTTAAACATTTTTTTGCCGGCGCCGCAGACCGGACATTTCCAGTCATCCGGCAGGTCTTTAAACGCGGTGCCCTTGGGGATTTTCCCCCTGCGGTCACCTCTGTCGGGATCATAAATATATCCGCAGTTAACGGTCTGGCATTGATACATTTCATGCGGTTCAGCCATTTATCCTCCTCAAATGATAGCCTCACGCCAAGACGCAAAGGCGCCAAGATTTTGTGAGACATTTATGATTAAAAACTATTTTTCTTAGCGAGCGTTGCGGCTTTGCGTGAGATAATAATTTCAGGTTAATTAAACCAATTCCTGAATTAATTTCTGTACTCTTTTTTCGATTTCATCACGGACCGAGCGCATGAATTCAAGCGGTTTGCCGGCCGGATCCGCCAGATCCCAGTCCAGCATCTGTGCTCCGGGCACAAAGGGGCATTCTTCGCCGCACCCCATAGTGACGATGACTTCCGGGCGATTGCCTGATATGGCGGACTCGATACTCTGCGGTGTTCGAAACGCCATGTCGAGACCTTTTTCTTGCATGGCCTTGACCATATCCGGATTAATTTTTTCAGCCGGTTGGCTGCCGCCGGTGAGCACTTCGATTTTATCCCCGGCCAGAGATTGGGCAAAGGCACTGGCCATCTGGCTGCGGCAGGCGTTTTCGCGGCAGGCAAACAATATTTTTTTTCTGCCGATCAGAGGCCCGATGAGATCAGCGGCCGCTTTTTCAACGTCCGCCGTTACAGTCGCGTGGTGGGCCATATCCTTGGGGCCTTCGATCTCGTGGTAGGTCAGGCTGCCGTCAAAGCGTGCATCGATGGCATCGAAGAAATATTTGGCCGTCAGTTGCAGACCTTCAAAAAGACTTTTGCCTTTACTGGCACCCACCGAAAGAAGAAACCCGCGTTTGGTCTTCCGTGCGGGATCGGTTAACTTTAACCTATATTTTCGTGCCCAGAACAACTGGCAGCGATCGACAACAGCTTTGAGCTGAGCTGTCATATTAAAAAAGAAAATGGGGGTGGCCAATACGACGACTTCGGCCTGCCGGATCAACGGGTAAATTTCGGCTTTGACATCATCATCGATCGGGCAGTATCCTTTTTTTTCACAGACCACGAGTTCCTTGCAGGGGATGATATTTTTGCGGGTGACCTCAACGATCCGGGTTTGAGCGCCCAGTTTTTCTGCGGCCTGCATAAAGGTGGCAAGCAAAAAAGATGTATTCCCTTTTCTTCGCGGACTTCCCTGAAAGCCGAGTACGAGCATAATTTATTTCTTTTCTTTAATATGGCATTTAGCGCATGTCGTGGGGCCAGCTTTTAAGCCTTCTTTTTTCTTTTGCTTGTGACATTGGGTGCATTGTTTGTTCATCACCTGCTTCTTCTTTAAAGTGCCCGCAGCTTTTAGCTCCGCGATAATACCCGGTTTTTGAGGATAAAGGGAATGACAAATTTTGCAGTCTACCAGCTGGTTCTGATGCTGATGATGGGGAAACGGAACAGGTCCGCGTGTGCCACCGGGAAGTTTGATTTCAGCGGCCCCTTTGTTTTCGACAGGAGCGCCGCTTAAAGCGATTGAGGCTGCTGCAAACACCAGCATTGCCGCTACCAGCAGCAGGCATACTCGTATTGTCATCAATGATCTCCGATTCAACTCAGCTTCTTTCACATTTACGATTGAAGGCAGCTTGCAGCTCACCCCGGACGAACCCGTATTTGCTCGGCCGGGTAGCCGGATAGGCCCTTTCCCGGCCTCGAGACAAATTAGTTGTTGTCGCCGGCAGGTAATCCCGACCTGTCAGCGCGGAGAAATGCTTTTGCCTTCGCCTTCCAGTTGACATTCTGCAAAATCGATGGGCTCGTTGCAAGCGCTGCAGGTGTGCGGCCGGTCAAATTCATCTGAAAAGATTTCTTTGGCTTCACCGCATTTGGGGCATTTGCAGGTGAATGACTTAAGGGTTTTAAAGTTTTGATATCCTGGGCAATGCTGGGGTGTGGATGTTGTGTCAGCCATAAATTACCTCCATTAAATGCGTTATATTTTGCTATCCAAACTTTTTTGCAATTTCGCGCCCGTAATCCTGGGCCATTTGCAAACCACCTTCCAAAGAGCTTGATTTTAGACGCAGGGTGTCTCCCACCATATCCATTTTTAAAATGTGCTTCATCGTGTCGAAAATGCGATCATTGGCCTCTCCGCTCCACCCAAAGGATCCGAAAGCGCCGCCGGCCTTGCCTTCAAGGTTTGCTTTTTCAGCAATAAACAAAAAGTTTTTCATGGCCTGCAGCATTTCGCCATGATAGGTGGAGGACCCAAACGCATAGGCATCATAGCCTTCAAGGTCAGCTTCACTTTTAATAGCCTTGGATTCGATCACCTCTGCCGCATGGCCGGAAAATCGAATTCCCTCTGCAATCAGATCGGCAATTTGTTGGGTTTCTCCGGTTCGGGTGGCATATACGATTAGGGCTTTGGCCATGGTTGTCCTCCCAACAATTCTTTTTGGATAAGAAAGATAACGTTATCCGCCGCTTCTGCCAGTGCAAAATTATTTTTTCGGACCGGCGATTCTATCGTCGGTGCCCTCTGCAGCGCAATCCGGTGTGTAACAGGTATTGTCTAAAAATTCGCATTTCTCTTTGCAGGATGGGCACTCGTTGGGGTGGGCATCCGCATCAAAGGTATACCCGCAATTTGAGCATTTCCAGCTGGCCATTTTCATTCCTCCGTTTTAATTTGTCAGGTCGCCATTCGACCCCATCCTAATCTGATTCAGCGGCGCCTGCAGATGGACGACGTTTGGCCATTTCACGGTCCATCATAAACAGACCGCCCTTGGCTTCCCCCATCAGTTTTAACTGCTCCAAAACGCCGCCGACGCTATCTTCTTCTTCTACTTGTTCGGAAACAAACCACTGCAGGAATATTTGGGAGGCATGATCGCGTTCCTCATGGGCGATTTCCACCAGACCATTAATCAAACCCGTAACTTTTTGTTCATGCGCCAGGGTATCTTCGAAGACGGCCAATGGCGAATTCCACTCAGATGGTGGTGCTTCTATCTGCGCTAAATGAATCCTGCCGCCGCGCTGGCCGATAAAATCATAAAATTTCATGGCGTGTTCCATTTCTTCCCGGGCCTGGTAATACATCCAGTTGGCAAAGCCATCCAGATTAACTGACTTGAAGTAGGCATTCATGGAAAGATACAGGTAAGAAGAATAAAGCTCTGCATTCATTTGGCCGTTGAGTGCTTTTTGCATTTTATCTGTTAACATCGTTACTATCCTTTCCAAAGACCGTGAAGATTGCAATATTCCCGGGCGGTCACATTTTCAGATGCACCTTTAAATTCGGCCTCAGGCGCTTCTCCGGGATTTAGAAACTGGCGATCGGCTTTGCCGCCTGCAATGACCTCAATCCACTCGATATAGTGTTCGGCTTCCATTGGATGCGCAACATCACCGACTTTTACTTTAACGCCGCCGCCAATTTTTTCGATAACCGGAACATGTTTTTCCTTGGCCGCATCAACCGTATTTTCAACCAGTCTTTCCATGGGTTGTCCACAGCACACCAGTTCACCGCCGCCGCCGTGCAACACTTCAACAATATTGCCGCAGGCCTCGCATTTATAAACTTCCAGTCTTTCTGCCATTGTGTCCTCCTTTCGTTTTTTGTTCCAATATATTTCTGAATACGTAAAAGTAAGAATTATTAATTTTTTCTAACTTAAACTTGCATATAAGGCTTAGATTTTGTTCGCTGGCACGGCGTAAACCGTTTTGAAAGCGGAGCGTACACGGTAGTACGCGAGTATTTTAAAACGGTTTATAACACAGCCAGCGGACAATAGATGAGTCTTAGATGCAAGTTTTAGTAGTTTTCACCGAGCAATTCGAAATGCGCAGTAGGATGTGCACACGCCGGACATTCTTCCGGCGCATCGTTGCCTTCATGCAAATATCCGCAATTGCGGCAACACCAGATCACCGATTTTTCCCTTTTAAAAACGATACCTTTTTCTATGTTGACAGCAAGTGCTAAATACCGTTTTTCATGTTGTTTTTCAGCCACGGCAATTGCTTTAAAGATCTCGGCGATTTTTTCAAATCCTTCTTCGCTGGCAATATTTGCGAATCCGGGGTACATTTCGGTATATTCATAATTTTCGCCACCGGCGGCTTCTTTCAAATTGTCCAGTGTGGTACCGATGACACCGGCCGGAAAGGCTGCGGCGACTTCAACTTCACCACCTTCCAATAGTTTGAACAATCTTTTAGCGTGTTCTTTTTCCTGATTGGCGGTCTCTGTAAAAATTTCAGAAATTTGCACATAGCCGTCTTTTTTGGCCTGACTGGCAAAATACGTATAACGGTTGCGGGCCTGAGATTCGCCGGCAAAGGCGGTTAGAATGTTCTTTTCGGTTTGGGTCCCCTTTAGCGTTCCCATAAATGTTCCTCCGTTATCTTTATAGATTGATGATTAAGTCGGTTGGATGGATTATGATTGTTCTTGCCACCAGCCTTTGAGAATATGATTCTGCCTTTCTTCTTCAGCCAGTTTTTTTAATTTGTAGGCCGAATCCCTTAAAACCCCATAGAGAATGCCGCAACCGTTGTCTTCGCGATCGGCATCGCCCTGGTCAGCCAGGGCCATCATTTCCTCAACCAAACTTAAGGTCCGACTTATATGCATATTGCAGGGTTTCACTGAATTATCTCCCGGGCTGAATTTGAAACGTCTATTTCCCCCGGAGGGGAAAATAGACAGCTTGTTGGAACCGCCCTGACAAAGCGTTCAAATTCTGTGCCAGGAGAAAAACCCGGATCCCCTTTCCGGGTCATACGGGCTAAATTTACGAATATCGGAGGTTGAGCAAAAATTCCCGACAATCATGGACCCGCTAAGCGCCCAGGCATTTGATATCATTGCGATACATGCAACGATAATGATTTAGCGGAATATCAGTGCGTTGCAAAGATAATGCCTGGATATCATAATAAAAATGACATTGCAATACGGTCTCAGAATAATTTTGAAACACAAATGTCTCATAAGACAAGCTGAGGACAGGGGATTTTGAATGACGATTTCGGAATGCGGAAGGTGGAATATGAAATAAAGTGCAGGGCCGAGGCCAAAGATTAAAAAATGATTTTATCTTTTTTTGCTCAGCCCTGCGCCTTAAGCCTATTTTTGATTCAATTACGTTTCAGTCCTTTATCCATATTAGGCCGCAACGACCTGCCTGCGCTCCAGAATCTGACCGCGTGTGCTGATGACGACCTGTTCCATGGGGATATTCACACCGGACATTTCCATACCTTTTTTGACAATCATGGGAAGGCCGCCACAGCAGGGCACTTCCATGATAACGCTGGTGATGCTTTTGATACCGGATTCTTTACAGATCTGGGCAAATTTCTCAATGTAATATTGAGCATTATCCAGCTTGGGACAGCCCATCATCACGGCTTTACCTTTAATGAAGTCACGATGCACCGTGGGAAATGCCACCGGCACGCAATCTGCCAGAACCAGCAAATCGGCACCTTTTAAAAATGGTGCAGTCGGCGGGACCAGCATGATTTGAACCGGCCAATGGGAAAGAGCCGATTGTGCCAAGCCTGCTGCATCCGAAGCCGATAGATCTGCCTGAGGTGCGGGGGCAGCTGCGGGCTGGGGCGATCCGAATGACTGCAGCCTGGCGGACGGACATCCGCCTGAAAAAGCCGGTGCCTGCCTGCTGGGTTCTTCTTGCGTTTTCTTTTCCAGCAGCTTTTCAACGGCTTCTTCATCGAATTCGTCGGCTTCGCGCTCGATGATTTTAAGCGCGCCCAGGGGACATTCTCCCAGACAGGCGCCCAGTCCGTCACAATACATTTCCGCGATGACGCGAGCTTTGCCATCTATGATTTGCAGCGCACCCTCTGCGCAGGATGGGACACAGTTGCCGCATCCGTCACAGAGTTCTTCATCAATTTCGATAATTTTACGTACGGTTTTCATGGTTGCTCCTCTTGCTGTTAAATTTCAAATGGATTTTATTTTAGATTTTGCTATAAATTGGCGAATGGGTGTCTTTGTTACAATCGGTGGTGTCCGGCACAGCGTTGCTTTTTTTATCCGCCCAGCAGCATTTCTCTGGCTGCTTCCCGACCAGCGTCGGTAAGAAATGAGCGCTCGATAACGGGCTCAATTTCTTCTTTGGCGCGCGGTGCTTTTTTTTGCTTTTCATCCAGATTTTCCAGAAGATCTGCATCGTAGACCACCTTGAAATTCAGGCCGTCGTCGGACCGCGGGTGATGATGGTGTCCGATGATATCACAAATTTCTTCGATTAATTCTTCGTTGGCACCCAGCTTTTCCAATATGGATCTGGCGATGGGCGGGCCTTCCGCCTCCTGAAATTCTGCGGCCGTACTGCCGTGTTTTCTTTCCGCTTCATGGATGCCGATGTCGTGTAAATATGCTGCCGGCAATATGACGGCCAGGCTGCCTTTTTCTTTTTTACCGATCCGCTCGGCGTAACGGGCCACCCGACCGGCATGTGCAATGCGTTTAAAATCGCTTTTAAAGTACCGTTTCATTTCAACGGCCACGCGATCTTTGAGCAGGTCTTCTTTTTGGGCAATAAGTTCCGGCGGCAAATCCCCGATACATTGTTCGGCATACTGGCAGTAAGCTGCACAGCCAAAATCCATTTCCGGGTTCACGAAGCGGTGGCCGCATTTATCGCACTTGCGGGTGGTGTCGTCTTTAAAAAACTCAACCGTAGTTTTGCATTTCGGACACTTGGTTTCAAAAATTGCGCCCGGCTTCCAGTACATGGTATCTTGTCCAGGGCATTTCATGGTATTTTCCCTTTGGTTAAACTCGTTCCGGCCTCGGCTGATGACTTTTCTAATGGCCAGTTTTCGTAAACTATAAGATATTAACGTGCCGATGACATTGACTTAAATCAAGATTTAGACCATTGAAACCTCTCTGACCTTGACATAGATCAAAAATGGATGCAAAAGAAGATATGAAAAACGTTTTAAATTTAATTTCGGCTATCCCTCTATTTAACGGTCTGCCTACCGAGCAGCTAGACGCGATTCGTCAGATTGCGGTCGAAAAGCGCTTTAACAAAGGTCAGACAATATTTTCAGAAGGAGATAAAGCTACCGGGTTCTTTGTGATCGTTGATGGCCGGGTCAAAATTTATAAGGTGTCATCAGAGGGCAAAGAACAGATCCTGCACATTTTTGAAGCCGGGCAGTCATTTGGAGAGGTGACGGTTTTTACCGGGCAGCAGATGCCGGCCAATGCGCAAACCCTTGCCAAAACAAATCTTCTTCTTTTCGCGCGAACTGCTTTTGTTGAGCTGGTGACGTCCAACACCTCCCTTGCGCTGAATTTGCTGGCCATCATGTCAAAAAAGCTGCGTCAATTTGCGGCCCAAATCGAAAACCTGTCCCTCAAAGAAATTCCGGCGCGTCTGGCCTCCTATCTGATTTATCTTGCAGAAGAGCAGGGCACCGAGGATGCAGTTGTTTTAAATGTGTCCAAGGGCCAGCTGGCCAGCCTGCTGGGCACGATTCCCGAAACGCTGTCCCGGATTTTCGCCAAATTGTCCGGGCAAAATTTAATTCGTGTCGAGGGCCCGAAGATTATATTGCTGGACCGCGAGGGTATTGAAAACCTGGCCGAATACACAAAGGATTTTGAATAAAAAATCAGCTGCTTGGGCGCCGGATGAAATCCTGAATTTTGCATTCGGATCGCTGAAACGGCAACGGTTTTGCAACTCGCTTAACGGGCCTGGGCGACAAGGTGCTTGGTCAGCATCTGAATATGGCCCATTTCCTCTTTGATGATGGCTTCGATGCGATTGCTACCCAAATTTTTCGGTACGGCCGCTTTCATCCCTAAATAAAAAACAATGGAGTCTTTTTCGGCTTCGATGGCCGATTTGAGAATCTCCACCATGGATGTTACATCGATTTCCTTCTCAAAAAATACGCGGCCGTCAACCAGGGCTCGCAAATAAAGAGCGGCCTCGCCCGATGGGTCGAAAACCGTCGAGGCTTTTGCTGCTGACGAGAGTTCGGCCCGCATGGATTCAAACATTTCCTCATGAGTTTCCTCCATCTTGGAAAGGCCGATCAACATTTCTTTGTTGGCTGGATCCGCGGTGTTTTCGGCGGCATCACGATAAAATTTGGCCCCATTGCGTTCCATTTGCTCGGCCATTTCAAAAACCTCGTCTGCATTGAAATCGTAACTCATTTTGCTTCCTTTCCGATATCTAAAGTTTCAGCGTAAATCGCAATTGTATTGCCGACAAACAATGCTCATTACCAAATATAATAACGTTTTCGCTAATATACGTATGATCCCGGGTTTTGTAAAGTTCCTAAACCACACCTCCGACAGCGTGTTCATAAACATATATATCGGTTTTATGTGGCGAATAGGGGGCTTGCGCTAAAATATTATTAAATTCAGGGCTTTTTGCTATCGACTCGCCAACAAACCGAACAGCGTACAATCCGATGCCAAAAAATCCACTTGACAGAAAAATCGGGTTTTTATATCATACTAAAAAGATAGGAATCATTAAGTCGATGATGAAAAAATTCGTTGCCATAACATTAATTTTTTTGTTGGGCATTACGGTGCTCATATCCGGCGCTTCAGGCTATTCTGACTGCGCGGTTAAATGCATGCGTGAGATGGCGAAGGCCCATCCATCTGCTGCGATGGGATTCGTAAGTCTGCGAGTGCCGAACTGCTGTTCAGGGGCCATGCAAAGCACCTGTGAGATGAACAGTGCCCCGCAGGTCGATATTCCTGAGTGTTCAATTATGAGTCACCCGACGGTGTTTCCTAAATGGATCGGTCTCGGGATTATCTCAAGCGATGCCGATTCAGATCATATCCAAAAAATGCCAGTCGGTTTGCGTTTCATTGCTGGTCAATTAAACAAGACCCCTCCCATCTATCTACTCACGCTCTCCCTTCTGTGTTGAACCCTATAAGTGCAGGGTTTATCTTTCCTGTTTGTTTAACCAAATATCGGAACACTATTATGGAAAGCGGTATATAGTGGTTGTCAAAAAACGTTTCGGTATTCCAACGTTTTTTTCTACAACCACTTATGCCTCAATTCCATATATCGGAACACTATTATGGAAAGCGGTATAAACGTATGGCCGGGTTCATTTATCCGGTGATTGTGGACAGGATAATTGAAGCTCGAATCGTTATCTTGTTCTTCACCGGGAAAAACAAACAAAAAGACCACGCCAAAGCCCATTTACAGTAATCCCTGCGCTTGCCCATCGCTGAACGGGACACGGTTTTCTATGCGGGATGAAATTGGAATATTCTGAATTCAAATTGATGAAGGAGAAACGTATTATGTCTAAAAGAAGCAAAAAAAATGCGCAATCACAGAAAAAACGAACCACGATAATGACACATGAAAAACGGCAGGCCAAAAAAGATGCTGTTCTGGGCACTGAGAAAAAAGGGCGTCTGCCGCTTATGGTTGCAATTGTCTGCTCCGTTCTGATTATCGGCGGCGGAATCTACTATGCCACTTACGATCGTGCGGAAAACTCACCGGTGGCCGCCAGCTTTACTGCTGAAAATATCGCCTCTCAGGTCAGTTTGCCGGCAAGTCTTTTTGAAGACGGCAAAGCCCGGCACTTTGAGCATGTAGCCGGAAAATTCAAGATTAAATATTTTGTTCTGAAAAGCTCCGATGGCATTATTCGGGCGGCTTTTGATGCCTGTGATGTTTGCTGGCCGGCGGGCAAGGGCTATTATCAGGAAGGCGATTATATGGTGTGCCGCAACTGCGGTCGGAAATTTGCTTCGGTCCTCGTTAATGAGGTCAAAGGGGGTTGCAACCCGGCGCCCTTAAATCGTCACGTTGAAAATGGAAAGGTCATCATCGAGGTCAAGGATATCCTGGAAGGCCGGCAGTATTTTAATTTTTCAGGAAAGGTTTAAGCTAAATACAAAAAAAGAACGTCCTCACGCAAAGCCGCAAAGAGAGGTCATGATAATGTTTCACCAATCTGCTCTAAGCGAGGTTGGCGGTTTGGTTTGAGAACAAAAAACCAATTATATTAAAATTTTAAATGAAGTTTAATTCAGGGGAAACGATGACACTTAAACACATATCCATTAAAAATCTGATTCGGCGCAAAGGCAAAGCATTCTTTGTTTTGGCCGGGTTGGTCATTGGTGTATCAACGGTTGTTGGAATCATCAGTTATATTGAGGCGATGACCAACGACATCAATCACAAACTGGAAAAATATGGTGCCAACATTTTAATTGTGCCCCGGACCGAGAATTTAACCCTCACCTATGGCGGACTTTCTCTGGGCGGCGTGTCTTTTGAAATGCAGGAAATCCGTGAGGCTAAGCTGGCGCAGGTGAGTTCTATAAAAAATGCGCGCAATATTGCCGCTTTAGGTCCGTTAGTGCTGGGGGTGGTAGATGTTAATTCGCATAAAGTTCTGCTGGCGGGTGTCGATTTTAAAGCATCGACGATTTTAAAGCCCTGGTGGCAATTGCAGGGTGAACTGCCCGATGAGAACGGTGTCATCTTAGGTGCTGAGGCCGCTCGTATCCTGAAATTGAGCACGGGAGACAGCTTCGAAACCAAAGATCGGCATTTTGTGGTTTCAGGGATTTTGCAGCCCACCGGCTCGCAGGACGACCAGCTGGTGTTTGCGCGTTTGAGCACCGCGCAAGCGCTGTTTGACAAAGGCGGTCGGGTCTCAATGGCCGAGGTGGCAGCGTTATGTCAGGACTGCCCCATCGAAGAGATGGTCAGGCAGATCTCAGATGCCCTGCCGGGAGCCAAGGTGATGGCCATTCAACAGGTGGTTAAAGGCCGCATGCAGACGCTGGGGCAGTTTAAAAAATTTTCAGTCGGCATATCCGGCGTGATCTTGCTGATTGGCAGCCTTGTGGTTCTGGTAACCATGATGAGCAGTGTCAGAGAGCGTACGGATGAAATCGGCATTTTTCGCGCCATCGGGTTTCGCAAACGTCATGTCATGCAGATTATATTTTTGGAGGCGGCAATCGTGTCCGGTCTGGCCGGCATTGTTGGCTATCTGCTGGGCTGGGGGAGCGCCAAGGCGGCGGTTCAATTTTTTGTTGACGGACATTCCGGCATTGTGCCCTTTAATCTCGAATTGGCAGCCGGGGCCTTCATTTTAGCACTGTTTATCGGTCTGGTCTCCAGCGCCTATCCGGCAGTCATGGCAGCACGGCTGGATCCCGGTGAAGCTCTCAGATCGTTATAAACGGTATTGTCCATATTAAAGGATGAGGTGATAAATGAGTTACATTACGGCAGAAAATCTTATAAAAACATACGGCCGCGGCGATGCTGTGGTTTCAGCAGTCTGCGATGTCAGCTTTCAAATCGAGGCGGGTGAATTTGTCGGTCTGATGGGCGAATCCGGCGCCGGCAAATCTACGCTGCTCTCCATAATGGGGGCCATGAACGCGCCGACTTCCGGAAGCTTTGTGGTCGATGAGATCAACATTTACAGCCTTAGCTCGGAGCAACAGGCGGATTTTCGCAGAGAATTTTTGGGTTTCATATTTCAGGACTTTTGCCTGGTGCCCTACCTGACGGTCTTTGAAAATGTCATGCTTCCGTTGACCATTGTGAGAAAAAGCCGCAAACAAAAACAGGTGATGGTCGAAAACGCGCTTTCACAGGTGGGATTGCTGGAAAAGGCAGCGCGTTTGCAGAACCAGATTTCCGGCGGTGAAAAAGAGCGCGTGGCGATTGCCCGGGCGATTGTCAACGAGCCGCCGGTTTTACTGGCAGACGAGCCCACGGGTAACCTGGACAGCAAAACTTCAGCGGATATCATGAAATTACTACAAAATTTTAACAGCGATGGTATGACCATCATCATGGTCACGCACAGTGAGGCATGTGCCCGATACGCCCGCCGGTTGATGCGGGTGTCCGATGGTAAAATTGTTGCGGATCAACCAATGTCGGGCAAGCATCTGGCAAATTGAGCGTCTTGACAAAGAATACGGTCACCGTATATCCTGACCAGGTCTTTAATTCAAAACGATCGTATCAGCTGCGCATGGCTGTGGTTGCATGAACAACTTAATACCTGAATCTTGCATGAAAATTAATGAGAAGTATTGATATGCTAAAAAAGACGCTTTCATTTAAATTTTATATTTTTCCTTTTATCCTGGTTGCTGTGGTGGGAGTTGGATTTTTTCTGTTTTATACCCAATATGTTGCCATAGCCGGCTCTCCGGAACAGGAGCTAGAGCGACTGTTTGGCGAGATGGGCGTTCTTAAAATGCCGCATGCTAATC
The DNA here is from genome assembly GCA_947259495.1 of uncultured Desulfobacterales bacterium. Classification (GTDB taxonomy): domain Bacteria; phylum Desulfobacterota; class Desulfobacteria; order Desulfobacterales; family JAHEIW01; genus JAHEIW01. Next base: position 113,135 of record CAMYLV010000013.1, on the reverse strand, counting down.
GCCCATTGGAAATTCAGCTTAAAGATATTACGGGTAATAAGGTCAGTTTGTCGGATTTCCGCGGGAAAATTGTGTTCCTTAATTTTTGGGCCACCTGGTGTCCCACCTGTGTTGTCGAGATGCCGGCGATGGAAAAATTGCATCGCCGGTTCAAAGATCAGAACTTTGCCATGATCGCCGTTAATTTACAGGAAAGCGAAGCGCAGGTAAAATCGTTTTTCGAAAAATTTAAACTGTCGTTTACCGCATTGCTGGATTCCAGTGGAGAAGTTGCGTCCGGGTTGGCCGTCAGCGCGCTTCCAACGACCTTTGTTCTGGATAAAAAAGGAAGGATACTGGGCCTGGCGCTGGGACCGAGAGAATGGGACCATCAGGCATCGACTGAGCTTTTTGAATTTTTGATCAACAGCCGCACCGAACATCTTGCGACCCAAACCGGGTCGTGAATCCTGTTGGGCGGGATCGGTATTTACTCGCTTTGAGCTTTAGTGCTCACTGAAAGAACCGGACAGGGGGCCTGACGCGCCACCCGGTCTGTGGTTGACCCCAGAAAGAGCGTTTTCACCAGCCCGTGACCGCGAACACCCAGCACAATCATATCCATTTCATTGGCTTTCGCGTACTGCCCTAAAGCCTCATAGGGTTGACCTTTTAAGATCTGCGTTTCCGGTGTGCACCAGTTCCGGGCTTCTTCCGGAACCATGGCCGCAAGCCTTTCGGTTAAGCGTGGATGCCATTTCTGGTCGATTTCTTCGCTCAGCAACTTGTCCGGTTTCAGCAGTTCGCTGGAAGCGGAAGGCTCAATCACATGGGCCAGGTGCAGGTCAGCCTCGAATTCCTGCGCCAGGCTCAACGCATGCTGAAAGGCCAGGTCGGAATCAGGCGAGAAATCGCATCCGACCAAAATTTTTTTGAGGGTTATTTTCTGATTGACCGGATCCACAAATTTGTGTTCCGGGCTGTGAACCACCAGCAAAGGGCATGTCAGTACGCGCATCAGACGTTCGGTAACCGATCCGAGTATTAAGCGCTTCAGACCTGAGCGGCCGCGGGTGGCGGCAATGACCAGATCAATTTTCTTTTCTGTAACCAGTCTTGACACTTCATCAGCGGTATGGCCTACGGTAATCAGAGGCTCCCAACGCACCGCCTGTTTGCCGATGATATCGTTCAGTTGCTCGGCGGCCTGTTTTTTAATGCGGTTTTGCTGGTCGACCGGATTCAGCTGAAACTCGCCATAAATTGCAATCGAAGATAAATCGATTACGTGGCAGATATACAATTTAGCATCGAACTCTCTGGCCAGGGCCACACCATAGGGGATGGTATAATTGGAGAAATCGGAAAAGTCCGTGGCACAAAGGATATTCTTCATTTGTACTCTCATGGCACGTTCTCCTTTTTTGCTCGTTTTTATTAATTTTAATTCACTCAAGCCGATTAGGGCGTCAAGCAATGCAGCCCCTGGGCGCCTGCCCGCCTCGGGTAAAATTCCTTTTTGAGATTAAGTTTAGCCCTTGATGACGGCTATAGGCTTCAGTTTTGCAACCTTTTTCGCAATGCCCGCTTCGTGCACAACTTTAACGACCCGGTCCACATCTTTATAAGCCGCCGGTGCTTCTTCCGCCAGACCGGACATGCTCCCCGCCCGGATGTGGATGCCGCGACCCTCGAGTTCTTCGCGCAGTGTCAAGCCACGGATGGTTTTCCTGGCTTTTTTTCGGCTCATTGTCCGCCCGGCCCCGTGACAGGTCGATCCGAAAGTTCGGGCCATCGATTCCCGGGTGCCGACCAGAACCCAGGAAGCGGTTCCCATTGATCCGGGAACCAATACAGGCTGCCCGATGTCACGGTAAGCCGGCGGCAGTTCCGGTGCTCCGGGCCCGAATGCTCGTGTGGCACCCTTGCGATGAACGCAGAGCCGTACCTTTTTGCCCGCTATCCGATGGGTTTCGACTTTGGCCATATTGTGCGCAATATCATAAATCTGGAAAATATGATGGTTGGAAACTTTGCCGGCCAGTACCTGCTCGAAACTGCGCCGGATATGATAGGCCAGCACCTGGCGGTTGGCAAAGGCATAATTGGCCGCGGCCTTCATGGCCGCCAGATAATCCTGGCCTTCAGCGCTGCTCAGCGGGGCGCAGACCAGTTCCCGGTCCGGCAGGTTCAGTCCGTACCGCGCAATCATTTTTTGGAAGCGCTTCACGTAATCGCCGCACACCTGATGCCCCAAGCCGCGTGATCCACAATGGATTTGAACCACGATTTGCCCCTCAAAAAGACCGATTCGTTGTGCAACGTCTGCGTCCAGGACCTTTTCAACGGAATCCAATTCGATGAAATGGTTTCCGGCGCCCAGCGTTCCCACCTGCTTTTGGCCGCGGTCCTTGGCGCGCGGACTGACTTTTGCGGGGTTTGCGCCGTCAAGACAGCCGCTTTCCTCGGTGCGCTCCAGGTCCGCTTCAGAGCCGAATCCTTTTTTGACAGCCCAGCGCGCACCCTGCGACATCACCTGATCGAGCTCGCCGGCCATCAATTGGATGCTGCCCCCTTTGCCGACACCACTGGGGCAGTTGGTATAGAGAATTGTAGCCAGATCATCCACAAAGGGGCCGATTTCCTCATGGTTTAAATGCGTGGCCAGCAGACGCACGCCGCAATTGATGTCATAACCGACGCCGCCCGGAGAAATAATCCCATCCGGCAACTCGGTGGCCACTACGCCACCGATGGGAAATCCATAGCCCTGATGGATGTCCGGCATGGCCAGCGCATATTTAACAATTCCGGGTAAAGTTGCGGTGTTGATCAGCTGCAGCAGACTGTTGTCCGTTATGACGCCTTTTAACAGCTCTGCATCGGAATAAAAGCGAGCCGGCACGCGCATGTCTTTGCGGAATGCGGCGGGCACTTCAAATAGATATTCGTCGAGCTGTTTGAAATCATGAATCGCAACCATTTTATCCCCCTTGATTCAAAAGATCGCGGACCTTATTTTTAATTTGAAACGCTCAACAAAGATATTACCTGAATCTTGCATGAAAATTAATGCGATAAAATGATTTTCATCCATTTTTACCCAACAGATATTTTGTTGTAGGTCTTTAATTTTAATGCGCTGTCTTTAAATGTAATCCCAGCTTCGCATTAATTTTCATGCAAGATTCAGGTATTAGACATCAAAGACGATAGTCGCTTCCAATCCCCGGCGGGACTTTATAATCTTGAGATTGTGATAGGTCACCGCCTTTATATGCTTTTCAAGTGCGGGCAATTTTCCACCAATGACGCTGGCTGCAAGATGGTCCACGGTTATGTTTTGAATCCTGAATGTTTTAAAAATCAGCATTTCAGCTTCAGCCCAATAAGCCAGCTCGCTCAGCCATTCCACCAGAAGGCTTTCTGTATCGATGGCATCCATTTCAATGGTCTTTTCGATTTCCCCCGAAACGCCAGACATATCCGCGACCATCAGAGACGTCATCCCTTCGGCAGCACTGATGAACAGCTCTTTGAGGTTCCCGCCAAATATTTTCAAGGCGCGGTCTGCTGTATGTTCAATTTCCTGAAATCCCATTGTGTCTTATAACGGTATAAAATTTGCCTGTTCGACTTTTTTACCAAGATACAGGCAATAATTAATTTTGTCTTTGACATTGTCCGTCCTAGTTTATTTCATTTGAGACAAATTTAAAAATCCGTACACGCAAAAAATGATGTCTTCGCCTGTGGCGGTTAGCTTCCGTCATAAATCCAGGTAAAAAGCAAGGTCAGATACGGAATCGTTTCGATTCGAATAGATGAGCCGCTAAGATGAATGAAAATCGGAAATGGCCAGCAATTATAAGAAAATACCCCTGCTGATACCTATAAAACTATCAATTGGAATGACAAAGTCAAGCATCATCTTTTATTCGTTCGTCAGACACGGCATTGGGCTGGCCGCCAAAAAATTCTTTACATTTTCAACCCGCCTGAATTATAAGCGTAAGTAAATAATTGTGTTTCTTATCTTATCCATTCAACCGTCTGAACGTGCGTGGATCTGCTCCTTTTGCTTGTCTGTTGGAATGGTAATCTAATGTTTTAACAGCTCAAATTTCAATTAAAAATATTTCTTGGATCAAAAAAGAGGTATCGCATGAAACACCAATATGATGTGATTATTGTGGGCGCTGGACTCGCCGGACTGCGGGCAGCGGTTGAGATCGGAAAAGATGCTCATGTCGCCGTTCTCACTAAAGTTTTTGCCACGCGCTCTCACTCCGGGGCGGCCCAGGGGGGAATCGGCGCCGCTTTAGGCAATGAAGAAGAAGACCATTGTGAATGGCACATGTTTGATACGGTCAAGGGCAGTGATTATCTGGGGGATCAGGATGCCATCGAGATTCTGGCCAACGACGCGCCCCGGGCGATTTATGAGTTGGAAAACCTCGGAGTCCCCTTTAATCGCACTTCAGAGGGCAAGATCGCTCAAAGGGCCTTCGGCGGGCATACCCGCAACTATGGCGAGGCGCCTGTCAAGCGGGCCTGCTATGCAGCGACGCGAACCGGCAGAGTTATTTTAGACACGCTCTGGGAGCAAAGCTTACAGAGAGGGATTGAATTTTTTGACGAGTTCCAGATGTTGTCTTTGATCGGTCAGGATGGGCAGTGTTGCGGTGTGGTGGCCTATGAATTGTCCACCGGTAAGCTACATACGTTTCATTGCAAAGCCGTTATGCTGGCCACCGGCGGTGCCGGTAAAATTTACAAGACCACGTCCAATGCTTTTGCCAGTACCGGTGATGGCATGGCCATTGCCTATCGAGCCGGTGCGCCTCTGGAAGATATGGAATTTGTTCAGTTTCATCCTACTGGAATTTATAAGCTGGGTATTCTCATCAGCGAGGCAGCGCGGGGTGAAGGCGGCATTTTATTGAACAATGAAGGTGAACGTTTCATGGAAAGATACGCACCGGTCATCAAAGATTTAGCGCCGCGCGATATGATTTCACGCTGCATGCTTGAGGAAATGCGCGCCGGCAGGGGAATCGATGGAAAAGACTATTTTCACCTGAGTCTGACACACCTGGGTGAAGATGTGATTGAAAAAAAGTTAGCCGAGATTACCAGCTTTGCACGCACCTATGCCGGTGTCGATCCGGTTAAAGAGCCGATACCGGTGCAGCCCACCTGCCACTACATGATGGGCGGTATTGCAACGGATGCCGATGGTCGCGTCATTGTTGATGAGCAAAATACCCCTTTTGCCGGACTTTATGCGGCCGGTGAGTGTGCCTGTGTGTCCGTACACGGGGCCAATCGGCTGGGATGCAATGCCCTGCTCGATACGCTGGTCTTCGGCCGGCGGGCCGGCATGGCCCTAAAAGCATTTAATCAATCGGTTGCCCGGCCGAAACTGCCTGCCAAGCCGGAAAAAAATGACGCGGACACGATTCAAGCCTTGATGAACAGTACTGGCAAAGAGACCAGTGGGCCTATAAGAGCCGAGCTTCAGGAAAGCATGATGGAAAACGTGTCTGTTTTCCGTCAAAAAGACTCCTTGAACACAGCGCTCGCTAAAATAGCGCAGCTCAAAAAGCGTTATCAAAATCTTTCCATTCAGGACAAAGGCAACTGCTTTAACCGCGACCTTTTGGATGCCATCGAGCTGGGTCATTTGCTGGATCTGGCTGAAGTCATTACGCGGGGTGCCCTTCATCGTGAAGAAAGCCGCGGTGCCCATTCGCGGGAAGACTTTCCGGAGCGTGACGATAAAACTTTTCTGGCCCACACCCTGGCCCGATACGATGCAGTTAAAGGGCCGCAGATATTTACCAAGCCGGTTACCCTTACCAAATTTGAACCCAAAGAGAGGACATATTAAGATGCAGTGCCACTTTACGGTCTATCGATTTAACCCCCAAGCAGATAAAAAGCCGCGTTATCATGAGTATCGCATTGATGCCGAACCCACCGACAAGATTTTAGATTGTTTAAACAAAATCAGATGGGAGCAGGATGCGACTCTGGCTTTTCGTTCTTCCTGCGCCCACGGAATTTGCGGCTCCGATGCCTTGATGATCAACGGCCGGGTTGAGCTGGCCTGCCAGAAACTCGTACGCGATTTTAAAACCGGAAACAATTTTGTCATTGAACCCTTGCCATTGTTTGAAGTGGTCAAGGACTTAATTGTCGATCTGGAGCCCTTTTTTGAAAAATATCGCCAGGTGCAGCCCTATCTGAAACCTGGCAAGAACGATTCGGATAAAGAATTTATCCAGCAGGCTGAAAATCAGGAGTTTATTGAACCTGCACTCAGATGCATCCTGTGTGCCTCCTGTACCGCCGGTTGCCCGATTAACAGGGCCAATCCGGATTATTTGGGCCCGGCCGCATTGTTGCGTGCTTTTCGCTATATTTTTGACTCGCGCGATTCCATAACTGAAGAGCGTTTGGAAAGAATTGATACCGAAGACGGCATCTGGGGCTGTAAAACCATGTGGTGGTGCACCGAGGTCTGTCCCAAAGAGATCCCGATCACCAAATGTCTGGGACAGATCAAACGGGCCGTTAAGCAGAAAGACAAAGGAGGGTGATAATGCCGGAGAAAAATGTACTGGCCAAATTTTCTTTTTTTTCTGAAGTCGATTCGGATACCTTGGAAGCGATTGCCCAAAAAGGCGAAATCTTAGAGTTTAAGGCGCAAGACATCATATTTCATGTAGATGAGCCGGCGACGCATTTTTATGGTCTTTTGGAGGGCGAAGTCGATTTAGTCCTTATTTTTAAGGACAAAGTTCTAAAAACGGATATCGAATACGAAGAAGCCATCCAGGCGACCATTGTTGACGAGGAAAAGGAGATCATTGTCGATACCGTTGCCGCGGGCCAGGTGTTCGGATGGGCTTCGATTGTGGGGCCTTCAAAGCGCACCGTCAACGCCGAATGTTCGCAAAACAGCCGGGTTATCGCCATACCGGCCGATCGGCTGAAAGCCATGTTTGATATGGACCACACCCTGGGATATATCATCATGCATCGCCTGTGCGACATTATTGCCAAGCGACTTCGCAACCGGACCGATAAATTGATTGAGACGTGGGGGGAGGCGTTCGATATCGGCTCCATTTAGTCAGTTGTCGGAGGTGGCCCCTTATTTCTTTGAGCGGTGTTCGCCACGGGAAATAGGGCATATCGCACGGCGTAGGGGGCAAAACGTTCGGTGTAAAAGAAGGGGATTCAATTTTTAACGCTCTGCGCTACGCTAAATTTATCGATTTGCTGTAGATTACAAAGGATGGGACATTATGAAAGCGTTATATTTTGAAGAGCATGGTGAGTTGGATGTCATTCATTATGGCGATGTACCCGAACCGGAGCCCGGGCCCGGGCAGGTTAAGGTGCGGGTGCGAGCAACGGCTCTGAATTATTTGGACATCTGGGTACGGCGCGGCTGGCCCGGGTTAAAGCTGGAAATGCCTCATTGGTGCGGTGCCGATGTGGCCGGCGATGTCGTTGAGCTCGGGAATGGTGTATCCGAATGGCAAGTGGGACAGCGGGTTGTGGGGGATCCGGGCATTAATTTATTTGAAGATGAATTTACCGCCCGGGGTGAAGATTGCCTGAGTCCGGGTTATCACGTAATTGGCGAACACCAGCGTGGTGGTGCCGCCGAATACATTGTGCTGCCAACCAAAGGCCTGGCAGCCATGCCGGATGATGTGGATTATCCAGAAGCGGCCGCCCCCCTGCTGGTGACCCTTACTACCTGGCGCATGCTCATCCACCGGGCAGGGCTGCGTGCCGGTGAATCCGTGTTGGTTGTGGGCTCCGGCGGCGGAGTCAACAGCATGTCCATTCAGATTGCCAAACTCGCCGGTGCATTTGTATATGCGGTAGCGAGCAATGATCAAAAAGCGCAGCTGGCGAAAGAATTGGGTGCCGATGTGGTGCTGGATCGCTCCCAGGTCGACTGGGGTCGCCAAATATACAAGCTTACCGGAAAGCGGGGCGTTGATGTGGTCGTTGATAATGTCGGTCAGGCCACACTGACTGCCAGCATGCAGGCTTTGGCGCGCGGCGGCCGTATCGTCATTGTCGGCAACACGAGTGGGCCCCAAACGGAAATCGATATCCGCTTCATTTTCGGCAAACAGATCAGCCTGATTGGCAGTACCATGGGAAGCCATCAGGATTTTAAAGATGTGGTTGGCATGCTCTGGGCCGGCAAACTTAAACCCGTAATCGATCGGGTGATGTCACTTAGCGAAGGACGCCAGGCTTACGAGATAATGGAGAGGGGGCAGCAGTTGGGGAAGATTGTCTTAACGCCATGAATTTTTTCACGTTCAAAATATTCCGGCGTCACCGATTATTCTGTTCATTATACACCGTCCGTTGTCAGTGGTCAGTTGTTCGTTGTAAATGCATGTATCGACAGCATCAGATAGGAGATTGCATTTATTCTGCGACGGACAACCAACTACGGACAACAGGCCCTATCCATAGTTTTTCATCATTTCCCTGAAAATCACTAATTTTTGAACATCCTGGGTGCCCTCCCCCAAAGAAGATGCCCAGGCGTCCATGGGGAATTTATGAATGGGATGCTCCTGGATGACGGATGCGGCGCCAAAAATATCTGCGGCCCAGGCGGTGACGCTGCGGGCAATCTCAACCGCCAGATATTTTGCCAGAGACGATTCCTGCCTGAAATTTTCATTCCGGTCCATTTTCCAGCAGGCCTTCCAGAGCATTAGCCGCGCTGCTTCAATTTTTGCATAAAAATCGGAAGCTTCAAAAGCTTTCGCTTGAAATTCCGTGATGGTTTGACCGAAAATCTTGCGTTTTTTGGCATGTGCCAGGGCCAGTTCAAAGGCTCCGACCGCCGTTCCCAGGGTCATTGCGGCAATGGGAACCCGGCTGAAGGTGAAGACCGTCAACACCTGCTGAAGCCCCTGCCCCTGATGGCCCAGAAGATGATCCTGCCGGACGAAGACATCGGTGAACTGCAGGCGGGTCAGGTCAGAGGGGATCCAGACCTGTTTGGTGAGTTTTTTTCTTTTAACGCCCTCGGCATGCAAATCCACCAGATACATGGAAATTCGCCTGTTTCTTGAAGCCCGAGGATGTGAGACCGCTGTAATCACTGCCAGGTCGCTGATATACCCGTTGGTGACATAAGCTTTGGTGCCGTTGAGCAGCCAGCCGCCTTTAACTTTGCGGGCGCGCATTTCGATGCCGGCCACATCGCTGCCGGCCATTCGCTCGGTGCTGCCCACACACATCAATGTTTTTCCCCCGGCAGCGGATTTGCCATAGCGCGCCTTTAAATCATCAGAACCGAACAGCAACAGCGCTATCAGTCCCAGGTCGACTTGGGCCAGTGCCGCCACTGCCACACCCGGCGAGATCTTGGCCAATTCCTCTGCGATTAACGCTTCCCTTAAGGCACTGCTTTTGATCAACCGGCCTGCCTCTATCCCAATTCCATACCAGTTACCATCACCCATTTCGCGGAAAAAGTCAGCCGGAATTTCCTGGCGCTGGTACCATCCCGGCAACTGCAATTGGACACGGTCTTTAAGAAATTGTTTAAACTCGATGAGATCTTTTGAAAGCGCTTCCGGAACTGTAAAATCCATGCTTGCTCCTTTTTTTGAAACGAAGACGACAGGATGCCGAAGCAAATGAAACGGTAATACCTTCTAGCCAGTATAGACATAAACATTAAAAAAACAAGACGGGCAATTTTATAATTTACAAAACCGGCGTAAAATAGTACTTAGACGAAGTGTTGCAGTATAATGCTATCAAATCGGTAAACAGTTTCCGTACTTAATATAAGCTGAACCAGATTTTACCGTCATCGACGGAGGGTTACCCTTATTTCAATGCACTAACCAAGCCAGTTTCCAAAAGTTTGCATTTCACTCTGTGCGTTTAATGGATTTTTTTTGATGCAGAATCCTATTTGATCTTCATGTTGGACAGGCATTGGAGGGGCTCATGGAAATGAAAGATCTGATTCAACGTATTGCTGAGGCACTGGTGGATAGTCCTGAGCAGGTTACCGTCACGGCCCTCGAAGGAAGCCAGGCGACCGTATTGGAACTGAAAGTGGCCAAGGAGGACCTGGGAAAAATTATTGGCAAACAAGGACGGACAGCCAAGTCGATTCGCACCATTTTAGGCGCTGCATCGGCCAAGGAACACAAACGCACCGTTCTTGAAATTGTAGAGTAGCCTTTACCTTGAAATTTTTATCCAATTTGTCGCTAATTCGCCTCCATTTTCAAATTGCTGAACGACTCAACCCGGCTGAAATGTTTCATGAGATAGGGTTTTGCCGGGTATAGACTCATTCCCAGTGAGCAACATATTATTTCTTTCAAAAATCTCTCCGAATGTAATTAAAAGCCCTCTTAAAAAGACATCTATCCAGGTGTCCTTTTTCTGCTTCGAAATTCTGATCTAAACATTTATTTTATAGTGGTTGTCAAAAAAACGTTCCGTTATGCCAACGTTTTTTCTACAACCACTTATACCCCAATTCCGTAATTGGGAACATTATTATGAAAAGCGGTATAAATTCTGGAAGTCGTTTGAATAGCGTACTTTGCTGTATTCAACGTTTATCGTCGCCATTATTGAAAATATATCTACTATATTCTATGGCTTATCGCTTTCGACGCTTGACTAAGCAAAAATCCGCATCATTATTAGCGTGATAAATTTAATCGGCGGAAGTAAAGCAAAAATTCGTTACCAGATAGGGTATCCCAGTATTTTACAAGCGATATACGCAAGGAGATATGTGATGCCGCGCAAAAAGATAACCATTTCCGAAAAAGTTGAAGCCCTTTCCATTTTAGACGAAAAAGGACGCTTGGACGAAAAACTTGAACCCGACATTGCAGAAGATGTTCTTTTTCAGTTGCATCGGACCATGCTGCTGGCGCGCAAATTTGATGAACGCCTGTTGAGTCTTCAACGGCAGGGCCGCATTGGCACCTTTGCACCCATAAAGGGGCAGGAGGCCGCTCAGCTGGGCACCATTGCACATCTGCGCCCCGGTGATTGGATGGTGCCGGCCTTTCGTGAAACAGCGGCTGAACTCTGGCGCGGTCGATCCCTTGAAAGCGTTATCATCTACAACAACGGGTTTAACGAGGGCGTTGCGATCCCGGATGACCGCAATGATTTTCCCATATCCGTTCCTGTGGGTTCTCAGATGATTCATGCCGTTGGACTGGGCTGGGCTGCCAAATACCGGCAGAAGGATGACGTTGCGATGACATACTTTGGCGATGGTGCCACCTCGCAAGGCGATTTTCATGAAGCGCTAAATTTTGCTGCCGTTTTCCAGACCCCGGTGATTTTTGTGTGTCAAAACAATCAATGGGCCATCTCGATACCGGTTTCGCAGCAGACCCGATCGAAAACTCTGGCGCAAAAGGCCCTGGCCTATGGAATGCCGGGTATTCAGGTGGATGGCAATGATATCCTGGCTGTATATGCTGCCGCTCAAGAGGCTGTCCAAAGGGCGCGCAGCGGTGACGGGCCCACCTTAATTGAGTGCGTCACCTATCGCTTGCTGATGCACACCACCGCAGACGACCCCAAACGCTATCGGACAGATGAAGAAGTTGAACAGTGGAACCAGCGCGATCCATTGCCACGCTTCGAGAAATACCTTATCGACAAGGGGTTGCTGACTGAAGAGAAACGCAATGCGGTTGAATCGGAAATTCTGGAAGAAATTCAGACGGCCATAGACCGTGCGGAAAAACAGATGGAAGCAATGGGCGATCCCATTGATATGTTCGATAATACCTTTGCTGAGATGCCATCTTCTTTAAAAGAGCAAAAAGAAGAGTTGACGCATGCGTTATCCGAAAGCGCAGAGGAGGGCAAAGATGGCTAAAATGACCATGGTTCAGGCCCTCAATCTGGCCCTACAGCAGGAAATGGAAAAAGATGATCGCGTGATCGTTCTGGGAGAAGATGTCGGGGTTGACGGTGGTGTCTTCAGGGTAACCGACGGTCTGATCAAACAATTCGGTGACCAGCGCGTGCTGGATACGCCGCTGGCTGAATCTGCCATTGTCGGTATGTCCATCGGTATGGCGGCCTATGGGCTCAGACCGGTTTGCGAGATTCAATTTTCCGGTTTCAGTTATCAAAACTTTCACCAGATCGAAAATCATGCCGCCCGTTTGCGCTGGCGCTCGCGTGGGCGGTTCACTGTTCCCATGGTCCTGCGAACGCCGTACGGCGGTGGTGTCAGAGCACTCGAACATCACTCCGAAAGCCGGGAAGCATACTGGGCTCATACGCCGGGGCTCAAAATGGTCATTCCCTCCGGCCCCCGTAATGCGCGTGCCCTGTTGGTCAGCGCTATGCGGGACCCGGATCCGGTGATTTTTTATGAATCCAAAGCCCTGTACCGAGCGTTCAGAGAGGAAGTGCCCGAAGCAGAAGAGGCACTGCCGATCGGTGAACCGCAACGGGTCAGGGAAGGCGAGGATTTAACTCTGATATCTTACGGGGCTATGATGCGACCCACGCTTGAAGCAGCTCAGCAGCTGCAAGATACAGACGGGATTGCGGCAGAGGTCATCGATCTGCTGACAATTTCACCGCTGGCCGAAAAAATTTTAATCCAATCAGTAAAGAAAACCGGTCGGGCAGTCGTGATTCATGAAGCCCCGCGCAGTTTTGGACCCGCTGCCGAAATTATGTCCCGTCTGATGGAAAAAGCCTTTTATTATCTGGAGGCCCCGATAGAGCGGGTTACCGGATATGATATCGTTATTCCATTGTTTAACCGCGAAAAGGCCTATTTGCCCAATACCGAACGCATATTGCGCGCCGCCAGAAAGGTGCTGGCAGCCTCTTAGCGTCGGAAAACAGAGGACAGAGGACAGAGGACAGAGGACAGAAATCAGATGGCAGAGATCAGAAGACAATGGACAAATAGTGACATCTCAACCAGGTCCAAGCCAGAAGCAAGCGGCCACCGGCCTGAAGCCGAATCGTTGCCAAAGTATATCGGCATTAAGCATATACAGTTTTTTTTAAAGAACTTGATAGGCACTGTTGGGAGGAAACATGGCCAGAGCATTTAAATTACCGGATCTAGGCGAAGGCGTTCATGAGGGAGAGGTGCTTGCCGTGCATGTCTCTGTGGGTCAGGAGGTTAAAGAAGACGATATCATACTAGAGGTCGAGACCGATAAAGCCGCGGTGGAAATTCCGTCACCGTTTACCGGAACAGTGGCCGAGGTGCTGGTAAAAGCCGGAGATACGGTAAAGGTCGGGGATGTGATGATAACCTTTAGCAACGGCGAAGCAGCGGATGGGGTTGAGACTGAAAAACCGGTAGAAGCGCCCGCAGAGGCCACTTTAGCCGAAGCAGAGGTAACCGTTGCGGAGACCGCCAAAAGAAAAGGGCCGGTGCCGGCGTCACCGGCAACCCGCCGCCTGGCACGGGAATTGGGCGTTGATCTTCACCGCCTCACGCCAACCGGTCCCAGCGGTCTGGTCACAGCTGATGATGTTCGCGCCTTTGCCGAAACGGGCCCGGAAACGGTCGGACCGCCGGCTGTTCCTGATGCGATCCCGGAGGCTGAGGTCATTATTCCATCACCAACACTGCCCGATTTTTCCCGCTGGGGCCCTGTCAAAAGGGTGCCATTTCGCTCCATTCGTCGGGCAACCGCCAAACAGATGGTTATTGCCTGGACTCAAATACCCCATGTGACCAGTCAGGATGAGGTCGACATCACCAAGCTGGAAGCTTTTCGCCAGAAACACAAGGTCGACATCGAGGCTGAGGGCGGTCGATTGACGATGACGGTATTTGCCTTAAAGGCGGTTGCCACCGCGCTTAAGACCTATCCGCAATTTAATGCAGCCCTTGATGTTGCCGCCGGCGAAATCGTCCTTAAGAATTACTTTCATATCGGCGTTGCGGTGAACACTGACAATGGTTTGATTGTGCCGGTGGTTCGCGATGTTGACCGCAAAAGCATCAAAGAGCTTGCCATCGAATTGCACGATCTGGTCCAGCGGACTCGGTCCCGTAAGGTTTCGCTGGAGGAGTTGCAGGGCGGAACATTTACAATCACCAATGCCGGTGCCATGGGCGGGGGATATTTCGCGCCGATTATCAATTTTCCCGAGGTGGCCATCCTGGGAATGGGCCAGGGGCGCCTGCAACCGGCTGTCATTGATAAAGACAACGGCGAGCATGAAATTGCCGCGCGTCTGATCATGCCGATCGTGCTTTGCATCGATCACCGTGTGTTGGACGGTGCCGATGCCATTAAATTCTTGAAAATGGTTATCGAAGCCCTGGAAGATCCGGATGAACTTCTTATCTCCATGATCTAATAGTTTGCGTTTAGAAATGGTCTTTTTTACGTTGTGCGGCGTTCTCCGCGGATTTCAGCCTTCAATGTACTTCAAGTACGCCGAAGGCTAAAATCCTTGTGCGGCCTTGCACAATAAAAAAAATCCTCATTTCTAAACACAAACTAATCCTCAATTATCGATACATTGGCAAAAAGCCCTCATTTTGGACAGCAACAGATTTTATACCGCTTTCCATATTAATATTTCGAAATACGGAATTGGGGTATAAGTGGTTGTAGAAAAAAACGTTGGAATGACGGAACGTTTTTTTGACAACCACTATATGCGGCTAATAACCAAAAGCATGAAGCCAGAGGCCAGTGGCCAGCAGTCCAAAAATAGAAGCTGCAAGCAACGCACAACAAACAACTAACGACAAACAAATCAAAGGCTTAGATATGGTAATGGGTGAGTTAGAGCAGGAAGCTGAACTATTGGTCATCGGCAGCGGACCGGGTGGCTATGCGGCCGCTTTTCGCGCTGCCGACCTGGGGCTGGACGTGACCATGGTAGATCCGGCCCAGCGGCCGGGAGGGGTGTGCCTGTACAAAGGCTGTATTCCCTCAAAAACGTTTCTTTTTTTAGCCGAACTGATTCATGATGCCCGGCGCGCCGAAAGGATGGGAATTACCTTTGACAAGCCTCGCATCGATCTGAAGGCCCTGCGTGAATGGAAGGCTAACGTTATCGATACGATGGCCGACGGTCTGGTCAGTCTAAGCAATAGGCGCGGCGTTCAATTATTGCAGGGGCGCGCGCAGTTTGAAAGCGCCAATACAGCGCGACTGCATGATTGTGAAGTCAGTCACATCAAATTTCGGCATGCCATTATTGCAACCGGTTCCCGTCCGATTCCGTTTCCGGGCACAGATTTTAAACCCGGCGGCCGCATCATGAGCTCATCCGGCGCTCTGGCGCTGGCGGATGTGCCGCAGAGTTTGCTCATTGTCGGCGGCGGATATGTCGGCCTGGAACTTGGAACAGTATACGCGGCGCTGGGCAGCCGGGTGAGTCTGGTTGAACTTGAAGGCCGTCTGCTATCCGGTGTTGACGCGGATCTGGTTGAGCCGTTGCAACGCCGGCTAAACACGATTTTTGAATCGATCCATCTAAAAACCAAAGTGGCCTCCCTGCAAGAAACAGATGATGGGGTGGCGGTCATATTGGAAGGTGATGTGGAAAAACCCGAACAGCGATTTGATCGCGTGCTGGTGGCCATCGGCCGTGAGGTCTCTGTCACGGATATCGGATTGGAAAAAACCAAGGTGGAACTTGACGACAGGGGCTTTATAAAGGTCGATGATCAACTGCGCACCACCGATGAGCGCATTTTTGCGGTCGGAGATGTGGCCGGCGGTCTCATGCTGGCCCATAAGGCCACCCGTGAGGGCAAGGTCGCGGCAGAGGTGATTGCCGGGAAACCGTCCGCATTTGATGTGCGTGCTATCCCGGCCGTAGTCTATACTGACCCGCAGATCGCCTGGTGCGGCCTGACCGAAGAACAGGCCCGCGCTGAAAAGATTCCGATTAAGGTGCTGCGATTTCCCTGGAAATTTTCAGGTCGCGCCACGACTATGGGCGCCCCCGAAGGCCTGACCAAAATCATTGCTGATCCGGAAACCGGTCGGATTGTAGGCGTTGGGATATGCGGCCGCAATACGGAGGGACTCATTTCTGAAGGTGTTCTGGCCATTGAGATAGGCGCTCTGGCCGAGGATATGGCCTTGAGCATTCATCCGCATCCCACTCTTTCAGAAACCGAAGGCGAAGCCGCCGAACTCTATCTGGGCAGCGCCACGCACATTCTATCCCCCAAAATAAAGACATAATCATTTGTCCAGTTCAGGGCAATTTCCTCTTGACAATTTTGTCAGGACGACATAATATTTAGCATATTAGCATATACTGATATACTGTTATGGATGAAGTAGAGAAACTGGTTGAGATTTTCAAAGCCCTATCAGATCCAACCCGCTTAAGATTGGTTAAGCTGCTAAACGACTGCCAACCGGGAGTTTGTAAGGGCGGACCTTTATGCGTCAATGCTTTGGCTCACCAGCTCGGTGTCACACAATCGGCCGTTTCGCAGCATTTGCGCATCTTAAGACAGGCGGGTTTGGTTCGCGGTGATCGACATGGCGCCTTTATGCACTACGCACTTGATCCGGATGGACTGAATAAATATAGGGCCGCACTCCGGGAAACGCTGGGCGAAGAGTTTGTATAGGCGGGCGCTTTTTTTTACTCAATTATATTAGTATATGCGAATATTCGAAAACTATTCTACGAGAGGAGGTGAAAATATGTGTTGTACCACGGGCAGCCATCAGGGATTACAGAGATGGGGACATCAAAATGTCTGTTTTTGCGGATGCGATGAGCCTCCGTATTTGAGGCCGCGATTTATGACCAAAAAACAAAGGATCGCCGGGTTAGAAAAGCATCTGGCCGATCTGCAGGAGGAAGCCAAGGCCGTTGAAGAGCATATTGCTGAAATCAAGAAAGCAAAGTAGATCAATACCTTAAAAAAGAGAGGAGCATTCGCTCCTCTCCACCTCTTTTATGAGGCGATTATTGGGTATATTTGTCATTGTGCAATCTGTAAAAACATCAGCTGCCATCTAAGCCTGAATTGCAAATCAAAAGCCTCCACATTAGACGATACCGTGTCACCATCTAAAATTCCTTGCGATATTCAGATCATACCTGTAAAATTAATAACATCTTCGTAATTTATAGATATCTTGAAATTGTGATGATCATTTTTTAATGGCAACCTCTCGTTGACTGCTTGATTAAACAAAATATCGGAATTGGGTTACATGCAAAAGGATTTACCGGAAAACATCGCTACAGACAAAAGGTCTGAACCCAGACGAGCGAAACTAAGGAATTATCGTATTGAAATTAAGTTTGTCGGTAAACCAATTTATCAATTCAGAGTAATAAATGTAACTATCAAAGGTGCAGGGCTTCTGATAAAAGAGGATTCTGCTTTTTTGCAAATGATCGAAGTCGGTCAGATTTTGGAGGCCGATTTTATATCTCCCGAAGGCACTGCCCCTTCTGGAATATACAAGGCTGAAGTTAAACATATTACGACGCTTGACAAGCAAAAACACAAGGGGCATCGCTTAGTTGGACTATCAATACTGAAAAAGTTGGATTAGGCTTAAATTTGGGCAATGAACAGCCCCTATAAACAGTTTACCCCCTTTTTTAAAATTTGAAAGATGCATTTCAGGCTTTGGTTATTTGACCTAAATCAATTGGATTTTCTCACGTCTTTGATAAATATTTTTTGATACAATCATTACATTTCTCCACCAGGAGGCTAAGATATGTGTGAAAGCTTTAAAACCAATTGTGTCTGCGGGCAAAAAACGGCTGAGATTTTTTTCGGAAAGATGGTTCTGGCGGAATCTTCGGTGACCAAGGTTTTTTGCCCGGTCTGCAGCCAAGAGATAGACGCCGGGCGCTCGGATCGGGTCTGGGACAACGACTGGATTCTTGAGCTGGATATGGATGTTTTGCGCACCCATGCGGCATCTATGGGAATCGCTCCCCAGGAAGTGACGGCCGATTGGGTTTTCGACCAGGGCTATGCCACCTGGGTCGGCATCACACCGGATGATACAGAAAGAAGAAATCAAGAGCGTGCTGAAATTCAAAAACTTGCCAAAATCGATCTGCATGCTTACTACGAGGCCATGAAGGAATGGGGGCTGAACCGTGAAAAGAAGTTTATGGAGGAGGGCTGGCGCAAGATGAGAGCCCCTGTCTAAAACAGGTAACAAAACTTCGTCATTTACCTGAGGTCCGTCTCGGTCGAATTCCCATCCGATATGCTATTTCTAATGAAACAAGAGGGCAGGATAATATTTAACCTGCCCTCTTGGATTTTTATAGTGGTTGTCAAAAAAACGTTCCGATATTAAAACGTTTATTTCTACAACCACTCATGCCGCAATTCCGTGAATCGGAACACAATTATGGAAAGCGGTCTAATTACAGCCTGCCTGTTCCTATTTTAACCTTTAGGGGTGTAATGCAGCTTATTGGATCGCGTTTTTAAAGTTTTCATCAACTTTTTCCCAGTTGATCACGTTAAAAAATGCCGCAATATATTCCGGTCGACGATTCTGATATTTCAAATAATACGCGTGCTCCCAGACATCCAGGCCCAGAATCGGTATTTGACCCTGACTCAAGGGACTGTCCTGATTGGGTGTGGTGGTGATTTCAAGTTCACCGTTTTTAACGACCAGCCAGGTCCAGCCACTGCCGAAAAGCAGGGCGGCTGAATTTGAAAACCGTTCTTTAAAGGTATCATAATCGCCGAATTTGGCTTTTATGGCCTTTGCAACGCCACCGTCAAAATCGACCTCTTTCCACAACAGGGGCCAAAAAAAACTATGGTTGGCATGCCCGCCGCCGTGATTTCTGACAGCGGTTCGAATCTTCTCCGGGATGGCATTCAGATCCGTTATGAGATCTTCTGCGCTTTTCTTCTGTAAATCGTCATGGCCCTCCAGAGCGGCATTGAGTTTGTCGACGTAGGTCTGGTGGTGTTTGGTATGGTGAATTTGCATAGTTTGTTCATCAAAATAAGGCTCCAAAGCATTGTATGCATATGGAAGCGCGGGTAATTTATGGCTCATCTTGGCACCTCCGATTATTGTTGTCATTCTGTTGGTGAAAACATTAAGAAATGATCATTCTAATTGTTAGACTTTGTATTCAAAAATAAGTATAAGCACTAAAATAGATCCGACAACTATTTATGCATACTAAGAAAACTATTAAATATCAGTTAGTTAAGGAATAGATCGGAGATTACTCTCCTCAGGAGACCCGCCGATGAGCCGTCTCACAATTGTGTCGAACTTTCTCGGATTGACCAAAAGCACTGTGGGGTTGTTGTTTATGGTGGTTCTGGTGGGTATGGGCGAGCGTTTGGCGGAGCGCTTCCTGCCTATTTATTTACTGGCTTTAGGTGGCGGGGTGATTTCGATCGGTCTGTTAAATGGACTGGATAATTTCCTATCGGCCATTTATGCATTTCCGGGAGGTTATCTTTCCGAGCGCATCGGCGCCAAGCGTGCGCTATTGGTGTTTAATTTTATGGCCATGGCCGGTTTTTTAATGGTGATTCTGATTCCGGCCTGGCAGGCGGTTTTAATCGGTGCTGTTTTTTTTCTGGCCTGGTCGGCCATTTCTCTTCCGGCAACCATGGGCCTGATCGCAAAAGTGCTGCCGACCAACAAAAGAACCATGGGCGTCACCATGCATTCGCTAGTGCGTCGCTTTCCAATGGCGTTGGGACCGATACTGGGCGGGTTGTGCATCGGCGTATGGGGCGTTGAGCGGGGTGTTCGCATCGCCTTTAGCGTGGCGTTGGCCTTGTCAATTATGGCCGTCTTGTTGCAGCAAAAATTAATTGAAGATGATGCCCAACCGACATCTGCTGACGATTGCACCATCACGCCTGAAAAAAATCCCTGGAAATTGTTTCAATCGATGGATGTTTCGCTGAAGCGTTTGCTGGTATCTGATATCCTCATTCGGTTTTGTGAGCAAATCCCTTACGCCTTTGTCGTGGTTTGGTGCATGCAAACGATTGCCCAACCCGTCACGGCTTTTCAATTCGGCCTGCTGACCGCTATTGAAATGGCCACCGCGGTGCTCGTCTATATTCCGGTCGCTCACCTGGCAGATAAAACCGCCAAAAAGCCTTTTGTTGTGATCACCTTTATCTTTTTTACATTTTTCCCGCTGGGGCTTATATTCTGCCAGTCGTTCCTGTGGCTGATTCCAGCATTTGTTCTCCGGGGATTAAAAGAGTTTGGTGAGCCGACCCGTAAAGCCCTTATACTGGATTTGGCGCCGGAATCCTGCAAAGCGGGGATGTACGGTCTATATTATTTTATCCGTGATGTGTGTGTTTCCGTCGCGGCTTTTGGCGGTGCTTTTTTATGGCTGGTTAGCCCGACAACCAATTTCATCGTCGCATTTGTATTCGGGGTGCTGGGGACCATCGGATTTGCACGTTTTGGCACTGATGTTCGTTTTTCAAACGATTGAGGGAAGGTCGGTTTTTGGCGGTGTATGGGAAATATAGCAAGCGCCCTGCTTGCGACCCGCATATCAGACTGGTGATCGCAAACAGGACCTTGAAAGGACAAAAACTTTTGGCCGGACGACAACCGCGGCGGTCACTGAATGAAGATATGTAAGATTTGCCGAAATTATACGGACTCTACGCTGACGATTTCAGGGATTTTCTTTTTAACATAGGTTTCGATACCCTGTTTGAGGGTCATCTGTGACATGGGACATCCGCCGCAGGCCCCCGTCAATCTGACGGTGACGACGCCGTCAACCACATCGACCAGTTCCACATCACCACCATCTGCCTGAAGTGACGGCCGA
Organism: uncultured Desulfobacterales bacterium; assembly: GCA_947259495.1. Lineage (GTDB taxonomy): Bacteria > Desulfobacterota > Desulfobacteria > Desulfobacterales > JAHEIW01 > JAHEIW01. Next base: position 92,297 of record CAMYLV010000013.1, on the reverse strand, counting down.
ATGTCATCCAACGCGCTTTGAACCTGCTCTTTCATTTTTTTCTCCTGGATGGTTGGGGTTAATGTTTGTTTTCTGGTTTCTTTCTGTTGATTAACTTATACCACTTTGTGGCATTGGTCAAGCTTTTCGTGGCTAAATTTACCTGCAACAGTTTGCGTCTATGACATCATGCTTTCAGGCATAAGGACGCCCGTAACTTCTCCGCGTGCGCATGTGCGCCCGTTGGCAGAAAGGCTAACGTCAACAATCACTTTGCGTTCCTTAGCTTCTTTTACTCGGCCGCGAAGCTCAAGAGCGGCATCAATCGGTGTCGGCGCCAGGTAATCGACATGCAGTGAGGCAGTCACAAAGCGCAAGGGCGGATCGGTCCCCGGGGCGCGCTTTTCAGCACCATATTTGGCGGCTGCAGCGGTGCCGATGGCATGGCAATCGATTAAGGAGGCGATCAGGCCACCATAAACAAAACCGGGCAATGCCAGGTGGTAGGGTTTGGGCTGGAATTTACAGACGCTTTCCTCTCCGTTCCAGTAACTTTTTATTTGCAAACCATGTTCGTTTAAGCGCCCACAGCCATAGCAATGACTGTACTCATCGGGGTAGTAATCCTGGATTGCCTTTTCGCTCATCGCTGTTTCCTCCCACGCTACAATTTGTTACAGACGCGCAATTTCGGTATACCCATATTATCGGAACTAATGTTTCAGCTATCAGAGAACAGAGGTCAGATGACAGAAGTCTGATGTGACCGGGGAAAGGTAGATGGTCATTAACTTCAGCTTTTTTCTGACCTCTGAATCCTGACACCTTTATTTTGCTCCGGAACTTTTAATGCCTCGTGATTTATTCAAAAAAGTTAATTACGAAGCGGTTAATTTGCAATCAGAAATCGTTTTTTAAAAAAATAGCGAGATCCGAATTTCCTTTCGAAGGCGGCTTTGCGAATGCGCGGCTGAAAGCAACGGGTGGCGAAAAATCCAATTGACACGCCACTTGCAGTTGGGATAATCATTAACTGTCCCTCAATAAACCGCGTGTCACGCCTGTCAACCCTGCTCAATTTCCAAAATGGGTACCAATCTCTATGTATAGAGAGAAAGGGGCTCAAAAATGATTGATTCCATTTACCAAATTCTGGCCAAAATTGGCTACACGCATCCGCTGCACCCACCGGCCACCCATCTGCCGGCCGGGCTTATCATTGGAGCCTTCCTATTCGCGCTGATTGCCTGGATTTTTAATCGCAAAAACCTGGCCCAAAGTGCACGTCATTGTTTGATTTTAGCGTTGATTATGGCGCTGCCCACAATCCTGCTGGGGCTTATGGACTGGCAACATCGCTTTGGCGGGGCCTACCTTTTTGCGATCAAAATGAAACTGGTATTGGCCGCAATACTGTTATTTTTGCTTCTCGTTGCCGTGGTTTACGGTGCTTTGGCCGGCAGTTTCACCAAAACGGTTGTGGCCATCTATACGCTTTGCCTGTTGACCGTAATCGGCCTGGGATATTTTGGCGGGGAACTCGTGTACGGAACCCACGAGCCCGCCGGTGCAGAAGCCACAGGTCTGGCAGCCCGGGGCGAACAGCTCTTCGAGCAAAACTGCTCGGCCTGTCACTTTACGGACAGCACGGCCACCAAGGTGGGACCTGGATTGAAAGGTGTTTTCAAACAGGATAAATTTCCCATCAGCGGCCGGCCGGTTTCAGATGATAACTTCCGAGAGATCTTAAAAACGCCTTTCAGCAAAATGCCGCCCTTCGGGCACCTTTCTGAAGAGCAGGTCGAGGCCTTACTCGATTATGTAAAAACACTGTGAAGCAGCATATTGAAAAATTAATTTGAACCTAACAAAAGGAAAAAAGCATACAATGAGACCGCGAAGATCATCAAAAAGGATTTCGGGAACTGTTATTTGTTGCCTATTAGCCTGTTTGGCCTTTTGGAATCTTCCCCAGGCATGGGGGCAAACCTTCATTTCCGGCAAAGTCATCACCGCCGATGGCAAGGTGGTTGCGAGCGGAGCCGTGGCGCTGGAAAAAGGTGAACTGCACAACGATGCCTTCCTCGCAGGCGGGGCTATCGGGTCCGACGGCACTTTTAAAATACCGTTGCCGAGCGGCGGCCCCTGGGGTTTGCATGTTTACAGTGAAGGCTATATCTACTTTCCGCTGCAGGTGCAAATCAAAGCGGGTGTTGATAATGAGATCCCGGTCGTATTGCCTGTCGACGGCAATCCAGGTGATGATCCGCGTATCTCCAACATTCGCTTTAATAAAATTTCCGATCAGGTCTTTCAAATTAAAATGCGGGTCGATGATCCCAACAGCAACCTGGGCCCCCAGATGCTGGCAATTGACACACAGCGTTATCGGTCCTACCGCCTGGCTCCGGACAGCGGCGATCTGAAGGATAAAAAGGCGGATTTTCCGAGCGGGGAATATGGTTCTCCCTTTATTCCACTGCCGCTTGATGGAGAAGACCTGAACAACTGGCTTTTTGTGGTGGCGGATCATCAGTGCAGCAACGGCCCGATATACAGCGGTGTGAATCAATCCGTGCTCAAGCCGCCGGTTGCCCATGCTGAAAAATTAAAATGCGAGGTGGCCGGGATCTGGAAGTCCAACTTTGACAAGGTCTATCAATTTACCCCGAAACAGGCGGGAAAGTTCAGCGGCAAGCAGTTTGCGGGCGATATTCTGATCGATCAAATGGCGCAAACAGAAAATAATGTAACAATGGAATTCCGGCTCAAAGGGGTAAAGGGCAGGGCAGAACTCCAATTGGCGTGCCCGGAAAACCAGATCCGTTTGCAAGGCAGTTTCCAGCTGCCCGAGCGCTCCGGCGAATGGGTTTTTGCCAAGCTGCAAAATGCCAAGGCCACTCAATCCGGCCAAGATCTGTTTGCCGCCAACTGTTCGGGCTGTCATTTCACTGATCGCAAGGTTACAAAGGTGGGACCCGGCTTACAGGGGCTATTCAAAAATCCCAAACTCCCCAAATCGGGACGACCGACCAGCGAAGAAAACGTCCGGGATACGATCGTCAACGGGCGTGGGAAGATGCCGCCTTTCAAGCATCTTGAAGATTTGAAAATTAAAGTCCTTATTGACTATTTGAAATCCCTATAAGATCTGTCCAATTTTTTTTTAAGCCGTTTTCCTGAAATTAACGACCGGGCTTTGTGCTAATATTTTGAGGGTTGCAGAGCCCGTTCCATTTGCATCATCCCAATTCAGGATGAAATTGAAAAAAAAGATTAATTATTTTTGCTTGGGTTTAATCCTCATTTGCTTTCTGCTGGCAGCGATGGTGGGCGATACGGCAGATTCGGATTGGCTGCTGAAACCGCCGGGCCTAAGGCCTTTCAGTGAGCCTGCAACCGTTATTCCTGCCACCCATCACTATTTAAACCAGAAGCTGGAGCTGCCGCAATATCGGAGCGCTTCCGGAACTCCGCGGGCGGGATGGTCCAGAGAATTTATCAAAACACGCCGCTTTTCGAGTGATCAGAGCGCCTGGATCTTTTACCGTCAATCGGACTTAAAGCGGACGAAAGTAATAAAAAATGCCGGCATGCCGGATTCGCTACGAATCTGGCCGGTTGGGGCTACTCTCATTCTGGAAGGATACAAGGGGGATGCTTCGCGCGCAGTCGACGCTAGACTTTTAGAAATTGAGGTCATGACCAAACTGGCGCCTGCGACGATATTTGCCACCGAAGCATTTTTTCCGGTTGACTGGAATTATGCGCGCTATACGCCGAATGGCACCTGGTCGCTGTCCAGGAAGAAGTTAATCGAATGCCATCAATGCCACAGCATTGCCTTTCGACTGACGGGCGATTTGATTTTCACGCCCTTCCGCTAGTGTGCTGTCCCTTGTGGAATTTGCAAGATTTGGAATTTTATTATTCAATGAGCTCAACTGAACCCAAATATACGGCACTCCTAAAAAAACTATCCAAAACCCTTCCGTGTCTGCATCTTTGCGGGGCATGTCTGATCTTTGTGCTCGTTTATCTTTTTGTAGCCATCCACAGCCAGCTGGGCCACGAAATATCAGCCGGTGAAAGTCCGGGATTTGCTTTTCTTGGAGAACACTTGTTTTTTTTAATGGGCCTGGCTTTAGGGTTTTTGATCGTTGTCGGCGGATTGCAGTATTTCTGGATCCAGTCGAATGCAACCCCCCATACGGGTACGCTTAAAATATCGGCGAGCATTCAGTTTCTATGCGTTGGGCTTTTGGCGCCGGTGGTATTGAAAGGCTGGAATCATTTAACATCTGTGGTGGCCTTTTTTTTGGTGGCTACAATTCTGGTGCAGGGTTATACCGTTTTCTGGTATCAAAGATTCCATGACAGGAACACCCCCTATCGCATGCGACATAGAGAATCTCATACGCTATTGTTTCTGGTGCTGCTCATTATTTTAAATGTCATCGTTGTCCAGCTGGATCCTTCCCGGCACCGCTTAAATGAATTTATCCACCTGAATTCAAGTATCGCGATTGTCCCGCAGAAACTCATTCCCGCATTATTTGCCGGTATAACGGGATTGTGGTTTGGTATCGTAACGCTGGTCATAATTGCTCTGTCGACTTCTTTTCAGGAAAAGTTGGACGCCAAAGCCTCTCTGAAAGGATTTTACTTTTTTCTGCCCTTTGTTCTACTTTGCGGTTTTTACTCCGTTATCACGCTATCAGCGCTGATGGTTGCAATTGAATGGCAGGTCAACAAGCTTGGCCTCAAACCCGCTGTCATTGTACTGGCTTTTTTGCTGTCTGCAACCGGCGGAGCCCTTCTGTCACACGCTCACTGGAAAATTTTAAAATACCTGCCCCAAAATCAAAAACGCAGTCCGGTGGGACTTGTCTGTGTTTCAATGGGGGTATTCGTTATCTATCCGCTGTTTTGGCTGATCACTACCAGACGGTATCGCCGCGCTGTTTGGATCATGCTGCTTCTGTCAACTGTGTTGCAATGCGGCCTTGTGAATTATGTGTTGTTATACGGTGATTTATTCAATCCGTGGTTTACCGCCTTTTCTTATCTGAAAAGCATCTTATTAAAAATATCTACAATTGTAACGGCCGGGGCGCTGGTACTTATTTTTGAGGAAGTGATTTCTTCCGAAAAGGTCCTGTTATCCGGATTTGGAAAACGCTGGGCGATCCTGGTTGTTGTTGCCCTCGTCGGGTTTGTTCCCTTTGGATTGCTGAATCATTATCCGAACGCTAAAACAATTTTGCTGCAATTCAGTGATCTGACCCGGGTGGAAGCGGCCTATGCCAGAGAGCTTGCCGGCTTATTCAAACTTGACCGCTGGGTTCGGCTGGGGCAAAACCCGGGCTTAAATCAGCAGCCCCATCCCTGGCCGCAACCCTGGAAGCTGCAAAAAGTGGGTCCATCGCTGCTTCCGGAAGATTTCAACCTGATGGTAATTGTCGTCGATGCGCTCAGGGGCGATGCTTTTCATTCCGCTGGCTACCCTCGTAACCTGACACCCTTTTTGGACAAATGGGCAAAAGAAGAGACCGTCTCGTTTCGCCGGGCCTACAGCCAGGGAGGTGGCTCTTTTGCGGCATTTCCGTTTCTGGTCGCCGGTAGAAGTCGTTTCACCCTTTATGGACCGGATTTATATAAAGAAAATCTATACCTTAAAATTGCACAGGTAGAAGGTATCCAGCATTATATGGTGATGAAAGGTTTTGGCCCACGATCCATCTTTCCGCCGGAACACCCGGTCACCGAGCTGACCACCCCCCGGGCGGTGAGCGATCGGCGTACCGCCACTGCAGATGAAGTATTTAATGCGGCTCGTGAAGCGATCACCAAAATCAGCGTTGGCGAGCGCTTCCTTTGTTTTTTGCATTTGATGGATGTGCACAATGATCTGTGGAAAAAACCTGCAGGCATCAATTTCGGTGACTCGCCCAGAGATATCTACGACAACAATCTGTCCTATCTGGACGGCGCCGTTGAACGCTTTATCAACTGGCTGAAATCAAATCATTATTACGACAAAACCGTTATTCTGTTTACCTCCGACCACGGTGAGCAATTCTGGGAGCACGACGCCAGCCTGCATGGTCATACCCTTTATGAAGAAGAAATTCGGATTCCGGCTATTCTATTATTACACGGTATTCAAAGACGTTTTGAAGATGTTGCCGTTATTGCAGCGGATATGGCGCCCACGATTGCCGAGTTGGCCGGGTACGTCATTGATCCGCCTTACGATGACCCGCATATGGGGATATCACTGGTACCGCTCATTTTAAACGATGATCGCACCCGTTATCTTCAAAGAGATGTCGTCGGCCGGGCTTCTTTTAAACGCCGCTATTTTCTGTTTCGAAACTGGCGATGGAAATATATCTATTTTGCCGAACTGGATCTTATCCAGTTATTCGATGTGACTGAGGATCCCCTGGAGAAAAAAAACCGGGTAGAAGAAAAACCGCAGCTGGCGGCCGAGCTGGAACAGCAATTGTTGCGCTACCTGAAACAGGTGGAAGGAAAAACATATCGCCCGCTGCTGCACCCATCTTCGCCCGATACAGCCCGCCATGGCAGGGCCGTCAAGCAATGAGAGTGTTGACTGTTCAGCCTTGATTACCGAATTATTTTTCTTCTCTTCTCATATTGACACATCCCTATTTCGTTCCTAAAATCATCCTTAAAACTTCTCTCTCGAACCCTTTTCTCATTAAAATCAAATATCTTTTTTAGATGAATAAGGAGATCACATTATGAAGAAATGGATATTTATCGGTCTGGGTGCTATTGTCGTCCTCCTAATCGTTGTGGTGGTTGTGGGCATTTCAAAGCTGGGCCCGCTGGTTAAAATGGCGGTTAACACCTACGGTCCTAAAATTACGAACACAGAATTGCGGGTGGATGACGTCGGAATTTCTCTATTTTCGGCCGAGGCCAAGCTCAAGAAGTTTTTCCTGGGGAATCCGAAGGGCTTCAAATCACCAAGCGCCATGAAAGTCGGCTCCGTCTATGTGGATGTCGATGAGGGTTCAATTACCAGAGATACCATCACTATTAACAGCGTCGAGGTGCTCGGACCTGAGATCACTTACGAAAAGCGGGGTAAAACCGATAATTTCCAATCGATTTTAAACAATGTGCAAAAAAATGTGCCCCAAAAAGGTTCTGCCAAAAAAGAGACCGCAAAAGAGGGCCCGGGAAAGCAGCTGATCATTAACAATTTTATTGTCAAAAATGGCAAGGTGAACCTGGCGGTTGCCGTGCCCGGTGGGGTGCTCGGTGACCAGGAAATCAAGGCTGATCTTCCCGACATACACCTCAAAGACATCGGCAAAAAGAAAGGCGGGGCCTCACCGGCTGAAGTGGCCAAGGAAATTTTTGCTGCCCTTTACGGCAAAATTCAATCACCGAATGTGATGGGGGCTTTAAACGAGCAGCTTAAGAATCTGGGCGGCGTCGGCGTCAAATCAGTTGAAAAGGCCGCCAAGGGAGCAGCCGGTGTTGTTGAGGGCGCCGGTAAAGAAGCAGAAGGTGTGACCGATAAGGTGAAAGGATTGTTCGAAAAAAAGGATTAATTGATTTTTTTTCGGTCGTACAGCCGCAACGCACGCAAACCCGCCCGCCCTCCAGCCAAGCAGGCGAGGCGGGCGGGTTTGGATGAGGTTTTTTGACCTCAATTTTCCCCTATTTGGGTTCTCCCGCCTGGATTTCATCCAGGGTCTTTTGAAATTGTTCTACAAATGGCCCGCCAAGCTGTACGGCCTGGCGGGCTGCTTTTATGGCTTCCTGTTTTTTCCCCTGCTCCCATAACACCTGGGCCAGATTGTTAAAGACCACGCCTTCATGCGGGAATCGGACCGTCGTTTTTTGCAGGACGGTTGTCGCAGATTTCAAATCCCCCTTGGCATAATAGCTGTTGCTTAAACCGATATGGGCGGAAAAACTTTGCGGCCAGCGGTACAAGGCGGTTTGATACCCTTCGGCTGCGGCCGCCCACTTTTGGGCCTTCTCCAGTCCCACAACGGCCGAAACCCATGCTTTTTCTTCAGCCGTCGCCGGCAAACGATCCGGCGGCAACACCAGCAGGCCCCAGTGGTCACCCCGAGCCCACGTATTTTCAAAAGTCCTTAAGGCCGTTTTTTTCTGACTTGTGACGCCGGAGTGTAAAATGATCACATCCGCGTTAAAGTCATAACCGATGACCACAGCATAATGCCAGACCGGAATCCAGGCGAGCCCCAGGTTTTGCAACACGATGACCGGATGTCCGGCTGCGATTTCCTGCAGCAGCACGCTTGCTCCGCTGATCGGGTAGGCAACTCTTCCCTGCCGGCGGGTTGCAGCAATCATCGCCGGCTGCAGACTGCCCTTGAGGAAAGGAGTGAATACCTGGGGGGTAAGTTCATCCGGACCGATCTGAAGGCCACCCCAGGAAAGAACCATAGCCAGGGATGCCGGTCCGCATTGATATTCTTTTTGCGGGTAAAACGGCACCGCATTCAATTGGTGCCGGGGCGGGATGTTATCGAAGGCCTGGTACCATTTATCTGTCGGTGTGGTGGCGCATCCGCTAAAAATGAACAGTCCAAAAACCCAACCCCAGAGAACCAACCGTTGCCATAGATCCAGCGTGCGGTGCCGTTTGCTTTTGCGATTATCGGATAAATGTAAAGACGTTGGTATAACCCATGGCATCCGTAATGGCCAAAATAATGATAATGACACCCACGACGATCAGGAATGTCACAAAGAACCCGCCGCCGGCGGGGAGTTCTTCGATTTGATCGGCAATACGCCGGGCTTCTGCATCGGTGAGGCTGTCAACGCGTGCCAGGGCTTCGCGGGGGTCGATTCCCTGGGCTCTTAAAACAGCCTGCGCATCTTCACGTGCCAGGATCGTTTTGATTGCGTTGCGGGCCTCCTGTCCGGCGGCTGTTATCGCCAGGGTTGCTTCCGTTTCGACCATGGCGGCCAGCACCGATTGATAGGGTACGGTCAACAGAACCATCAAGATGACCAGAAAAACACTAAGGGATTTCGATCGTTGCCGAATTAATTTCATTCTGTGCCTCCTCCAGATTCTCTTTGTCATGGGATAACGAATATTTGTTTATCGTATCCTTAAAACACAAAATTGTCAATTTTAGAGGCTCCAGAGATCTCCGCAACCGCGGCAGCTTTTTGGGGGGGTGGCTGTTTGGTGGGACTTTCTAAAGGATTGATATTTCGACCCCAGCCAAATTTCTTTTAGCGGGGTTTCAAGCACATTGCCCAATATGATGGAAGCATAATCAGAGGTCGAAAAGGGGGAGATACAACACGGCAGGACGTTGCCATTTGCAGTGATGTACATCAGGGTTGTGGGTCGCAAGCACTCTTTCCAGGAATGGAAGTTACCAACATCTGCCTGAACACTTTCAAGGGGAGTCTTCATACCCGAGGCCTTGAATTGGATACCGAGCTGTTTTGCCAGATCCTGACCCTGTTCTACCAGGTGCCGGATGTTGCCGTCCGATGCCACCAGGGTGTTTTCGGATGTTGCCAGTCCATAGCCGTCTTCATCCTGGAAATATACCAGCCGCTGCAGATAAACCTGAGGGACACCGATTTCAGCGGCCAGTTGCACAAACTCCGGCAGCGCGTTAATGTTTTCACGGGTTCCCAGATACCAGAGCGAAAGTGTCGGCCGGGAAACCTGCTGCCATCGCATGCGGTTAACAAAAGAGCGTAAATTGGCAACGATCTGATCAAAGCTGTCGCTGTTGCGCATGGCTTTGTATCCTTGCGCTGAGGCGGCATCCAGAGAGATGCGCAGTTCATCCAGGCCGGCGTCGATGAGCTCATTTTGCCGGTTTTCATCCAGCAGAATTCCGTTGGAATTAAAAAATACAAACGTGTTGCGATTTTTCAAATGGCGAATCATGGCGGGCAATGCTTCATTCAGTAGCGGCTCACCGATACCGTGCAGGGCGATCCGTTCAAGTTGCGGCAATTGATCGGTTATGCCGACCAGTTCGTCAAATGTCAAATCGCGTGGCGATTCCCAGCTTCCCCGATACAGAATACAGGCGTTGCATTTGAGGTTACATCGATTGGTCACCTCCACATACACATTGCGGGGAAGATTTGGGTTCGCGCCTTTTTCAGCCATATTTTTATTAACCTGTACTCTTAATGAGCAATTGTCGCGGTCGAAGATCAGCCCCTGAAGGATTTCCTTAGCT
>CAMYLV010000013.1:0-82046 GCA_947259495.1 uncultured Desulfobacterales bacterium | reverse complement strand
AAGATCGGCAAGCCCGCAGGGTTTCAAATTTTAAAAAATATAAATCGATATAATTTCTTAAAATAAGAATCTTTACCCATTTTTGAAATTTGAAACGCTCATTTAGGAGCGTACGATTGTTGTGCATATACTGCCGGTTCTGGTCGGTTTGGTTGCCGCTGACAGCTGCCCGGCAATATGGATGCGTTTGTCTTTAAAAATCGGACAGAACTCATCCGGCTCATCAAAGCGGTTTCGTAATTTTCGCCGGGCGGCACATCCGCCGCCACAATTTTGAACATGTTCGCATGTCAGACAGAATGGCGGTGTCTGATGGGTCTGCCGAAAATAAGGTGAGTCGAATACCGCTTCCTTGTGTTGGGCCAGATCCGCAATAGTCAAATCCGACTCCGGCCAGTAAACGCAGGCTTTTAAATGCCCATCGGGTGTAACGCGCATGCTGTGACCGCCGCACGGCGTGCCAGTCAGGTCCTTGACGCCCAAAAACGTATTAACCAGGGGTTCGGTTATGGAGATAATTTCGGTGTTTTTAAAAAGAATATCAAACGCCTGCCAGTACTGGTCGAAACTCGGCATAAATTCAACCGTATACATGGGTTGATAGACATTGACTCTAAAGTCAGCCCCAAAAGAACCTGCCAGTGCGGCGATTTTACCCAGGTCTTTATAATTGACATTCATCAACACCGCCAGAATAGAAACCCGAATTCCCAGACGACGGCATCTGGCGATGCCGTCCATCACCGTTTGCCAGTTGCCCTGGCCGCGAAACGCATCCTGTCTGGGCTGATCCGGAAAATCGACCGAAAATTCGACATCGCTGAAATATTTCAGTTTTTCATCAGGCGTAATCGATAGGGTGTAGCCGTTGGAAGCCAGGCTGAGCTTGACCTGTCTGGTGTGCAAATATTCTATAATGTCAGCATATTCCGGATTTAGACCGTTCTCACCCGTACCGAAACCGATGGCGCTGACGGGGATGCTTGCGCACACTGTTTGAATATCATTCAGGGTTAGGTTCTCAATTTGGTTCTGATCACGGTAGCAATGCGCACAGTTCAAATTACAATCACTGGTCAGTCCGATTCCAAGAGAAACCATCTAAATTCTCCCATTAAAAAAAATGCGAAACACGAATATCTAAATCCGAAATTTACCCAGTGGAATCCTCCGCAGGAGGGCCGTCTTTGGCGGCATTCCACCGGACCGGTCCGAATATCAAATCACCAAAATTCAAAACGTGTTTTGAACATTTAGATTTTGTATTTCGTATTTGTTTCGAATTTCGAGTTTCGGATTTTACTCCTTAAATAAGTACTTTAATGGTACCAAAAACATATAATAAGTCGCCAGAACGCTGCCGCGAAAGGAACCTGAGACTTTGGAAACCCCGATTCTTTTACGGTATCTGATGGGCACACTTTGTATGCGCAATCTGCTGCGGGCGGCCTTGACGACCATTTCCACCGGCCAGCCGTAGGTCATCTGCTCCATGTGTAAATTAAATAATATCCGGGTTCGTATTGCCCGGAACGAACCGATATCAGTGATCCGGACACCATAAAGCAAGCGCAGCAGAAACACAATCATGCGGTTGCCCAGTTGAGCGTGCAGCGGCATTGAACCCTTTTCAAGGTTGCCGCCGATCCGGCTGCCGATGACCAGATCTGCCAGACCCCGTATCACAGGGTCGGCAATAAGCTCAAGCTGTCCGGGATCGTCGCTGCGGTCGCCGTCTAAAAACACGATAAGATCGCTTTTGCGGGCGGCCTGCGCGCCAGCCCAACAGGCCGCACCATAACCCTTGCGTGATTCATGAATGACCCGGGCGCCGGCCGCTGCCGCTCGCTCTGCGGTGCCGTCGGTGGAACCGTTGTCAACAACGATGACTTCCCGGACCCGAGTGTGCGGGACGCTTCGGACCACCTCGCCAATGGCCCGGGCTTCGTTGTATGTTGGAATTACGACGGATATCGTCAACATCTCGCTTCGATTCATCTTTCTAAAATGTCACACCAGCCCCCCAGGTTGTTAAAGATTTGCCAGAAAATAGGCATCCTTTTGCCCGGGGGTTAAGGCGATCCCGCGTTTTTTAAGGGTGTACCACCTGACGATAAAACCGCCTGCCAGCAGTGCAAACAAGAGGCCGTATTCCAGCATAAGGACCGATGCCGGCATGATGCCCGTCGGTGTCACATACTTTAAGTAAGACAGCGTTACGGTGCAGCTGAACAGCAACCAGGCAACCGCAGGATAAAAGCACAGAAACGGGATCAAAATAATCACATACCAGGGGTGCAAGGATGCCGGCATCAGGACCATCAACAGCCCCATCAGAATGAAGGCATATCGGATCGTCTGGGTCGGGTGTTTATTTTTAAAGAAAATAAACACACCGGCAGCTATCAAACCGAGCAAAAAAACGATGCTCCACAGGGAATAATTAATTTGTGGCAGCAGCTGCATCATTACATATTTCAGGCCCAGGTTAAAACTTTCATATGGATTTTGTAAATATATCGGTAGAAACCCCAAAACCTTACGCCCGGCCCCCAAAAAAGGCAGATAAAGCAAAACCATGGTGCTGATAAAGACAAGGCTTCCTTTAATGCGTTGGCCGCGGTTCAACAGGGCCGGCAATAAAAGAGCCGGATAGAGCTTGATGGCACTTGAGACCGCCAGGGCAGCGATGCCCGGGGTTTGTTTATTTGTGGCATTCAGGAACAAGGCCAGTACTATCCAGAATACGGTTAGGCCTTCCAGGTGGCCGCTGTAGGCGATTTCAAATATAACCAGCGGATTCCAGGCATAGATCAAAAGCCGTGTTTCTGCAAAGCCATAAACCCTCAGAAGCGCCAGCAGCAAAAAAAGCGTTAGCACATCGAAAACCGTCATGAGGCCCTTGTACCCGGAGACACTGTCTCCTGCGATCATGTGAAATAGTCGGAAAAACAGCTGGGCGCCGGCCGGGTAGAGGGTCGGGTAGGATTTGCGATTGATATTCGGAAACACCTGATCGTCGCGGTGTTTCTTCAGTTCCTCGGCATCCGGCGGATGCCGGTAAGGATTAATGCCGTTTTGCTGAACCCGTCCATCCCAGATATAGCGGTACAGATCTTTCGAGAGCACCGCAGGATTGGCTGGCACCAATAAAGCCCTGAACACCACGGCGAACAGTACAATCGTAGACAGCAAACTTTTTGAATGTCCCCATATTGCCCGATGTTTAAAGATGAGATAAATGCCGCTCAGATACAACAGGCTTAAAACCCCAAATAGAAGAACATAGAAATGAATATTGGATTTTGCAACCAGTTGACCTTCTCCAAAAAAGGACTGAAGTCTGAAATTAAAAAAATAGAGCAAGCCTGAAATCAGGCCCAGGCCGACAATGGCCAGCTGAACCGGGTGGAAAGGGGTGGTGGATGATTTAGCTTGATGCAGTTTTTCCAAAGCCATGTTTCACCGAAAGAAAGAACACATAGAAAAAGCCGGAAGTATAAATCAAAAGGAAGGGGCTGACCAGATACTTGCTGAAAAACAAAAACATGAGAAGTCCGGTCAGGGAATAAAGCCCGAGAAAAAATTCGAGAATGGACACGGCATTCAGTGGAATGGCATATCGTTTGTTTTTCCAGTTTTCGCCTTTTTGCCGGATCCCGTATTTGGGGGTGCGGATAAATCCACTTTTGATATTAAAAAGGGCTTCCAGTACGGCTTTGGTATTGTTAACGGCAATTCCGGTACCCAGGCACATTAAAAACGGCAAATATTTGATACGGGTCTTCCAGTCGCGGTATAGGATGCGCTGGGAAAAAACGTACAGGGACGATGGGCCGAAGGTCGCCAGGCACAGCAGTGTAAAAATCATAATCGGATACGCCAGGTTGTCAAAAAACCACTGGGTGTAAAGCATGGGGATCGATGTCAAAACCACCAGCAGCATCATGGGATGGACCATGTAGTGGGTGAGATGCAAAAAGGCCTGGATCTTTACGAGCCACGATACGTCCGACTTAAACAGCTTGCCCAGATTTTTTTTGGCGGTTTGAATCGAGCCTTTGGCCCAGCGATGTTGCTGGGACTTAAATGCGTTAATCGTTACCGGGATCTCGGCCGGACAAACCACCTGCGATGCAAACATCAGTTTCCATCCCTTAAGCTGAGCTCTGTAGCTTAAATCCAGATCTTCGGTGAGGGTATCGGCCTGCCAGCCGCCGGCTTCCTGAATCGTCTTTTTTCGCCAAATACCACCGGTGCCGTTAAAGTTCATAAATAGCCCACCCCAGGCCCGTGAGGCCTGTTCCACTCCAAAGTGGCCGTCAATCCCGATGGATTGCGCCCGGGTCAGCAAAGAATAATCACTGTTGATATGGCCCCAGCGGGTTTGCAGCATACCGATCTGAGGATCTTGAAAATAGGGCACCGATTCCTTGAGAAAATCCGGAGCGGGTATAAAATCAGCATCAAAAACAGCCAACAGCGAACCTTTGGCGGTTCTAAGCCCCTTTTTGAGGGCACCGGCTTTAAATCCACGGCGGTCGGTCCGATGAATATAGGCAATATCAATGCCTGCGGTTTTCATTTTTGCGACCATGGTTCTGGCGATTTTTACAGTGTCATCGGTTGAATCATCGAGCACCTGCACTTCCAGCAAATTCTTTGGATAATCGATTTTGCAAACGGATTCGATCAACCGTTCGACCACATAGCGTTCGTTGTAAATTGGAAGCTGGATCGTAACCTGGGGCCAATCTTTAGAAGGAATATTCTGGTAAAATGCATCTTTGATGCGTTGATGTTGGTGGACCGCTTTCGGATAATTCAGACGGTAAAGCAGCATGAGAAACCAACAATTCATGCCATAGGTCAAAAGCGCCGCCAAGGCAAAAAGATAAATGCCCAGCCAAAGATATTGAATGAGATCCATTATCAATCAGACAAATTTAGATTGGAGGGGCCAGTCCCGGCCTGTTGCGCTGCAATTTTAAAAAGGATTTTCATGCGTGGTTAACTGTTAATCTATTCTACCTGGATTTGTTTCTCTTTGAGCTGTTTGTCTATTCGATTGGCTGGTAAAAATCAATGAAAAACGTCAAGCCCGTTGGTTTTATCAATGTGCTCCGGCTTTTCAAAATTTGCCGTTAATTTTTTCGGGCGACAATGAAAATCAGCCCCTTTTTTTCATCATAAAATTCTACAATAAATCCAATTTGTTGCAGGAAATTTTGGGTCCAATCCGGGGAAATGCGCAGTTTTCGATAAGCACTTTTGTGCAACGCCCATTGGCCCTTCTTTTTCTCATAAATGAGATCATGCACCTTAACGGTGTTTTTTTCATATTCCAGAAAACAGGTAAAAATGGTTGTAGCGTTGCTTCGGACCGGAATGAATCGGTCCAGTCCCACGAGCGCTTGAGATAGACTTCGAAACGATAGAATCAGACAGCCACCGGGCGCCAGGACAGTATAGGCCTGCTGCAACAGTGCTTCAACCTTTTTAAGGGCATTCAGGTGGGTCAGCGTATCCCCCATGCACACGACCAGATCGATGGTGCCGCGGACATAGTTGCTGAAATTTGATAAATCATCACAAATCGTTTCGATCGGCAGATGCGGGGCGTTTTCTTTTAATTGCCCCAGGAGCCGGGGACTCAGATCCATTGCAATGACCCGAAATCCTAATTCAGCCAGCGGGATGGACTGGAACCCACAACCGGCCCCCAGATCAAATGCTTGGCCGGTGTTGATCGGTCGAATGCCGCACTCCTTGAAAAACTTTCGATTTTCCACAATATTGATCTCAACCCCGCCAGAAATCCAGGCGTAGTAATGGGCAAGATGATTTTCATAATGCTCGCGGACGCTAACCATGGTTGACTCGACATTTTTTTAGCACAAGTTTCGCACACCGAACTGACGGTAATCGCAAACGCCTATCGGACTTTCTGCATAACCGTATAAAAGAAATAAACCTCCAAAAGAAGCGGTTAAGGTTCATTTTGGAGGTTTATCCTTTTACAAGGGTCTTTTCAAATTTTAGGTGTGCATGGATCTACATCTGTTAGCTTACCCTTCGCCGCCATATTTAAAGGAGAGATTCACTAAGGCACGGTAAGCGGCAACTTTGCCGTCTTCAATCTTCAGATCCAGTTTTTGAATTTCCGCAACCCTTAAATCTCGCAGGCTTTTACTCGCCCTATCCACTGCATTTTTGGCGGCTTCTTCCCAGGAATTCGGACTACTTCCTACCAGTCGGATGACTTTGTACACGCTGTCAGGCATTTTTTCCTCCTTTCTTGCAACTTTGAGCGCAATGTCGATTGATCACCTTTGACGCCGATCGGCCGGTTACCTAAAAATGGCCGCCCTGACGCGCCGATATGTTAGCCCTTTCAATTTTGCGGGCATAAAAAAGCCTCCAAACGAGCGACAAACGTCGTTGGAGGCTTTAAACGCGTAATTTGGTATAAGCCCTTTTCATTAGCCCCTCCTCTTATAAACGAAGGCCACGGTTAATGGGATGCGGTAAACCTGAAAAAAGCTGACGGTTAAAATAGGAAAGCGTACTGTGCAATTCGAGGATCCGTATAAACATAACCGAATCCTGCGTTGGTAAATACGTGTTTCAACTAAAAGCCTGATGGTTCCTAAGGTAAGTTAAACAATGGGCGGACTAAAGTCAAGTGTGAAAAAAAGGCGGGTTTAAAGCGCTGATATGCAGAAAATTAGGGAAAAAAGGCGCTTCAGGACAAAGTCATCCTAACGCCACTCTTTATAGGACGTCTTCAGCTGCTGAAAGCGATCGGCACCGATGATTTCCCTGACGCGGATTACAAACCCCAGGCGCTCGTTGGCCAGGTCTGTGCGGGCTTTTTCAAGGCGCTTGAATTGTTTGCGAACCTTGGCGTCGTCGACAGGTTCTTTCCCCAGAAGCGTATCGAGTTCGAACTGTTCCCTTTTTACCGCGCTTTTTAAATCGATGAGCTTGCGGTGGCTGTCTTCATAGAGCCGATCCAGCTGGCGGACCTCTTTTTGGGTCAGACTGAGATTTTGAACCACTTTCTTATTGTACCACCACTTACCGGAAGGTACATCCTGAGCGGCGACAACCTCGGGCAGACTGATCGTCAAGATCAGCAGCGCGACAATCAAGACCTTTTTTAACATCTTGCGGGTCCTTTCATCGTTAATGCGGAGGTTCGAGGGGCCTCTCCGGTGGCCGGAATGAGAAAATCCATAAACTCTTCGTCCGGGTTCAAGTCGGTTTCACCCACAATTTCCAGGTAGATCGGTGGCAATGCGTTTTCTACCAGCCCATCTATCTCCGTCATCAGTCTTTCTGCTTCTACCATATTTTGTGCTAAATTTCCAACACTACCTGGCGGCTGACTTTGAATTAAAACTGTCGCCCACACGATGATAATGGCAGCGGCAACCGCCGCAGCGCCAGAGGCAAATTTCCAGTTTAAAAAAGGCGATCTAACCCTGTCCGCAACGATGGTTACCCGCCGATGAGGTTTAGGTGCATAGCGTCTGGCCAGCTGCCCCAAACGTGTCAGCTCCTGTTCGAAGTGCTCCTTTTGTAAGCGGCAATGTGAACATTCATCCAAATGCTGCTTCAAGCGTTGGGACAGAACAGTGTCATCAATCATTGCCTGCAGAATGTCGTTTTCTCCCAGATGGTGCTTGTTAGAGTTGTGATGACTCACGTTAAGTCCTCCTGAAGAAACTGACGCAAGCCTTTTTCTTTCTTAAATTTTGCCAAGGCTCGATATAAATGGGTTTTTACTGTGCTTTCACTTTTTTTCAGTACCTGGGCGATTTCAGCAATATTTAAGTCGTCCATAAAGCGCAGCATAAATACTTCGCTTTCCATTTTTGATAGTTTCTCTGCGATCCGTGCAACCTGCCGCCAGAAATCTTCTTTTAAAACCTGTTCCAGCGCTTCGGGTTTTTCGCGGAGCTGGTCTACTTCCGGGTGACTCTCAGGGCCCTCATCGGATGATTTGAATATGGATCTGACCCTTTTTTTGCGCAGGTAATCGTAGACCCGGTTTACGGCAATCGTATACAACCAGCTGCGAAATCGTTCCGGCTCCCTCAGTCGCGCAATGCTGCGATAGGCACGAATAAATACATCCTGGGTCAAATCTTCTGCATCCATTTGTTTGCGTAAGCGGTAGTAAATCATGCGATAGATATCTCCCTGGTAGCGATCGATCAGTTGATCAAAAGCCAGGCGGTTCCCATCTCTGGCTTTTTCTACCAGTTGTGTCAGCTGCGGTTCAGTGATTTGAGGTCCAGGCGCATTCTGTGTCGTTGGAGTCATTTTTCAGTATCTGCCAATTTATCCGCTCATAAGAACAATGCTTCAGAGAAGTGTTCTCATCATAATGGCTCAAGATACGATTGTCCACAACTGTTATGCGTGTTGTCTGCAAAGACGTGTAAAAGGAAAAAATGGTTTACAAGTAAACCGGAATTATGGGTGCTCAAATGGCGACTGAAGGGTCAATACCTGAATCTTGCATGAAAGTTTGTAAGAGATTTAAATTCATCCTATTGACGGCAAGTCCAGCAAACCCGATGATATTCTGCTTGCATAACGACCGATTCCTTTGTATGAATTCTTCTTTACCACGCGCAAAAAGGAATATGACGTCTAGTGGATTTTAAACTATCAAGCAGCAATCAGCTTCCGCTTTCAGAGTTCGGTGTGGGTGCGGTTGCGTCATTTATTGCCCGGACCCAGCGACCCGATGGCGAGATACCGTGGGCTGCGGGCCAAAAATCAGACCCCTGGGATCACGTCGAATCCGCCATGGGTCTCAGCGTGGGCGGATACTATAAAGAAGCGCAACGCGCATTTCTTTGGCTGGCCGACAGGCAACTTGAAGATGGCAGCTGGTATACGGCTTACCGTCAAGGGGTCCCCGAAGATAAAACCAGAGACGCCAATCTGACTTCCTATGTTGCGGTGGGCTTGTTTCACCATTTTTTAATAACCGGGGACCGTGCCCTTTTAAAGCAAATGTGGCCAACGCTTTCCAGGGCCATAGATTTTGCCCTGAGTCTGCAAACCCCCAATGGGGAAATCTACTGGGCCATAAGCCCCAAAGGCAATATCGATCGCATGGCGCTTTTAACGGGATCCAGTTCCATTTACATGAGCGTCAAATGCGCTCTGGCAATAGCAAAAATACTGGGGCTTTCTGTACCGTCATGGAAAATTGCCTGCATCAAACTGGCAGATGCCATTAAAAACAAACCCTATTTGTTCAATATGACCAAATCACGCTTTTCGATGGATTGGTTCTATCCCATTCTGGCCGGTGTCATTACCGGCACGAACGCTCAAAAGCGGATTGATACGTACTGGAAAAAATTTGTCGTCGAAGACCGGGGTGTGCGTTGCGTATCGGATAAGCCCTGGGTAACCATTGCCGAAACGGCGGAGCTGACGCTGGCGCTGGCCGGCATGGGCAACCTGGAACTGGCCAGAATCGTTTTTAACTGGATCAGTGATCGGCGCTATGAAGACGGATCTTACTGGTGCGGATTTACCTGCCCGGAGCTGGCCATATGGCCGGAGGATAAAATTACCTGGACCAATGCGGTGACATTGATTGCCGCGGATGCAATCTATAACTTAACCCCTGCAAGTGCGCTGTTCAGTCATCAATTCTGGATGACATCCGGGTTATCACCGTTCGTCGATTCCGCCTAAGCGGGTCCTTTTCAATCGGTGCCATTCATTCCGATTGCCTTACCACGGAGCCCACAGAGTTCACAGAGAATTTGTTTTCGGTTTTTTGTTACGGCGATCCCTATCAAAATAAATAAACCTCTGTGGTCTCTGTGACCTCTGTGGTGAACTTTATGAAAAGAGAGCATCCATGCGGAAAGATCACCGTCCATATGTCATCAAAAAAGCGTTATTGAAGTTTCAAAGATTTTACACCGCGCATTTTTTACGACCGCATTTTGCCGCTCTTGGCAAATCCGCCACTATTATCAAACCCTGGTATGTGGAAGTATTCGGTTCTCCGGTTGTTATCGGTGATCATGTTACCGTTGTTGCGACTTCGGACCAGAGGGTGCGGCTGTCTGTTTGGACAGACCGGCAGGTCAGTGGACATATTCATATCGGCGATTACGGTATTGTTTGTCCGGGTGTCAGAGTGAGTTCGGCGTCTGAAATACATATTGGTGATAATTGCATGCTCGCCAACGGTGTTTATGTTACCGATTCCGATTGGCATGATATCTATAACCGGATTGGATTTGGTAAAACGGACCCGATTAACATCGCCGCCAACGTATGGATCGGAGACGGCGCCATTGTCTGTAAAGGGGTATCCATCGGCGAAAACAGCATCATCGGAGCCGGGGCCGTGGTCGTGACTTCCATTCCTTCAAATTGCATTGCGGCCGGTAATCCGGCCAAAGTTGTCAAGCATCTTGACCCACAGAAATCATTTACGACTCGCCAGCAATGGTTTTCAAAATCCGCCAACCTGTATGCAGAAATTGATCAACTCGACAGGCAGTTGTTGCGCGACAATACCTTGCGGCACTGGCTAAGGTATCTGCTTTTCCCGTCCAAAAAAGATTAAGAAGCGGTTTCAAAATATTCGATACTCAATTCTAACCTCGGGAAATTACCCTTTGAGTACTATTTAACGCAGAAGTTTGAAGATAGTGTATTGGCTTAGTCCTCAGCCCTCAGTCCTCATCACCTACTTCTGCGATCCACCAGATAAAACCCCCAGAAAAATAGGCCACCCGATAAGGCAATCAGGCTGCTGATCATAAACAGGGTAAATGAACCGCTTACTTCATATAAGTAGCCGTTGAAAAAGAAACCGACCATCAAACCGAGACCATAGCTGACGGCATTGTTGACCGCCTGCCCCAAGGTCTTGGCTTTGTCGGGTGTCAGGCGATCGATGTACAAAATACTGGCAATATGAAAGGTGCCATAGGTTACGGCATGTAAAACCTGGGAAAGTAGGATTGCTGCTGCGGATTGGGCAAAGAAAAGAGTAAACCAGCGCAGAGCGGCGATCATAAAGGAAAAAATCAGGACCGATTCCAGTGAAAAGCGGCGAAATATTTGATCGGATCGGATCATCACCAAAATCTCGGCTGCCGAGGCCAACGCCCAGGTAAATCCGATAAAAGTGCTGCCATATCCCAGGTTTTCCAGATGAATCGAGAAAAAGCCGTAATAAGCCCCATGGCTGACGAGCATTAAAAATACGCAAAACAAAAACACCAGAACCCGGCCGCCCAGCAAACTGCTGGCTCCCTTGGACGGGCGTTTCTTTTTAACCATCTGAATTGCGGGAATTCGGGTGGAGATTACCGAAAACATCAGCGATCCGGCCAAAATAAGAACAACAATGATCTCCACAGAGTATAGGTCGATGATTTTGCCGAGTACCAGCACGACGGCGATAAAACTGATGGACCCCCAGACGCGGATTTGACCGTAACTTTTTTTCGCCTTTCCCAGAATGTCCATGGTGAATGCCTCCAGAAAAGAAATTATCGGGGCATAGAACATTCCGTAAAAAATGGTGACGACCAGCATAGGCCCGAAGTCAACCGTAAAAAGATATTGCATCCAGATCAGGGCGCTGCAGAAGCTGCACAGGATATAGATGGGGCGGCGGGCACTGAGGCGATCGGCCAGAGCGCCCCAGATGAGGGGGAAAACCACCAGTGCGACCGATCGTACGGCAGACAAAATTCCGATTTGCAGACCGCTGAAGCCCAGATGGTAGCAATACAGGTTAAAAAAAGGCAAATAAATCCCCAGTACCCCGAAATACAAAAAGTACTGGGAACCGATAACAAGTTTATCTGTCTGCTTGTTTTCGGCGGCCATAGCCGATTCATACGGCATTTATGTTAAAAGGGCAATTTTTTTTCCAGCCCCTAAATCAGGGTATCGCATCATGATGGCGCCGATCGAACCGGCCCGCTTTACAAGCTGGAGATTATCCGGAGGGGTGCCTTGCAGGCAGCACCTGGGAGAGGGTATCAGAGACTGTCGGCGGGGCGTGGTGACACCAGGACCCGAGAAATACGTTAGTCGATATTGACGGTGACCTGTTCGGATTTTTCTTCCGTGGGCCTTGGGACGGCAATCGTCAAAACACCGTTTTTAAAGGATGCCTTAACCTGTTCGGGCTTGATCGACTCCTGCAGCGTGAACGATCGGTGGAATTTGCCAAAGGTTCGTTCTTTTCGATAGTAATGTTCATCTTTGATTTCCGGATCAAGAAGCCGTTCCCCGTTGAGGGTCAGAACATTATCCTTAACTTCAACCGAGACATCCTCTTTTTCAACGCCGGCCAGCTCCACCTTTAGGATAAAACCGTCGGTCGTTTCGTAAATATCAACTGGCGGCCGCCAGTCGTAAAGACTGACGTCGTCATCCAGCTCGCGCGAGACGCCAAAGGACTCGTTAAAAATTCGATTGATACGATCCTGTAAGACGGCAACGTCTCGGAAAGGATCCCATCTTACGATTGACATGGCTAAACCTCCATTTAATAAGCGTTTACTTCGCTCGAAACGTAATCATACTTGTATTCTTGTCAAGCTTTACAAAGGAGGCAATCAGTGTTATTTTGTTTCGTTTTCTGACAAATAAACCAAACCCTGTGTATAGAATTTAGGAGCCGGCGATGGACTTTATCAAAATTAGAATTGCCGAAGATTTTGGTCATCTGGGTTCTAACCTTGAAAAAACGATTGAAGACATGTTTCGATCAATGAGTCCGGCTTTCACACTTGCCGAACGCGCCTGGAAACCACCGATGGACATGAATGAAACGCCGGATGAAATCGTTATCGTTGCGGAGGTTGCCGGAGTCGATAAGGATGATCTGGAAGTTGAAATCAGCAGCAAGGCCGTCCGGATTCAAGGAAACCGGGTTGCCAGACATTGCACTGATGAGACCAATTACCGGCTGGCCGAAATTCAATACGGCCGCTTTGAAAGAATCCTTTATCTCCCAGCGC
This sequence comes from uncultured Desulfobacterales bacterium, assembly GCA_947259495.1. Lineage (GTDB taxonomy): Bacteria > Desulfobacterota > Desulfobacteria > Desulfobacterales > JAHEIW01 > JAHEIW01. Next base: position 69,009 of record CAMYLV010000013.1, on the reverse strand, counting down.
CTATCGATCCGGAAGTCGTGTCTGCCGGTTATACGAACGGCCTGCTCGAGATTCGACTGGCAAAAGTGCCGATCGAAAAGACCCATAAGATTCCGATATCAGACGGATAAGTTGAATCCAGTATAGGGCTTTGTGAACTTGGTGCCCTCTGTGGTGCAAAAAGGTTTTCCAAAGAAAGCACAAAAGTGCTTAGAAGCCATTTCCAAACCGCCTCGGAGCGAATTTTGCGGACTTTTGGCAGCGTCATCCCGCTCTGCGGGGACAAAAGCCGCAAATCGGTTGAAACGGTGTTTTGAAAAGACTTCCAGAATCTTATGAAAATGGCGAACCAGTTGACCCTTTTTGGAGGAACGCATGACGGATAAACCTGATCAAAAACCCCCGGTCGAAATTAATTCCGAAAAAATTCCGGAACTGCTTCCAATCCTGCCATTGTTTGATGCAGCCCTGTTTCCTAAAATGGTACTGCCTTTGGTGGTGATGCAGGGTGAATCGGTACGTCTGATTGATGAAGCCATGGCCCAAAATCGGATCATCGGGCTGGTTGTATCGAAGAAGCCCGAAGAGGGAAATAAGCCGGACCGCCAGGATCTGGCTTCGATCGGCACCAGTGCCCTTATTTTAAAAATGGCCAAAACCCAGGACAATCGCATCCAGCTTCTGGTGCAGGGCCTCCACCGTTTCAGGATAAAATCCTGGGAAAATAGCAGGCCTTATCTGCGCGCGCGCATCCAGGTGTTGGAAGAAAACGAAATAAAAGATAAGAAAACTGAAGCGCTGATGTCCAACCTGATCGGCCAGTTTATTCGAATCGTGGAGCTTTCCCCGGGGCTGCCACCGGAGATTGGTCAGATGGCAAAGTCGATTCCCGAAGCCGGCACCCTGGCAGATATGGTGGCATCCACAATTAATGCCAGTCCGCAGGAAAAGCAAAAAGTTTTAGAAATTCAGAATGTAAAGGAGCGCCTCGAAGAAGTAACCCGTCTGGTGAATCATCAGCTGAGCGTCCTTGAACTGGGCAGTAAAATACAGAGTCAGGTCAAGGGTGATATGGATAAGAGTCAGAAGGAGTATTATCTCAGGCAACAACTAAAGGCCATCAAAGAGGAGCTGGGCGAGCAAGATGAAACCCAGGTCGAAATTGAGGAATACCGCGCCAAAATTGAAGAAAAAAATCTTCCGCCCGAAGCCAATAAAGAAGCCGAACGCGAACTGGAGCGTCTGGCGAGAATGCATCCGTCTTCAGCCGAATATACCGTGGCGTCGACCTATCTGGACTGGATCACCGCTTTGCCATGGCACGACAGCACCCCGGATAATGTCGACATCAAAAAAGCACAAAAGATCCTGGATGAAGATCATTATGGGCTGGAAAAACCCAAACGGCGTATTATTGAATATCTGGCGGTCCGCAAGTTAAAACCCCAATCAAAAGGGCCTATTTTATGCTTTGCCGGCCCCCCGGGCACCGGCAAAACCTCGCTGGGGCAATCGATTGCACGGGCACTGGGCCGTAAGTTTCATCGCATTTCTCTGGGCGGTGTCAGGGACGAAGCTGAAATCCGGGGACACCGACGCACCTATGTCGGGGCGCTTCCGGGCAGAATTATTCAAGGTCTGCGGCGGGCCGAATCCAACAATCCGGTCTTCATGCTCGATGAAATCGATAAAGTCGGCAGTGATTTCCGCGGGGACCCGTCTTCCGCACTTCTGGAAGTGCTGGATCCCGAACAGAACTTTTCTTTTTCCGATCATTATCTGGATGTCCCTTTTGATCTTTCCAAGGTGATGTTTATTACGACCGCAAACATTTTAGATACCATACCGCCGGCCTTGCGGGACCGCATGGAAGTTTTGATGCTGCACGGATACACGCTGGATGAAAAGCTCAAGATTGCCAAGCGCTACCTCATCCCCCGCCAGCGGGATGCGCATGGCTTAAAGGCCAAGCAGATAAAATTCAGCCAGGGTGCGCTTAAGCAAATCATCGCCGGCTACACCCGCGAGGCCGGACTTCGCAATCTGGAACGGGAAATCGCCAATGTTTGCCGCGGTGTGGCCACCAAAATTGCCACCGGCAAGGTCAAAACGGTGACCATCAACCTCGACGATATTCACGGTTACCTGGGGCCGATCCGGTTCACTTCTGAAACCAAGTCCAGAGTGTCGACACCCGGTGTGGTCACCGGCCTGGCGTGGACGGCAACCGGCGGTGAGCTTCTGTTCATCGAGGCCACCGCTATGAAAGGGAAAAAGGGGCTGACCCTCACCGGGCAGCTGGGTGATGTGATGAAAGAATCGGCAACGGCAGCCCTGAGTTTTATCCGTGCAAATGCCAAAAGTTTAGATATCGATGAAGATTTTTTTGAAACTCATGATTTACATATCCACGTGCCGGCCGGCGCGATACCCAAAGACGGCCCCTCGGCCGGCGTAACCATGCTGACCGCTTTGACTTCGCTGCTTACCGGGAAGACCATTAACAAGGATCTGGCCATGACCGGTGAGATTACGCTCAGGGGTCAGGTGCTGCCGATTGGCGGTATCAAGGAAAAAGTTCTGGCTGCGCATCGGGCCGGCATCAAGCAAATTATCCTGCCGGAGTGGAACAAAAAGGATCTTGAGGATATCCCCCCCAAGGTCAAAAAGGAAATCCGCTTTCATTTTGTCGATAAAATGAAAGACGTTCTGGAACTTGCTCTTAATGGCAAAAAACGGCCAACGCGAAAAAGGCAACCCAAAACGCGCACGCGTTAACGCTGGCGGAACTCGAAACAGCATCTTCTGAATTCGTCCCTGCAGCCGGTGGTATCGACAGATCCCACTGGCGAAAGAATTGATGGTTATGTACGGAAACCGACGTCACCGCATCCGTTTGAGCGACTTCTGTTTGATTCTGGTTTGCGCCAGTTTTGTTTTCTGGGGTTTCGGCTGTGCGAGCCATACCCCGACATCTCAACCGCCGCCACCCGGCAAACCCGGTCATCCAAAACCCTACAAAGTCCTTGGCAAGTGGTATCAGCCGCTGCCCCATTCTGAAGGCTTTCGCCAGCGCGGATTGGCCTCCTGGTACGGACGCGATTTTCACGGTAAAAAAACGTCGAACGGTGAGATTTATAACATGTATGCCATGACCGCGGCGCATAAAACCCTGCCGTTGGGCACCTATGTTCGGGTGCATAACCTGCAAAACAACCGCAGCGCTGTGGTCCGAATCAATGATCGCGGTCCGTTTGTGCGCGGCAGAATAATTGATCTATCTTATACGGCTGCCAAAAAAGTCGGGATTGTCGGTCCGGGCACCGCCCGGGTTGAAGTGGTGGCACTGGGCAAACGGACAACAACTGCGAGTAATTCTGCTTCAACGTACACGGCCGGCGATTATTATTCCGGCAATTTCACCTTTCAGGTCGGTGCCTTTTTGAGTCGTGAAAATGCCGAAAAACAAAGGCGTCAGTTGGCGCAACGCTATAAAAATGCGCACATAGCGGTTTATGACAGAGGTGATAAAATCTTTTATCGGGTCCGGGTCGGGCGCTTTTCAACCCTGCAAGAGGCCGTTGAACAGGAAAAAATTCTCATTCAGGATGGATTTGCGGATGCTATTCTGGTTGCCGAATAAGCGGGTCAAAAAAATTATCCCAGTTGCATGCTAATTTGTAATTTTTAGGTGCCAGTTGGTTCTCTATGAGTTTCACCGGGTACCAATTTCGATAATCAATTTCTTCGGGTTTTGATCTGTTTGAGAGAAATATTGGAGGAGCCAATTATTTTGCTAAAGAAGGTGGTTTTTCTCGATCGGGATGGAACGATCAATCAGGACTCTGCCGCTTACATCAAAAACTGGTCGGAGTTTAAATTTTTGCCCCGCAGTATTGAAGCCTTGCGCGATCTAACCGCCGCCGGCTTTATGATCGTTGTCATCACCAACCAAACGGCCATACCCCGCGGGTTAATATCCCCGGCGGGACTTGAAAATATTCACTCGAAGATGAAAGCGGCTGTCCATTCAGGGGGTGGCAAAATAAGCGACATTTTATTTTGTCCGCATATGCCCCAAGATGGCTGCGATTGCCGTAAACCTTTGCCCGGCTTAATCATTCAGGCTCAAAAAAAATATCATATCGATCTGGCGGCCAGCGGTATGATCGGGGACAGTGCCCGGGACATCGAATGTGCCCATGAGGCCGGCTGCGGATATTCGATTTTGGTGAAAACCGGAAAGCATCAGGAAGCCGAACTGCGCCTGGCCGATGCCGGCCTGCGTGCCCATTATGTGGCGGCCGATCTATACGATGCGGCCGAATGGATTATTCACCGCAGCCTTGAGCGGATTTGCAGTTCGCCCTCCGGAGAGCCTAAAACGGGGTGAACGCGCCCGTGATTCACCTTGCATTTTTATCGGCTCTCATCTATATAAAAAAATTTGTCAGCAACTACCGGCGACTTCAGCGCGAATTCAGGCTTGTTTCATTCAACAGATTGCGGTTGCACCGGCAACAAACATCCAATTTTTCAAATTCTCTTTGTACGATAATTTGTTTTAGTTCCTTCAGATCAAAGTGACAGCGGTAACGTTATGGATGCGATTATTTCCTCCGGCATACTTTCTCCGTGGGAACCCGGCGTTTTTAGCCTGGTGATTTACGTGGTTTTTATTCTAATTTTCGTTGCATCTCAGTTGTTCATCGCCGTCTGGCTCGGGGAAAAGAAAAAAACTGTTGAAAAATTAAGACCTTATGAAAGCGGTATTATCCCCACCGGAACTGCCCGCCTGCACTATCCCGTCCCCTTTTATCTGGTAGCCATTTTTTTTCTGATCTTCGACGTGGAAGGCGCCTTTATTTTCGCCTGGGCCATCGCTCATGGCAAACTCGGCTGGGCCGGCTGGCTGCAAATATCATTTTTCATCGTGTTGCTGCTGCTGGGCCTCCTTTACATCTGGCGAAAGGGGGGACTCGATTGGGGTCCAATCGCCCAAAAAGATTAAGTGACCGCCTGCTGAGCGGCACAGATGCCCTGATTAACTGGTCACGCAAGTACAGCCTGTGGCCCATGTTTTTCGGGCTCTCCTGCTGTTTTGTCGAGAAGGCCACCGCCCTGACGGCCCGTTACGACATGGCCCGTTTCGGCGCCGAGGTCCTACGCCCTTCACCCCGGCAGGCCGACTTGCTCATTATCTCCGGCACGGTTTTTAAAAAGATTGCACCGGTTGTTTTACGTCTCTACGAGCAGATGGCCGAACCCAAATGGGTGATTTCGATGGGTTCCTGTGCCAACTGCGGGGGAATGTACGATGTGTACAGCGTTGTGCAGGGAATCGATCAAATCTTACCGGTAGATGTTTACATCCCCGGATGCCCCCCGCGGCCGGAGGCCGTCCTGCAGGGCCTTGTGGAACTGCAAAAGAAAATTGAAACCGAAAGCCCTGCCCGTTCGATCTTTCATTTAAAAGGTGGAACCCAGGGAAGCGTTAAACCCATACGGGTGGATGGCCGAACCAAATCCCGCGATCCCCGGGGTCCTGGTATGGAGGGTACCGCTATCCGGGGGACTTCAGTTATTCCACCTGATTTCTGGGGCAGCCGCTCTGACCTCATGTGGACCCCGCCGCCGCGGCAGATCGAACTCAATTCATCCGATCAGAACCTGTTCCGGGATTTGAGCACCCGATTTGGTGATGCCGTCCGGCTACTGAAGCCGACCTCCGACATGCTTACCCTTCAGGTAGCTGAAAACCGGTTAAAAGATGTGCTGCATTATCTGAAGGCTGAAGCCACACCTAAATATCAACGCCTGGATGACCTGACCGCAATTGATGAATCCGCCCGCCGGCAACCGGAAAACTATCCGGACTACACCATGGTTTATCATCTGCTGTCATTTGATTCTGCCAGCCGGCTGCGGGTGAAAGTGCCTTTGCAGGGCCAGGATCCGGTTACCTGCAGCATTACGGATGTCTGGCATTCGGCCAACTGGTATGAACGGGAAGTATTTGATCTAATGGGAATTCGATTTGAAGGCCATCCGAATCTGCGCCGGATTATCATGCCGCCGGATTGGAAAGGCCATCCCTTGAGAAAAAGCCATCCGGGTCGGGCCACCGAAATGACGCCTTATACCCGTAAAGACGCCGAGCAGCTGCAGCCAGTGGACGGCGGCGTTTATGCTAAAACAGAGGATGGTGAACACCCGTTGATTCTAAATATCGGCCCCCATCACGTCAGCACCCACGGGTTGTTGCGCTATGTTGCTTCTTTGAAAGGCGAAGTAATTACCGGCCTGGAATTGGAGATCGGCTATCACCATCGGGCTGTCGAAAAGATCGGTGAGCGTCAAACCTGGCACCAGTTCATCCCTTATCTGGCCCGGGTCGACTACCTGGCCGGCGCAGCCAATGATTTACCCTATCTTTTGGCGGTCGAAAAATTGGCGGATGTCAAAGTTCCGCAACGGGCTCAGGTGATTCGAGTGATGCTCAGCGAGCTGTTTCGCCTGAGCAACCATCTGGTCTGGTTTGCCACCTATGCTCACGATGTCGGCGCCATGACCCCCAATTTCTACACCTTTCGCGAGCGGGAGATGATTTTGGATATTGTCGAGCTGATCACGGGGGGGCGGTTACATCCATCCTGGTTCAGAATCGGTGGAGTGGCTGCCGATTTACCTGAAGGTTGGCAACAGGCGGTTGATCAGTTTGTCAAAATATTTCCGGAGCGCTTGCAGGAATACGAAAATTTAATCCGCAAAAACCCCATTTTTAAGGCGCGCACACAGGGTGTTGGCCGGATTTCTTTGCAAGATGCCATGGATTGGGGAGTAACCGGGCCCAATTTGCGGAGCTGCGGGCTGGAGTGGGACCTGCGCAAAAAAATGCCCTATTCGGGTTACGAAAATTTTGAGTTTGACGTGCCAACTGCCACTGAAGGCGATTGTTATGCCCGTTATCTGGTGCGGGTTGAAGAAATGCGACAGAGTATTCGCATCATCCAACAGGCGGCCGACAACATGCCGGCCGGCCGGTACAAAACAGATGATTACCGTTATGGGATCCCTGAGCGTGCGGACATGCTTAAGGATATCGAAAGCCTGATCCATCATTTTATAAATGTGACCCGGGGTCCTAAAATCCCCCGGGGCGAAGCGCATGCCGCGTGTGAAATTCCCAGAGGAGAGCAGGGGTATTATGTGGTCAGCGACGGCCTGGGTTATGCCTATCGAGTGCGCATTCGCGGGCCCGGGTTTGCCAATGTCCAGGTCATGCCGTTGATGGCCGTAGGTGAGAGTATTGCGGATTTAATCGCCATCATCGGATCGGTTGATTATATTTTACCGGACATCGATCGTTAGGGTTCAGATGCCAGAAAACAGAGAACAGAAGACAGAAAACAGAAGTCAGAATAGCTGATTCATCTTCCGGAATTAACCAGCTGTCTTCTGTCATCTGACCTCTGTCCTCTGACACCTGAAACCCGAAACCTTTGAAAAGCTAAAACCACAGATATAAACACCCTATGCTACCGGACAAGCTAAAAAAAACTTTGGAAAAACAGATTGCCCATACGGATCATCCGCGAGAGCTGGTGGTTGACGCCATGCTGGCTCTCCAGGATCACTATGGCTATTTAAGCGATGCAGCCGTGGAAGAGGCTGCATCGCTGCTGGGCATGTCGGCTCTGGAAGTGGAAGAGCTGGCCACCTTCTATACCTTCATTTACCGCGAACCGGTGGGCAAATATGTGATTCATGTTTGCGACAGTCTGATTTGCTGGATGGACGGGTATGAATCCGTAAAGAATTATCTCTGCGAAAAGCTCAATATCGAAGTGGGCGGCACTTCCACCGACGGTTTGTTTACACTTTTGCCGGTCTGTTGCATCGGATATTGTGATCAGGCTCCGGCCATGCTGATTAACCGGAAGGTCTATGGCGACCTCACGCCGGAAAAGATCGATCAGATATTGGAAAAGTTTCGATCCGAAGCCTAATGTGAACCCTGAAATCAGTGTTCGGAGAGAAAAATTTTACCACGAAGAACACGAAGATCGATTTTCGTAAACTAAACGATTATGGAAACCTATCCGCAGATCTTATTGGAAAATCGTAAACCGGACCGCATCATCACGCTGAAGGAATACGAGCAAAATAGTGGCTATGTGGCGCTAAAAGAGACGCTTAAACAGCACAGTGAATCTGATATCATTCAAATGATTGAGGATGCCAATCTGCTGGGTCGTGGCGGTGCGGCTTTTCCAACGGGCTTTAAATTGAAAACAGTGGCCGCAGATGCACCGTTTCCAAGATACCTTGTCTGCAATGCCGATGAAATGGAGCCCGGCACGTTCAAAGATCGGGTATTGATTCACACCAATCCGCACATGATGATCGAAGGCATGATCATTGCCGGATATACCATTAAGGCCGAGAAAGGCATCATTTTCATCCGGCCCGAGTATGAAAGCGGGGCGAAAATCCTTGAGCGAGAAGTAAGACGGGCTCAAGAAGCGGGTTATCTGGGGAAAAACATTCTCGGCAGTGACTACTCTCTGGAAATCGTTGTTCACCGCAGCGGTGGGCGCTATATCTGCGGAGAGGTAACCGCACAATTAAATGCGATGATGGGCAAACGGCCCAATCCGATGCAACCGCCACCGTATCCGACCGAAAAAGGCGTGTGGGGTCTGCCCACTGTGCTGAGCAATGTGGAAACCTTTGCCTGCATACCGCATATTGTGCGCCAGGGGCCGGATTGGTTTAAAGGTCTCGCCAGCACCGACACCGGTGCGGGAACCAAACTATTCTGTATCAGTGGCAGGGTTAACCGGCCGGGTGTTTATGAATTGCCCATGGGAATCCGCCTGAATGAAATCATCGAAAAGTATGCCGGCGGGATGCCAGCAGGATCCGAATTTAAGGCCTGTCTGCCGGGCGGGGCATCCACCGGATTTTTACCCAAAGCGCATTATGACATTGAGATGGATTTTGAATCTCTGAAAAAGGTGGGCAATCGCCTGGGTACCGGTGCTATCATGGTGTTTGATCAGAATACGTGCCTGGTCGATGCCACGCTGAATTTGACCGAATTTTTTGCCCGGGAATCCTGTGGGTGGTGTACCCCCTGTCGTGAAGGGCTGCCGTATGTCTGTGATTTGCTTTTACGCCTGGAAAATGGCGATGGCGAGGAAGATATGATACCGATCCTGGAAGACATGGGCAAACACCTCTGGAGCGCATATTGCGCTTTCGCACCGGGGGCCGCAGCGCCGCTGCAAAGTTTGCTGATACATTTCAGGGAGGAAGTCGAGGAGCATATCGGTCAAAAAAAATGTCCGTTCAAGCAATAAATTTGAAACACGAAATCCGAAATACGGAAACAATATCGAAATACCTAATTTAAATATTCAAAACCTTTGAGTTTGGGTCATTTGATATGTGAATTTGTTTCGAGTTTCGATATTCGAATTTCGAATTTTAGTATAACTAGGCATTACTATGCCAAAAAGATCTCAATTCATGTTTGGATAAATAGATTACTCAATAAGAACTTGATTTATGCCCACAATTATCATCGATGATCGTGAAATCGAAGTCGCACCGGGAACCAAGGTGATCGAAGCGGCTGAGCAGCTGGGAATTATGATTCCGCGGTTTTGCTACCATCCGGCTCTTGGATCCGTAGGGGCCTGCCGTGTCTGTGCCGTTAAATTTTTGCAGGGCCCGTTTAAAGGCGTGCAGATGAGCTGCATGGTCGATGCGCAGGATGATATGGTCGTATCGACCACCGATAAAGAAGCGGTGGCCTTTCGCAAATACGTGATTGAATGTCTCATGCTGCATCATCCTCATGATTGCCCGGTTTGCGATGCAGGCGGGCACTGTCTGCTGCAGGATATGACGGTGTCCGGCGGCCATGGCATCCGAAGATACCTGGGAAAAAAGCGCACCTATCCAGACCAGTATCTGGGTCCGTTGATTCAGCACGAAATGAATCGCTGCATCCATTGTTATCGCTGTTCCAGATTTTATCAGGATTTTGGCGGCTATCACGACCTGGGCGCAATGCAATCCGCCAACCAGACCTATTTTGGACGGTTCGAAGAAGGGATTCTGGAGAGCCCCTTTTCAGGCAATCTCATCGATATCTGCCCGACCGGCGTCTATACCGACAAGCCATCGCGCTATTTTGGCCGGCGCTGGGATTATGAACGCAGCCCGTCGCTGTGTATTAACTGCTCTTTAGGCTGTCAGACGGTTGTCAGTTGCCGTTATCGCAAAGTCGTCCGGCAGGAGGCCCGGCTGAGCGAATCGGTGAACGGGCATTTTATTTGTGACCGGGGCCGTTATGGATTTTTTTACAACAGTCTGGCGCAAAGACCACGCAGTTGCATTGTCGACGATCAGACCACATCTGTCGATCAGGCGCTTGCGGCGGTAAAGCAAAAACTGGAAACCTTCGCGGATAAGGACCGCGCACAGGCGGTTGCCTGTGCCGGCTCGACCCGCAACAGTCTTGAAACGCTGGCCATGGTCAAACATGTGTGTCAAACCAACCGCTGGCAGCCGCCGGCCTATTTTGAAGATGCCGCCGCCACTTACAAACTGAAATCCGCTATTTCAAGGCTTGAACCGGATTTGACGGTTTCGCTGCGCGAGATTGAATCAGCCGACTTTATCGCAGTTCTCGGTGCCGATCCGCTGAACGAAGCGCCGATGCTGGCGCTGGCCTTGCGGCAGGCGCAGCGCAAGGGTGCAACCGTTGCCGTTTTTGATCCCCGGCCTATTTTTTTGCCGTTTGAATTCAAGCACCTGCCCGCGAATCTGGATATGATTCAGACTGACCTCGGCGCATTGCTCAATGCGGCGCTCGAGCCCGCGGCGCTTAAAAAACTGGACGGGTCAGCCCGCGAATTTTATGCGTCCCTTGCGACTGTCAAACAGATTTCGGCTGCACGGCAGGCAGAAATTGTCGCGCTGGCTGAACTGCTAAAGGCCAGTCAGCGACCTATTATCGTTTGCGGCACCGAAATGGTGCGTCGGCAGACCCCGGCGCTGGCAGCCGATTATGCTTTGCTCATGCAGGCCGCCGGAAAATCGGTCGGTTTGTTTTATGTAATGCCCGGCGCCAATGGATTTGCGGCCGGACTGCTCGCGGATGAAGATGTTTCGGTTGAAACGCTTATTGCGGGAATTGAAAAGGGTTCAATTAAGATGCTCATCCTGGTCGAAAGTAATCCTCTCTGGCAATTTCCGGATCGGCACCGGCTTGAACAGGCCTTGCAGCAACTGGAAGTGCTGGTCGTAATGGATTATATCAATTCTGAGGTGGCTCAGAAAGCTGATATTTTTCTGCCGACCACAACCCTTTATGAAACAGGGGGCGTCTACGTCAACCAGGAAGGACGGGCTCAGGGGGTAAAACCTGCTTATCAAGGCGGCATTCCCATCGCGCAGACGGGCCATGGAGACCATCCCCCCCGGGTCTATGGCACGGAAATTCCGGGTGCCGAGCCACAAGCCGCCTGGCAGCTGCTGGCCCATTTGATTGGCACCGGGCAGCCGTTGACGGCAGAAGATCTGCGAGCTGAAATTTGGCAATGGCTGGCAAAAATCGATTCCGGATTCAAAGCGCTGCCGTGCGTTGCGGATATTCAACCGCAGGGCGCGCGTTTTTTTCAGGCGCCGCACGCTGCCGAGCGCTTTTTGCGTGAGCGGCCAATCGGCGGTGCGGACAATGATGGCCAACTGGAGGTTATGGCCGTTGAAATGACATTTGGTACCGAAGAGCTTTCAGCCGATTCAGCGTGTTTGAAAGCGCTTGCCGGTTCCCCTGTTATTTTCATGTATTCAAGCGATGCCAAACAGTTAAACCTGACTGATGGGGATCGTGTATCTGTTGAATTAAACGGCGGCGCCGTCGAGGCCAGATTACAGGTGACCGCCAATATGGCGGCCGGCATGTTAATCATCCCGCGCCACAAGGATCTCGATTGGCAAAAAATGAACACTGACAAAACTTTTGTTCACAAAGATCAAATCCGAAAACTAAAGGATTAAACGAAAACGATTGAATGATTTTTGTTAACAACAGACAACGGACAACGGACAACAGGCAAACAGCATGTTAAACTGGATTGTTGGATTCACCATATTGATTGTAAAATTGGGAGTCGTGCTTCTGGTTTTGCTGTTGCTGGCTGCATACCTTGTGTGGCTGGAACGCAAGTTCCTGGCCAGATTACAGATCCGCTACGGCCCGAACCGGGCCGGAAAGTTTGGGCTGCTGCAGCCGATTGCCGATACCATTAAGATGCTCACCAAGGAAGACATCGTCCCGGCGGCAGCCGATCGTTTCATCTTTCTGCTGGCCCCCGCGGTGGTTGCCACAACGGCCCTCATGATGTTTGCTGTTGTTCCATTCGGCAGTCATTTAACGCTCTGGGGCCGGCAAATCCCGCTCGTTATTACGGACCTCAATGTGGGGCTGCTTTATGTTTTTGCCCTATCATCGCTGGGGGTCTACGGTGTCGCCATGGGGGGCTGGGCTTCCAACTCGAAATACAGCCTCCTGGGTGGTATCCGCGGTGCGGCTCAAATGATCAGCTACGAGCTTGCTCTGGGTCTTTCACTGGTTCCGGTGGTCATGCTGGCGGGCTCTTTCAGTATCGTGGATATTGTGAATGCTCAGGCGAAGTACCCGTTTATCATCGTTCAGCCCTTTGCGTTTGTCATTTTTATGATCAGTGCCATGGCTGAAAGTAAACGGATACCCTTTGATCTACCCGAAGCTGAAAATGAGCTGGGTGCCGGATATCATACCGAATACAGTGGCATCCGTTTCGGCCTTTTTTTTCTGGGCGAATATGTGCATTTGCAGATATTGGGTGCGCTGGTGGCGGTCCTGTTTCTGGGCGGTTGGCGAGGGCCCATTTTGCCGCCGCCGGTATGGCTTTTTATGAAAATGATTTTTGTGGCGCTCATTATGATCTGGGTTCGCGGAACCCTGCCGCGGCTGCGCTATGATCAACTCATGGCGTTGGGCTGGAAGGTTCTCATTCCATTAGCCCTGGTGAATATTATGGTAACGGGAGCAATTCTATTAATCTAGGGTCTGTCCGATGCTTGTTGTTCGTTGTCCATTGTGATTGAGCTGTGGATTTAATTGAAGAAAGCAAAAAACGCGCGAAACCGTCAACGGACAAAGGACGACGAACAACCAACATCGCGTTTAAATACATACGGATTAAAAAAGGATGCAAATGATCTATGAATGATGCAGTAGAAGCGGTTAAGGCGCTTGCGATTGGTTTTGCTACGACTTTCAAACATCTCTTTCGCAAACCCATAACGGAAGAATACCCCGAATATAAACGGCCGCTGCCGGCGCGCAGCCGGGCGCGCATCATTTTGACCCGGGACCCGGATGGCGCTGAACGTTGCGTGGCCTGCTATCTGTGTTCAGCCGTATGTCCGGTCAGTTGCATTTCCATGCAATCGGCCGAAAATGAGGACGGGCGGCGCTATGCTCAATGGTTTCGGATTAACTTTGCGCGCTGCATCTATTGCGGTCTGTGCGAAGAGGCCTGCCCGACCTCGGCGATTCAGTTGACCCCGGAGTTTGAAAACTGTGAAAATGATATCTTAGCGCTGGTCTATGAGAAAAAAAATCTGCTGGTAGACCACCAGGGAAAAGACAAAGAATACAATTATTACAAATACGCAGGCGTGGCAACTGAGGTTGGCAAGAAAGGCGAACACGTGAAAGAGGAGCGGCCGGTTAATATCAAGTCGAATTTACCATAATGCGGGTGACAGAAGACAGAAGTCAGAAAAAATGATGATAACGATATTAATCTGACCTCTGTTCTCTGGTTTTTAAATCTATGACACTATACGCCATTATATTCTATGTTTTAGCCGCCGTTATCGTCGTGACCACCGGTTTGGCGATTACCCGTCGTAACCTGGTGCATGTCGTGGTGTATCTGGTTTTTTCATTTTTCGGCAGTGCCATGTTGTTTTACCTGTTTGGGGCCCCCCTTCTGGCGGTGCTGGAAGTAATCATTTACGCCGGCGCCATCATGATTTTATTTTTGTTCATTATCATGATGGTCAAAACGGAAACATTCGAAGAACGGCTGTTTCCGTTCCGACAATGGTTGCCCGTTGCCTTAATAGGGGTGGTTTATCTGGTGATTGGTGCTCTCATCGTTTCTTCGGCTCCCGGAAATCAGGTGATGCTGAAAATCGCGCTGGCCAGACCCGAAGCGTTTGGCGAATATCTTTTTCAAAGACACTGGCTGGCGATTGAGATTATCTCGCTGTTACTGTTGGTAGCCCTGGTGGGCGCACTTTATCTGGGTCGCAAGAAGGCTGAGGACGATATTTGAAAAGCAGTGCTTTTCGCACAACCTGAAAGCAAATTAAAGTTTAACCACGAAGATCACGAAGAATGAATTTATAAAATTTTATTTAAAACTTCGTGAACTTCGCGTCCTTCGTGGTGATAAATAATTCTGATCGGAAAAGCGGTAATTTAATTTACACCTCAACTTAGGTTTCAAAAAACCAGCGAATTAAGGATAGATCATGATCGTTCCATTTGGCCATGTGCTCATTCTAGCGGGAATCCTCTTTCTGATGGGGATTTTTTGCGTCTTGGTGCGGCGCAATTTGATCATGATGGTGCTGGGCGTAGAAATTATGTTAAATGGCGCCTCGATCGCTTTCGTTGCAGCGGCATTGCGCTGGCAACACCTTGAAGGCCAGGTGTTTGTGCTGTTCATTTTAGCGGTGGCTGCCGCCGAGGTGTCCGTTGGACTGGCGTTGATCGTCTACGCCTATCGGCGAACCGGGTCGTTTGATCCGGCCCGGTACAATCTTCTAAAATAGAGGACTGCAACGGCAAGTATCAAATCACAAAATCAAGGTGTCTGTAAAAAGATGACGGATGACGGAAAACAGAAGTCAGATAAGATGGTCCGGCTTCCAGTTTTTATCATATGTCTTCTGTCGTCTGACCTCTGTTCTCTGTTTTCTGACACCTGGCATCTGAAACCCAAAGAGTTGGTGCCTGGAATTTGGTATTTAATCTTCAGGTGCTTCTTATTTACTAATACTGATTCGAAAGAATACGTATGACCTCACCAGGGATAAACGATCCGACTTTGATTGCGGCGATGCTGACCACCCTGCTGCCGCTGGCGGCGTTTGTCATCATCATGGTGTTTATCCGAGCCTGGCCGCGGTTTTCAGCAGGGTTGTCGATCACAGCGATTGGAATGTCATTGCTGAGCGCTCTTTTTCTGATTGTCAAACACTGGGGGTTGACATCGCCCATCACGTACACCTTTCGCTGGGTTGTCAGCGGTGACATTCAGATTCCCTTTGGTTACCTGCTGGACCCGGTCAGCATGCTGATGCTTGTGGTGGTGACGGTGATCAGTTTTTTGGTACAGGTCTATTCTGTCGGTTACATGGCCGGTGATCCGGGGTTTTCCCGCTACTATGCCTTTATGTCCCTTTTTGCCTGGGCGATGATGAGTCTGACGCTTGCGCCCACCATGTTGCAGCTCTACATTTTCTGGGAGCTGGTGGGGCTTTCTTCCTATCTGTTGATCGGTTTCTGGTATGATAAATTCAGTGCGACTGAGGCCGGCAAAAAAGCATTTGTCATGACGCGGCTGGGAGATGTGGCCTTTTTTATTGGATTGCTTCTGGTCTTGATGTACCTGGGCAATCTGAACATATTGGAAATCAACGGGCCGCATAACGGCACCCAGATGCCGGCGGGCCTCATCACTGTTTCGGCTCTGCTGATTTTCTGCGGCATTGCTGGTAAAAGCGCTCAGTTTCCACTGCTGACCTGGCTGCCGGACGCCATGGAAGGCCCGACGCCGGTCAGTGCCTTGCTGCACTCGGCCACAATGGTTGCCGCCGGTGTCTATCTGTTTGCCCGTCTGTTCCCGTATTTCAGCCTATCGCCCACCGCCATGCTGATTTTCCTGGTGATCGGCACCATCAGCATGTTGATGGCATCTACCATGGCAATGGTCAGTCGGGACATCAAGCAGGTGTGGGCCTATTCAACCATCAGCCAGCTGGGCTTTATGATCATGGGTCTTGCGGCCGGCAGCTATTTCGCCGGTGTTTATCATCTGACGACCCATGCTGCGTTCAAATCGTTGCTCTTTTTGTGTTCCGGTGTTTTTATCCATGCCTATGAATCCAATGATATTTTTGAGATCAGCCTTCGGGGCGGGCGCAACCTGAAAACCCCGACGATCTGTATTATTATTGCCGCCGCCGCTCTGGCCGGTCTGCCGCCGTTGTCCGGATTTTTCAGCAAAGAATTGATCCTGGCCAGCCTGGCGAATTTAAACAATCCCATCTGGCTGGTGGCAGGGCTGCTCGGCGCTTTTTTGACCGCCTATTATACCTTCCGATTGATTTTTATTCTGATATTTCCCGACGCGCCCATGCCGCCCGCCTCCAACGCAGCGGCCCACGATAATGCCAGCGAACACAACCCGGCCCATTATGGGCTGATGGCCTGGCCGCTGATCATTCTGGCAGCGGCTACCGTGGTGCTGGGTTTATATCAGGAACCGCTGAATCATTTTATCACGGGTCAGCCGGCAAGCGATGTTACCGCCGCTGCCCACCATGGGTGGCTGCCCTTTTTGGCTCTGGCCGTCGCGGCGGCCGGGGTGGGCTTGGCCTGGCTGGAATTTGGTCGTCGGAATGCTGCGCGGGTCGGTTTTGTAGAGAAAATTCCAGCACTCAACACGCTTTTTGCGCGACGCTGGTATATCGACGACTTCTATCGCCTGTGTCTGAAATATATCGTTTATAAGGGATTTGCCAACTTTTGTAAGCAAAATGACGATCATGTCATCGACGGCAGCATTGACGGTCTGAGCAAAGTAACCGTTGCCGGCGGCAGGATCCTGTCCCGTTTGCATCTGGGGATGGTGCAATACCGGCTGCTGGTAATTTTTATCGTCCTGGTTTTGTTGGCTGTGTATTTTTTATTTTAATCTCATTAATTTTAGAAGGTAATGCCGATGCAAATGGCGTTTGCCGAATTTCCATATCTTTCATGCATCCTGCTGAGTTGCGTGATTGGCATATTGATAATGCTGTTTACCCCTGAGCGTCATTCGCAGCCGATCAAATGGGTGGCTGCGGTTTTTTCCGGAATCACGCTGGCACTAGCCCTGTATTTGTTTTTTGCCTATGACAAAAGCCAGGGTGGGCTTCAGTTTGTGGAAAAAGTCCTGTGGGTCAAGTCCCTGGGTATCACCTATTATAATGCGGCCGATGGATTCAATCTGCCCAATTTGCTGCTGACCGGAATTGTTTTTTTTACCGGTGTGTTGACGATGTGGGAAATTCAAACCCGCGTCAAAGAGTTTTACGTGCTTTATTTTGTAATGGTCACCGGTGTCTTCGGGCTTTTCATGAGCATGGATTTGTTTTTTATTTTCGTCTGGTATGATGTTTCTTTGTTTCCCATGTATTTGCTGATTGCTGTCTGGGGCACGACACGCAAAGAATATGCAGCCATGAAATTAACGTTGTATCTGCTGGCCGGGAGTGCCCTGATTTTGCCGGCGATTGTCTACCTTTTTGTCAAATCCGGTCTGAATACATTTGATATTGTCTCGCTGATGCAGCCGGGAACTTTTACTGCCGATCAGCAAATATTTGCGTTTATACTGCTTTTTGTGGGTTTCGGTATCCTGGCGGCCGTTTGGCCCTTCCATACCTGGTCACCGGTTGGTCATGTTGCCGCCCCGCACGCGGTCAGCATGGTTCATGCCGGTGTATTAATGAAAATCGGTGCTTTCGGCGTGTTGCGGGTGGCTATTTTTCTTTGTCCGGAGGGCTGGCAATACTGGTCGAAACTGATGGCCACTTTGGCCGCGGTGGGTATCGTTTATGGCGCACTGGCCGGCCTGCGCCAGACCGATCTTAAATATGTGATTGGATACTCCAGCGTTTCTCACATGGGCATTGTTGGCCTGGGATTGTCAACCGTTAGCGTTGATGGCCTCAATGGCGCCATTTTTCAGATGTTTGCCCATGGGGTGATGACCGCCTTGTTCTTTTCTTCGGTGGGCTATATTTACGATCGGACCCATACAAAGGCGATTGGCGAGCTGGGTGGCCTGAGCCGTATCATGCCTGTGGCTTCGACTTATTTCATTGTGGCGGCGATGGCGAGTATGGGGATCCCCTGTCTGGCCAGCTTCTGGGGAGAGTTAGTGGTTTTTATCTCGGCTTTCAAGGTCTATCCGGTCCGCGGCTCGATGGCCGTTGTTGCCCTTGTGATCAGTGCCTTGTTTATGCTGCGGGTCGTGCAAAAAACATTTTACGGTCCTATAAATACGAAATATGAGCAGCTGCCGGATGTATCCATCAGACTGGGGGTGCCCCGTATGATCCTGCTGGCCGTTCTAGTGTTTTTCGGGCTTTTTCCGTCTCTCCTGTTTGATGTGATCGATACGGCAACAGTTCCATTCATTAACGGGTTACCCTGATGAAGTGGATGATTTTCAGTCCCGAAATTTATTACCTTCTGGTCAGCCTGTGGTTTCTGGCGCTGTCGATGATGCCGCGTTCAAATTCCAGACGCGATTATTTCAGCGCATTGTTTCTGGCGGCCGGCGGTGTGCTGGTTTGCCTGATCACGGTCAAATCAGAAGGCCTTCTTTTTATCAACGCCTATCAGATTGATTTGTTTTCACAGGTGTTTAAGGTTTTGCTGTCTTTGGGGCTGTTTCTGATCGTTTGTCTGTGCCCGAATTTTAGAGGAGTCAGTGAAAAGCACCATTCGGATTTTTATTTGTTATTGTTTGTCTGCACCCTGGCGATGTTGCTGTTGGTCAGCAGCGTGCACCTGTTGGCGATGTATGTATCCCTTGAACTTTCCAGCTATGCCCTTTACATTCT
Source organism: uncultured Desulfobacterales bacterium (assembly GCA_947259495.1). Classification (GTDB taxonomy): domain Bacteria; phylum Desulfobacterota; class Desulfobacteria; order Desulfobacterales; family JAHEIW01; genus JAHEIW01. The sequence goes on along the minus strand of CAMYLV010000013.1, from coordinate 50,055 downwards.
GGTAGCATTGAGAAGCGATAAAGATCTGGGAATTGAAGCCGGTGTGAAATATTTCCTGATCGGAATCAGCGCTTCGGCGGTGATGCTTTTCGGCCTGGCTTTGCTTTATGCCACCACCCAGGCCACCCATGTCGATGATATGCTTCGCGTAATTCCCGCCGTGATCGACCAGCCCGCTGTTATTGTCGGGCTGCTGCTGACGCTCAGCGGATTCTTTTTCAAGCTGGCGGTTTTCCCGTTTCATTTCTGGGCGCCGGATGTGTACCAGGGTGCCGCCAATCAGGTCACGGCTTATATCGCCACGGCTTCCAAGGTAGCTGCCATTGCACTTTTAATCCGGATGGTCGCTACAGCGGGCAGCGGTGCCGCCGGCAATTATCTGGTGCACGCTCTGGTGACGCTTGCGATCGTTTCGATGACCGTGGGCAACCTGGCCGCCATCGTCCAGAAAGATATCAAACGGCTGCTGGCATACTCGACTGTCGCCCATGCCGGTTACCTGTTGATCGGCATTTTAAGCATGAGCCCAGCCGGCTATGGCAGCGTTATTTTTTATGCAGGGGCTTTATTAATAATGAAGTTCACCGCATTCCTGGTGGTGGTCAAGGTGGCCGATGATGACCGTAATATACAGATTGATGAACTGGCCGGATTGCACCAGCGTTCTCCGCTCCTGGCGATGGCCCTGATGGTATCCATTTTCAGCCTGGCCGGCATTCCGCCAACCATTGGTTTTAGCGCCAAGCTTTTCGTCTTTTTGGCCGCCATGGAACAGGGTTACTTCACGCTGGTGTTCATCGCCATGATTAATGTTTTGATTTCCCTCTATTACTACCTGTTGATATTAAAAGCCGCCTATCTGCTCAAACCGGGCACTGCCCAGCCGGAACTGCGGCTTTCCCCGCCGCTGAAGCTGCTCACCGCTGTGCTGATCCTTGCCATAATCGGGCTGGGTATTTATCCGGCCTTTCTGCTCGAGCTTGCCGAAGCTGCCGCCCGCGCGCTTGTATAGAATGACATGACCGGTTCAGATCAAATAAACCGGTCCTGAGACGATACTTTGGAGGGTGATAAATTACAGGGTTAAAATAGCTTATCAGAAGGGATTAGGCGTCCGTGTCAGGCCGTTCCGGCATGGGGATTTTAAGAAATTGAATGCCTTCTTCTTTGAGCATTTTTTCTTCTTCTTTGGTACTGACACCACGGATATTGCGCGGCTCTTCGACGCCGTAATGGATTTTCAACGCTTCTTTTGCGAAATCACACCCGACGTCATCAAAATTTTTATCAACAAAATCAACTATTTCTTTGCCCACCTTTTTCAGATGTTCTTCCTCTAGCGAAACTTTTTTTGGGATTTGAGATGATTTGATCGCAAAAGTGGAGGGTATTCTGGACACACGGATGCTGTTGCACACCGGGCAGGCGATCAAGCCTTTCTGTTTCTGGCTCTGATAGGCTGCGCTGTCCTCAAACCAGCCTTCAAAAGCATGGCCGTCGATACATTGCAAATCATAAGCGATCATATAGCACCACCACCATTACTGGATTGGTCGAAACAATTTGAAAAACCCAATAATATTCAATTGGCATCGAACAGTTAACTTAAAATTAACACATTTGTCAATAAATTTAAAGGCGTTATGATCATATTTTACTAATTTAACAGAATGTTGTAAAATAAAACACAGAGCAGAATTCAGCGCTGATAAATCGGATTGACCCACGCCGCAAGCAAGTTTCACCGTTTTCCATAACAATTTACCCAAATACGGAATTGCGGTATAAGTGGTTGCAGAAAAAAACGTTTGAATACCGGACGTTTTTTTGACAAGCTCTATAGATCCGTTGTTTATCCCGTTTAATGAGTGCTCATTAAAAACGATTCGGAAAGGGCCTGATATGAATTATTTGTTCAAGCGTTTCGGAGTATTTGGGTTGTTGCTGGTACTATGTCTATTTGCCACTGCGATACACGCGAAAACAATGTATGTTTCTGACAAGTTGAAAATAACAATGCGATCCGGACCGAGTACCCAAAACAAAATACTGGCGGTGCTTGAATCCGGGCAGGTAGTTGAAGTTATTAATTTGGGTGATGAATGGACCCAGGTCCGACAGGCCAATGGGAAAGAGGGCTGGGTTCTAAGCCGGTATCTAATCCCCAATGCAACGCATAATCTCAGGCTGGAAAAACTGGCGGGCAAGCATAAAAATCTGACGGCCCAGGCCGCCGCATTAATCGAGGAAAATAATAAGCTGAAAGCCGAAAGTAGAAAACTCAGAACCGAGTTTGAAACCAATCAAAAACAGATGCAACAAACCAGCACCGAGTACGAAACCCTGAAATCAGAAGCCGCTGAATTTTTAACCCTTAAAACCAATTATGAACGTGCGGCTTCGCAGCTGGTCGAACAGACTGCGAAGGCCAAAAAGCTTGAAGAGCAGGTGTCCAGGATGGAAATAAATTACGCCATTAAATGGTTTCTGGCCGGCTCGGCGGTACTGATTGTAGGTTTTTTAATCGGGTTCAGCACAAAGCGCCAGCGCCGGCGTCCGTCACTGGTATGATTCCAGAATAGTTGTTGTCGCGTCGTTAATTTATTCCCCGGTTTATTCGTCAGGGCATTATTATAACGATGCAACGATGCGTTTTCAAAGGGTCTCTGAATTGACAGACCAATTGAATATCATTATACTATTGGACAAAAGACGTTCGTTGACATATAACAGAGTTCAACCCCTAAACGTAAATCTTAGCAAGATTAAAACTGCTACCGGTCTTCTGCACCGCAGCAATCCGGTTTTTCCATCTCGAGCGGCGAGACCGGTCGCCGGGCGTTCTTTCAGAAGGTTATATTAACAGCATTCATGCTATCGAACCAAGTTTTCATCTTAATAGTTCTGCTTTTGCTCTCCGGATTTTTCTCTTCCGCTGAGACCGCGCTGTTTTCCATCAGCAAAGTCAGGGCCATCCATCTGGCCAAACAAAAGGGAGCGACCAATCGGCTGATCAAAAAGATGAAAGATGACCCGCACCGGCTTCTTTCTACCATTCTGATTGGCAACAACTTTGTCAATGTCGGTGCCTCTGCCATTGCCACCGCCATTACCTTTAATCTGGTTGCCAGCCATGCAGTCGGTATTGCCACCGGTGTCATGACCTTTCTGATTTTAATTTTCGGCGAAATCTTTCCCAAATCCATTGCCACCCGTAACAACATTTTAATTGCGCGGTTCGTCATCTTTCCGCTGTACTGGCTTTCAATTTTACTAACTCCCTTGATTTTATTTTTAAATTTCATTCCCAAACTGACCGGGAAAATTCATAAGAAGCCGATTGTGACCGAAGAAGAATTGATGACATTTGTCGAAGTTGTCGAAGAGGAAGGGGGGATCGAAGAGGAAGAAAAGGAGTTGATTGAAAATATATTTGAATTTGACGATACTAATGCGTCTGAAATTATGACCCCCAGAGCCGATATGTTTGTCATCGAAGGCAATGAAGCATTAAGGCTGGAAGAGATTGTTCAATCCGGTTATACGCGAATTCCGGTTATCGATGACGATATCGATCATGTTGTGGGTATTTTAAACGTCAAAGATCTACTCAAACACCAGGCCACATCCGATGCTGCGGTTGATGCGCGCAAAATCATGCGCAAACCGTATTTTGTCCCTGAAAATAAAAAACTGGACAGTTTGCTAAAGCAATTTAAAAAACGAAAACAGCACCTGGCCATTGTCGTTGATGAACACGGGGGGGTGTCCGGTTTGATAACCCTTGAAGATGCGCTTGAAGAAATCGTCGGCGAGATCGTTGACGAGACCGACACATTCGAACCGAATATCGTAAAGCTCAAACCGGATGGGTGGCGGGTTCTGGGCAAATCCGAAATTGATGAGGTCAACGAAAAGATACCTATGAATATTCCGGATTTAAAAGAGTACGACACTTTTTCCGGATATGTTCTCAATCAAATCGGCAGAATCCCTCAGGAAAAAGAAGAAATTCCGCTGGGCGATTTTTTGATCACTGTCAATGCGATGGACGGCAACCGTATCAACGAATACATCGTTCGCCAGAAAAAGGCCGCGATGCAGGCAAACACATCATCGGCTTAAACGGCGTTTATATCTTCAATGGTTATCGGAATCGGCAGGGCGATTTTGCCCTGCCGCTTTTGTTTGCTGAGCAGATGTCGATAGCTGATGTTTTTAATTATATCCCCAATGATGGGGTCAAAAAAACTGCGGCCGGGATTTGCCCATGATAGAATAAGGTGTTGGAGGGCTATGCTTAAAAGAAAGGGCGGGCCCATTCGGCCGTTTGTTCCGGGCCGTTAAATGTGGTCATATCTCCAAGCATCACCTCAAACCCGGTATGATCACTGCGGACCCAGGGAGCGTAATTCGATCGCACCATCATAACGATCCGCAACTCGAGTCGGCTGGAAGGCATTTCAACTGCCAAAATTCCCAGGTTGTAGCCGTTGCGGCACAACTTGCGATAAAATCGCTGAGTGTTCAGAATGCCGCGGGCCAGATCCTGCCAGTCTGCCGCTGCGACCTGCTGAAATGAGGTCTTTTGCGGCAGAATGCCCCATATCTCAAAGAATCCCTCGGGCGCAAAGGCGGCCATCCATTCCCACGCTCCCGTTGTTCCGATCAAACGGGATCCTTCAGCGATCTCATGATCAAGATAGCTCGAAAACAGATAGCTGTTGCATTGGTGATAAAAATCATTGGCCCGTTGCAGCAGTACGCGCTGATGGTTGGCCGGCAAGCGGTCGGCGTTTATTTGCAGGTGCGGATGAAGTAAGGACCCGCCGGCGGAAGGCAGATGATTCTGGGTGATGGCCATATAGATCGCCCGGGGGTCGTGTTTTTTGATTTTTGCCAGATATTGGCTGCAATTGATAAAACTGTTTGCATATGAGTCAGCGGCGGCATGCCCGATTTCAACAAAATGTGTATTGCCGAAAAGGCTGACGGCGGAATAGCTGCCGTATGGAAACAGATTGGGAAACAGAAGCGAATCACCCCGGCTCAGTCGCCCTGCGGATGACAAATCGGGATGCAACTGAGGTGTTTGGGAGCTTACCCGGGGCCGGCAAAACGGGCATGCGTCAGTTTGATCTGCACCCGGCGGTCTCCGGGGCAGCGATTCGGTACCGGGCTCTTTTTCATCGATACGGCTAAATGAGATGCGGCAGGTGCGCCCGGTAATGGGATGGGTGCGGATTTCAATTTGTCGCTCTACGATTTCGCCGGATGGATCGATAAACTTCGCAGAAACCGATTGACTTTCAAACAGCAGTTTTGAAGGATTGACAGACGGCATGTTGCTCATCTTACGGGGTGCCATAAACGCTGTTGGCGGTACTGAATTTATGCTCTAAACCGGATGGCGGTCGTTTTTTGTTTTGCGCCCGGGGGATGGTGGCGATTCTCAAGATACGCCGAAAACTGAAAGCAATACAACTATCAGCAACCCCTGAAGGATAGCGCCGATGATCCATCCGATGATGCAGGCCCCGGCGGCACGCGCAGTGCTTTCTATAGCTAACGCCTGCTTAACGGCTATCGTGGCGGCGGCGATCATCCAGATTGAAGCCACCACTAAAACCGCAATTCCCAGACCCGGTATGATTCCCAGAAGGCGGATCACGCCCGGTGCGGTGGCAAATCCCATTACCCGGATGACGGCTTTGCGATCAGTGCGTTGAGTTTCGGCCGATGTTTCACGAAACAATTTTGTTGCGAGAAAATAGGTAAAAAAAGCCCAGACATACCAGCCGATCAGGCTGGATATCATGGCGATATTGCTGCCGACAGCACCGGCCCGGCCGAAGCTTCCCCAGGAGGACAACATTGCGTAGATCAAAACTGTAATCCAGGCCTGATTCAGCAGCAGCGGATCCGCTGCAACTTCTTGGTATAGCGTAACATCGAGCTTTGCCGCCCGCAAAAAACGACTGAAAAAAAGCCGCATAGGCCTCCTTATCGATCAACAGATTAAAAATCATGAACCCGCTTATACCGGAACATTATTATGGAAAACGGTACAACTTCTATCAAAACGAATTTTCCGGAGTCTTTCATGTTTTTTGCTGTTACCGGCTATCATGTTGCAGTCGATGTGTCAATAAAAGCCAGAGGATTTAGAACAGCTTTGGGTACGAGCAGCGGCTGACGATAGCGTTGACACTCAGTGGGCTCGAGGTGGGCGGATTGACTCACATAACGGCATTCATCCGTTGCAGGTCTTCGCGTTTGCCGATGACCACGATGACATCCCCGGCTTCGAGGGTTTCAGACGCCATGGGGTTAAAGATCATGTCACCGGATATTTTTTTAATGGCCACAATAATGACGCCGAAGTCCTTTCTGAGCTGGCTGTCAATGAGATTTTTACCGATCAGATTGGAGTTTTTGCCGATTTTGGCCTCTTCCATCATCAAACCCAGGTGACTGCCCATCATGGCAATATCGATAAAATCGACGACGGTCGGCTTTTTGAGCATCTGGGCCATACGGCGACCACCGATTAGGTAAGGCGACACGACCCGGCTAGCCCCGGCGCGCACAAGTTTGTCTTCATTTTTTTCTTCTGAGGCCCTGGCCAGCACAAATATATCCGGCCGCAGGCTCTTGGCCGTCATGGTGATAAACACATTGTTGGCATCGGAATTAACGGCTGTCGCAATACCCTTGGCCTTCATAATGCCGGCCGCCAGCAGGGCTTCCTCAGAAGTTGCATCCATCATGATAAAAAGGTATCGTTGAATTTCAATGTCTTCGATGGCCGCCGGGTCCTGTTCGATGACAACAAAATCAATATTATCCGCAGCAAGCTCACTACACATAATGCGGCCGATGCGTCCAAATCCGCACACGATGAAATGATTTTTTAAACTCAAAATTTGTTTTTGCACTTTTCTTCTCCCAACCATTTTGGCCAGTTCCCCTTCGACAAAAGCGCGAACCAGCAAACCGATGGTATAAGCACCGACGGTAATGCCAAGGATGATGATAATGATGGTGAGGGTGCGTCCGGTTTGCGACAGGGGTACAATTTCGGCATAACCGACCGTGGAAATGGTGATGATGGTCATATAAAAGGCTTCAAAAAGCGGCATGCGCTCAACCAAAGAATATCCGCATGTGCCGAAGACAATAATGCCGACTAACATGAAAACGGAGTATCGTAATCGTATGTTCTTTGATTCCATTACATCCCCGGTAGTTGAACCGAGCCATCATTTTATGGTTTCTATGGTTAATACTATACGCGAATTTCCTTAGGCTTTCAAATCGGCAAAAAATATATTGGCTGTTGCCATAAAACAGTTGCGGCAGAGCCTGAAGCTCTGCCGCAAGTGAGATGTGGTATTCTGTCCAAACTAATTGAGAGTATTCTTTAATGACTTGCTGGGGACAAAGCGGGGTGCCTTTGATGACTTGATTTCTTTCATTTCAATTTCCTAAGCACCGACTATTCTCTCAAAAACCTCCTGTCTGGTTTTGCATTTTATGCAGTGCTTTGCGATCGGTCTGGCTTTGAGTCGTGCGATGGCGATTTTGTGACCGCAATCTTCGCAGGTGCCATACTCCCCGTTATCGATATCCTCTAATGATTTTCTGATTTTGCTGATCAGCATGCTTTCCCGGTCTCTAATGCGAAGCAAGGTGCTTCTGTCGGTTTCAAAAGAGGCGCGATCCAAATACTCAGCCGAATTGAAATCCCATTCTAAAAGACCGCCGACGGTACTGTCAGCATTATCTAATAGCTCCTGCAACCAGTTGGTCAGAAGATCTTTAAAATACGACAGTTCATGTTCTTCCATCTGTAACGTTCCAATCTGTCTGTTTGAGCAGGTTTATGCTTATGCACGCTTAAAGTAGATCAGCTGCGCCAAAATGTCGATGCCATCGTCAGATTCATCAGATGGATCTTCCAATGCATTGGTATTGGGGAAATAGGCTTCTCTCTTCACTACAGCTCTCTTTCAGCTGGGGCGAACAAAATTGCCAACCGCTTCAACATTAGACTGCCTGTGGGCTCGACACGCTATCCTCAGGCGCATCTTTTATGATCTGGTACTGTCGAACACTGAGGATTGCCCGACCATTCAGTTGCTGTCTGAGTTTACCCTGAACGGCCACTTTCTTATAAGTCAAATCTAATAATTCCTTGCCGGCGCCACCAAAGTCGATTTCATATTCTTTGCGGTCGTCCGTATGGAGGGCAATTCGGGCCGGTTTGCCCTGCTCGTTCCATTTCGACGGCAAGATGATTCCAGTTATTGGCGGCGGACCGGGTGTTTTTTTGTGTTTTTTGGTATGCAAAACTCACCTCCATCTGATTCGAATTCATCCGGTAGATCGCAGATGATAGCACTGAGGGATGGTTGTGTTTATTCCGGCACAATTTTAAATGACTTTACGGTGATTATTTTCCCCTCATCTGTTTCTTCGACTGTTCCGATTACCTCTACCTTTTCGGCGATATAGTTTTTTACCAGGTCATCGCCCATTGGCGTTTCGGCAACTTCATAAATTGTATTATTCGCCACAATTTGAAAGGTGTCGTTGACCTCTCCGACAACGGTAATCTCAGCTGCGAAAACAACATATGAATATACTAAAAACGTTATTGAAAAACACAAAAGCCCTAAAAATAAAATTTTATTTCGTGCTTCCATCAGAAATTTCTCCTAAACTTTCGTTTTCAGCTTTAAGTTTTATCGCAGTAACTTGAGCAAAGCTTACATCAAGCACTTTAGCTTTTACTCATTCCGTGATTCTTATTTGCGAACTCGCCCATACCAGATTGTTTAGGGATGGGGGTCACGGTACGGGCGAGCCGCGCTGCATGTCCGTTTTTTGTTCGGTGCTGAGCATGCGGCATTACAATCATTATAGAGCAACAGCTGTGCCAAATTGATAACTAGACGATATAATTGTTAATATTTAAATTATTGGCTGATTTTAGGGAACTGTCTGTTCCGAAAACTACAGTTGAATAAGCACATGCGGAGGCAATAGGGGAGATTGATATCTAAACTTTTAGAATAATTGATAATAAAATCGGAATCTTAAGTTCCGGTTTTATGTCGGGTCGGAATTTAAAGTTCCGGTAGGCTATTGGTTCGCACCAAAAAAATTGGTCAACATGATATTCAGCCATCTTCGGAGCACGGCATAGGCGTAATGTCGTGATGCGACATCATAATTAGTGTCTACCATTTTTGCTCGTCTTTCAGGAGATTCCAGCACCTCTTTGACCTTTTGCACGGTGCCACGTGTCAGGTAACCATCCATGGCAATCAAATCAAATCCTTTCGGCTCGATATCCTGCACAAAAGTAGCATAGCGGTTAATTAACAAAGGTTTTTTAAAATATATGGCCTCAAGGAAGGCATTGCCGAAGCCCTCATATAGACTGGGGTAGGTTATGAAGTCTGCGTGCGGATAAATGTCCCACAAAGAATAAGTATCGGGATAATTGGTATCCGGATTCATGGGGTCGGACATATGGATGTTAATGGTGCGCAGGTCAACCCCGCGTTGTTTCGCATCTTCTTTCAGCCATTCGGCATATTCAAAACCCTCATCTCCGGCTTCATGGGAAATGATTAGTTTATAGCGGGGATCTCTAAGTTCTTCGACCAGTTCGATGGCGTGTTCAATCCCTTTGCGTTGAATGATCCGGGTGGGTTGCAAAAGCATCACATCCTCTGCTTTCAATCCCAACGAATTCCAAAACGCAACGGTATGTTTTTCATCGACTGCAGGCGGGTTTTCGAAATCCAGAACATTGGGGATGATAATTGATGAAATGCCCGTTCGCAGGGCCAGTTCCTCTTGAGCGGCCGAATTGATGACCACGTGTTGGATGTTGGGCAGATTCGGCGGAAACGCCATTCGCAGATAATCACCGACCGCATTTACCGTGAAGCGGGTTCTTTCCCAGTAAAAGTCATGATGATGGGCAATCGTGGGCATCTGGGTTTCGGCGATTATTTCGGTCAGGGCGATGCCTAAGGGAATGTGCATGGGGATGGTCAGGATGTTTTCGGCCACCAGAAGATCGATCTCAAAGGTTTGGATAAATTCCTTGAGCTGTTTTTTTAAATAGGTTTTTAACGCATGAATGGCATCGGTAATGGCGGGATCCCGCCGTTTTTTGCCGAATACCTGCGAGGTGATCCATTTATTTTTTTCGTGTTGAAAAAAGGCTTCGGGTACCAGAAAGCTGTGCTCCGGACTGCGGTCCAACAAGCCGGCGAACCAGAAATAACGATGCCCACATTGCTTGAAAACGGCGGCCCATTTACTGGCCTCCAGCGTGACGCCATCGGTTCCTGCAAAACGGGTTGATATGAATCCAATATTTTTGTGCATTTTTATTTGAAAATCACGACTTCTTGTTTCTTCACTCGGGCAAGTTCCATCCCGGATTTTACGTAAATGATGAATGGTACCAAAAGCTACCTTTTGTTTACCGATCCAGTTTGTTTAAAATGTACGGGGCAATAATTCCCAGTTTGATGTATCTCACCTGAACCTCTTGCGGAAGCTCTACATAATTTTTCACCTGCCGTCTACATTTATTTGTTCCGCACGCACAATTCATTTCCCATTCGAAATTATGCATGGTGCTGGAATAATCAAATGTAATCTGATGACCTGCGGCCATGGGTGTACAAAATAAAAAGGGGGTTCCCCCCCTTCTTCAGAAATTGGTTTATTGCATTATTCCGCATGCACCTTGAATTCGGTTTCGATAGTGAATTGATGCAAATGCTCAAGCGGCCTTGTTTATGTTTCTCTTGATATCGATCCAGCCGGTGTTCTTGTTATAACTTCCCTCAAAAAGAACCACTTCCGGATAGTCATCCAGGGAGTGAAAGTCCCTGATTATCAAATCACTGGTGACGGCCTCCTTGGGATCGAACACCCTTATTTCAAAGTTGTGTTTTTCTGTGGTGGGTCGCGCAACCCCCTTCAACGACCAAACCCAATCCGGATCCAGGTTTAACTGCGTAACCAAATACATCCCAACCCGCTCCGGTAAATCTTTAGGTTTCGGCAGCTTTGCAGACCTTTGGTCTAAACTGCGGTCATTATTATTTTCAGTTTTCCAAAATTTCCAGCTCATTGGGTTTTTCCTTTTTTTCTCTGATGTTTTGCAAAAGAGAGGGGAAATCCCCTCTCTTCCCTGAAGTCAAGTGTCTATTCTTCCATAATTTTAAAAGATGTGATGGTTATCATCTTCGTCCCGTCAGCCTCCATCACCGTGCCTTTGACGGTAACTTTTTGGCCGACCATTTCCATGACTTCATTGCCCTCATCGTTTTCGGCAATATCATAGGCCATACCGTCATTATCGACCAGCTGGCCGTCTTCGTTGATCATGCCCAAGATGCTGACTTCCGATCCGGCCACCACGATCCCTGATAGAAAGACGGTTAAACCGATGATTAAAACCCCTAAAAAGATTCTCTTCATGTTAACTTTCATTTTATATTCCTCTATGGTTCAGGTTGTTGACGCCGCCTTAAAGGCAACTGGTTGAGGTGTTACACCTGGCTTTTCAATTTGCTGAATTTTTTGACCTGAATAGCCTTTCTCCCCTCTTTGGTATGCAAAATTCCTTTTATCTCTACCTCCTGCCTTAAAAGTGGTTTTAATTTGGCGATCTGGTCCTTATCGACCAGCAAATATTCCTCTTCATCCCGCGTTGCGATGATCAGATCAAGCACGTTACCTTTATTGTCCCAGCTGGCCGGTATGATAATGCCTTCTACACAGATCATTGTTGCCCTCTATTTACCGTTTGCTGACCCATTTTTGATCGTCAGTTGACCTCAAATCTCAGCAACCACCATGCCAACTTAATAAATCATTGATATTATATTAGATATTTAATTTATTAAAATTGTCGTCAGAACCGACAGTTCCTAAATTTAAAAATGACAACCCAAGAAATGGATTAAAAATGGTAAGAGTGCACGCAGAAAGGTCGTCCGCTCAAGGAAAATACGGACAGGAAATCGGAATTCCGAAATTAACTGTTCTCGGAATCACCGGTTCTGATTTAACAAAAAAAGCTGCAGGATAGGTTTACAGGGTCTTAAATTCGTCTTTTCTGATGCCATATTTATTCATCAGTTTGTTGAGCTGGCGGGTGCTGATACCGGCGGCCGCAGCCGATTCGCCAATCTTTCCTTTGTGGCGGGCCAAAACATCTTTCAAATAATTTCGTTCAACTTCTTCAACACCGCGCTGCCGGGCCCGAGTCAACGTCAGGGTCTCACTTGATGGGATAAACACGGGATTGGAGTCGGAATCAAAGAGCTCATTGGGAAAACTTTCCGGTGTTAGCTTGTCTGAAGTTTCCAGTATATAAGCCCGTTCGATCAAATTTTCTAATTCCCGGATATTGCCCGGCCAGGAATACCTGCTGAAGGCGTCCAGCACCTGGGGATGCGTTGAACGTATATTTTTTAAAGAAAAACTATTCAGGCTCCTTAAAAAGGTCTCGATGAACGATGGGATGTCTTGAATGCGTTCGCTTAACGCCGGTATTTCGATGGGAAATACGTTTAGCCGGTAATAAAGATCTTTTCTAAACTGTCCCTGGTCGCACATTTTTTTCAGATCGGCATTGGTGGCGGCAATCACGCGGACATCTGTTTTAAGGATTTCTTCACCGCCCACGCGTTGATAGGTCCCATCCTGTAAAACCTGTAATAATTTGATCTGGGTCGATGGTGTAATCGTACCGATCTCATCCAGAAAAATAGTGCCGCCGTGGGCGATTTCAAACTTTCCTAATTTTCTTTTTATGGCTCCGGTAAAAGCGCCCTTTTCATGGCCGAACATTTCACTTTCAATCAGTGTATCCGGGATTGCACCGCAATGAACACTGATGAACTGAGCATCCCGACGGTTGCTGTGCTGATGAATGAGCTTTGCCAGAACACTTTTACCGGTTCCCGTATCCCCTATGAGTAATACGGTGCTTTTAGTTGGGGCAACGGAACGCATTTTGTCGAATGTTTTTTTCATTGCAGGACTTTTTGTCTGCACAAGCTCAAGCGAATCAAGGTCCCAGAATTGATCCCGTAGATAATCCAGCTCCGATTGTATCATTATGGACTCGGCAATGCTATCAGCGACATACTTTACTTCCTCTGGATCTGCTGGCAAGGGAAGATAGTCGCTCGCACCGGCTTTCACTGCTTTTATGGCTTTGCGGATCTGATTAGTAGGGGCCATAATGATGATTTCAATTGTGGAGTATATTTGCCAGAAAGGCTGCATGGCCTCATTGTAATCTTCATCAGGAACATTTTCAAAAAGGATGTCCAGCTCAATGAATATAAGGTCGTAGCGTCTTTTAAGCACTAATTCTATTGCCTGGTATTTCGTAGATGCGCGATCCACCCGATAACTCGATGGGAAACAGGAACGTATGGTAGGCAACAATTTTTGATCGGAGGTGGCAACCAGAATAGATTTCATATCTTTCCTTAATTCCGAAAACGCTAAGGCTAATGAACTGGTTTACTTGTAATATTTTTTAACGAAATGTCAACAAAATTAGGTCCTCAATCATTTCTGAATAACTGCAATTTTTAAATGGAGCCCAACCATTTAATAAGTGAATTATCTATTCTCAAGTTTATGGTTTCGGAACCCGTACTTCTTAACTTATCTTATTTAGTAATTCCGAGATATTAGAGCTGGTGATGTGACAATTAGGCAAATCAAAAATATGTGGTGAAACAAAAATCGGAATATTAAGTTCCGGTAGGATTTCGCAATTATCAACAATACACATAAATTTCAATTAGTTATGAATTTGGCATGTTTGTTGCCATACTTAATAGTCAGATGTATCTGACGGGCCGGAGGTATAGGTATATGAAAGTCATGCACCAGGAAAGTCTAATGGGTCATGGGGATCAAATGATAAAAGCCACCGAAAAAAGAAAAAATAGACGGCACGATTGTGATGCCGTAATTAAATGGACCCAGTTTAATCGAACGACATTTAATGATGGTCAAGATACTTTTTACCCTGCCAGAGTCTTAAATTTCAGCGAAAGCGGTTTGTATTTCAAAAGCGAATCCCCCCTCAAACCGGGAACGACGATTTTATTTCGCTTAGAAGCTTCCGGTTGTGGGGCTTTAGATTCCGAAGGTTACGAATGCTTGAGAACGATTTCGCTTGCAGAGGTAAAATGGTGTCAGGACTTTTTTGAGGATGGGGCATCATATTTTGGCATCGGTGTAAGGTACCCGATACCCTATTAAACAAATTCCATCGGTTACTAATGTGGTTCCCGAAAACCGGGAACCACTTTTTTTGAAGGACCCTGCTTGAAAGCACTGGCATTTCTGTTTAGAGTGGGATAGCACTTCAGGTGGAATACATTCTTTTTTTTGCTGGACTCGGTGTGGGCTCCTTGAGTGGGTATGCGAAATTATTGCCTGAATTTAAGATATTTTTTGCCGTTGAATACCCAGCAAACACACATATTATCGAGGCATACCAATGAATAATTCGAATCAAAGTAACAGCAACGGGCGAATAGCAGAAGCTAAACCTTACAATAGGCCATACAGTCTGATGGATGGGGCCACCGGCGAAGGCTTGCAGGTGATCAGGGAACTTGACGAGCAGCGTAAAATTTCAGCCAATTCAACACTGCCCCTGGATGAGCGCCTGGAAGTTTATGAAGATATTTTCGATTCGGAGGTAGGGGATACGTCTCTGGTCAGAGCGCGAAACATTGAACGCGAAGTCGGCCTGCGCCAAATTTTTCTTAAATTCGAAGGCGGCAACCCGACCGGCACGCAAAAGGACCGGATCGCATTTGCGCAGGCCATGGACGCCCTGCGGCGCGGCTATGATACCATCACGGTGGCGACCTGTGGCAACTACGGTGCGGCCATGGCTTTGGCAGCATCATTTGCCGGGCTGCGATGCCGGATTTGCATTCCGGAGAACTATCGCACCAACCGGGTACAAGAGATGACCGAGCTCGGCGCAGACATTGTCCGGGTTGCCGGCGATTATGAAAAGGCGGTGACGGTTTCCCAGGAGCAGGCTCAGAAACACGAGTATTACGATGCCAATCCTGGCGGTGATAATACCCTTACTCAATTCCGCGCATACGGGCAAATCGCCTATGAAATATATGATGAACTGCGGGACGCACCGCTGGCGCTCGCGGCTCCGGTTTCAAACGGAACAACGCTGGCGGGCATCTATAAGGGTTTTTTGAGCCTCTACCGACGCGGCAAAACTTCCCGGATGCCCCGAATCGTGGCCGGCTCTTCGTTTCGCAAAAATCCGATTGTGCAGGCCTATTTGAAGAACACCCCGACCTGCGAAGACCTCAGCCCGCAAAAAATCAAAGAAACCAGCGTCAATGAGCCGTTGATCAACTGGCACGCTATTGATGGGGATCACACCCTGGAAGGAATTCGCGTAACCAACGGATGGGCGACTGATGCTTCGGATAAACTTATGCGCGCATATGCGCGCTTGATTCGCGAAAAGGAAGGCCTGCAGGTGTTGCCGGCCTCGACGGCGGGCCTTATCGCGCTGATGGATCGGCACCGGCGGGATTCCCTACCGGGAGATCGCTATGTTGTCGTCTTAACCGGGAGGAGATCATGAACGCATTGCCTGAGGGAAATGCCATCGTATATTGTGAGGGGGCCTTTAACACGCCCAACGGCAAAACGGCACATGGCTTGATCAGGTTCACAAACCGCTATCGTGTACTTTCGGTTGTCGATTCACGTTATGCTGGCCGGGATGCCGGAGACATATTGGACGGTAAAGGTAACGGCATTCCGGTTTTTGGTTCACTGAAACAGGCTTTTACGGAGGCCGACAGTCATACCCGTCCGGCCACACACTTTGTTGTCGGACTGGCGCCGGATGGCGGCCGCCTGCCTCCAACAGCGCGGCAAAATATCAAAAATGCCATTTCATATGGTTTGAACGTGGATTGTGGCCTGCATGATTACCTTGCGGAAGACCCGGAAATGATGGAGCTTGCCGCTCAGTATGGTGTTAAAATCCGAGATATTCGCAAGCCGCCGCGGATTCAAAAACTACATTTTTTCAGCGGTAAAATAGAAGCGGTCCAGGCCCTGAAAATCGCTGTACTGGGAACCGATTCGGCGATCGGTAAACGCACGACGGCCTGGCTGATTGTCAAGGGCCTCCGGGAACAGGGCGTTTCAGCAGAGATGATCGGCACCGGCCAGACCGCCTGGATGCAGGGCTTCAAATACGGGATCATTATGGACTCGTTGGTGAACGATTTTGTTGCCGGTGAAATAGAGCATGCGGTATGGACTGCCTGGAATCAAGAAAAACCGGATGTTATTGTGATTGAGGGGCAGGGCAGCTTGATGAACCCGGCTTATCCGGGCGGCTTCGAAATCCTGGCTGCGGGTCGGCCCGACATCATTGTTCTTCAGCACGCGCCTGCACGGCTTGAATATGACGGGTTCCCGGGATACCCGCTACAGCCCCTGGCACAGCAAATTCAGGCGATCGAACTTCTGTCCGCCAAACCGGTTGTGGCGGTTACCGTCAACCACGAGGGCCTGTCTGCTGATCAAATTGCGCCGGTTTGCGATGCAATCGAAAAAGAGGTCGGTCTGCCGGCTTTTGATGTACTCAAGGATGGGGCCGGTGCTATTGTGAAAGTTTTAAAGTCCTATCTTAGATAGAAAGAAGAGCCATGCCTTCAAAAAAAACACCTCCGAAACCCAGCCGGAAATCTGCTTCCGGAAAACCCTTGCATGACCCGTTTTCAGCCTTGCAGGTCTTTGACCGACTGGAGATTGGTCCGGTTAAAATTGAACCCAAAAGGCTGATGGCGCCTTATCGTCTTTTTTGGAACGGACGCGAAGATCGAACCGAGCTGATTTACAGCTATGAAGAGACGGTATTTGATCCGCTGGAGCCGGAATCACGGAATTTAGCGGATATGATTGCCGCCCAGGTGGCCCTCAATTACGGGTTGTTTTGTGGAACCATTGTTTTTCACGGGACCTTCGACGAGCTCGACCGCCGCTTCATCCGGGATATGGCCGAAAACACCGCCCGGGAAATTTATGTCAAGAAATTTATGGAGCCCAATCCGTTTTTGATCGATCACTACGCCAACTTGCCCGCTGTAAAAAAGCAAAAGTATTTACGGGCGGCGTTGAAGTTTCCCGAAACCCCCGCGCTTAAATCCAAATCAAAGTGGCAGCTGTGGTCTACTGACAGGCATCGGCATTGCATCCTGTCCAGCGGCGGCAAAGACAGCCTCTTAAGCTACGGGCTGATCAATGAAATCGGTCGCGAGGCCCATCCGATTTTTGTAAACGAGTCGGGGCGGCACTGGTTTACAGCCCTGAACGCGTACCGGTACTTTAAAGATAACATGCCTAACACGGCCAGGGTGTGGGTCAACTCCGATCGGCTGTTTTCCTGGATGTTGCAGCGCATGCCGTTCATCCGCAAGGATTTTGCCAATATCCGTTCCGATGAGTATCCGATTCGACTGTGGACCGTGGCGGTTTTTCTATTCGGCGTTTTACCGCTTTTACGCAAACGCAGTATTGGTCGGTTGCTCATCGGAGACGAGTATGACACATCGGTGCGCCGAACGTCCCATGGCATATCTCATTATGACGGGCTCTATGATCAAAGCATCTATTTCGATCGTGCGCTTTCGCGGTATTTTATGCGCAAGGGTTGGAACATCAGTCAGTTTTCCATCTTGAGATCATTATCAGAGCTTCTCATCGAAAAGATACTGGTCGAGCGCTACCCGGATCTTCAGCGTCAGCAGACCTCCTGTCACGCAACCCATAAGGAGGGCGAGCGGGTTTATCCCTGCGGGCGTTGTGAAAAGTGCCGGCGCATTGTCGCCATGTTAAAAGCCATCGGTGCCGATCCGGTTCAATGCGGTTATTCCCCTTCTCAGATTCAGGATGGCCTTAAAAAATTGCCCCGCAAAGGTGTTTCACAGGAGGAAGCCGGCACGCGGCATTTGTTTTTCCTATTGGCGCAAAAGGGTTTAATCGATGCAAAAGCACTACCCCCAAAGGCTGTTAATGCGCAACCGGAAATCCTAAAATTGCGAATCGACTCGAAGTCCTCTCCCATCAATTCGATGCCCACCGATCTTCGTAAACCACTTTTTCGAATTTTTCTCAAACATGCCGGCGGAGCCGTGTCGCGCAGCGGACGTACCTGGGAAAAAGTGGACGTGCTCAAGGATCCGGCTGTTGATGCAAACTTTCCTTTTGAATTCGATCCTATCAAGTCGGTAAACAAAGCCAACCACACCCTGAAAACATCGGGCGCCGCCGGTTACCTCTGGGGTGAGTTCACCTGGCGCGAGGCCAGGATGCGAATCAAAAAAATGGACGTCGCTTTGTTGCCGGTGGGTGCGGTCGAACAACACGGACCTCATCTGCCGCTGGATACCGATGCCTTTGACGCCGATTATCTGGCGCGCAGAGTGGCGGAAGCCTGCAGCGATCCCAAGCCGTTGGTGCTTCCGGCGATCGCTTACGGCGTGTCTTATCACCACGCCGATTTCGTTGGAACCGTGGGCATATCCAATGATACGCTTGCCCAAATGATTTATGAAATCGGGATGAGTGTTGCCCGCAACGGCATCCGAAAACTGATGATAATCAACGGTCACGGCGGTAACAGCCCGGCACTGAATTATGCCGCCCAGATGATCAACCGAGATGCCCATATCTTTGTCTGTGTCGACAGCGGGGAGACCAGTGATGTGGACATAGAAAAAATCGTTTCGACGCCCAACGATGTGCATGCCGGTGAAATTGAAACCAGCGCGGGGCTGGCTGTACGTCCTCGACTGGTAAAAATGGATCAGGCCAAAAGAAGTGTTCCCAGGTTTTCCAGTCGCTATTTAGACTTTACCTCCAAGCGCGGCGTTTTGTGGTATGCCTACACCCGCAAGATTTCACGCAGCGGGGTGATGGGTGACCCGACCAAAGCCAGTGCTGCCAAAGGGGAAAAGATATGGGGAATCATGATTGCTCACCTGGTCTCTCTGATAGAGGATATCAAGCATTTGACCCTTGAAGAAATCCACCATCGAAATTACTAAACATGAAAATTGTCCAGCTGGAAACCTGGCCGGTTGAGATGCGCCTGGCCGAACCCTATACGGTTGCCTATGAAACAGTCAGCGCCTGTACGAATGTATTTTTGCGCATCGAAACCGAAAAGGGCGTTATCGGATACGGCTGTGCGGCCCCGGATGCATATGTCACGGGTGAAACCCCGGAAAGTGTTCTGCGAATTTTTCGCGACGAGATACAGCCGCGGTTAATAAAAAACGATCCTTTGAGAATCGCATTTTTGCTGGAAAGATTGAGGCCCGTTTTAAGGGACAATCCCTCGGCTGTGGCCATGGTTGATATGGCGCTGCATGATATTCTCGGTAAAGTTTGCGGGCTGTCGGTCTATACACTGCTCGGCGGGTTTCGAACCCGAATCAAGACCAGCATCACCATCGGTATTATGCCGGTCGCCGATACGGTCTCCCGGGCAAAGGAATATGTCGGCCAAGGGTTTAAATCATTAAAAATCAAAGGCGGCATTGAGCTCGAAACCGATATTGAACGCTTGCTAAAAGTCAGAGAGGCTGTTGGGCCCAGAGTGGAACTGCGCTTTGACGCCAATCAGGGATACTCGGAAAAAGATGCCCTACGCCTGGTCGAAAAAACGCGACCGTCCAAACTCGAATTGATCGAACAACCCACATCCAGAAAAGACCTTGACGCGCTGGGTAGACTTACGGCTAAAGTGTCGATCCCGGTAATGGCCGATGAGAGTCTGATGAACCTGCGGGATGCATTTCGATTGGCGAAAAGGGATTTGGTTGATATGATCAACGTCAAATTGATGAAAGTGGGCGGGATATCGGAGGCCCTTAAAATAAATTTTGTGGCACGGGCCGCCAATTTTGAAGTCATGGTGGGGTGCATGGATGAAGCCGCCCTGGGTATTGCAGCCGGTTTGCACTTTGCGCTGGCACGACCCAATGTGATATACGCTGATTTGGACGGCCATCTGGGTTTAATCAATGATCCGTCGGCCGGGGCCGTGAGGCTCAAAAACGGGATGCTCTACCCGGCCGGCAAGCCGGGCCTGGGAGTTGATCTGGAATCGCTATAATCACCATATAGTATAGCTATGTTTAAAATAAAACTCCGCTGGAAATTTTTCATTATTTTGCTCGTATTCAGCTTGACGCCGCTGATTGTGGTTACCGTCGTCAGCCAGCGAGGCACCTTGCTCCTGAGCAAAACAATTTCAGATGAGGCGCGGCAACGGCTCACCCAAATCGTCGGAATGGAGTTGCAGCAAACTGCTGAAAATTCGGCTAAGGTGATCCAACGAACCAAAGAGGCCATGGCGTTTTATCTGGAAGTTTTGGCCGCTGAAGCAGAGCTGGCCTTTTCGAAAGTGCCCGCGGAACTCACGCCAATTTATGTTGCCAGTGATTTTGAAGACCCCCGCACAGCACCCAAAGATTTTTTGCCTTCCCAAAAATACCGGGTAAAAACCCATGACGGCCGGTTTCTGGACAATCCGGTCAGTTTCAATCATCCTGTTTTTTTGCTGGCGCCGGGCGTTGAGAAAGAAACCGTTGTTCGGGAGCTTGCGCTTTTGAACCAGCTGACGCCGACTTTTAGGAAATTAAGAACTCAATTTGGCGGTTCCCTGCACTGGGCCCACATCTGTTTGCAAAATGGTGTCTATCTGTCCTACCCCGGTCACGGTGGCTATCGGGATGGTTTTGAGCCACGGTGGCAGCCCTGGTTCAAAGACGCTAAAGATTTACCGACCTGGACCCTGCCGGCGATCAATACCGCCACCGGCTTTCTGACCTACACGGTATCAAAGCGCCTGTATCTTCCGGATGGAAGCTTTATAGGGGTTGCGGCCATCGATATTCTTTTTATCGAGGCCTTGAAAAAAAGTGCGCTTTCTCCGCTTTGGGCCGCCGATGCGCATTCTTTCATCGTCACCCTCAGCGCCAATCCGGCCACCCGGCAGCCAGGCCTTCAGATACTAGCGCAAAAAAACTATCAAGACGCTTCCGGCTCCTGGGTGCCGGTGGTGGGCGGAAAATGGTTATCTGCTTCAGAGAACGCCGGAAGTGACATCGTCGGAAAACGGCTCGGGCTGGGGCAGTCGGGATACACGTCTTTGCCGTTTAAAAATGATGACTCCATCTGGGCCTATGCCGGTATCGATGAGCTTACCCATTTCGTGGTGATTGTACCCAAAGCGGTTATCATGGCGCTACCGGACGAAACCCGGAATACCTTTTTTGCCTACTTGAAAGATCAAATCCTGTTTGCCGGTGCTGCCACCCTCTTAACCATTTTGTTTCTGGCGGCGTCTGCATTGATCGGCTCTTATATGATTACACGTTCATTGCTGCGAATTGCCACTGCTGCTAAAAAGCTGTCCGGCGGTGATTTTTCGGTGAAACTGGGTTTGCGCACCGGTGATGAGCGCGATCTTGTCATTCAGGCCTTCAATGAGATGGGACCGAAACTGGCGGATCATCTGCGCCTGAATCAGTCCATGAATCTGGCCATGAAAGTTCAGCAAAAGCTCCTGCCCGCCCGAAATCCCGAAATCCCGGGACTGGATATTGCCGGCAAGAGCATTTACTGCGATGAAACCGGGGGTGACTACTATGATTTTTTAGAATTTGACGCGAAGAATGACAGCACAGTGTGCGTCGTTGTGGGAGATGTATCCGGGCATGGCATTTCTTCGGCTTTGCTGATGGCCACCGCCCGGGCATTTTTGCGCCAGCGGGTCTCGTTGCCCGGAACCCTCGGTCAGATAATTTCAGATGTCAACCGCCAACTGGTCAAAGATGTCGCCGAATACAACAATTTTATGACCTTATTTTACCTGCGCATCGATGCCAAACAGAAAACACTGGAATGGGTGCGTGCGGGCCAGGATCCTGCCATTTTCTACGATCCCGGAACGCGAGAGTTTGCAACGCTTGGCGGCCAGGGCATCGCCCTGGGGGTTGAAGAATCCTGGGCTTACGAGGAAAATCAAAAAGCCGGTTTATCAGCAGGGCAGATCATTGTTCTGGCAACCGATGGGCTCTGGGAGTCCGTAAATGTCAATGGCGAAATGTTTGGAAAAGACAGAATATATGATCTTATTCGCGCCCATGCGCGGTTGAGTGCCAAGGGCATCTTGAACATATTTATTGATTCGCTGTATCGATTTACCAAAGGCAAGAAATTCAAAGATGATGTGACCCTGGTTGTCGTAAAAATAAAATAGGCGCTTTGAGCTTAATAAAAACATATTTCAAAAATCGTAAACGGGTTCCATAATGAAACGTTCTCAATCGGTGGAAATTGCAGATCGGATACCCCATCAGCGCAAAACAATATCACAGCTGTCTACCCGATCCAAAGAGATCCTGCATCACTCCAAAACGATTGGCTGGAATTTAACGCTTTTATTTGCCGGCACTGTGATCTGTGCGCTGGCAATTAAAGGCATTTTAGTCCCCAAACAATTTCTGGCCGGCGGTGTAACCGGTCTGGCTATTCTCCTGCATTATGTATTCCGATTTATCCCGATTGGCATACTATATTTTTTACTCAACATACCGTTGTTCGTGATCGGCTGGATGTTCGTCGGACAACGCTTTTTTTGGTACAGCCTGGCGGGGATGGTTATATTTTCGGTTGTTATGTTTTATCCTTTCCCGGCTTTACCGATCGCGGATATGATGCTCAGTGCCCTGGCAGCCGGAATCATTTCTGGAATCGGTTCGGGCATTATTTTGAGGTCTTTGGGTTCTGCCGGTGGCCTGGACGTCCTCTCAGTTATTTTATTCAAGCGCTTTTCAATACGACCGGGAACCACAGTCATGCTTTTTCATGCCATCTTGCTGCTGGTGGCATTATTTCGCCTGCCCGTGGAAATTGTTCTGTATACATTGATTTATCTTTTTATCAATTCCTACTTTGTTAACCTGGTCATCATCGGACTCAACCAGCGCAAGGCGGTGATGGTCATTTCCCCTCAATGGGAAGAGATATCCCAAGAAATAATCGATAAACTTCAGCGAGGGGTGACCATCGTGCAAGGCGAGGGAGGATACAGCAAGCAGCAGCTGCACATTCTGTATTCGGTCATCACTCTTACAGAATTGTCCCGCTTCAAGGAATTGATTCGCAAAATCGATCCGAATGCGTTTGTGGTCGTAACCGAAACCCTTGAGGTGATGGGCAAACGAATCGGCAATCAGCCGCACTGGTAAAAAGATTAATGTACCGCAAAATTTTAAAATAAATATATCCTCAATACACCGATTCCTGAAATTTATGATGAAAAAATTTTATAATTACAGCAAACGACTTTGTGGCCTTATTTTTGTCTTTGCCGTCTTGTGGATGGTTATCCCCGATGCCGTGTCCGGGGAAAAGCAGATTGCCGGTTGGATCGAATATGCCGCCATTTTTCCCGGCAACCTGAAAATCAAGACCAAGCTGGACACCGGTGCCAAACATTCATCTTTAAATGCGACTCGCCTGGAGACATTTGAGCGTGACGGAACGAATTGGGTTCGATTCGATCTGACCAACTGGCGGGGTCGTCAGGAGAGCTTTGAAGCCAGAGTTACGCGGATGGCCAAAATCAAACAGCATGGCACGGAATCTCTGGAGCGCCCCGTCATCCGACTGGGCATATGCCTGGGCAACGTTTTCAAAGAAGTTGAGGTTAATCTGGAGGATCGCAGCAAATTTAACTATCAGATGCTCCTCGGGCGCAGCTTCCTCAAAGGTTCATTTCTGGTGGATGCCTCAGCTACTTTCACGGTTGAGCCCCACTGTCAGAGGTCTATTGATCAATGACGAAAAGGCACCTCACCTATCTGACATTGGTCCTGGTTTTTATCGGTCTGGCTGTGTTTTTATACAAAGCGGTTGTATTGGATTTTCCGCTGGTTTCCAGAGCGCGATCCGACATCTGGCATATCGAAGCGCACCTGAGCTTTGTGTCCGGAAAAGACCCCATAAAGGTCTCGATGCACATTCCGCGTAATTCTCGTCAGTTTGCCCTTGTCAATGAAAATTTTATCTCCAGGGGATACGGTGTCAATGTCGCCACCGAAGATGGTAAAAGGAGGGTGCATTGGTCCATTCGCAGCGTAAAAGGCGCACAAAACCTATACTACCGGGCTTCGGTGCGACGAATGAATAGAGATGTGCTCATTCAACGGCCGGAAAAATCCGGTCTCAAAGAGCCCGAGTTTAATGGCGCCTATCGTGAAGCCTCCGAAACACTTGTCTCAGAGGCGCGCGCAAAATCCGCCGATGTCGAAGGTATCGTCCTGGAACTCTTGCGCCATTTTAACGCTCCGCAACCCGATGATAATGTCACGCTGCTGCTCGGGAAAAAAGCTTCGGTTCAGAAAAAAGTCGATTTAACCGTCCAGCTGCTGGCGCTTGCCGGCATCCATGCGCGCAGTGTGCACGGTATCCGGCTGGAAGACCAAAAACGCAATGCCCCTATGTTCCACTGGCTGGAAGTGTATGATCAAAAACAATGGCTATCCTATGACCCCTTGACGGCCAAACCGGGTATTTCTGAGGATTATTTGGCCTGGTGGCGGGGTATGGAACCGCTGGTGCTCTCTCAAGGGGTCAAAAGCCCTCTCGTCAATCTTTCGATAGCCCGCAGTGAGATGCCGGCCGTACAGGCGGCCTTAGAAACCGGTGAGCTTAAGAAGCCATTTTTGCTAAACTTTTCGCTGCTCAGCCTGCCAGTTGAGACCCAGGCGGTCTATCACGTGATTTTACTGGTACCGGTCGGTGTCTTTCTACTGGTTATCCTGCGCAATGTCATCGGTATCCGGACCTTCGGCACATTTATGCCGGTGTTAATTGCCCTGGCGTTTCGCGAAACCCATCTTTTATGGGGGGTCATTTTCTTTACGGCTTTGATTGCGATAGGACTTGTCATACGCTTATATCTGGCCCACCTGAAGTTGCTGGTTGTACCCCGTCTGGCTGCCGTTTTAATCGTCGTCATTGGCCTGATGGCCCTGTTCAGCATTTTGACCCACAAACTCGGTCTGGAACGGGGGCTTTCAGTGGCACTTTTCCCAATGGTGATTTTAACCATGACCATTGAACGAATGTCCGTTGTCTGGGAGGAACTGGGGGCATTGGAAACCTTGAAGCAGGGTGCCTGGTCGCTTGCTGCAGCAATGCTGGCTTATGTGGTGATGACAATTGGCTACCTGGAACATTTAGTGTCTGTTTTTCCGGAGCTGCTGCTTCTCCTGCTGGCTGCGACCCTGTGGCTGGGTCGCTATACCGGGTTAAGATTACTGGAGTTGCCGCGCTTTAAATCGATGACAGAGATAAAATCCGATGTTTAGCGTTAAAAGACAACTTAATAAGATCGGTGTGCTGGGGATCAACCGGAGAAACGCCGAATTTACCCTCAAATACAATTCGCGCAATCGCTATCCGCTGGTGGATGATAAACTGCTCACCAAAAAACTTGCACAAAAAGCCGGGATCGCTGTACCGAAGCTTTACGGCGTTATCGAGACCGAATATCAGGTTCGTCAGTTGGATGCCGTTATTCAATCACATACGGATTTCGCCATCAAGCCGTCCAGAGGCTCGGGCGGAAACGGCATTCTGGTTATTGCCGGGCGCTCTAGGGACATGTATCGCAAAGTTGATGGCGTACTGTTGACCCGGGAAGAAATCGGTTATTATGTGTCTAATATTATCAGCGGCATATACAGTCTGGGAGGGCAGCCGGATAAGGCCCTGATTGAATATCGGGTGCAATTTGACCCGGTTTTTGAGACCATCAGCCACCAGGGGGTGCCCGATATTCGGGTCATCGTATTTCTCGGCGTGCCGGTTATGTCCATGGTCCGATTGCCCACGCGGATGTCCGGCGGCAAAGCTAACCTGCATCAGGGGGCCCTTGGCGCGGGAATCGATATGGCTACCGGTACCACCCTTTCGGCGGTGTGGCGCAATACCATAGTCAACGAGCATCCGGATAACGGCAATCCGGTCGCCGGTGTCAAAATTCCGAGCTGGAATACCTTGTTAAAGATTGCTGCGCAGTGTAATGAACTTACCGGACTGGGGTATGTTGGCGTTGATCTGGTTTTGGATAAGGACAAGGGGCCTTTACTTCTGGAAATCAACGCTCGTCCGGGCCTCAATATCCAGATTGCCAATCGAGCCGGCTTGTTGCCGCGTTTGCAATTCGTTGAACAGCATAAGCAAGAATTATCCAATATCGAAGACCGAATCGCTTTTTCTAAACAGCATTTTAGAGCTTAATTTTTTATAAGTCTTTCAAGGAGGGGTTCATGATTCGAAATATTATTTTATTATGTCTGATCAGTTTGGTCCTTATTTTTGTGGTTCAAAACACCCAGGTCGTTGAAGTCCGGTTTCTGTTCTGGACCCTTTCGATGTCTCGTGCATTAATGTTATTCGGGACTCTGGCGATCGGACTCATCGGGGGCTGGCTGCTGAAATTACCGGGCCGAAAAAAGGACACGGCCGACTGATGGGTGAATCTGACGGGTCAACTGTTTTCATTTAGGTTTTGCGATAAAGCAACGATGGTGATGGATCAGAGGTGCCCGGAAAATATCGGGGCAGGCGAGATACGCGCTAAAAAAACGCCGCAGAACCCTCGGCAAAGCCAAAGTGCCCTGCGGTGATTGACGGGTAGTCGCTGTTTATTAACTCGCTTTATGGCTCTTCTTTATTTTGCGGTTCATCTTCAGTTGGTTTTTCGGGTTGCTCATCCCACGATTTTTCTTCCACGGGCTCAGCGCCGACTTTTTTATGCAGTTCGCGATTTTCTTTCCGTAACACCTTGATTTTTTTTCGCTGGGAAAACCTGGAATTGATACCCACCATCATTCCAATAAAAATGCCGATGACAATGGCGCCGTACACAACACCATAAAGCGGCAATGGCATGCTGCTCAAGTCGAAATAATAATGCAGTCGGATAGTCTCAAGGTTGTTGATGCCAAATGTTACCAATCCGACCAGAACAATTAGCAAAAATATCGCTTTAAAATAACTGCCCATATTCGATCTCCTTCGCTAAGATTCTGCAGGATCTTCGTGTGCCAGTTCTTTACTTACAGCGACTTTATTCATTAAAGAGCCCTTTTGTCAAGTATTTCATATGAGTCAGGGTCCAAATCCCGAATGTCATGCACGCCGTTTAGCAACAATTTTTTTCTTTCAAGCTTAAGGAGCAAACAATATGAAAACCTTTTGCAAGACTTTTCTTCTTATTTTTTTTGTTTTTCTAATGGTGATGTCTGTTTTGCCTTGCCGGGCTGACGATAAAGCCCGGGACCGTGCAACACTGCGCGGCATTCAGGCGGTTGTAGTCATCGTTCACTCGGCGGAGCCTGAATGGCAAACTGAATTAGAAAAGATCGGTGTGACCGCAAGCGCCCTTGAAGCTATAATCGAACAACAGTTAAAAAAGGCCGGCATCCCGGTCCTTTCAATGGAAGCTGCGGGTCGCACGGAATATGAGGGCGTTCTGAACGTGAGGCTCAAATTTGTGGATCCGGAACCCGCTAAAAAACAATTTCCATCTTTGGATAAAAAGGAAGACATCATCGAAAAAGTCGATGTGAAAAAAAGGTATGTTTATGCCATTCGTCTCAATCTCCGCCAGCTGGTCGCCTTGCAGCGAGATCCCTCTGCAAAGGTTTTTTCTATCACCTGGCAGACTGAATCGGTTGGGATGAGACGTCTGACCTTTATTCGGGAAGATATAAAAAAGTTGGTAGACAGTTTTATCGACGCTTACACTTCCGAGAATACGGCGACGCTGAAAACAAATTAGACAATTGAATCGTCTTCGGATTTGAAATGATCGGATCCTGTCGATGTCAAGCACCAAAAAAAGGATGGCGGCATAAGTGTTGTAGCAAAAAAACGTCCCGCAATCGGAACGTTTTTTTGACAACCACTATAAGCGATCTAAATTTCATTCGTTTGCAACCGCTGGATGAAATTTCTAATCCGATCGTGGGGTTATCTTATTGATTGGGTTTACAAACCGGGTGGTTGTTTGTGCCCGGGTGCTGCGCACGCGGTCACAAACGCAATGATTGCGAACTAACGTTCGCTTGGATTTCCGTCCTAGGGCCGGGCATCCAAACCATCCCGCTCATCGAGCGGCATGGTCATTGCCGCGCACCCGGTTTAACCCGCAACGATCGGGGCACTTCGCACCCCTGTTTTTTACCGCCTATGGCGGTAAAATCCAAGCCACCCGCTGTGCGGGTGGTCGTTGACTCTTCACAGTCTGTTTGTTAGGTTGTTTGAGAAGCCACTGCGTTGGCGCGCGCACCGGCTTTTGAATCGGCCGGCATAGATATCACCCGTTTTCAGAACTGGACGTGGCAATTGAAAACGACTTGGAATCCATAGACTTGAATCCTGTCATGGGTACCTCTGCAAAGTGTGTGGTGGCTGATGCACGCATTCTGCTGCAAAGCTGAGACCCGTGGTCACCAAAACCAGATTGAGAAACAAATTGGAGAAAAACGATGGCTGTGGATGTATCGATTCGGATATCCGGCCAGGCAGGTCAGGGCATTCAGTCCATCAGTGCCATTATGGGAAAGATTTTCACCCGTCATGGCTACTACGTTTTTATCAATCAGGACGCCGAATCCCGCATTCGAGGTGGACACAACTTTGATCAGATAAGGGTCAAAGACCAGCCTGTTTATGCGATTGGCGACAAAGTGGACTACTTGATCTGCCTGGACGGAAATGCTGTAGACTCCGATCTGCCGGATCTCGACGAAAACGGTATTATGATCTATGATGGTGAGAAATCAAATTTTCAATCCGGCAATTCCCATCATTTCTCAATTCCGCTTGAGCAATTTGCAGAGCAGGCGGGTAAAAGTAAAATCATGGTGAATTCGGTGGCTACCGGCGCAGCATTTGCCCTGATGGGGTTTGAATTGCAGCCGCTGCTGGATCGTCTTAAAGAAGAATTTGCAGCCAAGGGTGGCGAGGTCGTTGAAAATAATCAAAACAGCGCTTCAAGCGGTTATCGTTACGTCAAAAATAATTTTAAAGGCATTTCAGCTAATCAAATACCGACCGGACCGTTTAAAAAGCAAAAATTGTTATTAAATGGCAGTCAGGCCATGGCTTTGGGTGCTATTTGTTCAGGACTGAAGTTTTATTCGGGCTACCCGATGTCGCCGGCTACACCGATCATGGAACTTATTGCGTCAGTGACAGATCAATATAACATTATCCTCGAACAGGCCGAAGACGAAATTGCCGCTATTAACATGGTTATCGGGGCAGCGTTTGCCGGTGTCAGGGCCATGACGGCCACTTCCGGTGGAGGTTTCAGCCTGATGGTCGAGGGGCTGGGTTTGGCCGGAATGACCGAGACTCCGGCTGTCGTGGTGGTTGCCCAGCGTCCGGGCCCGGCCACCGGGCTGCCCACCAGAACCGAACAGGGCGATTTACAATTTGTGATCCATGCCTCTCACGGTGAGTTTCCCCGGGCAGTTCTTGCTCCGGGCCATGCGGAGCAGGCCTTTTATTTGATGGCCAAAGCTTTCAATCTGGCCGAAAGCTATCAGACACCGGTAATTGTTTTAGGAGACCAGCATCTCAATGATTCATATTATACGGTAGACCATTTAGCTCTGGATCAAATACCCATTGATCGCGGCAGCATTCGTTTTGACGATCAGATATCTTCAGTCAAAGATTACAAACGATACGCCGGGCAGGAAACGGGCATTTCGCCCAGAATTTTGCCGGGTTTATCTGAGGCGGTGTTGTATGCCGACAGCGACGAGCACACGGAAGCGGGGCACATCACGGAAAGTGCCGATATTCGAATCCGAATGGTCAATAAACGGATGCGGAAACTGGAGGGCATACGCCGCCAAATGGCGTCGCCCAAAATTTCTCCGTCGAAGAAATCTGATATCGTGCTTTTGGGTTGGGGATCAATTTATGGCGCGATCAAAGAAACAGTGCAGCTCCTAAATCATGAGGGCATTGACGCTCAAATGATCCATTTCAGTGAGATTTTTCCGTTCAGTGCGGTCCCATTTTTAACGAATTTAAAGAAAAAAACAAAAATCTTCGCGGTGGAAAACAATTTTACCGGGCAGTTCGCAGATATATTCACGCAGCAAACAGGCATTTCTATTTTTCATAAGATACTAAAATACGACGGCCGACCGTTTGCGCCTCAGGAAATCGTCAAACAGGTGAAAGAACAGATATGAAGAAGAAAATTGTTTCTGTGCAAGATTTTGAAAGCGATGATCCGATTGCCTGGTGTCCGGGCTGCGGAAATTTTTCGATTCTCAAAGCACTCAAACAGGCATTCGTCGAATTAGGTAAAAAGCCCCATGAGATTGCCATCGTATCCGGGATCGGGCAGGCACCGAAAACCCCGCATTATCTACGGTGTAATGCATTTAATGGCCTGCACGGCAGAACACTGCCGGTGGCCACTGGAATTAAGCTGGCCAACCATGACCTGACGGTGTTGGCCGAAGGCGGAGACGGTGACGGGTATGCGGAAGGCGGCAACCATTTTCTGCATGCCATGCGCCGAAACATCGATATGACGTACCTGGTACACAACAATCAGGTCTACGGCCTGACCAAGGGGCAAACATCACCGACCAGTGGATTGGGCTTTGTCACCAAAACCTCCCCGACAGGTTCAACCAGCCCGCAGCTGAACCCGTTGCTGCTTGCAATTGCTTCGGATTGCAGCTTTGTCGCCCGCGGATTTGCCGGAGAGGTCGAACACCTGACCGCTCTAATCAAAGACGCCATTCTTCACAAAGGCTTCGCTTTTATCGATATTTTACAACCCTGCGTTACATTCAATCGGGTCAACACCTTTAAATGGTATGCCGACCGGGTTTATCCTGTCGATGATGGCCCTGGTTACGATTCTTCCGATAGAATAACGGCTTTTACCAAGGCCCTGCAGTGGGGGGATCGAATTCCGATAGGGATTATCTACCGTCAAGGCAGGCCCACCCTGGATGGACAGTTATCGGCGATCACCGGGCAAAGTCTGGTAACCCAGCAGATTGATTCTGAGTCTTTTAGCAGTATATTTGAGTCCTTCAAATGACTTTTTTAACACCGTTGCGTTCCAAAAGGATCATCCTCGTCATAAAAAAAGAAAGATTGCATTAGAATGGCAGCCAGACAGTTTGAACGGCTGAAAAATAAATTTTAGCAGTAAGCCAAGGAAGGTGGATATGGACATTCAGCAGAATATCTTTCCAAACCTGCCTCAGCGGGTAAGCGGGCTGGGTGAGCTGGCAGAAAACCTGTGGTGGAGCTGGAATCCGGCTGCCCGCATGCTGTTTAAGACGCTGGACCGGCAGGCCTGGAAGGAAAGCGTTTACAATCCCGATAAAATGCTTAAAGAGCTGCCCCGGGAAATTTTCGAGCGGGCCGTCGCCGACGAGCATTATTTGCGAAATTATGACGTGGTGATGTCAGAGTTTAAACAATATATGGAAACGAAGGGATGCCCGCTTTTGTCTGATCAGCCGGATTCGGGGGATTCTGCGATTGCCTATTTTTCAGCCGAATACGGCCTTCATCGATCGCTGCCGTTTTATGCCGGCGGATTGGGGTTTTTAGCCGGAGATCACCTCAAAGAATGCAGTGATTTGAACATACCTCTGGTGGCGGTGGGCTTTATGTATCCGCAGGGATATCTGCACCAGACCATTCGGGAAGACGGCTGGCAGGAAAATATTACCGAAACGCTCGATCGGGATGCAGCTCCCATTCAAAGAGTTTGGGGCGCAGATGAAAACCAGCTGATTGTCAGAATTCCTCTGATGGATCCGGCCATCCATGTGGCGGTTTGGAAAGTGACTGTGGGACGGGTGCCCTTTTATCTGATGGACACCGATATTGAAATCAACGACCCGTGGAATCGCGGGATATCCGCGCGACTTTACACCGGCGATCTGGAGCAACGCCTGCGCCAGGAGATCGTCCTGGGCATCGGCGGTGCCGAAATATTGGAGGTCCTGGGGATCAAACGCTTTGTCCTGCATTTGAATGAAGGACATGCTGCCTTTGCTTTGCTTGAACAGCTGCGGGACCGGGTTGACCAGGGAATGGACTTCCAAAAGGCCCTGGATTGGGTGCGCAATACGTCTGTTTTTACGACCCATACACCGGTGCCTGCCGGCCACGATGTGTTTCCGTTTCACCTGATGGAGAAATATTTTCACACTTACTGGCCGGCTTTGGGGCTGGACCACGATGCCTTTCTGAAACTCGGAATTCATCCGCAACAACCGGAAGCCGGCTTTAACATGACCGCCCTGGCCTTGAGACTCTCCAACTACCGCAATGGGGTCAGCAAGAAGCACGGCGAAGTATCACGCAAAGTATGGCAAAGCCTCTGGCAGGATCTGCCCGCCGAACAGATTTCGATCGATCATGTGACCAATGGTGTCCACGTTCCGACCTGGATTGAACCGAAGATGAAGCTTCTTTATGATAAATATCTGGTGTCCGGCTGGATGGCGGATCACGACAATCCTGTCATCTGGGAGTTGGTGGAAAAGATACCCGATGCGGAGCTCTGGCAAACCCATTACTGGTTGAAAATCAAGTTGATTGATGCCATCCGGGAAAGATCCCGTCTGCGCTGGGCCATAGACCGCTCCAACTCATCTGTTGTACTGGCCGGCGGAACACTGCTGGATCCTGCGGTGCTGACCCTCGGATTCGCGCGCCGTTTTGCGACCTATAAACGTGCGGACTTGATTTTTTATGATCTTGAACGCCTGAAAACACTTCTCAATGATCGCTGGCGGCCCATACAGATCATATTCGCAGGTAAAGCGCATCCGGCCGACGATCCCGGAAAGCGCGTCCTGCAGCGTATTTTCAATGCCGGCCGCGATCCTGACATGGGGGGCCGCATTGCATTTGTCGAAGATTACGGAGAGCAGTTGGCCCAGTATCTGGTTCATGGGGTGGACGTGTGGCTGAACAACCCCATTCCACCGATGGAGGCCAGCGGCACCAGCGGCATGAAGGCGGCACTCAACGGGGTGCCGCAGCTGAGCATCATGGACGGCTGGTGGATGGAGGGCTACGACGGCAAAAACGGCTGGGCCGTAGATCATCGAGAAACAGACGACAATCGCGATCAGGCGGATGCCACCGAGATTTATCGCCTTTTGGAAGAAGAAATTATACCGCTGTATTACAATGTTGCCGAAGAGGGAATCCCCGCTGACTGGGTGAAAATAATGAAAGCGTCCATAAAGAGCAATGCCGCCAAATTCTCGGCCCGCCGGATGGTTAAGGCGTACGTTGAAAAGTTTTATAAAAAAGCATTAAAAAGCATCTAGTGTGCCGTCCCAGAAATAACTTATAAAATTAGAGCCGGTCATGTCATTTCCTGTAAGGCGCTATGGATCTTTAGGGTGCCGGTGCCCCGATATTTGGGATTAGACCCACGCCTTGGGTGGGATCCAATACTTGGGTGCCCAACATCCCAAATATCGGGTCACGACGCTGCTTTCGGGCGGATCATGCGCATATCGCCTTTCAGAAAATAACATGCCCGTCTCGCAGCGCTAACCGCTGCGACATCTGAGCGACAGCGATTCACATCCGAAAGGCTATTGTAAGTTATCTCTGGGACACGAGACTTGAACCAATTTTAAAATTGCCGATTATTTAAATTTGAAATGATAAAATGTGAACGAATTGGCACCTGATAATTCGATCGTCCAAATAAGAAGTAAAGATTCCGTAAAAAGAAAAATAGGAACTGCCAAGTCTTGTTTTTTTTGTATTGATTTCAAGCCATTATGTAAATGATCGGTTTTATCGCGATCACTTCACACCTAATTTATTACCGAAACCGGTCACACCGGTTCGCATCTTGATGCCCCCTCATAATTTTTCAAGTTATTCCAACAAGTTATATTTTGGTACGACCGTTGCTATTGTTGATAAGGCCGATCCGGTTTTATAACCGATATGATTCGTTTCAATTTCTTTATTTAGGCGAAGAAAAGAAAGGAGATTAAAATTATGATTGTCAGAAGATTTAATATACCAACTGTTGGCTGGAGAAGTGCGTTTGAAGACCTTGAACGCACGCGGCGTGACATGGACCGGATGTTTCATCATGTGCTGGGAAGAGCCTATCGTCCGGAGACCGCCGGTGTATTTCCATTAATTAATCTAACCGAAAATAAAGACAATTATTTTGTCAGGGCCGAATTGCCCGGGCTGAAAGCCGAAGGATTAAACATCTCAGCAACCGGCCGAAATCTGATCCTATCCGGCGAACGCAAGATCTCCTTCAAGGGCGATGACGCAAATTACCACCGAAGAGAGCGCGGAGCCGGCAGTTTTAATCGCATCATTGCTTTACCGGGCGACATTGAGGTTGACCAAGTTGAAGCCGGACTGGTGGACGGCGTCTTAACGGTCACCATTCCGAAAGCTGAAGCGGCAAAGCCCAAACAAATAACGGTGAAATAAAATTGAATATCCGCTTCAATTTCAAAGGAGGAAAATATTATGACTGAGACCGCAACCAAAGAGCTGCAGGCGAAAGAGAAAATGGAAGCAGCGCCGCCTGCGGAACAAACTAAGCCGGGCAAAGTCTTTACACCGGCGGTGGATATTTTTGAAACCGAAAAAGAACTTACCCTGCTTGCCGACCTTCCGGGGGTGAAGACAGAGCATCTGACCATCGACCTTAGCGACGACGTCCTAACGCTGGTCGGAGAAGTCAAGCCTTTCGAAGGACCCGATGAGGAAGACCTTCTGATCGAATACGAGGTCGGTACCTACTATCGGCAGTTCACCCTGTCGGAGCTCATTGATCAGAATAAGATTGATGCCCAGTTAAACGACGGGGTATTGCGATTACATCTGCCAAAAGTTGAAAAAGCGACACCGAGGAAGATCACCGTCAAAGCCGGATAAACGTCTGACCTGAAGGAAATTTTCTTGTGCGCCTTAATGAAGACATGTGGCAGCTACACAGCCGGGATGCGGTGAAACCGTATCCCGGCAAATCTATTCTAAATTTTGAACCTAACCCGCGCAAATAACGGGTGGTGGCGCATTGTCATTTCAGCTCAAATTCGTAACAAAGGCTATCTCTCGACTCTGCCTTTGATAAGAGCTCCTTAATCAGGCTATTCTCTTCTGCCTGGGCGTAGCCCGCGCTAATTCGTATGATGAGCCAATTGCCTGTTGAAAGAAACCTTTGTTTCTAGTCGTTTAAAATGAACAAAATGGAGAAACGCAATGAAAGCGTATCGCAGAAATGATGCAGGTCTCTGGCTGGACCGTCGCCAGGCAATTGTGGTGTCCATTAACGATCTAGGGGAATTCGTCGAGCGAATCCAGTCTGATATCGAACGCAAAGTCAGATTGTCCGGCGGATCCCGTACCGGTAAGACGCCCTATGGGCCTCAGCAGGTTTCCGTCGACGGCAAACAGGAAGAACGGATCAAACGACAGCTGCGCCAGTACTTTCAAGAAATTATTCGAAGAATTCAAGATGCCAATAAAATCTTGATTTTTGGCCCCGGTGAAGCCAAGACCGAATTAAAGAAAGAATTGCAAAAATCCAGGGAGTTCACGTTAAAAAAAATTACAGTGGAGCCGTCAGATAAAATGACCGAACGGCAGATTGCCGCTAAAGTCAGACAATTTTTTGCTGACGGAAAGTAGTCTATCTGGTGTCCTGTTCCATTTTTGAAAAACCCATGTAACCGGAGTCTGTCATGCTGGAATTTTTTTTCAAAAAAGAGCGTCAGCTCGAATCGCTGATTTACAGTTACCTGGAAAATATCGGCAAGATTCAAAACCACTTTGTCAAGGCCATGAATATCTGTCTGAAAGCGGGTGTCAGTGACGATTTTTGTTTTCTCATGGATCAGGCCCACAAGTATGAATCCAGAGCCGATGACCTGCGGGATGAAATCAATGAGTTGATGTACAGTCGGGCGCTGATCCCCGAATCCCGCGAGGACATTATGGATCTGCTGGAAAGAGTTGATGCGATTCCGCGATTTTTCGAACAGATCTTAAACATGATACGAACGGGAAAAATTACTTTTCCCGATTTTCTGGTTCTCGACATCCAGGAGCTCATCCGGGTTTCCATGGAAAGCTGCGACCTGATGGTCAAGCAAATCGATGTCATGATCAAGAAAAAATCCGGGGTCAGGGCCTTGCTGTCGACCATCGATCAAAATGAAAGCCACTGTGACCATATCGAACGTCGAATGATCACCAAACTTTTTGATTCAGCGCTGGAACCGTTTGTCAAATTCCAGCTCAAAGAGCTGGTTATCGTTTTGGGCGAAATATCGGACCAGGTCGACCGGGTTTCCAAACGGGTCAACATCATGACCATTAAACGGCGGTTCTAATGCTATCGCTTCTGGGTGGAATATTTTTGGGGTGGTCGCTGGGCGCCAACGATGCGGGCAATGCATTTGGTTCGGCGGTGGCTTCCAAAATGGTCAGGTTCTGGACCGCTGCGGTTTTAGCCTCGATTTTTGTTTTGCTGGGTTCAATTTTGGAAGGCCAGGCCGGAATCGACACCTTGCAGGGCTTGACCCAATTGAGCATAAAAAAGGCCACGGTGGCATCGGTTGCGGCAGCCCTTACCGTGACGCTCATGACGCTGTTGGGGCTTCCGGTCTCAACATCCCAGGCCGTTGTCGGTGCGCTTTTAGGCATTGGATTTTTAAATCGGCAACTGGATCTAACCGGATTGAGCAAGGTCGTCGCCTGTTGGATTGGCACGCCGGTTGGCGGTTTGATAATTGCTGTCATCGTTTGCAAGCTCCTTTCAGCTGTATTCAACCGGTTGAATATCGATCTCTTCCGGACCGACATCCTGATTCGTATCTTTTTAATCGTGGCGGGCTCCTATGCGGCTTATGCCCTGGGGGCCAACAACGTTGCCAACGTCACCGCGGTGTTTGTGGGAGCCGGCCAGATCAGTGTGTTTTCGGCGACCCTTATCGGCGGGTTGAGCATCGCTCTGGGCATATTAACATTCAGTCGACCAGTGATGGAGACGGTCGGCAGAAAACTGGTGCGTCTGGACCCATTCTCCGCGCTTGTTGTCGTGCTGGCCGAAGCCTTTACGGTCCATTTCTTCACTTTTGTGGGCGTTCCGGTCTCAACCTCCCAGGCAGTGATTGGAGCCGTTCTGGGCGTGGGCATTGTCAAAGGCATTAATACCGTCAGCCGACGAACGTTATTGAACATACTGATCGGCTGGTTTCTGACACCGGCAATTTCCTGCTTTATTTCCGTATCACTTTTTTTCGCCGTCAACCTGCAATATTTTCCGACGGATTAGCACAGACCTTTCAGTATCCTTTGCAGATATAATCAGAAAAGGTCTTTGCTTTAGAAATGCTTCAATTGAAGGGGACCAAATATGGAAGTCGTAGCTGAAGAAAAACAGGACAATCGGACGACCCTTGAAACGTTAATTCATCAAAATGACAGACCCAAACTGGATGTATTCATGGAAAATCTGTCGACCGTCGATCTGGCCCGCGCCTTTTCCAGATTGGATAAAGAAGACCGGACCCGTCTGCTCGAAATCATCGGCTACGAAAAATCAGCCGGTCTGATTTCAAAAATTTCGGATGTAGGCGGTCCCAACATTGTCGAGCAGATTCCGCATGTCCAGGCCGTTTCGATCATCGAAGAGATGCGCAGCGACCGCCAGGCCGATGTGTTGCAGAAACTCAAAGAAGATAATGCCGAGTCCATCTTACAGGACATGGGGGCTGTTCGTGCCCGACAAATTCGGCAATTGATGCGGTATCCCGAGAATACAGCCGGCGGTTTGATGATAACTGACTTTCTCTCCTACACCGGCAAACAGCAGGTAAAAGATGTGCTGGACGATTTTCAGCGGCACAGTGAAAAATACTCAGATTTTGACGTTCAATATGTTTATGTGGTTTCCGACACGGGAAAGCTCCTCGGTGTTTTGCGGTTGCGAGATCTTTTGCTGTCCCCAAAAGACAGGCTGATCAGCGAAATCATGATAAAAAAACTATTGAAGGTCGATGTTGATGCGTCCTTTCAGGAGTTAAGGGATTTTTTCCGGCAGTATTCCTTCCTGGGTGTACCGGTCACCGACAAGGAGGGCAAATTGGTCGGCATTGTCCGCAGCGCTTTGGTGCGGGAGGCGGCCAATAAGCGCAACAACCAGATGTTTTTAAAATTTGCCGGTATCGTTGGAGGCGAAGAATTCAGGACCATGTCGCTGTTCAAACGATCCTCGAGGCGCCTATCCTGGCTGAGCATCAATATTGTATTGAATATTATTGCTGCCAGCGTTATTGCTTTGTATCAGGATACCCTTGAAAGAGCGATCGTGCTGGCCGTGTTCTTACCGATTATTTCGGACATGAGCGGTTGCTCGGGAAATCAGGCCGTGGCCGTCAGCATACGCGAGTTGACGCTGGGGCTGGTGCGACCGCGTGAAATATGGCGGGTTCTGAGTAAAGAATCCGCAATCGGCATTGTCAACGGCATCGCGCTGGGATGTCTGCTCGGTGGGGCGGCGTTGTTGTGGAAAGGCAATCCTTATCTCGGGCTGGTGGTGGGGGTGTCTCTAGCCGCCAATACTTTGGTGGCGGTGAGTTTTGGGGGCCTGGTTCCACTTATTTTAAGGGGCCTGCACACCGATCCGGCCCTGGCATCCGGACCGCTATTGACGACCATTACCGACATGTGCGGATTTTTCTTTGTCTTGAGTTTTGCGTCGTTCCTGCTGCCCAAATTATCCGGATAGCTTTTACGATATGGTAAGGAGGGAGAATCATGGAAAAGCGACAGAAATTTTCCATCTGGTATGTGCTGTTGGGGATCTGGGTTGTTTTGATTTTACAAAATTATCTCACCACCATGTTCGCGATAAAAACAATCCCGTACAGCGAATTCTTAAAATTGTTGAAGGAAAATAAAGTTATCGAGGTTGCCATCAGTGCTAACCAGATCCAGGGCAAGATCAAAGATGATGCCGCCGGAAAAGAACAGCTGTTCAAAACGGTAAGAGTGGACCCGGACACATCCAATCTTCTGGAGCAATATAGCGTCAATTTTAAAGGTGAAATCGAATCGCAATTTCTTCCGACTCTGCTTTCATGGATTGTGCCGGTGGTTTTGTTTTTCGGCCTCTGGTTTTTTCTGATGAAGCGCATGGCCGGTCAGCAGCCCGGTTTTATGAGCCTGGGTAAAAACAAAGCCAAAATTTACGTGCAGGAAGACATCGATGTGAATTTTGAGGATGTGGCCGGCGTGGACGAAGCCAAGCAGGAGCTGATGGAAGTCGTTGAATTTCTGTCGGAGCCGGGCAAATTCACCGAGATCGGCGGTCAAATCCCCAAGGGCATTTTGCTGGTGGGTCCGCCGGGAACTGGCAAAACAATGCTGGCCAAGGCGGTTGCCGGTGAAAGCGGTGTGCCTTTTTTCAGCATGAGCGGATCGGAATTTGTGGAGATGTTTGTCGGGCTGGGCGCGGCCCGCGTCAGGGATCTTTTTGAACAGGCCAAGCAAAAGGCTCCCTGTATCATATTCATCGATGAACTCGATGCGCTCGGCAAGGCGCGTGGCTTCGGCACGGTGGGCGGCCACGATGAGCGCGAGCAGACCCTCAACCAGCTCTTGGTCGAAATGGACGGTTTTGACCCCAACGTGGGTGTGATTTTGCTGGCGGCCACCAACCGACCCGAAATACTGGATCCGGCGTTGCTGCGGCCGGGGCGTTTTGATCGCAACATTCTGGTGGATCGGCCGGATAAAAAAGGGCGCGAAGAAATTTTAAAGGTGCATTTGAAAAACATCAAAGTTTCCAAAGATGTCGATCTATCAGTCCTGGCCGGCATGACACCGGGCATGGTCGGGGCCGATCTGGCCAACCTGGTCAACGAGGCCGCCCTGCTGGCGGTCCGTCGCAAAAAGAAAAAGGCCGGCATGGCCGAATTCGAAGAGGCGGTTGAGCGGGTAATAGCGGGACTTGAGAAGAAAAATCGTCTGATAAATCCAAAAGAGAAAAAAATTGTGGCCTATCACGAAATGGGCCATGCCATTGTGGCATTGTCTTTGCCCGGTGCCGATCCGGTCCAGAAAATATCGATCATCCCGCGCGGGATCGCCGCGCTTGGATACACCCTGCAAACCCCGACCGAAGATCGCTTTTTGATGACCAAAACCGAATTGCTCAACAAGATCGCCACCCTGCTGGGCGGGCGGGCGGCTGAAGAAATCGTATTCGAAGACATTTCCACCGGCGCCCACAACGATCTGGCGCGCGCCACCGACATTGCCCGCAGCATGGTCAAAGAATACGGCATGAGCGCAAAAGTCGGCCAGGTCTATTTTGCCAGGGAAAAAAGAAATCAGTTTCTGAATATCCCCATGGAAGGTGCGGCCGAATACAGCGAGGCTACCGCCGAGCTGATCGACAATGAGGTCCGGGAGATTATCAATACTCAGTATGCAAAGACGCGGGAAATTCTTGAACAACGAAGAGATGTTCTCGACAAAGGCGCTCAGTTGCTCCTGGAAAAAGAAAAAATTGAAGGAACGGAACTGGAGATCCTGATGGGCGAAACCGCATCGCAATCGACTGAGGGCCGTCAGCAGAAAGCATGAGGATCCTCACAATGGAAAAGAAAGAAGGATGTTGACAGGCAGCGAACGAAACAGGCTGTAAATCGATGGGTCATGCAGAATTGATCGTCAATTCTCAACGGAGCTTAACACTGGATACAGCCATATGTAAATTTTATAAGGAAAATTATCGAACTTGGGGTTTTCTCAATGGGTACCACGGCATTTATAAATTTGCTTACCTGGATCGGGATATTTTTCTGCATGTCACAGTCCGCCATGTTTTCCGGCATGAATTTGGCTCTGTTTAGCATCAGTAGACTCAGGTTGGAAGTGGAAGCCGACCTTGGGAATCGTGATGCTTCTAAAATTCTGAACATGCGCAAAGATTCTAATTTTTTATTGACCACGGTTCTATGGGGTAATGTTGGCATCAATGTCCTGCTAACGCTGCTTTCCAATTCGGTACTGGCAGGAATATCTGCTTTTTTCTTTTCCACTGTCATCATCACCATAATGGGCGAAATTATGCCTCAGGCTTATTTTTCGCGCCATGCGTTGCGCATGGCCTCGTTGCTCGCACCGGTGCTGAAATTTTACCAGATCCTGTTATTTCCAGCTGCCAAGCCGACTGCCAAAATATTGGACGCCTGGCTGGGAGCCGAAGGAATCCAGTATTTCCGGGAGCACAGTCTCAGGGAAGTCATCAAAAAACACATTGAGGCCGATGTGTCCGATGTAGACCGCCTGGAAGGCATTGGTGCGCTAAATTTTTTGGCCATCGATGACCTCATGGTCATAGAAGAAGGAGAAACGATAGACCCCCGAAGTGTGATAACACTTCCCTTGGAAAATGACATGCCTGTTTTCCCCAATTTTAAACGCACAACCTCCGACCCGTTCCTACGACAAATTGAGGTTTCCGGTAAAAAATGGGTCATTATTGCAGATGCTGAAGGAGAGCCACATTTTGTGCTAGACTCAGACGGCTTTTTAAGGGATGCATTATTTAAAGATGCGGAAATTCGGCCTCTCCTGTATTGTCATCGACCGATCATTGTAAAAGATACACGGTTAGCGCTGGGCAATGTATTGTGGCGCCTGAAATCACACTATCAACGTGCCGGCGGGGATGTCATCGATCGAGACATCATTCTTGTATGGGGAAAGGAGGAGAAGCGGGTAATAACCGGTGCAGACATTTTGGGTAGGCTGCTAAAGGGCATCTAGGCTTTTATTTTTTAATTGGCTGATAACCGGGGAACAGCTACCAGGCAGTCATCATGCCAGCCGTCGTTTGATTTGTTGGCAATAAGGAGCCGGCGGTTTTGGTAGAGGCCCTGGCTCGGCCTGATGAAAAAGAATCTCTTTTAACGTTTAGTGGCATTTATTTCCGAATCGGTAGAACCTTGCGCAGAGTGTATGAAAGCGTTGTAAGAAATCAGGGGCTGGCTCAGGGAAAATGCGTTGGGTTTTGCGCAGGGTATTATTATTGGCATGACACCGGCGATGGGATTTTAAACACCGATTGCCGTTCTTTGATGTTATCTATCCATCAGTAATGGTGAGGCGGTCATCGCCCTGGTGAAAGACGAAGCACTCCGCATCACGGATCTAAAGAGAAATCAGAAAAGTACTGACCTTTAAAAAGGCATTTTTATGAAAGAGGAGAAAAAACATGGTTAAGCAAATAGAAAAAATAATCGTTGTGCCAGTCGATGGCTCACAGAATGCATTGAAGTCCCTGGATTATATTAACCGTATTTTTGGAATCAAACACCATGTAAGATTATCACTGGTATATCTTATGCCGAAACTGCCGCCGATTCTTGTCGAAGAAATCAAAAAAAGCCGCCAAACCATCAATCAGTTGCGGGAAATCGAGAAGAGAAACAGCCAGATGGCCGAGCGCATATTGACCGATGCGAAAGGCCGGCTGATGAATATCGGATTTAGCAAAGAAGCAGTCGAGGCGGTTTTTCGAAAAATAGAGATCGGCGTAGCCCGCGATATCTGCAGCTGGTCCGAGAACAACAAAAAGGCGGACGCCATTTTCATCTCCTCACGCGGGCGAAGCCGCCTGGAGGCTTTTTTTACTGGCGAGGTTGCCAACAAGGTGCTGGAATGTGTAAAGGCCTGTCCGGTTTGGATGGTCAAGGGTACGGTGAAAAGTAATAATGTCTTGCTGGCAGTGGACAATTCAGAAAATACCATGCGGGCTGTGGATCACGCCGGCTTTATGCTTGCGGGCACCGATGTAAATGTTACGGTATTTCATTCAAAACGGGACCTGAGGCGTTTTGTTCCCAAAGAAGTGCTGCAAGAGTTTCCGGAGATTCAGAAATTCTGGCAAAGCAAAGCCGGAGAAGTGGTTGCGCCTTACATGACCAAAGCCCGTGAGTCGCTCGTCAGAGCCGGTCTGGCTGAAAATCAGATTTCAGTCAAGGTGGTGGATGGCGGCCGCAGTGCGGCCAGAGATATTTTAAAGGAAGCGGAAGAAAATGCCATCGGTACGATTATCCTGGGCAAAAAAGGATATTCGAACGTCAAAGATTATGCTATGGGCAGCATCACCAAAAAGGTTTTAGAACAGGCAGCGGACATGGCGGTCTGTATCGTACCTTAAAAATCCGGCAGCGCATGCGTTTGTATCATGATATGAACAGCCGCTTTATTTTAGCAGACGGTATGCCATGATGACCTATATCCTGCTTGCCATCGGCTTCGTCTTTTTAATCAAAGGCGCGGACTTTCTGGTTGACGGCGCTGCTTCGGTTGCCAGAAGCCTGAATGTGTCCGACCTGGTCATCGGGTTGACGGTGGTCGCCTTTGGCACGTCGACGCCGGAATTGTTTGTCAACATCATTGCCAGCTTCAAAGGCAATACCGACATTGCCATCGGTAATGTGCTGGGAAGCAACATTGCGAATATTTTCCTCATCCTCGGTGTATCCTCGGTCATTTATCCTCTATCGGTTACTAAGGGCACCGTCTGGAAAGAAATTCCGTTTAGCTTGCTGGCCGCCATCGTCCTATTGTTTATGGCCAATGATCAGATCCTAGATGATGCCGGCGCATCCGCATTGACGAGAATTGACGGGCTCATTTTTTTCTGCTTTTTTACGATTTTTATCTATTATACATTTTCCATCGCCGCGCGGGTTGAAGGGGTGGAGGAGCATATACCCGCCAAGCATCATAGTTGGCTGCGGTCATTGCTGTTTATTGCTGCGGGCCTGGCCGGCTTAATCATCGGCGGGAAATGGATCGTAGACGGCGCCCTTGTCCTTGCCACAAAATTGGGGCTGAGCGAGTCATTGATCGGATTAACCATTGTCGCTGTGGGAACATCTTTGCCCGAACTGGCCACCTCGGCTGTGGCCGCTTATAAAAAAAATCCGGAAATTGCGGTGGGCAATGTCGTGGGATCAAATATTTTCAACATCTTTTTCGTCCTCGGCATCAGCGCCACTATTAAGCCGCTGCCGTTTCAAACCAAAAATAATGTCGATATCGGTGTGGTGATTGTCTCCAGTTTAATGCTGTTTTTCTTTATGTTCACCGGAAAAAAGCGTTCTTTGGACCGCTGGGAGGGAATTGTTTGTTTGGTACTTTATTTTTGCTATGTCACCTTTCTCATCGTCAACGATTGATAGCGATTTAAGCACTTTTTTAAATTAAAATGAGGATCAACTAAATGATAAAAGCACTGTGTTTATTGATCGGTTTAACAGTCGTTTTGACGCCCTGCTTATTATTTGGGGAAGACAATCCGATTCGATTTTCTGATATTCAACCCGATCTGGAGTCTGCCATCTCGAGGTTGTCTTCAAATATTAATGCCTTTTTTTTGAACAGGCGCTTGTCGGCACGGAGCGCAAGGTTATCATGTCCTCAATCGCGTCTCTGTAAGCGTTCGTTGAACTTTTAAAATTCGTCAATCGGTAAT
The DNA here is from genome assembly GCA_947259495.1 of uncultured Desulfobacterales bacterium. Taxonomy (GTDB): domain Bacteria; phylum Desulfobacterota; class Desulfobacteria; order Desulfobacterales; family JAHEIW01; genus JAHEIW01. The sequence goes on along the minus strand of CAMYLV010000013.1, from coordinate 5,261 downwards.
AACGGTATTTTAACGGGTTAGGAGGTGTTTACATATGCGAAAGATCATCAAAAAATCGTCTAAATTTATAAAACGATCATCCAAAAAGGCCGGCATGTCTCCGGGGTCCCTCGTGCATGTCGGAGAACAGAAGATCGATAAGGCCCTGATCAGCATAATGAATTACGATCCGGATCGCCTGGAAGAAAAGCAATTAAAGCGCATCGATGAATCTTATGCTTATAAGGACACGCCGCCGGTGACCTGGATCAATATCGACGGGCTTCATGATGTCGAGTTGATTGAAAAAATCGGCGCCCATTTCGGCATCCACTCGTTGACCTTGGAGGACATCGTCAATACCGGTCAACGCCCAAAGGTAGATGATTTCGAAGATTACATTTATCTGGTTTTCAAAATGCTGAAATTTGACGATACGACCGGCCATATTGCCTCCGAGCAGGTCAGTTTGATTCTGGGCCCGCATTATCTGATTTCATTTCAGGAAGCCGCAGGAGATGTCTTCAATTTTGTGCGCGAGCGCATCCGCAAGGGGCGGGTGCGGATCCGCAAATCCGGGCCGGATTATTTGGCCTATGCGCTGATCGATGCGGTTGTCGACCACTATTTTTTAATTCTTGAAAAAATCGGTGAAAAAATAGAGCTGTTCGAAGACCGAGTCCATTCGGAACCGACGCCGGAAGTCCTGCAAAATATCCATGCCTTGAAAAGAGAAATTATTTATTTTCGCAAGCAGGTCTGGCCGATCAGGGAGGTTTTAAACGTATGGCAAAAGACAGAATCCCCTTTGATGCAGGAAGCCCATAAAGTATTTATCAGCGATGTTTACGATCACACCATCCAGGTGATCGATACGATCGAATCCTTCCGGGATATTATTGGGGGAATGATGGACTTGTATCTGTCCACCCTCAGTAACAGAATGAATGAAGTCATGAAAGTGTTGACCATCATGGCCACCATTTTCATCCCGCTGACTTTTGTGGCCGGCATCTACGGGATGAATTTCAAATTTATGCCGGAGCTCGAATGGAAATGGTCTTACCCGGTTCTGTGGATTTTGTTGATCGTGATTTTTTTGGGTATGTTGCTTTATTTTAAACGCAAAAAATGGTTATAGAAAAAAATCAAAAAAGATTTTCTTTTTATGCCCTATGAATCATTCAGGCGCAGGCAGCATCGACCGAAGCGGATGAAAGATCTTTAGAGTTAAAACACCAATTCTACCCGGGGCTTTGCTTCAGGGCTTTTATCGATTTCCGGCTTGCAAATAAAAATGCGCTCATCTTTGATACCATGCCGGCTGACCAGGATATCTTCGATCAAGTCGGCGCGTTGTTCAGCAAGCGCCAGCATATCTTCTTCACTCAATGGAAAGCGGGGTTCTTTTTGCGAATCACTCTGTCTGCCGGGTGCTGATTTTGTATCCAGGGGTGCTGACCCTGACGGTGCTGCCGCTTCGGGCGCCGTTTCGCGCTGCCCAGTTCGATCGCTTTCCGTCGCCCACCCGCACAACCTGACGCGCAAATCCTTTTTTTCGTTCAGAATGGCCGCCAATTTGTCCATGTATTCCTGGGCGGTGGCATCCAGATCGGAAGTGCCGGGCTGGAATTCAACCGGCTTGAGTCGGATGCCGGTCAGCGCTTTTGCGCCAACCTTGGCGCCCAGCTCGACGATCGCAATAGCGGTACCGTAAGGCCCCAGCATATATTTCAGATAAGACAGCGTGGCCAAAGTGAGACCTTTGATAACGGCCTGGTTGATGGCATCCGAAATGTTGAATTTCGGATCGCTCACATCACCGGAGATCGGCGTTTTTAAGCGGACGTCATTGTTTTTGTCGCGCAGTACTTTCAAGGCGCTCTGCAATGGAATAAACATACCTTTTTCATTTTTTAATTTTTCCGGATTGACGGCTTCGACGATGGGATTGTTTAATTTCAGATCACCTTCGCCCTCCAGCTTGCCGACCGTTATTTTGAGATCGATGTCGGCATCCATCTCTCCGCTGATCAGATTGTATAGGGCGACAGCGGCGGCATTTCAAGAGCTCTGATCTTGCCTTTGAGGTCCATGCTGATGCGCTCGCCGAAAGGCTGAACGTTGCCCTGCAGCTTCAGGCTTGTGTACTTTCGGGACGCCGCCTGGAGGGAAAATGGACTGGATTGTTCGGGCGTAAGACTGTTGACGCCCGTCAGAAGTGCTTTTGTCAGGCGCACCTCGGTAACGAATGCCGGGCTGACGGTTTCATCTTTAAAATGCAGCACGCTGTCTCCGTCAATTTCCAGGCTCCCGATGCGGATTCCGAATTCAACGCCTTTTTCTTTTGCAGGGGACCGAGTTTTTTCTGCCACCCTGTTTAGCGATGGTTTTTTTTGTGCGCTGGTGCCGGAATCGGCCAGAAAGGTTGTCAGATCCTCGATAAAGCGCCAGCGCCCGTTACTTTTGTGATGCAACACCCCCATGGCAGCGACGATGCGGGCCGATTCGATCGAAACCTGTTTGAGCTGCTCGAGTTTTACGGTGTCAACATGCACCTCGGCGGCGCTGAACAGTGAAGCCTTTTCAGGCGAGCCCGTTTGACCGACAAGATCCAGGCCGGTGATCTTGGCTGTGGCGATTCTGAATTGTGTTTTTGCGTCTCCTTTGATCGATTTTAAGTTGACCGCTTTGGACGCCAACAGCCTTAATTTTTTTTGGGAATCGGTGATTGCCAGATCGGTTAAGCGGAAATCCCCTTCAGCCGCCAGGCCGGCCGCAACATCCTGCAGCCCGCAGTTGAAGCGACCCTCCCATGCGAGGTTTTCATTTGCCAGCCTCAAATTTTCCCGCAGCATAGTGACGATTTGGCGTCTGGATTCGAGTTTCCCGTTGGTCGTCAACCGCTGCGCGGCCTTATTTTCAGGCAGCAAGATTTGAAAGTTTCCGTCCCAGGTGAGGTCTTCTTCGGCCACAAGCACATCAGCGGTGGTGACCTCTAGCTTTGCGAACTTCAGGTCGCCGTCCATTTTGATGTCGGTTGTTTCCTTTTCTGCGGCAAAGGCAAACTTTCCGTTGTAATTCAGGCCATTGCCCTGAAGCTTAAAATTCGCCGATGGCATACCCAGGGATGCCCCTTTTCCCGCCAGCTGTCCCGCGGCTGTAATAAAAGGCACACCGGGCGAACCCGGCAAGGTGATTCGGACGTCGCCGTCCCAGCGAAGGCTTTCATCGGCCAGATTCATCTCGGGGGTGGCCATTTTAAAATCCTGAAGCGCCAGGGCACCATCGAAGTTATAGTCAGCCTTCTGTGTTTTGCGGTCCAGAACAAATTTGCCGTTCCAGCCCAGCCCCTTGTGCTGAAACGCTAATTTATCCGGTGTCGGATTTACAAAACCGCCTTTGCCTTCCAATTGCCCGGCGACTGTTATCTGGAGAATGTCGGAAGCAGCCGGCAATTTCACCTGAACCGACCCATCCCAGGTGAAGTTTTCATCGGCAAGCTCGAGATCACCGAAGCGCAGGCGGGCCTGTGTTATGGCCAGACGTCCACTTTGGTCAAAATCGAGTCCTTTTGCAGAATTGTATTGGGTTTGAATGCGGACATCGCTGTCCAGTCGACCCTGCAGCGTGCCCGGATTGGCGGTGATCAGTTGCGCGAAGGGGGTAAGGGACAACCCTTGCAGCTTTAAAGAACCGTCGACTGTCGTTGCGCTGCCAAAGGTTGTAAAATCACCCTGAAATTGCAGGGCGCCGTCATTGATTTGACCCTTCAACTCGAGGCGGGCCTTCTGATCGGGGCGCCAGCTTCTCAAGCGCACCAGCCGGGCCTGCTCAATGCTAAATTCGGAAGTCAGCTGCGTGCTGTGAAATTTCACCCGGCTGTTTTGAACCTGAAGCTCAGCAAGACCAAAACCCCAGGACGAGGCGGCTGACTTATCCTCAGACGGTGTGAGCGAGAGACCGCCAAGCCGCCAGCGTCCATCCGGCAATTCTTCGATTGTGATCGTGGAATTGATGAGATCGACTTTTTCCAAAACAAAACGTTTTTTAAAAAAGGGAGACCAGGCAAGGGTAAAACCGGCTTCGGAAACGTTCAAAACCTGTTCAGCGCCCACTTTAACGATCAGGTTTTTTACGACCAGGCGACGGGTGAAGGGATTGAAGTCCACATCTTCCAAATCGGTTTGATCTACCCCTTGACTGAGCAAGTAGCGCTTGAACCCGTATTCGATGCCGAAAGGCATTGCAACCAGCAGCAATCCCCCTAACAGCGCCAGGCCAAAGAGGATCCACAGAATACGCTTTCTGAGCATATTTACGAGTACGTTATCTGTTTTTGTGTTGGGTTTTTCCATGGCGACCATCTATAGTTTTGGGTTTTGTTCGGGCGGGTTTTAAATAAGGTGTGTCAGAATTAGTTGGTGTCAAGAGGTGATGGTTATATAGAATTGTCGCCGGTTTTTGCGATTGGCACGCCCAGCGCTTCACCGGCTTTGGCGGCCGCCTCTGCTTTTGCTTTGGCTTTCGCAGACCGGCGTGCAGCTTTTTCGGCCTCTTTTTCAGCAACTTTCAATTCTGACTCGAGCGCATCAATTTTGGACCCGTCAACTTGCGCTTCACCGGCTTCAGTGTCAATTTGCTGCTGCAGTTTTTCTTTGGCGTTTGCGGCAGCAGTGGCGGCTGTTTCAGCATCTTTTTCTGCAGTCTGCACGCGCTTTTCGGCATCAGACGCGGCATCCGCCGCTGCGGCGATCTCAGCCGCTTTGCCGTCTTCGGGTTCGGCCTCCAGTTCGACATCCTCGGCCGCCAGCACCAGCGCCGTCAGCGGCAGATCGGAAAGAATTTGTTCGACCGGCCGGTCAAATGTATCCACGGGCTGATTGCCTTTCAGGCGGAACGGTAAAAATACGAGGGACGTCCCTTTTGCATATCCGATGACGTTGCTGGGTTTGGCATTAAAAACCATTTCAGGCTCGGCATCAATACGGGCGTTCTCCAGCTTCTGGCGGAAATCCGCCATTGCGTCTTCGGTCGGGTGATCAAAGCTGGGTGCCAGGACGCGGATGCTGGCCCCTTGCCAGTCTTTATTGCGGGTCGTCAGATAGGCCAGCAACAGCATCAAATGGCTGCTGGCATCATCCCACCACCACACATCGATCCGGCGCTCCTGTGCGGGGACGGCTTTCAATCTTTCCCACTCTTCTTCATCTGTTTTTAAAACAATGATGTGGCTGCCCAGGCGAAAGGCGGTTTTAATGCGACGGCCATACAGGATTTCG
>CAMYLV010000012.1:64217-74539 GCA_947259495.1 uncultured Desulfobacterales bacterium | reverse complement strand
AAGAGTGTCGCCTGGGAATTCAAGGGCGCATCCAGCGAAAGCGGTTCTGCAGCAATGGCTAAAATCCGGTCAACTTCATCGAAGGGCATCCTGGTTCGGTCGGCAAGTTCTTCAATATTTCCATTTCCATTGTTCCCTGCCCGCATGCTGTTGGCCGTCTTCTGGATTTTGCGATACCGTTCTCTGATATGAATCGGAAGGCGAATGGTTCGTGCCTGGTTATAGATGGCACGTAAAATGGCCTGCCGGATCCACCAGGCGGCACAGGTGCTGAAACGCGTTCCGCGACGGTATTCATAGCGGTTGACCGCCCGGATCAAGCCGATGTTGCCTTCCTGGATCAAATCAATTAAGGACAGTCCGCGTTGGGTATATCGTCTGGCAATGCTGACCACCAGCCGCAGGTTGGCTTTAATCAGTTTACTTCGATGCGATTTTGCTCTGGCACGACTGAGCGCAATTTGGGTCGATGTGCGCCGGAGCATATGATCCCGGGGACCAGAGGAAGCTTCCCGTTCACGTATCTCTTTTAAAATATCATCAACTACACTGGGCTCAAATCGCCAACTCTTTAAAAGATCAAACATTTGATCTATCCGACGGTTTAATATCGCCTGCAAAGACCGCCTTTGATCCGGCTTCAGGCCTGGAGCAATCAGGTCAGCCCGACGTGCTTTTGCATCGGCTTGCAATTGGTCAAGCTGTCGGGTGGTTTTTAAAAAAGAATCGATTTTTTCTTTATCAGCCACCCGGTCACCCCGCTTGTGAATGTTTATGAGGATTTTGCTGGGCGCCATTTGACCGTTATCAATCCGGTGACCTAGGTCTATCAGATGGTCCACGGCAATTTGGGATTTCAAAATAGCCTGCAATACTTCAAGTTCCGCCTGTTCAATGGCTTTGGCAAGGGCGATCTCATCTTCCGGGCTTAAACGCGTGAAACGGCCAATATTTTGAAAATACCTGGCAATCGGCTTTGTGACCCAATCCGGCTCAGAGGATTGACTGTCATCTTCAATCGCTTTTGCTGGCCAAATCCATTCGGGCTCTATCGGCCTGTTTGAGCGTCTCGAGAAATCCGGGTCAATTATCACTGCAAAGAATTCCTGTGACGCCGCAAACAGAACCTGTGTATTATCAAAGGTGTCAAATTTGGTTTTTATGGAAAATGCTTTAGCCATAATAATGCCCTCCTAGATGTCGGTTATACCGTTTTCCATAATAATGTTCCGGAATACGAAAGTGCGGCATAAGGGGTTGTAGAAAAATGCGTTTGAATACCGCAACGTTTTTATGACTACCCCTATAGAGCTTCAGCGGAGACAGTGCGGTGCTGCTGGCATCATGACGCCCCTGACCTGTCTTCGCTTTGACGGACGAATTCCCGACTCCCCCATCCGTCATCTGGCAGGGGATCGGTTTCACAACTAGAAGGAGGAGATGGCCTTCCCCCTCCGCAGAAAAACGGATTGGGGGAGCGGGAAATTTTTCAAATCAAGCAAACGAATCCCTATCGAAGAGAACCGGCCGGGCCTAAAAAGTAATAGGCCCGGCGCAGATTCAAGTTCGCTACTTATGCCAGGTGGATTACCACATAACCGGCTTGCATGCGTTTGACGAGCAAATCCATTCCTTTAGCGTCTTTATCGTTTTTCATAAGCTTTTTAAACTCGCTTACGGATTCGACATCCTGGCGATTGACCTCCAAGATTAGATCCCCTTTTTGGATACCGGCTTTCTCCGCTTTGCTATCAGCGTTCACCCCGACGACCACAACGCCTTTGTCATTGTCCACATTCAGCCGACGGGCCATTTCCGGCGTCAAATCCGCAACCTGAAACCCGAATTCAGCTTCCTTTTCAGGCCGGGATGTTCCGACATCGGCCAACGGCATCGGTCTTTTTCCGACCTCGACATCGAAACGCTTTTGCTTGCCATCGCGCAAGACTGTTACGGTAGCTTTCTCGCCGACATCCAGTTTGGCGGATTTGGTGGTCAGATCCCGACTGGTTGTTACCTTTTCACCATTGACGTCGATGATGATATCATGGGGTTTGATCCCCGCCTGATCGGCCGGATCACCGGGGATAACGCTGGCAACCAGCACACCATTTTTGCCCTTTACACCATAGTATTCTGCCAGATCCTCTTTAAGATCCTGAATGGTTATTCCCAGCCATCCGCGGGTCACTTCGCCGCTGGCTTTCAGCTGCTGAATGATACCGGTTGCCAGATCAATGGGAATGGCAAACCCGATACCCTGGCCGCTGGCGATGATGGCCGTGTTAATTCCGACGACTTCCCCGGTCATGTTGATCAGGGGACCGCCGCTGTTGCCCGGGTTGATGGATGCATCGGTTTGGATGAAATCATCATAGGGACCGGAACCGATCACGCGCCCTTTGGCGCTGACGATCCCGGCGGTGACGGTTTGCTCTAAACCAAACGGGCTGCCGATTGCTGCCACCCATTCACCGACTTGCAGTTTGTTCGAGCTGCCAAGGCGCACCACCGTCAGATCATTCGCGCCATCGATTTTGATCAAGGCCAGATCGGTTTGCGGATCGCGCCCCACAACTTCGGCATCGAATTCGCGTTTATCTTTGAGCACGACTTTGATTTTATCTGCATCTTTGACGACATGATTGTTGGTGACGATATAGCCGTCCGCGTCGATAATGAATCCGGTACCTAAACCGTTCTGTTTATATTCATGCGGACTTCTTTCGCCGAAAAAATGATCGAAAAAATCTTTGAAACGATCATCACCCCGAAATGGTTGGCTATCAAATTGACGAAGTTCCGCTCCGCTCCCATTGACGGTCTTTTCCACCCGGATGTGGACCACTGCCGGACTGACATTTTTCGTAAGGGCACTGAAATTTTCCGGTATCATCCGAACCGGAGCATTTTTGGCAGCTTCCGCACCTTGAAAACTGCAGCCAAAAATGAATCCAAGCATTACAAGAACTGCCATGAATCGAGTAAAACTGAATGAATGTTTCATTGTTTTTTACCTCCTGGTTTTGGTTTCATCCACGAATGGCTCCTATGTTTATTACGAACATAAAACAAAAAATTAGCCGCAAGATGACCGGGAAATGACCAAAAAGTTATCTTTGACATCCGATCTGCCTTGGGCTATCCTGAAGGCGTGATATTAGAAGATTGGGCCTGTTATACTTTCGCCGGACGGAAACCTTTGGTTTGTGAGATAGGACAATGAAGAGAATACGACAATTAGTATCCATTATCTTTTTGGCAGGGGTGATAGCCGGCTGTGCGGCTGCACCTGATGTTGATACGCGCGAAGGGGCCTGCCTCCTTAAGGCCGCCCATAGCGATGTCTATCTTAAGGTCTTTGATCTGGATCGCAACGGCAACATGGGCCCGCTTATCTGGCAGGGCAGAATCAATCAAGGCCAGACCGCTCGCATCAAAACGTCCCAGGCCTATTTTCGCTATTTTTTTAATTCCGAACCCGATGTTGACCGGCCGTTCAGCAGCGGTCCGGATAAAGCGTGCGATGATCTCGACGTTGTCGTGATCCCCTGAATAGCAGCGCTCCATCCTGAAGCCCACTGAAAGCGAACCTGCAAAACGCTTTTGAGGCGGTGCAGGTATTGTATTTTCGATCCTCAAACCGGCAGTCACAATCCGATAATTACGCTTTTCTTTAAAAAATTGATATTACATTTCTGTAATAAATTTGTCCATTTTCTGCCAAATTTGTAACTCCTCGAGGTCTCACAGCCGAGCGTTCTTCATTTTAAATAATTGAAATTATATATTATTTTGTAATCAGCGCTTCATGGCATATATGTTGCTCATAAAGGAATGATCCAGTTAATCACTATCAAGCACACGGCAAAATGAACCCTAACCACCAACAAACCGCCGAACAATTGCAGCAAAAAACCGAAGGGTTAATTGCGCGCCTCTTAAAGGGCAAGGAACCCGACTTTTTAAAGAACCACAGCCGGCTGCTGGACGATTATTTCCGCCAGGCATTTGAAACCAGCATGGTGGGTCCCCGCATGGATATCCGCAAAAATCCGTATGCCATTATTGCCCTGGGGGGCTACGGCAGAGAAGAACAGTGCATCCATTCCGATGTCGACCTGTTGTTTCTGTTTAAAAAAAAGGTCCCCCGGGAAGCCGAAAATTTGGTCCAGGAAATCATTTATCCGCTGTGGGACATTGGTCTGGACGTCGGCTATGCCACCCGATCGTTGAAGGAGTGTTTGGCGCTGGCCGGCAAAGATTATGAAATCCTGACCCCGCTGCTGGATGCCAGGTTTGCCTGTGGATGGTCTCTGCTTTTCGCGAATCTTGTGGATGAATTGCGCGTAAAAATCATTAAGCCTAAATCCCGCCCGATTATCGACTGGCTGGTTGAACGCAATGAATTGCGGCATGCCCAATTCGGCGATTCGGCCTATCTGCTGGAGCCCAATCTGAAAGAGGGCCAGGGCGGTCTAAGAGACTATCATACCATGTTGTGGATTGCGCGCATCGCGTTTAACGCAAAACAATTCAGAGACCTTGAATATCTGGGATTGCTTTCCCATGAAGAGTTTCAGAGTCTAACCCGATCCGTCACCTTTGTCTGGAATGTGCGCAACCGTATCCATTATATCTGCGGTCGCAAATGTGACCAGCTGCACTTTGAAAACCAGGTTAAACTGGCCCGTTTACTGAACTACAGAATAGATAACGGGCAGGCGCCGGTCGAAAAATTCATGGGAGAGCTCCACGGGCAAATGGAAGCCTTAAAACAACAGCACCTGGTGTTTCTGCATGAGCTTGGCTACGAGAAACCCAGAAAACGCAAAAGAAAATCACAGAAAAAAAGCGATGTTGAGGGCCTGGCAGTCATTGAATGGGGAATACTTAATTTTGTTGGGCCTGAAAAAATTATGCAATTTCCGGATCTTCTGGTGAAGATATTTGAAGAAAGTGCGCGCCTGAAAATTCCCCTGAGCGCGGAAGCCAAGCGGCTGGTAAAAGAATTTTCCCATCTCGTCAATAAAACCTACCGCGTTTCCGAGCCGGTCGTTAAATCATTTGAGCGCATTTTGGTGGCCCCGGCGCCGAAATTTAATGTTCTCAATGAAATGCTAAACACCGGATTTCTGGAAAAATTTATTCCTGAAATTCGCGCGGTCCGCAATCGCATACAGTATGATGAATATCATCTTTATCCGGTCGACAAGCATCTGTTGCGCACCGTGCAAACCGCAAAAAAATTCGGCACCGCAAAAGACAGCAGCCTGGAGCCCTTATGCGCAAAACTGTATCGCAGCCTGAAAAAAAAGAAGCTGTTGCTCTGGGCGGCTTTACTGCACGATATCGGCAAGGGTGAGTCCGTAGAAAATCATTCAGCAAAAGGGGCTGAGGTCGTTAAAACCATCCTCAGCCAAAAGGGGTTGCAGCCGGCAGATGTCGAAACGGTTATGTTCCTGGTTCAGGAACATCTTTTGTTGATTAAAACGGCCACCCGCAGGGATATCTATGATGAGGAAACAGCCCTTGCCTGCGCCCGCAAGGTAAAGGATATTGAACGGCTAAAAATGCTGTATTTGCTGACCGTCGCCGATTCGATCGCAACGGGTCCGAAGGCCTGGAATGACTGGACGGCAACGCTGTTGAGAGATTTTTTCCTGAAGGTGCTGAATGTGCTCGAAAAAGGAGAATTGGCCACGACTGAGGCCGTTGAAGTCGTCTCGCAGAAGAAAAATGAAATCGGCGCATCCGCACCCGACCGCCAGGCCGGGGAAAATGTGAAGGCACTGCTGGAGGTAATGTCGCCGCGGTATCTTTTATACATGCCGGCCCATGAAGTTAAGAGCCATATCAAGCTTTACCAGAATCTATCCGCGGGCAATTCTGAGTTTCTATGGGAAATCGAGCACGCAGCCGATGCCAACACCCGAGCGGTGACCATCTGTGCCCAGGATCGTCCCGGTCTGATTTCAAAAATTGCCGGTGTATTTACCTTAAACAACATCGACATTCTGGACGTTCAGGTGTTTACCTGGCGCAATAATATCGCACTGGATATTTTTAAGGTCAAGCCCCCACCGGATCCGATCCTGGAAGATGAAAAATGGAACCGCACCGCCGTGGACCTTGCCGCCGCATTGTCCGGCGAACTGGACTTGGCCGCGGCCCTCAATAAAAAAGTGCGGACTTTGCGCAATGGAAAAGCCGGTCTGGGTAAAAAGCCCCATCGCGTCACGCTGGATAACACCAGCTCCAGTTTTTTTACCATTATCGAAGTGTTTACCTACGATTTTCTCGGTTTGCTGTACAGCATCAGCGACGCGATTTATCGCTGCGATCTGAACATCTGGGTGGCCAAAATCGCAACCAAAGCGGATCAGGTGGTGGATGTCTTTTATGTTAGAGATATTAATGGGCAAAAAGTGGATTTGCCCGAGCAGGTGGCCGCCATAAAAGCTGCCATAATGGAAAGGCTGCCGGCATCACAACCGGATCGGATTGCTCAATAACCGGAAATTTGTCTCCGTACCGTTGTTTTATACAGAACGACATAAATCATTGCGCATACATACACAGCGTTTAGCATGTTTGACCCTATACGGTGGTTTTAAAATCAACGATTCAAAGGGCGAATACGCAATTTATTATGACGCTGTGTATAGTCAAGGTATTGAATTTTGAACTAACAAATTGAAAAGGAGGATACTCTTAAACATGAAATCAAAAAGTCTGCTGACAACTGCAATTCTGCTCGCGCTTCCCTTTTCTTCGGCTGCTGCGTCGGAGGGCTTAAACTCGGGTGACACGGCCTGGATGATTGTCTCGACCGCCCTGGTTATGATGATGACCCCGGCGGGTCTGGCCCTGTTTTACGGCGGCATGTCCAGGTATAAAAACCTGTTAAATACGTTCGCCATGACCTTTGTGGCCTATTGCCTGGCCAGCCTTGTGTGGATGATGTGGGGCTACAGCATGGCCTTTGGGCCGGATAAAGCCGGCATCATCGGGGGTTTGGATAATCTGTTTTTAGCCGGTATCGGGGTGGACAGTCTCTCGGGCAGTATTCCCACCTATGTGTTTGCGCTTTTTCAGATGACCTTTGCCGGCATCACGGTTGCGCTGGTTTTGGGCTCTGTGGTGGATCGCATGAAATTTTCAGCGTGGATTGTCTTTACGGTTTTGTGGGTCACCTTCATCTACTGCCCGATCGCCCACTGGGTCTGGGGCGGCGGCTGGATGGGAACCATGGGCGCTTTAGATTTTGCAGGCGGCACGGTGGTCCACATCAACGCCGGGGTGGCCGGCCTGGTGCTGGCGCTGGTGCTCGGCAAACGCATCGGTTACGGCAAAGAAGCCATGTTTCCCTCCAGCATCGCGTTCACCGCCCTGGGGGCGGCGCTTTTGTGGTTTGGTTGGTTTGGCTTTAATGCCGGCAGCCAGCTGGCCGCAGATGGTGTGGCCGGTTCGGCATTTTTAGTTACCAATACCTCGGCGGCCATGGGCGCTCTGGCCTGGATGTTCGCCGAGTGGCTGGTGGAGAAAAGGCCGACCGTGCTGGGCCTGGCTTCGGGAATCGTGGCCGGGCTGGTGGCGATTACGCCGGCTGCCGGGTTCGTAAGTTTACCGGCTTCTCTGATCATAGGACTGGTGGCCGGCTTGCTGGGCTTTTACTTTGTGGTCAAGGTCAAACACAAACTGGGCTATGACGACTCCCTGGATGCCTTCGGGGTTCATGGCATGTGCGGTCTCTGGGGCGCGCTGGCCACCGGACTGTTTGCCAATCCGGCTGTAAACGAAGCCGGCAAAGGTCTGTTTTACGGCAACCCGAAACAATTGTGGATCCAGATTATTTCCATCGCCGCCACTGCAGCGTTTACCGCGGTGGGTACCCTGATTGTTATCTATATCACCAAATTATTAACCGGCGGTCTGCGCGTTAGTGAAGATACCGAAGTTGCCGGGCTCGACGGCTCCATCCACGGTGAAAGAGGTTTTGAAATTCAATAGAAGCCATTTCAAAAGCCCTTTTGCGCTGGTTTGCGGCTTTTGTAAAGCGCTAAGCTCGTTGCGCTAAATTTTGGAAACTCGGGCTAACGCCCTCAAACAGTCCAAAATTTTGCGCTTCACTTCACTAAGCGCTTTTAGACAAAAGTCCGCAAAATTGACTCCAAAGAGGCTTTGAATTGGCTTCTCAACCAAAACGCCGCACGGAAAAGAAAGAGGCATTTAATTTAAAGGCATAAAGGAGGTCTTAACATGAAGAAAATCGAGGCGATCATCAAGCCCTTCAAACTCGATGACGTCAAAGAGGCCCTGAACAAAATCGGTATCCAGGGGATGACCGTTTCCGAGGTCAAGGGATACGGGCGTCAGAAAGGCCATAAGGAAATCTACCGCGGTGCCGAATACGCTGTCGATTTCATTCCTAAAATCAAAATCGAGATCGTAATCGATGCCGACCTGGCCGACCAGGTCGTTGAAACAATTCGTGACGCCGCCAATACCGGCAAAATCGGAGACGGCAAGATTTTTGTGGTACCGGTTGAACATGCGTTGCGGGTGAGGACTGGTGAGACGGGCCCGGACGCCCTCTAGTTCCCATTCATAAATGGCTATTTTTCCGATGGGCTGCGTTCTCCGCGGGTTTTTGGCCTGCAACGTACTTCAAGTACGCCTTGGCCAAAACCCTAGTGCGGATTGTTGAACACCCTAATTTATACAAAATAGATGTGAAATCCCGCCGTAGGGCGGGGCCCATCAAAAAAATCTCTTATTTATGAACTGGGAACTGGGCCTTATAAAACCTAAATTGATCTACTATTTTTGAGATAGGTTCTATACTCTATTTACGAAATAAAGCATTATTAAATCAAAACAAGAAAACCAAACCTTAATTCATCAATATCTATAATTTAAAGGAGGAATGATCACATGACACCCAAAGAAGTATTGGACATGGCAAAGGAAAACGGCGCAAAAGTCGTCGATCTAAGGTTTATGGATTTTCCGGGATTATGGCAGCATTTTACGGTTCCGATCAGCGAATTGGAGGAGTCCAGTTTTGAGGATGGATACGGCTTCGACGGCTCCAGCATTCGCGGCTGGCAGCCGATTCATGCCAGCGACATGCTGGTGGTTCCCGATGCAACGACCGCCAAAATGGATCCATTTTATGAAGCCCCGACCCTGGTGTTGATCTGTAACATCGTTGATCCGATCACCCGGGAGGCCTATAGCCGGGATCCGCGCAATATCGCGCAAAAAGCAGACGCTTACTTAAAAAGCAGCGGCATCGGTGATATCGCTTACTTTGGCCCGGAGGCCGAATTTTTTATCTTTGATGATATTCGTTTTGAATCCACCCGCTACGCGGCTTTTTATGAAATCGATTCCGTCGAAGGCAACTGGAACACCGGCCGGGACGAAGGTCCCAACCTGGGCTACAAGCCGCGCCACAAAGAAGGCTATTTTCCGGTTCCGCCCATGGATAAATTTCAGGACCTGCGCACCGAGATGCTCCTGACCCTTGAGAATCTGGGCATCGAAGTCGAGGCCCAGCATCATGAGGTGGCCACCGCCGGACAGGCCGAAATCGACATGCGCTTCAAACCCCTGCTGCAGATGTCAGATCAACTCATGTGGTTTAAATATGTGCTCAAAAATGTAGCCTATCGCCACAATCACACCGTCACGTTCATGCCCAAGCCGCTGTTCGAGGATAACGGCACCGGAATGCATACCCACATCAGCATCTGGAAGGAAAACCAGCCGCTGTTTGCCGGTGACAAATATGCCGGCGTATCACAGGAGGCGCTTTACGGCATCGGCGGCATCCTCAAGCACTGCCGCGCGTTGACCGCCTTTACCAACCCGACCACCAACTCTTACAAGCGCCTGGTGCCGGGTTTCGAGGCCCCCGTCAATCTGGCATACTCCAGCCGCAACCGCAGTGCTGCGGTTCGTATCCCGATGTATTCGGCATCGCCGAAAGCTAAACGCATCGAGTTCAGAACCCCGGACCCCTCCTGCAACGGGTATCTGGCGTTTTCGGCCATGCTGATGGCCGTCATTGACGGCATCCAGAATAAAATCGATCCGGGCGACCCTTTGGACAAGGACATCTACAATCTTCCACCCGAGGAGCTGGCTGAAATTCCGTCCGCTCCCGGCTCACTGGAAGAAGCCATTGGCGCCTTGAAAGCCGATCAGGAATTTTTGTTAAAGGGCGATGTGTTCACCCAGGATGCCATTGATATGTGGGTTGATTACAAAACCGAGAATGAAATCAACGACGTCAAGCTGCGGCCGCATCCCCA
>CAMYLV010000012.1:0-64116 GCA_947259495.1 uncultured Desulfobacterales bacterium | reverse complement strand
GCGGGGCTGTTTTTGTCTCTTCGGCTTTTCAGAAAACGGTGTTCCTATCACAAAAATAGTTAACTACTTTTTTGTGCTCGCCATTCCTAAGTTAAAAGCCTTAACTTGAATTGCCAGCGTAGCCGTTAGATCTTGTTCGAGAGCAAGGCGCAAACCGATTTAAAAGCGGAGCATACACGATAGTATTCGAGCATTTTAAATCGGTTTGTAACACAGCTATCGGGCAAGAGATAATGGCTACGCTGGCAATTCTAGCGGTATGATTTATAGTCTACCCCGTATTTTTGCGCCTTATAGGCAAATTTTCTGACGGTGGTCTTTAAAATTTCAGCTGCCGCGGTGACGTTGCCCCGGGTGTTTTTCAGGGCGTCGATGATCATCTCTTTTTCAAGTCTGGCGACGGCATCTTCCAGAGAGAGCACAGGCACGGTACCCGATTCCTTACCGGTTTGCAGGGTGGGCGGCAGGTGGTAGCTGTGGATGACACCCTCCTCACAAAGCAACACCGCTCGCTCAATGCAGTTTTCAAGCTCTCTGACATTTCCCGGCCAGTGGTATTCCATCAGCATGTCAATGGCCGGTGTAGACAGTCTTTTGATTTTTTTATGATTTTCCCGCGCATATTTTTCAAGAAAGTGGTCTGCCAGCAGTAAAATATCGGTTTTGCGCTCGCGCAGCGGCGGAAGGTAAATCGGAAAAACATTCAATCGATAATAGAGATCGCCCCTGAAGGACGCGTCCTCGACAGCCTCCTCCAGGTTTTTATTGGTGGCGGCGACAATGCGCACATCGGTTTTCAGCGTCCGGTGCCCACCCACGCGCTCAAATTCTTTTTCTTGAAGTATTCGCAGCAGATTGGCCTGCACATCCAGCCCCAGAGAGCCGATTTCATCCAGAAAAATAGTGCCTTTGTGTGCCAGCTCAAATTTACCGATTTTTTGCTTGATAGCACCGGTAAAGGCGCCTTTCTCATGGCCAAACAGTTCGCTTTCAATCAGATTAACAGGCAAGGCAGCGCAATTGACTTTAACAAACGGAGATTTTGACCGATGGCTGCTAAAGTGAATGGAATTGGCCACCAGCTCTTTGCCGGTGCCGCTTTCACCCCGAATCAAAACGGTTGCATTGCTCTTACAAACCTGAGAGATCATTTGAAAGACTTCCCGCATTTTGTTGCTGTTGCCCACAATGTTGCCGATACTGTATTTGTCTTTAAGCACGTCTTGCAACCGGCGGTTCTCTTCGCGCAGCCGCTCCTTTTCCATGCGAATGGTTTCAAGCTTGATCACGTGGCTGGCGACCATGGTCGCAATCACCTCAAGCAGTTTCTGGCCGCTTTTGAGGGCGTATGATTTCTGGTAAGGGCGGTCGACTGAGAGGGCACCAATCACCTGCTTACCCTTTTTGATCGGAACACAAATGAAGGAATGCTCACGGTCCTGTTTCTTTTTGCGACTGGCGGTGCGGTCTAAAAAGAGCGGTTCTTCGCTGATTTTGGGAATAAAAACCGGCTTTCCGGTCTCGATCACCTTACCGGTGATTCCCTCGCCGAGTTTGTATTTCACGCGGTTCATGGTGCTTTGCGCCAGTCCGTGGGCCACCTCAATATTAATCTCGTTGCGCATGGGGTTTAATATTGTTATGGTTCCCCGCACCATCTTCATTGAACTGGACAGTATATCCAACACCTTGTAGAGCGACTTTCTCAATTCCAGGTGCTCATTCAACGCCATGGTAATTTCATACAGCAGGGTAACTTCTTCGATGGTTTTCAGTGCGGTCATTTTCTTTTCCGAATAGTGAACTGAAGACTAAATGCGATCATATAATCACGAAAGCACGAAAGAATAAGATCAAATTTTTTTGCGTTTTAGTTCCTTCGTGCTTTCGGGGTAAAAAACCTTTTTTGCTTCAACTGTTCTGTTTCACAAAAACGGCTGTTTACGAATCTGTAAACGTTCGATTTAAATAATACAATTTTGTAATAAATTGCAACCCTATTCTATTTTCTGATCATTTTTTTTACAACCCCAAACGCGAAACGCGACACCCATGATTCTGCACATCGACATGGATGCTTTTTATGCCTCCGTGGAGAAACTGGACGACCCCCGGTTAGAGAACAAATGCGTCATTGTCGGCGGGACCTCCAACCGCGGTGTGGTTTCGGCAGCCAGCTATGAAGCCAGGCGCTTCGGCGTCCATTCGGCCATGCCCATCTTCCAGGCCAAACAGAAATGTCCCCACGGCGTTTTTGTGCCGCCGCGCATGGGCCGCTATAAGGAAGTGTCCAAAAAAGTAATGGCCCTGCTGAAGGAATTTTCTCCGCTGGTGGAACCGGTGTCCATCGACGAAGCCTATGTGGATATAACAGGATGCCAGCGCCTGTTCGGCGAGCCGCAGGAAATCGCCCGGGAAATCAAACACAAAATACTCGACAGCGTTCATCTGACCTGTTCGGTGGGGGTGGCGCCCAATAAATTTCTGGCCAAAATTGCCTCTGACCTGGATAAACCCGACGGACTGACACTGATTATGCCGGATCAGGTCCCGCAGTTTATCGAGTCGTTGGCCATAAAAAAAGTCCCCGGGGTCGGCAAAAAAATGGTGCGCCAGCTGGAGTTGTTGGGCATTCGAACTCTGGGTGATGTCCAACGGCTGCCGGAAAAAGCCCTGCTCAAGCATCTGGGCAAATTCGGCCAGCGTTTGCGCACCCTTTCATCCGGCAGCGACGATTCCCCGGTGACGCCGCATGCGCCACACAAATCCATCAGCAGTGAACGCACACTGGCAGCCGACACGCGCGACATCAAGCTGCTGAAACGGTACCTTTTGAGCCAGTCCGCAGAGGTGGCCCGACAGCTCAGACAGGCTGGTGTGCGCGCCAGAACGATTGTCATTAAAGTTAAAAATGCGGACTTTAAAACGGTTACCCGGCAGACGACCATTGCGATTCCCACCCAATCATCTGAAACCATTTATAAACACGCCGCGCAATTAATCGATGATTTCAACATCATCCAAAAAATTCGGTTGATTGGGGTTGGCACCACCGGATTTTCAACGGTCACCGCCTCGGTCCAGATGGGCCTTTTTGAGCATAAAGCAAAACCCCCGGACAACTGGGAAAAAGTCGATAAAGCATTGGATTCGATCAGCCAGAAGTTTGGCAAAGATGCGATCGGACGGGCCACACTCAAAGAATGAACTACCCCGCTGCAAGCAACGGGGTATCAATCGGAATATGTATCGCCGCCCAAGGGGAGGGGAATTAAGCCCTTGTCCGCCTCCGGCGGATTAAATGCTGGTTGATTTGGCTGCATTTTAGGACGAGCTTTCCAAAATCGTCGCTAAAAATTTCTGCAATCTGAACAAAATGATTGCCAAAATGGCTTATTTTGGGTAACTTATACGTATAATACAGATTAGTTACTGTTCTTATGTAATCTTATCGATTCAAATATCTTAATTGTGATTTTAACCTTGCCCTAACATTTCCCGTGTAAATTGGCTGATCTTACGGCCATATTTCGTTCAACATATTGCTTTCCAGGCTGCAGACGTTAACGCAAAATTTTAATTTCATTCAGTACCAATGGTATGTGGATTGGCATATCATTTGTAATTGGTTCAACGTGTAGTATGACTTCACGACCGACTGATCCGGCGCTTTCCGCTGATTTGGATTACGGTGGCTTGTTTGATAAACAAACGGGCAAGGGAACTTTATCGGTCGAGATGAAAAGGCAGTCAAAACAGATCCGCATCAGATCGTTTTGACTGCCTTTTTTATTTTTTATCAGCCCATCCAGGAAAGGAGGTGGTTAAGAGCAGGTCATTAACATTGATTATTAGAGCATAAGCAAGATCAAATTAATCCAAGGAGGAGTTCAAGATGAAAAAATTTTTGCAATTAGGCCTTTTTACATTGACAATGACGCTTACCATCCTGTTAATTTTACCTGCGGCCCAGGCGGTGGATTTCAAGATTTCCGGCCAGATCAACCGGGCGATCCTCTGGGGTGACAACGGAGATGACAACGACGTGAAGTTTGTGGACAACGAAAACTCGTCCACCCGCTTTCGGTTTACCGGCTCCAATGATTTTGATGAAGTTTGGAAAGTCGGCATCGTCTGGGAAGTCCAGATGGAATCCAACTCTTCTGTAGATACCGGTGGTGGAAACGGGGTCATTGACATCGGCGACAACGGCGATACTTCCGATGTTACCTTTACAGAGCGCAAAATGGAATTTTACGTCGAACATAAAAATTGGGGCCGGATCATTCTCGGCCAGGGCGACACAGCCACCAACGGCACCTCCGAGGTGGACTTGTCCGGCACCACCGTGGTTTCCTATGCTTCGATCGGTGACATGGCTGGCGGATTTTCATTCCGTGACGACGACGGCAACAGGATATTAGATTCGGGTGGCAATAATACATTTATCGCCAATGTCTTCAGCGACTATGACGGGTTGAGCCGCCGGGACCGCATCCGCTACGACACGCCCAAGTTTTGGGGATTCGGGCTTTCCGGCAGTTACATGAACGGTCAAACATATGATGTGGCCTTACGCAGTGCCCATCAGTGGGAAAACTTCGGCAAACTGGCGGCCGCTGTTGGCTATGTCCCGGGCGACAACCAGCGTGATCCTTACAAACAGTTTAGCGGTTCGATCTCTTTTCTGCACAACTCGGGGTTGAATCTGACCATCTCCCATGCTTTTCGGAACTTTGATTCGAATGGCAGAAATACCGCCCACAACTACTACGGGAAACTGGGCTACAAGGTTGGCAAATGGGCATTTTCAGTCGATGGAGACCGCTCCGACAGAGTGGACCAAAACGGCGACGAAGCCACATCCTTCGGTGGCGCAGCCGTCTGGAATGCCTGGGAAAGCGTGGAGTTTTACGGCTGTTACCGCTGGCACAAACTGGATCGGGACAATGAAAATCCCGCGAACAGCAGCGATCCCGAAAATATCAGTGCCGTCATGATCGGCGGCCGGGTGAAATTTTAGCAGAAAGGTTCATATGCATAACTTTCAAACAATCCTAAACAGGTTATTCTGGTTGAGTCTGGTAGCGGCTGTTGTGATGAGCTGCGGGGGCAAGCCGGCTGAGTACAAGCAAACGGCCGGCGAAATGAAAGAAGGGCCCGGTGTCTTTACCGGAGAAGAAGGCGCTTTGGTCGTCTATGATTCCAAACAAGGTGGGGCCTTCCCGCAATTTAATAGGAAGAAATCAGAAGAAGGTTCTAAAGAAGCTCCTGAAAAAGCCGATAAAGCTGCATCGGCAGCGTCGGACACCCCATCCAAGTCAACTCAGATAGCGGCCGGCCAGACATCCACGGAGACGCAAGTGACCCCGGAGGCAGCCAGGGAGTTCCAGGAATTTCAGGAATGGAAAAAAGAGCAACAGGCATTCCGGGAGTTTCAGGAATGGAAAAAAACATCACAAGGTGCGGCTGAATACAAAGAGTTCCTGGAGTGGAAAGAATGGAAGACCTATCAGGAATGGAAAAAGCAACAGGGGCAATAAGCCGTTGAATTTACTGTGATGCTTTCGGACCTGACCGGCTCAGGTGGGCGGTAAGTCAGCCGACCCTGACAGAGGTTTTATGTAAAGGCAGGGCTCAGCAGGAAACCAGGCCCTGCCTTTTTTTCATGCTGAATATTGCCCGCCGGGAAAATTTAATCATCATCCCTTTTATAGGGGTTGTCAAAAAAACGTTGCGGTAATCAAAGGTTTTTTTCTACAACCCCTTATGCCGCACTTCTGTATTCCGGAACCTTATTATGGAAAACGGCATAATCACCTGATTTAATATTAAGTCTTTGCCCAGCAAATGACTAGTAACTTGCGAAACGGAGCTACATTTCTCTTGACATACAACATATTGTATGAGATAAATTGTAACTGCACTAAATGATAGGCTAATGCGTAAAACCGGGTCATCTTCGGCTCTGGTCAGAGCTGAACCGGGTCGGTAATTTACCATCCATTTATTTTGCGTCGAGACGATTTTCATTTAGCCCTATCACACCTTTTCAATAGAATAAAACTCCTAAAATCATACAGGATAGGATGGCTATCGCTCAGATAGCTGGGGATTTTTTATACTTTAGACACGGCCACAGGGCCACATTCCCAAATCAGGAGCAGCGCAATGGGGCAGAAAGGCAAGTTTTTGGTGACCAACGAAGGCAGTTTTGACCTGGGCACCTACACCTGGGATGATCAGCTTTTTAGTGACATTCTTATCCGCGAAAATCCGATTGACAGCGATCAGGCCATGGGTATCAGCCGGTCCCTGCGCAAAGAGATTTCGAACCTGGAAATAAGCACTATTCCGGTCTCGTTTATCGAAAAAATGATTGAAGCCAAGTTGATGGAATTCGGGCTGACCAAGCCTTCACCGATTCGCCTGGATAAATCGATTTTTATTAAAAACCGGATAAACATCTCCGAAAACGCCAAGCGGGTTTTAAAAAGACGCTATTTGAAAAAAAACCGCAAAGGCAAGGTGATCGAGACCCCCGAGCAAATGTTCCGCCGGGTTGCCAGACACATTGCCAAAGCCGAAAAAAAATACGGCAAGCCCTCCACCGAACAGGTCGAGCAGTGGGAGGAAACCTTCTACGCAATGATGACCGAGGCAAAATTTCTGCCCAATTCCCCCACCCTGATGAATGCCGGGCGCCGGCTGGGGCAGCTGGCGGCCTGTTTTGTCCTTCCGGTGGAAGACAGCATGGAGGGCATCTTTGGCGCCCTGCATCACGCGGCCCTGATTCATAAATCCGGCGGTGGCACCGGGTTTGCGTTTTCACGGCTGCGACCCAAAAACAGTACGGTTGGCACCACCGGCGGTGTGGCCTCGGGTCCGGTATCGTTTATGAAGATTTTTAACACCGCCACCGAGCAGGTTAAACAGGGCGGCACCCGCCGCGGGGCCAACATGGCAATTTTAAGGGTGGATCACCCGGATATTATGGAATTCATATTCAGTAAAGAAGACAACAGTGAGCTCAATAATTTCAATATATCCGTTGGGGTCTCCGATGATTTTATGGAAGCCATTGACAAGCAGGAGGATTATGACCTGATTGATCCCCGCGATCAAAAAGCCGTTAACCGATTAAATGCGGCTGAAGTCTACCAAACTCTGATTAAGCAGGCCTGGAAAAACGGAGATCCTGGGATCATTTTTTTAGATCGTATCAACCGGGACAACCCCACCCCGCAACTCGGTGACATCGAAAGCACCAACCCTTGCGGCGAACAACCGCTGCTGCCTTTGGAGGCGTGCAACCTGGGGTCGATCAACCTGGCCAAATTTGTGTTGGAAAACGGTGATGGACCGACGATCGATTTCGATGGATTAAAAGAAGTGGTCAGCTGGACTGTGAGATTTTTAGACAACACCATCGACATGTCCAGATATCCGCTACCGGAAATCGATGAGATGGTTCACGGCAATCGTAAAATCGGTCTGGGCGTCATGGGGTTTGCCGATATGCTGTATCAGCTGAAAATCGCCTATAACTCGGAAGAAGCACTGGAAACAGCGGAAACGGTCATGCGCTTCATTCAGGAAAACGCCCACGAAGCATCCCAGAATCTGGCCGAAGAGCGCGGGGTATTTCCCAACTGGGAAAATAGTATTTACAAGGATCAGGGTTTCAAAATACGCAATGCCACCTGTACCACCATTGCCCCCACAGGCACATTGAGCATCATTGCCGGTTGCTCCAGCGGCATCGAGCCCCTGTTTGCGCTGAGTTTTGTGCGCAACGTGATGGACAATGACAAATTGCTCGAAGTCAATCCGTATTTTGAAGAAGCGGCCAATGAGCAACGCTTCTACAGCCGTGAATTAATGGATGAAATTGCCAAAAGAGGCAGCATCAGTAAAATCAAACAAATACCTAAAGACATTCGCCGAATCTTTGTCACCGCCCATGATATTTCACCGGAGTGGCATATTCGCATGCAGGCTGCATTTCAACAATATACCGATAACGCCGTATCCAAGACCGTCAATCTGCCCCACGATGCCACCGTAGACGACGTCATGAAGGTCTACAATCTGGCCTATGAATTGGGCTGTAAGGGTGTAACCATTTATCGAGACGGTAGCAAAGAAAACCAGGTGTTATCATTTTCGCGCAACGAAAAGCGCGGAAATAAATTCCTGGCAGCCGTCAAAGAACGACCGGAGACGCTTGAAGGCTTCACCACCAAGATGAAAACCGGTTACGGCCATCTTTATGTAACCGTCACCGAATATGACAATCAGCCCTTTGAAGTATTTGCCACCATCGGTAAATCCGGTCGCTCGACCACCGCCAAGACCGAGGCCATTGGCCGCCTGGCGTCTTTGGCCTTAAGATCGGGCGTTAAAGTCAATGACATCGTGGACCAGCTAAAAGGAATCGGCGGTGAACATCCGATCTTTCAAAATGGCGGATTGGTGCTGTCTATTCCCGATGCCATCGCGCGGGTGCTGGAAAACAGATACATTTCCAGCGATGCCGCCAGACAAAGTCACAAAACCCGGCACAGCCTCATGGGCGAAAAATGTCCGGAATGTGGTCAGACGGTCAGCTTCGAGGAGGGGTGTATTCTCTGCCACTTCTGTGGCTTCAATAAATGCGGCTAAGAAATGGTTTTAGAGCCCTATCTTTTGCCGGAGGGCTTTGTTGCGATCCGATCCAAAATACTCGCGTACTATCGTGTACGCTCCGTTTTTGAATCGAATCCCGCCGCGCCCTCGAACAAAATCTAAAGCTCTAAAACCATTTCTACTATTATTACCAAAAACCTCTGATACCCGTTTACGTCTTTATTTTCTTCGAAAAAACTGCGCAGTTTGAACACATTAATTTATTAGATCAAGATGTGAAATCCCGCATTCTGCGGGGGCCCTCAAACAAAATCTAAGGCTTTAAAACCATTTCTACATTTATTATCGAACAAAATCTAAAACCCCTGATACCCGTTTAAGTCTTATATTTCACCAAAAATCTGCTCATTTTATTAGAAACAATCATAACAACTAAAAAGGCAGGGCCTTTATAAGGTTCTGCCTTTTTTGTATCGGTGCCAGCATTGAACGTAATTGAATCCCTATCTTAACTTAAATCGTTCGGCAGCCAGGGGTCTGATCCTGGCAATCCTCTTAAAATCTTTATCTCTATGCAACAGCAATACTTGAGTTTCAATTGCCAGCTGGGCTATGCAGCAAGCAATAGGACTATTTATTGTTATTCCACTTTTTCTGAGTTCAAAATATATTCTGGCAGCATCTCGCCATGTATCTTCAGTTGTTTCAAGATAATATTGAGTTGTAAGGTAGGTATCAAGCTGTTGCCATTCCTGCTCGTTTTTAGCTCCCTGAAGGAGCTCAAGCTGCGTAAAGCGACTGAACGCAATGATTTCATCACCGACCCGTTCTCGAAATACTTTCACTATTCGACCGGTTTTATCCCGCAGTACTTCAACCCAAACAGAAGTATCGATTAGGATCACGCTCTCAATTTCCTCAGCTTTTTATGATCATAGCCTTTATAGAAACTGATTGCACCTGCCAGTTCCGTAAGGTCTTTACGTTTGTTCAACATTATAAATGCTCTCAATGCTTCATGGATCAGATCTTTCTTGGTCCTGGCACCACTCACCGAAAAAGCTTCATCCAGCAAATCATCATCAATAACAATGTTGGTTCTCATAGCACAATCCCTTTTATGTGTATTATATACACATAATACACTTTGAATGTGCATTGTCAAGATCAACTGAGAATAAAATTTAATGATCTGTATTTAAAGGGGTTATTTCTTGACGACCGCCATGCCGTCTTTGGTGTCCTGGACCTGATAACCCAGGGCCTCAATTTCAGCGCGCAGTTGATCGGAGGTTGCAAAGTCTTTGTCCTGTCGGGCCTGCTGGCGGGCAGCAACCAACTTTTGAACTGCTTCGGGCAGCGCTTGCGCTTGATCGAGCTGATCCAACCGCAACCCCAGCACCCGATCAAAATCCAGAATGGTGCCGTATTTTTGGGTATCGCTGATCGTGCTTTTGAGCATCTCCTGGACGGTCGCCATGGCCCGGGGCATATTTAAGTCATCGTTGAGGGCTTCGGTAAATTTGCATTTAAATTCAGCGTTAATATCTTGTCCGGCGACAACGCCGGCGGCAGCAACCTGGCGCACCTGGTTTTGCAAGTGCAGCAAGCCATTACGGGCGGCCTCCATGCTCTCGTCGCTGTATTCCATGGGTTTGCGGTAATGGGTTAGAAATGAGGCAAAGCGGTAAACTAATGGGTTCGTATCATTTTCAAGAAACGCATTTTCGAGAGTCAGAAAGTTTCCCTCGCTTTTGGCCATTTTTTTGCCACCCTGAATGATGAGGAAGGCCCCGTGCATCCAGAAATTGAAAAAGGGTTTGCCCGTTGCCGCTTCCGACTGGGCAATTTCATTGGTATGATGAACATCGATATGATCGGTGCCGCCGCAGTGAATGTCCAGCTGCTCGCCCAAAAACTTCATGCTCATGGCCGAGCACTCCAGATGCCAGCCCGGGAAGCCCACACCCCAGGGGGAGTCCCATTCCATCTGCCGTTTTGATCCCTGCGGTGAAAACTTCCAGAGAGCAAAATCAGTGGGGTTGCGTTTTTCCGGGTTGCGTTCAACCCGCGCGCCTTCCTTGAGCGCTTCTAGATCCTGATGGGACAGCTTGTTGTAATCCTTGAATTTGGACGTATCAAAATAAACACCGTCAGCGGTCCGATAAGTATACCCTTTTTCTTCCAGAATCCTTACCAGGGCAATCTGTTCCGGAATAGTATCGGTGGCCTTTACCCAGACGTCCGGCACCAGAATATTGAGATGCTTGATGTCTTTTTTAAAGGAGCGGGTGTACAAATCGGCAATATCCCAGGCGCTTTTGCCCTCCCGGGCGGCACCCGCTTCCATTTTATCTTCACCCATATCACGATCACCGGTTAAATGGCCCACATCGGTGATGTTCATGACATGCCTGACCGCATATCCGTTGTAAATCAGCACCCGTTTTAAAATGTCTTCAAAAATGTAGGTGCGCAGGTTGCCGATATGAGCATAATTATATACCGTCGGCCCGCAGGTATACAGCCCGACCGCAGCGGGTTTGATCGGTTTGAATTCTTGCTTTTTGCGCGTCAGCGAATTGTACAGAGACAGTTTCATAGAGGATATGCTTTGCAAATGAATATGTTTAATAAAAAAGACGCCAAGATTCAATAAAATTCATGCTTGAAAACATAGGAACCGCCGCAAGCGCCGTCAAGCTAATTACTGCACTTGTCGATTGAAATTCAAACTTGCAGCTTTTTCAATTACCTTTAGGGTTTTTCTTGACCGCTTAAATATAAAAGATATATTTATACCGCTGTTCATTTTAATGTTCCGAGTCACCGACCACCCGCAGAGCGGGTGGCTTATATTTTTGCGCCATCAGCGGAAAAACCAAAGGCACGGTAGTGCCTTAATCGGTGCGGGTATAACCGGGTGCAAAGCACCCGGTTAAAAACACCCAATTGCGGAATTGCGGCATAAGTGGTTGTAGAAAAAAAGCGTTGGCATAACGGAACGTTTTTTTACAACCACTATAACAGGAAGGAGAGTTCTTTATGGTTGTATGGTTTACGGGGCTTCATCCAGTCGCGCAGGCATTGACAGCAACTTTATTTACCTGGTTTGTAACCGCCTTAGGGGCCGGGCTTGTCTTTTTTTTCAAAGAAATCAACCGAAAAGTGTTGGACGGTATGCTCGGCTTTGCGGCGGGGGTGATGATCGCCGCCAGTTATTGGTCCCTGCTGGCGCCCGCCATTGAAATGGCTGAAGAGGGGAATCTGCCGGCCTGGGTCCCGGCCACAGCAGGATTTCTTTTAGGCGGCGGTTTTCTCTGGGTCATCGATAAAATTCTCCCCCATCTGCACCTGGGGTTTCCAATAGAGGAAGCCGAGGGCATTAAAACCAGCTGGCACCGCAGTATCCTTTTGGTCCTTGCCATTACGTTGCACAACATACCCGAAGGTCTGGCCGTCGGCGTGGCCTTCGGCGCACTGGCTTCAGATTTGCCGGCAGCTTCCCTGGCCGGTGCGGTGGCACTGGCACTGGGTATCGGTATTCAAAATTTCCCCGAGGGCACAGCAGTATCGGTTCCGCTGCGGCGCGAAGGGTTTTCGCGCTTAAAAAGTTTCTGGTACGGTCAACTGTCAGGCGTTGTTGAACCGATTGCAGGTGTTCTGGGCGCTGTGGCGGTCATCTTGATAAAGCCGATATTGCCATATGCCCTGGCCTTTGCTGCCGGCGCAATGATCTACGTGGTGGTTGAAGAGCTGATTCCGGAGTCGCAACTGGAAAAAAATACCGATATTGCCACCATGGGTGCCATGGTTGGCTTCGCCGTTATGATGACATTGGATGTTGCGCTAGGATAAAATGTTCAAATGATTGGCTAAAAGGCAGTATGGTGTCTCTGTCTTTTTTGCATGAACACGATGCCGGTCTACTGCCCCGCATACCGTCTCAGAAACGATGCTAGAATCCTGCCCTCAGGATACATCTAATAATTTACAAAAACCTTAGATTATGCTAAAAATCAGCCTTCATGATTTAGGCAACAGACCTTCAGTGGCCTGAAGAAATGATATATAAACTAGAAACTATCTCAAAAATAGTAGATCACGCAAATAGGTTGGCCGGTTGAGCCAGTTGAACCGGTTTAGCCCGTTATAATCGGAAAAAGGTCTAATTTTATCTTCCTTACCGGCAAACGGGCTAACGGGCAACGGGCTCAACCCAAAAACCTTAGATGCATTTTGGAGATAGATTCTAACTATTTAGCGTAAACAGGAGTGGCAACGATGACCGTAGAGCGTGAAAGTATTGATTTTGACGTGCTGTTTGTCGGCGGTGGGCCGGCCAGTCTGGCAGGTGCTATTAAACTGATGCAATTGGCCAAGGAGAAAAACCTGGAACTGGAAGTGGCCCTGATCGAAAAAGGCGCCGAAATCGGGTCCCATGCCTTGAGCGGTGCCGTCATGGACCCGATTGCCCTCAAAGAACTCATACCGGACTACGCGGACAAAGGGTGCCCCATTGAAGCCACGGTCCGAGGGGATGAATTTTATTATTTAACCCAAACTTCCGCCATTCCGGTGCCGTTTGTGCCCAAACCGATGCACAACAAGGGTAGTTTAATCATCAGCCTGTCACGATTCACCCGCTGGCTGGGTCAATTGGCAGAAGAGATGGGCGTCAATATTTTCCCCGGATTTGCCGGCAAAGAGGTCCTTTACGCTGAAGACGGAAAAACCATTGTCGGGGTACGCACGGGCGACCAGGGCCTGGGGCCCGATGGACAACCCAAAGCCAATTTTGAACCCGGCATCGATTTGAAAGCTAAAGTAACCGTCTTTGGAGAAGGGGCCCGCGGCAGTCTGTTTAAGGAAATCGCTCAAAAATTAAACCTGCTGGAAGGCAAAATGCCCCAGGTGTTTGAAACCGGTATCGAAGAGGTTATCCAACTGCCTGAGGAGTCAAATTATTTTAAAACCAGCAAAGGCAACGATATCCATCTGATGGGCTATCCCATCGGACTGTATATACCCGGCGGCGCGTTTATATATGAGCTGAGCGACAACCGCCTGACCCTGGGGTTTCTGACCGGACTTTGCTATGAGGATCCCCTGTTGGATCTGTATGATACGTTTATCAAATTCAAAAGCCATCCGTTTGTGGCCAACCTGATCAAGGGCGGCAAGGTCGTTGAGGCCGGCGCCAGGGCGGTTTCCACCGGCGGTTATTACACGTTGCCCAAACTGGCCGTTGACGGCGGTCTGTTTATCGGCGCCAGCGCCGGCATCCAGTATATGCCGGGACTGAAAGGCATCCATGTTTCCATGAAATCCGGCATGCTCGCCGCGGAGGCCATTATGGCAGCGGTAGAAAAGGAAAGCTTTGACCGGCAGGCCCTTCAAACCTATAGCGATTTATTTGAAAACAGCTACATTAAAGAGCAACTGTATCAGGGTCGCAATTTTTACCAGGCCCTTTCAAAAACCAATCCGATGAAATTTATCCACCTGGGCGCTCAATATTTCACCGGCGGACGGGGTTTTGCGGATAATATGTCCCTCGAGGAAGATTATAAGACACTCAAGCCGCTGGATGGCGAGCAGACGGATGTCCAACAGGGAATCGATCCTAAAATCTATGATGGCAAGCTGTTTGTGGACAAGCTCACGAGTGTCTATCTGTCCAAAACCAAGCACCGCGAAGATCAACCCTCCCATATTATTGTGCACGACACCGACCTTTGTATCAACACGTGTTATCCCAAGTACCGCAGTCCCTGCACCCGGTTTTGCCCGGGGGATGTCTACGAAATTGAGACCGATGACAAAACCGGCGATAAACGGTTGAAATTGAATCCCTCCAACTGTCTGCACTGTAAAACCTGTGACATTAAGGATCCCTATGAAAATATCACCTGGACGTGTCCGGAGGGGGGGGAGGGCCCGGGATATACGCTCTTATAAAACTGGCTTAAAAACCACCATCTTTTACCCAAGGGCTGTGTTACAATCCGATCCAAAATGCTCGCGTACTATCGTGTACGCTCCACTTTCGAATCGAATTGCGCCGTGCCCTCAGATAAAATCTGGGATTTTTAAATCATTTTAATTATATAAAAACGGTTGATTAAACAGTAATAACTATCCTTATTAGAGTTATGGAAATATTTTTTGTGTGAATGGACCCTATTTGCGAGACAGAAAACATTTATTAGCAGCAGGGAAGCAACAATAAATATGAAAAGCAAATAATTCAGCATCCGCGGCCGCTATTGCAGCAGTCGCGGATGTTTTTTATACCGCTTGTCATAATAATGTTCCGAAAAAAAGGATGGCGGCATAAGTGTTGTAGCAAAAAAACATCCCACAATCGGAACGTTTTTTTGACAACCACTATAAATGAACGGAGAAAGGAGGCTGCAGCGGCACAAATGAAAAACCTTTTAGTTATGTTCAATCTTGTATTATTAACTGTTTTTTTGCTGGCTACCCCTGGTCACATTTCAGCCGGTGATAAATATCAGGAAATGATCAACTGCGATCTGCATGCGGGTCCCTGCACCCAATCGTTTTCAGAAAATACGGTTACCCTTGAGGTCACACCCAGACCAATAAAGGCCCTGCAGAACCTGTCTTTTAAGGTTACCTTGACGGGAAAAAAGTTGATATCACCAAAAGCTCCCTATATTGACTTGGGAATGCCGGGCATGAATATGGGCCCCAACCGTGTGCAGCTTAAATCCGCCGGCAGCCATTCATATGAAGGCCGGGGCGTCATCGTCAAATGCCCCAGTGGACGTCGAACCTGGCAGGCGACAGTGACCATTCCCGATGCGGGCCAAACCGAATTTATATTCGATGTTATCTACTGAAACCCTATTCCTGCTGTATCTTTCCACCGGCTTTACCATCGGCTTCGGACATTGCATCGGCATGTGCGGACCGATTGTGGTGAGCTTTAGCCTCAACCTCAAAGAAAAAAGTATCATCGTCCCCCTACTGATGTATCATCTCGGCAGAATCATCACCTATGCCATCCTGGGCGGTGCGGTGGCCGCCGCAGGATCCCTTACCATGATAACCGCCAACATCGACACGATCCAGAAAGGCGTGATGACTTTTACGGGCGCCTTAATTATGCTCATGGGACTGGCCATGGCCGGATGGATTCCGCTGGGCAAAATTTTTGGGGATCATGCCAGCCCGGGTGGCGTCATTTCAAAAGGTTTCGGCAAATTGCTGAAAGTTCAATCCACTCTGGTTTATCTGCCGCTGGGGTTGTTGCTCGGACTGTTGCCCTGCGGACCGGTATATACCGCGTTGCTGGGGGCCGCCCGCGCCGGAATGGATGCCGGTTCCACCCAACATGGTGTTTTGGCCGGCATGGGACTCATGGCGGCCTTCGGCATAGGTACCGTGCCGGCGCTGTTTTTGGTCGCCAAGCTGGCTGACATGGGCTGGCTCAAATCAAGAGCGACCATCTACAAAGTCGGGGCGGTTTTGATGATCTTCGTCGGTCTCATATTTGTGATCAAAGCCATTCGATTTTAGTCTTCACAGGATACCCGCAGGTTTACATCTTGATGAACTACAGAAATAGGTGCCAAATTCTGCTAGGCCAGAGATCTTTACAACCTTCCTTTTTTAATGATCGCCAGCAGCAGCCAGATCCCCATTATTGCGGCGACCAGATATCCGATGATGCCGATCAGGGATATGCCGAAAAAAAGGGGTGGAATTTCGGAAATAACAATCAGCGCTGATCCGATGATCAGGGCTGCAATGATGATGGCAAAAGACATGCGGTTGCTGGTCTGATCCTGGGTGGCCAGCATGTTTTCAAGCCCTTTGTGTTCTAGTTGAAGACTGAATCTTTGCTGCCGGAGCATGCCGGTCAGTTCCATCAGATCCTTTGGAAATTGCTGTAGAAATTGAAGCAACCGCGACATCATATCAAATACATCAGTGGAAATCCGCTGGGGAGCAAAGCGTTCTAGCTTTACCTGCTTAATAAAAGGACTGGCATGCGCAATCAGATCAAAATTCGGATCCAGCATCCGGCCGACACCTTCGACGGAACTCAAGGCTTTAATCATCAAGAATATATCGGGCGGAAGTCGGAGCCGAAACCGCATGGTTAATTGGAGCAAATCCTGCAACAGTTTTCCAATTTCCATATCCTTTAATGGCTTGTAGAAATGACGCCCCATAAAATCAGCGACCTCTCTTTCAAGAGCGCGGATATCCGGCTGTTCATCCCAATCGGTTAGATTCAGCAGCACCTGGGTTGTCCTGACCTCCTGCTGATGAACAACACTGTCTATCAAATCGACAAACGCTTCGCGTGTGGCGCGATCCACGAGGCCCATCATACCATAGTCCACCAGACAGATGACATTGTCCGCTAAAACAAAAATATTTCCGGGATGGGGGTCGGCATGAAAAAAACCATGACCGAAGGCTTGTTTGAGCACCAGTCCGACAATCCGGTCTGCAATTACTTTTTGATCAAGCCCGACTTCTGCAATTTTTTCGATTTTGGAAATTTTAATGCCCTCAATCAATTCAGTCGTCAGGACTCGTGATGTTGTGAATTCCCTGAATACCGCCGGGATGTAAACATGGGGAAGATCTAAGAATTGGCGGGCGATGCGCTCCATATTCGTGGCTTCGATGCGATAGTCGATTTCCTTTTCCAGGGTGCGGGCAAATTCTTCGACAATTTTTACCGGCCGATGGATTTCGAACTCCTTGATGTGGCGCTCGGCAAGCGTGGCCAGATGAAGCATAATTTCAAGGTCGACCTCAATGACTTTCTGGATGCCGGGTCGCTGGAATTTAACGGCAACGGGTTCCCCATCTTTTAGGCGGGCTTTGTGCACCTGGCCTATGGAAGCGGATGCGAGGGGCTGATCTTCCAGCCGGTCGAACACTTCATCAGCGGGTAGGCCAAATTCGGATTCAATAGCGGCTTTGACGTTTTCAAATGGAAAGGGCGGCACTTCATCCTGAAGCTTGGCAAGTTCATCGACGAAATCTGCCGGTACAAGATCCGGCCGCGTGGAAAGGATCTGTCCGAGTTTGATGTAGGTAGGCCCCAGTTCTTCAAATGACATTCTCAGCCGCTGGGGCCGCGTCAGTTTTTCAACTCGATCGACGCGTTTTTTTGAAATAGCCTGCAGCCCGGCTTCGATGTATTGATCAATCCTCAGACTATCCAGCAGATCCCCAAACCCGTACTTAAACAATATTGTCAGAATCTGTCGGTATCGATTCAAATGTCGATAAGTCCGTCCGATGACGCCTATTTTTCTGATACTCAACATCTGAATACTTTAGGATGAGCGTCTTGTCGCCGCGCCCTGTTGGTTCGCTCGCCAGGGTTGTTGCCGGCAGCTTACTTTGTGGCTCTTGTGGTGCGCGCGCGTGTTTTCGGTTTCGCACGGCCGGCGGTTTTTTTGGCAGCCGTCGTGGTCCGTTTTTTGGCAGCCGCAGCGGTTCGTTTTTTGGTAGTGGTCGTCTTTCGCTTCTTGGCGGCTGTAGTGCGTGCACGTTTTTTAGTCCCCGTCGTGCCGGCTGCTTTCTTGAGCTGCCGGATATCTTTTTTCAGAGCCTTAATATCTGCGGCCGTGGCGATATCCATTTTTTTCAAGATATCCTTGACGGTCTTTTCTACGTAACTACCCGTCTTTTTCTGCGCATCATCATAACGCTTTTTCATGTCCTTTAAAAATTTCGACCCTTCTTTTTCAGACATCTTGGCCTTTTTGACAAGTTCATTAGAAAGCATTTCTACTTCATCCCAGGTTTTGTGGGCCAGATCAGCGCCCACCAGTAACGTCTTCTTAAACATTTCAAACATTCTAAGCTCCCTTCTTCTTCTGTAAAATTCGATTTAGGGAAATATATTTTCCGTAACCGAAAAGATCTTTGACAGATAATATCAATAATAAAACAGGATCTTTAAAATACAACTAGCAGCCATCTCAAAAATGCATCTAACATAAAATTGTTTATCGCATCGTTAAACGTTGGATAATACAGATTGGACCAAAAGGGGTTGAAAAAAAATTATTTTTCCAGTCTGGAATCTAGAAATTTTTTTCAAGATTTAAGAATGCCCCGCTATCGTCATTCTGCCGCGGAGTATTAAGGACATATCGCTTCGATGAAATTTAAAAAAAGTGGCCTCCAAATTTATTTGCCAGCTTACCTGGTAAATAGCGATAGATTTAGAATTTGATTTGTTTGAATTTAATAAGATAAACAACACTTATAATTATAGAATAAAACAGGAGTTTCCGACTCACAAATGAGAGATTTTTTTGATAAGCACGGCCGCACAAGGTTTTTTGTTTGCGGCGTACTTGAAGTACGTCGCAGACAGAAAGCCGCGGAGAACACAGCTTATCGGAAAAATATCCATTTAGGGGCGGAAACTATTTGATTTTGCCGAGGATAGCACTCGCAATAGTATTCTTCTGAATCTCCTTGGTGCCTTCGTAAATTTCACAAATTTTGGCATCGCGGTAAAAGCGCTCCACTTCATACTCGGTCATGTAGCCGTAACCGCCCAACAATTGGATGGCTTCATCCGCCACCTCAACCGCTGTTCGGGCGGCGTACATCTTGGCCATCGATGTCAGTTTGGGATCCATGCGGCCCTGATCAAAATTCCAGGCGGCCTTGTAGGTGATCAGCCGGGCGAGATCGATTTTGGTGGCCATGTCGGCCAGTTTGTGCTGGGTCACCTGAAATTGGGCAATTTTACGGCCGAACTGCTCGCGCTCTTTCACGTAGGCAAGAGCGCGGTCATAAGCGCCCTGGGCGGTGCCCAGTGCCTGGGCGGCCACCAGAATGCGACTCTCATCAAAAAACTCAAGCACCTGGTAAAACCCTTTACCCTCTTCGCCGATGAGATTAGAAACCGGTACCCGCACATCCTTAAAATTGACCTCGGCTGTCGCCATCATGTGGATGCCCATCTTATTACCCACATCGGCGGCGGTTATTCCCTGACGCTCGGCTTCCACTAAAATCAGGCTGATGCCTCTGTAGGACGGCTGACATTCAGAATCTGTCTGGCACATCACAGAATAAAACCCGGCCATCCCGCCGTTGGTAATAAAGGTTTTGGTTCCGTTGATCACCCATTCGTCCCCGTCGTGCACTGCAATCGTATCCAGAGATGTAATATCTGAACCGTGTCCCGGCTCGGTGAAGGCGCCGGCGGAAAGCATCTGCCCTTCGGCGACCGGCGGCAGAAATTTTTGTTTTAATTCTTCGC
This sequence comes from uncultured Desulfobacterales bacterium, assembly GCA_947259495.1. Classification (GTDB taxonomy): domain Bacteria; phylum Desulfobacterota; class Desulfobacteria; order Desulfobacterales; family JAHEIW01; genus JAHEIW01. The sequence continues at coordinate 44,204 of CAMYLV010000012.1, read as the reverse complement.
TGCCGAAACGCAGGACACACTCGGATGCAAAGCCGGATAAGATGATCGCAGCACCGATGGTCGAATCCCGGGCACAAAACTCATCGGCGATAATGATATTTTCCAGAACTCCCAGGTCCTGACCGGAATAAGCTTCCGGAAAGTGCACCCCCACGAAACCCAGGTCGCAGGCTTTTTTCCAGATTTTGGTGGGGAATTCGTGCTTGCGGTCCAGTTCCAGGGCCAGTTCTTTATCAAATTCACCTCTGGCGAATTCCCGTGCTGCTTTCTGTATCTCTTTTTGCGATTTCGTCAGTTCAAAGTCCATGTTTATCCTCCCCAAATACAGATTACTACGATTGGCTCACATTTGAATAATGTGTGTTGGAGTCAACGGCCGCCCGCACAGCGGGTGGCTTGGATTTTACCGCCAAAGGCGGTACAAGACAGGGGCACGAATTGCCCCAATCGTTGCGGGTTAAACCGGCTGCGCGTCAATCACCATTCCGCTCTATGAGCGGGATGGCTTGAATTTCCGGCCGTATGACGGAAAGACAAGCGAACGTCAGTTCGCAATCATTGCGTTTGTGATCGGGTGCGCAGTACCGTTCTATGCACAAACAACGACCCGGTTTGGAAAACCCAATTAACATATGGCCGGCAGCTTTTCAAGGAGTTTAAAAGGCTCTTGACTGAAGGCATAATCTACCTTAACCTAACTTGTGCGTTTCAAATTCTAAAAATGTGCAATATATTTAGACTGAATATATCGATTTTAATTTTTTATAATCGGAATATGAATGAAAGGAAACTGACAAAGATGGCCTATTCAGTCGCACTTGCCGGCAAGGGTGGAACCGGTAAAACCACCATGGCCGGTATGCTCATAAAATTTTTGCTGAAAAAAAATAAAACGCCGATTCTGGCGGTGGATGCCGATTGTAATGCCAACCTAAATGAAGTTTTAGGTCTTAAACTTGGCGATACCCTGGGCAACGCCCGGGAAGAAATGAAAAAAGGCGATGTTCCCAGCGGTATGACCAAAGATATATTCATAGAAATGAAGCTGGAGGAATCGGTGGTTGAAGCTGACGGCTTTGATCTTGTTGTGATGGGCCAGCCTGAAGGTGCCGGCTGCTATTGCGCGGCAAACACCTTGCTGACCAATTACCTTGAACGCCTGTCCGAAAATTATCCCTATATTGTGATGGACAATGAGGCCGGCATGGAACATATCAGCCGGCTGACAACCAAAAACGTCGACATCCTGTTGATCGTCTCGGATTCTTCCAGACGAGGGCTTCAGGCAGCGGTGCGCATCGATGAACTGGCCCGCTGTCTGAACATCGGTATCGGTAAAAGCTACGTGGTGATCAACCAGGCGCGTGAAGCACCGCCTGAGCCGGTCATGGACAAGCTTAAAAAAGCCAGCCTTGAGCTGATCGGAACCGTGCCGGCAGATGATCTGATTTATGATTTTGATTTCAACGGCCGCCCGACCATTGAAATGCCCGAAAATAGTAAATCGGTCAAAGCCGCATTCGAAATATTTGACAAAATTGTTGCCTAGAACATAGCATAGGGAAGAGCGTAGGCTAAAAATTAGTGAGACAGAGTAGATAATCTATGAGTAATAGAACCGGCTTTTTGTACGATGACAGGTACCAGCAGCATCTGACCGGAAACTACCACCCGGAGATGCCGGATCGGCTTCCAGCGGTATACAAAGGAATCCAGGATGCAGGTCTGCTTGAGCAACTCACATTGATTAAAGCCGTGCCTGCGGATTTGAAATGGGTGGAAACCGTGCACGACCCCCATTACATCAAACGCTTGCAGAAAGCATGCAGCAGCGGCAATAATATCTTTGACAGTCCCGACAACCAGATGTGCCCGGCTACTTATGAAATTGCTTTGCTGGCGGTGGGAGGGGTTTTAGAGGCCACCCGCTTGGTCCTTGAGGGCGAACTGGACAATGCGTTTTGCGCCGTCCGGCCACCCGGTCACCATGCTGAAGTCGACAAAGCCATGGGATTTTGCTACTTTAACAACGTGGCTATTGCGGCCCGCTACATTCAGAAGCAATGCGGAATACAGCGAGTCGGTATTGTCGACTTTGATGTTCATCATGGAAACGGAACTCAGCACATCTTTGAGCGGGATCCCACTGTATTTTACTATTCCATTCATCAGCATCCAACCTTTGCCTATCCCGGAACCGGTCGTGAATTTGAAATGGGCAAAGATGCCGGACATGGCTACACCAAAAACTCACCGATGCTGCCCGGTCAGGGAGATAGCGAATACAAGCAAATACTGCAAAGGGATTTAATGCCTGTCTTTGCAGATTTTAAGCCGCAGGTCATTCTAGTTTCATCCGGCTTCGATGGCCATATTGAAGATAATATGTCGGACATAAAACTGACAACAGAGGGTTTTACCTGGATCATTAAAAAAATCGTTGAAATGGCTGCCGAGTATGCCCGGGGCAGGCTGATATCGGTTCTAGAAGGCGGATATTCAATTAAACGCCTGCCGGAGCTGGCCCGCAATCATGTTGAGGTTTTGTTAAACGGTTAGAGATTAAATGCGATGTTGTCTTCCGAGGGAAAACTTTTTAATAACGAAAGTGCGAAATATAGAAAGCACGAAATTATTTTTTAGTGTTTCGTGTTTTATCGTTTTCGTGCTTTTGTGGTAAATTTATTTTTTTGTTTTTCCGGATTATCAGGACTAAAAGGAGAAATGATTATGTTCGTCAGCAACTCCATGACCCGCAAAGTGCTCACCGTTGAACCTGAGGCCGATATTTTTACGGCACAGGAATTGATGGCAAACCACAAAATTCGCCACCTTCCGGTCACGGAACCCAATGGCCGGCTCATCGGCATTGTAACGGATCGCGATATCAGAAGTGCGCTGCCCTATAAGTTTTTCAAGCAACCCTCCGTAGTGGCGGAAGAAGACAGTTTTTCCAAATTGAAAATCAAAGACATCATGACCCGCGACCCGATCACGATATCACCTGCCTATACCATTCAGGATGCGCTGCTGGTCATACAGGATGCCCGAGTGGGCGCTTTGCCGGTTGTAAAAGAAGACGGCATCTTAACCGGGATTATCTCAGTCAGAGATTTATTGCGTGCTTTTATCAATGTTTTAGGAATTGGCGAACCGGGCACATTGCTGTGTATCCTGATGGAAGAAAAAGTCGGCCAGTTAAAAAAAATTGTCGATGCCATCACCGAGGAGAACATCTCCTTTGGCAGCATTCTGGTGGCGCGGTACTGGCAAAAAGATAAACGCGCCGTTTTCCCTTATCTGTTGACCCTAAATGTTGCCCATATAAAAGAGAAATTAAAAAGCCTCGGTTTTACTTTGCTGGACCCCATGGAATGGTATTTAGACCAGTTGCCTAAAAAATGAATGACGCTCAAAGCCCGCGCTCTGCCCGTGAAAAATCCGGCACGTGCCCGTACGATGATCTATATATCTATCACCTCAACGGCCGATTGACATCTCAGGATAAAATCCCAAAGAGCAGTTTTATCGGCAACTGGGAAGAAGATGATTTCTCGTTTCTTTTCTTTTCTCAGCCCGCTTTTGAGGACATCCAGAATCTTTTGCGCACCCAGCCCCAGCTCTCCTATATCGACAGTTATCACATGCCCTATGAACAGTGGCAGGGGACGGCATTTAGCTCTTTTGATCACGGTCCTTTTCAGATCATTGCGCCATGGGAAAACCATACTCGAACCCGGCCGGATAAGCTGGCGATAATCCTGGACCCGGGTCTTGTCTTTGGCACCGGCACCCATCCCACCACCCGGGATTGTCTGGATGCGGTCCAGCTGGCATGCCGGAGCCACTCACCCAATAGCGCTCTGGATTTAGGCACCGGTACCGGCATATTGGCTTTGGCCACAGCGCGTCTGGGCTGCCAATTAAATCTCGCAGTTGACCTGAATTTGCTGGCCGCCGCAACAGCTGAAAGAAACGTCCGCTTAAATTGCCATGAACAACAGGTCGCGGTCGTGCAGGGATATGCCGAGGATTTTATTGATTGCCCGGCTGATCTGCTGATGGCCAATGTCCATTATGAGGTCATGCAAAAGCTGATTCGGTCGCAGGGCTTCAGAACCAAAAAGTGCTTTATCCTTTCGGGCCTTATGCGCAGTGAAGCCAAACAGGTAAAAATTGAATTGGAGCGCTTGCCGGCTAAAATATTAAAAAGCTGGACTCATGAAGGAATCTGGCATACATTTTACGGGGAATTAAGCGATTGGAAACTGGAAAACGAACGAATGCCGGTAAACCATATGCCGGACGTAAAAAACCTGTTGTTAACCACGAAGGACACAAAGTACACGAAGTTTGAAACCAATTAAAACATTTTATTCTTCGTGTTCTTCGTGCCCTTTGTGGTGCAAAATGCTTTAACAAAAGAGCCATATTGCAATTTAAGGAAATGAATTTTTCTTGAAAGGTCCAAGATGCAAATCACATGCTGGGGATCGAGAGGCTCCATACCGGTTTCGGGCAAAGCTTATTTAAAATACGGCGGCGATACCACCAGTTTAGAGATCCGCACCAAAAGCGGTGATATCATTGCGGTTGACGCCGGTACCGGAATTCGCAGATTCGGAAAGAGACTTGTTGAAGAAAACGCGCTCGCTATCAATTTTCTTTTCACCCATGCCCATTGGGATCATTTGATGGGATTTCCTTTCTTCAAGCCGCTTTATTTTAAAGATGCCAAACTTCTGATGCACGGCTGTCCGTTTCACAGCCAGTTTGTGGAATCCATTTTATCAACGGTGATGGCACCCCCCAATTTTCCTGTAAAATACGCCGATGTCAAGGCACAGATGACCTATGAAAAAGACTGCCCCCAGGAATTTAAAATCGGCTCGGTATCCGTCATCCCTATACCGATCAGTCACCCGAACGGCGGCAGCGGCTATAAGTTTATCGAAGACGGCAAGTCCTTTGTTTTTCTGACGGACAATGAACTGGGGTATCGTCATGCCGGTGGACGGCGGTTTAATGAATATGTAGAATTTGCAGCCGGCGCTGATCTGTTAATTCATGACAGCGAATACACGCCTGATGAGTATCAGACCTTCATCGAATGGGGCCATTCGGTTTATACCGATGTGCTTAGATTGGCCGAAAAGGCAAAGGTAAAAAAATTGGGGCTTTTCCATATAAACCAGGAACGCACCGATGATCAGATGGATGATATGGTCAGCACCTGCCGGCAATACTTAGATGACAATGGCCTTCAAATCGAGTGTGTCGGTGTGGCCACCGATATGAGATTTGAATTGTAAGCAAACGTTTAATTGGTTCGATTGGTTTCATTGGTTTGGCCCGATTCTGATCCTTCCCAACCAATTATACCGCTTTTCATATTACTGTTCCGAGTCACCGACCACCCGCAGAGCGGGTGGCTTGGATTTTTCCGTCATCAGCGGAAAAACTTAAGGCACGGTAGTGCCTTAATCGGTGCGGGTGTAACCGGGTGCAAAGCACCCGGTTAAAAGCACCCAATTAAGGAAGTGCGGCATAAGGGGTTGTAGAAAAAAACGTTTGAATATTGGAACGTTTTTTGACAACCACTATAAATCAATTCAACTAATCAAACAAATAAAACAAGGATTGCGCTGTGGATGATCTAATTCAAAAGGCGGCGGCAGATCTGGCTCAGGCAAAAATGGTCAGCGCCTTGACCGGTGCGGGCGCCTCGATTGAAAGCGGGATTCCACCTTTTAGAGGAAAGGGCGGGCTGTGGGAAAAATATGATCCCATGGAAGTGGCCCACATTGATTCATTCATACAGGATCCGGTAAAAGTATGGAATCTGTTGATCAAAGATATGAAAGACATCGTCGATCAGGCGCAGCCTAATGACTGTCACAAAGGACTGGCCAGGCTGGAAGAACTGGGGAAACTGCAAACCATTATCACCCAGAATATAGACGGGCTGCATCAAATGGCCGGCAATACAGATGTGATCGAATTTCATGGAACCTTTGCCTGGCAGCGGTGTATGGAGTGCAACACGCATATTGAAACCCGTCGGGTGGATATCAGTGAAATTCCGCCCCATTGCCAATGCGGCGGCATTCTGCGTCCCAATGCGGTTTTTTTCGGCGAACTGATACCGCAAGAGGCGCTCTGGCGCTCCCGGCAGGTGGCAACAGATAGCGATGTCATGCTGGTCATCGGCACCTCGGCCGTGGTTCAACCGGCTGCCCTGATGCCGGTGGTGGCCAAGGAATCGGGTGCGACCGTGATCGAAATCAATCCGGAAAGTACCGTGTTAACCAACGACATCAGTGATTATCTGATCAAAGGGCCTGCCGGAGACACAATAAACCGCATAATGGCGGATTTGGATGCACTGCTTTAATTAGGGATTCGGTGTCAGTGTTCAGGTATCCGATTACAGACAGAAAACAGAGGACAGAAAACAGAGGACAGATACGCCGCTTTAGCTTCCATTTTTTTATCTGTTATCTGTCTTCTGTCTTCTGAAATCTGACCTCTGACGCTTTGGAAACCCTGCCTGATGGGTAAGCAAAGCAAATATGAGTAAAAATGCCACTCCCTGGATTCAAACCGTTTCACTGGAAGCACCGAGTTTAAAGGATAATACAGCCGATGCCGAGCGGCTTTTGCAGGCTTTAAAATCCCACCTGAAGACACCCGCCATTGATATCGATCTGAGTCTTTTAAAAATTTTGCCGGAAATCTTGCGGGACGCTCAATTCAACATTCGCTGTGTCCTTTTTAAAGAAAAACAACAATGGGTGCTGGCAGGAATTGCCGATGCAAAGGACGATGCCCCAATTGCCGGCCTGGCTGTTGATCTGGGAACCACCCGGGTGGTGTTGCGTTTGTTAGATCTGGCAACCGGCCGGCCACTGGCTGAATCTGCTTTTGATAATCCCCAGGAAACAATCGGGCCGGACATCCTGTCCCGGATTCATTTTACTGAAAAAGAAGATGGTCTGAAGCAACTGAACGAGCTGATTGTCGCCGGCCTGAACAAAGCCATTGTCCAATTATGTGACTCTCAACACTTTAAACCCGAGCACATTTATGCCCTTGCGGTGGCGGGCAATACCACCATGACTCACCTGTTTATGGGACTGAATCCACGCTGGATTATCCGGGAGCCCTATATCCCGGTGGTCAACAATCCCGGCGTCATCAAAGCCGAGGCGCTGGGCCTGCGGGTCAACCCCCGGGCACGGGTATTTATTTTCCCCAATATTGGAAGCTATTTCGGGGGAGATCTGATTGCGGGAGTTCTTTTTTCCAGGATTTACAAGAGCGAGCGAACCTGTACTCTAGTGGATGTCGGAACCAATGCCGAGGTTGTGCTCGGAAACGAAAACTGGCTGATCGCCTGTGCCGGAGCGGCCGGCCCGGCGCTGGAAGGCGGCGTCACCCGCATGGGAATGACCGCCGGTCCGGGTGTCATCGATCAGATCTCGGTGGATCCCGCTACCCTTGAATTTAACATCCATACCATAGACGACTTGCCGCCGACCGGCATTTGCGGTTCGGGCGTCATCGACCTGGCCGCCCAGTTGTTTCTCACCGGCATGATCGATGTCCGCGGCAAATTGCTCCCGGCGGTGTGCGGCCCGAAGATTAGAAAAATAGACGGTCTGTTGCATCTGGTTGTGGTGCCGGCCGAAAATTCGGCCACCGGCTTTGATCTGACCATCAGTCAGGCTGATCTGGACAGTCTCATACGGTCCAAAGCGGCCATGTATACGATTATAGAAACCATCACCGGGTCCGTCGGCATAACGCCCCAGGAGTTGGAATCTTTTTATGTGGCCGGCACATTCGGCTCTTTCATCAATCCTGAATCGGCCATATCCATCGGGATGCTGCCGGATCTGCCGCGAGATCGGTATAAATCGCTGGGAAACAGCTCGCTGGGCGGTGCCACGATGGCACTTCAATCCGATACATATCACGATGAGATCGATCATATCCGCGACCGCATCACCTACTTGGAGCTCAATGTCAATCAGGATTTCATGAACCGCTTCAGCGCCGCCAAATTCTTGCCGCATACCAATACAGAGCTTTTTCCGTCCGTAAAAGTAAATCAAAACACGAAATAAAGAAATACGCTTATTCAGAAAGCCCGAGTTAGTCTCTTTCAACCACGAAGGGCACGAAGGGCCCTAAGAGGGGGTGTCAATTTATTCATCCTGCCTTTGTGAACTTCGTGATCTTCGTGGTGAGATCACTATAAGCCATTTCAATACCCCGTAAAGAAAATTAAAGTGAAGGAGTAATGGAATGTTGGGAAATGGTTACTCTGCACGCTAATCGACTCGATTTATGAGCCGTTTATAGATTCTATAGTGGTTGATGCATTATGCATTCAGGCTCCTCGAGCACTTAGGTTGCACCGTTGATGCCTGAGTTGACCAAAATTTGAAATATCGGTTGATTCCCGGGAGTGTTTTATGTATCCAGGTTCTATCTAAAATTTTAGCAATCCGGGGAGACAGGCTATGCTTAACCAAGTTTTGCTTTACTCCGGTTCAGCGTTTATTTCACTTTGGGGAGTCGCCCACCTCTTTCCAACGAGGTCCGTTGTCTCAGGATTTGGGGATATATCCGTTGACAACAAACGAATCATTACCATGGAATGGATTATCGAGGGAATAGCTCTTATTTTTATTGGATTAATTAATGCTATTGTAACCACTTAAGAAACTTCTTAATATGCTTTGCGACCATATTTTGGGAAAGGAGTATACATATGCACGATAAAGATTCACCGTTCCCAATGGCTGACTCACATGGCAGGCTTGAGTGTAAGGAACTCTGGGGAGGTATCCGTAATCGAGATTCAGAGGTTTCTGCCGGAAAAGTCATCGGTTCTATCTATTCTACACCTTGTTGTGAGGGTGGTAAGGGTGGAGACATCTACTATTTTGGGGTCTGCAAAGGCGGCATCATAACTCGACTGGCTATAGCAGATGTTACCGGTCACGGCGAGGCTGTCTCTGAAATAAGTCAGTATGTCTATGACACTTTAAAAGCTCACATTTGAGAGCCGGACAGTCGGGTCATTCTGGGCGAAGTTAACCAACGAATTAACAGCCGCAGCCTGGATGCCATGACTACCGCGGCAGTTGTCGCGTATTACCGTCAAGAGAGCGAAGCGAGAGTGTCTTATGCCGGTCACCCCCCTGTTCTATACAGACGAGCCAACGACAGGGTCTGGTCCTACGCCAGACCGCCTGGTCGTAAAGGTCAAAGCGATGGTTTTCCACTAAACATACCTCTTGCTGTAGATTTGGATACACTTTACAGTCAGATTACGATTTCGATGACTCCCGGAGACCGACTCTTTGCCTATACCGATGGCATTATTGACGCACCCAACCCCGATGGGGAAAATTTTGGATTAGCGCGTCTTAAAGATGCCCTTGATGCAAATACAGGTGCCCCTTTGTCTGAACTTAAATCGGCTGTCCTCAAAACATTGCATGAATTTACCGAACAAGAACTGACTCATGATGACGTTACCCTGATTGCAATGGAGATTTGTTAGCGTTTACCCAATAATTCGTTGTTATGGAACCAATAGATTACACTAAATACCTAATCCTTTCGTTACTCGTTATAACATGGTGCGTCTTACACAGTGTAATGATATCAGTATCGGTGACAGAATATATTAAGAAACGCTTGGGACCTAGATTTCGCTTTTATCGATTATTTTTCAACCTTATTGCAATTCTAACTCTAATACCTGTCGCCGTGTTTGCATATTCGATACACACTCAAGTGATATTCCATTGGAATGGATATCTGCGGATAAGCCAGGTGATCTTACTTGGGATAGCTGTTTTGTTGTTCTTCCTTGGCGGACGTCACTATGATGCACGTCAGATGTTGGGAATTAAACAGATAAGAGAAGGAAGCTCGAACAAGGTTATAACCGATACAGGCGAGTTAGATACTTCAGGTGTCCTGAGCATAACTCGGCATCCTTGGTATCTTGCAACTATTCTATTTATTTGGGCACGTCAATTGGACGTCTCAGCGATTCTTGTAAATGGAATACTTACATCCTATTTGATTGTAGGAACTTACCTCGAAGAAAAAAAACTTGTAGGAGAATTTGGAGAAATATACATAGCCTATCAGAAGAGGGTTTCTATGCTTATACCGTATAAGTGGCTAAAGTCGAAGATAATAAATTTGCATGGTCCGCCTGATCCTGCAAATTCAGCCGACTCGTGAACTCCAGGCTGATTCGCACCTTTATCGCGATTCCATATATCCCCATATTCAAACAATAGGCAATACTCAAAAAGCTGCGATATCCGTTTCACGAACGAAACCGCTTCGCGGTAGCTTTAGTAAGGTTCATTCCAAAATATAAATACAATTTTACCTACCATATGCGACACATCCTGTTAGGATCCATCCACCCAGTTGTCAATTTTACAACGTACTTAAGAATTTACTCAAAAATACCGATATGTAATTCAACATTGCATCGCAGCAAAAATAGATAATGAACCTACAAATTATAGCCAAAATATTACCGAGAAAAGGATAAAAAATGAATAAAATAATAATTTTATTAGCAATTGTAACGATTCTGCCGTGCCACGCTTTTGGGCAAGATGTGCCCAATTATGAAATCTCAATAAATGGGCAAACATATGATATCAGTTTGGGTCGTGATTATCAGATCAAGTCAGATTCCGGGGAAAAATTGCATTTCAAAGTCAACAAAAAGGCAGTGATGACATACAAAAATGGATATATATCTTTTCAACATAAAAGCGACCTTGCAATTTCTTCCACTGATCTGGGCAATGGAATACGTCAAATTATGACAAATACGGCCGTGGGTACTTTGGTCTTAATTCAAGAATATTCCACTATGAATCCCACAGCTATGGTTAATCTGATGCTTCAGGAGTTGACCAAGGAACAAATAAATTATGGATATAAGATGCAAAAGGAGACACATTCTAAAGCCTTAATGGATGGAACAAAGCTTAGGGGTCTGAGAGCAACATTAAAATATAACGAAGAAGAAGAATATTGGACAGTTTCAGCATACGGTAAAAAGGATAGGGGGCTTTTGGTCATTACCAAAATTGATAAGGAATATTTGAGTACGGAAAAAAATATTATCGATTTAATGTGGGAAACACTCCAAATCGAGTTGTAGTTTTCATATAAAGGAATCTTCTGACAGATAAAACCACAACACTGCAGCCCGGCACAGAGCTCCTGCTCCTAAACTGGTAATCAAATCCCGAATTTGTTACATTATGATCCTCGCATAAAGCGAGGATTTTTTTTGCCAAATTCAGAAAGATTATTAAAATAGTCATATACTCATCAAGGAGCGAGTCGCCCAATGAAAAAACCCATCTATCTGGATTATAACGCCACAACCCCCCACGACCCGGAAGTTATAGCGGCCATGCGGCCTTTCTTTGAAGAAGAATTCGGTAATCCATCGAGCTCTCATTACTACGGCAGCAAACCCAAGCAGGCCGTCGCCAGGGCCCGTGAACAGGTTGCATCACTGCTGAATTGCCAGCCGCAAGAAATCATATTTACCAGCGGGGGAACTGAATCCAATAATTTCGCCATCAAAGGCTGTGCCGCGGCCTTCGGTCACAGAGGCCGGCACATCATCACCTCTCAAATAGAACATCCGGCCGTGCTGGAGGTCTGTCGCTTTTTGGAAACCAACGATTACGACATCGCCATCTTGCCGGTGGACGAATTCGGCCGGGTCAGTGTGGATGATGTGGCAGCGGCCATAAAGCCGGAAACCGTTTTGATCTCCATCATGCACGCCAACAACGAGGTCGGCACGATTGAGCCGATTGCCCAAATCGCACAGCTGGCCAAAAAGCACGACATCATTTTGCACACGGATGCGGCCCAATCGGTAGGGAAAATGCCGGTGGATGTCAACCGCCTGGGCGTAGATCTGCTGTCGATTGCCGGACACAAAATATATGCACCCAAAGGTGTCGGCGCCCTTTACGTCCGGCCGGGACTGGTACCAGAAAAATTCATGCACGGTGCCGGCCAGGAAATGGCCGCAAGGGCCGGGACCGAAAATGTGCTTGAAATCGTCGGTCTGGGGATGGCTTGCGAAATTGCCCAACGCGATCTGGAAAAAAATATGAAGCATATGCAGAGCATGCGGGACCGGCTGTATGCGGGGCTCAAAAAAGGGTGTGATCCGGTGAAGCGCAACGGACATCCGCAAAAGTGCCTGCCCAACACCCTGAGTATTTCATTTTTGGGAATGGCGGCCAATCGCATTTTGGATGCAATTGGGACTGAGGTGGCAGCATCTGCAGGAGCAGCCTGCCATTCGGATACGGTGAAGCTGTCCGCGGTGCTCGAGGCGATGAATGTTCCCCTGGAATGGGCCCAGGGCACAGTAAGATTAACGACGGGAAGGGGGACCACCGCAGCTGACATCGACAAAGCGGTACAGGTTATCTGTGCGGCCGTCAAAAAAATTAGGCCTGAGGGCTAAGGACCGGGGACTGAGTGGGCAGTACAACGGCTAAAAAAAATAACTCAAGATGGTAAAATTAATTTCTAGTCTGGAATCGAAAAATTTTTTTCAAGGTCAAGGCGGACTCAAATTTTGACCACAGACATACATGTAGTATTTCGCGGATCAAAATTTGAGTCTAACGCAGAGATTGGAAAAAATAGCCGTTTCCAAACTGGAAATTACTTTTGGGGAGCCGCTATAAGAAACAAATGCACAAAGCGGGGATCAATATCTGTTGCGGCGACCCGGCCATATTCGCTTTCAATCTCGTTGAAAAGATTCTCAAAGGTCTGTCCCAGGCGATCGGTGATTTCATAATCTTTCAAACCGGTCTCGGTCGCCAGCCAGTTTAAAAACGCGGTCTTCATTTCGGCAGAAATTTTACCGGCCACCCGGGGGCCGGAATCAATAGGTTGCGGCAGCAGTTTTTCAAAAAACGGCAGAAACTGCTTAAGGGTCAACGCTTTGAGTTTTTCACCCTTCAACCTGCGATAATGCCGCGCCCAGAGGGTCAACAGAAGGTTTTTATAGGTCAGAAAACCATATTGGGCCGGCGGATCCATCTTGATATTCATCACCGATAACAGCTCGTCAACGGCAACCACCTGATCAAAAACCGCTTCGGATTCGCGAATATCTTCGACAGTGGCAAATTCGCGGTACAAGACGCCGCGCTTGTAGTTATCATAATAAAGCGGCTTTTTAACCAAAAGCCCGCCGACAACACCCATCCACTGTTCACCCCAAAAGGTCAATCGCAGGTCAGCCTGCGCGAACCAGCATTTTGAAAGCCATTTTTCGGCCCGCCATTTTAATTTCAAAGCTGCGCCGAACCCGGCTCGGAATATATCCTGAAGGGGATAGCGGATAATCAAAGCCGCCGCTCGGGCGGCATCGTCTTTTTTGTCTTTCAGCATTTGCTCCAGTCCGATGCTGACATAACCGCTGGCCTTTTTGACAACTTCCTGAAGCGCATCACGTTCGCCAATAGTCCTGCGATCGGCAACGACGATCTGATTGCATAGATTGGCAAATTCGGTCTGAAGCAGCTGCACGATATTGGCCGCTTCAATTTTCTGAAGGGCGCGGGTGAAATAATTGTCTTGCTTCAATTCGCGCAGCGGCGAGACAGGTACCGGAAGCGTTGAAACTTGTTGGGAAGCTCGCGGTATAAATTTTTTGTGTTTACCTTCAAGTTCCCCGGGTTGGATCGGTTGATAGATGCCGACGGCCTCATCAAAGGGTAAGAAGCCTTTTTCCGCCAGCCGCATAGTTCGCCAGCGATAGCAACCTTCTTCGGTTTCGGCCGGTATGACGTGGGCCGCTTCCAGAAAGACATTTTGGTAAATTTGATGATCGGCAGCGGCCAGACGTTGAACGAGTTGGGTTAAAAATTTGCGCCGCTGCTTATCGATTAATTTTCCGGATTCACTTTCAGTCGGAATATCGGTAAATTTTAAATAGTAAACATCATCCAGTGTAAAAAATTCATCTCCGAAATCTGCAGGGTCCTGGTCATGTTCCCGTATTCTGACCTCCAGGTTTTTGAACAGATAAAACTCAATAAATTCGAGCTGATCGTTTAAAAGCCAGCGGATAAATCGCTGTGAATCCGCTTCCAGCAGTAAACTCATCCAGCGCGTTACTGAATTGATTTCAATTCGGTCCTTTTGCCAGGTCTCCAAATCAACAAGGTGCTCCCACTGTTTGTTAGTTGCCATTGAAAGCAGGGGCAGTGAATCTTGCGGTCCGATTTCATTGACCAGCAAATAAAAATCCTGTTCCGGAAATGAATGTACCAGGGCCGCCGGCTGGCGATCATTCAGAATCCGATCAAGGGCCTTCGCGGGCGGCAGCTCCATAATTTTTCTTCTTTTTTCCTGAAGCTGTTGCACCCGCTGCAGGGTTTTGTCGTCTTGTTGATTTTTGGACATGGAGTCCCTCTAACAGAACACGCGGGCTAATTCGTTTCAGACTCAAAAATTATTCAATAGGATATCGCTTCCGGAGTAATGGAGTATTGGAGTGCTGTAAGTAAACGACTCATTTGATCGGTCTTCTTTCCATTACTCCAATACTCCACTACTCCAGCACTCCAAGGTTAAACCTTTTCACCTGCCGGGCGAGAATTCCAGGGCGCAATTTTGAAAAGCAGCAACATACCGGGAATCGCAATCAGCGTGCAAAAAATAAAAAAACTTTGCCAGCCCATATTTTTAGCCATAAAACCGGTTACCGAGGATGCCATTTGTCTGGAGAGGCCCATGATACCGGTCAGCAGGGCATATTGGGTTGCAGTAAACTTTTTATTGGTAATGCTGGCCATAAATGCCACAAAGGCGGCGGTGCCCATTCCGCCGCTCAGGTTCTCAAAAGCAATCACACCCGACAGCATGGTAATGTTATAGCCGATCCGGGCCAATATGGCAAAACCGGCTGTTGATAAGGCCTGCAGGATCCCGAAGATCCAGAGGCCACGGTTGATCCCCAGTTTGAGCAGTAAAACGCCACCCAGAAAAGCACCGATCAATGTTGCCGCGGTGCCGAAAAATTTGACAACCGTGCCGATCTCTGTCTTGGAAAATCCAGTCTCCAGGTAAAACGGCATTGTGATTCCGCTGGCCATGGTGTCGCCGATTTTATACAACAGAATAAATACCAAAATCCAGATGGCGCCATTGCGGTTGAAATAATCAATAAACGGATCGAGCACCGCTCCCTTTAAGGTTCGGGGAGTGCCGGCGACGACCTCCGGTTCGGGCGTCAGCAACGTCGTTAAAATACCGGGCAGCATGCACAGCGACATCAGAAAATAAACTTTGGGGAAGGACAGGTGATCTGCCAGGATTAATCCGCCGCCGGAGGCCAGCAGCATGCCCAGCCGGTATCCATAAACGTACAGCGAGGATCCCAAACCCAGCTCTTCATCCGGCAGGTCTTCGCGTCGATAGGCGTCGATGACAATATCCTGGGTCGCACTGAAAAAAGCCACCAGAACCGCCGCCACAATCATCAGCCCGGTGTTTTTAACCGGATCCGAATAACCCAACCCCACGATTGCGGCCATCAAAGCAATCTGGGCGATTAAAAGCCATCCCCGGCGACGCCCGAGAAACGGTGGTACAAACCGATCTAAAAACGGTGCCCATAAAAATTTCCAGGTATACGGAATCTGGACCAGGGAGATCATCCCAATCCAGGTTAAGTCAACACCTTTTTCTGTCATCCAGGCTTGCAAGACACCCCAGGTCAGCAGCAGCGGAAGCCCGCCGGAAAATCCCATTAAAAAGGCGACCAGCATGCGACGGCTAAAAATGACATTAAGGGTGGATTGTTGGATCGGCAGGTTCAAATGTGCCTCTTAGGACGGAGCTAAAGCTGATTTATACCGCTTTTCATTATGATGTTCCGTGATGCGGATGTACGGCATAAGGGGTTGTAGAAAAAAACGTTCGCGTACCGGAACATTTTTTTGACAATCCCTGTAGAACCCATCTCAAGAATGTAGTTACGATAATAGGTTGGCCGGTTAACCCGTTGAGCCGGCCGAAGATCCCCGTAGAAGGCGCTAATTCCCTTGCAACTGTTCGGGTGTCACGATCGGCCCGTATTTTTCTCTGAGTGCCATGAGTTCTGTGCGTTGCTTCTTGAGAATATCAAATAAGCGTGCGGGAATATGTTGTTCTTTGCCGTATGCTTCCTCCTGCAAATCAATCCGCGCAACGATATTATCAACGTATAAAGAAAACTGTTTAATATACAGGCCTTCCGGATATTCTTTGTCGATGCGTTCTTTAAACAGTTGCTTTAAATCTTCATACTTTGGCACATAACCGATGGGCGTCTCGATGGCATCCACTTCCTGGTGGGCACGTCGCTCCAGCCAGGCCATCCAGGCCTTGACATCTTTTTTTTCACCCAGCAATTTTTTGGAACTGCCCCCTCTGGCCTCGTCGGACAAAAAGTAATTGAGTCCCGCCAGTATCGGTCGTTTATCGTCATCAATTTTGTCACTGTTGAAGAAAACAAACTGCGCATCCATATATTCACCCAATGATCCGGGGGTAAACGGCGCATTGGCCCACGGTTGCCGGCGAACGCCGGTGGCCCCAACTTCGGTGGCAGTGGCGGCGGATACAATGCAGGCGCCGATAACAACGCCCTCATCGGGGTTCTTCGACACCCAGACCGGGGGCATGGTATCGCGATCGCGGCCGCTATAGGTAATGATGCGGGTTTCAACCCCCTCAGGCGCCTCATTTTTATCCGAATAGTTTTCCAGGGCACTGTTGGACAGAGTGCAGCGCGAATTGGGATGCGACATGGGGATGGCCTTGCCGTTTTCGTCAAGCATGCCCTGTTTCCAGGGCCCCTGGAAATTGGTGCCTTTGACCGGTGGTGGCTCTTCCCCGTTGCCCATCCACTGGGGAACCCCATTTTCATCAATAAGCACATTCGACCAGATGACCTCGGTGCCCACCTGGCGCAGGCATTTCATTAAATACGGATCACCTTCCCAGTTAACATCCTCCACGATACCAAAAATACCGCATTCCGGATTGATCGAACGCACGGTGCCATCATCTGCAATCCACAGCTGCGCAAGGTCGTCACCGACAAAATGATCACCGGCCATCGCTGAGGTGGTTTTGCCACAGCCGCTGGGCGCCGCACCCACCATCCAGGTGATGCGCCCACCGGGCCCCTCGATGCCGGTGATAAACATGTGCTCGGCAATTTGCTCGCCTTTTTTTTCATAGACGGATCGATCCACCGAAAAACGATGGTTGCCTTTTTTCATTAACAGGGTATTGCCGGCATAGGTGCAGTTGAAGCTATAGGTTGTCAGGTGGCTGCGATCCATATAAACCCGGGCGTTGGGCAGGTCTTCAGGCCGGTTCAATCCTTCGCTGTGGATGTTGGCGTAGAAATGACCGAGTTTATCGACTTCCTCATCAAAATCAGCATATACATTGCGGTAGAGGATGGCGGCGCTGTGCATGACATAGGTCGAGCTGGATATTTCGAGCGCCGGATTGGATGCCGGTGCGCCCGCCGGACCTCTTAAGAAAAATCCCACCATCATCGTTTTGCCGTTCATGATGCCGGTCATTTTCTGCCGGATATCTTCCAGCGCTTCAGTGCGATCTTTTTTCAGCGCTAACGAATTGACCTCTTCGCCTTGATTGTAGATGTAAAAGGTCCGATCAATAATGCGGCCCTGTTCTTGTTTCAAATCAAAATGAATCGTATGGTTCTGCATGGGCAGCGGTGATTCTTCGCCCTTTTTTAAAGAAAGCTCTCTGACAAATTGACGGTCTTCCTCCGATCCCGTATCGACAAAAACAGCGTCAGGTTTACAGAGCTTGATGGCATTAGCAATTTTTTTAAGAACTTCCGGATTCTGAATGCGCTTGAGTTTACCCAGGTTCTTTGCATCGATTGTATCTGCAAACACCTGTTGTGCCGCTTTCAGATCTGTGATCCCGCCCAATTTCGTTACGATGTCGATACAGTCTTTATGAGGTCCCATGCCCTTTCTCCTTTTTTGCATTTTTCAAGTTTGATCTTTAGTCTATCATTGATACGCCCGGCGGTCAAAATGTGACGTTAGACACCACCAGGGGATTATTCCCGTTGTGATTCGACCGCGTGGGAAGCAATTATGATTTGCGGCAACGAACGTTTGGGCACATGATGTACCGCTCGGTCGTCTCTCCAGTAACGGATATTGCCATCGGGCCCGACCGTTTCGATCACGATCTTTTCTCTGGGTTGGCCGATGGCCAGGACCAGTAAAACTCTGAGATGCGCCGGGATATCTAGCCGGCTTCGCAGATCCTTGCGATTAATGGAGCCGAGCATACATCCCGCCAGCCCCTTCTCCCTGGCCCCCAGCAATATCGACTGGGCTGCAATTCCGTGGTCAACACCAAAATCTTTGCTGATGTTGCTATCGCCCAGAATCACAATGTAGGCCGCAGGCCTTTCACCGGGTTGCGGTCCCGCCCAGTCCTTCAGGTAAGCGGCCCAGCCCAGACACTTAAATATTAAAGCATTGAGCGCGGGCTCACAGCTCAGGATGTATTTTAAGGGCTGCAGGTTGGCGCCCGAAGCCGACAGCCGTGCCAGATCGACCAGCTCTTCCAGCGTATGTAAATCAACCGGATGGTCCTCAGCAAACCGGCGGCAACTCCTGTTGGCTTTGATCAGATCAGCAATCATGTCAGTCCTTCGGGTTGTGGGTGTATAAAAATCCTTCTGCCGGCGGCATGTGCCTTCGGATCCAGATCAAGACTTTATCCATTTCCTGCTTCAGTTCGTTTAGGGCTTTGCCGCGGTGGCTTACATGGCTTTTTTCGGCAAGCGTCATTTGGCCAAAAGTCTTGTTGAGCGGCGGATAGAAAAAAATGGGGTCGTAACCGAAGCCCTTTTGCCCGGCAGGCGCCTCGGCGATTAGGCCTTCACAACGCGCCTCGTAGGTAAGTGCCGGGCCGGATGGAACGGCAACCGAAAGAACACATTCAAAGGCCGCTTTGCGGTTGGTTTGACCCTGCATTTCTTTAAGCAATTTGGCCACCCGCTGTTGGTCAGAGGCATTTGGGCCGGCATACCGTGCGGACCAAACACCGGGGTCGCCCCCCAATGCGTCCACCATCAGACCCGAGTCGTCGGCCAATGCCGGGATGCCCAGAATTTTGGCCGTGAAGCTGGCCTTTTTATAGGCATTTTCTTCAAAAGTCAGGCCGTCTTCTTCCACTGCCGGAATCGGCCCAAAATCAGCGAGGCTTTTAATCTCGATCGAAAAGCCGTTCAGCAAATCTTTAATTTCTAATACTTTCCCAGGATTTCCGGTGGCAATAACCAGCGGTATTTCTTTGTCCATGGCCACCTCGCTGCCGGTTTTTTGTGCCAGCGCTATTTTGGAAGCAGCTTGGCGCTTGATGCATTAGCTGAAAAGTTTCCGGATTTATAAAGTCAGGAAGGCACGACAGGTTTAGAGTAAAGCATGCTCGCATCTTTGTAAAGATTTTACCTGAATCTTGCATGAAAATTAATGCGAAGTTGAGATTACATTTATATAGCGTCACCGCAGACCATTTACGCCAGTTGATCGAAAACTCTTTGCCCTTGAAATTTGACGAGCATCGTGTCATTAACACCGCATGCTGCAAACAGACAATGTCCGGAAATCAGTTTATTAGTGTTATGAGCATCCGCAAACGACTATATTTTTTGCTGGCCTTAATTTTGGTGATCATTATGGCCGGCAGCACGGGCTATTATATTATTTTCGATGGCGAGCCCGAGTTTTTGGATTGTATTTATATGACGGTGATTTCGCTGACCACTGTCGGCTACGGCGAAGTGATTGAGGTTGCGGGAAACAATACGGCCCAGATTTTTACGATGGTATTGATTACCTTCGGCATGGGCGTCATCCTGTACGGCATCAGTTCCCTGACAGCCTTATTCTTGGAGGGCGAACTTTCAGGACTATTAAGGAAACGAAGAATGGCAAAGCAAATCGATAAATTAAGCGATCATTATATCGTCTGCGGGGGGGGTGAAACCGGCAGCGGTGTCATTGTCGAACTGTGCAAAAATGACGAGACGGCGGTGCTGATTGAAACAGACACAGATAGAATCGAGCGCTGCAAAGCAATTTGTGAGCTGCTTTATATCCAGGGAGATGCCACCGAGGATGAAAATCTGATGGATGCCGGAATTGAACGCGCCGCCGGAATTGTCATCGCATTGCCGTCTGACAAAGACACCCTTTATGTGACCATGACCGCCCGCATGCTGAATCAGAAGCTGCGTATTATCAGCCGCATGACCAACCCGCAACTGCAGCCCAAACTCGTCAAGGCCGGCGCCGATGCGGTCGTGTGCCCCAATTCAATCGGTGCCCTGCGCATGGCTTCTGAAATGATCCGGCCCACTGCGGTGGATTTTTTAGATCATATGCTGCGCAGCGGCAAAGGCAACCTGCGAATTCACGAATTAACGGTTTCGGAAAATTCGAAGTTCAACCAAAAAGAAATCCGCGAATGCGGTCTAAATGAGCGCTATGGCTTGCTTGTACTGGGCGCCAAACACTACGCCGATGATATTGAATTCAACCCGCCGCCCACCCACCTGCTGGCAGCCGGAACAACCTTGATCGTCATGGGCGCGGTTGAAGAGATCGCCCGTGCGCGGGATGTGTTCTAGTGTTGCATCTCACAAGTCATTTACAAAGCACGGATTGATTCTATCATTGTTAATTCATCTTATTTTAGGTTTCAGGTGTCGGTGTTCAGAAGACAGAGGTCAGACGACAGTAGACAGATAAAAAATAATGGGAGCTAAAGCGGCGTATCTGTCCTCTGTTTACTGACACCTGAACACTGATACCTGAAACCCGATACCATGATTGAATGATGCCCACCAAAGATCTGATCCTGGCAATTGACAACGGCACCCAGAGCCTCAAAGCATTAATCTTCGATGCAGCCGGACAGCTGTTGGCCAAAGAAGCCGTGCCGTTTGTCCCCTATTTTTCGGAGCAACCGGCCTGGGCGGAGCAGGATCCGGAAGTCTTCTGGCAGGCCCTGGTCGAAGCCTGTCAGCGCCTCTGGCAGCACTCCGATATCGATAAAGATCGGATCGCCGGCGTTGCTTTAACCACCCAGCGCGGCAGTGTTGTCAATGTTGATAAAACCGGTAAGCCTCTGCGTCCGGCGATGATGTGGCTGGATCAGCGTAAAACATACGGGCTGCCGCCGGTCAGCGGCCTCTGGGGATTGATTTTCAAAATATCCGGCCTGACGGAAACGGTTGCCTATCTTCAGCAGGAAGCCGAAGCCAACTGGATCCGTACCTATCAGCCCGACATCTGGCAAAAAACCCATAAATACTTGCTGCTATCCGGTTACCTGACCCACAGACTGACCGGAAAATTTGTTGATTCGATTGGCTGCCAGGTGGCTTACATCCCGTTTGACTACAAGCACTTGCGCTGGTCTGCCAGCTGGGACTGGAAATGGCGGGCTTTGTCTGGTATAGATCCAGCTGTTCTGCCCGATCTGGTTCCGCCGGCAAGGCCCCTGGGAGAGATCACCGCAGCTGCAGCCCGTGAAACCGGAATTCCTCAAGGCCTACCGTTAATTGCGGCGGCGGCGGACAAGGCCTGCGAAGTTATTGGTTCCGGCAGCCTCCAATCATCCATCGGCTGTTTAAGTTACGGCACCACCGCGACCATCAACGTCACCCATAAAAAATATATCGAACCCGTTCCGCTGTTGCCCGCTTATCCATCAGCCGTGTCAAACTGCTACTCAGTTGAGGTTCAGGTTTACCGGGGTTACTGGATGGTCAAATGGTATAAAGAACAATTCGGCCAGCATGAGCAGCAGCAAGCCGCCCGCCAGGGAATCGCACCGGAAGCCCTTTTTGATAAACTAGTGGATGCCATTCCACCGGGATCCATGGGATTGATGCTCCAACCCTACTGGACCCCCGGGCTCAAGATGCCGGGCCCGGAGGCCAAGGGCGCCATTATCGGCTTTGGTGACATTCATACGCGTGCGCATTTGTACCGTTCGATACTAGAGGGGCTGGCCTATGCCCTGCGTGAAGGCAAGGAACGCATTGAACAGCGCAGCAGGACACCGATTACCGAGTTGCGGGTTTCCGGCGGCGGCAGCCAGAGCCGCAGTGCCTTGCAGCTGACCGCCGATATATTCGGTCTGCCAACCGCCAAACCCCATATTTACGAAACTTCCGGCCTGGGGGCGGCCGTCGATGCTGCTGTGGGTCTGGGCCTGCATCCGGATTTTAAGACCGCTGTTGAAGCCATGACCCACATCGGCGAGGTCTTTGCGCCTGATCAAAAAAACCATGCCCTGTATAGTGCACTTTACCATGATGTTTACAAAAGGATGTATCGACGGCTAAAACCGTTGTACGAACGCATCCGCGCAATCACAGGATATCCGAAATAATCGAAATTATTGGCATTCCGGCTCGTGATGCACCGATTTAACTTGGGTCGCCGCCAGCTTGACCGCCAACTGTAACCAGGCGTATCCTGGCGCGTATTTACGTTATAAAAATATATAATTTCAATTATTTATGCCCCATGCCGATGCGTTCTCAATCTGCTTTACAAAGATCGAGGGTTATGCCATAAATCCTTCCGATGCTAAAAGAGCTTTCCATTCGAAATTTTGCCATTATCGATGATCTGCAAATCGGTTTTTCCGATGGTCTGACCATCCTCAGCGGCGAAACCGGGGCCGGTAAATCGATCATTCTCAGTGCCGTCAACTTGCTGCTGGGAAGCCGCGCATCGACCGATCTGGTGCGCAGTGGCGCCGAAAGTGCCGAGCTGGAAGCCCTTTTTGAAATATCGGCTTCCAGCCGGGTCGCCAAAATAATGACCGAACACGGTTATGACCCATCTGAAGGGTTGCTGGTCAGAAGGATTATTGCGCGCAATGATGCCAATCGGGTGTACCTGAACGACCGCATGGCCACCATTCAGCTGCTCAATGCCATCACCGAAAATCTTGCCAGCATTTCCGGGCAACATGCCCATCAGCTACTGCTAAAAGAAGAACAACATCTTTTAATCCTGGATCAATTCGGTGGTCTCATCCCTTTGCGCGAAGCGGTCGGCACGTGTTTTCAAAAAATGCTGACCTTACTAAAAAAATTAAATGAATTAAAGACCATCGGGGACCGGCAGGCAGAACACATGGAGCTGCTGGCGTTTCAACACAAAGAGATCACCACCGCCAACCCCATCTTGGGCGAGGATAAAGCTCTCGAGCAGGAAAAGATGCGATTAAAAAACGCTGAAGCACTTTACGAGACGGTTCACAATAGTATCGAATCGCTTTATAGCGCACCGGGCTCGGTCATGGAAAAACTGGTGGCCGTTAAAAAAGATCTGGCTAAAATCAGCCAGATCGACGAACATTTGAAATCAAACGCCCACAGCCTGTCCGACGCCACATATCAAATCGAGGATTTGATTGAAGGTCTGCGAAGCTACCTGAATTCGATTCAGATGGACGACAAAGAACTGGAAGCCGTCGAAGAAAGGCTAGATACGCTCAATAAGCTCAAGCGCAAATACGGTGGCACATTGGATGCCGTAATCGAAAAGAGCGAAGCTATCGAACAGGAGCTGGCCAGTGTTGAAAATATTGCTGAGCAGATCAAAGAAACCGAGACTGAAGCGAACAATTTGCACACCCAGCTCAATGACTTCGTGTTAAAGTTGTCCGGCAAACGTAAAATTGCAGCCGAGGGCTTTGCCGAAAAGGTCATGGGGCAGCTGGCAACCTTGAAGATGGCGAAGACCAATTTTCGTGTGGCCTTGCAGCCCATAACGGCAGATGATAAAGCCGACCCCCGTTTGACGGTTGATGACCATATGATCACTGAAACCGGCATTGACCAGGCCACGTTTTTAATCGCCCCCAACGTAGGGGAGGCGCTAAAGGCCCTGGCCAGCATCGCCTCCGGCGGTGAGCTTTCACGGGTGATCCTGGCCTTAAAGGCTCTTTCAGCTAAAAGCGATTCGGTCGAAACGGTGGTTTTCGATGAAGTGGATGCCGGTATTGGCGGCGGGGTCGCCGAAGCGGTGGGTAAAAAATTAGCCAATCTTGCCAAGCACCATCAGGTGATCTGTATTACCCATCTGCCACAAATAGCGAAATTCGGCAATCAGCACTTTCGAATTTCAAAAAAGGTCTCTTCCGGCAGAACCCGCACAGCGATTCAACAGTTAAACAATGAGGACCGCTATAAAGAAATCGCCAGAATGTTAGGCGGTGAAAAAATTACCCAGATGACCCTAGCACACGCCCGAGAGCTATTGGAGCGATAATCAAGCCGACTGTAACATCAACAAAATAACCGTCACAATTTAACCCGGCCGTGTCGTTTTCCGGGAAACAAACCGACCCACCTTGACCCACCGCCCGGCATTTCTTATGATGATATTTGATAAATGTTTTTACCCTATAGCGCCACACCCATGCCATTGATTGCAGTGAGCCCATTTCTGCAATAATGAGGTGGGTTTTTGTATTGGGGTCGGCTAAAACACAAAATGAAGCCGGCAGGCTTCCTTTTAGTAACAGGAGTTGAAATCGTGCAAATCAAAGACCCAAAACGTTACCTTGCGGTGTGCCTGATCATAATCTGCGCCGGCTGGATCTGGCCGACAATCGGCAGCGCCAAGGTCGCTTCAGATCAAGCATCAAACAATCAAATTATCAGCGGCGTATTGAACAAAGAAATATCGATTAGGCCCCAGCTCAACAAACTCAATTTCGGATTCGGTCGCCACAGGGGCCTTGAGTATTTTTATGAAAAAACCATCAGCAAGATATTTTTCCAGGATAAAAAATTGAACGCCAAGATTGTCGACATCAACATCGAAGCTCAAGAGATCGCGCTCGAGTTGTTCCATCCCGTCCTGGGAACCGGAACCATTAGATTTGAATTTAGCAATAAACTCCTTAAACAAACAACGCCTCAAGATGTACAAAAAATATTGCTTGAAACCCTTGGAGATGAAAACCACCAATATGTCGTCTTAGATCCTGCAAGTAAGCTCTACCACCTCTGGTCCTGCAATCATTTCGCCGACCCACACCTTATGGCCCGGATGAAACGCGAAGACGCCGATCAGCAAGGCTATCAACCCAGCGGGTTTTGTTTTAAAAAAGTAGTTTATCTGCCTGGCCTGGCAGTGGAAAAGGCTATAGAGACGGAGTGGTCCATGCGGCTCCGCAATTACGAGCCCATTGAAGAGGAGTCCGAGAAACAAACCCATCTGTCAGTGGTTGGGGAAAAGATACTTAAAAATTGGCCGGTTAAGCTGCTGGGCTATAATTATGCTTTTTATTTATCCAGCAGTAGCGAGATAAACGCTTTTGCGATCCCCACCGGTAGGATTGTCATCACCACCGCCCTTTTTGACTCGCTGGATAACGACGATGAACTGGAAGCGCTTCTAGTTTATGCTATTGCACATATTGAGCAAAGGCACAGCTTAAAAAAATATTTCAGTTGCCTAAAAGACGAAGAGTACTCAGCCGCCATGAAAAAACTGGCGACTGTGGCAGGTGTGCTGGCCGGTCCTGTAACTGGCGGGCTTTCTGGCGCATTAAATATGACACTTCCCGGGGAATCCTGCAGCCCCCAGTCACTGATCGGCTACCACTACGATTATGTCAATCAAGCCGATTCAATGGTTGCGCTTTATTTTGATGTTCATAGACAAAACCGACAGGCGGTCGCATCTCTGATTAAAAAGTTGCGATTTAGCGCCCTGGCTGTGAACCTGCACCCGGACCTGCGTTTTGCTCCTCAAAAAAATCCGGATAATTCGCGCCTCAGGCGCGTCATAAACACCCAATTCAGATATTTTAATGAAGGCAGCCATTTTGTATTAAACCGCCGCAACAAACCACCGGTGCAGCTAAATCTGAAGTATCATCAAATCTTTGAAAATGAAAATAATGTGCATGTCTATCTGGATGAAAAGGCTTTATTACAGCTGGACCAGGTCAAAAATGGCATAACGGATGTGTGGCTTTCGATTACAGACAAAACCGGGGTACACGCATTCGAGCACCAAAAGGATTTGTTAACGGAGGATATGTGGGGCGCCCATTTAACCTTTAGCGCTACACGCGGCAAAAAGAAAAAATTACTGCAGGATACCGAAAAAATCATCCTGACGGTAGGTCCGGCAAGAGGGCCGAACGATAGACTAAATGAGCAAAGGGCAAAAGATTACACCTTTGTTCCCGGAATCGTTGACTGGTAAATATTCTGATACCCATAGACGGCCAGAGTCAGTGCCTTTAAGGCTTCAAGGCCGACATAAATCGAATGCAGAGAAGATGGCGGCAGCGGATTGCCCTGTATAGTCTAAAGTTTGTTGAATAAATGCCGATATAACAAGATAACAGTGTGTTAACACACTGTCACCCAATGCTCAGAGGGTGATTCATCGTGAATCACCCTCGTCCATTGGGAATTGCCATTCTGCTTACGCTAGTCTTTCTTGCTCAGGTCAATCCAACCGATCCGTCTCCGCTTTATGCCCCAGCATTTTGAGTGCTCGTAGGAAAACTGTTGCCCAGTTTTTATGGAAAACTTTCCACAAACCGGATGTCTTTTTTATTTCAGGGCTTCGGCGGAGCGACCGCATTTATTGATTATTGTTCAATATCTTGAAAAACCATAAATTCGGCACGCTTTATGCTAAGCAAAAGAGACGATTGCTTTCCATAAAGATAATTCCAACCGGAGAATTTCACGAATGCAAGAAAGCCTAATTTCTTTGCTCCTGGCTGTCGTCAGTGCCCTTTTAATTTTCGTGGCGTTTGCCATCTACATCGGCGTTTAGGCAGCCGTCATAAGAACACCAGACGCCTTTCGGGGGAATAATTCTGAAGGGTGTCGATTAAGGTGGATCTATCAGTTGGGTGGTAACGGAACTGGCGGGCAGCTATTGATGTCTTCTGTGAATAACCCCAGGATCAGCTCCAGCGGAGGGTATCAGATGGACCCGAATCCGGAAAAAAGAGATACACCCCGGTTTGAACATGAAGCAACGGTATTGATTGAGAATTATCCAGCCGGCCAATACCACGAGGGCCGGATGTATAATTACAGCCGAAGCGGAATGTATTTTGAGTCAGACTTTGCTCCCTCTGTCGGGTCCGATCTCTTTATTGGAATTGAAAACTCACCTTATTCTTCCGGGCATGATGTTTATCGGGCACAGGTCATCTGGTGCCAAGAATTGCCCGAAGCCGCTTCCTACTACTACTTTGGTGTGGGCGTAAAATATTACTAGTTATCTTCGAATCGACTGCGCCAGATCGTTTATTCGTTCTCTAAATGAGATCAGGTATCGGGCCATCTTGCCGCGATGGTCGGCAGTAACCGAATCATGATCCCCCCTTAGAACAATCAGCGGATCAAAAGTGCAAATCTGTTCCATATCCCGTAGAGCGATGCGCACGTTTTTTTCACCGCCTTTTTCTTTTATTTCCGGGTAAAGATCAATGAAAGATCGAATAAAATCCCGTAGCACCAGAACGACCCCCTGAGTATAGTATATGCGGTCATCCAGGTCGGCATACGGCACCTCATCGTTGGTCTGGACCAAAAGACCAAGGGGCTGGTCAAGAAACTGGCTGCCGATGATGAAAGTGAGCATATTGTACATGTCATCCGAGCGCATGTTATAGATCGCTTCGCCGGCAGCCAGTTCATCCTGGTATTTGCGCAGCAACGCAATACCCTGACGATATTGACTTTCTGTGGATGGAAACCACCAGCTGGCTTCACTAAAGGCAAAATATTTTTCGCGTGCCTCTTTTAACGAAGCATTTTCGGCATCAACTTTGCCATACTTGGCCAGATTCGTAGAAAAAAAGTTGATCAACATTCGAGTGGCAAAAATAACCCCCCGCTGCCGATTGGCACGGTTATCAAGCCAGCGGGTCGGGGATACAATCAAATCATTGACCGACCAGCCAAATGTCGAGCCCATCTCTTCCTCCAGTCGGTTGCTGAGTGCTGAACTGAGCACAATCCCCTTTTTAGCTTCGTTTGAACTCGGCTTGGTTTGATCGAGAATGGAATGGATATTTGATCTGAACCAGGGAAACCGCATCGCATCGATGGCGGTATAGCCCTTGTACACACCCCAATAAACTCCAACCGTCAGCGGCCAGATCAAAATAAAGGCCAACAATAAGATAATGGTCCATTTACCAAAAGTAGTCATTTTGGGTATCAGTTTTTTTTGCATCATGCCTGCCCTGTCTGAATTGGAAAGTGTTAAAGCCTTGAATGGCGATATTAATCTCTAAAAGGTAACCGGTTGCCGGCCCGGTGTCAATATCTTCCGCCCGTCGGCGGTCCGATCAATAATGGGCCGCTGCGCCTGAATTGATTTCAGTTGTCTCTTGACACCGATTGCAGAAATGCTACATTTAATCAGGAATTTATTTGGCGTGTTCAACCAGAGATCAGAATGCAGTAGCGCTTTCGGAAAATACCTTATGTTATTGACAATTCCGCCCATACAAAAAAGAAAATTCGAAACATCGACAGGTAAAAAGCGACTAGAGCTTTTTGCTGCCATCAGCCTGGGGCTTATCGGGCTGCTTTGTTCTTGTACCGCAACCAATTATGGAAAGTTACAGTCCAGCTTTGACATCACCGAATTGTTTGAGAAGGCGCAGGTTTTACCGGACCATGTGTATTATTACAGCGGGCTGCAGGGTGTGCCGGATGCCATCGTCGGAATACACCCCAATTATACGCTGCGCGCAAAAACGTGGCAACAAATAGATTTTTCGAATACGATACTAAAGAAATGGCTATACCGAATGAATTACGTCCAGCTGGTGACACCACAGGGGGCGTGGATTCTGGGCCCCGAAGGCGATCGACTCGGTGTCTGGTTTTCGGCACAGCGACAAACCGCTGTCCGACTCGACTCTGAAAATCGCCTGATGGTCGCTCCCCCACTACCGCCGGAATTAAGGGGCGTTCCCTAGCCCGTGTTGGCTGCACGCTCGCAATCACGGTGTTGCGCAGCCGCTAAACGCAAAACCCTACCTGTAACGGCTGCCGTTGATCAAGAAAAGCTCGGGCTGCGACGGGCTAAAATATGCATTAAAAAGTTAAATGAGGCTCAATATGCTCAAGAGGATATTTTTACTGATGACCCTTGCGTACATGCTGTTGACCTCCGGATGTGTTGCCCTCGTAGTGGGTGCGGGGGCCGGAGCGGGGACCTTTGCCTATGTTAACGGCCAATTGAGTCGCACTTATCAGGCCACGTATGAGAAGACCTACGCGGTGTGCCAGGATATTTTATCGGACATGAAACAACCCCTTCTCGAAGAGAAGACCGACGGCACCCAAACTACAATCAAATCCGAAAGGCTTGATGGAACGCCCATGATGGTGCGTGTCCGCATCATTGATCCCGACTGGACCGAGGTTTCGGTCCGAACGGGATACGTTGGAGTCTGGAAAAGACAAATCTCCGAACAGTTTCATGAGTTTGTGGCCGAACGGATCAAAAAATAACACCCCTCCCTCAATTGATTTAGAGTAGTTGCCATAAAAACGTTTATGAAAAGCGGTATAAAAATCAATTAACGCCTAATTGAGCGGTTTAGCGCAATTAGGCTCTGCGGACAAAGGGCAGCTCCCGATTCAACTCATCGATCTGATCCTGTTCCAGTTGATTGATTTCTTCAATATGGGCATTCATGACCTGCTCTAAACGCTGATCAAAAAATCGGTGCAGGCTGTAGTTGCCGACAGCCGTGAAGCCGCGCCGTGTCTTATGATACCCGCCCATACCCGGATCGAAGCGGCTAATGCCGTTAGCAATCGCCCATTCAATCGGGCTGTAATAGCACGCATTAAAATGCAGATGCTTAATTTCATTTGAGCAACCCCAATACCTGCCGAACAGCCGGTCCCGCTTGTGGATGAGAAGCGATAAGCCTATCGGTATATCCGGACTTGTCTTTTTAAAAGCGGCCAACAGCAACAACCGGTGGTCATAGCCATCCGCCAGCCCCTCAAAGAAAGGCCGCTTAAGATACTTGCATCCCCAGGGACCGAATTTGTCATTGGTGCGTTCGTAGAACGGATAAATCATCGCTAAAAGGGCCGGCGAAATTTTATCGCCGGTAAAAGTTTTCAGATAAACGCCCTGGTTTTCGATCGATCGGCGCTCCCGCTTTATATTGCGTCGCTGATTTGAATTAAATACAGCCAGATAATCATCAAATGATTGGTAGCCCGCATTGCGCCAGGAAAAGCTTTGATGTAGCCAGCTGATGAACCTGTGGCGGAGCATCATTTTGCGCCATTGCGGATCGACAAAAAGAAAACTGCAACCCGAAATTTTTAATTGGTCACAGAGTTGCTCAATCTCAATAACCATCTGCCGGGTTAATTGATCCTCATTTTCTTCAGGTGCCATCAAGAAACGGTATCCGATCATCGGCGTGAAAGGGCTCATGCCGACAAGCTTGGGGTAGTAAGAGATCTTCAAATGACGGGCCACATCCGCCCAGGCATGATCGAATACAAACTCACCGGCACTGTGTGCCTTGATGTACAACGGCGCCGCCGCAACCAATCGGCGATCAGACCAGATCGTTAAATGATAGGGCAACCATCCGGTTTCAGCGGTGGTGCTTTTGGAAATTTCCAGTTGGCGAAGCCACTCCCACTCCAAAAATGGGGTGGCCAAAGGCTCCGCCAACGCATTCCATTGTGTCTGACCGACTTCAGTGATGCTTTTGATCCAAGCGGCAGCGTAAGATTTCGGTTGAGGTTGGGTCATAATGGTAAAACAGATCCCGTTCAAAATTGTCAGGTGGCGACCCGGATGATTTTTGCCTGCCTAAATTTAAGATCAAACACCATCGCTGTCACCTTTTTTCTGGATGTCCCCATAACGCAAATTCTATAGTGGTTGTCAAAAAACGTTCCGATATTCAAACGTTTTTTTCTACAACCACTTATGCCCCAATTCCGCCCCAGCACCTTGACAATCGGGATAAGAAAAGCATATTATAGCGGTGCTCAGGAGCAGCACGCAGGCTTCAGATTCAGACAAAGAAGCTCGAAGGAGAGCTATTTTTAAGTCGGCGTTCGGACGGGGTCCCGTTCCAAACTGCCTAATGAAAAGGAATGTCGATGCCACTATATGAGTTCAGATGTCTAAAGTGTAATGATTGTTTTGAAATATTGGTTATGAAACAAGAAGATGAGGTGGAGCTCAAATGCCCTCACTGCAGTTCTGAAGAATTCGAAAGAATCCTGAGCGCCTCCTGTCATAGCATGGGAAGCGGTTCGGGTAAAAGTGACGGCGCGCGCGCACAGACGCGAAACTGCCCCAGTGGCAGTTGCACCACATATGAAATCCCGGGACATGAAGCTTGATTTCATAACCTTCCCTGAACGCCCGGTTAATCGCTCCCTGCCTCATGATGAACCAACTCATCGGGCCTATCTCTTAGCTAATTTGCGCAATGATCGCTAAAGCCTGCAAGCCTGTCTCCACAAGAACCCGCGCTGTATGATTCTGTTGTCCGCTTGGGGAATTTAAATGAAACAAATTCATATTCAAGAAAAAGAACAGCTAAAAAAGCTGTTTAAGCAAGAACAAATCGGTAATTTCGAAGATCGTTTCAAGGTCCTGGAGGTCTTTTTACAGACCGAAAGACATGTCACCGTCGAAGAAATGGTTGAACTTTTAGAGCGCAATGACTGGCGCCTTGATGTTGAATTTGTTCGAGAAACAATGAAATTGATGTGCCGTTTCGGCTTTGCTCAAAAAAGTCGCTTTGAAAACGGCGACCTTCGTTATGAGCATCGCCATCTGGGCCAACATCACGATCATATGATCTGTACGAAATGCAAAAAAATTATCGAGTTTGAGGATGAGCGCCTGGAAGAGTTACAGATTAGAATTGCAGCTACGAAGGGTTTTCACATGCTCCAGCATAAAATGGAAATTTATGGCATCTGCGACACCTGCCTTAAAGATCGTATACAACTGATGCCCCTGGTTATGGCAAGGCCCGGAGAACGGCTGGTGCTCAAAGACTTCAATGGGGGGGTTGGGGCCCGCATGCGATTGCTATCGATGGGATTGCGCCTTGGCGATGAAATTGAAGTCATATCAAATAATAGCCGGGGGCAGATCGCGATTGCAGCGGATTATAAACGCTATGTACTTGGAAAGGGTCTGGCTCAGAAAATAAGCGTTGAACCAGTAAGACCTGAAGAAAAAATTCTATAAAACCCTGCACGCAATGATGCGGATCGAAAAAGTACTCACCCTGAGACGCTAAGACGCAAAACAAATTCGATTAGATCTCAGTATTTTTCTTAGCGAGCATGGCGGCCCACGCCCACCATGCGAGCAAGGTCCGCCCTCCAGCCAAGCAGGCGAGGCGGACGGGCGCGGCGGCGGGTTTGCGTGCCAAAAGATTTTGAACCTAGAATTTAATAATGGCATCATTTGAACCCGCATATATTCAAACTTTTGAAAAAAGGGCATTGCGCGAAAAGATAAAAAAAGCCCGCCGGCTTCTAAGCCCCTGCTCCCTTTGCCCGCGTAAATGCTGCGTCGACCGGCTTGGCGGTGAAACCGGCATATGTAATACCGCAGCGCAGGCATGGGTCTCCAGCTACAACCCCCATTTCGGTGAAGAGTCGCCCCTGGTGGGCACCCATGGCTCCGGCACCATATTTTTCACCCATTGCAACCTGATGTGTTTGTTTTGCCAGAATTTTAATATCAGCCATCAAGGCCACGGGCAGGAAGTAACTGACGAGCACCTGGCAGCCATCATGCTCGCTTTACAGCAGCAGGGATGTCATAATATCAACTTTGTAACACCGACACATGTGGTTCCGCAAATACTGGCTGCTCTTGAAATAGCGATTCAACAGGGGCTTGACGTGCCGCTGGTTTACAATTCCGGCGGCTACGATAGCCCCGCAACGCTCAGATTACTGGAAGGCGTGTTTGATATTTATATGCCGGACTTCAAATTCTGGAATCGGGAAATTGCCGAAAGCGCCTGTCAAGCAGGGGATTATGCCGAAGTTGCCTGCAACGCGATCAAGGAAATGCACCGTCAGGTCGGCGATCTGGTAACGGATGAAGCCGGTGTTGCCCGGCAAGGTCTGATCATTCGCCATCTTGTCTTGCCCGGCGGAGTGGCGGGCACTCGCGAAATTATGCACTTCATTGCCAGACAGATTTCGACCCGCAGCTACGTGAACATCATGGCCCAGTATCGCCCTTGCGGACGCGCCGCCGAGATAAAGGAATTGAACACCTTTCTTTCGCCGGCGGAGTACCGAACCGCTTTGCAAGAGGCAACCGAAGAAGGTATCACCCGTCTCGATCAACCCCAGCGCCGCTATGTGTCAAAATAATGGAACAACTTGCAATTTCGAAAAACCGATTAATATTGTTCATTTTTCAGCGCTTTAGAATTTGTCTGGCTAATAAAATTGTGAAATAATGGAAGACATGCAAAAAATCTTTGTCATCGGCGATATTCATGGGTGCTATGAGAAGCTGTGTGAACTTATGGACAAAATCCCAATAAATATGGCCCGGGACCAGTTGCTATTTATCGGGGATTACATCGACCGGGGGCGCGGCTCCATTGAGGTGTTGGACTATCTGATAGATCTAAAAAAACGCACACCGGGCATTATCTTTTTAAAAGGTAATCACGAAGATATGCTGCAAAATTATCTGGACGGCAGCGATCGGTTTACCTACCTGTTAAACAGCGGCCAGCAGACCCTGGATGCTTATCTGAAAAGCAGCAATGCATCAGAAGATTACCCGGTGCCGTCAGCGCATCTTGAATTTCTGAGCGCCTTGCGCCTTTATTACCAGACCGAAGACTATCTTTTTGTGCACGCCGGTCTGCGCGATAAAGTCGTATTAGAATCACAGAAAGAAACGGACCTGCTTTGGATCCGCGATGAGTTCATTTACTCTGATTATGATTTCGGCAAACGCGTCATATTTGGACATACGCCATTTAAGGAACCGCTGGTACAGACCAACAAAATCGGGATCGACACCGGCGCTGTTTATGGAAACCGCTTGACCTGTGTCCAGCTGCCGGAAATGGAATTTTTTTCAGTATAAAAACCTGAACCGACCCGACTCAGGCTTGACAACCGGCGCTTGAATCGCTTAACAGTCGGTGATATCCATGGTTGACATGTCAGATTTGCGCCGATTCAAATTGCGCTGAGTGAAATTCGAAATGGGGTTCTTAGTGTATTGATGAGGAGGGAAACAGATGCCAGTGAGTGTCCGCACCACCATTATCTTACTACTTATGCTCGGGTTCGCCGCTACAGCCCTTGCGGAGCGCCTGGCAGTTTCCGCTCCGGTTGCCAATATTCGTTCCGGCCCGGGAACGCGCCACAGCGTTTTGTGGAAAGTGGAAAAATATTTTCCATTGCTGGTGATCGACAAATCCGGTGAATGGTACCAGTTTCGGGATTTTGAAGGTGACAAGGGCTGGGTGCACAACTCACTGGTTGGCAAGACTTCGACAGTGATCACCAACAACGACACCTGCAATATTCGATCCGGTCCCGGTACAAGTCATAGTATTCTATTCACCGTCGAAAAAGGAATACCTTTTAAAGTCCTTAAACGCAGAGACAGCTGGATTCACATCGAGCATTCAGATGGGGATAAGGGTTGGATCCATAAAGCACTGGTTTGGTAGAGAGGTGAATTAACGAACGTGCATCAACTTGGCAGAATTGAAAAAGACAAAAAATTAATCGTCGGAGTGGGTTCGGCCTTAGTCGATATTCTGGCCCATGAAGGAGAGGATTTTTTAAAAAAAACCGGCGCCGTAAAAGGCGGCATGACTTATGTCAGCAAAGAATTTATAGAAAAAACCCTTTCACTTTCATCAAAGCCACCCAGCCTGGTTCCGGGTGGTTCTGCCTGCAACACGATTGTGGGGGTTGGCAAACTCGGCGGAATAGCCCGATTTATCGGCAAATGCGGTAACGGAGAGATGGGCCAATTTTTTGAAAACGATTTAAAGCGCCAAAATGTAGAGCCGTCGCTATTGCGTTCAGATTCACCTACCGGCCGGGTTCTTTCCATCATTACCTCCGATGCGCAACGCTCCATGTTTACCTATCTGGGCGCAGCGGCTGAAACCATGCCGCAAGATATTACGCAAAATTTTTTTACAAATGCGGCCATTGTTCATATCGAGGGCTATCTGATACATAACCCGGATTTAATTTTAAAGGTTATAGAAACGGCTCGGCAGTCCGGCGCACGGATTTCGCTGGATCTGGCCAGTTTTAACGTGGTTCAAGAATCTCACAAACTGGTGCGGCATATCGTTGAATCTTTCGTTGACATTCTGATCGCCAATGAGGATGAGGCCCGGGCCTATACCGGTCATAAAGATGAAGTCCACGCCATCCGTGCCTTATCTGAAAATGCAGAGATTGCCGTTCTTAAGGTCGGCGAGCGGGGAAGCTTTATCGCCTGCGGCAATCAAATCGTTCCGATCCAGCCAAAAACCGGCGCCGCTGTGATTGATACCACCGGAGCCGGCGATTTATGGGCAGCGGGTTTTCTTTATGGTTTGGTCAACGGGTATGCGCTGGAGCGATGCGGTGAACTGGGCTCGGCTTGCGGTTATGAGGTGTGCCGGGTCGTGGGCGCCAATATCCCCGAAACGGGCTGGGAGAGGATTCGGAAGCTACTAAAATGAGCGGTTGGAGAGCTTTTCTCAATTCGGTCGCTGCATGAACCATCAGCGACTACATCGTGCAAACTCATGAGTAAGGGGTCGTAGCGAAAGAACACAGATCAAACATAAAAAAGGAGATCAGAAAAAAACAGCATCGTGCCGACAAGCCGATATGAGACTATTGGCTGTTCTTTCTCAACGCTCCCTAATGCATTCAGACAGTGCACGATTCCGCTGCTGATAATCCATTCCGCTATTATCAAAAGTTAGGCAAAGTAACTCCCCGGCGTTTCACTGACATAATACGCTTGAATAAAAAAAGAGGCATGCTATAGTAAAGCCTTCGTAAATTATCCGAACCAATGACCCCAGCTATTCGGCGGCATTTGTGGTTTGCACGCTGTTTGCCAGAGAAAAAACCGGCATAACGGGCGCAACCGGCCAACGGGTTTAACATTGACAGGGAGGTTAAATGGTTGCGAAGTACAAAACCCGGAAGGAATTATTAAAAAAGCCGGATGAATTTATAACCCTCACCGGCAAGGCAATAGCCTTTGCCAGAGACTATCAAAATCAAATATCTTATTCCCTCTGTGCGATTGTAGCCATTTTTTTAGTTTTCCTTGGATACCGATATTTTGCACAACGCGCCGAGGTAAAAGCATTTTCGATTCTGCAGCAAACCCAATCTGAATACCAGGCACTGAAAGCGGCAACCTCGGCACCAGAGGCATACAGCAAAGTTTCGGAAGCTTTTCAGGACATCATCAAAAAATACGGCGGGAATGCGGGTGGCAAACTGGCCCGGGTCATTTATGCTAATATCAGTTACAATGCCGGCCAATATGACAAGGCCATTGAGCTTTACAAACAATCGCTTAATGACTTTCAAGACGATAAAGCAGTCAACAATCTCATTGTTAACAGTCTGGGGTATGCCTATCAGCAGATTGAAGATCCGCAAAATGCGGCCGTTTATTTTGAACGTGCCGCCACAGCGACAGATTCGCTCGTCCGGGAGGAAGCTCTTTTTAACCTGGGATGGGTTTATCAAAAATTAGGAGAGACCGCCAAGAGCCAACAAACGCTTCAAAAGATCCTGGATGACTACCCAAACTCAATCTATTTTGACATGGTGCAAGAAGAATTAGCCGCACAGGAGCACGACCCATCCTCCTGACGCGTGACGGTCAAAAGCGACTATTTGAACCCACCTTAGCTAAGCGTAAAGCAAGCGGTTTAATGCTTTGCGCCGACTTCCAGATTATACTTTTTAATTTTCTGATTGAGACCGCTCTTGCCAATTCCCAGCAATTCTGCTGCATGTGATTGAACGTTGTTGCTCATTTTCAGCGCACGTTCAATCATAGTGCGTTCGATAATGGCTAGCGTATCGTAGAGTTTGGCATTTGCCGGTATGCCTTCAAGATGCAAGGTGTTGTAAACATTATCTTTAAACCCCTTCGGAAGATCCGCAACGCGGATAGTCTCACCCGGACACAGGATCATCACCCGCTCGATGACATTTTCCAGTTCGCGGATATTTCCGGGCCAGTTGTAATCATAAAATAGCCGGTCCACCTGCTGGTCGACGCCCATGATAGGAGCTTCGGATTTGCGCTCAGATGCATATTTTTTAATAAAATGATTGACCAGCAGTCGAATATCCTCTTTGCGATCCTTCAAAGGCGGCAAAACAATATGAACGACATCTAATCGATAATAAAGGTCCTCACGGAAGAGATTGTCCATCATTTCCTGTTTTAAATCCTTGTTGGTGGCGGCAATAATACGAATGTCCACCGATATAGTACGGACGCCGCCCACGCGCTCAAAAACTTTTTCCTGCAGGACGCGCAATAATTTTACCTGCAGATTCGGGGATAATTCACCGATTTCATCTAAAAAAAGGCTTCCGCCGTCCGCCAGTTCAAAACGACCTTTTTTAGTTGCCACAGCGCCGGTAAAGGCGCCTCTCTCATGGCCGAAAAGTTCGCTTTCCAGCAAGTTTTCAGCAAGGGCCGAACAATTTACAGCCACGAAAGGCTTTGCACGTCTGGCGGAATTAAAATGTATGGATCGCGCAACCAGTTCTTTGCCGGTGCCGCTTTCGCCTTCAATTAGTACAGTCGCACCGGAAGGCGCCACTTTCTGAATGGTATCAAAAATATCCCGCATATTTTTGCTTTTGCCAATAATGTTGTCGAAACGAAATTGGGATTCAACCGCCTCGCGCAGGCGCCGGTTTTCTTTGACCACCTGGTACGTGGAGATCGCTTTTTTAACATAAATAATCAAACGCTCATTGTCGAAGGGCTTCAGGACATAGGTGTAGGCCCCTTTCTGCATGGCCTCGACGGCTTTATCCACTGTACCGTGGGCCGTCATCATAATAACCGGCAGATCCGGATCATCTGCTTTAATATTCTCGAGCAGTTGAATACCGTCAATTTTTGGCATTTTCATATCGGTGAGAATGAGGTCCAGATCAGATGTTTTGTGAACTTCAAGCGCCTCCAGTCCACCGGGCGCAGTCAGCACTTCAAAGCCTTCTTCTTCCAGGATCTCGTTTAAAATGGTCAGATAGTTTTTTTCGTCATCCACAATGAGGATTGTTTCCATGATGTCTTATCTCTGGTTGCGCATATTTTTTAGGGTTGGCGGTTTTTATCGATACTGGCCACGACCTATGCCAAATATCAATTGCGCTCCGCAGCTGTTTCTTCTGGAGACTCTTTCCCCGCTGCTTGCGGCTTTAGCGGCAACTCAACCGTGACCCGTGCCCCACGGACGGGGCGGTTTGTAATCTGGATGCTGCCCCCGTGGGACTCGACGATGTTTTTAACGATACCCAAACCGAGGCCGGTGCCCTGCTCTTTGGTTGTAAAAAAGGGATCCCAAATCTTATTCATATTCTCGGGCGGAATACCCTGGCCGTCATCATCAAAATGGACTGTGACCCGATGGTCATTGGAGCTGACCTCAACAAGGATTCTGCCCCCATCCGGCATCGACTGCATTGCATTTAGCAAAATATTCAGAAAAGACTGATACAGCATAGCCGAATCGGCCATGATCTCCGGCAAAGAATCCTGATAATTCTTTTTGATAACATAACCCTTTTCCTTATTCTGGGCTTCAAGAAAGGTTAGGTTCTTATCGATGATTTCTTCCACCCGACAGGGTGCTATATTCGGATTTCTGGGTTTGGCATAATTGAAAAAATCGGTAATGATTGAGTTTAAGCGGTTGGCCTCTTCGACGATAATATCGGGGAATGTGTTTTGCGGGTCGATTTTGGCTGTTTTTTTCTTTAAAAGTTCGGCTGAACTTCTGATAATGCCCAGAGGGTTGCGAATCTCATGCGAAATTCCGGCGGCCATTTCGCCCAACGATGACAGGCGCTCTGCGTGAGCCAATCGCTCTTTGAGGCGCAGCCTTTCCATTGCACGCCGTTGAATAATACCTTCGCCTCTTTTGACCACAAACACCAGCACCACAAAAAGCGCTCCCATCAAAAGCGTGCTGGTGATAATCACCAGAATCTGAATCTGGAAAATGGTTTTATAATCTTCAGACAGATCCTGCGCGATCTCAACAACGCCAAGGATCCGCCCCGAGATTTTCCCCACCTGCGGCTCCCAGCGCAAAGGCGCAAAGGTTATCAGTTGAACTTTTTTGGGAAAACCCAGCAAAATCTGTAAAAAATTTCCTCTTTGAACCAGTTTATGGTTCCAGTCGCCCGACCGGGCCTGCAAATATCCGGTACCGCCGTAATTTCGCCGGCCGATTAAATATTGATCAAAACTATAGGAGACTTCATTGTCCATGCTGTAAATATTGATTTTTTCAACCTCAAAGCTGTGCATGGTACTGCGCACAACATTGTCCATCCGTTCAAACTGCTCCCGATTACTCAGCTGTATTTTGCCATAAATCAGCCCTACAGGAACAATGAATTGTAAAAAAACCTGGTGATTCAAATTTTCGATCATCACATGGGCGTAGTCCTCGCTTTTTTTACGCTGCATGGATTTTACCCAATGCGTATTGAGCGCCGAAAAAATAATGGTCGCTAAAAAAATAACGACCAGCCCGCTGAATGCAAAATATTTGACCAGGCGAAAGGGTTTGAGTTTGTCTTCTGGCAGTTTGGGTTCCATTGGTGGAAATCTCAATAATATCAATGACTCTTTGGGGCGCGATATAAGAATACTAATTTTTCAAGTCAAGTTAAAGCTTTTTCCGCTTAAGTTATAAATTATTTGACCGATTCTTACAAAATATTGACGCTGCACATGGACATTATTGCCCGGCATCCTAAAAAAGCAGCTTATCATCCGGGGTTACAATTTAAAGCTAAATCGATAACATTTTCTAACAACATGTAATCATTAAATATATAAATATTTTGGCCGTAAGTCTATTTATCTATATGTATTGGCGCAAAATTTGCAAAGCAAACCGGCAGCGCCACAATATAACATGGGAAATAACATTTACCAATATGGCAGAAGATTTATTACACACCCGGCGAGCCGTGTAACATTTAAAAAGGGAGGACTACGGATCAAAAAAAGGTTGCCAAACAGCCCGGCAAATTGCCGACCATCTAAATACCTTCTTCAAGGGGTTCTCGACCAGATAGCGTAATTATGATTAATTATACTATAATAACATATAACCTAACTATTTGTAATTACACATAATTATGTATAAATGCTTGACTGTATTAGGATTATATGCGAAAATTTAATCAATTAACATCAAATTATTATTTTTTTAATTTAAGTCGTTAGTGCAGCAACCATAATCCGTATTTCAACATAGGGAAACCCTGATCCATGGCCGGTAAAAATCGTCTTAAAGAAACCAGAGAGTCATTATTAATGAGCAAGGCCGAACTCGCCCGGGAAGCACGTGTTTCACCCATTACGATCGCCCGCATTGAAAAGGGTATGCCATGTCGCATGGAAACCAAACGCAAGATTCTTCTGGCATTGGGCCTGAAATTAACCGAAAAAGACAAACTATTTAAGGACTAAGAGCATCTCATGGTATTTGGTAAAAAAGACACCCTAGTTGGACTCGACATTGGATCCCGCTCTTTAAAAGCGGCCGAAATCTCGGCGTCTAAACGTGGCCCGGAGTTAAAGCGATTCGGCACGACCGACATTCCCCATGGAGCCATTGAAGACGGCACAATCAATGACCCGGAATCGGTCGCAGATACGATTCGCCAGCTGTTTAAAGGTTACCATATTAAAGAGCGCAACGTTGCCATATCCATTGGCGGCTATTCCGTAATCGTAAAAAAAATTGCCGTCCAAACTATGGACGAAGAGCAACTGCAGGAAACCATTCATTTCGAAGCCGAGCAATACATTCCATTTGATATCAGCGATGTCAATCTGGATTTTCAAATTCTGGGACCAAACGAAACCAACCCCAATCAAATGAATGTGTTTCTGGTGGCCGCCAAAAAGGAAATGGTCGATGATTATTACAACCTGGCGAATCTGGCCGGTCTTAATCCCTGTATTATAGATGTCGAGGCCTTCGCCCTGCAAAATGCGTTTGAGGTCAATTACGACACGGGCGATGAGAATATTGCTTTAATCGATATCGGTGCCAGCAAGACTTCATTGAATATTCTCAAAGCCAACAACTCCGTATTCATGCGCGATGTCTCCCTGGGCTGCAGCCAGATCAACCAGAAAATCATTTCATTGGTCGATTGCAGCTTTGATGAGGCTGAGCAACTTAAATTCGGCGAAAGTCCCGATCGTCTGTCAGCCGAGGATTTAAAAGGAATTGTTTCATCGGTGGTTGCCGACTGGTGCACTGAAATTCGACGCGCTCTTGATTTTTTTTACTCCACCTACCCGGATGATCAAATCAAGCGTATCATTTTGAGCGGCGGTGGCGCCAGAATCGGCGAATTTCGCGAGTTGCTGGGAGTCGAAGCATCTGCTGAAGTTGAAACCATTAATCCATTTAAAAACATCAGTGTTGATGTTGATGGCCGCTTTGATCCCGAATTTATTAAACAGATTGCCCCCCAGGCAGCCATTACCATGGGGTTGGCATTGAGAAAAGTGAATGACAAATGATACGAATTAATCTGCTCCCTTTTCGGGCCGACCGTAAAAAAGAAAACGTACGCCGCCAGGTATCGTTGTTTCTACTTTCGCTGGTTTTGGTGCTGGTGGTAGCATTTTACTACAATTTTGTTCTAAATTCTAAAATCGGAAAATTAAATAAAAAGATCCAAAACACCAACACCGAATTAACAAAATACAACGAAATCAATAAAGAAATCGCTCGCATCAAGAAAAACCTTGAAAATCTTCGAAAAAAAATGGCGGTCATCGAACAGCTGGAATCAGATCGTCACGCACCGGTGGTTTTGATGGATACCATGACCCAGGTACTGGTAGCCAAGCGCATGTGGTTAACCAATTTAATAGTGGAAGAAAAATTGGTAAAAATTACTGGGATTGCATTGGATGAAAAAACGGTAGCGGATTTTATGGTTCGTCTTCAAAATTGCGGTCTATATAGCAATGTAGAGTTGAAAACCGTAAAACGCACAGAGGTGGAGAAAACAAATCTAAAAGGCTTTCAAATCTTCTGCACCAAGGTGCCGCCGCAGCAACCAAAACCAGTAAAAAAACGTAAGCCTAAGAGGGTCAAAGCATAATGAATCCGACACAAGTACCGGCTACAGGCGTTGACGCCTTTTTTGCCAAGATTGAAAAATTATCAAAAATCCAACGGATCCTGATTTTTTCAGGCGTCTTTGCTGCGATTATCGCCATTTTTGTTTTTGTGCTTTACAAGCCCAAATTAGCGCAAATCAAAAATCTGAGTAACCAGCTCACGGACCTGGAGAAAAAATTGGTCGTCGCAAAGAAAAATGCGGCGGATTTGGAAAAATTTCAAAAAAAGATGCAAGAAGCCGAAGTGCAGTTTAAAACCGCAATGAAAGCGTTGCCTGAAAAAGAGGAGATTCCCTCACTTTTGACCAGTATCTCCAGATCGGGCCAGGATGTTGGGCTGGAATTTTTATTATTTGAGCCCAAGTCCGAAGTGCGGAAAGAATTTTATGCCGAAATCCCAGTGGCCATGAATGTCAAAGGCGGCTATCACGATCTGGCCATTTTCTTTGACAAGGTTGCGCGCCTGTCGCGAATCGTCAACATCAGAAATATTTCGATGTCGCGCGCAAAGGATAGCATGGACCTGAATACTTCCTGCACAGCGGTTACCTATAAATTCGTAGAGCCCGCTCCGAATAAAAAGAAGAAGAAATGAAGAAAAAATAATCCAATAAGTGTTTTGACATCCTTGCTGAGAAGTAATTGAAACGCCATGAAAAAAAATCTCATCATTATCTGTAATTTGGCTTGTTTG
Organism: uncultured Desulfobacterales bacterium; assembly: GCA_947259495.1. GTDB lineage: Bacteria > Desulfobacterota > Desulfobacteria > Desulfobacterales > JAHEIW01 > JAHEIW01. The sequence goes on along the minus strand of CAMYLV010000012.1, from coordinate 866 downwards.
ATTGGCTTTTTCACCGTTTTGCTGGGCTGCGACCAGTCGGCTAACGAGCCGGTCACACCGAAAATCGTTCGTAAAAAGATCCGTATAACGACGGACAAAATGCCCGGGGCCCTTCCGCGGAAACCGGCGCAAGCGTCTCAGCCCGCTCCCAAAGCAAAACCACCGAGTCCCGGCCAAAAGGCTCCTGAAACGCCTGTGCTGGCACAAAAATCAGTGCCGCCTGTCGCAAAGCCCGCAGAGACGAAACCGCCAAAACCGTCGCTAACACCCAAATCGGATATTTCCAATATCCAGGCGTCGTCTTCCAGCCAGCCGGGCGACAAAACCGCACTCAGCCAGCCGGTTGAGCCTTCCACTACCCAGGCAACAGTTGCCAGTGCTTCATCAAATGGGCGACCAGCATATAATCCCAAAGGCAAGATCAATCCCTTCGAACCATTGTTCAGGGAAAAGCCGACCGTGGCAACGGTAAAGTCTAAACGTAAAAAGAGAATACCGCGGACACCGCTGGAAAAAATTGATCTTGGCCAGCTCAGACTGGTGGGCATTATTTTAGCCTCAAGCGGCAATAAAGCCCTGGTCGAAGAATCCAACGGCAAGGGCTATGTCATCCGAAAAGGCACTTACATTGGGACCAACGCCGGCAAAGTGGTCCAAATTGAAAGCGACAAAATCATTGTCGCAGAAGAATATGAAGATGTTGTCGGCAATGTTACCCTTAGAAATAAAGAACTAAAACTTCCGAAGCCTCCTGGAGAATGATAAGGTGATTAACCAAATTGCAAAATTTGCAAGTCAACGAAAGCTTTTTCTACCGGTGCTCTCGCTGGTTGTTCTGCTGGCCTGGTTTGCCGGATGCGCCTCCA
>CAMYLV010000011.1 GCA_947259495.1 uncultured Desulfobacterales bacterium | reverse complement strand
TTATGAAAAATCGATCGTTTCATATAAAGGCCGTTCTATTTTACTGGGATGGAACCCTTATCCAGCAAAGTCAACGGACAATCAAGAAGCTTAAGGCAGCTATCAACTGCCCGTTGGAGAAAACCTTGCTGGAATTTATTCAAAGTGTTCCGGATTTGCCTGAAAAAAATCGCATTCTGTCGGAGCTTAACGCTCAAGAAGAGGCGTCAGCGCTTAATCTTAAACCGCATTCTGCGGTGCTGGAAACCCTTCAATATATTATTGCAAAGAATCTGCGGATAGGCGTGATCAGCCACTCAGCGCTAAACACCATTCGCCAGAGTTTGCAGGAGATCGGGAAGATCGGTGAAGGCGATTTCGATTTTATCATCAGCCGGGATAATATCGCGCACCAAACGCCGCGGTCGAACTTGATTCGTCTGGCAGCAAAACGATTAAATGTGGCTGTTGAAAATATGTTGATTATCACAGCCCATGCATCTGAAATTGAAAATGCTCGACAAAAAGGCGCCCCAACAATCTATCTTAACGCCCGGCTTAATTCCGACCCCACAAGCGTTAATGCTGATTTTGAGATTGAACATATTCGGGAAATTAAAGACATCGTTCGCATGGGCATCCCGCTTCCGGCGGGCAAATTGCCGAATCAATTGTTACGCGATTTTCTGAATCAGTTTATTTTTGAAGACCCGAGCGTCTTGATCAATCCGGGTGTCGGAGAAGATATTGCAGCAGTCGATATCGAATCTCAGGAGGTCTTGGTTCTGAAATCAGATCCAATTACTTTTGCCACCAATTCCATCGGACAATATGCCGTTTTGATCAATGCCAATGACATTGCCACTTCCGGTGCGATTCCCAGGTGGTTCTTAACCACCCTATTTTTCCCCTGCGGCACCACGCCGTCACAAATAAAAAACGTGTTCGAAGAACTCAAACACTACTGCCAGCATTGGGGCATTACGCTATGCGGCGGACACACAGAGATTACAGAGGCGGTTGCAAGGCCCATTGTTGCAGGAATGATGGCCGGTACGGTTGCCCGCAGCGATCTGATTGATAAACGCAGGATGCAACCCGGTGACCGCGTGCTATTGACCAAGGCGGTGGCCGTCGAAGGAACGGCCATTATTGCCAGAGAATTCGGCGCTCGTCTAGAACAAATGGGCGTTTCCGCGAACGAGACGGATCACTGCCGCCAGTTTTTAGATCATATCAGCATTATGCCCGAAGCAAAAATAGCAGCTGCAAACGCGGGTACCCGTGCCATGCATGATGTAACCGAGGGCGGGTTGGCGGCAGCTTTGGAAGAATTGAGCATTGCCGGGGAACATATGATCAGGGTAGATATGGATCAGATTCCAGTCTATCCGGAAACACAAAAAATATGTGACCTGTTGGGTATTGATCCGCTGGGGTTGATTGGTTCCGGCAGTCTTTTAATATGCTGCCGCAGCAAGGAAAGCCGGGAGCTGATGCAACGTCTTGCTGCCGCTGAAATCGAGATTACCTGTATCGGTAATGTAATGGCCAGGGGTCAGGGGATCAACGCTTACAAAGGTAAAAAGCGGGTGCCCTGGCCAAGTTTTGAAGCGGATGAAATTACCAAGTTATTTTAGAGGTTGAGCCCGTTTGCCCGTTTGCCGGTAAAAAAAATTTAGCTGGTATTCCTTTATGAACGGGCTCAACCGGCTAAACGGGTAACCGGCAAACCTGATTAAATGAGCTACTATTAATTGGACAGCACTCAGCAAAATTTCAGGAAGATATTGTCACATGGTTAACCGAGGTCATTTCTTGAGTCCGCGGCAAAATATTTCAAAGCCAACATCCATGGTTTGTTTTAGATAATCTTTTCTCTCGTCGATAATCTTTTTACTGGTCAGCCATAACACAACACCGGAAAATAAGGCCCAGAAAGTGTCCGCCAGGGCCACCGGGTGCTTATCGATAAAAATGTCCTTTTCCACGCCTTCTTTGAATATCTGGGCAATAGAACCGAGGGATTTGCGCGACAACAATTTAATTTCTTCCATGAGCTGCGGCGATAGATTTTTCAGGGTCTCACTGGATTGAAGATGAAACATGTTGATAATAATCAGGGGATCAAATTCATAAACATCGTACATTGCATCCACCAAAGACTTTAGCTTTTCTTCGGGCCCGGAGTCTTTTTCTTCATTGACATGTTCAACTCGAATTAAAAGATATTGAAGAATTCGGAGCGATAGGGAGGCATAAAGCTCTTCCTTGTTTTTAAAATAGAGATACAGGGTACCCGGGCTGAGTTCAGCTTCCTGAGCAATGTCCTCCATGGTGGCTTTGTTAAAACCTTTGTTGGAGAAAACCCGTTTGGCGGCAACCATGATCTGCTGCCGCCGCCTTTCCTTTTCTCTTTCTTTCCTTTCCTGGATACCCATAGCTCAGACCCTTCCTGAATAATATTTATTTATAATATGACTATATAATTATTATTTATTATTTAGTCAAGAAAATTATTTACAACCGCGATCCGGCAACATCGGTCAGAACTAATTTAAGTGCCTATTTTAATTATAATTATTTATTATTTCGAAAGGGGTTAAAATCAATTTAAAAATCGAAATTGAAAGGCATTCATAAAATTGATAAGAACTTAGTTTGCTTCGCTCATGTACCGGCGGCGGGGGAAAATGGAGTGCTGGAATGATAGAATTAACACCCCATATTCCGGTGGCCCAAGGCAATCGAATACTGCAAAGCCGGCGGTCACTGAACCCCGCAATGCGGGATCTTTGACGGGTGCAGCGGACAGTGTTTTTGGTGTTGCAATAAAAGCTTGCCTGCTTAAGATTTATAGTGTTTGTTAAAAAAACGTTGCTGTATTTATAGGGGTTGTCAAAAAAGCGTTGCGGTATTCAAACGTTTTTTTCTACAAACTCTTATGCCGCACTACTGTATTTCGAAACATAATTATGGAAAACGGTACAAACGTTTTTTTCTACAGCCCCTTATGCCGCACTTCCGTATTCCGGAACATTATTATGGAAAACGGTATATAGGGGGTGTTAAAAAAACGTTGCTCTATTCAAACGTTTTTTTCTACAGCCCCTTATGCCGCACTTCCGTATTCCGGAACATTATTATGGAAAACGGTATAAATGCCATTGTGTTTAAAGTCCGAAATGGAGGAAAGATGAACACAAAACTAAAACCCAGTGCCCAAAAAGTTCAGGAAGCGCTGAAGGCCCATAACCTGACCTGTGAAGTTGTCGAAATGAAGGAGACCGCCCGAAGTGCGGCGGATGCCGCTCGGGCCGTTGGATGTGAAGTGGGGCAGATCGTAAAATCACTTATTTTTGAGGGCAAACAGTCCCGCCAGCCAATTTTAGTGGCCACCAGCGGAGCCAACCGGGTAAATGAACGGGCTATCCAGCAAAAGGTGGCTGAACCCGTCAAAATCGCCAAACCCGAATATGTCCGCCTGATGACCGGCTTTGCAATTGGCGGGGTTCCGCCGGTTGGTCATGACCATCCGCTAAACATCTTTATTGACGAAGATCTACTCCAGTATGATGAAATCTGGGCGGCAGCCGGGACACCCCACGCTGTTTTCAGATTGAGCCCGGCGGAATTGAAAATGATCACCAGCGGTACCGTTATATCAGTTAAGTAGTTGAGAGGTCGGGGAGTTTAATTTCCCTATCATAAATGAGCAATTTTTTGGGTGAGCTCGTCCGCACAAGCCCGCCCGCCTCGCCTGAGCGCTCGCGATGGCGGGCAGGGGTTTTTGCCAGGGCGTACTAGTGGTACGTCGCCCCGCTGTAACGGGACAAGCCGGCGAAAAACCCGCGGAGAACACAGCCCAGCGAAAAAAAAGCCCTTTATAAAGGGAAATGATTACCTGAACTTTATACCTGTTCGGTATTTTACCTTACTTCTATAATTTGCTTAATTTGATGTCTATTAGGTGAGCTTAACTTCTCATTAATTTTCATGCAAAATTTAGGTATTAGCCGATGGCTACCTGCACAACATCCTGCCTGGCACTGACCCGTTGAATGGTAACTTGAATCAAATCTTCCGGCTTTAATTCGATACCGCTCGATATGGGCAAATCGCACTCCAGCATATACTGCGTTAAAAGAATCTGGTAATTTCTGCGGGCCCGATGCAGGACGATGGCTTCTTCCTTTTGCCCGATCTGATGTTCAAGGTATTTTAGCAGCCAATAGCGATGGCGGGTGTATTGAAATCGGCCGACATAGCTCATTGGTAACTCAAGGGATTTTATTATGTCAGCGATCTGATCGGCGGTATAAGCTGTTTCCAACCCCAGTGAGGCTCTGATCTGGCGCTGGTTGATTAAATCCGAATATTTGCGGATGGGCGAGGTAGCGGTGATATATGCATCCAGCCCCAAACCCGAATGCCAGCCGGGCTTGGCGCTTAATACGAATCGGCTGAGGAGCCGGCGTTGCATCCAGTTCTGAAACAGCGTACCGGCGTTATTTTTGTATAACCGTTCCCGGGGCTCGCGTTGCGATCTGAAAATGGCCGGTATCTGGCGATCTTTTAAATATTTGGCCATTAACCAGTTGGCCATGATCATTAGCTCTGAAACCAGCATCCTGCCCGGACTTTCCCGGTTTACTTGATTTACAGAGACTTCCTGATATTCATTAACCCAGACACTGATCTCCGGCACTGTAATTTGAACAGCCCCCTCATTCAGCCTTTTCTGGCGAAATTTTTTGGCAATATCTATCAGAATGCGTATCTGTTGATTTTCATCTGCAACATTATTGACATCGTAATAGGTCAACTGGTGTTTGACTTTAATCAGGCTCTGTAAAATTTCATAATTCACGACCTCAGCCAGCGGGTTCAGATCGATCATAATGCTGATTGCCGGCCGCAGCTCGCCGGCTTTAAGGCTGCAAAGACCTTCGGCCAGAACTGGCGGCAACATTGAAATTTTTTGATCCGGCATATAAATGGAGCTGCCGCGCACGCTCGCCTCTTGATCAACACCATCATTTTTTTGAATGAAGTGGCCCACATCGACAATATGGACACCCAGCCGAAATGAATCGCCTGTTTCTTCAATGCTGATGGCATCATCGAAATCCAACGTTCCCTGGCCATCAATGGTCATCAAGGGCATTTGGGTCAAGTCACTGCATGCGGTAGCGGCAGAATCTATGAGGTTTGAGCTGGCAATTTGCGCCGCATCGGCTAGAACCCTGTCCTTAAAATCAGCCGATAACGCGCAGCGCAGCAGTTCGATGTTTTCATTTTCATGAAACACCCCAAGCTTCACCAGGACTCGAAAAATAGCCTGCGTACTTTCAACACCGGCTCTGGCCGCCATGGTTTTGGCAATTTTATAATCTTTACTATCTTTTCCAAAAAGGTAATAAGACTTCAGGATTTCGCTAAATTCCTGGATATCCGGGCTAAGCGTTTTGGGGTCAACGGATCCAGCGGAATTCAGCATGCTCTTGAGCCAGCTTCCACCGGTTTCAATCAGTTTGTGTTGACGTTCCGCCTGTCTGAGCTGGGCAGCAAGCAATTCAACCTGTTTTTCAGAGTTGGGGCGGAAACCGTCAGGATTAAATTTGAAATACAACCGATCATTAAAAAGCGCACGCATAACAGCCGCTTCATGATCTCCTGATGGACTGTCCGGAAAACAAAATTCGGTCATGGTCGCCAGGTCGATCCAATTTTGTTCTGCGTTCAGCAGTTCCCATAGATCCCGGATATCAATATTTTTGATCAACTCCTCACGCTTGCGGACAACCTGTTTTAAGGCCTCAACCATCTGATCTCTTCCCATTGTAAGATCGAGCCTTATGTTGTCCTTGTGCAACAATCGCTTGTGGGAAAGGTTGACCTCTCGATTATTTTCCGTTAACAACCGTAGCCGCTGATTCTTGACTTCAAGAACCACGGCGCACATTATTTTATGGCGATCAATATATTCTACAATACATCCTGATTCCATAAAAATTACAATAACAACCGACTTCGGTGAAGTCAACGAAAGAAAGAATATTGTTTATTTTCAAATTGTTATAAAAATTGATACGTTGGCACCGCACCCCATGAAATCCATAGCCCTGATCAAGCCTTATTTTAAAGAAAACCGCTGGAAAATCGCAATCGGTCTACTCAGCTTAATTGTGGTTGACGTGCTGCAACTTTTCATACCGCGCATCATCAAGTGGACGGTTGATGGTTTGACCGCCTTGCAAATCGAACGGGGCCAACTGCTGCGTTATGCGATTTACATAGCCGGCATTGCCATATTGATTGGTATATTTCGATATGTTTGGCGGCGCTGTTTGCTGGGCACGTCGCGGCGTGTTGAGGAAGGGTTGCGCAACCGCCTGTTTGCCCATATTCAGACCCTGTCGGCATCTTTTTTCGACAACACCCGGACCGGCGATTTAATGGCCCATGCCACCAATGATATTCAGCAGATCCGCATGGCAACAGGAATGGGAATGGTGGCCTTGAATGATGCCATCGTATTGGGCGCCGCCGCCATCGGTTTCATGCTTTATATCAATGTCACCCTGACCCTTTTTGTATTGATTCCGATGCCGCTGATTACCATCAGTACGAAATTTTTCAGCAAACATATGCACCAGCGGTATCAACGTGTTCAGGCCACCTTTTCAGATTTAACCGAAATCATCCGGGAACGTTTCGCCGGAATTCGCATCATCAAGGCCCATGACCACAAAGAAAAAGCAGCGGCCCGGGTTGAGGCCGTCTCCAAAGATTATGTTAAAGAAAATCTGGGTCTGGTAAAAATTGTGGGATCTTTTTTCCCGCTGATGCTGCTGTTTACCAATTTAAGCCTGGCAATTGTGCTCTATCTAGGCGGACGCCAGACCATCACCCAGACCATAACGCCCGGAGACTTTGTGGCCTTCATCAGCTATCTGGGGTTATTGACATGGCCCATGATGGCACTCGGCTGGGTGACCAACTTGATCCAGCGCGGACGGGCGTCACTGGATCGTATTAATCGAATCCTGGCAACCCGCCCGGAAATAAAAAATCAAAAGCACGCGCAGACGCTGGATCGTTTAGAGGGCCGGATCGTCTTTGAAAACGTTGACTTCGTTTATGGACCGAATGGTAACGGCGGCTCAAGGGCACTTTCAGGGATCAATCTGACGGTGGAACCGGGCACCGTTCTCGGTATCGTTGGCCCCCCGGGCAGTGGCAAAACGACACTTCTGAACCTGATACCCAGACGATATGAGGTGTCCTGCGGCAATATCCGCATCGACGACAAAGACATTCGGTCGTTGAAAATTGACAATTTGAGATCACAGATTGCCTTCATGCCCCAGGAGCCGTTCTTGTTTGCCGGAACCATCAGGGAAAACATCACTTTTGACAATCCATTAATCGCGGAATCCCAACTGCAGATGGTTACCCAAAAAGCCGCGCTTTACGATACGCTCCGGGCTTTTCCGAATCACTATGATACCATTGTCGGTGAAAAAGGGGTGATCCTATCCGGCGGTCAAAAACAGCGTATCGCTCTGGCCCGCGCATTTAACCAGGACGCCGGGATATTACTTCTGGATGACCCCATCAGCCAGGTGGATCTGGCAACCGGAAACGCCATTATCGAAACGCTCAAATCCATGATCGGCCAAAAAACGATCATCATCGTATCCCATCGCATTTCCGCCGTTCGTTTTGCGGACCAGATCATCACCCTGGAGCAGGGAAAAATTATTGAACAGGGCACGCACCGGGAGCTGATCGCAACCGATCGATATTACGCCAGAGCATTTCACCTGCAAGAATTGGAAGAAGACCTGAATGCATCCTAATTATGGATATTTTGAGGAAACGCAGCTGGGCAAACCCTATGACCTCAGGCTGTTGAAAAGATTGTTGCCGTTCGTTAGTGCATACAGGCACCTCATTCTCTATTCAATCCTTTTGGTTTTAGGCATAACCGCTCTGGATCTGGCGCTGCCCTACGTTACCAAAATCGCCATTGACCGTTACATCGTTCCGCAAGCAACACTTGCGAAAGCAGCAGATTCGCAGATCGACGGAATGAAGAAACGGTATCTGAAGGCGGATCTGAACGACGCCCGGCAACGCGAGGTTGTTGAAAAATATGGTGCTTTGTTTCAATTGGAGGGCCAAACGGCCCTGATTTCATTTGATGCGCTGGTGAAGCTTGAGAAATCCGATCTCAAAATATTGCGTCAGAAGGATGTTATCGGTCTGGGGAAAATAGCGCTCATCTTTTTAGCCATCGTCTTTTTAGATTTCATTCTCAATTTTAGCCAGAAAATGATTATGGAGTACTGCGGTCACATGATCATGCATGATTTAAGGATGAAGCTTTTTAGGCACGTACAGAACCTGGCCATTGAATTTTTTACGCGCAACCCGGTCGGTCGCCTGGTCACCCGGTTGACCAATGATATCCAGAACATGCATGAATTATTTACCTCGGTCATTTCGCTGGTTTTCAAAGATATTTTCCTGTTGGTGGGGATTGCAACAATCATGCTGTTGCTGAACTGGAAGCTCGCCCTGGCATCGTTTACGGTTCTGCCCATCGTGTTTTACGCTTCGGCCGTATTTTCCATAAAGGCCCGGGATGTTTTTCGGACGCTGAGAATAAAATTGGCCGAAATCAACACCCGTTTTGCTGAAACCATCGAAGGTATCGGCGTGATCCAGCTGTTTGTGCAGGAATCGAAAAACTACAAAAAATTTCGTCGACTCAACCATGATAACTATCTGGCGGGCATGCGACAGATCCATGTCCTGGCCATCTTTATGCCTATCATTGAACTGATGGCGGTGGTTGCCATAGCCGTTGTAATTTTCTATGGCGGCAGTCGGGTGCTCGACGAAGCGCTCAGTCTGGGGACTCTGGTGGCGTTCATTTCATACATCAAAATGTTCTTCAGGCCCATCAGAGATCTGGCTGAAAAATATAACATTTTGCAAAATGCGATGTCCTCGGCTGAACGGATATTGTTGATCCTGGACACCCAACATTCACTGCCAAAAGCCCGCGTAAGATCGGATTTGCCGGATTTGGACCGTATCCAGGAAATTCGGCTGGAAGATGTCTCCTTCAGTTATATCGGTGATGAAAAAGTGCTTAGAAACATATCCCTGCAAATTAATGCCGGGGATACAGTGGCGGTGGTCGGCCCCACCGGAGCCGGCAAAACCTCACTGGTGAACCTCATCCCTCGGTTTTATGACCCGACGGCCGGTCGCATCCTGATCAACAATGCCGATATCAGAGAATTAGATACCGCTGCGTTTCGGAATAAGATGGCCCTGGTGATGCAGGAGCCGTTTCTATTTTCCGACACCATCCGGGATAACATTTTCGAAAACACTCAGCACTTAACCGAGGAGAAGATGCAGAGCATAATTGAAGCCGCCAACTGCCGCAATTTACTCGAACGGTTGCCTGATGGACTCGACACCCTTCTTTCCGGCGGGGGGGTATCTCTTTCAAGCGGCGAGCGACAACTCATTTCAATTGCCCGGGCGTTTGCCAGAGATCCACAGTTGATATTGTTTGACGAAGCCACCTCATATATTGATTCCCAAACAGAATTATGGATTCAGCAGGCCCTTGAAAAACTGATGCAAAACAGAACCGCTCTGGTGGTTGCCCATCGGCTGTCTACCGTGCGCCATGCGGATCGAATCATCGTTATGAACAGAGGCCGTATTGTCGAAACCGGCACCCATGCGGAATTAATGGCGCGCAACGGTTTTTATTATCAACTCAATCAGCTTCAGAATTGAAAACTGACACCCGAAACCTGACACCTGAAACATACTGTTAACTGACAGCTGAACCCCAAAATCTTTAATAGAAAATCTCTTGCCAAAAGAGTAGCCAAATGTTACACGCATGGTGTTTTTTTTGACGACCACTATAAATGCGGTGTTTGGCTGTTTACAGCAAAACGAGTCAGGAAGGGTTCACCGATACGATTTCGCAACAGCTCTATCAACAAATGGAAAGGAGGGTTAAGTAGATGGCTTATGATGCAGTAAAGATGGCAGACTGGCAGATTTCCGAAGCGGCAGAAAAGAACATGCCGACACCGGAAGAATGGAGAGAGAAATTGGGTCTTGAGAAGGCTGAGATTCTTCCGATGGGCAGGCTGGCCAAGCTTGATTTTCTCAAAATCATCGAACGCCTCAAAGACAAACCGGACGGGAAATACATTGAGGTGACCGCCATTACACCGACGCCATTGGGAGAAGGCAAAAGCACCACTTCCTGCGGTTTGATGGAAGGCCTCGGTAAACGCGGTAAAAACGTGGGTGGCGCACTGCGCCAGCCCTCCGGCGGCCCCACCATGAATGTGAAGGGAACCGCTGCAGGTGGCGGCAACTCCCTGCTGATTCCCATGACTGAATTCTCACTGGGGCTGACCGGCGATATCAACGACATCATGAATGCCCACAACCTGGCCATGGTGGCCTTGACCTCGCGCATGCAGCATGAGCGCAACTACACCGATGAACAACTGGATCGGTTGACCGGCATGCCGCGTCTGAATATCGATCCCACCCGCGTGGAGATGGGCTGGATCATCGACTTTTGCGCCCAGGCCCTGCGCAACATCATTATCGGTATCGGCGGCCGCATGGACGGTTTTACCATGCAGTCCAAATTCGGTATTGCGGTCGGCTCCGAGTGTATGGCCATCCTGTCGGTTATCCGCGATCTGGCCGATCTGAAAGAACGCCTCAACAACATCACGGTGGCATTCGATAAGAGCGGCAAGCCGGTAACCACCGGCGACCTCGAAGTCGGCAACGCCATGACCGCTTTTATGCGCAACACCATCAACCCCACCATGATGTGCACCGCCGAATACAACCCCTGTATGGTGCATGCGGGACCGTTTGCCAACATCGCCGTCGGCCAGTCCTCCATTATTGCCGACCGTGTTGGGTTGAAACTGTTCGACTACCATGTCACCGAATCGGGCTTCGGCGCCGATATCGGCTTTGAAAAATTCTGGAACGTCAAATCCCGCTTCAGCGGATTGAAACCGCATGTATCGGTTCTGACCACCACCATCCGCGCACTGAAAAGCCACGGCGGCGGACCCAAAGTGACACCGGGCATCGCCATGCCTGACGAGTACACCAAAGAGAACCTGGAAATGGTTGAAAAGGGCTGCGTAAATATGGTGCATCACATCAACACCATCCGCAAGGCCGGCATCAACCCGGTGGTGTGCATCAACCGGTTTTACACCGATACGGATGCGGAATGTAATATTGTCCGCAAGGCGGCCGAAGCGGCCGGGGCCCGCTGCGCCGAGTCCAAACACTGGGAACTGGGCGGCGAAGGTGCCCTTGAATTCGCCGATGCCGTCGTCGAAGCCTGTGAAGAGAAAAATGAATTCAAATTCCTCTATCCGCTGGAGATGAAACTGCGCGACCGCGTCGACTTGATCGCCAAGGAAGTCTACGGTGCCGATGGCGTGGCTTGGACCCCGGAAGCCGAGACCAAGGCCAAGATGCTCGAGGGCGATCCCAAGTACGCCGACTTTGCCACCATGATGGTCAAAACCCATCTCAGCCTGAGCCACGACCCGACGATCAAGGGTGCTCCCAAAGGCTGGACGCTGCCCGTTCGGGACGTGCTGATTTATTCCGGTGCTAAGTTTCTGTGCCCCTGCGCCGGTACCATCAGCTTGATGCCCGGAACCGGCTCCAACCCGGCATTTAGACGTGTGGATGTCGACAGCAAGACCGGCCAGGTGACAGGACTGTTTTAATTCGGGTAATGTAAACAATAAAAGCAATGGGGCCTGGATACACTTTCCGGGCCCCATTTTTTTTCAAAGGTTCCGAGGTTCAGCGTTCAAAGGTTCAGAGGTTAGCTAACAGATGACGGGTGACGATTTTTGGATGTTAAACAGCCCATTCTGTTGTCTGTCCTCTGTCATCTGGTGCTTAAACCCAGAACCCTGATACTTTGAACCCTGGGTATTGATACCCGAAACCATGTACGAAGTAATTTTTAAATGCGCGTTTTACTGATCAACCCCTTCTACCCTATTTCCGAGACCCCTTCACCTCCACTGGGATTGGCTTATCTGGGTGCGGCTCTGGAACAGGCCGGCGCCCGGGTTAAGATTCTGGATTATGTCGTGCACCCTTACACGCAGACCGGGCTGGAATCGGAGGTAAAGAGATTTAAACCCCATATTGCCGGCGCAACCGCGGTAACCATGACGTTTGAGCATGCCAGACGGGTCCTTAAAGATTTAAAGACCATCGACCCCGAAATCCTAACCGTTATGGGTGGGCCGCATGTGACCTTTTGTGCACGTGAAACCCTGACGGATTTCCCGGAGCTCGATGTCGTCGTTCGGGGTGAGGGCGAACACACATTAGTCGACCTCATGCACATTGTCGAAAGCGCCCAGGGTTTAGAACGTGTCAACGGCATTGCCTTCCGCAGGGGTTCTGACATTACGACCACGTCCAAACAAAAATTTATCAATAACCTGGATGCCCTGCCTTTTCCGGCCCGGCACCTGCTGCCCCTGGGCAGATACCGGGCGCTGGGCCTGCCGATGACGCTGACCACCAGCCGCGGATGCCCCTATAAGTGTATTTTCTGTGTGGGCCGCAAGATGGGCGGTGCGAAGGTGCGTTACCACAGCCCAGATCGGGTCGTGGCCGAGCTGGCAGACCTGGCCAAGCACCAATTTCAACAGATCAACATTGCCGACGACCTTTTTACCGCCAACCCGGATCATTGCCTGGCGGTTTGCGAAGCGATCTTACGCCATAATTTAAAGCTTAACTGGACCGCATTTGCGCGCGTCGATACGGTTTCAGAGAGCCTGCTGTCAAAAATGAAGGCCGCCGGATGCACGGCCGTCAGTTTCGGAATGGAATCGGCCAATTCAGCTATTTTAAAGACGATCAAGAAAGGCATCAACCTTGATCAAATCCGGGAAGCGGTAAAGATGTGCCAGCAGGCGGGTATCAGCCCCAATGCCTCTTTTATTCTGGGTCTGCCGGGTGAAACGCGTGAAACGATCGAAGAAACCGTGTCCTTTGCCGCCGGATTGCAGAAGGAGGGCCTGGCCTACGGATTTCACATTTTAGCACCTTTCCCCGGAACCGAGGTTCGTGAGCATGCTGATCGTATGGGGATTCGAATCTTAACCGATGACTGGTCAAAATACCACGCTAATCGGGCGGTGGCAGAAACCGTTGCTGCACGGCAGCGCCAGCTCAATGATGTGGTCATCCAATGGGAAACAAAATATAACCAGTATCTGGGGCATATTCAGAGCAACATCCAGGCGGGGACGGCACCGGTCAATGAGGCCCGGCAACTTGAAAATCTTGAACACACCATCGTTGTCTATGAGCTGATGATGCAAAATAGCGTCGAGGAAAAAGGAACGTGGCCGCATAAGGGGCCACCGATGAGCGTAGAAAAGAGTCTGGGATCACTTATTGATGGGATCATTTCCACCCAAAAAGTCGATCGCAAATGGCTCGAATCTGCCCTGGCACAGGCAGTCGCGAACGGAAATCTAAATTGCCACGATAATGGCAACAGGGTGAAATAGCAATGGCAGAATTTTTAATGATTGATCCAGCCACATCAAACGTAATGCCTCTGGTCACCATGTTTTCTATGCGCTTTGAATTTTCTTTGACAAACCCGCCCAGAATCTGTTTGCCCACTATGGTTGCCGTCCAGTACAGGTTTCAGGCATAACCGGGTGTCAGGCCTCTGACTGCTGGTTGCTTGCTTCCGGCTCCGCTTGGTTTACCCGACGGCTCAACTAAGCTCATGGCGGGCTGTCATCTGAACGCTGTCCCCTGTCTTATACCTTCTGTTTACTGATCGTCATCATCCAGATTTTTTTGCACGGCGGTCACGATCGTTTCATAACCCGTGCAGCGGCACAGGTTTCCGGCCAGTCCACGGCGTATATCATAGCGACTGACTTTCTGATGCTTATGCTTTTCTACAAAAGACGTAGCGGCCATAACAAATCCGGGGGTACAGATGCCGCACTGAACGGCACCTTCATCCACAAAGGCCTGTTGCACCCTGGAGAGTTTATCGTTACGGCTTTCGCCTTCGACCGATCGAATGGATCTGCCGTCGGCCCAGACTGCCAAATAAAGGCAGGCATCGATCGGCACATCATCGAGTAAAACTGTGCAGGCGCCGCATTCACCCACTGCGCATCCCTGCTTGACGCTCAGAAGTCCCAACTGTTCCCGCAGTACTTCCAGCAACGATTGACGCACATCGACACTGAGCTCTTTTTTCTTGCCGTTTACTGTACAGGTAATCATACGGTTCACTGAATCGTCCCTCCTGCGTTTAAAATCGCCTGCTCCACAACCCTACGAGCCAGGGTGGTGATTATCTGCAACCGAAATTCTTTGGCCGCTCGCCAGGATGTCCGCGGGCGGACATCAGCCGTCACGGCCTTGGCAATATCAGTGAGCAGTTCTGATGTTATTTTGCGACCCCGGACTTTGGCTTCAGTTTCTTTACAGCGGATGGGCACCGGAGCGGCCACACCGAAGGCCAGACGGAGGTCTTGCAGAGTGCCGTCTTCAATCTTGCAGACCGCCGAACAACCGATCGTCGAAATGTCCATGGCGCCCCGCATGGCATACTTATGAAAATGCCCATAATAATCGGCATAATTGTCATGGGTGACGGTAATGGCTGTCAATATTTCATGTTGCTTTAAAGCGACCCGGCTGGGGCCCACAAAAAAAGATTCCAGGGGCATTTGCCGGGGACCGTCTTCGCCTTCAATCGTCACAACTGCATTGAGGGCAACTAGCGGCGTAGCGCTGTCGGCGCTGGGCACACCGTTACAGAGATTGCCGCCGATGGTTGCCATATTGCGAACCTGGGGCCCGCCAATCGTAAGGATGGCTTCCGATAGGACCGGAATGTGTTTTCGAATCAACGCGGATTCCGCCACATGCGCAAAGCACGACAGGGGTCCGATGACAATATCGCCATCATTGTTTTTGGTGATGAAATTGAGTTCGGCGATGTCATGAATATCGATCAGATGATCAAACTGTGCTTTGCCCTTGTGCAGTTTGACCAGCATATCGGTACCGCCGGCAATCAGATGCGCTTCAGGGTTTTGTTCTAAAAGCTGAATCGCTTCTTGAATGCTGCCGGCCTTGGCGTAGCTTTTAAAATTAAACATTCATTCTCCTTTATCTGATTTCAAACCTCTGAACCTTGAAACTCTGAACCGTTACTTTTTTAAAACAGCCCTGCCTCTTTAAAATACTTAAAAAGCGTATGGGGCGTCATGGGCAGCTCATTAATCGCAATGCCGGTGGCATCATAGATGGCGTTGCGGATCGCCGGCGGTGGCGAAATAATCGGCGGCTCCCCCAAGGCCTTGTTGCCGTAGCCGGACGACGGCTCGTAAGTTTCGACGAACTCACAGCCGATATCCGGTACATCCACAGCCGTGGGAATCTTGTAATCCAGAAAATTATTGTTGTATATCTTGCCGGTCTCGGCATCGATCTTCATCTCTTCGTAGAGCCCGGCGGCAATTCCCATGGCCACGCCGCCGTGCACCTGGCCTTTGGCCATGACGGGATGCAAAATGACACCGGAATCGTGCACGTTATATATTTCTTTGATATCCACTTTGCAAAGCGGTATATCGACCTCTATTTCAACAAACGTGCAGCCAAAAGTGGGCGCATTGGTGCAAGTTTTGTGGGAGACATCCGCTGTTAGTTGCCCTCCGCGTTGTTTGTCATAATAGGCGTCCAGCGCCACTTCCTTGAGCGAAATCACTTTGCGGGATAGATCTTTACGATCCACAATTGCGCCGTTTAGAATGTCGAGTTCTCCGCCCAGGATTCCGGTTACCCGGCCGGCGTGTTCAAGGATTTTGGCTTTCAGCTCTCGGGCCGCTCGAAATACGGCATTGCTGGCTACATAGGCCTGGCGCGAGGCATAGGCACCGGTATCAAACGGTGCCACGTCCGTGTCCTGGGTGGAGACCACATGCACATCCGCAAAGGGAACACCGACGGTCTCGGCCGCCATCTGAGCCACAATCGTATCCAGACCCTGGCCGATTTCGGTGGCACCCACCTGAATATGCAAAGACGCATCCTGGTTGAGAATGATACGCGCTCCGGCAATTTCCAGGCAGGCCGGGTAAGTTCCGGAGGCATAGCTGAAGCAGGCAACACCCAGGCCGCGGCGCAGTGGACCGGTTTGTTTCTTTGGCCGGGCCGCACGCTTTTCATCCCAGCGAATCAGGTCCTTGCCCTGTTGGAGGCACTCGATCAAACCGCAACTTTCAAATCGCTCGCCACTTAGCGGATCCGCATCGCCCTGTCGGGCTACATTTTTCATACGGAATGCCACCGGATCCATGCCGATTTTGCGCGCCGCCTCTTCAATCATACACTCCACTGCAAATATTACCTGCGGTGCCCCGTAAGCCCGCATGGCGCCTGCCGCCGGGGTATTCGTATAAACGGTTCTGGCGTGGTAATGCATGGCCGCACGGGGGTACAGTAAACGCGTTTTCGCGCCGGCGGCACCGGCCACCGAGTGCCCGTGAGATGCATACGCACCGGTATTGGCCACAGCGTCCATTTCCAGCGCCACCAGGACCCCGTCTTTATTGACTGCGGCCCGCATCTTGACATCAAACGGGTGGCGGGTCCGGGTTCCGATCATGCACTCTTCGCGGGACAGATCGATCTTGATCGGCCGCCCGTCCAATTTCAATGTTAAAAAAGCCACCATGGGTTCAAGGATGACATCCTGTTTGGCCCCAAATCCGCCACCGATATAGGGTTTGACGATTCTGATACGACCCCACGGCAAGCCCAGAGCCTCGCCGACGATTCTTCTGGCAATGTGAGGAATCTGCGTCGATGAAACCACGACGATATGCTCCAGATCATCCATATAAGCATAGGCAATATGATTTTCGATATGACAGTGCTGGCACATCTGCGTGCGGTACCGGTTCTGCAAGGCGATATCAGCGTTGGTGATGGCTTCTTCGATCCTCCCGCCCACCTTATATCCAGATTCACCGATGACATTGTTCGATCCGGCATGAATCTGGCGGGCGTTTTTGGCCAGAGAAGCCTGCGGGCTTACCAGGGGTTCATAGGTCTCGTATTCAATCTTGATATGCTTCAGTGCCTCCTGCAAAACGAGCTTGTTGTCGGCCACCACGATGGCGATTTCATCGCCCCAGTAGCGAACATGCTGTGTGAGCAGCCGGCGATCTTCCACATCCTTGTGAGCCGGATCCAGTGAATAGGGGTGACCGGCAGTGGCAAATTTGGTTTCAGGAACATCTTCATAGGTAAATACAGCTTCCACACCGGGTAATTGCTCGGCCTTGCGGGTATCAATCTTTTTCACGCGGCCATGGGCAATGGTGCTGCGCAGATATTTAGCCACCAGCGTTCCGGGCATGTAGAAGTCATCGGTATATCGCGCCCGGCCGGTAACTTTGGCCACCGCGTCTACCCGCTTAACGGATTTGCCTATTGCCATTGGAAATGTCTCCTCATACTCAGATAAGCCTTTATCTCCGGGGAGAATCCCAGCACATTGGCAATGATCAACGGCGGCGTCATAATGCCGACAATGATAGCCAACAGATGCTGCAGGGCTGCAAACATGGTCTCACCCAGCGGCGGTTTGTCATTCAGCCCGTAGACAATCTCCAGGGCAGGATCGACTGTATAGTTCGAATTTTGCATAGCTACTCCTGGACCGGATAAACCGAAACTAAAAAATCATTAAACCACAAAGACACCAAGGCACAAAGAACACGAAAAACAAATTAATTACAGCTTTCCTTTGTGGCCTTCGTGTCTTCGTGGTAAAAAACCTTTCAAACACTTATGCGTTGATCATTCTATCTGAGATGGCATTGCACTTGTTCATTATTTCCATCTCATCAAATCCGGTCAGCCTGCCTTGCTCCACTGCAATTTTGCCGTTAACGATGGTATATTCGGCGCCGTGGTTGTATCCGGAAAAAATAATGGCGGCCAAAGGATCGGCCAGCGATCCGCTGTATTCCAGCTTGCCCACGTTAAATATGGCCAGATCCGCTGCCCAGCCTTCCCTGATTTTACCGACCTTTTCAAAACCCAGTAAACGGGCACCGTTTTCCGTACCCATCTTCATGACATCCACAGTGGACATGGCTGACGCCCCATAATGGACCCGTTGCAGCAGCAGGGCATTGCGGAGCTCTCCGAGCATATCGGATGAATCATTGGAGGCGCTGCCATCCACCGCCAGTCCCACGTTGATCCTGAGGGGCAGCATCTCCTTGACCCGGCAAATTCCGGATCCCAGTCGCATGTTGGAGGTCGGACAATGCGCGATGTGGGTGCCGGTGTCCGCCAGCTGTTGCAACTCCTGATCGTTAAAATAGATGCCATGGGCATAAGAGACGTCTTTGCCGATAAACCTACAGCGCTCCATCAACTGCAACGGTTTGCATCCATAGGTTTCAAGACAGAATTCATTTTCATCCCGGGTTTCCGCCAGATGCGTATGCAGGCGCACGCCATATCGACGGGCCAGTTGGACCGTCGCCTTCATCAGTTTTTCGGTGACCGAAAAAGGGCTGCAGGGCGCCAAAATGATTTTACGCATGGCCAGCTGACTGCCATCATGGTACTGCAGGATGACGCGTTCGCAATCTTCGAGAATCTGTTCTTCGGTCTGCACCACACTGTCGGGCGGCAGACCCCCGTCCTTTTTGCCCAGGGACATGGAGCCCCGGGTGGGAGAAAGCCGCATGCCCAGGTTTGCAGCAGCTTTAAATTGCACGCCAATCAAATCCCCGCTGAAGTTTTGCGGGTAGACATAATGATGGTCGGTGGAGCTCGTACAACCGGTCTTTAGCAACTCCCCCATGGCCAACAAAGAAGCGTAATAAACTGCCTCTTCGTCCAGATATTTCCAGATCTCATAGAGATAGACCAGCCAGTCAAAGAGTTCTGCGTTTTGAACCGCCGGCAGGTTGCGTGTCAGGGTCTGGTAAAAGTGGTGATGGGTATTCACAAAGCCCGGTATTACCACACAAGTCGAGCAGTCGATCACCCGATCAACCGCGTCTGAAATGGCGCAGTCGATTCTGGCAATGCGATTGTCCCGGATCAGAATATCTTCACCACGCCGGGAATCCTCGTCAGCAGACAAGAAGATGTAAAAACAATTTTTTAATAGAATAGAGCTCATTGTTTGACCTTATCGCAGTCGCAAAATGCTCGACTGGAAATTATTTGTTATCAGTTATTCGTTATTCGCTTCGGAACGATGATTTTCGAAAATGCTTGCTATTCTTTTTAGACGGTGCACAACTTCCATGCAATTCACAAATAACGAGTAACAAATAACTGCTCAATTGAGTTTTACTCAATTGAGTGCGCTGAATACAGGCAAATCTTTCAATGCCGTATACAGGATGGCCATCTGAGCGGCATGGCGCAGATCAATCGGGCCGTCTGCACCTGAAAGCAAAGTCGCTTCTTCAACAGCAAATGCTTTTTGGTTCAACCGCGCTCTGATGTCCGGGGTTTCATAAATCAGGTGGTCTAATTGCCGGGTTAAAGTTTCCGGTCTCCCATCCACTCTGGCCTTCAACGCACCGCCGGCAAGCATGTAGCCATTTTGTTCGTTTTCGAAACTCATTTCGTTCAAATAAAACTTGGGTTTGACACGATACGGTGCGCCGCCAGTCGGGCAAAAGGTGTCGCAGTTGCCGCACTCGTTACAGAAGTCACCGATGTTAATAATCTGAAAATGCTGGGCGATGCATACGGATTCCAGATTTTCGATTCGGGCAGTTTTACCGGAACGGACGGCCTGTTGAACATGAAATTCGATCGGATCTAACGTGTAAGCGATATTTGCCCGATTGGGGCAAACCGTGGTGCAAATATTGCAGAGCAGATCACATTGCAAGCAGCGTCGGGCTTCCTGCTGCGCGGAAGCTTCGTCCAGCGTCTGGATCACCAGTCCAAAATCATGCCGCTGGTCTGTGGAGGTCTCCGGCACCTGAGGGCCGAACACGCGCCGGGCCTGGGCAATTTGAAGATTGTTCAGATCGGGTTTCCGGTCGATGCTGCCGGCTGGAAGCACAAATTCGACGGCTGCCCGCCGCCTGATGGTTTCAGCCACACGCTTGCCGTCACCGATGGCTTTGATTAAAGTGGAGGCCCCGCGCACGGCATCACCACCGGCAAAGACATTGGGCAGCTGGGTTTCAAGCGTGTCGGGATCGGGCTGTAAATCTTTTTCCGGAAAAAAATCCAGTTCGACCCGCTGGCCGATAGAGGAGATGACGCTGTCCACCTGGATTTCAAATTCAGTGCCCTCGATTTTAATCGGCCGCGGCCGACCACTGGTATCGGTCTCGCCCAGCTCCATTTTGAAACAGACGTTGGATTTCACGCGCCCATCTTCCACCAGGAGGCATTCCGGCGCAGTCAGCTCAATCAATTCGACGCCTTCAGCGAGTGTGGCTTGAATCTCTTCAAAATCAGCCGGCATTTCTTCTCTGGTGCGACGATAAACGACACTGACCCGGCCGTCTGGACCCACCAACCGATTGGCCGTCCGCGCAGCATCCATGGCCGAATTGCCACCACCGATCACCACCACATTTTTACCCAGTTCCGGCGCCTGATTGCGGTTTACCGCCCTTAAAAAACTGATCTGATCGTATACGCCCGGAGCATCTTCACCGGGGATTCCCAGATTCAATCCGTTTTGTGCACCCACCGCAATGTACACGTATTGATAGGTGTTTCTCAGCTGTTCAAATCGTTTCAGGTTTATCGTCGAGCCATAGTGAATTTTGACCCCCAGGGCGACGATGCCTTCGATATCTTTTTTCAGACTGTCGTCATCCAACCGAAAGCTGGGAATACCATCGGCGGCCATACCACCGGGGTTTTCCTTGGTTTCGTAAATATCGATTTCAAAACCATCCAGAGCCAGAAAATACGCGCAGGCCAGCCCGGATGGGCCGGCGCCGATGATGGCCACTTTAAGCCCGTTGGGTGCCGCCGGTTGGCGTGAGATGACTTGATCCTGCCTGCGGGCGACAAAGCGTTTGATCTCCCGGATCAACAAAGAGCGGTCATAATTCATACGGGTGCATTTGTACTGGCACAGGTGATCACACACCATCCCCTGCATATTGGGAAAAGGGTTGGTTTCCAAAATGACGTCCATGGCTTTCCGGTAGTCGCCCATCGCCGTATAATACATATAAGCGGGGATGTCCTGATTGGCCGGACAGGTGGACACGCACGGCGCTTTGACACAGTCAAAAGCGGTTAACTCGCGCGGGGTTTTAATATTTTCGTAGGGAAAATTAGATTTTTGATAGGACTCATCGGCGATCACCGCCGCAGCATAGATTTTAAGGTTATTTAATGCCGCCCGGGCTAAATCCCGGGTCTGGGCCCGGGTTGTTATAAACGAATCGATCGAATCGGCGCTGGCTTCCGCCAAGCGTGTTGAAATTTCCTCAAGATACTGGCCCAGGCGTCCATAACCGCCGGGTTTTAGAATATCTGAACAAACAGTTACCGGCCGCAAATTGCAGGCCAGAATATCGGTCACGTTAAAGCAATCGGTGCCGGCGGAAAAGCTGATATCCAGCTGGCCGTTAAATTCATTTTGCAGGCAATCGGCCAGGTGAATGCTGATCGGGTGCAGGGCCCGCCCGCTCATGTAGACCATTTGTTCGTTCTCAGGCAGGTTTTGATGACGGTTGGTTGTTTCCAGTGTATTGGTCAGTTTCAGATTAAATTCAACGCCGACTTTTTCGGCACAGACCCGCAGCGACTCAATCAACGCAACGCCGGCGTTGTATTTTAAATCGTGTTCAAAGGCAAGATCCGGCACTTTTACCTCAAAACCCAATTCGTCGTTCAGAATATTTCGTAGCTTTTGCGGCCCCAGTAGCGTCGGGTTCAACTTGATGGTCGTGTGCAGCTTACGCTCTTCGACAAAATAGCGGCCAATCTTTTCGACCTCATCCGGCGGGCAGCCGTGCATGGTGGAAATGGTGATATTATCCGTAAGCCTGTCTGGAATATCTAAATCCTGAATCCGCGGATAAATTTTGACCAGATCGTCGACTTTAGCATCCTTTTCCGCACCACAGCCGGTCATCTTGTCCAGAAAGCCCTGTACATTGGGATTGAGGATGCCTTCCAGATTGTAGCCGACACTCATATTAAAAATGAATCCGGCTGAGTCGGGTTCGCCCCAGTCGAATTTGTCTTTAAGAATGTGCAGGATGATCCAGGCGTTCAGATATTCGTTAAACGACTGCTCCAGCTTGAGTTCCTGGGACCATTCGCAATTATAGCCCTCATCGGTCATGTCGATGCAGGGCTTGGTCACTTCCAGCTCATCCAGGGTTTGGATGGTTTTTAGCTCCATATACCGGGCACCCGTCAGCCAGGCGCTGATAATATTCTGTGAGAGCTGCGTGTGCGGACCTGCGGCCACTCCGATGGGCGTCTCGAGTGTCTGGCCGTAACGCTGCATTTTGAAGGCATCGCCGCCCTGCGGAACAAAGAAAAGTTCTTTGCGAATTCCGAAGATCTGACCCTGTTTTTCTTCTTCCAGAATCCATTGCAGCAACCGGTCTATCGGGCAACAGGCAAAGCGGTCGCTCATAAGCGCTCCTCTGAGATTGAATCTTTTCGATTGAAGATTAAATATTTAGGGCGTGCTTTCGCATTTTATAATAACCAAAATAAGAATGACAGAGCGAAGCAACATCCACCAATATTCAATATACCCTCGGTCGGGCTTGATTAACCAACTGTGACAATTTCTCAGTCGGATCTTTAAATTTACTCAAAAAGATCATAGCGGCAATAATGTAAGGCTTGTATCCGGCCTGGACGTACTGCGGCACGCGGTAACGCTCGAAGACCGAGGCCTCCACTTCGCCGCTTTCACAGCTGACACCGCTGATGTCGGCCGGCAAACAATGCATATACAGGGCCCGGCCTTGCCGGGTGATTTGCATCAGCTTCTCGGTGCATTGCCAGTTGATATATTTTTTGTTGATCTCCAGGCAGCGCTTTTCAAGCGCCTGGAGCGCCTGGCGATCACCGTCCTGCAGCAACCGCGTTCGTTCCTCCATAACGTTGTACGGCGCCCAGCTTTTCGGATAAACGATGTCGGCATCTTTAAAGGCGTCTTCCATGTGCATCTCCTGGCAGAAGGAACCGCCGAATTTTGCGCTGTTTGTTTGCGCAATCGCCACCACTTCCGGCATCAGGGTGTACCCTTCGGGATGGGCCAGCACAACGTCCATTCCAAAGCGGGTCATCAGGCCGATAATGCCCTGGGGAACCGACAGGGGCTTACCATAGGACGGTGAATAGGCCCATGACATGGCGATTTTTTTCCCCTTGAGATTTTCAACGCCGCCGAAATAATGAATAATGTGAAGGGCGTCGGACATCGTTTGGGTGGGATGATCGATATCGCATTGCAGGTTGACCAGGGTCGGCCGCTGGGGCAACACCCCTTCCTGGTGTCCTTGATTGACCGCCCGGGCGACTTCTTTAATGTAGGTGTGGCCCTCCCCCAGATAGATGTCATCACGGATACCGATGACTTCCGCCAGAAACGAAATCATATTGGCCGTCTCCCGCACGGTTTCGCCGTGGGCAATCTGTGATTTCTCCTCATCAAGTTCTTGAATGGCCAGTCCGAGCAAGTTACAGGCACCGGCGAAACTAAAGCGGGTACGGGTGGATTGGTCTCTGAAGATAGATATCGCCAGCCCGGTTTCGAATACGCGGCTGGATATATTATTCTGACGCAGAGCACGCAATATTTCCGCCGTCTGCAGGGTGGCGGCAATTTCATCCTCAGATTTATCCCAGGTCAGCAGGAAATCGTTCAGAACCATTGTGTCGGTATTTATCTTCGACAGGGATTCAATGCTTTTTAAAATCTCGGCCTTATCCATTATTTTGAAACCTCCGGTTTTTAAAAAGTGACTGAAGTGATCTAAAATGCCTAAAGTGCTTAAAATTGTGCTTTCGCTTCGCTCAATCTTTTTTTAAAAATAACAGAATTCCTCAACTTTAGGCATTTTAGCTCACTTTTATTTTAGCATTTTCTCCCAAAGCTTACGGCCCATCTCCCGCGAAAAAGCCAGTATCTCGTCTTCCGCCACCGTAAGCAGCTTTTTATTTTCAACGATCAGTTTGCCGAATGAAATAACACAGTCTACATGACGGGCCTCGATCCCATAAACGAAGTGCCCTAAAAAATTACTCGCGTTGATATCCGTAGGGGAATCATAGTCTAAAACGACCAGATTATTGTCTGTGTCACCTTTAAATTCGTTGTTTCGAATATAGTCGTGTACCTGGCGAAAGCGACCGTAAACAGTGTCCATACTGAGGCCTTCAGTCGCCTGGCCGGTTAAAAAAGCAGCCTTGGCACTTCTGAGCATATCGCTGTGCATGCCGTCGGTTCCGAGAATGATATTGTCGCCCAGTTCCCGGTAGTTGGTGACGCCCACATTGTTATTCAAATTGCTCTCGGTGTTCTGTACTATCGTAACATCGGACTCACGCAGCAGGCGTTTTTCGTTTTCGTTCAAGTGGATACAGTGAGAAAAGATTGATTTTGACAGCTCCAGTGCACCGGCTTCCGCATAACGCTCCACCACTCGTTTGTTGTATTGCTTGAAGCAGGATTCCTGATCGACCGTATCTTCGGCGACATGCACATGCAGGCCGGTGTTATGCTTGCGGGCCAGATCTACGGCCCGGTTCAGCAAATCATCACCGACGGTAAAAGATGCATGCAGGCCGACATGGCCCTGACGCCCGGAACTTAAAAAAGTGTCGGTTTCCTGCAGACCTTTTTCTTTAGGGCCATCACCGTCACGATCGGATATTTCATAACACAGCAAATGGGATATGCCGACACGATCAAAAGCCCTTGCAATGGTTTCCAGCGAATTATCGATGGCAAAAGGAGAAGCATGATGATCGATGACAAAGGTCACACCGTTTTTGGCGCAATACAGTGCCGAAACCAAGGCGCTGGCTTCAATCATATCCGTATTCAGTGATTTATCCATGTGCCACCAGATATATTGCAGAATTTCCGAAAAATTGTGCGGAATCTTAGCCGGTGCCGGCATCCCTCTGGCCAGGGCTGAATAAATATGATGATGACCGCAACCAAAGGATTTGGTGACCAGCCGCCGGCGGCAATCCAGAATCATTTCATCGGTGCCCAGATCATTGGCCGGCGGTAGCGCATCCAGAAAGCGGATGCCGCCGTCATCACCGGGGGAAACCGCCAGATGGGCGGACTGAAACGCCAGGGTTTTCCAATCGATATAAGTTGCATCTTTTAAGTAGAGGGTCATTTCATCACCTTCCTATCAATGCAGGTTCCCGGTTCTGGGTTCAAGAAATTGTTCGATTGGTTTTATTGGTCTTATGGGTTGAATTGGTGAGCTTAAATCGAACCAATTGAACGAATTAAACCAATTAAACAAATGCAACGTTTGCCAGCTGGCTGACACCTTTACACCTGAAACATTCAGCGCAAAACCTTTGAACGATTTTGCCGCTTCTTCATCGGTAGTTTATAGCGCGGTGCACTATCATACTGATATAAGGCATTGGCAACGGCTCCGGCCGTCGGAATGTTGCCGATCTCTCCAACCCCTTTGGCACCGTAAGGTCCCAGGGGATCTTTGACTTCCACCATCTTGACCTCAATCTGCGGCACATCTTTGATCCGCGGAATCCCCATCTTGCCGTAGCGTTTGGTTTTCAGTTGCCCGCCTTCCATAAGGAGCTCCTCACTGAGCGCATAGCCAAGCCCCATGACGACCGCCCCTTCGATCTGGCTTTCAAACAGGGTGGGGTTGATGATTCGCCCTCCGTCATGGGCCGCCACCACACGATCCACCCGCCCGACATCGTCCAGAATCACCAGATGGGTGGCATATCCGTAGGAATAATGAGTCAGGACTACGCCCGGATTTCCGAGCCGGGTGGTCCAATCACAAACCCAGTGGCCGGTGTAAACCCGTCCTCTCAATTGCGCCAGACTTTGGGTTGTTAAATCTTTTTTAAGATCACGGGCGGCGTTGATGATGGCATGTCCCATCTGAAACGTCGCGCGGCTGGCGGTGGTCATGCCGGCCCTGGCTTTGGAATCGGTGTTGACACTGACTTCAATACAACCCGGGTCATCCAGTCCGATTTCTTCGCAAAGAATCTGCTGGGCGACAGTATCCACGCCCTGGCCCATTTCGGTCCAGCCGTGCTGTAAAACGATATGATCTTTAGATTTGATTTCAATTTTAACGTCACATTCTTCGAGCACGCCGTTGCCGATGCCGCAATTTTTTAGGCCGCAGGCCAGCCCCGCTGTTTTGGCCGTATAAAATTCATCTTTGACCGCCAGCAGTGTTGCTTTAAGACCAACGCCCTCGCCCAGGATCTGTCCGGTGGCGGTCTCCTTACCGGTATCGAGAACATTATCATAACGAAACTGCCAGGGATCAAACCCGCCCCGGGCACACAGCTGTTCAATGCAGCCTTCCATGGCAAAGGTGACCTGATTAACACCGAAGCCCCGCATGGCGCCGCAGGGAATATTGTTGGTGTAGACGGCTTTGGATTCGATATCGACATTTGGAACGTAATAGGCGCCGGTGGCGTGGCCGGCGGCCCTTTCCAGCACTTCGCCCCCCAACGAAGCATAAGCGCCGGTATCACCTATGATCCTTGCGGACAATCCGGTCAGCTTGCCGTTTTCATCGCACCCCAGGACGTATTGCATGTGAAATGGATGGCGCTTAGGATGCATGCGGATGGATTCAGCGCGGCTTAAGCTGACCTTGACCGGTTTTTTCAGAAGGAAACTGAAAACAGCTGCATGTCCCTGAACAGTCAAATCTTCTTTGCCGCCAAATCCCCCGCCGGTGGGTACCAGTTTCACGCTGACCTTATCGCTGGAAACGCCGAGGATGTGGGCGATCTGTCGCTGATCCTCATATACGCCCTGGCTTTGAACGTAGAGCTCAATCCCATCTGACCCTGACGGCAGCGCAATCGCGACCTCGGTTTCTAAAAACCCATGCTCCACCCGCTGGGTCTGGTAAGTGGCTGTCACCACATAGGCCGATGTCTTTAAAACAGAATCAATATCGTCGCCGCGTTGAATATGGGATACGCTCAACAGGTTCCCGGATTCGTGGACTTTGATGGGGCTGCTTTCAGCGACGTGCAAATCCGTTAAAGGCTCCTGGATCTCGTATTCCAACGAGATGGCAGCTACCGCCTGGCGGGCAATTTCTTCATTTTCGGCTACCACTCCGGCCAGGACATCCCCAATGTACCGTGTGGTTTCGCCTGCAGCAATCATTACCGGCCAGTCCTGGTGAATAACACCAATGGTGCGTTCGCCGGGAATGTCATTGGCCGTGAAGATTTGCACGACACCCGCCATGCCTTCTGCTGCCGAAATATCGATCTTACGCACTCGTGCCCGGGGATGGTCGCTAAATTTCAGAGCGGCATGCAGCATGCCATCGATGCGCATATCGTCGATAAAGGCGCTTTGGCCGACGGCTTTGTTATAGGCATCGTATTTGGGCTGAGACGCACCCACCTTGCCGGTGCCTGAAAGTCTGATCTCCTGATTTTTTCGGATATGCTCGGCCGCCAATTCGATGGCATCGATAATTTTGATATAACCGGTGCAGCGGCACAGATTAAATCTAAGGGCCTGTATGATGTCGTGCCGGCTGGGTTGCGGGTTCTTCTCCAAAAGGATTTTGGCGCGCGATAAAAAACCGGGCGTGCAAAAACCGCACTGCACGGCGCCTTTGACCACAAATGCCCGCCCGAGGGTTTGGCGCAGGCTTTCCGGAAAGCCTTCAATGGTGACAATATTCGCACCGGTTACCTTTTTCATGGGTGTTATACAGGAAAGTGCCGGTTTGGCATTTACTTCGACCAGGCAGGCGCCGCACGTTGCTTCCCCGCTACAGCCGTTTTTTGCAGAAACAATACCCGCTGTCTCTCTTAAATAGTTTAACAGAGAAATCTCGGGATCACCGTCATAGGATGCTTCTGAGCCGTTTAAAATGAATTTTATCATGGATCCTTTTTGTTTTAATGTTTGCTCATTGGTAAAGCCGTTACCGGATATTATTCGCACGCAAATCCGCAAAGCCCGCAAAGAACAAATCAAAAGATTAAAAAAATTTCCTGTCTTGGCGTCTTTGCGTGAAGCATTTTAAATACTTTATCTCCGGCAGCTCCCCTTTAGGATTCTTCGCGGCAAATACGTGTGCCCGCCTTTCCGCGGATGGCTGATGACGGTTCTGTAACCGTCTTCGATTATATCAACGATCGGCCGGGCGGTTTCACAGATGGCGGCGTATTGATCCTCGACACGCTGATATCGGGGGTCTTTTATCAATGAATTGCCGCCGATGGCGATTACGAGCAATTTGGGCATGGATCTCACCCCACTGAAACGCCTCTATTCACCCTCGTAACAGGTTAATTCCCGGTAAATTGATCAACGTACATGGCCGGTATAACAGCATACAAGGCTGCAGCCTGAACCAGCTCGCTTTTCCAGGTCTTCTCGTTCGGGGCGTGGGCCTGATCTTCATGGCCCGGTCCAAAGCCGATACAGGGAATTCCGGACATCCCTGTGATCGCCACCCCGTTGGTAGAAAATGTCCACTTGTCCACAACCGGATCTTCTCCGAAAAGGTTTTGATAGCCGGCCACAAGCGTTTGACACGCCGGATGCTTTTCCTTCAGGGTCCAGGCCGGAAAATAGGAATCTGTCGCATACACCAGACCGGTATACGATGGCCGGTCATAGGTGTACATTACAACCTGGGCGCCGGCTTCCTTAACGACCGGCAGATCCCGAATTTGCTGCAAAGCGGTTTCGCCGGTTTCGCCGGCGGTCAGCCGCCGATCGATAGAGATCCAGCAGCCGTCGGCAACCGCACAGCGGGAGGGCGAGCTAGAAAAAATTTCAGAAACTGTCAGCGTTCCCTTGCCTAAAAAATCGTCTTCCTTCAGACGCGTATTCAAAACCTGAAGCTCATTGAGAATCGGTGCCATTTTGAAAATAGCATTATCGCCCCTTTCAGGAGCCGAGCCATGACCGCTAACCCCGCCGGTGGCCACTTTAATTTCCATTCGGCCGCGCTGCCCCCGATAAATCCGGCAGGAAGTCGGTTCGGTGGAAACTACGAATTCGGGCCGGATCTTGCTTTCATTAATTATATATTGCCAGCAGAGACCATCACAATCTTCCTCCTGAACGGTTCCGGTAATCAGCAGCGTATAATCATCTTCCAGGTGCAGGTCTTTGATAATTTTACCGGCATATACCATGGCGGCCATACCGCCTTCCTGGTCGCTGGCGCCACGTCCCACGATGACTTCATCGTCTTCATAACCCTGATACGGATCATAATCCCATTGGGCCTGATCCCCGACACCAACGGTGTCCACATGGGCATCCATGGCAATCAGTTGACGGCCGTTTCCAATATACCCCAGGACATTCCCCATGGGATCGATATCCACACGATCGAACCCGACGGTTTCCATTTCCTGTTTGATCCGCTGAATCACCTTTTCTTCCTGGCAGCTTTCGCTGGGGATGGCTATCATATCTCGTAAAAATCTGGAAATCGCGGGCTTATATTCGTTGGCACGATTCAGAACCGATTTAAAGTCGATTTTCATATCCTGGCCTCTATGTTGGAATAGATTCTATCGTATTTTTTTAAGACAAGATTTAGAGGATAAACGGGATCTATTTTTTTCTTCCACGGTTTCTAGATGAAGCCGTGAAAACACAATCCACCTGCGGTGGAATCCTTTTAATTCGGCAACCAGGCCGGTTATTAAATAAAAACTACCTGTCGATAACATCGCACATTTGGCAGCCAAGAGTAGATGTTAAATAGTTGTAGTGGTTGAAGATTCTCTTTTCTTAATTACTGACCAAGGTTACTTCCGCTAAGCGGATTAAATTTCATCCCTTTCTTCTGGAAAGTGATCAACATAAAATAATCCAAAAAATCCTGTCCTAATTTTTAAATTAAAACAGAATCTATTCCGCTTTAACAACTAGAGAGCATCGAGCAGGCCGGTTTTGGCATTAAATTCCTCAATCAGGGCGTCGATTTGATCCACACTAGCGGGGATACTGTCCCAATAATCATGGTCATACCACTGCTTCTGAATTTCCTCATAGGTTTTGCCCTGCTGTTCAACCCAGGTATAGTATTTGAGATTGTGAATGCGCTTACGCCCGTAATAGGTCAGTTCTTCCATATTGTCGATGGTCAGCCCCTCTATATTTCGGGCATATACGGCAGCTGCATCGCTATCTGTAAACTCGCCGCGTTCTTGATTGAGTTCGGCCAGCCGGCTGGCGTACATCTCCATGGAGTCGGTCAGCACCGTCATGACAATATCATCATCACCCAGTTCATAATAGCGGGCGAATTTAATGGCCGTCACAAGATTGCCAATGCAGGATATTCCCAGCAGGTCCAGCATATCAAGCAGCGCTGGGGAAACGCCTTTGGCTGCGAGATATTTTTTGCCGGCCGGCTCGTTGAACAGGCGCATCAGGCTGATGGGGGTTTCATCGTCAACGGCCACCACCATATCGAGGTTTTTGACATTGTGAATCCAGGGCACATGCTTATCACCGATGCCCTCGATGCGGTGTTCGCCAAATCCGTTGCGCAGCAGGGTCGGGCACTGCAGCGCTTCGCTGGCAACAATTTTACTCAGCGGAAACTGCTTTTTCAGAAAATCCCCGCAGGCAATCGTGCCGGCTGAGCCGGTGGCTGACATAAATCCCTGGAACTTATCTTGGGGGCCCATGATGCGTTCGAGGACTTCCAGCACCGCCGGTCCGGTGATTTCATGGTGCCAGAGGTAGTTACCGAATTCATCAAACTGATTGAAAATCGTCAGAGCCTGTCCGGATTCCCTCAATTCCCAGCATTTGTCGAAAATTTCTTTGACATTACTTTCACTGCCCGGGGTTTTGATAATTTCTCCGGAAACCGATGTGAGCCATTCAAAGCGTTCACGACTCATGCCTTCGGGCAGGATGGCGATGGATTCGCAGCCCAGCAAGGTCGAATCATAGGCCCCCCCACGGCAGTAATTGCCGGTTGACGGCCATACGGCCTTCTGGGTGGTGGGGTCGAACTGGCCGGTCACCAGCCGGGGAACCAGGCAGCCAAATGCCGCCCCCACCTTGTGTGCCCCGGTGGGAAACCATTTACCGACAATAGCCACAATGCGCGCCTCAACGCCGGTTAGCGTTTTGGGAAATTCGATGAAATTGACATCGCCAAACCCGCCCCCGTGCGCCACCGGCTCATTATGCCAGGTGATCCGAAAAAGATTCAAAGGATCGATGTCCCATAACCCAATGTTTTTCAAGCGGGATACGATGGCCTCAGGAATGTGGTCGGGGTTCTGCTGCTGCTGAAAGGTTGGAATGATAATGTTTTTTTCTCTGGCTCTTTTAACGGCACTTTCATGCCCTTCGGGAACCACGGTTAGATCGATCACGGTTTAATATCCTTTTTCGAGGTTGCTGTAAGCTGCTATCCGCACGCAAAGCCGCTAAGCCCGCGAAAGAAAAGCCATAAAGAAAATTATTAAAAAAACTTTGCGCCTTTGCGTCTTCGCGTGTGGCTTTCTCAATTCAAAATCGCTTGAAACTGTTAGCAGATAAATCAGGTCGCACTCCAGCCATCCACCACCTGTTGGAGTACTTTGATGTCCGGTGCAACTCGAAACGGCTTTGTTCCAACTTGCTCAACCGCCTTCATGGCGCCGGCGATATCTTTTAAACCATTGCCGGTGTTCAGAATCACAATGGTTTCATCGCCGGATACCAGCTGCTGATCAACCGCTTTTACCAGGCCGGCATATGCGGCGGCGCCGGCAGGCTCTGCAAAAACACCCGTGCTGCGGGCCAATTCGGGAATGGCGCGCAATATATCCTTATCCTCAACACTAATAAAGGCACCACCGCTTTCATTTACAGCTGCCAGTGCCTTGATACGGTCCCGGGGCAAGCCTGCGCTGATGCTGTCTGCCACCGTCTGCGCGTTGATCGGCGTTTTGGTGAGAATATCTTCCTTATTTTTCCAGGCTGCATAAAGATAGTTGCTGCCGGCAGCCTGCACGCCCATCAGTTTGGGCATTTTATCGATCCAACCCAATGCCTGCAGATCTTTTAAGCCCTTGTGCAACCCCCCGATAATACAGCCGTCCCCCACTGAGACAAAAATGCAGTCCGGCGCCTGCCAGTCCATTTGTTCACAGATTTCATAGGCAGCGGTTTTTTTGCCTTCGGTCATGTATGGGTTGAAACCGGAGTTGCGATTGTACCAGCCGTATGTCCGGGTGGCTTTCAGGCAAAGCTCAAAGGCGTCATCATAGGTTCCTTTGACCAGAAATACGCGGGAACCGAATACCAGCAACTGCGCGATTTTGGCCTGTGGGGCGGTTTCCGGGACAAAGATCACGTTCGCCTGCTGCATGCTGGCGCACAGACCGCTTAATGCGGCTGCAGCGTTTCCGGTACTTGCCGTCGTAATGATCTTAGCACCTTTTTCTCTGGCCTTCACCACGGCAATCGCACTGGCGCGGTCTTTAAAAGAAGCCGTGGGCTGGCGGCCGTCGTCCTTAATCCACAAGGCATTTAGGCCCAGGTCTTTGGCAAGGCGGGGGGTGTGATACAGCGGTGTCCATCCCACCGCAAGGGGTGGAACTGCCGCTTCAGGATAAACCGGCAGCAGCGGTTTGTATCGCCAAATCGAAAGGTCGCTTGAGTTCAAAAGGGCATCTTTGCTAATCTGCCGGTCGATGAAATCATAGTCGTATTGAACGTCGAGTATGCCTTCATCACCGTGTTGCGGGCAAATGTAATCAACTTCATCATGACGATATTGCTTGCCGCAAATCAGGCATTTAAGACAGAGTATGTTTTCCATTGCGCCGATACTCCCGTGTGTTTAAATCCAGTCGTCGACTATGATATAAGGACCATACCATAACCTGGATAGAAGACAAACCCGGGTACGTCAATATTTTCCATAATACCTTTAAATATTTTAATAACCATTGCGGAAATATGATGACTCCGTAATATTTCTCTGGGCAGTTGTTGACCCTGTTTAAATGCTTAAGCAACTGTTCTGAATCAGGAACATGGGAGACTTGCACTCGCAAACGGGTTGTGATACGTCACGTGGATCCACTCAATTTGTTCCAACCACGCTCAGCAGACCTAAGTGACTGAGCCAGAGCACTCAACGCCCATTTTTCATTTTTAGTGAATAATATTAGGAGATTAAACATATATTTAATTATTTTAATTTCTGACTTCATAAATTTTGAAAGGAGGCAGTCATGAAAAGAAACGGATTATTGATAACGCTGATGGCCTTTTTGGCTTTCACCTGGGTTTTGTTCAACGGCGGGGCCCTGGGAACGGCGAAAGCTGATGCCAAGGAAGCCTTAAAAGCGGCATTTATCTATGTCGGCCCAATCGGTGATCTCGGCTGGAGCTGGGAGCACGATACCGGCAGAAAGATGCTGGAAACCGAGTTCGGCGACAAGGTCAAGACCACCTATATCGAGAGCGTGCCCGAAGGGCCGGATGCGGCCCGGGTGATTCGGCAGTATGCCCAGCAGGGCTACAAGGTCATCTTCGCAACGTCATTCGGGTATATGGACCCCATGCTGGAAGTTGCGCGGGATTTTCCCGGCGTCTATTTCGAACACTGCTCGGGATTTAAAACTGCGCCGAACATGAGCACTTATTTTGGCCGCATGTATCAACCGCGGTATCTTTCCGGGATTGTGGCCGGGAAAATGACCAAAACCAACATTATCGGCTATGTGGCGGCTTTCCCCATCCCGGAGGTGATTCGGGGTATTAACGCCTTTACGCTGGGTGCCCGTTCGGTTAACCCCAAAGCTCAGGTCAGAGTCGTGTGGACCAATACCTGGTTCGATCCGGTCAAAGAGCGCGAGGCGGCAGTTGCCTTGCTGGACGCCGGTGCGGACATGATATCCCAGCATCAGGACACCACCGAGCCGCAGAAAGCCGCAAAAGAAAGGGGTTTAATGAGTATTGGTTACGACTCCGATATGCGCGGTTTTGTGGGCGACAGCGTCCTGGTCAGCCCGGTATGGAACTGGGGTTCCTATTACGTCACCACCGTTAAAGCCATTTTAAATGGCACATGGAAAACGCATCAGTACTGGGGCGGGTTGAAAGACGGCATCGTTAAGCTGTCTGAATATAGCCCCAGAGTGCCGCAGGCCGTCAAAGATTTGGTCGCTGCCAAACAACAAGAAATGACAAACGGGACCTGGGATGTCTTTTATGGCCCCATTAAAGATCAAAACGGTAAAGAGGTGGTTGCTGCGGGTGGCAAGTTGAGCGACCCGGATATGCTCAATATGAGCTATTTTGTTGAGGGGGTTATAGGCAAGGCCGGAAAATAGAATATCTCATGCATATTAGCTCTTTTCGCATTGCCTATTAGTGGTATTCGAAGCGTGAAATCGGGCATAGCGCATGGGGCATAGGGCAAAGCGTATTAATGATAATTTCAATTTGTCAACCCTATGCGCTTTGCGCTTGGCCCTTTGCCAATTTTTGCTTCCGGAGAGAAACGAAAAAAGTGACAACGCCTATTCTGGACATGAAGGGAATCACCAAAAGGTTCCCCAATGTGGTGGCCAACGAAAACGTGGATGTGGAACTTTATCCCGGTGAGGTTCTGGCCCTGCTGGGCGAAAACGGTGCGGGTAAAAGTACCCTCATGAATGTCCTTGCCGGAATGTACAGGGCCGATGCGGGTGAGATTTTTATCCGGGGCAAACGCGTCGAAATCGATTCCCCGCGGGATGCCATGCGGCTTGGCATTGGGATGATCCACCAGAACTTTATGCTGGTGGACACCATGACGGTGGCGGAAAATATCATTCTGGGATTACCCGACCTGCCGTTTGTCCCGAATATGGTGGATGTCAACGGCCGAATCCGGCAACTCTCTGAACGGTACAATCTGCAGGTCGACCCCGATAGTCGCATCTGGCAGTTGAGCGTCGGTGAGCAACAGCGGGTTGAAATTTTAAAGCTCATCTACCGCGGCGCTGAAATCCTGATTCTGGATGAACCCACAGCAGTCTTAACACCCCAGGAAGCAAAAGAGCTGAATGGAATTCTACAGCAAATGACCCGTGAAGGCAAATCGGCCATTTTCATTACCCATAAAATGGAGGAGGTCATTGCCTTCTCCGACTGGGTAAGGGTGCTTAATAAAGGCCGCCTGGTAACCGTAAAGCAAACCAACCGAACCAACCCGCAGGAGCTGGCCCGCTTGATGGTGGGCCGCGACGTGCTTTTTCGGCTCGAAAAAAAGGACCACGACCTTGGCGATGTTGCCCTTGAGTTAACTGATGTGAGCGCAAACAATGACAAGGGCCTGCCGGCACTCCAAGGGATTTCTTTCAGAATTCACTCCGGAGAAATCCTGGGTGTTGCCGGAGTGGCCGGAAACGGGCAGAAGCAGCTGGTCGAAATTCTCACCGGTCTTCGCAACGTCAGCGGCGGCAAGATCCGTATTTTTAATGAAGACAAAACCAATAAATCCCCTCTGGAAATTATTAATTCCGGCGTTAGCCATATCCCGGCGGATAGGATCGCCAGAGGCGTCGCCGGTGATATGAGTGTCGCCAACAATCTGGCCATGAAATGCTACCGCAAACCCCCTCTGGTCAGAAAGGGATTTTTACACCCCGCCAGAATACTCGATCTGGCTCGCCGCATGATTGATCTGTTTAGCATCGATACACCCACCCCGCAAACGCATGCCAAATTTCTTTCCGGTGGCAACATCCAAAAAACCATTTTAGCAAGAGAAATCGATGCCTGTCGCGGGTTGCTAATTGCCGCCTATCCGGCCAGGGGCCTGGATGTGGGCGCCACTGAATTTGTTCGCAAACAGATGATCGCCCAGAGCGAGGCGGGCACCGCTATTTTGCTGGTGTCTGAGGATTTGGAGGAACTGGTAGGCGTTGCGGACAATATTGCCGTATTGTTCGAAGGCAAGGTCATGGGCATTCTTCCGTCCAATAAAGCCGATACCGAAAAACTGGGAATGATGATGGCTGGAGTGAAATTAGAGGAAACAACAGCTTGATATTGGAATAATGGAATTGGAGATAAATTAATGCGGATTGTTTTTGAAAAACGAAAAACACTATCTCGCAAAGCCATTTTTCTGGTTCCGCTGGCTTCTTTTTTTATCTCGCTTATTTTAACCGCTATTCTGCTGGCCATATTCAAAGCCAATCCATTTGTGACGTTTATTGCGATGTTCAAGGGCGCATTCGGATCATGGCCGAATTTTACCGAAACCCTGGTGAAGGCCACACCGCTGATGTTGACCGGTCTGGGCGTGCTGGTCGCCTTCCGTTTAAAATTCTGGAATATCGGAGCCGAGGGTCAGCTGACCCTTGGCGGTATCGCGGCATCCTGGGTGGTTTTATTCTGGACTCCTTTTTTGCCGCCCTGGATGGTCCTGCCCCTGGCCATCCTGGTGGGTATGCTGGCGGGAGCCTTCTGGGCCGGCATCCCTGCCCTGCTCAAGGTTCGCTTAAAGGTTGATGAGGTTCTCACCACCTTGATGCTAAACTACGTTGCTATTCTTTTTGCGGAACATCTCTATTACGGTCCCTGGCGTGACCCCAAGGGATTCGGATTTCCCGGCACACCGCAGTTCCCGGATTTCACGTGGCTGCCGAGAATTGCCGGACGGGCCCATCTGGGTTTGATATTTGCGCTGGTTCTGGCATTGGTGCTCTGGTTTGTTCTCAACCGAACGCGCTGGGGTTTCGAACTCCAGGTCATCGGTAATAATCCCGGCGCTGCCCAGACCCAGGGCATTCATATTGCGAAAAATATCATGACCGCCCTTCTGCTGGCCGGCGCCCTGGCCGGGCTGGCCGGGGTCTGCGAGGTTACCGGGATCTCGCGAAGATTGCAGCAGGGTCTTTCCATCGGTTATGGTTATACGGCCATCATCGTCGCTTGGCTGGCACAGCTCAATCCCATCGCAACCATAATTGTGGCCCTGTTAATTGCTGCACTGCTGGTCGGGGGTGACCAGGTTCAGATGATGATGGGATTGCCGGCCTCCATGGGCCTCGTCCTGCAGGGCATGCTTCTTTTTCCCATGCTGGCGGGCTCCCTTTTTACCGAATACAGATTACGCATCATTAAAACCAAATTAAGGGACGCTCAATCGGGTTGATAACAGAGGACAGAGGTTAGAGGACAGAGAACTGAGGTCAGAAGTCGGAGGACATACACAGAAGATAGTCTGCGATATGGTCGTCATTTAACCTCTGAACGCTGAACCTTGGAACCCGTGAAAGTAAACGCATGATCGAACTGATAACATCTCTGATGGCCATCACTTTGCGTTCAGGGGCCTCTCTGATTTATGCCACGGTCGGAGAAATTTATACCGAACGTTCGGGGATTCTTAACCTGGGAATTGAGGGCATGATGCTCATGAGTGCGGTGACGTCGTTTGCCACCGTTTATCACACCGGCAGCCTGTTTCTGGGAATCCTGATGGCTATGCTGGTGGGCGGGGCCATGGCCAGCATTCATGCATTTTTATCGATTACCATGCGCGCCAATCAGGTGGTCAGCGGTTTGAGCATCACCCTTTTCGGCTCCGGGATGGCCAGTTTTCTCGGGCAACGGCTGGGCCCGGAATCAAACAAAGGCTATCTGGTCGGGCTGGTGGGCGCCAAATTTGAGCCCATCGCCATACCGTTCTTAAGCAAACTGCCAATCATCGGCGCCATATTCAATCAGGATATTCTGACCTACATTGTCTATCTCCTGCTGCCGGCAGGCTGGTATTACCTTTACAAAACCCGCAATGGATTGAATTTACGGGCTGTGGGCGAAAACCCGCAAACCGCTGATGCCATGGGAATCAATATTGCAAAAGTTCGCTACCTGTATACCATCCTCGGCGGAATGCTGGTGGGCATTGGCGGAGCCCATCTTTCACTTTCGTATGCCCCGGGGTGGACCGAAAATATTACCGGCGGGAGAGGCTGGATCGTTATCGCCCTCGTGATCTTTTCGATGTGGAATCCGGCCCGGGCGGTCTGGGGCGCCATTCTTTTCGGCGGCATCAATGCCGTGCAGTTCCGTCTGCAGGCATCCGGGACCACGATTCCCGCAGCCTATTTAAACATGCTGCCGTACCTGGCCACCATATTTGTCTTAGTCATTTTGACCTGGTGGGAAGCACTGAGCAAACGCGTGGGCGCACCCAGTGCACTGGCAAAATCTTATATGCGTGAGGATAAATAACCTCAGTTTGAGCAGTGCTGCTCAAACTGAGGTTATTTAGTTAAGGATTATTTGTTAATGGTTATAAAAATTGTCAAGGCACACAGAGTCATCATATACTAGATTAGCATTAACGAATAAATAGAAGCTGTCTTAAGAATAGTAGATCGCGTCCAAGGGCAAGGCGAAAACCGATTCAAAAGTGGAGCATACACGACAGTATTCGAGCATTTTGAATCGGTTTTATGCACTCCCTAGTATTTATAGAAATAGATGTGTAATCCATTTATCCAGGATAACGCAGCTCTTGGGCGCCTGTCCGCCGCAGGCGGGTTAGATGCATTTTTGAGAAAGCTTCTGATGAGGTTGATCATGAGCGCAACTCAAGAATCCTATACCAAGACCTTTCCCATATCCTGGGAGCAGCTGCATCGCGATTCCAAGGCTTTGGCCTGGCGACTGGTGGATATGCATGCCTGGAAAGGAATTGTCACCATTACCAGAGGCGGCATGGTGCCGGCGTCCATTATCGCGCGCGAATTGGAAATCCGTCTGGTGGATACCGTCTGTATTTCCAGTTATGAAGGACGGGATAAGGGCGCAAGCACAATATTGAAACCGGTGGAGATCGACAGCGAAGACTGGCTTCTGGTGGACGATCTGGTGGATACCGGGCAGACCGCTCGTATCGTCAGGGACATGCTGCCCAGAGCCCACTTTGCCACCGTCTATGCCAAACCCGAAGGTCGGCCGCTGGTGGACACCTTTATCACCGAGGTCAGCCAGGACACCTGGATACTGTTCCCCTGGGATACCGAATCCCGGTTTGTACAGCCCATCGTGGATATCAAGCAGGGTCAGCCGTAATTCGAATCAAAATGCAGCCATTGGGGATTAATTGACAAGACGAAAAAGAGAAATATTACCCAGCATCGTCCTCGTGCTCGTCCTCGATAACAGCAAGCTTAGCGATTTTTAAAAGCCGCAAACAGCGGAGAAGCGGTTTTGAAATGGTTTTTATCCCCCCCTAATCTTAAAGCGCCAGGCACAATACCAATCATCCGGATGCGCATCCGGCGGGCAGGCAATGCATTCGGTGGAGATGCGCTTGTCGATGCTGCGGGCAAAATACGTATATTCGACCATCCCGCCCGATTTGCAGGGATAATCATCCAGGCCTTTTCTTTTGCGCGCGTTTTGCACCCGGCATTCATTCATCTGAAAGACAATACTGTCCGAATCCTCCTCGATGATACGCTGTTTATTGATGCGCGCATAAACTCGGAAATTGAGGGCTTTCTTCAGGCCATCCAGCCCGGGCTGGGGGGCCAGGTTCAGAAAATTTGTGATTGACCGGGCCTCAAAGGGTGAAAAATGGGCCCAGCAGGTGTCATTGCAGCGTTTGGCGTCATCCATTCCGCTGCTGAACTCCACTGCCTGAAACCAGACCCCATCGTTGGCCAACCAGTTGACGGCAATCTGGTCCAGAAGCTGCTGAAGCGAAGCTTTCGACATGTTCAGCAGCGGCTCCGGCACACCGTCTTTCATTTCAAATCCGATAAATTTGGCCAGCCGGCTTAACTGAATGCCAATACTTCTGTCGGAAGCGGTTTTTAAGATATCCAGCGCGCGCTCCATGCCCATCTGGTGCCGTACTTCGGTAAACCACAGGGCATAATGAATCACAATGCGATGAAACATATCCATTACCAGACGGGCAGTATCTTGCTGACTCAATTCATCAATACTTTCCACATCTTTATTCATAGGATGCCCTCATATATTCACTGCAAAGACGCAAAGGGCGCGAAGACAAAATACACTCAGGCCCTTCGGGCCAATAATTCTATAGTTTGCAGAAAATTCAAGAGATCTGGTTAATTCATTATCGCAAAAGCGGATTTCAGCTTTCCCTTTATCGTCCTCTCAACGATAAAGGGAAAATAGAAATTCTCTGCGAACTCTGCGTCTCTGCGGCAGAAAATCAGCGAAAACCAGAACCAAACTGAGTCGAGCGATTGTCGCGGTTGCCGCAGCTACACGGCAGATGCCTTTCCGCTATAGTTGACTATGCGGAACGGCATCTAACACAGTAGATGCGGTGAGATCGGCAAGCCCGAAGGGTTTCAAATTTAAAAATTTAGAACGATAGAATACCTAAAAAATAATAAATTCTATTCCCCTTTTTAAATTTGAAACGCTCGATTTAGGTTATGGTCTGTATTGCTCCGGTAGTACCGGCGTCGGATCCCATTCTTTGGGAAAGCTTTGATCGGGTTTTTCCCCTATTTTTTCTTTTAACTTTTTAAGGCCCGGCCGGGCAAATTTGGGATGGCCTCCTTTTAATGTTCTTCCATTGATGGCCGCTTCGCTGCGCAGTCGCTTGCCGACGGTGCGTTCCATCTGGCGTCCCAGCCATAAAACGCGATCGACATCGTAGCCGTGTTCGATGCCCATCTCGTCGATCTGAACCAGCATATCTTCCAGACAGGTGAGGCCGACATAGCGGGGGTCTTCATAATAGTATTCACCGGTTCCCGGTACCGGGCAGTCGTCCAAGAAATTTGCCGGCTGCCCGCCCATGCCGCCCAGCGTGGCTTCAAAATGCGCGATGCCGGCCTGCAGCGTTGCCAGAATCGAAGCTGAGGATACCCGTTTGGTTTCATGAAAGTGGGCAATGTGAAGGGAGGTGTCCGGTATTTGATCCAAGATCATCGAAAAATAGCGATACACATCCGGGGCTGATGCGCTACCGTCATGGTCGGCGTGTTCGATGTCGGACGCACCGATTTCCAACCAGCGTTTGGTAAAATCGACAGCATCCTGCAGTTCAGTGGCCCCGGCGATGGGGCTGCCCCAAATGGTGCTGACCGTACCGCACATTTTCAGGCCCGCATCCGTGCATTTTTTGATGCAGTGCTCCGCCTCTTTCCAGTACTCCGGCAGGGTTGTTCCCGAATTTGCGAAATGATGCTCTTCCTCGGTTGAAACCATCATCAAGCACCGATCAGGACCCACCCCTTTTTCCTTGAGCCGGATGGCCCGATCAACAGCACCCTCCCGGATGGTAACCGCCGTGATACAGAGGTCATCATAGTTAATCCCTTTTTTGGCGCAGCGGTTTTTGAAGCGGTCGCTTCGCAAATGTGCCAACACCTCTTCGGCATCGCTAAATTGCGGCATCAGATAGGGATTGCCCAGATTGGTCACTTCGATGTTGCGGCAACCGGCAAATATTAATTCTTCGGCGTAAAAGGTTTTTGCCCGGGTCGAAATAAATTGCTCCAGATGTTGAAATCCATCCCTGACGGTAATGTCGCCGATGGTTACCTTTTTCGGCATTCTCGGAAAAATTTTCCAGTAATCATATTCAGTCATTTTATTTTCATCCCTCCTTGCTATGATTTTCTAGCCAGAATGGCTAAATTTAAAATGGGCAGACTTTATCAACTCTCAGCAAAGCGCATAGTGCATAGCGCCCTTGAAGAAGGTTTATAAGCTTAGTGCAAAAACCACAACCCTATGCCCTATGCTCTATGCCCTATGCCAATATGGTTTACTCGCCCTTGTATACCGGTTTTCGCTTTTCCTTAAAAGCCGCCAGCCCTTCGAGACGATCCTTGGTCGGAATGCAGACCCAGTAGGCATTGGATTCGATAGCCAGGCCGGTATGGATGTCGGTTTCCAGCCCACGGTTAATGGCATATTTGGCCTGTTCGATGGCAACCGGTCCGGCTTCACAGATCATGGCGGCCATTTTCTTGCATTCATCCAGCAGGTCTTGCTGTTCGCAGACTTTGTTGACCAGTCCGATCTTCAACGCTTCCGCGGCGCTGATGCGCTGTCCGGTAAAAATGAGTTCCTTGGCTTTGCCGCGCCCGACCAGTCGCGGCAACCGCTGGGTGCCGCCGGCGCCGGGAATGATGGCCAGCCGTGTCTCTGTCAAACCCATGGTCGCGCTGGTGGCTGCAATGCGGATATCGCAAGCCAGAGATAGCTCGGTACCGCCACCGAGCGCAATACCGTTTATCGCAGCAATTACCGGCTTGTTGAGCTCCTCGATAGAAGTGAACAGATTGCGAATGGTGAAAATATATTCTCTCACCTTTTCCGGGGGCAGTGTGGCCCGTTCTTTAAGGTCTGCACCCGCACAAAAGGCTTTTTCGCCGGCTGCTGTAATGATCACCACACGAACGTCCCGTTTGAACCGTAAAGATTCAATCTGGTCTTTTAAGGCTTGCAACAGCGGGAAATTTAATGAATTCATGACCTCCGGGCGGTTTAAGGTCAATGTGACGATACCGTTTTCCTGTTCGACCGCTAAAAAATTTTCGTTCATACATGTCCTCCTACATCAAAAACATATCATAATAGGGTAGTTCGAATCACCACCCAAAAAGAACGGAATATTATTAAAAAATAGAAATAATATTAGCATATTAACAATAATGAGCGAGCGCTCGGTCATACGCCTATTTTTAATGGAACCGCACTCATTTGTCAATAGGAATATTGCCGGGGATGAACCAGCGCCGAAATATGTTTTATGTTGTTATATTTCAATTATTTAATTAATAAAATAGCTTGCCTGCTGAAAAACTTGACAAGCTAAAACAAGACGTGCTATCCATTGACCGAGCGCTCGTTCAGTTTGCATTGAGCTTGCATTCTACAGTGATACCGGATAGGAAAAAATCGAGATAATCCTTTTGTAAAGTTGTTTCCTTTTTTAAATTTGAAACGCTCAATTTAGATTGTACCTGAATTGAGCGATTGTCGAGGTTGAAGATCCGCCTCTGGTGGATTGCCGTAGCTACAAGGAAGGTGTCATTCCGCTATAGTTGCCTATGCGGGACGGCATCTGACGCAGTAGATGCGGTAAGATCGGCAAGCCCCCGTGGGGTTTTAAATTTAAAAAATTAAAAACGATAGAATTCCGTAAAAATAGTATATGTTACCCA
This sequence comes from uncultured Desulfobacterales bacterium, assembly GCA_947259495.1. Classification (GTDB taxonomy): domain Bacteria; phylum Desulfobacterota; class Desulfobacteria; order Desulfobacterales; family JAHEIW01; genus JAHEIW01. Next base: position 24,139 of record CAMYLV010000011.1, on the reverse strand, counting down.
ATTTTTAAATTTGAAACGCTCAATTTAGGTTGTAGGAGGAGAATCAATATGAAAGAGGCCGTCATTGTCAGTGCGGTGCGGACCGCCCTGGGCAATTTTAACGGAACCCTGGCCAATATCGGAGCGACCCGGCTGGGCGCCCTGGTGATTGAGGAGGCCATCCACAGAGCCGGCATTCAGAAAAATGCGGTGAATGAAGCCATTATGGGGATAGTTTTGCCCTGTGGCTATGGCCAGAATCCGGCAAAGCAGGCCGCCGTCAAAGCAGATCTGCCCTGGGAGACCGAATGTTTCACCATCAACAAAGTTTGTGGCTCGGGTTTGAAGGCTGTTATGCTGGCCGCCCAGGCCATCCAGACCGGTGATGCGGACATCGTTGTGGCCGGAGGCATGGAAAATATGAGTATGGCACCCTATTTTCTGGAAAAGGCCCGCTTCGGTTATCGGATGGGCCCGGGAAAGCTGCAGGACCATATGGTACACGACGGTTTATGGGATATCGTCAACGATTTTCACATGGGCATATCTAATGACCTGTGTTCAGTGAAATATAACGTCAGCCGTGAAGATCAGGATCGCTATGCCGCCGAGTCCTATCGCCGAACATTGGAAGCCATCAATGCCGGGAAATTCAAAGACGAAATCATGCCGGTGGAGATTCCCCGACGCAAGGGCGCTCCGGTGCGGTTTGAACAGGATGAATGTCCGCGGGAGACCGGTTATGAAATATTAGCAAAGATGTCACCGGCATTTCAAAAAGATGGAAGCGCCACCGCCGGGAATGCCTCCATCATCAGTGATGGGGCTGCCGCTGTAGTCGTAATGTCCAAAAACAAAGCCGCCGAGCTAGGCTGCGAGATTATGGCCACCATCGGCACCCAGGCATCCGCCGGTCTGGACATGAAGTACGTTCTGGTGGCCCCTATTTTAGCGATCCCCAAAGTCCTGCAAAAGGAAAGCATATCCCAGGATGCGATCGACCTGTTTGAGATTAACGAAGCCTTCAGCGGCTCGACCGTGGCGGTGCTAAAAGAGCTCAACCTGGACCCGGCCAAAGTCAATGTCAACGGTGGCAGCGTGGCCCTCGGTCATCCCATTGGCGCCAGCGGCTGCCGCGTGCTGGTTACCCTTTTATATGAAATGATCAAACAGAACAAAAAGACCGGTCTGGCCTCCCTGTGTCTGGGCGGCGGTGAGGCAGTGGCGATGATTGTCAAGCGATAAATCCGGGATTAAGGGTTTCAGGTGACAGGTGTCAGGGACCGGCTGGGTGTATCTGATAGGTTTCGGGCTTCTGGTCGCCGGCTGCTTGTCGCGGGCTTGTGGCTTATGGCAGCTTGAATATATGAAACATAGAGCTGAACCTCGGAACACTGAACCTTGAACCCTGGAATCCAGGAACTGACACCCGAAACCTGAAACCTGAAACCTAACAGATTGAAGGGAGGCGGAAAGGGATGACTATCAAAATATTTGGCGTTATCGGTGCCGGCCAGATGGGCGGCGGGATCGCCCAGGTTGCAGCGATGAGCGGTCTGGATGTCATCATGAATGACATCAAAGCAGAATTTGTAGAAAAGGGCTTTGAAAGCATTTCTAAGATCTTAAGCCGCGGTGTCGAAAAAGGGAAAATGTCAGAAGATGACAGACGCGCAATTTTAGGCCGGATCAAGACCAGCGTGAGCCTGGCGGATTTGGCTCCGGCGGATTACGTGGTGGAAGCCGCCACCGAAAATGAAAAAATAAAATATCAGCTTTTTAAAGATCTGGATGATATCTGCAGTGATCCGGTTATCCTGGCCACCAACACCTCATCAATTCCGATCGGTCGGATCGCGGCCCAAACCCGCCGGCCCGACAAAGTAATCGGCATGCATTTTATGAACCCGGTCCCCGTCATGAAGCTGGTGGAAGTCATCCCCGGCATTGCCACCTCGGATGAGACATTTCAGGTCACCTGGGAGCTGGCTGAAAAGTTCGGCAAAACACCGGCTAAAGCAAACGATTACCCGGGCTTTATCGCCAATCGAATTTTACTGCCGATGATCAATGAAGCCGTTTACTGCCTCTATAACGGCGTCGGCAGTCGCGAAGATATTGATACGGTTATGAAACTGGGAATGAATCATCCTATGGGTCCGTTGGCTCTGGCAGATCTGATCGGTTTGGATACCTGCCTGGCCATTATGGAAACCTTATATGATGGTTTCAAGGATTCCAAATATCGCCCCTGCCCGCTGCTGCGCAAATACGTCGAAGCCGGATGGTTGGGGCGGAAGACCGGTAAAGGCTTTTACGACTATTAAAAGTGGCTTCAAAACCCCATCTTTTGCTCGAGGGCTGTGTTGTAAACCGTTTCAAAATACTCGCGTACTATCGTGTACGCTCCGTTTTTAAAACGGTTTGCGCCTAACCCTCAAACAAAATCTACGATTTTGAAACCACTTTAATATAACATCGATTAATTTTATTACCACGCACCATGGTATAAAAGGAATGTTGGTTTGATTTAGCGATGTATCGGAATTAGACAAATATTACATTGCAAGAATCAACTTCGGTTATCCAATAAGCTATTACTCCAGCACTCGCATATGTCATAATTGAGTGCAGCGAAACTGATTGGAGGAATTATGCCGCAAAGAAAGAGAAAAAAACGCGTACCTGTCGGGCAAAAAATAAAAAAAGTCCGCACAGGTAAAAAAATTAAACTCGATCAGCTGGCTAACGAAACCGGCTTTTCCACTGATTATCTGAAAGAAATTGAATCCGGCAAGTCCATTCCCCCGGTGGGGGCCTTGCTGCAAATTTCCAGAGCCCTGGAAATTGACTCGGGCGCCTTGCTCAAGGAGCCGGAATCCAAGATGGAAAGCCGCATTAAGGCGCATACCAAGCGGACCAAAAATTACGCCTACACGACCCTGACCCCCGGCGCTGAAAATAAGCACCTGAAGGCGTTTTTGGTTACGATCGAACCCAAGCAGGATCACAAAGGCGTCGGTTACCACCATGAAGGTGAAGAATTCGTGTATGTGCTGACCGGTAAAATCGAGGTGGTCGTCGGAGAACATGTTAATATACTGGATCAAGGTGACTCGCTGCATTTCAATTCCGGCATTCGCCACAAGCTAACAAACGTCAGTGATGATTCGGCTGAGTTGCTGGTTGTGATTTATTCACCATAGCTGTTAGCTGGCTGCTCGCCTCCGGCTAGTGACAAAAGACCAGAAGCTAACGAGGAGTTGAGACATGTCATTTAAGTTAACCGAAGAACAACTCATGGTTCAATCGATGGTGCGGGATCTGGCCAGAGCGGAGTTTGCACCCAAGGCCATGGAGCGCGACAAAACCAAAGAATTTCCGGGCGACAACTTAAAAAAACTGGGCGAATTGGGACTGATGGGGATGATGGTTCCCCCCGAATATGGTGGCTCCGGCGCGGATTCAGTGAGCTATGTCCTGGCGCTCTCTGAAGTGGCTTACGCCTGTGCCTCAACCGCAGTGGTCATGTCGGTGCATAACTCAATCGTCTGCGAAAGTATCTTACGCTATGGCACCGAGGATCAAAAAAAGCAGCATCTCACCAAACTGGCAACCGGAGAAATCATCGGCGCCTTCGCCCTGACCGAGCCCAATGCAGGCTCAGATCCGGCCCGACAGACGACCAAAGCTGAGTTTGATGGCGACAGCTATATACTCAACGGCACAAAAAGGTTTACCACCACCGGTAAAAATGCGGGCCTCATTATCGTAACCGCAAAAACCGATGAAGGGAAACGTCACCGGGGAATCAGCGCATTTTTAGTAAAGCAGGGCACCCCGGGTTTGGCGGTGGGCGCCCTCGAAGACAAAATGGGCCTGCGCGCGTCCGATACCACCGATCTTATTTTTGAAGATTGCCGCATCCCGGCTGAAAACCGATTGGGCAACGAAGGAGACGGTTTTTTAATTGCAATGACGGGTCTTGACGGCGGCCGGATCGGTATCGCCGCCCAATCCGTGGGCGTAGCCCAGGCTGCCTTTGACGCTGCTGTGCGATATGCCCAGGAAAGGGAGCAGTTCGGCCGGCCGATTGCCAAATTTCAGGGATTGCGTTGGATGATAGCCGATATGGCGACTGAAATCGAGGCTGCCCGGCTGATGACGTTTGCAGCGGCCGAAATGAAGGATCGCGGGGAGAACTACACGGCCCAGGCGTCAATGGCCAAGCTGTTTGCCTCCGAAATGGTCAACCGCACCACCGGCAAATGCCTGCAGATGCACGGTGGCTACGGATTTACCAAAGAATATCCGGTCGAACGCTTTTATCGGGATGCCCGCGTATTTACCATCTATGAAGGCACCTCTGAAATTCAACGAATTGTGATATCCAATCATGTCCTCAAGGACAAACGCAAACCCTAATTCGGGTAAACAGACAAAACCGAAATTCAAACGTTTTTTTCTACAACCACTTATGCCGCATTTCCGCCATTCGGAACATTAATATGAAAAGCGGTATGAATCCGGCCGGTTTGAGAATTTTGAGCGAAACCTCAGTGCCCGGGCGATATGAAGGCCGTTCATTCTCGGCCGAAGAGGAGAAAACCCGATGTATGATACCATTGTGTCACGCTATGATCAATTTATGACCGATCTTGAAACCATCGTCAATATCGACAGTGGCAGTCATTACCCAGCTGGTCTGGACAAAGTCGCTGGTTTTTTCCAGGAACGCTTTGATAAGATTGGGTGGATGACCACCCGCCATGCATTTGATGGTGGCAAGGTGCCGTGCCTGGAGGTTGCCAACCGGCCGCTGGACAGAGACGATTTGGCCTTTGATCTGCTGTTTATCGGGCATATGGATACGGTTTTTAAAGAGGGAACGGCGTCGGCCCGACCCTTTTCGAAAGACGACAAACGGGCCTACGGTCCGGGGGTTTGCGATATGAAGGGCGGTCTGGTGACCATGCTGCATGTCGCTGAAATCCTGCAACGCGCCGGTGCGGCTGACAATATCGCCATCGCCATGGCCTTTAACAGCGATGAAGAAATCGGATCCCGCATTTCACGCCCCTGGTATGAAGGCCTGGCCAGTAAAAGCCGTTGTGTTTTTGTGTTCGAACCGTGGCGAGCCACCGGTGAGCGGCTCCTGCACCGCAAAGGCGGCGGTGTTTTTCAAGTCACCTGCCACGGCAGAGCCGCCCACGCCGGTGTAGCTCCGGAAGAGGGTGCCAATGCCGTCATCGAACTGGCCCATCAAATCTTGGCCGTCAACGAACTGGCGCGCATCGACCGCGGCACCACGGTCAATGTCACCGTCATTTCAGGCGGAACGGCCGCCAATGTGATTCCTGACATTGCCGAAGCCAGCGTGGATGTGCGCATCGCCGAGGCAGACGAAGCGCAAAGAATCGAGGAAGGGTTTCAAGACCTCGGCCGTAATATTCATACACCGGATGTTCGGGTTGAGGTCGCTGGCGGGATCAATCGCATGCCAATGGTGCCGTCTGAAAAAACCTTTCAATTATGGGAGCAGATAAAAACCATTGGTGAAGCGATCGGAATCGACATGAAGTTAACGACAACCGGCGGTTGTTCGGACGGCAACTTTACGGCTTCGCTGGGCATTCCCACCATCGATGCAATGGGGATTCGCGGCGGCGGCGCGCACAGTCTAGACGAATACATCGAACTGGACAGTATTGTGCCAAACGTGCATTTGATGTGTGAAATTGTCAAAGGGTTTGCGGATGGCCGGATTTCCTAGAATCGCATCCCTGCCCTTCCCCCATGGTTGCACGCTCATCCTGCCTTCAAGTTCTGCCAACACAAGTATCGGTCAAAGAAACCTGGCAAAAGACAGAAGTCAAAAAAATTCTGACTTCTGACTTCTGTCTTTATTTAAATATTATAGAAGCCTTCTCGATATCTTCCGGGCAAAAAACAAACAGGCATTTCTCGTCGGGCGAGGAAACCGATCCGTAGACATAATTGATATTGATACCCTCTTTGCCGAATTTTGAAGAAATGTTTGCCAGTTCCCCCGGCCGATTATCAAGTTCAAGGACAATGACGGGCTGCACGTCAAAAATAAAATCATTTTTTGACAACAGGTCAACCGCCCTATCCGTATCGCCGACCAGAAGGCGGATGAGGGCAAATTCGGCTGAATCTTTGCGCATCGAATTATAGCTCGCCGCCGAGGCAATCCGCTTCAGCGATTTTCCTCTGCCTTTAAAAAGCTCCTGAACATAAGATGATGCATCCTGAATCGTGAGGGCATCGATATTAATGCCGGCTTCTGCGAGCATGGCTGCCAGCCGCCCGAGTTCACCCGGCACATTTTTCAGAAAAAGTGAAATCTCCTGTCTGACCATTCTTCTCTCCCCATAAAACCGCAATAAAATCGCATCGCGATTTTATACAAAAAAATTAAACCCTAAATAACATAAATAAATTAAGGATATAAGGAAAATAAGGTGGGAAGTCAACACTCTTGAAATCGGAAGGAAAAGGAATTCGGAAAGATTTGTTTGCAAAGGATGGGTGATTTGAGCTAAGCGTTGCAACCGCTTTATTTCAAACCCTATGTTCTATGCGCTTTGCGCTATGCCCCGTGCGCCTTGCCCTATGCCCCATGCCATTATTCCTGCGGCCCGCCGTAAAGTTCTTTTATTTTCGCCCGATCCGGAGAGCCATCCTTTAGGAGGGGAAACTCGGTTAAAAACTCGACGTAGCGCGGTTTTTTGTAGCTGGCAATATGTTGACTAACAAAGGCGATTAAGCCCCGGGCATCCAGCTCCTGCCCGGGTTTTAAGATACATACGGCTTTGATGCCTTCTTTCCACATGGGATCAGGAACGCCGATTACAACGGCCTTTTCGATGGCAGGGTGTTCTAAAATCGCTCTTTCAACCTCCGCCGGGTAAACGTTTTCTCCGCCCGGTTTGATCAGTTCTTTTTCGGCCTTACGACCTTCGTACCAGAGAAAACCGTCTTCATCAAAACGGCCCAGGTCGCCGGTATGATGCCAGCCCCCCCGGAAAGTGTATTCGGTATCTTGCGGCAAATTCCAATAACCTTTGAACACCATCGGTCCTTTGACGGCGATTTCTCCGATCTCACCGGTGCCGACGGGATTGTCACTGCCATCGACCAATCTCACATCGGCCAGCTCAAGAATTTGGCCGGCTGAGCCGGGCCGGTCGTTGTAGCGACCTAAAGTAGCCATGGCCGATGTTTCCGTTTGGCCGTAAACACAAAAAAAAGTGCCGCCGGTCACCTTCTGGTATCTTTCAATTGTTTCCGGATTTTCAATTCCTTTGACGGTTTTTAAAGACGTAATGTCTTTGTCGGATTTTTCGTGCGCATCAAGAATAGAAGATAAAATCGGTGAAAAATCATACAAAACCGTGACTTTCTTTTCAGCAATTAAATCCACCGCCTGTTGCGCATCAAATCGGTTCATATTGATACTCAGCGCCCCGGCATGAAAGCTGCCGGTCGCCATGAACAAACCGGCTACATGAAAAAGCGGCAAAAGGTTCAAATGCACATCTTCAACAGATAAATCGAACAACAAATTCAAACTGATATTAGCGCTAATCACATTGCCATGCGTTAGCAGCGCGCCCCGGGGCCTTCCGGCCACAGCCGCCGTATGAATGATCACCAGGCCATCGTCTGTTGCGACATCAACCGCATCAAACTCAGCCGGGTTATCCAGCAAGGTGGCAAATTCCGCAAAATCACCGCCCGACGGCTTCAAATTAAAAAAGTGCTCAACCGAAGGTAATTTGTCCTTTCGATCTTGCGTCATTTCCTGAAAATCAGCATCCACAAAAAGAATTTTGGGCTCACAGTCGTTCAAATTAAAAAGGGCTTCTTCCACTGACAATCGCCAGTTGATGGGTACAACGATAGCGCCCAGTGCCGCCGCTGCCCCGTAAAGCAGAAAAAATTCCAGGCTGTTTTTACCCACCGCACAAATCCGGTCGCCTTTTTGGATGCCCAGTTGTTGCAAACCGCCGGCCAATCGATTCACCTGTTCTTTAACCTCCGAAAAGGTCAGCGTTCTTTGGTCATCGACTTCAAACCACGCCGGCCGCTTTCCAAAGTTAGTTGCGTTTCGTTGAATCAGATCATAAAAGGTAAAATCGTAAAGGCCCATAATCAATTCCTATATAAATGAAGGGTCGAGGAGTCTTTCCGCCCAACCATTGATTGTAGCGGCATGAATTATCAGCAGCGAAATCGTGCACTGTTTGAATGCATTAGGGAACGTTGTGAAAGAATAGCCTATCGTCTCATACCGGCTTATTGGTGCGATGCTTATTTTACTGTGATCACCGGACACGGCGCTTTTAAGATCACAAACTGGGCCGTAGACCCGAGTATTAACTTGCTGGTTCTGGATTTCTTTTCAATCCCGACAAAAATTTGGTCGATTTGATTTTCCTCGGCGAATTTTACCAGATCTTCGCCGGGCGTAAAGCCTCTGGCCAACTGATGGGTTTCGCATTCAACACCCTGTTCATCAAGAAAATCTTTTGCGTCTCGCAGGTTCTGTTCAGCCTGAGTGATATCTTCAACCTTTTCCCCGGCACCGCCTTCCATGGATGCCATAACAATAACCCTGGCATTGAATGTTTTCGCAAAATCCTTGGCCAAAGATAAGGCAGCCTTAGCTTCATCAGAACCGTTGTAGCCGACCAGAAATTTCATGCACCCCTCCTTGCCGGAGATAGCTTTCATTATTTTTTTGCTGGTTTAAATCTACATCCAGCGTTTGCGGCGTTTATAGGATTTAACATCTTTGAATGATTTACGGCCGCCGCCCTGGGTAACCCCCATGTAAAACTCCTTGACATCCGGGTTGTTTTTCAAATCATCAGAAGGGCCCTCCAGGACGATTTTTCCCGTCTCCATGATGTAGGCGTAGTTCGAAACTTCCAGCGCAATTTTGGCATTTTGCTCAACGATCAGCAGGGTCGTGTCCATCTCCTTGTTGATGCGTTCTATGTTTTCAAAAATTTCTTTGACCAGGAGCGGTGCCAATCCTAAAGAGGGTTCATCCAGCATCAGCATTTTGGGTGCCGACATCAGCGCGCGCGCAATGGCGATCATCTGCTGCTCGCCCCCGGAGCAGTAGCCTGCCAACCGGTTGGTAACCCGCGCCAGACGAGGGAAGTGATCGGACATGAGTTCCAGATCCTTGCGGATGCTCTGGGCACCGTCCCGGCGGGTGATGGATCCCACGCGGATATTCTCACCCACGGTGAGGTGCTTGAATACGCGACGCCCTTCCGGCACCATGACCGCTCCCAACTTGACGACCTGTGTGCCCAGGACGTTGGTGATGTCGTTTCCATCGAATTTGATGTACCCGTCCTTGATAAAGCCGTTTTCAGGCTTGAGCAAACCACTGATGGCCCGCAGGGTGGTGGTCTTGCCGGCTCCGTTGGTTCCCAGCAGGGCAACGATACCGCCTTCGGCCACGCTCAGGCTGACGCCGCGCAGCACCTGAACAATGTCGTTGTAGACAACTTCGATGTTGTTGACATCCAGAAGATTGCCATTGGATATTTGGGGTTTCATGCGATCTTTCGTTTCAGATGGGGAGGGTTGCCGCAAGCAACCCTCCCCTTTTGTTTAAGCGGCAGTTCCGCGTTTCATACTGAAATGTCAGGATGCCATTATTTGATCTTCTTGACATACTCAGATGCGAACGGCAAACCGAGCTCATGGAACACGCCGTCCTTGGCCACATACAGCTGCAGGGTGTCCACGCCTTCGCGGTCGGTTTTCGAAAAGGTGACCGGACCGACGGTGGTCAAGGGATAAAAGGCGTTATAGCCGTTCATGGCGAGCATCTCTTCATACAGGCTGGCACGGGTAACTTTTTTCCCCTTTGTCTTTGCCCGGCGCATGGCCTCGACGGCCACCTGAACCACCATGATGCCGTTGGTGTAGTTCTGGGATTGGGCCACTTTCTCATCGCGGCCGTAACGTTTGGCCAGGGCCAGCTGGGCATCCGTTCCCGGTCCCGGGGCGGTCATCAGCTTATAGGAAGTGGTCCAATAATAGTTTTCAGCAGCCGAACCGGCCAATCCGATCAGGTCCGGCCCGCCGGCATAGTGACAGCCCAGGAAGGTTATTTTGCCGGCCTCACCGTAGGTCTTGGCGATCATACCAAGACTTTGAGCGCCTTTGAGCATGGTGGCCACCGGCGGTTGAACCGTCTGGCTGATCACGTACTGCACCCCTTTGCTTTTAAACCGCTGCAGCATGGCTGTGTTGTCCAGGTCCTTGCCGTGCTCCACGATTTCAACTAGATCGATGTTCAGACCGGCGGCAATGGCTTTCTTAACATCGTCGCGCGGTGCCCGCCCAAAAGCCGACGGATGCAGGAACAGGGCCACTTTGGGTTTGCCGCTGCCTTTGTGATTGGCGGCCACATATTCAGCCAGCCCCACAGCCTGGCTTGAATAAGAGGAAATCGGCAAAAAGACGTAAGTCGAATCCACAAGGTTGCCGGCATGAAAGGATGCGGGCAGGGTCGGAATTTTTTCTTCGTCGAAATCCTTTCTCATGGCCATGGTGCTGCCGGTGGAATAGTTCAGGTAAAACACGATCTTTTCATCCAAAAAATCTTCGAAGTTGCGTTTGGTTACCTCTGTCTTGTAACCGTCATCGCGGATGAAGCACTCCAGCTTGTCATCGCCCAGCAGTTTTTCATCGTTGACATATTTGCAATAATCCTCGACTCCTTTAGAATAAGGGCTTCCAACGTCGGATGTCGGTCCGGTAATCGCCAGGGATAGGGCGATAGGATAGGTTTCTCCGGCCAAGGCCTGAGCCGAAAATCCCAACATCAACAGAAAAGACAGACCAACCAGCATGAAAGTGACTTGTTTGTTTTTCATTTCTTCCTCCTTTTGGTTTTGATTAGCAGTTTACGAGTTTAGCGAACATTATAGACTGCTTATGGTTGTATCCGCAACTGACCATCAATAGCGGAAGGGCCATAACTTGAAATACGTGCGCGTGATCCGCCACCAGTTGGCAATGCCACGCGGCTCGAACATCAAAAACAAAACGATCACCAGACCAAAGGACAGTGGCCGAAAAGCCGTGGCCACATCCCCTATGGCCGTGAAATAGTGCCCCACAAATTCAGCAATGTTTTCCACCTGCAGTTCCAGCATCAGGATGGCCACCGGCCCGAAGAAAGACCCTACCAGGGTGCCCAGGCCGCCCACGATGGCCATGGCCAGGTAAGAAATGGAGTGATGCAGCGTAAAAGACTCGAAGCCCACACCGCGCCACAGGTAGGCATGCAGGGCCCCGGCAACGCCCGCGAAAAAGCCCGACAGGGCAAAAGCGTACACCTTGGTAAAACCGGGGTGAATGCCCATGGCGTCGGCGGCGCGGTCATTGTCCCGCACGGCCACCAGGCATCTGCCGTGCTTGCTGCGCAACAGGTTACGAACGGCAAAACCCAGTACCACCACGACGAGCAATATGACATAGTACCAGAAAAAATAGTGCTGCTTGCGGGTCACCTTGCCGGCAAACCAGAACACCCGCCCGATCGCAATGGTCTGTCCCTGATCATAAAATCTCGAAAAGTTAATGGTCCACTGAAAAATCATCTGGAAAGAGAGTGTGGCGATCACCAGGTAGAGGTGTTTCAGCCGTAAAGACGGCAACCCGACGATTGCGCCGATAACCGCGCCGACACCACCGGCCAGTAAAATCATCAGTGGCCAGTAATGGGTCAACAAGACGTGGTCGCTGCCCAGAATCCTGGCAAACGTCGCCAGGGTGTAAGCGCCTACACCCACGAAGGCCGCATGGCCGATGGATATAAGCCCGGCAAATCCGGTGAGCAGGTTCAGACCGTATACCGCCACAATGGCGATGAGAATGGTGTCGATCACCAGCATGTACTTGTTGCTGACCTCAAACACCAGGGGCCAGACAAACAGCAGCAGCAAAAAACAGGTAAAAACCAACCGGTCGATATTCGTCAGAAAGATGCGCTGCTCGGCCCTGTAAGAGGTAAAGAAGTTACCCGTGGCTAACCATCGATTTTCAGCCATAGACTATACCCGCTCTATTTCGTGTATACCAAAAAGACCATGGGGTTTGATCAACAGAATGATCAGCAGAATAATGTAAGGCAACACATCCGCCGTCCCGTTCAATCCCCATTTACCGTCCAGATAGCCGGAAGCAAATTGCTGGATCAGGCCCATGATGATACCGGCCACCACCGCTCCGAAAATGGAATCCAGCCCGCCCACAATCACAACCGGAAACACGATGATGCCGAACGAATGCAGAACATCGAAATTCAAACCCGTAATATTGCCGATGATGCCTCCGGCGGCGGCGGCACTCAACCCCGCCGTGGCCCAGGCCAGGCCGAACACCTTGGGCACGGATATGCCGATGGACATGGAAGCAAATTGATCGTCGGAAACCGCCCGCATGGAAATGCCCACGGTAGATGCTTTAAAAAACCAGGTAAAGGCACCTATCATGATAAAGGTTATGACCACACCCACCATTTGGGTCCAGGAAATGGAAATGCCCCAGAAGCTAATCGGTACTTTGGGAAGAAATTCCGGGAACGAGAAATTTTCCGACCCAAAGGGTGTCATGTAAATAATGCCGTCGATAATCGACATCAGCCCGATGGTCACCATGATCACCGATATGATCGGCTCGCCAATCAGTCGGCGTAGAAAAACCCGCTCGACACTCATGGCCAGGAAAAAAGTGATGATCATGCTCAGTATAAATGAGACCGCAATGTGGATCCCCATCCACACCGTCAGCGCATATGTAATAAACGCGCCGGAGGCGATAATCTGTCCATGGGCGATGTTCAGCACGCGGCTCGACTTATAGATCAACACAAATCCCAGCGCCGACAGGGCATAGATGGAACCTACCACGATACCACTGGTGACCAGCTGAAAAAAATAACTCATGCAATTCCTTCCATGGTATAAAATGCCATTTCAGCCTCCACGGTTGTGGACTGGCCGTCCTGATACTGGAAAAAGGCCTCGACCTTCTTTTTGCTGACGCTTTCGTCGTAAAGGGCGTCGTAGAGGTCTTTGTACTTTTCCATGACGAATTTTCTACGTATTTTACCAGTTTTGGTCAGCTCGCCGTCATCCATGTCCAGCAGTTTGTACAATACTGCAAAGCGTTTGATTTTAAAATGATCTTTTTCCGCCCGCGCGTTGATGTCGATCACCGCCTCCTTAAGCAACTCCGCGACCTCCGGGTTGTTGGAAAGATCCATGTAAGTCGTAAAGGAAATCCCGCGGTCTTCGGCCCATTTGCCGACCACGATGGGGTCGATGTTGATCAGCGCAGCCACAAAATCCCGCTGGTCGCCGAAAATGACCGCCTCTTTGATGTAGGGGCTGAATTTGAGCTTGTTTTCCAGAAACATGGGACTGAACATCTCGTCCTTGCTGTTGTGCATGACATCGGAAACCCGGTCGATCACGACCAGGTGGCCATTGTCATCCAGATAACCGGCATCTCCGGAATGGAGCCATCCCCCCTCAAGCAGCTCTTCCGTCTGTTCGTCTAGCTTGTAATAGCCCACACAAACCGAAGGGGAGCGCGACAGAATCTCTCCTTGTTCGCTGATTTTACAATCGGTCTCCGGCAACGGTTTGCCCACTGTATCTGGCCGCACGTCACCGTCAAGGTGCATATAGGCAATGCCGGTGATTTCAGTCTGTCCGTAAATCTGCTTCAAGTTAACGCCAATGGCCTGGTAAAAGGTGAACAGCTCGGGCCCGAGGGCCGCACCGCCGGTGTAGGCCCGCCGCAGCCTGCGCAGCCCGATCTGGTTGATCAGTGGATCCATCACCAGGGTTTTTCCCAGCCAGGCCATAAACCGCAGGGATGCCGGCATCGGTTCACCGCTCATCCGGTAACGGGCGGCCTTTTCTCCGATCTTGATGAATTTATTGTACATAAAGCGGTTGAGCCAATAGGATTCATCGATCTTGAGCCAGATTTGTGAGCGGATGGTTTCATAGATTCTGGGGGCACCGAACATGAAGTGCGGCCCGATCTCCTTGAGGTCCTCCATGCTGGTTTCGACCGACTCGGGAAAGTTGATGGTGATCCCGGTGGCCATGGCCACCCCGAAGGAGTTCATCTGCTCGCCGATCCAGGCAAAGGGTAGAAAAGAGAGGTATTCGTCGGTATTGGAGAGCTCGTCGACCTTTGTGATCTGGATGCCCATGTTGATATAGTTTTTATGGGTCATCATGGATGCTTTGGACAATCCGGTGGTGCCGGATGTTAAACAGAAGTGACAGACATCATCAGGGTTTGCTTGGTCAATTAAGGCGTCGTATTTTTCCGGGTTTTCAGCGTCAGCTGCGGCGCCCATCTCATACAGATCTTTGATATAGATAAACCAGTCGTCGGATCGGTAATCGCGCATGCCGCGCGGATCTTCATAGATCACCTTGCGAACCTGGGGAATTTGATCCCGGATTTCCACCAGCTTGTCCACCTGTTCCTGGTCGTCACAGAAAACGACCGTTACGTCCATGTAATTGATCAGTTCGGCAATTTCATCGGGCAGGCTGGTTTGATAGACCCCGGCCGAAACGGCACCGATGGACTGGGCGCCGATGGCGGTGAACAGCATCTCCGGTATGTTGTCGCCGATCAACGCCAGCTTGTCATCCTTTTTGACGCCTAACTTCTCGAGCCCCAGAGCGACTTTGCGCACACGGTCGTAAAAGTCGTTCCACGTGTAGTTGTTCCAGTATCCGAAATCTTTCTCACGTAGGGCGACCTTGTCGCCGGTCTCACTAACCCGCCAGCGCAGCAGTTGCGGAATGGTATATTTGAGGAGTTCTTTTGTGTCTTGCATCCGGGCTATTCTTCTCCAATATAAGCTTCAATAACCTTGGGAATTTTGACGACCTCATCAGGGCTGCCGGCGCCGATCAGCTCGCCGAAATCAAGCACATAGATGCGGTCTGATATGTCCATGACAACACCCAGGTCATGCTCCACAAGGACAACAGTGGCGTCACGCTCTTTCTGGATGTCGATGATGAATCGCACCATGTCTTCCTTTTCTGCGATGTTCATGCCCGCCATGGGTTCATCGAGCAAAAGCAGCTGGGGCGCCAGGGTTAGGGCCCGGGCCACCTCGACCCGTTTTTGAATTCCGTAACTCAGATTGCCCACCGTTTGTTTACGATAGGGTTCCAGCTCCATGAAATCGATGACCTCTTCGACATACTGACGGTTTTGCGACTCTTCCTGGGAGGCTTTGCCGAAAAAGACCATGGCAGCCAGAAGGCCATAGTGCAGGTTTTTATGCCGGGCCAGCATCAGGTTATCCAGAACCGTCATGCCGCTGAATAATTCTATATTCTGGAAAGCCCGCGCAATTCCCATGATGGAAACCTGGTGCGGTGAGGCTTTATTGAGTTTGTGATCTCCGTAATAGATGTCACCCGATGTCGGATGGTAAAACCCGGAGACACAATTCAACAAACTGGTCTTGCCGGCACCGTTGGGACCGATGATTGAGGTAATCAGTCCCGGTTGAACATCCAGGCTTACACCGAACAAAGCATTCAGACCGCCAAATGAAAGCGTGACATCGTCAACCTTTAATGTCGCCATCAACTCCCCGCTCTTTCAATGTTGCAAGAATCTCTTTCTCTGGACGGAACAATCTAAAAAAAATGAATAGAATTCATTTGATTGAAAGTGTTATTTTTAAAGTGATTTAGCTATAATGTATCTGCGCTTTAGTCAAGAGAATAATGGGTCTCAACAATTGGTACGGGTTTATCAATTATATTGGACGGTAATATAAGATATTGAAATGGCAAACCAACGATGCTAACCATAACGAATGCGATGATAATGTCAAGTTGATAAAATAGTGGTAAAATAGTGGGTAATAACCACTATTTATCGTAGGATAGAAGGTGAGACCGCAGGTTTATTTTTTTGTTTTTCAGGCGCAGTTTACTGCGGATGTTATGCCGGTGGAATAATATGGTGTTTTTGGAAAGGCACAGTAGCTCTGCGATTTCTTTGTTGGTTTTGCCCTCCTTGACCAGGTTGGCGACCTTGATCTCCATGGGAGTGAAGTTAAAATATTTTGAGGACAGTTTGCTGATAAACGGGGAAATGATGTTTTTCAGATTGGACTCCATAATATTGATCAGCGTCTTTTGATGGGTGTTGAGCCGGCTTTTATTTAATCGGCTGACATACGGGCTGATCAATTCCTTTACATTGGACAGGACATTTTCACCGAGCTCCTTTTTATCATCCTCCCGTTGCTTTAGCAGGACTTTCAGGGCCGTATTAACTTCTTCGAGGTGATGGGACTGGGCCTCCAGCTCCACTTCTCTTTTGCGCAGCGCCTCTTCTGCTCTTTTGCGCTCTTCGATTTCCTGTTCAAGCTGCCGGTTGGTTTTGGCCAGTTCCGCGGTTCTCTCGGCAACCAATTCCTCCAGCTGATCATGATATTTCTGCAAAACCTTCTCGGCATTTTTTTGGACGCTGATATCCCGTAGAATAACAATATTGCCCACCGGGTTGCCAGCCTGGTCCCGGTAAAGCGTCGAGCTGATTTGAACATCCAGCACCCGGCCGTCTATGGTGAGGCGCCGGGTTTCAAACAGATGAATTTTTTTGCCGCTGAGCATGTTTTCGATGGCGTCCCTCGTTTCCGGCCAGCTTTCCTCAGGCACAAAATCGATGGTCTTGCCGAAGACCGCCTCGCTCGCAAAACCAAATGTTTGTTCAAAGGCCGGATTCACATAGGTGGCCCTGCCGCGCATGTTATAGACCACAATGGGATCCGGGGAAGATTCCAGCAGCAGTCGATAGCGCTCTTCGCTTTCGCGCAGGGTTATTTCTGTTCGTTTGCGCTCGGCCAGCTCGCGCCGGACGTCAGCGTATAATCGCGCCTTATCAAGAGCAACCAGCGCCAGCTCGGCAAAGCGACCCAGGATGGCAATATCTTCCGCATGAAATTTCTTATCCGGCTCGACACTCGCCAATCCGATGACCCCGTGGACCCGGCTGCCATACTTAAGTGGTATCCCAACCACAGAATGGAGCTTATCCAAAGACTTGTCGGAAAGCCGCCCCTCCCAGGAGTGATAGTCATCGACCAGCAGGGGTTTTTCAATCTGCCAAACCTTGCCCCCCATGCCCTCACCCAGTTTAACCCGTAAACCCAGTTGGGCTTTAAAAAATCCCATTCCCACCTGGATCTGCATTTCCTCATCACCGGGCTCGAGCAAATAAATATAGCCGTGCTCGGTGCCGCTGAGCCGCGCTGCGCGCAATAAAATCGCTTCAAGCAGCTCCTCTTTGTCCAGGTGGTCAATCAAACCCAATGACGTCTCATGCAGCGCCGTCAGGTATTCATTCTGACGGCGAAGGGCCGCTTCGGCTTCCCTCAGGACCCGGGTTTCCTGCTCCAGCTGATTCATTCTGAGCAGCATTTCGTTGTTTGACGGTTGCTTGGACTTGGCCTCTAACATAGGGTTTACCATATTGTTTGGTATTATTGGGAGTTTACCCGATTCTCAATTCCGGTTACACAATTTCGGCTGCTGGCTTCCCGCTGCTGGCATAATAAGGGTTAGGAAGTTGGTGATTTTAATTTTCGAGGACGACGACGAGGACGAAATCTGATGGGTTTTATCGTCCTCGTACTCCTACTCGTCCTCGGTTGCTTTCAAATTGAGCCTCATTACACAAATGTCGAGCACCTGTGCCCGTAATCGGAGACCACTGCTCGCTCCAGGAGCCAGCGGCCAGTAACCATTAACGAATAACCAATAACTAATTTTTCAGCCTACAGCTGAAAAATTAGACCCCTCACGTGCCACCATCAAAACCGATAGTAACGTCTCCATCTTCAACAATCACTGGCACTTTGCGCACGCCGTCAGAGTGTTCCAGCATCGTGTCGAGTTGGTCGGGATCTGATATGACGTTGAAATATTCTACCTCCTTATTACCCTTGGCATAAGCTTCACGAGCTGCCCGCGTGTAGGGTCAGGCATCTTTGCCGAATATCAATACTTTTTCAGGCATGGTTTAATCCTCCGCATTTTACAGGTTGTAAATAATAATTATTGTTTTATTTCAATTAGTTGTAACTGAAGCCGGCAAAACCTTAACAACCATTTCCAATCTTGTCAATGATTTCAAATTGACATATATTGATATCTTGATAATTACCTAAATATTTATAACAATTAATTTCTTTATGATCGATTCAAACTCAGAACTATCGCGCGAAGTTATAATTGTAAATGAACTGGGTTTGCATGCGCGCTCGGCAGCAAAAATAGCCGCGCTTGCCAACCACTCTAAAGCTTCGATCTGGCTGAAAAAAGGCAAAGAACGGGCGGATGCCTCAAGCATTCTGGATATCCTGACACTGGCATGTGAAAAAGGTTCAAAAATAACCATCCGTATCGAAAATAAAGCCGATGCAGATATCTTGGCAGCAATCACAGAATTGGTCGAAGGCGGATTTAAAGAACCGGCGGATTTAAAATGAAATCAATTGCTGAGGAAATAATCATCAAAGGCATCAGTGCATCTCCGGGGATTTGCATCGGCAAAGCCTATCGCGTTGACAGGGAAGGTGTCGAAATCGTTGAAAAGTATAAGATACAGGCCAAAGATCTGTCAAATGAGGTCAAACGATTCAAGGCGGCTGTAAAAAAATCCAGGGATGAGCTGCTGGGTATCCTCGAAAAAAGTCCAGAGGAATTGCAGCATGCCCATATCCTTGAAACCCATTTGGCACTGCTCAAGGACAAAATGCTCTATGGCCGCTGCATTGAGACCATCAAGCAGGAAAATATCAATGCCGAGTGGGCGCTTAAAACGGTCATATCGAATCTGAGGGAAGTTTTCCAGACAATGATCGATCCCTATTTAAAAGAACGCTCTGCGGATGTTGTTCAGGTGGCAGACAATATCATGCGCAACCTGACCGGCGCCAAGCAGGTCAATATCGCTGCCATCAAAAAGCGCGTAATCCTTGTAGCACAGGATCTTTCGCCGGCGGAAACCTGTCAGATCAACCTTGAACGGGTTAAGGGGTTTATTACCGATCGGGGCGGCAAAGCATCGCACACGGGAATTATTGCGCGCAGTCTCGAAATCCCAGCTGTTGTCGGACTTAAAGAAGCAACCTCAACCATTCGAAATGATGATCTTATCATCGTGGATGGCAACAGCGGTATTGTCATCCTGCGTCCGACTGAAAACACTCTGTTGCAGTATGAAGAACGCAAAATCGATTATGAAGAATATAAGGCAGTCATAACGCGGGATAGCAAAGCGCCGGCAGAATCATTAGACGGCGTCCGGTTGTCGGTTATGGGCAATATCGAGCTGCCCGAGGAAGTGTTTGCCTTGCTCAATTATGGTGGTGATGGCATCGGTCTGTACCGTACCGAGTTTCAATATTTCAACCGCACCGATTTTCCCGGTGAAGATGAGCTATTTGATAAATACAAAGATGTCGTTGAGGTCATGCATCCGAAACCGGTAACCATCCGAACCCTCGACATCAATGGAGACAAAGCTTTAACCAATCAATTCAACTATGAGGAAACCAATCCGGCTCTGGGCTTGCGAGCAATCCGCTATTGTTTAAAAAAGCCCCAAGTTTTTAAAGATCAGTTGCGAGCAATTCTCAGAGCGGCTACTTTTGGCAATGTCCGCATTTTATTTCCGATGATCTCAACCTATTTTGAAATCCGCGAAGCCACCCGGATGTTGGACCAGGCCGCCGAATCGCTGGAAAAAAATGGCCTGCCGTATAATCGTGATATTGAAATCGGCGCCATGATCGAGGTGCCCTCCGCGGTGATTATGGCGGATGTCCTTGCAGAAAACGTCGATTTTTTCAGTATCGGGACAAATGATCTGATTCAATACTCTCTGGCTATTGATCGCGGCAACGAGCAAGTTGCCCACCTGTTCCAGCCCTTGGACCCGGCCATCATTCGCATGCTCAAGCACGTTGCCGATGTGGCCCGCGAAAAAGAAATAAAAATATTTATGTGCGGTGAAATGGCCGGCACGCCCCATCATGTCCCGCTCTTATTGGGCATTGGAATGGATGAGCTTAGCATGAACCCTCAATCCATCCCGGATATCAAGCGCGTTATCCGGTCCTTGAATGTCGCGGATACCCGCTCCTTTTTAAAGGAGGTACTCACACAGACCACAGCCAAAAGTACCTTCGAGCTCATAAAAGCGACCTACGGCAGCATTCTTTCAGAACAGATGTATTCCGAAGGACGTAAAAAGTAATTGGGTGTTGGGTATCCGGTATTGGCTGTTAGGTGCCGGGTTCTGGGTTCATCGTTCAGGTGTCAGGTTTCGGGTGTCAGAAAAAAATGGACTATGTGCGGACCCGTCTTTACTTTTGAGAGCTGCGATGCGGCAGCTGGAAACCGAAAAAAGGATTAATATCGCGAAGCGATGAAAGTTTTTGTTCGGGCGGGTCGCCCGAACAAAAGGTCTGCGGGTGCCTGCGAGAATCTGCGGTTAATTCAACATAAAAATAGAAGCAAAAATTGGAAAAAGCACACATCAAAATCATTGCCCAGAACCGCAAGGCCCGCCGCAATTATTTTATCGTTGATGAATTCGAGGCCGGGCTGGCTCTCACGGGCACCGAGGTGAAATCTTTGCGACTGGGCCGGGCAAACCTGAAGGATTCCTATGCCCGGATCAAAAATGGTGAAGTGTTTGTATACCAGTTGCACATTGCACCCTACCCGTTCGCCTATTATGATAACCACGATCCTTTAAGACCGCGAAAACTGCTTTTGCACAAACATGAAATCAAGCGGCTGTATGGTAAAGTCAATGAAAAGGGTCACACCTTGATTCCCCTCCGGCTCTATTTCAAAGGTGGCAAGGTCAAAATCATTCTGGCCCTGGTAAAAGGAAAGCGCAAATATGATAAGCGTGAGGCCATCAAGCGCCGTGATGAGAAACGGGATATGGACAGGGAAAGAAAAAATTATTAAATTAGCCACAGACCCACACAGACACACACCCGCCCGCCATGCGAGCAAGGCGAGGCGGCGGGTGTGAGTGTCCGTGGCAAATTAAAAAGTCTTTAACCTCTGCGTGCATCTGCGGTTTATTTAACATCAACATTCTTATTCCGCATCGATTCAGCTTCGATAAATACGCGTTTGATTGCAGGGTACGTCTGTTTGATATGCCGATCCAGCCTGGCAATCGTTTCTTCAACGTCACCGGCCGAGAGGATATCGGCAAAGTCGACGCTTAAGTTCAGCAGAATAAACTCCGGCCCCATGTGCAGGGTTAAAACTTCGTTGACGTGTTTGATCTTGGGATAGGATTTGGCGATTTCTTTTATGCCTTTGACGATCCCCGGGCGGGCGCTTTCACCGATCAGCAAGCCTTTGATTTCATAGGCCAGCCAGGCGGCCGTTCCGGCCAGAATCAGCCCGATGATTATCGAAGCGATGCCGTCATAATGCGGATTTCCCGTAATTTGTGAGAGCAGGATCCCCAAAAAGGCAACTACAATTCCCAGCATCGCCGCAGAATCTTCAAATAGCACCACAAACATGGAGGGGTCTTTGCCCCTTTGCACCGCTTCGAAATAGCCCCATTTCCCCTTGGCTTTGGTAAATTCTGTCAGGGCAAAATACCAGGCCACACCTTCAAACACCAGAGCACAGGCCAGCACAATGTAGTTGATCGTCGGATTCAATATGGACACGGGATGCAACATGTGGTGAACGCCCTTATAAATCGAAACCCCGGCGCCGATGGCAAAAATCGTAATCGCGACAACAAAGCCCCAGAAATAGACCTCCTTACCATGGCCGAACGGAAACTGTTCATTAGCCGGTCGCTTTGCCCGGTGCAACCCGTAAAGCAGCAAAACCTGATTGCCGGTATCAACCACCGAATGAACCCCCTCAGACAGCATGGCTGAACTTTTGGTCACAAAAAAAGCAATGAATTTGGTCAGCGCAATCAGAAAATTTCCGATTAAGGCCGCCAAGATAACCTTTTTAGAGGATGCGGATGCCATGGATGCAGGGCTCCAGGTAAGAAATGAATCATATGATCTTGATCAGTTGAATTTAAAAATAGATATAAAACAGAACAGCGGCGGTCAACAAAAAAGAATAAAGATCATTTGGCGGAAAATGAATTTGGGTTGGAATAACAGCTTTTATGCGAAAATATATGGCAGCAACATGATAATTCCTCCTGCCCCAAAAAATTTAGCTATCGCCCTATGATTTGAAACCTAGGATCATCCCGTGAAGTCATATTCTTGCTAATCTGATGAAGCCTGCCATCTTTGAAAATATAGGTCGCCTTGTAATCAGCCTTTTCATCACCGTCTGTAGTATGCCACATTATAATTGTACCTGCTGCGCCATAAGTTTGAGCAACTATCGGTGGTAAGGTTTTCACAGATTCAACTTCTTTGCTGGATACGGCCTTTGCACCAACGATACAAACCGATAAACAAACAATTGCGACTATTGCTATTTTCATATAATGCCCCTTCCCCAATAAAGCGGTACCGGTGAATTTCTTGTTATCTGTTATCTGAATTTTGAACGAGTAGGAGGCTTCCATATGCAAGGAGGCACACCTTAGTATTAGAAAATCAGATGTGTCATCCAACGGAACGGGATACTTAAGGGCGAAGCTGTAGTAAACTATGCTACGCTCTTAATAATCCGCCTGAGGCGGACCGATGGAAGCCTCCAGCTTGTCCGCTTCTGGCGGGCTCGCCCGAAGGGCGAAAATTAATGCGATAAAATGATTTTCATTCATTAAAGGTGATCGGTATTTATTTTAATTCGATGACTTGTTTAACCTGCTGTTATTAATTAAATTTACAACTTCGCATTTATTTTCATGCAAGATTCAGATATTAATTAGATCGGTAATAGCTTCTAAAAGCTTTAGTAAATTATCGATTTTATTATAAAAGAAAAGTGAAACGGCTCTTGTTGGGAAAAAGCCGCAAGGATGAAGATTGTAAAGCTTGCAGGTTGTGAGGAAACAATGAAAACGGAACTGGTGCTGATCCGGTAACATGATCCCCAGGGATCCTGGACGCGCCCCCGAAAAAGTCCGACATCGATCCCTGAATTCCGCGTCTCCCGTCCGATGAGTTTTTTCCTTGACAAATTCCAGGGAACCTTTTATAAGCTACTTTATAGCTAAATTGTAGTTAATTTATAGCTGAGAGCGCGCCGCTTTCGACCGCCGGGCCTGCGCGGATTATTAGCAAAATCATAAACAATTTCAATTCCTTGACAGATCAATTTTCCCGTCATGGAGAATTCGGCCGGTACCAACCTGGGACGCCGGTAGGTGCGGGTCACAAGGAAATCAATGTGTTCTGCCAACCAAAGGAGAAAATGGTCGCCCTGGAAAGTGAAATCGGCCTGAAAGAGACCAGCGGAAAGCTGAAAGATACCGGCAAGTCCCTCAAGGCCAAGTTCGGACTCTACGGGGAAGAGATGATCGAAAAGGAAGTCAAACCGAGAGGAAACAACGGCCGGATCTACCTACCTCAGGATTGGGTGGGCAAGCTCGTCAAAATCATTCGCATCGATTGACGGACAGAGGGATGGTTTTGAAATAGATCAAGATACGCTTGGGCATCGAAGGCCTGGAGCAGGTGCTTCATATCCGGGAAATCGAGAAGGGGAAAAAAATGAGGTATTCAGAGACAGGGTTTAATTTAGAAATTGATCTATCTCGCGGAAGCATTGAGAGGGTTGAGACTGACCCAGGATTAACCGAACTTCATCTGGGGGGCCAGGGTACTGCCGCCAAAATACAATGGGATAGGGTTCCGCCTGAAGTTGAACCTTTTTCTCCCGATAATCTACTCATATTCAGCGCCGGTATTTTAATTGCCACACATGTCCCCGGTGCCAATCGTACCGCTGTTGATACCTTTTCTCCCCAGACAAACCTGTATTCACATTCATTATTTGGCGGATTTTTTGGCCCGGAACTGAAACATGCCGGTTACGACAAAATCGTCATTCGCGGTAAG
>CAMYLV010000010.1:35512-263527 GCA_947259495.1 uncultured Desulfobacterales bacterium | reverse complement strand
CCATACGGACTATATTAAACGCCGCATCCGCCAAATCAAGGAAGCGAGTGCTGTTTGAAATATTAGACTGAAGCAATCTACAACCCGAATTGGCAGGTATCCAAATCACAACGGGATGAACGGGCAATTGCCCTGGCGGAACATCTATCAGCGGGCACCTTGAATCTTCGCTGCGCAACAATATATTGTGGCGTTATAAGTTGTTTAAGAGATGTAATCTTCTGTAAGTATATTGGGTTTCTCTCAATAAATCGGCAATTGGCTGATATTTGGTTTTCTGGCACTATAACACATGGCAATTAAAGACGGATAACATTACATAGGTGATGATATCCAGATCCGTATATTCAGTTGATGGCTTAAAATTGGTCAAAAAATAATCACATGAAGGAGCCGAAAGTAAAAAAAGTTGTGCAGAAAATCCTTGAACCTTCGGATGTTCAGATTAATGGGAACAGACCCTGGGATATCCGGATACACAACCCCAATTTTTATGAAAGGGTCTTATCAGGAGGTTCTCTTGCTCTGGGGGAAAGCTACATGGATGGCTGGTGGGATTGTGAAGCCATTGATCAATTCTTTGAAAGAATTTTAAAAGATAGGTTACACAAGAAAGTAAAAGTAAATACTATACAATTCCTGTGGGTTAAGCTCAAGGCAAAGATAATAAATGCTCAAAAAAGATCAAAAGCTTATGTAATTGGTGAGTGGCATTATGACATCGGCAATAACCTTTTCTCTGTTATGCTGGACAAAGGGCTAAACTATTCTTGTGGTTATTGGAAAAAAGCGAAAACACTCGATGACGCACAGGAAGCCAAGTTGGACTTAATATGCCGAAAAATGGGGTTAAGGTCTGGTATGAAGGTTTTAGATATTGGGTGTGGCTGGGGTGGTTTTGCAAAATATGCAGCTGAAAAATATGGCGTAAATATATATGGCATAACAGTGTCCCAAGAGCAGCTGAAATTTGCAAATAAATTCTGCCAAGGGCTTGATGTTATAATCGAACTAAAGGATTATAGGGCGTTAAAAGAAAAATTTGATCGCATTGTTTCGATAGGTATGTTCGAACATGTGGGGTTCAAAAACTACAGAACTTTTATGAAAGTTGTCCACCAATGTATAGAAGCAGATGGCCTCTTTTTGTTGCATACGATAGCTGGAAACACTTCTGCGAATTCAACAGATCCGTGGCTTAATAAGTATATTTTCCCAAATTCATTGATCCCGTCGGCAAAACAGATCACCACGGCAGCCGAGGGATTGTTTTTAATCGAGGATTGGCATAGCTTTGGGCAATATTATGACAAAACTTTAATGGCCTGGTACAACAATTTCACAAAAAATTGGACCAAAATCAAAGATAAATATGACGATAGGTTTTACCGTATGTGGACCTATTATCTTCTTTTAAGTGCGGGCTGTTTCAGGACAAGAAGGAATCAGTTGTGGCAGATTGTGTTTTCCAAAAAGGGGATAAAAGGTGGTTATCGGTATAGGGAGTAATTCTTCGTCTGATCTATTTTCGCCCATCACAAATGAATCCATATATCTGGTACCTTTCCTGTAGATGATGTTGGGGACTGGAAGGTAAAAGAAGATTTTGCGAGCAAGTTTTTAACCCAAAAAAAATGACCGCCATATTTTTGGACTGCTAAACGCAATATAATAAATAGCTGAATTATGGGTTTCGGCTATTATTAAATCATTTCAGGTTTTGATAGATATCTTTTGCGAACCAAATATCACCCGCTCGTGACAAATTCTCTGAATGGTTGCTTTTAAAACCTCCAGCTGGGGTATGAACCTGTTCAAATCGATATTATGACGTCCATAAAGGGATTGGATTTTAATAAGGTTTGGCGCGAACATGTCACGGGACCTTACGGACGACAGACCGTTAATTACATTGATCGTCAAAATATGATTGAGTCCAAAAAATTATCCGATCGGATTCAGGATAAAGCCGATCTTGAATTGCTAGTATCCGATAAATAATCCAGGTGAGCACCTTCTTCACGCATCGCCGCTGAATCATCTCCTATCTGCCCCCTGGCACCACTTGTCGTTTTCCGGCCTGAATCGTCCTCCAGAGGTCATGAGTTGTCGTTCTCCGGCCTGAGCCGGCAAGAGTCTTTTCTCCTCTCTTCAATTCGCTTATAGTGGTTGTCAAAAAAACGTTCCGTTATTCCAACGTTTTTTTCTACAACCACTTATACCCCAATTCCCTAAGTCGAAACATTATTATGAAAAGCGGTATAAACGCTATTACCTACGAATAATATGGCCCTTTTAATCCGCATTAGAAAATCTTGCATTTTAGCGCAATAAACCATAAAGGTAGTCCATCGGCATTGTGTTGCTAAAGAATAATCGGAAATATAGAGTTTACCTAAATTGAGCGGTTGTTGAGGTTGTCGTAGATGTGGTAAGATCGGCAATCCCGAAGGATTTAAATTTTAAAAAATCAGAAACGATCGTTCGACCCAGAGGCTCTCAACGGGTAGAATTCCTTAAAAATAAAAAGTTTCCCCCATTTTTTAAAATTTAAAATGCTCATTTTAGGTTTGTTTTAATAAAGTTTATAATGAAACCCATCGTTGCCATCGTCGGCCGGCCCAATGTCGGCAAATCCACATTTTTCAATCGGGTCACGCGCACCAAAGATGCCCTGGTCGATAATTTCCCGGGTGTTACCCGCGACCGGCATTACGGGGATGCCAGCTGGAATGATATTGCCTTTACCCTTGTGGATACCGGAGGTTTTACCGAAGGCCATGAATTTGCCGATGAAATTCGATTTCAGGTCCACCAGGCTCTTGCGGATGCCGATGTCATCGTTTTGCTGCTGGACGGCAAAGAGGGTATTTCGCCATTTGACCGGGATGTCATCAAACTGCTGCGCGCCACCGAAAAGCCGGTTTTTTATGCGGTTAACAAAATAGACGGTGCCGAACTGGAAACGCATCTGTCTGAATTTTACAGCCTGGGTATTGAACCCCTGTTTCCAGTTTCAGCTGAACATCGATACGGGATGGTTGACTTTCTGGATGCTCTGGTTGCGGGATTTGCAGAGATTGTTAAATATCCCGATCCCCAGACGGCCGAAGGTACCATCGGCCTGGCGGTTGTGGGCCGTCCCAATGTCGGTAAATCTTCTCTGATCAATCGGATGCTGGGCCAAGAACGGCTGCTGGTGAGCGACCGGCCGGGAACCACCCGGGATGCGATTGACACGGTCTGCCAGGCGGAGGGCAAAGCTTACCTGCTGATTGATACGGCCGGTATCCGGCGCAAGGGTAAAGTCACCCGTAAAATTGAAAAATTTTCAATCATCAAAGCGTTGCGCAGCCTGGATCGTTGTGATGTGGCCCTGATCGTTATGGATACCGCAGAGGGAATTACCGAGCAGGATATCAGTATTGCCGGATATGCCTATGAACGCGGATGCGGTTGTATTTTTTTACTGAACAAATGGGATCTTGTGGCAAAGGACACCCATACCGCCAAGGAATACCTGGCGGAACTTAAAATGCGGGCCAAGTTTCTGGGTTTTGCGCCGGCCATGACGATTTCCGCCCTGACGGGTCAGCGGGTGACAAAGATCTTTAAAATGGTAGATGATGTTTATGATCAGTACGCTCGGCGCATCGGAACCGGTCAATTGAACCGGATTCTGGAAACGGCCACAGCCAAAAATCCGCCGCCGCTTCATCGCGGTAAACCGATTAATTTTTATTATGCGACCCAGGTAAGCAAGCGGCCACCTACGGTGGTTTGTTTTGTCAATCATCCAAAGGCAGTTCATTTTTCCTATAAACGCTTTTTAATCAATCAAATCCGCGAGCATGCCGGGCTGGATAAGACGCCCATTCGCATTATTTTTCGCCAAAGAGAGAGAAGAAAAAAAACTTAGAATGGACATTTTTGATTATCATGCCCAAAAAGCAGCTGCGCCGACGATGCCGTTGGCCGAACGGATGCGGCCACGCAATATTGGTGAGTTTGTCGGCCAGCATCAGGCGGTGGGCGACGGATCGCTCATCCGGCACGCCATCGAAACCGATCGTGTTTTTTCCATGATTCTCTGGGGACCGCCGGGTTGCGGCAAAACAACGCTGGCCCGAATTATCGCCGGAGAAACCCGCTCTTATTTTGTCCATTTTTCAGCGGTACTATCCGGCGTCAAGGAAATCCGTGCAGTGATCGAAGAAGCGCGCAACCAGCAGAAAATGTACCGCAAGCGCACGATCCTGTTTGTCGATGAAATCCATCGATTTAACAAAGCCCAGCAGGATGCCTTTTTGCACCACGTGGAAAGCGGCTTGATTACCTTGATCGGAGCCACCACTGAAAATCCTTCGTTTGAAGTTATTGCTCCGCTGCTGTCCAGATGCCGGGTGATCACTTTAGATCAGCTTGCAGAAGAAGACATTGGCGCCATTATTGAGTTGGCCCTGAATGATCCGCCAAGAGGATTGGGAGAATGTGAGCTGGAGTTGACCGCGGAAGCACGCGATTATATCATCCGAATCGCCGACGGTGACGGACGGGTGGCCTTGAACAGCCTGGAAGTTGCCGCTTCACTGGTGATGTCAAAAAAGAAACCCGAAAGTCCGACAACTGCCGGCAACATCACGTTAAAGGATGTAGAAGCCGCCATCCAGCAAAAGGCGCTTGTTTATGATAAAGCCGGTGAAGAACATTACAATATCATTTCCGCCCTTCACAAAAGTCTGAGGGGCAGCGATCCGGACGCTGCTCTCTATTGGCTGGCACGCATGCTGGCGGCCGGCGAAGATCCCTTTTACATTGCCCGCCGAATGGTGCGCTTTGCCTCAGAAGATATCGGCAATGCCGATCCCCAGGCACTTGGCATCACCATGAGCGCTATGGAAGCGTTTAAATTTTTGGGACATCCGGAAGGGGAACTGGCGCTTGCCCAGGCGGCCGTCTATCTGGCGACAGCGCCAAAAAGCAATAGCATTTATGCGGCCTTCGGTAGGGTCAATGCCGTGATTAGAAAATCAGGGTCTCTGCCGGTTCCGCTTCACATCCGCAATGCCCCCACCCGTTTGATGAAAGATCTGGGTTACGGCAAGGACTATAAATATGCCCACAATTATAAAGATGCAGTTGTTCCCCAGGCATATCTGCCGGACAAAATCAAAGGACAACACTTCTACTCTCCAACCACCCGGGGGTTTGAGAAGACCATCAAGGAAAGACTTGAGCGCTGGCGACAGCTGATGCGGAAATCAAAAAGATAAAATCCCTTAAAAATAAGAAATTTTCCCAGTTTAAAATTTGAAACGCTCAACTTAGAAGGTTACGTGGCGGTCTTAAGCGTGTATTGACGGGTTGCGCCTGCTTTAATTTCATGATCAGCCCTGATAAACGTGCGCTCTAGCATGGTAATGTGGTCGGACGTGTCGATTAAGACGATTGAAGTGCAGCGTGTCCCGTAATCGGGGCTGGTGATGAACAGCGGCGCTAGAATCCGCTCCCATTGCAAGCCGACACCGGTATTCGGCAATTTCGCGTCCACCGGTCGTGCGCGATCCGCAAGGATTTCCCAAATTTTCTCAATATCTATTTTTTCGTGGCCATTGAGCTGGTGCTGCAGCAGGGCTTTGCCCCTTTGAACCTTTGGCCAGGCGGTGTCTATAAGATGGTTGCTAATACCGTAAATTCCGGGCTTCAGCTGCTGTACCCCGGTTGAGCGATTCGAGTAATAGTAGAGTCCGCTGGTATCACCGGCAATTAAATTAAACCCGTTATAGCGCGCCCCGATTTTGCTGACTTCAGCAAGGTAATGCTGGGGCGATGAATTGCCGGTCAGAAAATCCCGAATTAAGATCCCGCGTGAAGGTGCGTTTTGCATAAGGGCGGCCGGGTCTCTGTAGTTGGTTATGGCCGCGATGCGTCCGCTGCGGGTAACACCGAGCCAGGTTCCGTTGCCTTTTAAATCCCGTCCAGCGAGCACATCGGGGTGGTCTTTCCAGTAAGCCATGGCAGCGGTTGGCCGGTCGTAAAATTCATCCCGGTTGGCTGCCAGAACCAGGCGGTAAGCGGGATGCGTCTGATATGAAAAAAGAATTAAGCACATCGGAACTCCGTTGACCTTTTCTTGATAAGTGTGTTATATAATTCTTTTTAATCCTAAGTTGGGCTATGCACAGTACCCCAATTAATTGCCGGTCTTACGGGCGAATTGGGCACACTCAAGCTATCAAAGACGGTATAATTTGTAAATCGCTGTGTAAGAATGCGCAATGATTCAAGTCGTCTTGTAAAATTGAGGAGGTTTCAGCATGAAAGAGGTTGTAATTGTAAGCGGATCGCGAACGGCAATCGGAACATTTGGCGGCGGGCTAAAAGACGTGCCGGTGATGGAATTGGGCGCGGTGGTCATGAAAGATGCCTTAAAACGGGTAAACCTGAAACCGGTGCCAGGCGAAATCATGAACGCGGCGGCTCCGGACAAGCTCAAAAACCAGGGTCTTACCAAACTCGAAGAGAAACCTTATGACTGGAGCGACGACGCCCAACCGATAACGGTGGATGAAGTGGTCATGGGCAACGTGCTGCAGGCGGCCCAGGGGCAGAATACGGCCCGGCAAGCAATGGTCCGCGCCGGCATTTCCAAAGAAACCCCGGCCTATACTATCAACAAAGTTTGTGGTTCGGGCCTCAAAGCGATCGCATTGGGGGCTTCCGCCATTATGCTGGGGCAAGCCGAGGTGATTGTGGCCGGTGGACAGGAAAACATGAGTCTGGCCCCCATGGCGTTGCCCAAGGCGCGCTGGGGTCACCGGATGGAGCTGACCGGCGTCGGTGATGTTTTGGATTTGATGGTGTTTGACGGTCTGTGGGAAATTTTCTACGGCTATCACATGGGCGTTACCGCTGAAGCCATCGCTGCCATGTATGATATTGGCCGGCTGGAGCAGGACGAACTGGGTGTACTCAGTCACACGCGTGCGCGATCGGCCATAAAAGAAGGCCTCTTTGCCCGGGAAATCGCACCGGTAACGATTCAAACGCGCAAAGGTGAAATCGTATTTGACACCGATGAGCGCCCCATGGATACGGATATAGAGAAAATGGGTAAGTTAAGGCCGGCATTCCAAAAAGACGGAACGGTAACGGCCGGAAATGCTTCGGGCATCAATGATGCTGCCGCGGCGGTTGTATTAATGAGTGCCGATAAGGCCAAATCCTTATCTCTGGAGCCGATTGTTAAAATCAAAGCCTTCGCTTCCGGCGGCGTGGATCCTGCTTATATGGGGCTGGGGCCCGTTCCGGCAGTTAGAAAGGTCTTAAAAGCAACCGGCATGACCCTGGGGGACATCCAAATGATCGAACTCAACGAAGCATTTGCTTCCCAGGCTATCGGGTGTATGCGCGAACTGGGTGTTGAAAACGATCGCCCCAATGAATTGGGCAGCGGCATCTCGCTGGGTCATCCCATCGGCTGCACCGGTGCCCGGCAGATGGTTACCGGCATGAATCACATGCAACGCCAGGGTTACACTACGGGCCTCTTTACCATGTGCATCGGCGGCGGAATGGGTATGGCGATGATCGTGGAACGATAGTAATGCTAGCAGCGGTTTAGAGAAAAGTTTTATATCAAGATTAGATCCTTCAACCCTGAACATTGAACGCTGAACCCGGAACCTTTTTTTCAATTTTTTTCTTTACTTTTTTTGTAATAATTGCTAATAGTTAGTTAAATTTTTAATCTTAAATGCTATTGAAAATATTCGATTTTCTGATCGCAGAAACCATGGGGTCGCAAATGAACTTGTGCACATCTGGTTTTCATTTATAATCCGGATAAAATTGGGTGGCAAATTACACCCATGCAGACTGCGGTGAGCTCAGCAGACGCCTGGCATAAGCTTTTCTCATCAAAAAGGAGATTCAATACCAATGGACGTTAGCCGCAAATTGGGTATTCTGGTATTTTTTGCCGTACCGGCCATCATCGGCGGTGGTATCGTATATGCGATATTTGATAGCTGGACCCCTGTTTTCATTTATGAAACTCTTCTGCTGTTAACAGCCGGAGGGTTTGTTGCCAAGTAAAGCGCCTGTCCTCAAACCTTACAAGCGCCCTCTCTTGATAATTACCATTGCAATGGCCAACCTAATTCACAGGTAATAGCCTTTCTGTTTATTTGTGCCTTTATATATGGAGGAGATGTGAACCATCAGAATACGCCAAATATGATTTTATGGTTTTTTCTGGCGGTTTTTACCTTATCTTGTATCATGATGGGCTGGCTTCTATGGCCATTTGTATCGGTCATCATCCTGGCCATCGTTGTGACCGCAGTTTTTATGCCGGTTTACAAACTGTTGAATCGAAGATTTAATCCAACCCTGGCATCACTGTTGACCTGCATCCTGATTTTTTTCGTCCTGTTTCTGCCGATTTCGTTTTTGGTTGGAATTTTAGCCAATGAAGCTTGGGAATTGTATGTGACTGCCAGAGGCGCGCTGCAAAGCAAACCCATCATGGAGCTGCTAGAAAGAAGTGACATATTCGATAAAATCAATCAATTTTTGGCCCGGTTTAAAATCGAAATCACAGGTGAACAGCTCAACCGCGCGATTGCCGAAGTCGGAAGGGTAGTGGCGCTCTTTCTGTACGAGCAGGCCCGGTCCATTACCACCAATGTGCTCAAATTTATTGTCAATTTCTTTTTTATGTTGCTTATTATATTTTACCTGTTAATCGACAGCCCGCGGCTGATATCCTTTATCTTCAAAATGTCACCGTTGCCAGAGGATCAGGACCAAATATTGATTCAAAAATTTAAGGATATTGCTGCCGCCATTCTGTTGGGCAATGGATTGGGTGGGCTGATCCAGGGTACCCTGGGCGGAATCGTTTTTGCTCTCTTTGGTCTCAAATCGCCTTTTGTGTGGGGGGTCATCATGGCCCTGCTGGCTTTTTTGCCGATTTTGGGGATTGGTGCTGTATTTATACCGGCCGCAATTTTTTTATTTTTACAGGGGCGCATTGCCGCCGGCATATTTTTCCTTGTTTTTTATATTATCCTTTCAGGTGGCATTGAATATTTATTTAAGCCCAAACTGGTGGGGCAGCGGGTGCGGATGCATACTCTGATTGTATTTCTGTCTATTATCGGGGGACTGAAGCTGTTTGGGATATTGGGTATTATTTACGGTCCGCTGGTGGTTACTGCGTTTTTAACGCTGGCAGAAATCTATCTGGCGAGTTATCAACAATTGATAGAACCCTCACAGTAGCCGATCCCGATTTCAGAGGTCAGAAAACAGAGAACAGATATCAGAAGACAGAAAACAGGAGCCAGAAGCCAGCCGCCAGCAGACAACCCATCAGATTGTATCATTCAATAACCAATAACGAGTAGCGAATAACATTTACTTCTGGAGCTAAGATGTATCAGAGCGAAAATCATGCTGAAATCAGCATCGAAAAAGAAATGAAAAAATCCTATCTGGATTACGCCATGAGCGTTATCATTGGCCGGGCATTGCCGGATGTCCGTGATGGTATGAAACCGGTGCACCGACGTGTGCTTTTTGCCATGCGGGAGCTTAAAAACGACTGGAATAAAGCTTACAAAAAATCGGCACGCATTGTCGGCGATGTCATCGGTAAATACCATCCGCACGGTGATGCCGCGGTATATGATACAATTGTGCGTCTGGCGCAGGATTTTTCCATGCGTTATCCGCTGGTTGATGGTCAGGGCAACTTTGGCTCCATTGACGGAGACCCGCCGGCAGCCATGCGTTACACCGAAATTCGGATGATGCGATTGGCGCATGAAATGTTGGCCGATCTGGAAAAAGAAACCGTTGATTTTTCCCCCAACTATGATGAATCCTTGATGGAGCCAACGGTGTTGCCGGCCAAAATCCCCAGCTTGCTGGTCAATGGCTCGTCCGGCATCGCCGTAGGCATGGCCACCAATATCCCGCCCCATAACCTGTCTGAAGTCATCGAAGCGCTCAACGCCCTTATCGACGATGCGGATATTTCCATCAATGAACTCGTTAAGTTTGTCCCGGGTCCTGATTTTCCGACCGGCGGCATCATATATGGCACCGAAGGCATCCGGGATGCGTATGCAACCGGCCGGGGCAGTATCCGTATAAGAGCTAAAATAATTGTTGAAAAAGACAAGCGCACCCAGCGGGAAACTCTCATTGTCACCGAGCTTCCCTATCAGGTGAACAAGGCCAAGCTAATCGAAAAGATTGCTGAACTCATCCGGGAAAAAACTATTAGCGGTATCCGATTCGTGCGGGACGAATCGGACCGTGAGGGCATGCGTATCGCATTGGGGCTAAAGAAAGACCAGATTGCTGCAGTGACCATCAATCAGCTTTACAAACACACCCGCTTGGAGGTGAGTTTCGGAAGCATCTTTTTAGCGGTTGTTAACGGCCGGCCCGAATTGCTGAATTTAAAGGAGATTCTGCAAAATTTCATCCTGCATCGCAAGGAAATCGTTATTCGACGGACGCGTTATGATCTGAAAAAAGCGGAAGATCAGGCGCACATTTTAGAGGGCTTAAAGATTGCTCTGGATCATCTGGATGAAGTGGTGGCGCTCATCCGTGCAGCCAAGTCACCGGCAGATGCTAAATTACAGCTGATTAAAAAATTCAGCCTGTCTGAAAAGCAAGCCCAGGCCATTTTGGACATGCGATTGCAGCGGCTCACCGGGCTCGAGCGTGAAAAGATTCAACAGGATTATAAAAATATTCTTAAGGATATCGCCCGATTTAAAGAAATCCTGGCCAGTGAGCGCCGGGTGCTTAATATTATCAAAGAAGAATTGGCGGAAATACAGGAACAGTTCGGCGATCATCGCTACACGGAACTGGTTGAGAAGACCAAAGAAATTACCATCGAGGATATGATCGTCGAAGAGGACATGGTGGTTACCATTTCCAAGCGCGGTTATATTAAGCGCAACCCCATCACCCTTTACAGGAGCCAGCGCCGGGGGGGAAAGGGTAAAACAGCCATGGGGACAAAAGAAGATGACTTTGTGGAGCATTTGTTCGTCGCCTCCACCCACCACACCTTTATGTTCTTTACCAACATGGGCAAGGTTTACTGGTGCAAGGTCTACGATATTCCCCAGGCCGGCCGCATGAGTCTTGGAAAGGCCATTGTCAATTTATTGAATTTCGGAAAAGATGAAAAATTGACCACCGTTCTGGCCGTACCGGAATTCAAACCGGGGTATCATGTCTTGATGGCCACCAAAAATGGTCTGATTAAAAAGACCGATTTAATGGCCTTCAGTCGTCCGCGAGTGGGCGGGATCATCGCGCTGAATATTCTGGAGGGCGATGAGTTGATTGCTGCCAGAATCACGGACGGTACCCTGAATGTTTTTCTGGGGTCGCACGGTGGAAAGGCCATCCGATTTCACGAATCCGATGTTCGTCCATCGGGGCGCGTTGCCACCGGCGTTCGCGGGATGCGCCTGGCGGAAGGGGATCATATTGTAGGCGCAGAAGTGCTCAGTCACGGTCAAACCCTTTTCGCCGTGACTGAAAACGGATATGGAAAGCGGACCTCCATCGATGAATATCCGGTTCAAAAGCGGGGCGGTAAGGGCGTGATTTCGATTAAAACCACCAAACGCAATGGGCTGGTCGTCGGGATATTGCTGGTCTCCGATGATGACGATTTAATGCTCATGACCAATATTGGCAAGGTGATCCGAATGCAAATAAATTCGATTTCGGTCATTAGCCGCAATACCCAGGGCGTAACACTGATGGGTATGGACGCCGCTGAACGGGTGGTCGGTGCCGCCAGGCTGGCGGAAAAAGAAGAAGAGTAGGCGCTTTATAATGGATTTTAGGTATGCGAACAAATGGTAAAATTGATCCGACGCAATTTAAAATAGCTGTCGTGGGAGCCGGCAGCTGGGGTACGGCCATCGCTGACCTGCTGGCGTGTAAAGGTTTTCAGATCAGCCTTTGGGTGTTTGAGGAAGAGGTTAGAGACCAGATTGAGCAATTTCAGGAAAATAAGCTTTTTTTGCCAGGCCATAAGCTTTCGGCGAATATTTCGCCTTCCAATGATTTAACCGCCGTTGTGTCAGAAAAGAATCTAATTGTCATTGTTGTGCCTTCGCATTTCGTGCGGCCGGTGACTCAAAAAATGGCCGGACATCTTTCCGCGGGAACCGTTATGGTATCGGCATCAAAGGGCATCGAACAAAAAACACATCTCACCATGTCCGGCGTGATCAAAGAAAATCTTGCTGAAGTTACGGAAGACCGTCTGGCCGTCATTTCTGGCCCCAGCTTTGCCAAAGAAGTTGTTCAGAAAATGCCCACTTCAGTAACCGTGGCGTGCAAGAATTCTGACAGCGCCGTTATGGTACAGCAAGTATTTTCAACCCCTTACTTCAGGGTCTATACCAGTGATGACACAGTCGGTGTCGAACTGGGGGGAGCCGTAAAAAATGTGATTGCCATTGCGGCCGGCATGTTGGACGGTCTTGGGTTGGGTTTGAATGCGCGCGCGGCGCTCATGACCCGAGGAATGACCGAGGTTAGACGACTGGGGCTTGACCTCGGTGCCAATCCCAGAACATTTACCGGGCTCGCCGGTTTCGGCGATCTGGTCCTGACGTGTACTGGCAATCTCAGCCGCAACTACACGGTAGGTATCAAACTGGGCCGCGGCAAAAAACTTAAAGAAATACTGGCTGAAATGCACATGGTCGCTGAGGGCGTTAAAACCGCAAAATCAGTTTATAACTTATCCCGGAAACTCAAAGTTGAAATGCCCATTTGTCACCTGATTTATGAAATTCTTTATGAAGATGTGGCACCTGAAAAGGCTGTTCACCGATTGATGACGCGAACCTTGAAGCAGGAGCTGGATGAGGAGTAGGGTGGGTTGCGGGGTTTGAAACCTAATACGAGACATTTGATACCTAAATAACTTAAAACCGATGGCAGTTCTATGCCCAATGGCGGAAACAAAAAAGTGCACAAAGGTGCCGGCCACCGGCAAAGATTACGCGAGCGATTTCTTGCGGGCGGTCTGGAAGGTTTTCATGACTATGAAGTGATCGAACTTTTGCTCACCCTGGCCACACCGCGCAAAGACTGCAAAACCTCAGCAAAAGCGGTTCTGAAGCGATTTAAAACCCTGCAAGGTGTGTTCGAAGCTTCGCCCCGGGAACTCTGTAAAATTTCCGGTATCGGGCCTAAAAACCTTTTTGGCATCAAATTGATTAAAGCAGCAGCCGACAGATATCTTGCAAAGAAACTCATCCATAAAGATGCAATCAACGATTCCAGGGCGCTTTTTGATTATTTGCATCATCACATTGGAGATAAGCGCCGGGAATCCTTCAAGGTCATATTTTTGAACTCCAAAAACCAGGTGATTGCCGCCGATACCATTTCTGAAGGAACGTTAACCGCCAGCAGCGTGTATCCGCGTGAAGTCATCCAGGCGGCCTTAAGTCACGATGCCGCTGCCCTTATATTTGCACACAATCACCCTTCAGGCGATCCGAAACCATCTTCAGAAGATCTTGCCGTTACCCGGCAGCTGGTTTTTGCAGGCAAAGTCATGGGTATGGTTGTTCATGAGCACATTATCATTGGCGACAATCAGTATTTTAGTTTTGCAGATCAGGGCTACATCGAACGCATGAACCGAGAGTTCGAAAAGTTGACGGAACAACAGCTTCGCTAAAAAGCAAATAGAATCTGTGCAACCGGTAACGAAATAAAAGTAATAAAATGAACGATAGAGATAAAGAACATCCTTATTGTTTCGGAAAACTTGACGACGTCTTTCCGCTGGGAGATGACGGCTTAAGACACTCCCCGGAAGGCTGTATGGTCTGTTTCTGCAAAACAGATTGCCTGAGGGCTGCTGTCAAAGGACCGGAGGGTATCAAGGTTAAAGAGGAGCAGGTAAAACGCGCCCACGATTCCGGCACAATCAGTTTTGTTGAAAGATGGGCCCGTAAAAAAGCGCTGGAAAATAAGAAAAAGATGCGCCGCTAGATATCGGTTCAAGTCAAAACGCTCAAGTGCCAGAGGGCTGGAGCCAGGTGTTGATGCGGTGCTTCTACGAATTGCCCGTGCCAAACCCAGCAGGCATCTACGCTTCCAATTCCATAAAATTATGCCCGCAACGGCGACCCGAAATAAACTTAAAATCGCAATCCTGTTGACGCTGCTTGTTTCCGGTTTGGTGGTGTTTTGGTTTCGTGTTCCGATATGGGAAAAGATCATCGAGTTGTATCGATTGCTTTCCGATCGGGAGCAAATCCGGCAGTTTATTTCTTCGTTTGGGTCCAGCGCTCCCCCGGTGTTTATCTCGATCCAAATTTTGCAGGTCATGTTTGCTCCGGTGCCCGGTGAAGCAACCGGCTTCATCGGTGGTTACTTGTTCGGAGCGCTGCCGGGATTTATCTATTCCAGTGTAGGGCTGACGATCGGTTCCTGGTTGAACTTCATGATCGGCCGCTTTCTTGGCCGGCGCTTCGTCAGAAAGCTGATTCCGGCGCATCAGTTCGCAAAAATCGACGGAATGCTCAAACGCCAGGGAATCATCATCGTCTTTATCCTGTTTTTAATTCCGGGCTTTCCCAAAGACTATTTGTGTCTGGCACTTGGACTAACGACCCTGCCGATTAAGCTATTTATTTTAATGGCCGCCATCGGCAGAATGCCGGGCACATTTGCGTTAAGTTTGCAGGGTGCATTTCTTTATGAACAGAATTATTTTCTGCTCGGGGTTATGCTGGGCATTTGCCTGATTCTGGCTTTGCTATGCTATGTCTATCGGGAAAGAATTTACCTCTGGGTTGAGAGGTTGGAAAATAAATAGAACTCTATCGTAAATCATGATAGTATATAACAAAATTGGCTAATTATCCGAGGCTTAAGGTTATTTTGTTGGGGAGAAGACATTGGCATATTGGAAATACAGAGAAGAACTGAGCCGCGTTGAAAAGCTGAGACGCTCCTTCTATGAGCTGTTAAGGGATGAGTTGGATCAATTTTTATTACAATACGCCCTTATTGATTCTTATGAAAATTTCAGCTCTCATCAAATACCTTTTCCTTTTGTTGAAAAACGGGAGATGAAACCCCGGGGGCGCATTCCGAATCGGGAATACGAATCTCAGAATGCATTTCTGGTCATTTTTGTAGAAGATACGGTGCTGCCGGAGCACAAAAAGTATGTTCGGTTTTTCGACGTCAACAAAACCACCAAGCATAATCTATTGCGCTTTAAAACACTGCCGCTTTCAGATAAGTTTGACCGCAACTGGAAGTACCTTGAATCCATCTATTTCAAGAGCTTTTTAAAAATTATGCTGCCGGTCGATTATGCCTTGCTCATTCAAGGAGACTCCACCAGTTTGACAAAGAACCGGTATGGTCTCACCCATTTCCATGTACGGATTGATTGGCCGATAACCGAAGCGGCCGAAGATATGGCGCGAAGCTTGCGGTATATTTCCAAAGATATTTTTGAGAAGGGCGACAAATACGCCGAAGATATTCAAAAAAAATTTTTTGAATATTATGGGCTGCCGGTGATGGTGGGCGGAAGGCGAACAGCGGCCATCGTTGCTGCCCAGTATTTAAAGCGGATTCCAGGTATCTCTACTGTATATGTGGGCAGCAGCGAGTCCCGAGCATTGACCCGTATTTCTGAACGGGGTATCTCCAAATCGGTTTTGATCAAACGGTCTATCAAAGAATGGAATGAGATTGCTGAAGCCCATGGATTGACGCCGCAGGCGTTCAGGAAGAATTATATTGTCGCAAGGGAGAAAAGATGCGGGGTCTGCATCTTCCAGGCCAGCTATACGGGAACCTACCATGCCCGCGAGCCTGAGGACGGAAAATTGAGAGAGCTCAAACCGGATCTGCACTGGTTGTCGGTTGGTGAACAACACATTCTGCCGAAACCGGGTATAGGGAAGTATCCGCCGGTACCGCTAAATGTTATCTACACCTAAGCTAAGCGGGTGTATAGTGGTTGTCAAAAAAACGTTCCGTAATTAATCATTTAAGTTTTTTCATCATTGCGATTTCATCGCAGTCCGGAAATTTCACACAGATGATGCAATCCCCCCATATTTTTAATGGCAGATCGGAGCGTTCGATATGAACGAATCCGAATTGCTTAAAAAAGTCCGGCTTGTAGGTCAGGGTGAACACTTCTTTGACATTAAATGAAATGGCTTCCTGCAAAACCGTTTCCGTAAGTTCTGTTCCGATGTTCTTTCCCAGGTGCTCGGGTAGAACCGCCAAGGAGCGGATCTCGGCAAGATATTCCCAGCAGAACTGCAGCGCACAGCAACCGATGGGCTGATCATTGTTCCGCTCGACATACACCCAAAAATCGCGGACATGATCGTATAACTCACTTAGCGGTCGTGCCAGCAATTCCTCTTTTTTGCCATATTCCTGCAGAAGGCGGTGAATCGCCTTGACGTCTTTGATGGTTGCTTTTCGAATCATGCGTCTTTGCAGCCTCAAAAAAATTTTGCTTTCAATTACTTTAAAATTTTTGAAAGTATTTCCTATAACATTGTTTGCGGAAAAAATAAAACTCTAAGTAAATTCCATATTCCAAGCGCCCAATTTCGACTTTCATGGGTTTCAATTTCAGAGGATAGAGGTCAGACGACAGAGGACCGATATTAAAAACTCGGAAATGAAGCACCCTATCTGCCTGCTGTTTTCTGTCCGCTGTCATCTGTCTTCTGAAACCTGAAACCCATGTCACTGAAGAGGCAACGGCTCGGTGCCTTTTTTAAACAGGGCAACCACTGATGGTTTTGAATCATCGGTTTGGGGTAAGCCGGAAAGAGGGTCCATGCGGATCGGGTTGACATCATCGGGGATGTCGAAATACAGATGGGGCTCATTTTGCAGGGCGGCATTCATAAAGTCAATCCAGATGGGCAAAGCAGCTCGGGCCCCGGTTTCCCTGTCTCCTAAACTGCCGCCGCGGTCCTGGCCGGCCCAAACACCGGCAATAATACGCGCTGAAAAGCCGACAAACAAAGCGTCCTTGTATTCATTTGTGGTACCCGTTTTGCCTGCGACGGCTCTGCCCAGAACCTGTGCGCGTCTGCCGGTGCCTTCTTTGACGACGCCCTCAAGCATATTGGTTACAATAGCCGCAGTGCTGCGTGATATCACCAATCTTTTCTGGGGTTTTGTCCGCCAGATGACGCGACCCTGTCGATCGATAACTTCCAGGATACCATAGGGTTCAATCCTTTCGCCTTTATTCGGAAATACGGCGTATGCTGCGGTCAAATCCTTTAGGGTGACTTCCGATGTGCCCAGTGCCAGTGATAAATTAGATGCCAGATGTGACTTGATACCCAGTTGATGGGCAAATTGGGCGACAGGTTGCGGCCCCAGTATTTGCAGCAACCGCACCGCCGGTATGTTCTGGGAGATGGCCAGCGCATGCCGCAGGGTCATTTCGCCCTTGTATTCCAATGAAAAATTTTGCGGTTTCCAATCTGCACCGTCCGGCGCGCCTTTGTAGACAACCGGTGCATCCAGAATTTTTTTGTTTTGCGCAAAGCCCTGCTCAATTGCATAAGCATAAACAAACGGTTTAAAGGCTGAGCCCGGTTGCCGGAGCGCCTGGGTCACACGATTAAAGCGGCTGGCAGAAAAATCTTTACCGCCCACCATGGCCAAAATACCACCGGTGAATAAATCAATGGAGATCAGAGCGGCCTGAGGAGCAGCTTCCTTTATTTGTGCTTGCTGCATCCGATCTGTCAAAGCCG
Source organism: uncultured Desulfobacterales bacterium (assembly GCA_947259495.1). GTDB lineage: Bacteria > Desulfobacterota > Desulfobacteria > Desulfobacterales > JAHEIW01 > JAHEIW01. Next base: position 245,684 of record CAMYLV010000010.1, on the reverse strand, counting down.
CGAGCCCGTCTGCCACTGCTTTGACAGCTGCCCGTTGCAGCTGGAAATCAAGGGTTGTATAAACGGATAAGCCGCCCTTGTAGAGGCGGGTTGATCCTAGTTCATCTTCCAGAGACGATTTAACATATTCTACAAAATAAGGCGCTTTTGAGGGACTTGATTTGCGGCTGTCTGTATAAAGTGTCTCCTTTACCGCCTGCTGGTAAATGGTTTCTGAAATTATACCGGTATCACGCATTTGTCGTAACACCGTGTTGCGCCTTTTGATGGCCAGATCCGGATTCACCAGCGGCGAATAGCGCGAAGGCGATTTGGGCATGCCGGCCACCAGCGCACATTCGGACAGGTTTAAATCCTTTACGGATTTGCTAAAAAAAATTTTAGCAGCGGATTCCACACCATAAGCACCGCTGCCGAAGTAAACCTGGTTGAGGTACAATTCCAGTATTTCATCTTTGGTGTAGCGGCGCTCCAGTTGAAAGGCCAGGATGGCTTCTTTTATTTTACGCACCACTGTTTTGCGGGGCGTTAGAAAAAGCGTTTTTGCCAGCTGCTGGGTAATGGTACTCGCGCCTTCAACAAATTCGCCGGCTTTGATATCTTTGATGATGGCCCTTGCAATGCCCCTTAAATCAACGCCGCTGTGTTTGTAAAACTTGCGATCTTCTGTAGCCACCAGTGCCGCTGTTAAATGCCGGGGAATCGTTTCCAGGCTCACGGGCTCGCGCTTTTCAATGAAAAGTTCAGCCAGCAGAACCTTGTCCACGGAATAGATACGGGTAACGGCATCGGGCTTGAAATCTTCCAGCGCGCGAATCTGGGGCAAATCATGTGTCAGCGCAATAAATGCGCCGGCAAAGCTACCGCAGATAACGCCCACTACAAGGAAGAGAATGACGGTTAGCTTGCGCCTATTTAAGCGTAAATTCAGCATGATTCCGAGATTAATTCTAAATTAAAAGGATAGGGATAGCAATAGGCAAGGGTTTTAGGAATACCGTCACCGACAAGATTGGCGCTTTCCGGGGATCTTACAATACAGTTGATTGGGAGACTATTGGGTCGCTGGAAGTTGAAAAATAACGGCCGAATATTTTGGATCTAGGTTGAGCGAGTGCCGAGGTCGACGATCCGCAATCCATCAATTTAGGGAGGGTTAATTTTGCCTGTTCATCAGTACCTCATTCAATTTCTCGCCCAACTCGCCGATGGTGTACGGTTTGGTGACGACGCCCCTGAATCCATGGCGCTCATATTCGGCGATTAGGGGATCATTGCAGTAGCCACTGGATAAGATGCCGATCACATGAGGGTCAATTTTCGCCAGTTGCTGAATGGCTTTTTTACCGCCCATACCTCCTTTAACGGTCAAATCCAAAATAACCGCAACAAAAGGAGCGTCTGAATCCAGCGCCATTTTGTAGCGTTCTACCGCTTCGCTGCCGTCCAGCGCAAAATCAACCGTATAGCCCAGGTAGGTGAGTAGTTCGCCGGCCAATTTACGGATCATGGCTTCATCATCCATGACCAAAATCCGGCCTTCGCCAAAAATCGGGATTTCCTGCTCGGTCGTCTCGGCATCCCGCTGATCGACAACCTTGCCGTTGGAACTCGGTAAATAAATGTGGATGGTGGCGCCTTTACCGTATGTAGACGACACGATTACATTACCACCGTGTTTTTTGATGATCGAGTGACAGATCGATAATCCCAGTCCGGTGCCCTTTTTATCACCCAATTTCTTGGTCGAAAAATAGGGATTGAAAATCCGGTTCAGATTTTTTTCGGGTATGCCTTTTCCCTGGTCGGTAATGGATATTTTAACGTACTTTCCGTTTCGCAGGCCGGGCAAATCATCATCACGTTTGACATTTTCGGCGCTGACCTCAAGCGGACCGCCCTGTGGCATTGCCTCCCGGGCATTCATGATGACATTGTGAATGGCCTGCCCGATTTGCCGACTGTCCACTTCCACCGGCGGGAGATTTTCCGGAAATTGATAATTGCATTTCAGATTGGAGCCGCTCAGCGTGAATTCAGTGGCGCTTTTAACTAACTTGGCGACGTCGGCGATTTTTTTATCCGGTGTTCCGCCTTTGGAAAAGGCGATCAGTTTTTTGGTTAAATCTTTGGCGGTTTGCGAAGCCGCCAGGGCCTGGCTCAATAATAGAAAAACCTTGTCATCCGGATCCAGATAGGTTTGGGCCAACGTAATATTGCCGATAATTGCCGTTAACAAATTATTGTAATCATGTGCAATTCCACCGGATAGGGCGGTGATGGATTCCAGCTGGCGTGCTTTTACAAGCTCGCCCTCGGTCCAGCTGCGCGCTGAAATATCACGGACAACGAGCAGATTGGACGGTTTGTTTTTAAATATGAACCGGCCGGCGATGACTTCGGCATCAACCAAGTGGCCGTTTTTGCATATCAGGGTCAATTCATGCACAGCCAGGGCGCTGTCGTCCTGCAACGGTTTTTCATATATTTTTTCGATCGTTTCAATATCGTCGGGATGAAAGAAACTGGCCAGATCTGTGTCCAGAACCTCATCGATGGTGTAGCCGCACATTTTAGCCAGATAATAATTCACTTCCTTGATTTTGCCGTTATGCACCACCAGGACCCCATCGGTGGCCAGCTCCATCAGAAGGCGAAATTTTTCTTCGCTTTCGATAAGCTTTTGTTCTAATTTACTTTTTTTGCAAGAACAGTTTTTATTGTTTTTTCCAGCCATTGTTTCGTTCACATCTATGTTACTTGAAAATGCAGTGATCTATAATTCTTTAAAAATAGTCTCTATGACAGTCTGGGTTATTTTCTATATCGGCAGAAACGCCTCAAACCTTCAGTTATTGTATTCGTTTTTAACAACGCCATCGGCTAGACAGGGCCGCATTTTATACGCAATTATGATGCCTAAATGACGGCTTTTGATTTGCACCCGTGTTTGTTTGTGCTCGTTATAAATGGGCTGTAATCTAATTATGTGGGATGTGCAGAGGAGGAGGAAACCGAAGTTAGGCGATTCGAAAGAATCCCATAAACTGATCATGTTTGGAATCCATTTTGTACCCATAAGCATCTTCACCGCTGAATTTAAATTCGATATGGGATGGATCGATGGTGCCGTCGCCCGCGTCGTTTTGCCGGATATTAAAATAAACAGTGGCGGTTAAATTGTCTGCGTCGTAATACACGTGTTTTGGAAGGGGCGGTAAGTTGATTTCGGTGTCAGGAACAGGACGGCCAAAATTGTAGGCCTGTCCAGGGCCACTCTGGGTGGAGCGGCCAATATGCCAGTTCAGCACATTTTCGACGGATTCCCGGTCCATTTCTTTGTCAAATTGCAGAGTCATGTTAAACGTTTTTTCTGCATTAGGAGCAGTCAGATAGGCATCCAGAGAAGAAAGGGGTGTTTTCCACGGAAAATAGTAATTGAAGTCACTGTCGGCATGTGCAAACATAAATTTAGGCGGATCCACCTTGTACATATAACGACTCAGGGTATCAGCAAGCTCAGGAGATACGCGTTTTAAAAAATCCACCTGATTTTGAGCGCTATCCATTTCACCGATATCCGCGTAGGCATACCCCAGCTCTGCGTAACCATCATAGAAATCCTCATTTAATCGAACGGCTTCTTTGAACTGAACGATAGCGTCTTCATAACGTCCCTGCCTGCTGAAATTAAGTCCCAATCCATAATGACCATTGGGTTTATCGGGATCCATGCGCAAAACCGCGTTAAATTCTTGATCGGCATCTGAATATCTGCCTGCATTCATATAGGCCTGGCCCAGCGCGTAATGATTTTCAGAGCCCGGCCAGATTTTGACCGCCTTTTCATAGGCTTCAGCAGCTTCGTCATACCGCTCTTCAGAAAAGTGCAGGTTGCCCAAACTGATATAAATGTCATCGCGAGTGGGGCTTCTTCTAAGGGCTGCTTCATATGCTTTGACAGCGCCGTCGGATTCACCCAAAGCCAAGTATGCGTTAGCCATATATTCGGAAGCATCAGTTGAATAGGATGAATTGGGAGCCAAACCGACGGATCGGCGAAACTCTTTAATGGCGCCTTCATAATTCTGCCGCATATACAGATCAATCCCCCTTGAAAGCGCGCCATTGGCCAACGATTCCAGCAGCCGTGGCTGCTGGATTGTAGCAGAGAAAAAATCCGTATTGCTGACGCCTAAAAATCCCATATTCTACCCGTCTTGATAAATTCCTGTATGGAGTTTTTATCGGCAGGTTGCTTGGCTATCTTTAAATTTTTTATTTAGTAATAATTTTGACCATTTTCGTAAAAAGGCCTTCATGATTATATGTTTTCAACGATCTATTGCTAAATTTTTCAGCCCGGTCGTCAGGATTTTGACTTTTTTGCCTATGAAAAGCAGACTCTAAGTTGTAACAATATAGAATAATTAAGAAATTTTAAATATAATGCGTGGCATGTATATTGCTACCTTTTAAGCCCTATATTAAGCCCTAACAAAATGTTTTAACAACAAATTCTAGCGAACTCATGCCCTTATTTGACTGAGTGGCCTAATCAGAATGTTTGGACGAAAAATAGGCTTACGCAAACTTAAGCACGCTTGCTCAAATAAAATAAAATTTAGCACGTGTCAGGCCCTCCAAAATTATGGCCCAAATTAAACCATTTGAAAAACCAATCCCCATTTCAAGACCTCTATTTCCGGATCGCAAAGCTGTTTACCAAAAATTGATGAAATCTGGGATTGCCAGTGATTCAGAAAAGTTGGTTCCAAGAGCCAACCTTGCGTACCTTAACACATTTCAGATGTAAGTTCGTGGTTAGACGAAAAACATTACATATTGTCGACAAGTATCATTGAATCACAAGGTATGGGCATTGTTGAGGGTATGGCTAAAGGCTTAAAACCTGTGGTTCATAATTTTCTTGGAGATCTCTGCGCAATATTTGATAGAAAATACGTCTTTAATACTTCAAAACAAGATGTAGAAATGATTTTATCCGAAGAGTATTCTCCAGCTGAATATAGAAAGCATATCGAACTAAAATATAATTTGAATGATGTGTTCAATCGGTACACAAGTATTTTATGTGAAAATCAAAAAAAATTAAATCATAGTCAATCAGAAAATAGAGAGGCACACATTGCTGCAGTGAGCCCCTCTTGCAATCGCGAACTCTTCTTAAATTATAAGCAAATAAATAAGTTAAATAAAAAATATATTAAGGAAGCACCTATTCCAACATTTTCAATTTGTATATTTACTTATAATCGAGCATCTTTTTTGAAGGAGTCGGTTAAAAGCGCTCTAAATCAAAACTACGCACCGTTCGAACTTTTGGTCATTGATGATGGGTCGACTGATAACACTTCTGAATTAATATCATCCATAAAAGATCCACGCTTGCGGTATATCAAGAAATCTCACACAGGTGCTCCAGATACGAGGAACAGAGCGATTAAAGAAGCTAATGGCGATTACATTATTTGGTTGGGTAGTGATGATATTTTATTGCCTGATACAATCAATAAATACGTTAACGAAATCCATAACTATCCTGAGGTCGACGTTTTTTACGGTGACTTAATTGTTATGGATCGTAACAAAAAATTCATTCGCGAACTAAAATATCCAAATTTTTATAATCAAAATAGATTTCTTTTAAATCGATTTCTTCTCGGTTGTGCGCTTCCTGATGGTGGGTCATTGATAAGGAGGCGATTATATCAATATTTTGGGGGTTATAATACAGATTTCAGAAGAGCACATGATTATGAGTTTTGGACAAGAATGGTAGATAAAATTACAGTTAAGCATATAGGAGCATTTGTTTATAAGTGGCGCTGGCACGAGGATAATATGTCATCCGGTTCTGTTCAATTCGATACTTCTTTTGATATCCAAATTAAAAAAGATATTTTAAAATCGCATTCACTTCAAAAACTTTTCCCGCAATTAAACTGGAACGAAGAAGAGAAAAGTCTAGAAACAGCCTACTTTATTATTGGGAATTCATTCAATCAAATAAAAGGCTATCAGGAAGCCATCGGGTATTATGAAAAGTGTCTGGAGATTAATAAATGCGAAAATTATTACTGTGCCTTAGGATTAAGCTATTTCCAATTGGAAGATTTGGAAAAGTCGATATGGGCTTTCAATAAGGCTTTGAAAATTAACCCGGAAAATGTAAATGCAAGCGAGATATCCGAAAATCTTAAAAAGATCCTTAGCGCAAAAAATCAAAAGCAGCAAATTAATCCAATTGCTGTTGATATTGACACAGATCGGCAGCGCTGCCACGCCGAAGAAATTGTACCATTGGTTTCCGTCATCGTTCCAACCTTTAATCGGCCTCAGGCGCTCTTAGAATCTTTAAAAAGCATCCTGTCTCAAAGATTTCAAAATTTCGAAATTGTGGTTGTCAATGATGCCGGAGAAGATGTTTCTGAATTGATACGAAAATTTCAAGATTCTCGAATTAAATATATGCAGCACAAGAAGAATAAAGGGCCTGCCGCAGCGCGGAACACTGGAATACGAAATGCTTCAGGTCAATACATCGCGCTACTCGACGATGACGACCTCTTTTATGCTGAACATTTTGAAACAGCAGTAAAAATACTAAGTAAAGCAAATCCGGTCATTTACACGGATGCTGTCCGAGCGACCTATGACAGGTGCGGGGATAATTATAACTTAATCAAGAAAAATATCCCTTATTCCATAGAATTTGACCGCAATAAATTGTTGGTTGGGAATATTTCACCCGTTAACTGCTTTGTTTTTGATAAAAACCTTGCATGTAAGGCCGGGCTTTTTGATGAAACGCTTAGTACGCTTGAAGATTGGGATTTCTGGATAAGGCTTTCGTCCTTAACTTCCTTCAAGCATATCCCCAAGCCCACTGTTCAAGTCAATTGGCGCAATGATGGAACAACGATGACATCTTTGCTTGGTTCTGATTTCAAGAAAAACAGGCAGAAAATTTATGATAGATATCAGAATGAAATAAATAAAATACCGAATGTAAAGGAAATATTAGACGAATTCAAAAAAATCTGGGCCCAAGACTGGCAACTGGAATCACGTCTGATATCGATCATTATCCTGACCTGTAATCAGATTAAATACACTCGCAAATGCATTAAAAGCATATTTGAGCATACGCAGCAGCCTTTTGAACTAATTGTTGTCGATAATAGCTCATCCGACGGCACAGTTGAATTTTTAGAATCTGAAGTTCGCCAACGAAATAAAGCTGTTTCAACAAAAATAATCAAAAATGGTGAAAACAAAGGATTTGCAGGCGGTAATAATCAGGGGATGGCTGTTGCCAGGGGTGACTACATCCTTCTATTAAATAATGATGTAGTAGTAACTCCCGGATGGCTCGAACGAATGATCGCGTGTGCTGAAAAACATCCCGAAATTGGTATGGTCGGGCCAAGATCCAACTATGTTTCAGGTCCTCAGTTCGTAGAAGGGGCCGACTATGATACCAATACCTTGAAAGGCTTGCTTGAATTTGCAAATAAATTTGCAGATGATCATGCCGGACAGGCTCAGCAAATTTTAAGAGTGGTCGGATTTTGTATGATGATCAAGCGGGCCGTCATCGAAAAAATTGGAGGAATGGACGACCGCTACGGTCTTGGCAATTTTGAAGATGATGATTTCAGCTTGAGGGCCACTATTGCCGGTTTTGAATCATGGATCGCAAGAGATTGCTTTATTCACCATTTTGGCCATCGAACATTTGCCGGGGAAAAGGTAGATCTTAAAAACAGTCTTCTTAAGAACTGGGAAGTCTTCAAAGAGAAATGGGGATTACCAAGCGAGATGCCGTATGGTTCGTCATACCGACTTGTTGATATGAAAAATACCCGGTTTGATCCCTCAATCCATTTTTACCCGCTAGAGAAAGGAAGTGCAATAATGGAAAACCCCTCTCATGATTATCAGACAGCCGAGGCTGCTTATTGCGCTATACAGGCTAACTTTTCTGCAAAACGTACAGAGCAAATTATTGAAGCATTTGAAAATTTGGTCAACTCATATCCGATGTTCGCTCTGGCTCACAATGATCTGGGGGTTTTGTATTCTAATGCAGGCAATAAAGAAAAGGCCCGGTATCATTACGAGCAGGCGATCAAGTTGATGCCAGAAAATATTAATTTTCAAAAGAATCTGGCGGACTTCTATTGCCTTGAGCTTGGCCGGATCGAAGCGGCGCTTCAAATCTATGTCGACATTCTAAGGTCCCATCCCGATGACATTGAAACGTTGATGGCAACCGGACAAATATGTGTGACACTGGAAAAACCGGGTGACGCCATGGCCTTTTTTAATCGAATACTCGAGATTGAGCCATGGAATGAAGATGTCCGCAAAGCAATCGAAAAATTGGAGGGACAGCCTGCATTGCAAAACATTAATGCGCAAACACCAGATGAGATTTATCAGAATATCAAGCATAATTTGAGAACGCTATCTCCTGATGAGGCGGTTGAGATATTTCAAAAATTGGTTGAATCTTATCCGGATTTTGCTTTAGGGCACAACGATCTCGGGGTATTGTACTATAATGCAGGCGATAAGGAAAAGACACTACAACACTATCAACTTGCTGTTCAGCTGCAACCCGAAAATACAACTTTTAGAAAAAATTTGGCCGACTTTTTATTTGTTGAATTGGGGAAAGTAGAAGAAGCCTTGGAAATATATGTAAACATACTGACCCTGAACCCGCAGGATGTTGAAACCCTTTTAATCACCGGCCACATGTGCGTGGCACTAAAAAGATTCGATGATGCCAGAGATTTTTATAACCGGGTGCTTGAATTAGAACCCGAAAATTCAGATGCAAGCAATAATCTCCTCGCGCTGGGTAAACAACAAACTGAAAATGGTTTGTTCACATCTGAAACTCCTAATATTTCTGCGATGGTAACAGAAAATATTGAAGTCCTTGATTTTGAGTCCCATCACCCTGAGGTCGAAAATCCGGTAAAAACGGCATCCATTCTTATAGATCTTGATGGGATTCAGAACCGTGTCAAAGAATGTATTAAAAGTATTCAAGCGCACACTTTCGAATCGCATGAATTAATCCTTATCAACCGCGGAGCCGCTAAAGGGATTCTTAAATGGGCGCAACAACTCGTAGAAGATAACGACCATTACCACATCATTGAGTGCGGCCGTCAGAAGCACTGGGCCGCCGCCATCAATCAGGCGATCCAAACAGCAAATGGTGACCTTGTTGTTCTGATGCACAATGATGTTGTGGTGCCGAAAGGCTGGCTTAAAGCGTTTAAAACCTGTATCGACCTTGTACCGAATATCGGCGTTGTGGGCCCCATGTCCAACCAAACATCGGGCATCCAGCAGATGATTCATTCCGATGAATCCGAACGGGTTGCGTTTGAATCCGCTGCAGAAGCGTTTAGTGAAATAAACCAATATAGGCGGGTATCTACCCGAAAACTATCCGATTTTTGTCTGGTTTTCCGAGGTGAATTGCCTGATAAAATCGGGTATTTTGATGAGCAATTTATTTCAGACGAAATCGTTGTCGAAGACTTTTGCAACCGGGCGGCCTCAGGGGGTTATCAGAATTTAATTGCCGCTGATACGTACGTCTACCATTATGATCGGCACAAAGGCAAAAAGAACGCTTCGATAGAGAGAGAACTGAGGATTGCAGATAAGAAAAAATTAAAAACAAAATTGAATCGAAGTGAAGTCCAAAGCCTCAGCACTAAAAGTTCGCAAACGGCCCGTATTATAACAAATGCCAAGGTCTTGAGCGAGGAAGGTGAAATTGACCAGGCCATAGAAATACTGTTAAGTGGCATTGGAATTCAGCCTGAAGACAGTCAGTTTTACCTCGCATTGGCGGAAATTTTATTAGCTGCAAAGAGATTCCAGGATGCAAAAGATGCTTTAACGGAAATGCCGGCCACCGATGATACTCAAGAAATGCGAAAAGCTGAACTGCTCGGGTATGTTGAAGAAGGATTGGGAAATTATGAAGCGGCACTTGCGCATATCGAGCGTGTCCTCACGGTGAATCCGACCGCTGCAACTGCTTTAAATCTACAAGGAATTTTGGCTTTTCGCAACCAAGATCGAAATTCTGCCGAACAATTATTTTGCAGAGCGATAGCGTCAGATTCCGGCTATGGAGAGCCCTATACAAATTTAGGAATCTTAAAATTAGAGGAGGAACAGGAAGAAACAGCCTTGAAACTTTTTGAGAAAGGCTTCAACCTTACACCCTCTGATTTTGATATTGCAACCAATTATCATTTCTTAATCAGCGAATTGAATGATTATCAGAGAGCAGAGAAATTCACTCGCGAAGCGGCAGCTCTCTACCCCAACAATCAAAAAATAAGATACCTGCTAATCGACTGTCTCGTACAGACCGGTAAATACGATGAGGCCATGGATGAAATTGAATTCGCGATTGTTAAATTTGGTGTTGAGGACGGTATTATTCCTGCGGCCCTGAAGGTTAGAGAAAAACTGGGAGCCATTCAAACTAAAAAGGGTTTAAAAAAAGCGGCGGTATCCTTATGCATGATTGTCAAAAACGAAGAAAAGTATATCGCCAAATGTCTTGCTAGCGTGAAGCCGATCGTTGATGAGATGATTGTGGTTGACACTGGATCCACTGACCGGACAAAAGATATCGCAGCAGTATTTGGAGCGAAGACGTATGATTTTGAATGGGATAATGATTTTGCCAAAGCTCGAAATTACTCCATCAGTAAGGCAGAAGGGGACTGGATCTTCGTGATGGACGCTGATGAAGTGATATCGCCGCGTGATTACGATCGTTTTAGAAAAATTGTCAGCAAGCGACCTAAAGTCGCGATTGCCTATAGGATTACAACCCGGAATTATAATACGCTTGCAAATATGATCGGATGGACGCCAAACGACGGCCAATACCCTGATGAGGAGGTTGTCTCCGGATGGTTGCCCAGTGTCAAAGTCAGGTTGTTTTATGGCAAGGATCAAGTTTGGTTTGAAGGCGTCGTTCACGAAATGGTTGACCCCGTCCTAAAACGAAATCAAATAAAAATTATACAATGTCTTATACCCATTCATCATTACGGGCGACTTAATAAAGAGAATGTTAATCGCAAAGATGAAGTCTATTTTGAAATCGGGAAAAAGAAATTAGAAAACATGGCCGATGATATAAATGCCATACGTGAGCTTGCAGTCCAGGCCACTAATATGGAAAAAAATGATGAGGCCTTAAAATTATGGAATAAATTATTATCCCTGAATCCAAACCCGAGAGCGGTTTCGGAAACCCATATTAATCTGGGCACCATTTACAGCCGTATGGGAAATTATCAAAACGCACTTGAAGCTGCGAAAAAAGCCGTTGAGAATTCACCTGACTTGAAAGAAGCTAAATATAACTATGCCGTTGCCGAATTGCATGCGGGCGACCTGAAGAAAACCATAACCGTTCTCGAGAATCTTTTGTCGAAAATACCGGATTATCCACCGGCCCGATTTGTCCTGGCAGCGGCCTACGGCTGTGCCGGCCGTAAAGAACCAGCCCTCATGGGATTATACCAATTAAAAGCAACTCCTTTGGGACCTTTTTTGGTATACAGTTGTGCGGAGCTCGCAAAAGGGCTCATTACAGCTCACAGGCATGCATATGCCTCAAAGTTACTCGGCACGGCTATTGAATGTGAGATTATCAATGCAGAAATTTTAAATCTATTTGCAGAATGTATAAGATTAAGAGAGGAAGAGAATATTACTGTCAAAAACAACCAGCAATTTAGTTTTAATAATCAACCGTACGAACCTGAGAATCTGCGTCAGTCTTGAAAATTAAAGGTTCTGGGAATATAAAAAGGCCTCAAAATTTGAGGCCTTTTTATATTAATTTGAGTTGACCGAATAATATATTGAAACCATCTTTCTATTTTACACACTGGGCTTTGATCTAAGGCCGGCAGCCAGGTTGTTGTTGATATCGATTACGATTTTTAGTTTATCCGGTGAAGGTTGGGCCAGGGTCTCAAAGATCCTTCGATCAATAAACGCGGCCAATCGTAGTATATCAAGACGTATTTTGCGCGGCAATTCATGATCCTCTCTGGATAGCTCGCCTTGAAAAATGCTCCAGATCCGCTGGTTGAATTTGAGCGCTTCTTCTAGTTTTTCTTCCCTGTTCGGCGCATTCCAGTTATCCTGGCACTCTCTGAGCTTGCGCGCTGCTTTGGTGAGAACTGCTGCTTCAACTTCGCGGCCCGGCATAGTTGCCTGACTGACACTCTCATATGCTCGCAGTGATTGGGTCTGTGTTTGCATTTTTCAGAACCTCCTGTTCATATTCAATTAACTCACCGGCCAATTTCAGGGCCTGGTAATATCTGCCGCCTAGAATGTATTCGTTGATCTGATCGATATGACCGATTAACTTGGGTGCTGCTTCCAGTATTAACCTAACCACATTCCAGTATTTTTGCTGGTGAGTGGCTAAATTTGCTTCATCGATGTACATGAGTTGGATAAGGAAATAAACCTGTCTGCAGGGTGATATCGCATCCTTTTCACTTAAAATATCTTTCTGGCGTAAAACCGGCACATTGTTTTCAATGATCAGATGAGTGTTTTTGGGGCTACCACTGGTCACTACGGCACCTCCAACAATCATCTTTTCATTTGGTTTCAGTGTTATTTTTAATGCCATACTGCCTTGTGCCTTGAAGTATATTTTTAAACCGCTTTATCATCTTAGGGTGTTACTGCTCGAATGAATCGTGGGGCTAAACCGATTTGGAGGGAGATTGCTCCCCCTCCATCCAATTTTAATTTAGAACAGTCTCAGAACCGATTGAGCTGCCTGGGAAGCCAAGCTTAATGAAGTCGTACCCAGAGCCTGACGTGTTTGCAGCATCAGCATGTTGGCACCTTCTTTATTCATGTCGGCCTCGGTCAATTTAGCCGCACCGTCTTGCAGGGTGTTGACCATCTCAGAAGTGAACTCCTCACGAGCCGTGATGATAGACAGGTTACTGGACAACGTTTTGGAATTTGTCCGCAGTACACCCATGGCCTCGTCCAGACCGTTGATTGCACCCTGGATGGCGGAACTCTGAACGGAGCCACCACTAACCCAGCCACCACCAGTTCCGGCGGCACTCATACCCGTAATATCAAAATTTGTACCGACACCACCGAAACCGGTCACGGTAAGTCTCGAATCACCAGCTGTAGGCGCAAATTCGACGGTTAAGGTTGCGGCCTGCAGCAGATTGATTCCTCTGTAGCCTGAATCAAGCGCAACTTTGTCAATCTCGTTGATTACAGTCCCAAACTGCGTGGCAAAAATAGCGGCATCTGTTGAGTTGGCCGAAAGCGCGGATTGGGCCAGAGATTTCGCCTGGGCAATCAAATCGCTGACGGTCTCAACACCCACGTTGGCAGACTTAATGGTTTGGATGGCCTCAGACATCCCGTCTTTAAGAGCGGTGAGATCAGCAGCTCTCTGATTATGCTCCTGAGCCGCAAAGAAGCTAATCGGATCGTCCAGGGCGGAATTGACCTTTAAACCAGTGGCCAGACGTTTCTGGGCAATTTCCATGTTTTTGGCGGTATTTTGCAGGCTGAATAGATTCGCCCGCATACCTGGCGTAAGGTTGATCGTACTCAGTGCCATGATAAAATTTCCTTTCCTAGGTTGTTTATTTTGGCGTTCTTGCCAATTTCGTTATAAAAATGCCGCTAAATTTGGCGTTTGAAGTAGCCACAATGGGTCTTGAAATTCTCGCCCCGCATCCTTTCAGACCCTAATTTTTTTCGGCTGCCTTGATGTTATCGGAAAAAATTGTAATAACTTTAGGCTTTTTGATATCCATTCTTCATTAATTTTTACGCAAGATTCAGGAATTAAAGATTGCCCGATCTTGCGATCCGAACGGGTTGTCGTGTATCGGTCGGTTTCTGATTTACTTGAGCTTTGCGTGGAGTGGCTGGACCTAAGCGGGGTCTAAGCTTTCTGAAGGAATATTTAATTTGGGTCTTGAATGTCATAATTTATTGAAATAAAATAATTATCTAACAAGAGAACCGAAAAATAACGCTGTAATTTTCATATCGTTGCAATTGCCGAAAGAGTGGTGTATGCAATTACCTCTATTAAGAAATGAAAGCCATCCGGTGGATATACGGTTATTGATCCGTTCAGAGATCTCGCGACGCCTGAACTTAAACAAGTGATAATAATACGAATTGAGGTTGGTGTGATTCATCTAAAAATTGATGCCGTAAAACCCGGAATGGTTTTGGCCCGCTCGGTTTACAACCAGCAGGAATTGTTGTTGTTGGAGAAGGGGACCGCTCTTACGAAAAAACGCATCTGGATGCTAAAAACCTGGGGAATCGATCGGGTCAGCCTAAAAGGGCGGGGCCAAAATGATGAACCGTCTGTCGCCGAGGTTGAATTCGAGACCCGCGAAAGCATTGAAAGAGAACTGCAAGCCAAATTTGCCGATGTCATTGATGATCCGGTCATGCAAGAGATCATGAAGGCCGCCGGCCGGCAGTTGCAGAAAAGCTTAACGGATCCGGATAAGCAAAATGAAACCACCTGACATAGACCGCGTCATATCGCGGGTCGAAGATTTGCCGACGCTACCAAGGACCGTCCTGCGAATAACGGAGCTCGTCAACGACCCCAAGTCCTCCGCCCGGGATCTGGCCCGGATCATTACAGACGATCAGGTGCTGGCTGCCCGGCTGCTGAAACTGGTGAATTCATCATTTTACGGATTTCCCCAGCAAATTTCGACCATCACCGGAGCCATCGTGCTGCTGGGTTTTGATGCCATCCGCAATCTGCTGTTAACCACATCGGTATTTGACCTTTTTTCGAACCGCAAAAAAATCAGTCTGATCCGGCAGGAACAATTCTGGGATCATTCTCTGGGCTGTGCGGTGGCTGCCAAAGTCATTGGCAATCACCTGCGTTACGACAAGGTTGAAGAGCTATTTGTCGCCGGACTTTTGCATGATATTGGGAAGATAGTGGAAATGATCTTTTTGCCACAGGCCTTTAAAGATATTAATCATCTTGTTAAAGATAAAAATATATTGATGATTGCGGCCGAGGAAAAAGTGCTGGGATATGGTCATCCTGAAGTGGGAAAGCTGCTGGCGGAGCGCTGGAATTTGCCCCCGAAATTGATCGCTGTTATTTTGCACCATCATCAACCCAGTGCGGCCGGGCGATTCGCATTTGAAGCGGCCATTGTTCATCTGGCGGACATTCTGTGTCGATCACTCAATATCGGATACGCGGGCGATAACAAGATACCGGCGCTCGATAAACCGGCCTGGGAAAGTTTACGAATCAGACCCCAGGCGATCGAATCGCTGCTGGCAGCGATAAGCAAAGAATTTGACGATATTAGCCTCTTCATTACTTATACGCCATAAATCGGCCGCATGGCATTCAAATTAGCAAATTGCAAAAATCGATTTTCTTTCTGCCGACATCACAATTTGGGCCAATCGCGCAACAGCGACCGGGGCAGCAGGCAATATACGATCTAATAATCTAAAATAACTTAGATTTTTGTTTTTCTGCTCGAAAGCCGTCCCGGCCGGAAAGCACTCAATGGGTCGCCGGTGCGTGAAATATTTCGCATTTGCTTTGCAACCATATCATTTAGCAACAGCCAAACCTGTATTTTTTGCAAATTGCAAAAAATCGAGCCTCAAGTTTGCATAATTTTTGACCACCATTGTCGCCTGCCGCCTCTGATTTTAATTTTCTGGTCGGTCCTTGTCTTTTTTTCCGTCGGACATTTTACACAAAATATAGTGGCCAATGATCTATCCCATACCGTCATATTGAACTGCGATTTCTGTTAAGTGACATCTCACAGCCTCCATCTGCTTCTGCATGAGCTATCGGCGAGTTCGCGGCATGGATATTGCTAAATCGGTCTTCGTCCTTGATTTCTCCGATCTCACACGAGCACCGCAGAATTTTAATACCAAATTAATAATAATCGACTCTCCCGGCGAAGTTATGAATGGTTAATAAACCCACTCAAAGGAGGAGAAGGTGCAAAATTTGGCCGTCAGTAAAACCCAAGCCCCCAATTCCGATCTATTCGAAAAAAACCCCATGGTTCTGGCACAACTCAACGACGCTGACCCATGCAATGCCATCATCGGACGCAGCGATAAAATGCAAGCGGTTTTCGATTTGGTTGAAAAAGTGGCTGATAGCGACAGCACTATTTTAATAACCGGTGAAACGGGTACTGGTAAAGGCCTGGTGGCCAAAGCAATTCATCAAAATTCAAACAGAAAAAATAAACCATTTATTTCAATTAATTGTGGTGCGATACCTGAAAATTTACTTGAAAGTGAACTGTTCGGGCATGTGCGGGGGGCATTCACCGGGGCCACGGTTTCCAAATCCGGTAAATTTGAACTGGCCCATGGCGGAACTATATTTTTAGATGAAATTGGCGACATGAGTCCTGACTTGCAGGTCAAGGTTCTTAAAGTATTGGAAGAGGGTGAATTCGAGCAAGTTGGCGGTGCCAAAACCATCAAAGTGGATGTCAGGGTCATTGCGGCGACGCATCGGGATTTGCCTGAAGAGGTAAAAAATGGCAATTTTCGCGAAGATCTGTTTTACCGCCTTTATGTAATTCCCATCGGGCTTCCTGCCCTGCGGGATCGCAGATCTGATATCCCCTATCTGACATCCTATTTCATACAAATGTATAACTATAGAAATAACAAAAAGTTAGATGGTTTTTCCAAAGAGGTACTTGAGATTATGGTGCATTATCCGTGGCCGGGAAACGTCCGCGAGCTTCGTAACGTTGTTGAAAGGCTCGTTGTTCTTATCGGTTCCGGTAAGATCTCTGTAAATGATCTGCCCAAGGAGCTCAAGGCGGCCAACGGATACCAGGCGACCCAATCGCTTGAAGTAACAGACGATGGCATTTGTTTGAACAGTGCCGTTACCGAATTTGAAAAGGATTTGATTCTGCAATCATTGGAAAAAACCAAATGGGTAAAAAATAAAGCTGCTAAACTGCTACAATTAAACCGGACCACTCTGGTGGAAAAAATTAAACGGCATCGAATTCAGCAATACGCTTCCTAACGCAGCGGGTACCGATCGCGATCCAAAATTTTTGTTCAGCGCTGTGCCCCGTTTAACGAAAACCATTCTTTCAGAAAAAACCGGATCGCCACACCTCTTTATTTGTCTTAATCACCACCCTGGTATCGGGTCCCACGGGGATAACGCCTTCAGCCTGTTTGCTTTGTCCTTCAAACCGATACCTTAGCGTCAATGCGGTGACGTGGCCGCTTTGAAAAATTGACAGAATTTAAGATCAAATGCGCATCGAAGGTACTGAAATTAGATAAAATTTTATATGCTTCAAACGTCACTCGACTTGCGATGCCGCTAATTATTGCCTGAGTCCGGCAATAAATTAAATAAATTTCAATATTATTTCGAATGTTTATGTTATTTTTCGGTCGGTCTGAATACCGGCATGCAACTAAAAATAATGTCCGGCAGCCTCACAGCCTAACATTAAGCCCTTGCCGATCAGACGGCTGATTTTCAGTGGCATGATATTTGCTCAATTCATGCGCGTCGAACCTGTTTTCGGATCAGTTCTGACTTCAGCCGATTAAATTATATAATTAAAAATATCAGCAAGTTAAACATATTGCCAAATCTGCAGGAAACAAGATGACGGCTTTAAATACAGCTGCATACAAACCGTTGACTCAACAAAATTGCTATAGGGCACATATTTTTGAAAGCATCCCAACCGGTCTGATTGCGCTGGATTCGGACGGCAATATTGTAAGCTTTAATCCTACCGCAGAAAAGATTACGGGACTCGCAGCAGAAGATGTCCTGGGACAGACGTTTGATGGCGTATTTAAAGCGGATTCTTTTCAAAATCCCGCGCTGAATATCAAAGACATCTTAAACACGAAAGAGACCACCGAAATAAAAACGAAAATGATGCCCGCCAACCAGAGGAACCATTTACATCTGAATGTTGCCATATCACCGCTGACATCCGTAAGCGATGGCAAAATCGGAACCGTTTTGTCCATGACCGACATTACGCGGGTGCAAAATCTGGAGCTCCAGGCCAAACGAACGGGGCGCCTGGCGGCAATGGGCGAGATGGCTGCAAGAATTGCGCATGAAATCCGCAACCCGCTGGGCAGTATCGAGCTCTTTTCGACAATGCTAATCGCTGATCTGCAAGAATTTGAGGAACTAAAGGCCCTGGCGGAACATATTTCGGCGGGCGTCAAGAGCATTAACAATATCGTTTCCAATTTGCTGCTGTTTATGCGCCCGGACCAGCAGTTGGACGAGCAGGTGCTCGATATTCACGAGGCCTTGAAAGATTCTTTGTTTTTTGCCCGGCATTTACTGGATGCCCAGGATGGAATTGAAGTCCAGACCGAGTTGGCGGCTGAAACACTGTTTATCAAAGGCGATCTGGAATTGCTCAAGCAGGTCTTTTTGAATCTAATATTAAACGCCATCCAGGCCATGCCCGACGGCGGTCGGTTGCAGATTTCAAGCCACAACACCAGCGGCCTTCAGAGCGCACCCTGGGCAGAAGTGCATCTGGTCGATAATGGCTGCGGGATTGCCAAGGCGGATTTGCCGAAGATTTTTGATCCGTTTCACACCACCCGAAAGAAGGGTACCGGCTTAGGGCTGACCATCGTTCATAATATTATTAAAATGCATGGGGGCAGCATCGATATTACCAGCAGCGCAGAAGGTACAAAATGCGTTGTATTCCTGCCCGTGTGGGCCGGCTCTCCAAATGGATGACGACAAGAATTCAAAGGGATAGGCGGAGTTTTTCGTTATGGGCCTTGCGCCAATATTAATCGTCGACGACGAATCCGAGATGCGCAGCGCACTTTCGCATGCGCTAACCAGAAGTGGATTCAGTGTTGAGAGTGCCGTCAGCGGCACAGACGCGCTGGTTAAAATAAAAAAAGATCCCGTCAGTCTGGTGATTACGGACTTAAAGATGCCTGAAATGTCGGGTATGGAGCTCATCGGCGCGCTAAAGAAATTAAAGCCCGAAATTGCGGTAATTGTGATCACCGCCTTTGGATCCATCCACAATGCTGTTGAGGCCATGCAGGCCGGAGCTGCGGATTACCTGTTGAAGCCGTTTTCATTCGAAACGCTGGTGGCTACGGTCAAAAAAGTTCTGGGGGACGCTGCTGGAATGGGTGAGGCGCGTTCATCCAAAAGCGGTGGTCGATTTCAAGCAACAGTTAAAACATTGGTTACCCAGGACTCGAAATTAATCGATATTTTAAGCCTCGCTAAGTCTGTGGCGACCAGCCGCTCAACAATCCTGATTCAGGGAGAAAGCGGTACTGGCAAAGAGCTTTTGGCGGCCTACATTCATGAGCACAGCGGTTATCAGGATGAACCGTATGTCGCCCTTAACTGTGCTGCCTTGCCGGATACGCTGGCAGAAAGCGAGCTTTTCGGTCATGAAAAAGGCGCATTTACCGGGGCTGTCGGCCGTAAAATGGGAAAATTTGAACTGGCCAAATACGGCACCGTTGTTCTGGATGAGATCAGTGAAATGACACCTCCGTTGCAGGCCAAGTTGCTGCGCGTGTTACAGGAAAGAGAGATCGATCGGATCGGTGGCAGTCGACCGGTATCCATGAATGCTCGGGTCGTGGCCATCAGTAATGTGGATTTGAAAAAAGCGGTATCGGCGGGCAAATTTCGCGAGGATCTGTATTATCGCATCAATGTAATTCCGTTTACCATTCCGCCGCTCAGGGAGCGCAAGGGGGATATCCCCTTGCTGGTGGCGTATTTTTTGGAAAAATTCTGTCAAATGAACCGGCGGGACATGCTCAAAATTTCCAATACAGCCCTGTCACGGATGACCAACAAGCATTGGAAAGGGAATATCAGAGAGCTGGAAAATACAATTGAGCGGGCGGTGCTCATCAGCAACGGCCCCGAACTGTTGCCGGAACACCTGTTTTTTGATCCTGCTGATATGGATTGCTCATCCGAGCCGGCAATTGCGATCCAGGCCGGTATGACCGTCAGAGAGATGGAAAAGAAATTGATCACCAAAACGTTGCAAGAAGTCGACGACAACCGCACCCGGGCCGCTGAATTGCTCGGCATTAGTATTCGTACGTTGCGAAACAAGTTAAAGGAATACAAAGAAGAGTTGGAAGCGTCACAGGCAGAAACAGCGGTTCAAAGTGGTTAGACGATTCATAAGACCGGTTGGGCCCTAAAGTGGCTCCCAAACGGTAGCTTTTGCCGCTGAACGCTGCGGCGCTCATATGGATAATTTAAATAAAATATTGATATTATTAAATAAAAATGGGCAAATGGGTTCCGGGTACAATTCCGGCGACCTGGTATGAAATTTGCTGAATTTTATGTGAGTGTTAATTAAAAACCACGAAGCTCACAAAGAACGCAAAGAAAGATATTTAAAATATTACCGGAAAGGCCCTTCGTGAACTTCGTGCCCGTTGTGGCGCATCATTGTTGCCACAAAAAGTAATATAATCCAGTATGTAGCACGAATTTAAACAGGAGAATGGGAAGCATGCCAACACAATCGCTATTTGAGGGTGCCATTTCAACACTTCAAAAAACACTTAACCGGGGTTCTTTGCGGCACAGAGTCCTAACGTCCAATATTGCCAATATCGATACGCCGAATTACAAGGCATTTGAGGTGGTGATGGAAGACGTGCGCCAAAAAAAAGGCAACTTTCCAGATACCCTGGAGCTGGTCCGCACCGGGCCGCGGCATCTTGACGGTCGTCGGCATGCCTCCAGTGATGTCAAAATTAAGGCCAGCGATCCGCCGCCGTTCAATTTAAGGGCTGACGGCAACACCGTCGACCTGGACCGAACCATGGGAAAATTAGCGGAAAACACGATCCTGTATCGGACTGCCGCTCAGCTAATTAAAAAGAAATTCCAAGGGCTTAAGAATGTTATCCAAGGAGGAGGTAAATAAGTATGGATTTTTTTGATTCACTCAATATTAGTTCTTCGGGTCTATCGGCGCAACGACTTCGGATGAACCTGATTTCGGCCAACCTGGCCAATGTCAACACCACCCGCACAAAGGCCGGGGGGCCCTATCGCAGAAAAGACCCCGTTTTTGCGGCCCAGGCACCAGCGGCACCATTTCGCGACATGCTGCGCAACCGGCAAAAAGAATTTTTAAAAGAAGTCTCTGTTGTGGGTATCGTGGAGGATGGCCGTCAGCCGATCAAGAAATATGATCCCACGCATCCGGATGCGGATGATAAGGGATATGTGGCCATGCCCAATATAAATCTGATGGAAGAAATGGTGAATATGATTTCGGCCACTCGAAGTTATGAAGCCGGTGTAACCGCCATTCAATCCGCCAAAGATATGGCGCTCAAAGCGCTGGAAATAGGACAATGATGATGAATGAAGTCACCTTTCAAAAAGGTCTGCAATCCCTGATTGGCCCGGAGGCCGGCAGCCGGGCCAAGGAAGAACCCAATCCGGCATCATTTGGCAACATGCTGGCCCGCTCCCTTAATGAGGTCGACCAGCTGCATGCGGCTGCTGATGATGCTGTCCAGAATTTGGCCGCCGGCAAAGAAAAGGACATTCACCAAACCATGATCGCGCTGGAAAAAGCGGATGTGACCTTTCAGCTTTTGATGCAGGTTCGTAATAAAATCATTGCAGCATATGAAACGATCATGCGGATGCAGGCCTAAAATCGGAGACCGTCGATGCCATTTCGTCAAATCATATTGCAGCTTCAAAACCTCTTTAAAAGCATCAGCGTTAGCAAGCGCATTGCGCTTTTGACGCTTACAGTGGGCTCTGTCGCCGGATTTGTTTTTTTAATGAACTGGGCCGGCAAACCTGAATTTTATCCCCTGTATAGCCACCTGGATGCCAATGATGCCGGCGTCATCCTCAGTCGCCTGAAAGATCAAAAAGTTCCATACCGTCTTTCCGCCAACGGAAGTACTATCCTCATCCCTCAGGAACTGATCTATGAAACCCGCATGGATTTGGCTTCCGAGGGGCTGCCCTTGGGCGGAAGCATGGGTTTTGAGCTCTTTGACAATACCAAACTCGGTATGACCGAATTTGCGCAAAATGTTAACTATCAAAGAGCGCTGCAGGGCGAGCTCGTCCGAACTATCAACGGCTTTGAGGAGGTGGACAGCTGCCGCGTGCATATCGTGATGCCGGAAAAATCGCTTTTTATCGAAGCGGAAGAATCGGCTTCCGCCTCAGTTGTCTTAAAATTGAATCACGGCAAATGGCTTTCGCCGCAGCAGGTTCAAGGCATTGTGCACCTTGTGTCTTCGAGCGTATCGCGCTTGAGCCCAGCAAAAGTTACCGTGGTCGACAGCAACGGTAGATTGTTAACCGGCCACAACGACCCTTCAGGCATGACGACGCTCAGTACGGATCAACTCGACCATCAGGTCAATGTCGAACGCAAGCTGGAGAATCGGGTCCTGTCGATGCTGGAAAAGGCCCTGGGTGCCAACCGGGCCATCGTGCGTGTGTCCTGCGCGTTGAATTTTAAGCAGCATGAAATGACCGAGGAGCGGTTTTTGCCGGAAAATCAAGTTGTACGCAGCGAACAAACCTTCAATGAAACGGCAAAAGAAAACGATCCCATTCCCAAGGGCATACCCGGAATTCAATCAAATCTGCCCGAAACCAGTGCAGCCCTCAACCAAAGCACGGATGACGAAAATACCACTTTTGCGAAGCAGGATCGAACCGTAAATTATGAGATTGGCAAGTTGACCAGTCGCACCTTGGAGCCGGTCGGTGGTATTGAACGCATCTCGGTGGCTGTCCTGGTCGATGGCACCTATCAGTCAAATGCGACCGCAGCCGGTAAAAATGAATTGTCCTATGTACCCCGCTCGTCCGAGGAACTGACCCAAATCGAAAACCTTGTCAAGCGGGCGGTCAATTTTGATGCCGATCGCGGCGATCAAGTAGAGGTTGTCAACATCCCCTTTGAAACGGCGCAAATCGCACAATCAGAGGCCGAATCGACAGTGGATCGCTGGCTGGTGCATTTGAAGAAGTATAGGCCTTATTTTAAATATACGTTTTTGAGTTTGTTTTTGCTTCTATCTTTTGTGTTCGTGGTTAAACCTCTGATCAAATGGCTGACAGCACAGCCGGCCGGTGACGCTGAGATTCTGCGGCAGCTTCCCAAAACCGTCGGAGAGCTGGAAAATGAATACGGCGCTGATCCGAAACAGCTAGCGTTTAAAGATGAGATATCGCAATTGATAACCCGGGACAACGACGCATCAGTGGGCGTGATGCGAGACTGGTTGAAAGAAGAATAGGGCATTGATTGCGCACATTTATATGTTCATATTTAGGTATCGAAACGCATGGATTCAAAAGGCATAACGGGGCCGGTAAAAGCGGCCATTCTGATTCACGCGCTGGGTAAACCACTGGCCGATCGACTGCTTCAGCGGTTGAGTCAATCGGAAAAAGAACGCATTCGTAATCATCTATCGCAAATCCGGACCATTTCTCCCGAGGTTGTCGAGCAGGTCGCCAGAGAATTTGCCGCTGTGGCCCAGCGCTATAAACCAAAACAGGTGACATCATCTGTCGCTGCCGGCGATTCAGATGCTGAAACCAGCGGTCTTCAGGCCATCACTTCGCTGGGCGCCGATCAAATTTTTAACCTGATCAAAGATGAACAACCGCAGACGATCGCCATTATTCTGGTGCATCTTAAAACCAGTGTGGCCAGTGATGTGATCGGCAAATTGCCGGATGAAATTAAAACAGAGGTGGCGATGCGGGTCGTGAATCTGGATAAGGTGACAGCCGCCATCGTCGATGAAGTCAATGCGGTTTTGAAAGAGATTTTAAAAACCAAACAAAATTCCATTTCGAATGTCACGGGTGGCGTTGATCGTCTGGCTGAAATGTTAAATCAGACCGATGAGATATCCAGCGAATTGATCCTAAATGAGCTGGAAGAGGCTGACATGGAAATAGCGGCACAGGTCAAACGACGCATGTTTGTGTTTGAAGATATCCTGTTGGTTGATGACCGCGGCGTTCAGAAACTGTTTCGCAGGGTCGAAACCATGAAGAAGAAATAGAAGATATGGGACCGGTGCGCATGAAAGAAGTTACCGATGCGCAGCAAAATATTACCAATATCATTCAGGAGATGGAAACCAAAGGAGAGTTAATCATTGCCGGTCGCCGAGGAGATGATATCATTGACTGACCCTATTAAAAAGGGACCGCAAGCGCTGGTGGAAGGTTTTCGCCTGCATTATTTTCCCAATATCCCGGTGGATGAAACCCCCGATGACAGTGATCGCCGGGCAAACAACCGTGAATTTAAACGCTCGCATTTTAAAAATATCGATCCGGATGCGACCTGTGCAGCGGATCTGCCTGTTTCAGAAATAGCAGAAACGCCGGTCACAGATCAAGGAACTGCGATGGATAAGACTAAAGAAAGCGCCTTTCAAAAGGGTTTTCTAGAAGGTAAAAGAGTTGGTTTTGAGTCCGGGTCGAAAAAAGCGGAGGCGGTTATTGGCAGTCTAGAGCGCGCTCTTGAGCAATTGCAAAATATTCGCGCCGAAATTCATGAGGAAATTGAAAAAGAAGTGACGCATCTGGCTTTGTCGATTGCCAAAAAAATCGTCTGTCACGAGATCAAAACCACCCAGGAAACGGTTGCCTGCGTTGCGCGGGAGGCCTTGGGTCGCATTGACAATCCCGGGAAAATAAAGATCAAATTCAACCCGCACGATCTTCGATTTATTGAAGACACCCAATCTCAATTTACCCACTTTTTTCAAAATTTTGATCATGTTCGCTTTGAGGCCGAAGATTCGATTCAAAGCGGGGGCTGTTTAATTGAGACCGACAGGGGAGACATCGACGCGCGCATTGAAAAACAATTTGAGGCGATTGAAGAAGCATTCCAGGCCCAGTTTGAACAGCCGAAACAGGAATTCGAATAAGCAACGATGGCAACGACCTTACATCTGAATAAATATCGCCGATGTCTGGATTCGACCTGCACCATTCAGGCCAGTGGGCAAGTGACCAATATTGTGGGTCTGGTCATCGAAGCCCAAGGTCCGCTGTCCGCTGCGCAAGATAACGGCAGAGGTTTTGGGATTCCGGGACAATAAGGTCATGATGATGCCCCTGGAGGAAATGCGGGGCATCGGTCCCGGGTGCCCGATCGTTGCCCGACAGCAGCGAGCATTCATTCCGGTCGGTTCCGGGCTTTTGGGGCGGGTTATCAATGGACTCGGCAATCCCATCGATAACAAAGGGCCGATTGCGGTTGAATGCGAATATCCCATTTACGGGACGCCCGTCAACCCCCTGTCCCGCCAACGGATAACCCAACCGCTTGATTTAGGTATCCGGGCCATTAATGGTTTGTTAACCCTGGGCTGCGGCCAACGAATCGGTATTTTTGCCGGCTCTGGAGTGGGCAAAAGCGTGTTGTTGGGCATGATCGCCCGTAAAACGGCCGCCGATGTAAACGTGATTGCCCTGATCGGCGAGCGCGGTCGTGAAGTCAATGAATTTATCGAAAAAGAACTCGGCCCGGAAGGCCTTAAGCGTTCGGTGATTGTAGTGGCGACATCTGACCATCTGCCGCTGATCCGCATGCGAGGCGCATTTATTGCGACCGCCATTGCTGAATTCTTTCGCGATCAGGGCCACCACGTCAATTTAATGATGGATTCGGTCACCCGCTTTGCCATGGCCCAGCGTGAAATTGGGCTGGCATTGGGCGAGCCGCCGACCACCAAGGGGTATACACCATCGGTATTCACGCTTTTGCCCAAATTATGTGAACGGGCGGGAACCTCCGCCAACAGAGGCACCATCACCGGACTGTATACCGTCCTGGTGGAAGGTGATGACACCAACGAACCTATTGCCGATGCCCTGCGTTCCATTCTCGATGGTCATATCAACCTCTCACGGGATTTAGCCAACCAGGCACATTATCCGGCCATCGATGTCCTCGGCAGCATCAGCCGGGTGATGGAAGATATCATTGATTCGGACCAAAAACAGTACGCCCGAAAATTAAAGGAAGTTTTGGCCACCTATCGCAAGGCCGAAGATTTGATTAACATTGGCGCTTATGTCGCCGGCAGCAACGCTAAAATCGATTATGCCATTGCGATGATTGAAAAGATCAATCGCTATTTAAGGCAGGACATCGACGAAACAAGCACCTTTGACGACTGCATTTCTCAGCTGGCCAAGCTGTTTGAAGCTTAAATACCCGTCTGTGTTTTTACCGCTTGCAAAATATTCCTAAACCGTCATGTATCAATTCAAATTAGAACCGCTATTAAATCACCGCCGCTATCAGGAAGAGGTACTTCAAAAAGAGCTTGCCCATTTAAAAAGGCGTCTCCAATCGGAGCTGGATCAACTGCGAAATCTAAAAAATCGAAAGCGCCAGAACCTGCAACAGTTGCAAACCAGACAAAAAAAGGGACGCCCGGCATCGGAACTGAAATTGTATGTTGATTTTATCGAACACCTGACAGCCGAAATGAAAGCGCAACGTCAGAAGGTCATGGAAGCACAGCGCCGCTTTGATTCAACACACCAGGCCGTAATTGCAGCCATGAAAAAGCGCAAGGCGCTTGAAAAGCTCAAAGAAAAGGGTCGCCGGGCCTATGGGCAGACCCAGCTAAAAAAGGAACGCGATTTATTAGACGATATTGCAGGCCATCGATTCATTCTAAAATCCTGAACGCTCATATGTGGTCCTGAATTCGACGTGTTTTCCCGCCCTATCGATCAACACCCATATATTTCTGCCCAAAATGCTTTGTAAAGTCGCCAAACGGGCATGTTATTTTGCAATACTAGCCAGTTCGCATCCTGCTGCTGGTGACTGCCCTTTGTAAGGGTAAAGATTACCATTTCAGGAAAATATTGCCGTTCGAGCTGCGACGAATTTGAGCAGAAACGCAGGCTATATTTATGTAAGCAGAAATTTAAAATCAAATTAAAATCATCGCTAATTCTATAAAATTTAATTAGTTATAATAACCCCCATGCCCGCTGAAACCCTTGTCAGAAATACCCGCCGCATTTTAAAAAGATTGGCACGCTTGATGCACAAAGCATTGGCCGTTAACACGTCTATCGTCGCTTTTACAGGCCATACATACCCAGTAAGGAACCTATGTCGTTTGATGCTTTCATAATGCCAGCTGCACCCCAGCCACGGAACGGCACTATCGGCAGTTCGCCAGGCACGGAACCCGCATCATTTGAACTCTACCGACCGGTTCAATCAGCCGATCAAAAGAAGAGTTTTCTGGCGACCTTAAACCGTGTTTCCGAGCGCAAATCCTGCAGCAACCCCGAAGCGCGTGCGGGTGCGGCCCAAACGGCCAAACCCGCAAGGCCGAATACCCAATCGGCCAACCCTGCAAACAACCGCAAAATCGTTGATCAAGATCCTTTTCAGGATCGAGAGGCCCAATCGGACTCCAATAGCGAATCGACAAATGCCGTTCTGCCTCAGCTGATGGGTCATTTCCAGTCAGAAGGAAAACCGCTGCTCGCCGGACTGGTGGGTATCGGACCCTTTGAACAGCTGCAAATTGACATCTCACCGGAAGCCAACAATCTGTCTTTCTTTAAACAACAGGTAAACCGGGCCATCGTACATCAGCTTGCCGCAGACCCGTCAGGCTCCCATGCCGACAACCCATTTTTCGAATTTTGGCGTTCCCTGACGGCGACACCGGGCGAGGGTGTCAGCCTCGGTGGCCGGGCAGCAGCTTATGCGACCACTGTTGAGACCAACGGGCAAAAGACGGCCGTGAATCTTTTGGTTGAAGCCCAACCGTCTGAGATGACCCAGTTAGCCAGCGCAGAAAAATACGCCCGCCTGTCTGCAGGGACATCCAAAGATCTAAATGTTGAAACCCTGCTGGAACCCGGAATCCATAAAAGCGGTGAAAATTCACAGTCAGCCAAACCGCAGCCCGCACCCAAAGCAGCCGAGACGGCGGTTAATACGAATTTAGCCTCCGAAGGCATCACCGCCAAACCCTCAGAAGATGCCGTCAGCCTCAAAACTTCCGGTTTGCCGAATGAAATGCTGCCGGCCGATCAAAAGGGCAGCAAAGTCGTTCAGATTGATGGCGAGGCCAAGGACAGCAGTTTTCTAACATCACAGGAGAACTTGTTTGAGCATTCAGCAAAACTTGAACATGCCGGTCGCTCAGCCGAAGGCGCCAAGCGCAGCCTGGCCTCTCAGACGATGAATCAAATTGTTCAAAAAGCGGTCCTTTTGAACAACAGTGGGCAAAATGCGGTTCAAATCGATTTGAAACCCGATTTTTTAGGCCATATTCGGATGCACATCGTTACCGAGAGCCAACAGGTCGCTGTCAGGATTGTGGCTGAGTTTCCGTTCGTCAAAGATATGCTTGAAAGTAACCTGAATCAATTAAAGGCGGAATTGCAGGCTCAGGGTCTGGAAGTCGATGAACTGGAGGTCTCGGTCGCACATGACTCCAGGGCAGATGATGATCTCTACCAAAAAGCGGCTGAAGCGCGCCGTGCGCGGGCTTTGAAAGAAAACCGTTTTAGCGCTGATGCGGCTGATGGAGCGCAGACCGGCATGCACACGGGTCGCGGCCTCGGAATGGTGGAAACCGCCATTGACTATTTCGCATAACCCTGACCGATGAAGACGATGCAAGCGACATATATGAACTTGCAAATACATGTTGTGAGGTTAACATGACACCCATTAACGCCATCGATACAACCACAAGCGATGCGCAATCGAGCGCGCCGGCGAAGATTCTGGGCAAAGATGATTTTTTAAACATGTTGATTGCCCAGCTTCAGCATCAGGATCCGCTGAACCCGGCTGACAGCACCGAATTTACCGCCCAGTTGGCGCAGTTTAGTTCACTGGAGCAGCTCAGCAATATCCATGACAGTCTTAAGAACATGGAGCAGTTTCAAGCATCGCTGACCCATTCCCAGGCGGTGTCTTACATCGGCAAGGAAATAACCGCCTCGGGCAACGGGCTGCTATTAGAAGACGGTCAGGCGGCGACCTGCCATTTCGAATTGGAGGCCAATGCCGCCATGACGGCCGTCAGCGTGTATGATGCCACCGGAGGCTTCGTGAATTCTTTTGAGACCGGTGCTCTGGGTCTGGGCAGGCAAAGCGCGGTGTGGAACGGGATGGATTTGGACGGCAATCCGATGCCGCCGGGCGTTTATCGTTTTGAAATCCAGGCTGTCGACGCCGCCAACCAGAATGTGACGGTCACACCTCTGATGGGTGCGCTCGTGACCGGTGTATCGTTTAAAGACAACACGGCGTACCTGATTACCGAGCTTCAGACTGTGGCGATCGACGCTGTTATCGACGTTTCTGAAGCACCGCCGCCACCAACCGCGGTCGCGGCACAACCAGAAATAAATTCAAATTAACATCCTAATGGAGGACATTTAAAATGATTGGTTCATTGTTTGCCGGAGTATCCGGGCTCAATGTGAATTCCAGAGCCTTAACCGTTATTGGCGACAACATTGCCAATATCAACACCACGGCTTTTAAATCCAACCGCTCCTCTTTTGCCAACATTTTAAGCCAATCGTTGGAGGGCAGCGGTTCCAATGAAATCGGCCGCGGAGTGGAGTTTTGGGGAACAACACCTATCTGGAGTCAGGGGTCCATTGAGAACACCGCCAACCCCACCGACATGGCCATAAACGGAGCCGGGTTTTTCCTTCTGCGCGATAACGCCAATTCCAGTTTTTATACCCGGGCTGGTGATTTTTCCTTTGATCGCGACGGGTATCTGATCAATCCGGACGGCCTGTTCGTGCAAGGCTATGAAGTCACCGCTATTCAGCCGGACGGCACCCTGGCACTGGGCAATATCGTCGACATCAATGTGCCGGAGCAAAGCACCACCCCGCCGCAGGCCAGCACCGAATTTACGGTGGATGTAAACCTGGACGCCGGGGCAGCCAACCTGGATACCTATGCCACAACGGTCATCGTTTATGATTCATTGGGCAATGGCATACCGGTGACGCTGACGTTTGAAAAACAGATGGCGGCCAACACCTGGGATGTCAGTGTCACCGTACCGGCCGGAACCTACGGAGCTGGAGGTGGTGTCAGCATTAATGTCACCAATTATACCTTCGACGGCGCCACAGGCGCTCTGACCAACAACACTGATCCGGTCATTTCCCTCACCGGTTTGACCAGCGGAGCCTCCGATCTCACCCTGTTCTGGGATCTTGTCGACAGCGCCGGTGCGACGCACGGGGACCTGACCCAGTATGCCGCGCCTTCCATGACCACCTTCCAGACCCAGGACGGGTATACTGCAGGGGTGCTGCGGGGGGTTTCGGTTGATGAAGCCGGAGTGGTGACCGGTAGCTATTCCAATGGGCAACTGGCGCCGCTGTATCAGGTGGTGTTGGCGGATTTTCCCAATTACTACGGCCTCAACAAAATGGGCAAAAACCTGTATACCGAGTCGCGCGATTCCGGGCAGGCTATGATGGGAATTTCCCAGAGCGGTCGGCGGGGCACTATCAGCCCCAGCTCCATCGAGATGTCCAATGTCGACTTGGCCCAGGAATTTGTCAAAATGATTACCACCCAACGGGCCTTTCAGGCCAACTCGCGGGTCATTACCACCAGTGACGAAATCCTGGCCGAATTGATCAATATTAAACGTTAATTCTAATCGGTGCGGCGGCTTGGCGGCGGTCTCGGGCGGATCCACTTGATATATCGTCCGTCCGAAACTCATTACCAGCTTTTGCCGCCGTCAAACCAAAGTGGTGTCAAGATGATCAAAGTAACGCGACTCAATGATTCAGTGCTGATAGTCAACGTGGATCGGATTCAGTCTTTGCAAGCCATCCCCGAGACGGTGATCACATTTACCAACAACAATAAAATCATGGTCAAAGAACCGCTCGAGGAGGTGTCGCAGCGAATTGTCGAATATCAGCGCACCATTAATTCAAATCCGGACAGCAGTACGGGTCAGCCGCCGGATCTGTCCTGAGCGATTCGGCGGCTGCGGGATTGCTGTGGCGTGTGGCCCGATCTGAGCAGTTGGGCCGCCACCCTGCCAATGATCGGCAATTTGAGGGTTGAGCAGCGCGCCCCCGTATATATGCGTCCGACCCCCAATTAGCGCAATCTGCCGATTACCATCGTCAAACTGTTGACAAAAATAAATGAAAATTGACGTTTAAAACCGGATTTCTCCCGCGGATCGGGTCTGGTTTTATGCCGCTGCTGCCGGCTGTCTGTTTAGCCCCCCGAGCAAAGCGCTTGAGATCGACGCTTTTTCTATTGAGTTCAGATGATTACCTGCCGTCGCCCTCATTTTTGCATTTCAGCATCCCAATTCCGACTGATGGCACAATACTTGCTAAAATCATTGAAAATAATAATAATTCTGAAATTTTCCTGCAATCTCAGCACACGTTAATCGGATAATTTCAGAATCTAAAGTTCAATTGAGATGTCAAAGCGGCAGAGGAGCTAATCCGTGGATATCACAACTCTCATCGGTATTGTGGTTGCTTTTGGTCTGGTCATCATTTCCATCCTGATGGGTGGTGATGGGACCTGGTTTGTCAACTATCCCTCGGTTATGATCGTTTTGGGTGGAACCATGGGTGCCACCCTGCTGGCTTATCCGCTCTCAGAGGTGTTGAGTGTATTTAAGGTCGTCAAAAATGTGTTTTCACACCGTTCCCAGATGGCCAGCGAATTCATTCCGCTGATGTCGGGTTTTGCCAAAAAAGCCCGTCAGGAGGGCATTCTGTCATTTGAATCCCAGCTCAAGGATATCAAAGACCCATTTCTGGCCCGCGGCATCCAGATGGCCATCGACGGCATGGAGTCTTCATCCATTGAAGAAGTGATGTCCATTGAGATCCAGTACCTGGAAGAGCGACACCGGCTGGGTTCCGAAATATTCTCCACCATGGGAGGCTTTGCGCCGGCGGTCGGGATGCTGGGCACCATTATCGGGCTGGTGCAGATGCTCATGCAGATGGAAGACCCCAGCCAGATAGGCGCGCCCATGGCGGTGGCCCTGCTGACCACTTTTTACGGAACCATGCTGGCCAATTTGTTGTTTCTGCCGGTGGCCGGCAAACTGAAAACACGCAGCAAGCAGGAAGTTCTGGTCAAACAGATGATTTTGGAAGGGGTCATTTCGATTCAGTCCGGCGACAACCATCGCGTAGTCGAACAGAAATTAAAGGCTTTTATCGCGCCCAAAGCCCGCCTAACCACCAGCGCCGAACCGGCCAAAGCCTAAAAGATGAAAAGAAAAAATCAAAGAGTTGGATCCAAAAACGGTCATAGCGCTTCCAGCGGCGGACGGGAAATTGTCTACTCCGGATTTATTCTCATTTTATTGTGTTTTTTTATCATGCTGTGTTCGTTTTCCACCATGGACGAGGCCAAGGTCATGCGATTTGTACGCTCCTTTAGCCATGCTGTCGGTTTATTCTCCGGCGGAATCAAATTTGAATCCGGATCGGTTGTCCTGCCGGAATCCGCGGGTATGGTCAAAAGCCGATCTGAACTGGCCAAACTTTTTGAACATCTGGAGTTGCTCTCTGATAAATTCAATCTGAAAGATGAGATCGAAGTGCTGTTTTCCCGGGAAGGCCTGGTGATGCGCCTGTCCGAACAGACTCTTTTCGAATCAGGGGTGGCCTCTATTTCAACGCCGGCCCTTCCGCTGCTTGAAAAAATCGGGGCGCTTGTTGCCCAAACCACCTATCTGATCCGCATAGAGGGGCACACCGACGATGTTCCTATTCACACGGCCGTATTCCCGTCCAACTGGGAATTATCCACCGCCCGGGCGGTCAATGTTCTACGGTATTTTATTGAACAACACCGGATCGATGCGCAACGACTGTCGGCTGAAGGATTTGGGGAATTTCGGCCCCTGGTCGCCAATGATACGGTTGAAAACCAGACCACCAATCGGAGAGTTGAAGTGATATTTATTCGACCGGACCTTCAGAATCCAGCCAACGAGGAAAGCCCGTGAGAAGACAGCGACAGAATTCCGGGGTCGAGGGCGGCAATAGCGCCGGCTGGTTGACCACTTTTAATGACCTGGTGACCCTGCTGATGGTTTTTTTTGTGTTGCTGTTTGCGATGAGCAGCGTCGATGCTAAAAAAATACAGGATTTTCAAAATGCACTGCAAAGCGGTCTGGGAATTTTAAAAGAAGGTCGGATGGTCAATATCAGTATCAAAACGACCCAGCCGGTTGAGGACATGTCACACATTGGGACCCAGCCCGAAGGCGTTAAGACATCTCCCCAAAAGCGTCTAACCGGGCTTTCAAGCGATGCACTCATGAAATCTTTGGAGGCTGATTTTGGAATTCAGGTCACCCACACCCATCAGGGGATTCGGCTTTCTTTTGAAGACCAGATTCTTTTTAATTTTGGCAAAGCGGGCATCAACCCGGCAGGCTATGCACTATTGGATCAGATCGTCAAGGCCATCAAACGGGTGCCCGATGCGGTGCGGGTTGAAGGACATACCGACAATATCCCTATCCAAACCGCACGATTCCCCTCAAACTGGGAACTGTCGGTGGCGCGGGCTGTGAATGTAGTCAAATATTTTGCCGAGGTCTGCAAGGTCGACCCCCACAGGCTTTCAGCGGTGGGATACGGCGAATCGCGACCGCTTGTCGCCAATGATTCGCCCGCCAATCGCATGAAAAACAGACGGGTGGAAATCCTATTATTAACGGAGGGCAAACAGGAAAATGTCAAATAAAATAATGTCTTTAGTTATTGCTGTCATGCTGGTAGTGACCATCGGCCTGGCCGCCGGCTTTTTCATGGTGTGGAGCAAGCTTTCCGACCTGAGTACCCCGGCAAACGGGGTCGTTAACACCGAAACCGACCAGGGCCAGACGGCCCAGTTGGGACCGCTTTTTTCACTGGATACGTTCATTGTCAATCTCGCTGACCCGCAACGCAACCGGTATTTAAGAATAACGATGGACCTCGAGCTCGCGGCGTCAAGCGATGCTGAAAAACTCAATGAGCGGTTGCCCCAGATAAGAGATCGCATTTTGATGATACTGCCTTCCAAGCGATTTGAGGAAATCGCCAGCATGGAAGGCAAGACAGCTCTGCGGGACGAAATTATCGGTAAACTCAACGGCCTGTTTCCGACAGAGGTGATTAGCAATATCTTTTTTACCGAATTTGTCATTCAATAAACACTTGCCCTATGTCTAACCAAATACTCACAAAAGAAGAAATTGATGCGCTGCTTTCTGCCATGGAAAGAGGTGATGTTGACCTCGCGCAGAGACCGGCAAAGAATGTCGAGGCCGCCCCTTATAATCTGACATCCCAAGATATTATACTGCGGGACCAATTTTCGGCTCTGGAGGAAGTGTATGATAAATTCATACGCATCGTGCAGAACACTCTGCTGTCTTCAATGCAAAGAAGCATCTGCATTGAATTTGTTTCGACCGAAATGGTAAAATACCAGGAATTCATCAGCGCATTTCCAAGACCGACCAGCTTCAACCTGTTCACTATGAAGCCGTTGATCGGCAATGCACTGCTGGGCATCGAGTCCAATCTTGTCTTTTCCCTGATCGATTGCATGTTCGGCGGCGACGGCAAGGCCTCAACTCAGGTGCGTGATTTTACCCAGATTGAACAGCGCATGATCAAAAAATTTGCCCTCGATCTTTTAGTACGCTTTGAAGAATCCTGGGCGACGGTTTATCCCATCGAGATTGGCCTGAAAAAAATCGAGACCAAGCCGGAATTTGTCCAGCTGGTTCCCCCCAGCGATATTATGCTGATCATTGTCTTTGCCCTCAAAGGCGAAGCGTTCTCCGGAAACTTTCACCTGGCGATTCCATACCTGATGCTGGAACCGATTAAGGAGAAACTTTCTCCCATGTACCTGCGAGACAAAGATCTGAAATATACCTGGAGCCCCCAGTTAAAAGAATTACTGAAAGACACGTATGTGACCATCATTGCAGAACTAGGTCGAACCAAACAGACCCTGCGGGAACTGATCAACTTGCAAGTCGAAGACGTGATTAAACTAAAAGCCGGCCCGGAGGATCTCATCTCCATCAGTGTTGATCAGGTTCCCAAATATCTTGGCTATCCGGGGATTATCAAAGGGAATCGTGCAGTGGAGATTGCAAAATTGATAAATTCAAATGGAGGCAACAGCTAATAATGCAAGATTCTGACAAAGAAGAAAAAAAACAGAACGTGTCGCCGGATGGAATTCAGGCCGATGGCGATCAAGCGGAGGCGCAGCCGAAACCGGCGTCACCGAAAAAAGCAACACCGGCTGGTGCCAAAAATCGCTCGTTATCGGGTGACATGGATTTTTTGCTGGATATTCCGCTGGAAATTTCGGTTGAGCTGGGACGGACCAAAATGTTGATCAACGAGCTGCTTCATCTGGGCCAGGGGTCGGTGATCGAACTCTCCAAATTGGCTGGAGAAACCCTGGAAATTTTTGCCAATCAAAAGCTCGTCGCCCGGGGTGAGGTCGTGGTGGTAAATGAAAAATATGGTATCCGTTTGAGCGAAATTATCAGTCCCAGCGAACGTATTAAGAGGTTAAAATGAATGCCACACCGGACATGTTGGCCACGACCTTAAAAATGGTAGCCGCTCTGGCACTGGTGCTTGCGGGTCTCGGGCTCTTTTTTTATTTCAGCAAGCGGGTGATGCGAAAAGACATCGCCGCTCCCGGGGGAAAAATGATCCGGGTATTGGCCAGTCAGTATATCGGCTTGAAAAAAAATATCTCTCTGGTTGAAATCCCCGGTGCGATACTGGTGGTGGGTATCGCCGGCGACACCATTCGCCTGTTGACCAAAATAGATGACAAAACGATTTTGGATCAAATTCATGATCCAGGAACCGGGCGCATTACGCCGTCTTTTTCCGATCATTTGAATAAAATAACCCGCCGTTTTACGGTGTCAAAAAACGATCAATAATGGTCAGACAGCATTCCTTAAATCGCCCGATCGGGGCTTGTTTTTTTGCGCTGCGCCCAAAAAGAACCGTTTGCGGTGATGGCCAATCGCAGCATCGCTTACAGCAGTTGCTGGTTGTTGTGGCGGCTATCGCAGTGGGTATCGGCGCGATTTTTGGAGCTGTACCTGACGGTGCGGCTGCCGAGCCGAATGATACCCCGGCGTTTATTCGCATCGACATGGACCAAACCCAGGAACCCGGGAAAATGGCCGTTGTGTTGCAGATTTTTCTGTTGATGACGATTCTGTCCCTGGCACCGGCCATTTTAATAATGCTGACCTCCTTTACCCGCTGTGTGATTGTGCTGTCGCTATTGCGCCGGGCACTGGGTACCATGCAAATGCCGCCCAATCAGGTCATTATCGGTCTGGCGCTGTTTTTAACCTTTTTCATCATGACGCCGGTCTGGCAAGAGGTCAATCAGGATGCCCTGCAACCGTATTTAGATGATAAAATTGATCAGCAGCAGGCCCTGCAAAATGCTGCTGTACCGTTGCGCAAATTTATGTTCAAGCAGACCCGGGAAAAGGATCTGGCTTTGTTCGTTGAAATTGCGAAAGTGGAGCGGCCTAAGGATGCTGGCGATATTCCCACTTCTGTTCTGATTCCCTCTTTTATTATCAGTGAAGTGAAAACGGCATTTCAAATCGGGCTGTTGCTTTATGTACCATTTTTGATCATCGACATGGTAGTAGCCAGTGTTTTGCTGTCCATGGGAATGATGATGTTGCCGCCGATCATGATATCACTGCCATTTAAATTAATGTTATTTGTATTGGCCGATGGCTGGAATCTGCTGATCGGATCTTTGGTCAGGAGTTTTGTGTAATGACACCTGAATTTTTAACCGGATTTTTTTTCGAAGCCATTAAAACCACTATCCTACTGGCAGCCCCTATGCTGTTGGCCGGTTTGCTGGTAGGGCTGTTGGTCAGCATATTTCAGTCCGCCACCTCCATCAACGAAATGACACTGACTTTTATTCCCAAAATGTTGGCGGTGGCGTGCGCACTGTTATTCTTTTTACCCTGGATGATGCAAACCATGCTGACTTTCACGACCGATTTGTTCAGCAACATTGTGACGTACATTCGCTGATGCCGGCTGAATGTCCAATTGCAGTGGGCGATGGTACCATATGATATCGTTTTCGATCCCCATAGTCGCGTTGCAGGTATTTTTTCTGATCTTTTTGCGGATCGGTGCCATTTTGATGAGCATGCCGATATTTAAAAGCAAGAGCATACCGGTTTTATTTAAATTCGGTCTGGCGCTGGCTGCCAGTATCGTTCTGTACCCTCTGTTGGACCGAACGGCTTTTGCGGTACCAGAGCACCTGGGCAGCTTTGCCATTGGTGCCGTCGGTGAAATTCTGCTGGGAATCAGCATCGGTATGGCGGTTAATTTGATTTTTGTCGGTCTGCAATTGGCCGGGCAGATGGCGGGGTATCAAATGGGCCTGGCGATTGCCCGGGTCATGGATCCCTCGGCCGGTCAGCAGGTGCCGTTGCTGTCACAATTTTTTCAACTATTTGCTTTTTTAATTTTTTTAACACTGAATGCGCATCATTGGTTTTTAAAGGCACTGGCGGATAGCTTTCGGCTGGTGCCCCTCTTCGGGTTCAGATTCAGCGGTTCACTGATTGAACAGCTGATGGGTCTAGCCGGCAATATGTTCGTGATTGCTATCAAAGTGGGGGCTCCGGTCATCGCTGCCTTATTGCTTACCAGCATTGCGTTTGGTCTGATTGCCCGCACGGTGCCCCAGATGAACGTCTTATTTGTGGCCATGCCGTTAAAAATAATGATCGGGCTGCTGTTTATCGGCTTCAGTCTGCCGTATCTGTCATCATTTCTAAAAACGGTGTTCAACAATCTGGGAAAGACGATTTTTTTACTGATGGGAGCCGCATCTTAAAAATCTAACCGAGGTCAACGATGCCAGAAAGCGCTGGTCAGGAACGTACCGAAAAAGCAACCCCGAAACGCCGGGAGCGAGCCAGGCGCAAAGGACAGGTTGCCCAAAGCCGAGAGATTCCGTCGGTTCTGATTTTAATGACCGCCATGGGTTTTTTCTATTTTGCCGGTTCATGGATGTTCTGGAGCATCTCGGAGGTGATCGGTGGCATCTATCAGCAGCTAGACACTCTGCGGATCGATGTGGTTTCAGATCTCAGTGTCTTTGCTGCGGCTATTTTCGGGAAAGTATTTTTTATTTTAATTCCGTTTTTTGTGCCGGTTCTGATTGCCGGGTTGGCGGGCAACATTGGTCAGATTGGATTTGAAATGCACAGCGAACCCATGCGGCCCAAACTATCCAAATTCAACCCGATTTCGGGCTTAAAAAAGCTGGTTTCCTTGAAATCGCTGGTGGAGCTGGTGAAATCCCTATTTAAAATCCTTTTAGTCGGCCTGATCGCTTACGGGGTCGTCAAAAAGGAAATAACCAAGTTTCCTGCTTTAATACAACAGGAAGTCGGCGAGATCTTACTTTTTATCGGCGCAGTGGCCCTTAAAATATTTTTCTTCGTGTGCCTGGCGCTCATTATTTTGGCGGTCCTCGATTATATTTACCAGCGCTGGCAGTACGAGGAAAACCTGAAGATGACCAAGCAGGAAGTCAAAGATGAACGCAGGCAAAGTGAAGGGGATCCCAAGGTTAAGGGGCGGATTCGAAAGATGCAGCTGGAGATGGCCAGTCGCCGGATGATGGAAGCTGTGCCCGAGGCGGATGTCGTCATTACCAACCCCGTTCATCTGGCCGTGGCGCTAAAGTTTGATGCGGTACAGATGATGGCTCCGAAGGTGGTTGCCAAAGGCGCTGGCAACATTGCAGAAAAAATAAAAGAGATTGCCCGCGAAAACCGGGTGCCGCTTGTTGAAGATAAACCGTTGGCCCAGGCCTTGCATAAAATGGTTGAGATCGGTGAATTTATTCCGGCGGAGCTTTACCGGGCTGTGGCCGAAGTATTGGCATATGTCTACCGCCTCAAGGGTATTTACCAAACGGCATTTTAAAGGAAATTTCTTTGGCAGATCAGACTCAAATGACAGGCCAAATTCCATTGGTTGCTAAAAACAGCGACCTTTTGATGGCCGTAGCCGTGGTCGGCATCCTGATTTTTATGGTCATGCCTTTGCCGACCTTTCTGCTGGATCTGCTGTTGTCTTTCAGTATTACCTTTTCGCTGATCATTCTTCTGGCCAGCATGTATGTTTCGCGGCCGCTTGATTTATCCTCATTTCCGTCGATTCTGCTTCTGGTAACCTTATTCCGCTTGTCGCTTAACGTTGCCTCGACCCGTATCATTTTGCTGCACGGCAATGAAGGCACCCTGGCCGCCGGCAGGGTCATCCAGTCATTCGGCGGGTTTGTAGTCGGCGGTAACTATCTGGTGGGCATTATTGTTTTTCTAATACTGGTGGCCATTAACTTCATGGTGATTAC
Organism: uncultured Desulfobacterales bacterium; assembly: GCA_947259495.1. GTDB lineage: Bacteria > Desulfobacterota > Desulfobacteria > Desulfobacterales > JAHEIW01 > JAHEIW01. The sequence continues at coordinate 205,983 of CAMYLV010000010.1, read as the reverse complement.
CAAAGGGGCTGGTCGAATTGCCGAAGTGGCGGCACGATTTACGCTGGATGCCATGCCCGGCAAACAGATGAGCATCGATGCCGATCTGAATGCTGGTTTAATCACCGAGCTGGAAGCCCGTGAACGGCGTAGCATCATCGCCCGGGAAGCCGAGTACTATGGGGCGATGGATGGCGCCAATAAATTCGTGCGCGGTGATGCGATAGCCGGAATCGTCATTACCCTGATCAATATTATCGGCGGGCTGTCCATCGGTATTTTTCAAAACTCCATGACCTTTGTCGATGCCGCCCAAAATTATACCTTGCTGACAATTGGTGATGGTCTGGTCAGCCAGGTGCCGGCCCTCATCGTCTCCACCGCCGCCGGGGTTATTGTTACCCGTGCCGGGGCGGATTCGAGTTTGGGAAAAGAAATTGCATCGCAGGTACTCATACAGCCGAAAGCGATCGCCGTGGCCGCAGGGGTTCTTTTTGGCTTTGGTCTGGTGCCCGGTTTGCCCACCGTGCCGTTTCTGGTTTTAGCGGTTTTGTCTGGCGGGCTGGCATATACCATATTCCAGTCTATCAAAGAACGTGCCCGGGCTGAGGAGGTAAAGAAAATAAGTGAAGAAAAAGCATTACCGACGGATCAGTTCGATGCACTGCCTCCGCTGGATACATTGGCGATCGAAGTCGGATACGGGCTTATTCCACTGGTGGATATCGAGCAGGATGGTCAGCTATTGGAACGCATTAAATCGTTACGTCGCCAGATCGCACGCGAGCTTGGGATCATTGTCGCGCCGGTGCACATCCAGGATAACATGCAGTTAAAATCCGGTGAATATGCCATTTTGCTCAAAGGTAATGAAGTCGCCAGAGGGGAATTAATGTCCAACTATTTTCTGGCGATGAATCCGAATGCCATCGAAGAAAAAATTGACGGCATCCCAACCTATGAGCCCACATACGGTTTGCCGGCCCTGTGGATAAAAGAAGATGTCAAAGAGCAGGCGCTGGCCAAAGGGTTTACGGTCGTGGATCTGGCAACCGTGCTGACGACCCATCTGTCTGAAATCGTCAAGCAGCACTGCCACGAAATGCTTGGCAGACAGGATGTCCAGCAACTATTGGATACGCTAAAGGAAACCCATCCCAAGGTTGTCGAAGAACTGGTTCCCAATTTATTACCGTTGGGGGGACTCGTCCGGGTATTGCGTAATCTTCTTCGCGAACAGGTTCCTATTCGCGATTTACTGGCCATATGTGAAACCATTGCAGACTGGGCCCCAGCCACAAAGGATCTGGTCATCTTAACCGAACATGTGCGCCACGCATTGGCGCGAACGACAACCAAAATGCACCTGACACCGGAAGGCAACATTGCTGCCATTACCCTCGGTCACAGTCTAGAATCTGCCATTTCAGGTGCATTGCAGCAAACCGATCATGGAACCTTTTTAGCACTGGATCCCAATATTGCTCAGCAGATGATGAACAACCTGGTGGAACGTCTAGAAAAGTTTTCTTCTTTACGCTATCAGCCGGTGGTGCTGTGTTCGGCCCAGATCCGGTACCATGTCAAACAGCTCGTGGATCGGTTTATGCCCCGGGTTACCGTGCTGTCCTATGATGAAATTCTCAGTAACATTGAAATACAATCCTTAGATGTACTGGAGTTAAACGATGCAGATTAAACGCTTTGAAGCCGGGGATATGACATCCGCCCTGCGGTTGATTAAAAATGAACTGGGTCCTGATGCGGTGATTTTATCGGCCCGCAGTTTGAAAAAAGAGAATAAACTGTTAGGTCTGGTAAAATCGGTGGGCGTGGAGGTTACCGCCGCAGTCGACGCCTATCATCTTCCGGCTGAATCAAATGGAGCCGCTTTTGCCGGGGCCTTGAGGGCTTACCGACGATACGAACCAAACGGCAGACCCAGGTCACGAAATTTCCACCGGGCGATCGGCAGCCGCATTAAATCACGAAACGATCGCAAGTCGTCGCACCAGCTCGAAAACGGCAACCGCATCGCATCAGACGGTGTGCTGAGCAGTTTCTTTGAGCATTTGCTGTCCCAGGAAGTTAAACGTGATCTGGCCGCTGACATCGTCACTCGCTTAAAGCGGCGATATGCGAATGATCGATTAAAGACAACCGGCCCAATTATTTTTGAAATAGCAGACATATTACGCGACAAAAACCAGCCGACCAAGGTGCTGGTTCCAACCCGATCCGGCTGCCGGGTGCTGGCCGTTGTGGGGTCTACCGGTGTCGGGAAAACAACCACCATCGCCAAACTGGCTGCCCGGCATGCGCTTGAACACCATCAAACGGTTGCGCTGATTTCACTTGATTCCTATCGCATCGGGGCCGCGGCCGAGCTAAAGACTTATGCCCAGGCAATCGGAATCCCCCTTAAAACTGCTGCCACGCCCGCTACATTTAAGTCGGCTGTTGACGAATTCGGCGAATTTGAGCTTATCCTTGTTGATACGCCGGGATTCAACCCCGCAAACCCGGATGAAATCGATGCTCTCAAGGGCTGTTTGGATTGCATTGAACGCCTTGAGGTCCATTTGGCGTTAAGCGCGATGGCCAAAGATAGCGATTTAGGCAACACCCTTAAACGCATAGACGCGCTGACTGTTGCGAGCTTAATTTTCACCAAGCTGGATGAAAGCTGCACCTATGGTAATTTAATCAATTTACTGAGTGATCATCCGTTGCCCCTGTCCTATTTAACCAGCGGCCGCCAGGTGCCGAATGCCATCGAAATCGGATCTTTGGAAAAAATTGTAGAACTGCTATTAGGCGATTTTAAATTTCCAACAGCCCTTACCAACACCCGGACAAAGGACCCAACCGTTGCGGTTACTAGTGCGCATTTAAGTGAGCACCAATTTGTTGCCAACAAAAATTCAGACGTGTTCCACTGTTCGGATTGTAAGTGGACCCGGAAGATAAAATCAAAAAATCTGATCACTTTTTCAAGTGCAGAGGTTGCTAAGATACAACAATTTATGCCCTGCAGAGATTGTCAGCCGGACAAAAGCGAAGCGTTTCAAAATGACTTGTCGACGACGAGGGATTCGGTGCGAATCTCAAACTACTCTTAAGGAATAGATGCGAAAGGAACGGCTATCCCAATGAATTCGAAAAATCCCTCAGATAATGTCATCCGCCTGTCGGATCGCATGAAGCGCTATGATATGAAGCGGGCGGACGCACCCCGAACCGGCCGTACGACGGTCCCGCGGGTGATTGCCGTTACCAGCGGCAAGGGCGGTGTGGGAAAGACCAATATTGTGGCCAATCTCGGCTACGCTTTATGCCGGCTGGGTAAAAAAGTGCTGATTTTAGATGCAGACCTGGGATTGGGCAATCTTGATGTACTGCTGGGACTGGCACCGAAATACAATCTGTCGCATGTCCTCATGGGTGAAAAATCAATCAGAGAGATTATCGTCGAAGGCCCTGGTAATCTGCTTATTTTACCGGCCGCTTCAGGAATTCAAGAATTGACCCAGCTGACCAAACAACAGAAAGTTCAAATTTTGAGCGAGCTGGATCAGGTGATTGACCGAGTGGACCTATTACTGATCGACACCGCTGCTGGAATATCTTCAAATGTAATGGACTTTAACGTGATCGCTCAGGAAATAGTCGTGGTGGTCTCTCCCGAGCCGACCGCCATAACCGATGCCTATGCATTAATGAAAGTGCTTGCGCTGAAGTATGCTGAGAAAAGCTGCAAGGTCATCGTGAACCTGGCTGGCACAACACAACAGGGAAATGAGGTGTTCCGGCAACTAAATCTGGTGACAAAAAGATTTTTAGATATGACTCTTGATTATGTCGGAAGCGTGCTTTTTGATGCCAACGTCACCCAGGGCATCAAACAGCAAAAGCTTGTCAGTGATCTTTTTCCGGATGCGCGCGCCAGCAAATGTTTTCAGGAACTGGCCCGGAAAGTAATCGCCCAGCTACCGACCCAAATGCCCAACGGCGATTCCAATTTTTTCTGGCACCATTTGATTGAAAATAATCTTTCATAACCGGAGAAATTAAATTCTATGGCCCTGGCACAGAGACGAACCCAAAAAGTCGTTCCCAAAGACCCAGCTTATCGCGACCAGTTGATTACCGAATATCTGCCTTATGTGAAGCGCATCGTTCAACGGTTGGCCGTTCATCTTCCTTCAACTGTCGATGTCGATGACCTGATGAATGTCGGCGTTATCGGTTTGATCCAGGCGGTGGATCGTTATGACCCCCGGCGAGATAACAAGTTTATGACCTATGCGATCTTTCGCATCAAGGGGGCGGTGCTCAGCGAACTGCGGGCGCGGGATTTTCTTTCCAGATCAAATCGACGCAAAATACGGGAACTTGAATCCGTCTATGCGCGTCTGGAACAAAAATTCGGCCGCGAAGCTGAAGATACAGAAGTTGCCCAGGAACTCGGCGTTGATCTGGAACAGGTGTACCGCACGAAACAAATGTCGAGCATCTCTTTTATCAGCCTTGAAGAATTGGGGGTGTCTTCCAGAGACGAAAAAGAAAAGTTGTTAAATTACCTGATCAACAACGAAGATGATGCCCTGACCATAACCAAGCTAAAAGAATTAAGAGAAGCTATGGCTCAGGCGATTAAGCAACTGCCCGAGAAGGAACGCCTGGTAATCTCACTGTATTACCTGGACGAATTGACAATGAAAGAAACCGGGCAAGTCCTCGGGATCACCGAATCACGGGTGTCGCAAATACATTCCCAGGCCATTTTGCATTTACGGGCCAAATTGCGGAAACAAAATTTATTGGATGAGTGATCGCCAGTTATATAAGGGTTGTCAAAAAAATGTTCTGGTGGAATTAAATATGCAACACAGAGGATAGACTTATGGTTGACGACATTCATTTCCCGAAAGGGCTGCCACCGGTGTCTGCTTCAGGGCAAATCCAGCGCGTGAATCGCAAAAAGCGCGATGATGAGAAACCACCTTTTGAAAAGTATTTAAATGCAGATGATAAAAAAGATAAAAAGAAACGCCGCAAGAAAAAAAAGTCCGACACCGTAGATGTTGCGGGTAAGGCCGAAAAGGGTCAAGCCCCAGGCTCCACCGAGTCCTCAAATTCAAACGATACCGCTGAAGCAGCAGACGATTTGGACCAGAAAATTATTGATGTGCACGTCTGATGACTGTCAGTCAAGTTGACACGACATGGGGAGTGGAAATGGCACCACACATACTTAACTTCTGGGAAATCGTCCTTGATGCGACGCAAATCTTTTTGTGTGGATTGATTATCCTGTTTTTGATTCTGAACCGGATTAAATTCAAGCAGCTTATTTTAAAAGCGCCGCCTGGAGAGCGATCGCAAAATTATAATACTGAATTTGTCGTTGAGGCTGTTCGGCAGCAAACCGAGCTGGCCTTTAATCATATTGTGGAGACCATCGATAAGGAACGGCAAACCCTGGATGCTTATTTTAATCTGCGCGAAAAGCAGATTGCACCAAGTCTGCTAACGTCGCTACCGGCGATTCCGCGTGACCAGATTTCAAGCGCCGAAGCAGCCGAGCAGGACGCTGCCGACATTATTTACAGTGAAATTGAAAGTCTGGCTGACCAGGGGCTGACCCTGGCAGACATTTCAGAGCGGTTGAACGTTCCTCAGGGTGAAGTCGATCTGGTTTTAAAGCTCAAGCATCTGAGCGGTGGGTCCGCTAAAAAGAAAAGCCATTCTCCCGTCTAAACCCGCCTCGCGTGACCTTTATTTTTCGGGGCCATTCAACTGCTCCTGCTGCCTTTGATGTCATTCGGACGAATAAAGCCACAGCGGCAAAAAATACCGCATTCGGCACATTGAGCCCGGTTCGCATTAGCGTTCTCGATTTCCGTCACATCCCCAATTTCAGGAGGATTCGGACGGATGTCCTTAAAACTTATAAGGCATTGATATTGTTTTTATTATAAACATGCTGACCGGGTTGTAAATTCATTTCCGGGTTTTCATTCCCGGTGTCTGTAAAAGATCCGGTTGGTATGTGTCTTGCATTTGATTCCAGCGACCGGCGAGCCGTTCGTGAATACCGCTGGCTGAATCTTTAAGTATAATGACCCTGCATATTTTAATGGGGGTCATTCGGATAAGGAGTTTATCAATGAGTGGATCGATTTACATGTCTGCTAACGGTGCCCTGGCATACGAGAAGCGTTTGCAGCTGCTTTCCAACAATCTGGCCAATGTTAACTCCGTTGGCTTTAAAAAAGACGGGAGTCGTTTCCTGGCATTTGATCTCGCCGCATTGACTACCGGCAATAAACGACCCGTTAACTGGGACCGATCACAGGCTCCGGAGTACTGGATGGAATATAGCACCTATACAGACTTTTCCGCGGGTGAAATCAAAAAAACGGATAGTCCATTTGATCTGGCAATATCGGGTACGGGTTTTTTTTGTATCCAGACGCCCGAAGGCATACTGTATACACGCAGAGGGGATTTTACGGTTGATGCAGACGAGATGCTGGTTACCCAGGAAGGGTTTCCGGTTTTAGGGCAAAGTGGAGAAATTCAGATAAAAGTCGCGAAACCCGACGATGATAAGCGCGAATTTTCAGTGTCCGAGGATGGCTATATAACCGTTGCTGGATCACAGGTTGATCGCCTGCGCATTATTGATTCTGACCAGTCCCATGCGCTTGAAAAAGCCGGACATAATTATTATCGCGCGTTGAAGCCGTATGCGTTACGGGATCTCGATGAAGATCTCAAGGTCAGTCAGGGGTTTCTCGAGCTTTCGAATGTCGATACGGTCCGAATGATGACCGAGATGATCGAGGTTCTGCGGGGCTATGAGTCGTATCAGAAAATGATGCGGTCCATCGATGACATGAACGCCAGGCTGATCAATGATGTTGGTAGGGCAGCTTAGGGCCATGTTATGGGTTAGTTACTATTTTTTATCCGGTCAGAAAAATATTGCATTTGAGGGTGAGGCAATACATCGAACAACAATTAACGCTCAACAAATAACCATTCAATTGTAGGAGGCAAAATGATACGCAGTTTATGGACTGCAGCAACCGGCATGCAAGCGCAAGAGCTGAATATTGATGTCATTTCAAATAATCTGGCAAACGTCAATACCTCTGGCTTCAAAAAAAGCCGGGCTGAGTTTCAGGATTTATTGTACGAGAACATGCGCCCGGCAGGAGCGGCCTCTTCGGCGGATACGACGGTTCCGACCGGAATTCAACTGGGACATGGTACCCGCCCTTCAGCTGTGCAAAAAATGTTTGGTCAGGGTGATTTTCAGAATACCCAAAACGAACTCGACTGGGCCATTGAAGGGGATGGGTTTTTTCAAATCGAATTGCCCAACGGTGACACCGGTTATAGTCGCTCGGGGGAGTTCAAGCTGGATGCTGATGGTCGGATCGTCAATCCGGATGGATTTCTGTTGATTCCGGAAATGACGGTTCCCACCGACACCATTTCGATTTCGGTGGGCCTGGATGGAACCGTTTCCGTCATCCAGGCGGGAGACGCTACCCCGATCGAGATTGGTACCGTTCAGCTGGCACGCTTCGTTAATCCTGCCGGCTTGAGAAGTCTGGGGAAAAACCTGCATTCTTCGACCAATGCTTCCGGGGATGAAATTACCGGCACACCCGGCGAGAACGGCTTCGGTACTCTTGCCCAGGGTTTTTTAGAAATGTCCAATGTCAGTGTCGTGGATGAGATGGTCAATATGATTACCGCCCAGAGGGCTTATGAAACCAACAGCAAGGTCATTACCACAGCCGATGACATGCTGCAGCTGGCCAATAATCTGAAACGTTAACGGGAAAAAATGAACATGCCAAACGTAAAAACAAAATTATCAAAGCTGCTCTGCAGCAGGTTGCTTTTTATTTTGACGCTGGCGTCCATCTGTACGCTGGCGGCCGACCTATGGGCCGACCCAACGACGACCATCCGTATTAGAGACCGGGTTGAAATCGACGGGGCCGACGTTTTATTGGGTCAGATTGCCACCATCGAAGGGGGCGATGTCCGGTATATTCAGCACCTCAAAGACATTGTTATTGGCAAAGCGCCTTTGCCGGGAGATTCGCGCCAGTTTGACCGACAGCACATGCAAATGCGCCTGAAACAACATCAGATCGATTTGGCGAGGGTTGTTGTCGAAGCGCCGCCACATGTTGAAATTATCCGCAGTCACGTTGAAATTAAGAAATCGGAAATCGAAAAAATTGTCTCTGAATTTATCGTTCAACAGACACCCCGTAAAAACAGGACGGTGCGCATCAAAGAGATCCGGGTCCCGGATAGCGTGATCCTATCCAAAGGGCGCATTACCTATAAAGTGACCGCGCCGCGCAGTCGGCAGCTGATGGGCAGGTGTCCGATTGCTGTCCATTTCAGTGTTAACGGACACACTCAAAAAAAGGTGTGGGCCACCGCCGTTATAGAGATTCTGGGACCGGTGGTGGTGACGCGCAAACCCCTTGGCAGGCACAAACCCATTACAGAAGACGATATAGAGGTACAAACCCTGGATCTGGCCAATCTGCCGGCAAATGTGCTCAACGATCCTGATGCGGTGATCGGCAAACGGACCAAAAGAGCCATCGGCGCGCAAGCCCCTTTAAGGGCCGATAGCATCGAGCTGCCACCGTTGGTCAAGCGGGGGGATCTGGTGGTGATTATCGCGGAGTCAGAAAGTCTGAAGATTACAACCCTCGGCCAGGTAAAGAAAAAAGGGTGCCTGGGCGAGCGAATCCCGGTGGTCAATTTGGATTCAAAAAAGGTACTGCATGCTCGTGTGGTTGACGCAAACACGGTTAAGATCGATTATTAAAATGCTGTATTGCATAAGCGAAGGAAAATAAATGATGTCAAAACCAACCCAATATTTAATCGGATTCACGGTTTTTAGCCTTTTGCTTGCCGGTCTGGCGGGTTGTGCCGCTACTCGACAGACCTTACCGCCGGTGGCGGAAACCATGCCATTAAAACAAAAAATGCAGATTGAAGCGCAGCCTTTACCTAAACCGGAATTCAACGGCTCACTTTATGCAGCGCGCAGCATGTTCAATGATTTTTTTATCGATACCAAAGCCCGCAAAGTCGGCGATATTGTCACGGTTAATATCTCAGAGTCTTCGCAGGCCACCAACTCGGCTGATACCCAAACCGGTCGGGCGTCAAACCTGACAGCCGGCATCGATACGCTTTTTGGTACGGAAGACTGGTATGAAAATAAGGTTTTGAAAGAAATTCCCAGCAGCCTGCCCAGGCCCAATCCATTTGGAAACCCATCGGTCCAAGGCAATATGTCCAGTGATTTCGACGGTTCTGGAAGCACATCGCGCAGCGGGGATCTCAACGCATTTATCACCTGCCGGGTGACCGAGTTGTTGCCAAACGGTAACCTGAAAATTGTCGGATCGCGTGAGATCCTGGTCAATCATGAAACCCAGATGATTATCTTATCCGGGATCATTCGGCCGCGTGACATCAACGATGACAATGTCATTTTGTCCACCTTCGTTTCCAATGCCAAGATTGCTTATAGCGGAAGCGGAATCGTCAATGACCGGCAGCGGCCCGGCTGGCTGGCCAACCTGCTGAATTCTGTCTGGCCTTTTTAAATGTATGCGGCAAGGAAAAATAAACCATGAAGAAACGTTCTCAAGCACTATCAGCCTCTAAATTAATCGGAATTGTTTTCTGGGTGCTGATAACCGTTATTGCTTTGATTCCGGATGCCTCGGCGGTTCGCATCAAGGATATTGCGGATATTAAAGGCGTGCGCCAAAATCAGATGGTGGGCTATGGCCTGGTGGTTGGATTGGAAGGCACCGGTGACAGCGATGACGCCCTGTTTACGACCCAATCATTGTCCAGCCTGCTGGAGAAAATGGGCGTGACCGTTCAGCCGAGCGACATTGATGATGTCGAAAATGTGGCGGCGGTTATGGTCACAGCGGATTTGCCGCCCTTTGCCAGTCTGGGCAGCCGCCTTGATGTGCTGGTAAGTTCCATCGGCGATGCGGAAAACCTACAGGGCGGTACGCTGCTGTTTACGCCGTTGCGAGCTGCCGATGGCAACGTATATGCGGTTGCCCAGGGACCGGTCAGCACGGGCGGGTTTGCGGTCAGCGGAAACTCCGGTGATCAGGTCCAAAAGAATTTTCCCACTGTGGGGCGTGTTGTCGGTGGCGCCCTGGTGGAAAAAGAACTGCATTCCGATTTTAATGAAAAAAACGTGCTAACCCTGGCGTTGAAAACGCCGGATTTTACCACTGCCAGCCGGGTTGCTCAGGCCATCAATCGCGCCTTCTACAATCAGCTGGCACGAACTGAGAATGCCGGCTCGATTCGGGTAACAGTGCCGGAAAACTACCGGGGCAACGCGGTCCAATTTGTGACCATGATTGAGAGTCTGGGCGTCACACCGGATATGGTATCCAAGGTGGTCGTCAACGAGCGTACCGGCACGGTCATCATGGGAGAAAATGTACGCATTGCAACCATCGCCATTGCCCATGGCAATTTGAGCATCCAGATAAATGAATCCCAGGATGTCTCGCAACCGCTGCCGTTTTCACCTGGCGGGCAGACCGTCGTCACGCCGGAATCGGAGATCGTGGTTCAAGAAGGCAAAAACCCCATCTTCCTGGTGGAATCAGGTGTCAGTATCGGAGAGGTTGTCAAGGCACTGAATGCGCTCGGCGTTTCTCCCAGGGACCTGATTGCGATCTTTCAGGCGCTTCGAGCCGCAGGCGCACTGCAGGCTGAATTGGAGATTATATAATGACCGATCCCATATCTATACCGAAACTGCCTGTTAACCTGTCGGACACCGTTGTCGATGCCCCGGCACGGCTGCAGCGTACGCTGAATGCCAGAAAAGGCACATCTAACGGTTCCGCAAACGATCCGGAGCTGGTTGCTGCCTGCCGCCAAATGGAATCGCTGTTCGTCTACCATTTGTTCAAAGAAATGCGTGCCACTATTCACCAGGCGGGGTTTATCAGTGGTGGAAGGGCTGAAGAAATTTATACATCGATGATGGATGCGGAATTGGCCGCCAAGCTATCCAACAGAGGTGGGATCGGATTGGCGAAAATGCTCCTGCACCAGCTGGACAAGCCGGCGTTGGACGCTACGGCCAAAGCATCCGGTGAACCCGAATAAAATTATTTCTAAAGTTATTGGTAATTTAGTCGATAAATCGAACTATAGAACAATCTGTTTGGCGCCCAATCAAAACGATTGATCGCAACAGCGTAAGCGGTAGGAAAAATTGTCAAATGGAACACCTGTTGAATAAACTTATTGGATTATTGGCGCATGCGACGGAAATCTATCAATCGCTCTTGCGAGTAGTGCAAAATGAAAAGGATGCGGTTGTGGGTTTGAATTTAAAGCAGCTGAACATGGCCTGTAAAACCAAAGATAATCTGCTGTTAAAGCTGCGCATTCTGGAAGAACAGCGTCAGCAAGTGATGGATCGGGTGGCAGACGAACTGGGATGCTCATCCCGGGGGCTGACCTTAACTCAACTGTCACAGCAGGTTGATGAATCCTATGCCCGGCGGCTGCTGGATCGCTGTACCGATTTGCTAGCGCTGATTCAAACCCTGCAGGACGTCACGCAACAAAATAAATCCCTGATGTCGCATTCGATGCAGCTGATCCAGGGCTCGTGTAATTTACTCAATAACCTAATGGCGGCGAATCCGGTATATTACCGCAGCGGCAATGTGGACAACGGCGATCAAACCGGCAGACTATTGAGCGGTGACATCTAGGCAATGAAATGGGTCGTACCCATAGGCGACATGAAAATCGCACAAAATCCGGACCTGCTGGTTACAGATGCCTTGGGTAGTTGCCTGTGTCTGACGGTATATGATCCGGTTTCCGGCGTCGGCGGTCTACTGCGTGCCATGTTGCCTTTATCCCAAATAAATTTAAAAAAGGCCGACATGAATCCGTTTATATTTGTCGATACCGGGATTCCAGCCCTGTTTGAGCAGCTGGTTGCACAAGAAACTGTGACGCTCAAAGACAATTGGGTGGTTAAAGTGGCCGGGTGCGGCAATCCCATGGGCCCCAGAGAGGTATTTAAAATTGGTAATCGAAATTACCGGATACTCCGTGAAAGACTTGCAAGTGAAAGGATTCGTTTGGCGGCCGAAGATATCGGCGGCACGGCCAGTCGCACGGTTTGCTTAGATCTTGCCAGCGGGCAGACCATCGTTCGCAGCAGCGGTGCAGAGAGGGTCTTATGAGTGAAGAAAAAATAAACAATATTTTGGCCAGGGTACAATCATTTCCAACTATGCCTGGAGCGGGCGCCAAAATGCTTTTACTGCTCAAAGAGCCCGACACAGCTGTTGCTGAAATTGAGGAAATTTTGCGCTACGACCCGGGGCTGACTGCCAATGTTCTTAAATTGGCAAATTCAGCTTATTTCGGCATTCCGTCGAAAATCGGCTCTCTGAAACAGGCGGTCATTCTGCTGGGTCTAAAGAACCTCACCCAGCTTGTGGTCGCATCCTGTGTGAGTGCCATCATGGACAAATCGGTCCCCGGCTACAACCTATCACCGGGAGATTTATGGCGGCATTCGGTTGCCGTATCTATTGCCGCTGAGGCGCTGGTAAAAGATCATAAAAGGGTCGACGTCGAAGATGTGTTTACCGCTGGCCTGCTGCACGATGTCGGCAAGCTGGTTTTAGGGTATTTTGTAAATGAAGAACTTGAGGCCATACAGAGTATTGCTGCAAAGGGCGTTCCTTTTGTGGTGGCTGAAAATATGATACTGGGTACCGATCATGCTGAAATCGGGGCACACATACTGGCGCACTGGAATTTGCCCGCTGACATCATCAATGCTGTGCGGTGGCACCATGATCCCGATTCTCCAGATGCCTGCACCACTCAGATGGATGTGGTCTATCTGGCCAATGTGTTATGCCAGGCATCAGATACTAGCGGTCAAGCTGCAGGACATGCAGTTGAATTATCGCCGACCGTTATTGATCGTCTGAGAATTCGACTCGATCAATTTGAGAATATTTCAGAAAAAGTTGCTTACTGGGTGGATGAACTATCGAATGTCCTGGCTTTTAATTGAACAACTATTCGGTTGAGATCCAAATCGTTCACTATCGCAAATACATTTTCAAACAAGACTATGGAATAGATGGACGCGTCAATACTGAATAGACATTATTAAGGATGTAATCAATGGAGGCCCAAAAAATCGCAGCGGCCGTTCAGTCGTTTCCTGGCATGCCCGGTACAGCCGTCAACTTGTTGGGGTTGCTGGATAATCCTGCCATGCGCGTATCTCAGATAGAAGAAATTTTACACCATGACCCCGGTCTGACCGCCAACTTACTCCGGCTCGCCAATTCGGCTTACTTTGGAATTCCGTCTAAAATCGGTTCGATCAGACAGGCCGTGATATTGCTGGGGCTTAAACGCTTGATTCAAATGGTCATCGCCACCTGCGTCAGCGCCATCATGGACAAACCGGTTCAGGGCTATGATCTGCCACCGGGTGAGCTGTGGCGCCATTCGATTGCCGTTTCGGTCGCGGCGGAGGGTCTGGTTAAAGAGTTAAAAGTTCAAGCAGCCGAGGAAATATTTACCGCAGCCCTTTTACACGATGTCGGTAAGCTGGTCATGGGAGAGTTTGTCAAAGATGACTATAAACAAATTGAAACCGCTGTATCCGAAGGCATGAGCTTTGAGATGGCGGAAACAATGGCGTTGGGTACCAACCATGCCGATGTCGGCGCCCAAATATTATCGCGGTGGATACTGCCCTCGGAAATCATCAGCGCAGTCCAATGGCACCATGAACCCGAGGCGGCCGATCAAACCAGCACCATGTTAGATATCGTGCATGTGGCCAATTTTATTAGTATCATGATCGGCATCGGTCTTGGCCGGGATGGTCTGCAACACGAACCGAGTGTTGAGGTAAGCGAGCGTCTCGAGCTCAAATCCTGTCATTTGGAGAAGGTGGCCAGCCAGACCATGCAATGGGTCGCAGAGTTCCCCGAGCTTCTGGGTCCCAATTAGAATCGATTTTATGGGGGTTGTCAAAAATAACGTTGCGGTATTCAAACGGTTTTTTCTACAACCCCTTGTGCCACACTTCCGTATTCCGAAACATTATTATGGAAAACGGTATAACAGCCGATATTTAGAAACTAGAAACAAAGGGAAAAAAGGAAAACACGATGTCAGATATTAATGGGATTTTGAGTCTTGCAGGTCAGGCTCTCATGACCCAGCAGAAGGCCATTAATGTCACCAGTCACAATATCGCCAATGTCAATACCCCCGGATATTCCCGCCAGCGCTTGCAGATGTCGACCAATACACCGTTGAATACATCCTTTGGTCTGATGGGCAATGGGGTCAGCGCCGACAGCATCGAACGATTATACGATCGGTTTTTAGGTGCTCAGATTAACAATGAAAATCAGAGCCTGGGCCGCTGGGATGCGCAGAGAGGTGCGGTTGAAATGGTCGAGACGATTTTCAACGAAGGCGACGGGTACGGGCTGAGTCAGGCAATGAGCAATTTCTGGGATGCCTGGCAGTCGCTGACGAACAATCCCTCAGGTCCAACTGAACGACAACTTCTGGTCACGGCCAGTCAGGCTTTAGCAAACAGCTTTTACCAACTGGACTCGGATCTAACGCAATCCCGGCAAGATTTGGACATTGCCGTCCAGGGAACGGTGGCAGAGATCAACCGCTTAGCTGATCAGCTGGTTGATCTGAACCAGAAAATCATTTCTGCTGAATCCGGCGCCTCAACCGCTAATGACTATAACGATCAACGCGAGCAGGTGCTCAAAAAGCTTTCAGAATTGATTGATGTCAATACCTTTGAAGACGCAAACGGTGCAACGCATGTGCTGCTGGCCAATGGACGGCCGCTGGTGGGTGCTGGTCAGTCCTGGCAACTGTCCACCCAGATCAATCCATCTGGACGGCAAGATGTTGTCTGGGTCGATGGAAGCGGCGCCGCAACCGTTATTAGCGGCGATATTAGCGGTGGTAAGCTCAAAGGCTATTTAGAGGTCCGCGATGTGATTATCAGAGATGACATGAATCGTCTGGATGCCCTGGCCCAGGCTTTGATCACAGATATCAATACGCTGCATCAAAGCGGTTTTGCCCTGGACGGATCAGCCGGTGAAGTATTTTTTAATGGCAGCGGCGCGGGCAATATGGAATTAAACACCAATATTGCCGGCAACCCGGATCTGATTGCTGCGGCAGCCGAGGCACTGACGGTTCCCGGTGACAATCGCCAAGCAATTGAAATTGCCAATTTACAATACCAGCTGAGCATGAGCGGCAATACATCGACCTACAATGATTATTACAGCGCACTGATTAGAGACACCGGCAATGAGGTCCTAAAATGCGACGCCTATTATCACCACCAAGCAAATATGATGGTGCAGCTGGAAAATCGTCGGGAATCAATTTCCGGGGTTTCACTGGATGAGGAAATGATCAACTTAATCAAATTTCAAAATGCCTATACGGCCGCTGCCAAAATGATCAGTGCGGCCGATGAAATGATGCAAACAATATTACAGATGGTATAAGCAGCGCCGGCTTATACCGCTTTTCATAATAATGTTCCGCGTCACCGACCACCCGCAGAGCGGGTGGCTCGGATTTTTCCGCCATCAGCGAAAAACCAAAGGCACGGTAGTGCCTTAATCGGTGCGGGTGTAAGCGTGTGTAAAACACCCGGTTTGAAAACACCCCCGGTCCGGATACCCGTCAGGGCATCCGGCTGCGGCAGACGAGCTTAATCCCACAAGGAGGGGATGATCATGCGAGTAACCCATAATGCCATGACCGAGTCGCTGGTGCGCTATCTGACTGCGCAGAATGAAGCACTCTACGATCGGCAAACCATCATCGCATCTCAAAAGCGAATCAATAAAGCATCTGATGATCCCATTGGCATGGGTAAGGTGCTGGATTATCGGCAAACCCTGGCCTCGATTGATCAGTACCAAACCAATATCCAGAGCGGAATGACACGACTGGATGTTACCGAAACCCATTTAGCACTGGTTGATGATTTATTGCAGGTTATGCGATCAATTGGTCAAACGGCGGCTGATTCGACAAGCGAGAGCCGTCAATGGGCGGCTGAAGAAGTCAAAATGCTTTATGATCAAATTTTAGAATTGGCTAATTCAAAATTAAATAACAATTATATTTTTTCCGGATATCAGACCAAAACGGCACCTTTTTCCCGTGATGACACACTTGCAACAACATTTGACCAGTACACGGTATCTTATAACGGCGATGCCGGAGATGTGCAATTTATCGTTGCGAATAACACCGAGGTCACGATCGATGCCGACGGTAGACCTCTGTTTCACAATGCCGCCGCCGGCGGTGTTAACATTTTCGATACCATCAGAGATTTAATCGTGGGGCTGGAAAATGATGATACGGACGCAATTTCCGCTCAGAGCAATTTGATTGGTCAAGCCCGAACCCAGATTAACAATATTCGAGCGGCCAATCCGACGATTTATTATCAGTTAGAGGTTACCGATAAACATTGGCAGAATTACACGCCCAAAATACAGGATTTGTTGGCCCAGGAAGAAGATGCCGATATCACCAAGGCAGTTGTGGAGCTCCAAAGCATAGAGCTGGCCTATCAAACCACACTGGCCACCGCAGCCCGAATCATTCAACCGGGACTTATTCAATTTCTCAAATAAACTATGAAAAAAGCATTCATCACATTTAGTTGTTTCGTCTTACTCTTTTTTATTTACACCCAGTCGATCAGCGGTCTGAATAGCGATAGTATCGTGCGCTTAAAAAAAGCCGGTGTCAGTGATCCCACCATTCAACTGATGGTCAGGGAAAAAGTCGTTGAAACCGCAGCTTTTAGTGTTCAGGAAATTATTGACATGAAAAAGGCGGGGCTCAGCGAAAAAACCATCCGGATGGTCATTCAGGAAGGTTCTTTTCTCAAAGACACGGCCCCTATTATTTACGGAAAAGATGTCCGGTCGATTGAGTTTACCACTGCTGATGACATCATCGCACTCAAAAATGCCGGCGTCAGCAATGAGGTCCTTCAAGCAATCATCACCGTTGTTGGTGAAAGCTCGGATACCGAGCGACGGGACGCTTACAGACTGCTAGAAGATATGGAAATTCGAGTCGATTTGCGGGACGGGGATTGAGGGTGCCTGTTGCTTGTCACAAATGCCTTTTCTATTACGTCACCTGGATTCCGAGTTTTCCACACGGCTGCCGCGGGATGGGGTTTAAAAGCCGGCACTATCCGATCAATGAAGTCCGCCAGGTTATGAACGGTAAAGATTGTCTGCTATTTAGCGCTAAGAAAAAAAAGAAGGATCGATCGACAAAGAAAATCCGACATTAGTTTTTATTCCTGGCCGCTCCTTCCGGCCGTATTCCCAAATCAACCCAATCAGGATTCTTGGCCAACCTTTTCTATGGTAGTAGCGCGTGCGCGCAAATGGGCCCGCAAGTCATTGGTGACCAGATCGGCTGCCTGTGTCAGCAAAGATGGGAAAATTTGCGGATACCCGCTCGATCGTAATTGGGTTTGTATTTGTTCGCGGTAATGTCTTTTGCCCTCTTCAACAGTGGCCCGCAGCATATGGTAGAGGTCCATCGGTGCGATATCTTTGGGCAGGGAAAACTGGCCGACAATGGTGGTGGCCTGGCGGGCGATATGTTGCAAATAATTATCGTTAATTAAGGGCACAACGGTATCGCGGCAGTCATGAAATCGTACGGCGTCGCAAATTTCCTGCGGCACATTAAAACGTTGTAACACAACGGCGCCGATTTCGGCGTGGCTCATCCCCAGAATCATTTTCTCAGCTTCACAGGACGGTAGGTCCTGTGATTTTTTTAAGGCTACAATTTGCTCATGTTCGGCTTTAAAATAGACTGCAATGACGAGTTTACCGATATTTTGAAGCGTTGCCACTGTGAAGAGATCATCTAATTGGTTGAAATTCAGAATTTCACCCAGCACTTTGGCAACCGCTGCACAGACCTGGGCCTGTTTGAGGAATTTATCAAAATTAAATTGTTTGAGGCACCGGGTAAAATGATCCATTAATATGGACGTGACCAAAATATCTTTCATTTTACCGTAACCGAGCAACTGGACTGCATAGTTGATCGATCGGACCTCCCGACCGCCGTAATAGGCTGAGTTCGCTATGTTTAAAAATCGGGCCGCCAGGCTCGGCGATAACTTTTCAACGATCTGATCAAAATTGCTGGCCGGATTGTTGAGCAGGGTGATTATGTGGACCACCTCCGTATTGACCAGCGGTAGTTTTTTGATTTTGTTTTCGATTCTTTCGATTATTTCCTCAGTTGTCATTCAATATCTACTCCTCGCAAGGTTACCTGGGGCGGCAGTGTTGACGGGGCAACAAATTATTTGCGCACCACCGTCAGAAGCCGTGATACAACCCACAACGCTTCATAACCGCTAAAGATCTGTTCAATATCACTAAACACAACAGCAATAGGCATGCCAAATACTTTGATTATGGCAGCTGTTGACTGCTGCGTCCGTGAAAATCCGTAAAACCGGTCTAGGTCACTGTTTAACGTGTTATATTTAGCCCGACATATGCGAAACCTCTTGATACGCTTATAATTCCTGACAACGCCTTGACATATCTTGCCAAAATCTTGTCGACCCAAGAAAAAACCCTGTTAGGGGGGGGTGCCTAACAGGGTTCGTCGGAGGTGGGAATGAAGGAAAGGAGGAAACTTCATTCCAATTTGCCATATATCTATGCAACTACTGTGCCATTTGAATATAAGTAAAGATCGGTTTTTGGGCCAAATTTTAACGGGGCCGATCTAAATACTATTATTAAATATTTTCAGATATTTAATCAAAAATACGGTATAGTCACGCGCTTTATCTCGATTTTCATATTTTTGATCTGTTTTGGCAAACTGCACAATTTGGGGTCAATTATCTGGCAACTAGGCAAAATATTTGCACCCGTAGAATTTTTTCACCAGATCGTGGTCATAGGGTTATTTAACGATATATATCTGAAATATTTATAGTTATCACAAAAATGGGGTGAAGTTCAATTTCTCGGACCTGCTGAATAAGCGTCCAAATTTTTGTCAATTTCATCATAATCGGCAATATATTGCCCATTTGCAAAATGCGAACAAAAATTTTGCATTTTGCGAATAAAACGATCACTCTTTTTAGGGATCAAGTTTTTGGCCAATATGTCGATACCATTATAGATTCTTATATTCAAGGAGTTGGATGGCGGAATGGAAGAATTCCACAAAACTATATCGGTCACCCAGGCGGCTGCCCTTTGCGCGGTCGGACGCACTACTGTTGGGTACTGGATTCGCTCCAAAAAGCTCGCGGCCAGGCGCCGCGGGAAAATATATGAAATACCGATTCAGAATTTGCTCTATTTTTTAAAAGCCAACGGCCAAAAAATACCCGCGCAGCTTGAGAAAGAGGTATTAAACGCGCCGGTTTTTCGAACTTATCAGAATTGTTGGTGCTACTATCAAGACCATTCTCACGGTTTAAAGTGTCAGCAATGTATCGTCTTTAAGAATAAACTACAGGTGTGCTTCAGCGCTCGCAACGATGGCAAGCTCAATTGTTTGGTGGATTGCGAAAGCTGCAGCTATTATCTAGAGGCCTTTTATCCGCGGCTGCAGTTTATTCATCAATTTAACATACCGGCGGCGATCGTCAAAGATCTTTATTTTTGGGCGGGAAACCCGGCTATGGCAAATCTTTGTGAAGTTCATGCAAAAAATCTGGTGGGGATGGGCATTGAAAAAATTATCCATCCCCGATCCCTGGAGCAGGTCATTTCGTGTGTTAAGCGTAATGCGCTCGGAGATCAGGAGATCCAATCCGAGTGTCGAATCTATATTAAAAACCATCAGGCGGGCGGGTTGAAAATAAGATGTTCTGTTTTTTTGTTGAATGAACCACAGGGTGCCTTTCTGATAATGGCCGCACGTGAACTGAATGAACGCCCTGTCACCTGGACAAATTCTTTCAACAGGCATTGCGCCGAGTTGGTCCGGATTTAGCAATGTGCCTGAGGGCAAATTATACCGCATATAAGGGCTGATCTGCAAAACGAATGGCAACATATTTTGCAATATATATAATAATTACATAACGGTACAGAAAAATAGAGCTGAAATACCACCTTGCATGATTTTTGCATTAAAATTATTCGAATCCGAATCATGCGACCGTTTCGCCCATGGGCGCGGGTCGATTGGAAACCATACAAACACCCGGAAACAAGGATCTAAACCATGAAAATTGACGGCAACAACGAAATCGCGCACAGCGCAGCCACAGATAAAACGACCCCAAAAGAAGCGACCTCGGATGCCGAATTTAAAAATATCCTCAAAGCTTCTGTTGAACGCTCAATGCAGCATCCGCTAAAAATTCAAAGCCCGCCCCAGCCGAATCCGGTTGCGGCGATTCGCTTTACGCCGCTGTCGCCTGCAACGAGAGATACCACAATCGAACGTGTCGATAATCTGTTAAATTTACTGGATCATTATCGAAATCAGCTTGCAGACCCAAGGGTTACATTAAGAAGCATTGAACCGATTGTGAGCACAATCGCAAAAGAAAAAGAGCAGCTGTCAGCGGTGCTGGATACCCTGCCCAACGATGACGGTCTCAAAGATATTGTCCATCGCACCCTCATTACGGCATCCCTGGAGGTCATGAAATATAACAGGGGCGATTACATCCCCGCCTAAAAGCGCGCCCTTGAAGATGCGTGAATTTGCCAGCGATCAAACGTCCTATCTAAATCAAATCGAGGCCTATGTTGCCCGTTTGCCGAGTCTCTCGACAACAGCAACAAAGGTCCTGCAAACCTGCAACAACCCAAAATCTTCGCCCAATGATCTCAACCGGTTGATCGCCCTGGATCCGGTGCTTGCCGGTCAGGTTCTGCGTTTGATCAATTCCGCTTATTATTCCCTTAACCATCCGGTTTCTTCGCTAACCCGTGCCATTATAATGTTGGGGGTAAACACGGTTAAGAATCTGGTACTGAGTTTTGCCATCCTGGAACAGTTGCGCACCCTGAATACCTTTCAGACCTTTTCCAGCACAGCATTTTGGGCGCATTCCGTCTGTGTCGGCGTGATCGCCAAATGTATTGCCGAGGTCAAGGGTGCGCCCCTTGCCGATCAGGAAGACTATTTTGTCGGCGGGTTGATGCACGATCTGGGCAAAATTCCACTCAACCACCGGTTTGCCGATGAATACGACCAGGCTCTGGCGCTAGCCAGCCAACGCCGATGGTCACCGGTCCACGCTGAAAGGGCCATCTTTGGGATCGATCATTGCACGGTCGGTGGTCTGGTTGCCCAAAAATGGCGATTGAGCCCGGCATTCGTTGATGTTCTCGCCAATCACCATCGACCGGATGAATCCCGGGCCGCCAGCCAACAACTGGTGTTTATTGTGGCATTGGCAGACCTATACGCCCAGCTGCTGGACAGCGGTACCCACGAAGACACCCTGACCGATAACGAATTTGGGGCGGCTGTGTTGGCGCGGGTCGGTATGGATTGGTCTGCGCTGGATCAAATGCGTGATACCGTTTTTGCTGAAATCGACAAGGCAAAAATATTTTTGGAAATTTCTCAAAGAGGAAGCCGATCATGATCGTAAAATTTTGGGGCGTGCGAGGGTCGATTCCAACCCCGGGATCCGACACTGCAAGATATGGCGGCAACACTGTATGCGTGGAGTTAAACTTTACGGATATTCAAAGGCGGATCGTCATTGATGCCGGCTCCGGTCTGCGCTTGCTGGGCAATGATCTACTGGTCGAAAAAACCGCCTGTGGGTCGCTCGAAGCCGACGTTTTTTTAACCCACACCCACCTGGATCATATTATCGGATTACCTTTCTTCGCGCCCATATTTCAACCTGAAACCCGTCTAAAAATTTACGGCCCGGTCACCTGTGAAGACGAATCTCTGGAAACGGTTATTGGTGGGCAGTTGTCCTACCGTTATTTCCCTGTTCGCCAGCAAGAGCTGGCTGCTCACATCGATTATATCAATTTGGCGGAAGGCTGTTTTGATCTGGGAAATAATATTCGCTTGACGACCAAATATCTCAACCATCCGCTTTTATGTTTGGGGCTGCGGTTTGAATATAACGGCAAAGTGTGCTGCACCGCCTATGACACCGAACCGTTTCAGAACCTTTTTGTTACCGATTCTCGCGATCCTGCCTTTGACGCCATAATGGCCCATCAAGGAGAGGCGGCTGCCAGAGAAGAAAATCGCCGCGTGGCAGATTTTTTTGCAGATGCGGACCTGCTCATTCATGATGCCCAGTATACCCAGCACGAATATGACGCTTCCAGAAAGGGGTGGGGGCATTCACCGATGGAGTATGCAATTAAAGCGGCCATGCAATCCGACGTTAAGCGTTTGGCCCTGTTTCACCATGACCCGATGCGTACCGATGCACAATTGGATGAACTGACAAAAATGTTGTGTGATGGCAGACATATGGGGGACACCGCAGTCTTCTTTGCCCGAGAGGGAATGCAGGTGGAGATATAGGATAACTTTTAGGAGTTTTTAAATTTTTACCTTAAGCGCCGGGGCGGGTTTGAGGCACTTTTCAGCGGTCTAACGGTAATCGATGGCGTAAATACTGTCTTTGCAATTCATAAATCAGGTCTTTCAGCCGCTGTTGTTCACTGGTGCTGATCGTAAAGAACTCAAGGCCCACCTCATAGCGCCTTGTTTTCGAATTCTGCTCGATGCGCTTTACCTGTACGGCCTCAATTTGGATAGGCCGTTGCATGATTTCCGCTGGAAAAACCAATGCGACATCCATCAGCATCTGGGTAATTGCAAAAGGCGAACTTTCAGGAATGTCGGCGTTGGTTTGGACCAAAGCGGCCAGAGAGCCGCCGATACTGATATTCATCACTTCCAGTTCAAGTCGATTCGCATCCTTTGAAAAACAAAGCCGCGTGCCCGCCGGTGCATCGAGCCTAAAAAGTTCTCTGCGCTGTTTGCGCTCTATTACCTCCGGCAATTTTAGATAGATCCGGTTGCCGGCGATTTGTCCGCCAAAGGTTGCAAACGCATATTTGATGTGATCTGTTCCGCTAAATTCAAAATCAATTTGCCAGGCGACCATATCGGCAGCGGCTTCTTCAAATCCCTCGGGAATATCCATAACAAAGTGGGGTGTTTTTTTACGGTTGGCCAGGCCGGTAATCCGGGTCAGATTTTCATAATCGGTATCAAAGAGGGTCAGTTTGAGGAGGGTTTTGTGCTGGATTAAATCGTCAAATAGTTTGGTGATGGCAATGCCTGTAATTTTTTCAAATGTGGCCATGGCTTTTGTCGCATTTGAAGTTATAATCTTGCGACACTGTCCGCATAGGATGAATCCTGTAACAATTTTTTGGCAAAGTCCAGGTATTTTCCGGTAATGGCTCTCACCGCCAGCTGCAACGCATAGGGTTTAATCGGTTTTTCCAGCAGATAATTTACTCTTGAAGCCAAACACATATTAACAACATCGTCGCTTGCATTTCCGCTGATGATAATCGCATCCTGATGGGCTGTTGGATACTTTTCTTCGATGGCATCCAAAAAATAGAATCCACTCAAACCGCCAAGAAATACATCGATGATAAAAATAGCGACACCGACCTCGCGCTGCAGACAATAATCGATTGCTTCATCGGCATTTGTAAATGCGATTACGTTACCCCAGCTGTAGAAGCTTTCGACCAGCTCGCTGATGACATCGCAAATGCCTTTGTCATCATCGATGATAATGACGTCTAAACCATCCGACATGTTTTTTCCTCCCATAGATCCCTAAATTTCACAAAGCTTCACCCTGGCGACACCGGTATGCGATGAATGCCTTGCCCTTGTAGGGCACTAAAATTCACCATCACCCCGCCGTTCCAGATTGTATTTTTCAATTTTTCGATATACAGTTGAGACGTTTACACCCAGTATTTTGGCTGCTTTGGGGCGGTTGCCAGCCGTAATTCTCAAAACTTTTTCAATGTGACGCTTTTCAAGCTCCTCAAGCGTTAGCAATTCCACATTTTTACGACGCTCAGGACCTTCATAGGGCAGCAAATTTATTGTCGCTGACAGGGTTAGGGTATTTGATTTTTCCAGCAATACGGCCGCTGCAATGATATTTTCCAGTTCGCGCACGTTTCCCGGATAAGAATACTGCATCAAGCGCTGTTCCAGATCCGGTGACAGTGAACTGATATTTTTACTGTTTGCGCGGGCAT
Organism: uncultured Desulfobacterales bacterium; assembly: GCA_947259495.1. Taxonomy (GTDB): domain Bacteria; phylum Desulfobacterota; class Desulfobacteria; order Desulfobacterales; family JAHEIW01; genus JAHEIW01. Next base: position 181,555 of record CAMYLV010000010.1, on the reverse strand, counting down.
GGGTTTTGAGGAAATGCAAGGCGATGGGCAGAATATCTTGTTTTCGTTCCCTGAGCGGTGGCACCTTTATATTGTACATGTTGATACGGTAATAAAGGTCGGCCCGAAACACCCCCTTAAGGATTTCTTCGTTTATATCTTTGTTGGTTGCAGCGATGATGCGAACATCTACATTGCGGATTTCGGTGCTGCCCAGACGATAAAGCTCATGTTCCTCGATGACCCGCAGCAGTTTGCCCTGTAGCGATGGATCCAATTCGGTGATTTCGTCTAAAAATAGGGTCCCGCCGTTGGCCGCCTCGAAAAATCCCATTTTGTCATTACCGGCGTCAGTGTAAGCTCCCTTGGCATGCCCAAAAAATTCATCTTCAAAAATCGTTTTGCTAAAAGAAGCCATGTTAACAGCATAAAACGGCGCATCCGAGCGATTGCTCAATTTATGAATGACACGGGCCAGCATTTCTTTGCCGGTGCCGGATTCGCCGTTGATCACAACGCTATAATCCGTGCCGGCAACTGCTTCCACCTGATGAAATACTAACGCCATGGCTTCATCTTCGGCCACCATACCTGTAAATGCTGACGGCTTTTTCAGATTGGAAAATACTTTCTTGCTGCCAAACTGCGCCAACTCATGCTGCACGCTAACCTTTTCAAGTGTACGGTTGACCAACGCAACCAGCTTATCACTGTTAAGCGGTTTGACCAGATAGTCCGAAGCGCCTAAACTCATGGCCTGCACGGCGGATGCAACATCATCTATGGCACTAACAATCACACAGGCGACTTCAGGAGATTCTGCTTTAATCGTTTGAAGGACCTCCATTCCGGTCAATTGGGGCATCATCAGATCCAATAAAATCAATTGAAAGTCATATTCGCGAACCAGATCCATCACCCGCTGGCTGTCGGAAACCAAAGCGGGCTCCGGCAAACCCGAGCTAACCAGGGTCGCTTTAATGCTTAACAACAGACCCTCATCATCATCTACGACCAGGACCGGACTGTGTTTATGCGGTATTGATTCCATCAATTGCTTAAAACATTAGTGTCTTTAGCTGCTCGCGTGCTAGCGCGGGCATGCGAGGTGGTTGTCAAAAAAACGTTCCGATTGCGGGACGTTTTTTTGCTACAACACTTATGCCGCCATCCTTTTTTCGGAACATTATTATGACAAGCGGTATAACTGAAATGCACGCATCGGAGAAATGAAAACAAAACTAGGCACTTCCGATAACATTTATGTTAGATTGAAATGCAAAAACAGTCAATGTTTTTCTCTTTAAGAGAAGTGTAAATAATTAATATTACATTATTTTTTGATTATTTGCAAAATGCGTCAAACACCGGGAGGGTATCTGTTAGCAGTTATCGGTTGCGACGAATCGATCTTTCAATGTGCATCATTTCCTTTTTAATAAGATCGAATTCACCCAGGCATTGGCTAAGTTACCAAATAACCAATAACGAATAACTATTAGCGGCGCTTAGCTTGCGGCGAAGATGCGGTCAATGGTATTTTTGAGGCTGTGCTGCCACTGTTCAGGATGGATTCCAAATTCGTTCTTTAAACGGGTGCAATCCAGAACAGAATAGGGCGGCCGTTGCGCCGGAGTTTGCCATTCAGCAGTTGTAATGGCTTCCACTTGCCGGGTCTTGAGGGCGGTATACGGCGCTGCCAGCTCGATAATCTTTTCTGCCAAACCGTGCCAGGACGTGATTCCTGCGCCACAATAATGATAGGTTCCCCACTCAAATTTTTCATGAGCCCCGATTTCCTGGGCGATGATCAGGACCGTTTTTGCAAGGCTTGCAGCGCTGGTCGGCGAACCCAATTGATCGGCCACAACCCTCAGGGCTGTTTTCTCGGCCGCCAGCTTGAGAATGGTCTTAACGAAATTTTGGCGGTAAACACCATAGAGCCAGGATGTGCGCACAATTATATGATTTGGCAATACGGATCGAACGGCTGCTTCACCTTGTGCTTTGCTTTGACCGTATACCCCCAGCGGAGCGATCGGATCGCTTTCTTGATAGGGTCGGCCTTTGGCGCCATCAAATACATAATCGGTGGAAATGTGAATAAGCGCCAGGCGGTTAGCGGCGCAATAACGGGCCAGATAGGTCGGCCCGTCTGTGTTAACCGCATATGCCAGATCAGGTTCATCTTCTGCCCGGTCGACATGGGTATAAGCGGCGGCATTGATCACCAGAGATGGTGAAATGCGTGCAAAAACCTGCTGTATGTCATTTTCATCTGTAATATCGAGTTGTTGACGGTTAAGATGGTGAACTTCAAAATCGACGGTCCGACTCAGACGAACCAATTCGCGGCCGAGCTGTCCATTTGCGCCGGTGATCAATACTTTCATGGTGCCTTTAGCGGAGGGTGGAGTTTTTCAGGAGGGATGTCGCTGATCACCGGTAAACCGGCATCCTTTTCAGAAACAATGGGATGGGCGATTGGCCAATCAATTGCAATGGCTGGATCAGACCACAAGAGGCCGCCTTCATCATCCGGGTCATAAAAATCGGAACACTTATAAAAAACACGGGCGCTATCACTCAGCACGCAGAATCCGTGAGCGAATCCTTCAGGGATGAACACCTGCCGTTTATTGTATTCCGAGAGATGGACACTCACCCAGCGGCCGAAGGTGGGAGATGCGCGACGAATGTCTACCGCCACATCAAAAATTTCTCCGGAAATGACCTGGATCAGTTTCGCTTGCGGATGGGTCACCTGAAAATGCAGTCCTCTGAGGGTGTTTTTAACCGAGTAGGATAGATTATCCTGCACAAAGACATCGGGCAGCCCCGCTGAGCTGAAGCGACCGACGTGGTAGATTTCCAGAAAAAATCCGCGGTTATCCTGAAAAACCTGAGGTTCAATAATTTGCACATCTTCAATACCCGTTGCAATCACTTGCATGCTAACTCCGCTGGCCTCAAAACCGGTTCGCTAAAATATGTTTATAAGCCATTTCAAAAGCCGCAAATCGGCTGAAACGGGGTTTTGAAATGGCTTCAAGAGAGTTATCGTTTTATTCTACGCCATTTTTGGCGGGCGTGCAACGCCCGTTATGCATATATAGGGGCGCTACCTGTTTTAGAAACCATGGCTTTTATCAATTTTTGACAGCATATCAAGAATTTGCCGAAAGGCTTTCATATCGTTAAGCCATTCCGGGGGTATGGCTTGCATGCCTAAATGGGCGCCCAGAACCAGTCCCACCAGCAAGCCTCGACCGGCAGAATCACCGCCTGCCATAACATTTTCGACCAATGCGGTCTTTAGATCATTTTCATATTTAGCGATCAGATGGACGACGCCGGGAAAAGCGGCCGGGATCTCACACATCTGGCCAAAATCCAAAATGGCCTGGCGGCTGTTCTGACCGGTGCTTGCCAGCCCCATTTGGATCCACTCTTTAAAGGGATCCGAATGAAATGCATCTTTTCTGGTCTGCTCAATGGCCGCTACCGGGGCGGCACCCGCTAAAATCTGATGCGTGATGGTTGCAAAAAACGCCGCGCTATCAATAACATGTGAATTAAGGTGGGTAAAAGCAGTTTGGGCTCTGGCGCCGGCGATCAGGACCTGTGGGTCATTTCGATAAATATAAACCAGCGGCGCAATCCGGGATGCTCCGGCGAGATCGTCGGAAGCGGATCCCGATTCCGCGGGCGATTTTCCGGCCGCCAGGTTTTCAAGGGTTTTTTGGGTTGCACCGTCAACGTATCCATCATAGGTGTTAAACAATTCCTGCCAGCGTTCTGAAAAATCGGATAAATTAAACCCTTCGCATCCAGTGACGGATTCCAGTAAAACCAGGGTTTGGTCGCCGTAGTGGGTAAATTCTCCGCTGTCCTTGGTGGGATGATAAGTTGGACGCTCCGGTTTTAAGAAACGCTCAACCCGGCCAAACTTTTTATCAATCACCCGGGTGTTGTAAATCCAATGAACGCCCAGGGCTAAAGAATCGGCTGCCAAAGATGCCAGAACCATTGCGCTTGCATTTTTATGCATGGGTATCATCCTCCAATCCGGACAGATCTTTAAATTTGGGGTTGAACACGGCCGTCAGGCTGCGAGCGGTGACCGTGACATTCGAGAATGGCGGCGGTGTTAAGGCAATTTGTATTTATCGGCGAGTTTCTGCAATTCAGCCAAATATTGCTTCTGGTAAGTCAGACCGATTTGGGTCTGCAAATCATTCAGTAAAAATTCAATGTGGGGCCGGATATCTATGCCGGCTGAATTGAATTTCTCGTCATTTACCTTATCGAGTATAAGGATTGAATAGTATGTTGTTAATATTCTGATTTTTGAATCTCTTCGCAATAGATAGCTCTTGCCTGCCAGGGTATTCAGAAAAAATCCGGAATATGCATACAGTGTTTTCAGCGTCGGCTGGCCGGTTATGACTCTGTCTCCGGTTTCAAATGTGGCCCAGCGGTAAAATGTCTGCATGGCCGATTCGAGAATTTCGCCTTCATTCTGTAATACATCCCTGACGAGATTCACCCGTTTTTTGCCCAGAATGCGAAAAAAATGGGCCATATTGCGATACAGGTTGTAGAGCGAGGCGGTCTCATCGGTGATGTTGGGAAGATTTGCGGACATTTTTTTCGGAATCAGCTGGAACTGCTCATAGGTTCCGCCTTTTAACGCATATGCCTGAACATAGTCTTGTTGGTCGAGGTAGGCGAAAAAGGCTTTAATCTGCTGTTCGATGTCTTCGAAGTCAAGAGGTTCTTCTTCTTTGACAACCGCTGACTCAGACCCAAAAACTTCTTTGAGCTTTCCCTCCGTAATGGTTTCCCCCTTTATGGAGGCCATTTCTTCTTCAAGGCCTGTGACTTTTTCCATCAGCTCTTTGGTTCTTTTTTCCCATGTCACCCGTTCCTGCCGTTTGGCGGTTTCAAGGCTTTCCTTGTGCCAGCTGCTGAACAGAATATAACCGAAATAAGCGGCGATACCGACAATGGCAACAATGAGTCCCACTTTGATGGCTTTGTCCATTTTGAATTCAACCCTTTTGTGTTTATAAAAATCTTTCCAAGACAGCTGGTGCCCCCGGCAGGGATCGAACCTGCGGCACATGGATTAGGAATCCATCGCTCTATCCACTGAGCTACGGGGGCTGCTGAATGTCCGAAATATTAAAATATGATATTCGCATAGCAAATCAACATCAAGATTACAAGAACCTTATGTGCGCTAAACTTCCAACCGGTTGAATTGCAAATGCGTATGCTGCCGATTCGGAATCCTGCGATATCCGAAAATAGCGCGGCGGGCACTGTGGCTGTTGTGCACCAACCGATCCATTGTTTATATCCAAAGTTTGTTGCTAATTACAGGGTCTCTATGATATAAGCCTTAATCATTTTAACTGCTTACAAAACGGATGCAGGTTGCCAAGGCGATCATAATTTCAACTCATAAACTAGAGGGTATTTCATGCACTTTCGAAAACGCGTTCTGGTGACTGGCGGAGCTGGGTTTCTGGGCTCATTTCTGTGCGAACGCCTTTTGAGCGAAAATTGCGACGTGGTCTGTGTAGACAATTTTTATACCGGCACCAAACGCAATATTGTTCATCTTCTGGAAAATCCCTACTTTGAGCTGGTCCGGCATGACATCACGTTTCCGCTCTATCTGGAAGTCGATGAAATTTATAATTTTGCCTGTCCGGCATCACCCGTACACTATCAAAACGATCCTGTGCAAACCACCAAGGTCAATGTGCATGGCTCTATAAATATGCTCGGCCTGGCCAAGCGCACGCAAGCGAAGATTTTGCAGGCCTCCACCTCCGAGGTTTATGGCGATCCCAGCGTACATCCACAAACAGAAGATTACTGGGGCAACGTTAACTGCGTGGGTATACGGTCTTGCTACGATGAAGGCAAACGGTGTGCCGAGACGCTTTTTTTTGATTATTATCGGCAGCACAGCCTCAATATTCGGGTTGTCCGGATTTTCAACACCTACGGGCCGCGCATGCACCCCAACGACGGTCGGGTGGTGAGCAATTTTATCCTTCAGGCCTTAAAAAATGAAGATATCACTGTATACGGTGACGGCAAGCAAACACGTTCCTTCTGCTACGTCGATGATATGATCGAGGGCGTGATTCGGATGATGAATGCCCCCGATGATTTCACCGGGCCTGTGAATCTGGGAAATCCGCAAGAGTTTACGATCCTTGAGTTGGCGGAAAAGATTATTGCGCTGACGCGATCCAATTCGAAAATTATTTTTAAACCGCTTCCAGAAGACGATCCGCTGCAGCGCAAACCCAACATCGAACTGGCAACAACTAAATTGAAATGGAAACCGCAAACGCAATTAAATGAGGGGCTGACGCAGGCGATCGACTATTTTAGAACCCTGCAATGAATATTGAAAGCCTGTAAACAAATGTTAGGAGAAGTTGATGAAACGTGCGCTTATAACCGGAATTACCGGCCAGGACGGTGCTTACCTGGCCGAGTTTTTACTGAACAAAAAATATGAGGTCCATGGTATCAAACGCCGGGCATCTTCGTTTAACACGGCCCGGGTGGATCATCTCTACCAAGATCCGCACGAGAAAGACGTGCGCTTTTTTATGCATTATGGTGATCTTACCGATGCCACCAACCTGATCCGCGTCATCCAGGAAGTTCAGCCCGATGAGATCTATAACCTGGCGGCTCAAAGCCACGTGATGGTTTCCTTTGAAACCCCTGAATATACTGCCAATTCAGATGCTCTTGGTACGCTGCGGTTGCTGGAGGCCATTCGCATACTGGATCTGATCGATAAGACCCGTTTCTATCAGGCCTCGACATCCGAACTCTACGGGCAGGTCAAAGAGACACCGCAAACTGAAGCCACACCGTTTTATCCGCGCTCACCATATGGCGTGGCCAAACTTTATGCCTATTGGATAACGGTTAATTACCGCGAAGCATATGGAATGTATGCCTGCAACGGTATTTTATTTAATCATGAATCCCCCATTCGGGGCGAAACCTTTGTTTCCCGCAAAATCACCCGTGCCATGGCACGCATTAGCAGGGGCTTGCAGAAAAAGCTTTATATCGGTAATCTCGATGCGCGCCGGGACTGGGGCCATGCCAGAGATTATGTCGAAATGCAGTGGCTGATGCTCCAGCAGGATCGGCCCGATGATTACGTGATTTCAACCGGCGAGCAGCATTCAGTGCGAGAATTTATCGAGCTGGCAGCTAAAGCAGCGGGTATTTCCATTCGCTGGCAAGGACAGGGGCTTAACGAAAAAGGGATTGATGTCAAAAGCGGCAGCGAGCTGGTCAGCATCGACCCCCGTTACTTTCGTCCGACTGAAGTCGAGACCCTGCTGGGCGACAGCTCCAAAGCCCGTCAGCAGCTGGGATGGCAGCCCAATACCAGCTTCACGGATTTGGTAAAAGAAATGGTGGCCATGGACCTGTTAGAGGCGGAGAAAGATGAACTGTGCTTGCAAGAAGGCTTTCAAACTTATAATCAGGCCGAATAATGCCAGGCCGCACCTAAATGCTATCAGGCGAGATGAGTAAAGCCAAATCCACAATTGCCGGTGCTCAGGAACATTCAGGTAATTTGCCGCAGGATGCTTGCATTTTTTTGGCCGGGCATCTGGGGATGGTTGGCTCTGCGATCTGTCGTCGCTTGCGGGCTGAAAATTATCATAACGTCATCACCCGGTCCCATGACGAACTGGACCTGGTCAATCAAGCAGCGGTGCGCCATTTTTTTGAAAATGAAAAGATCGATGCGGTTATTCTAGCCGCTGCCAAGGTTGGCGGTATTCAAGCCAATAGCACCTATCGGGCCGAGTTTATTTTTGAAAACATCATGATCCAGGCCAATGTGATTCACGAAGCCTATCGGTCCGGAGTGGAGCGCTTGCTGTTTCTGGGCAGTTCTTGTATTTACCCGAAATATGCCGAACAGCCGATGCGCGAAGAACAGCTTTTAACCGGCGTTTTGGAGCCCACCAACGAGCCCTACGCCGTTGCCAAAATTGCCGGCATTAAGCTTTGTGAATCCTACAATCGGCAGTATGGCACCCATTATCGTTCGCTCATGCCCACTAATTTATACGGACCCCATGATAATTTTGACCTGGAAAATTCGCATGTTTTGCCGGCCATGATCCGCAAGTTTCATCTGGCCAAACTTGCATTTCAAAGAGATTGGGAAAAAATCAAAATAGATGAAACAATATTTGGGCCCATTTCGGCTGATTTTCAAAAAGGATTAAAGGCGATTGCACACAAAGAGCCTGGCGACTCACGGTTGCTGCCTGCCGTTGAGCTCTGGGGCAGCGGGCAGCCCAAACGGGAATTTTTACATGTCGATGATTTGGCCGCAGCCTGCCTGTTTGTGAGTGATCTGGCCGATGATGCTTATGCGGCTGCCTGTGCCGTACCGTTTGAACATCCGATTCGCCCATCGCACCAGGTGCAGCCGGCTTCGTCGAATTTCGATCTCAACATACGAGACCGGGTGTATCATATTAATGTGGGCAGCGGCAAAGATATTCGTATCGCAGAACTGGCGCAGACCATACAGGAAGTTGTCGGCTATGAAGGCGCTGTCAGCTGGAACACAGCGATGCCGGATGGAACCCCACGCAAGTTGTTGGATGTTTCCCGCTTAACACAGCTGGGATGGACGCCCCGCATTGGTTTGCGCGAAGGCATTGCAAGCACCTATGGGTGGTATCTGGCGCTATCGGAATTAGATTAAGTTTCAGGCGGAAACCCTATTCGAAAAAAGCCGTTTCAAAACCCGTCTGCCGCTCTTTGGGACTTTTGCCTCTTCAGGCGCGATCAAAGTACCCAGCAACAGCTGAGCAGGCGGTTTTGCACTGACGTCTAAAAATTTTTACATCTTAGCACGCGGTTGCCTTAATATTAACCGATCTTCATGCTAACGGTTGCGTTGCGGCAACAACAAAAAAGGAGGATAAATGCAAATCATTGACACTCACAACAGGATGCATCTGGTCGTTTTAGGACTCATCGTTGTATTGGTGATTTCAGTTGGTGGCTGTTCGTCATTTGGTAAAAAGGATAAGACCGCCACAGCGCCCGTAGCCCAAAGCAGCTCCGGGGTGCCGGCGCTTTACTATGATTTTGGCGATGTTCTGGTTCCAAAGGAGCTCAAGGTCGACAAGAAATCCTCTTTTATTTACCAAACCGAGGGTTTTTCGGCCGGCGTTCTGGTATTAAAAGGCCGGATTGACACCCGCTCTCTGATATCTTTTTTTGAAAGAAACATGGCCAAGGATAATTGGCAGATGATCAGCGCATTTAAGTCCGATCGAACCATGCTGCTGTTTCAAAAAGCCCATCGCTGGTGTGTGATGAATATCAACGACGAGACCTTTAATACCTTCGTCGAGATCTGGGTTGCCCCGACGATCAAAGGCAGCCAAACCGGTTTACTGAAATAATCAACATTTATTATGTTTCAAGTCGCCAGGCCCGCCTTCGCGCGCTGGGTGCTTTCTGGCAAAAATACAACCATGATGAAAAACGCAATTAAAAGTAAAAACGTTATTCTGGGCGTCAGCGGGGGCATTGCGGCTTACAAAAGCGTGGAGATCCTCAGGCTTTTAACGCAGGCGGGTGCCAGCGTGCGGGTGATTATGACCCAAAGTGCCCAGTGGTTTGTGGGAGCACTTACGTTTGAAGCCCTATCCGGTCAACCGGTTTTCAAAGAAATGTTTCAAGAAGGCCGCGATGCCTCGATTCGGCACATTGATTGGGCTCAGGCGGCCGATGGCGTCATTATCGCCCCGGCCACTGCAAATATGATTGGAAAACTGGCGCACGCGATAGCCGATGATCCGCTGAGCACTTTTATGCTGGCCGTCACGGCGCCCGTTCTTATTTGCCCATCCATGAATAGCCATATGTACGCGAGCAAAGCGGTTCAACGAAATCTTGACACACTCAGGTCCGATGGATATTTTGTTATGGAACCCGTATCCGGCGATCTTGCTTGCGGCACTACCGGCCCTGGAAGACTCCCCGATCCGGAAGCCATTGTTGATCGATTTCTCAGTTGCTTTGTACCCAATGATCTTGCCGGAAAAAAGTTTGTTGTAACCGCCGGTCCCACCATCGAACCCATCGATCCGGTCAGATTTATCAGCAACCCTTCATCGGGAAAGATGGGCTTCGCCGTTGCCAGGGCTGCAGCGCACCGGGGTGCCGACGTTACCCTGATTACCGGACCGACACATCTACCAGATCCGGCAAATGTGACCACCATCAGCGTTCGTACAGCGGATGAGATGGCAGATGTGGTGTTTCAACAATTTGAAAAGGCGGATGTGATCGTCAAAGCCGCCGCGGTTTCCGATTACGGACCGCAAGAAAGTGCCGACCACAAAATCAAAAAAGGTAAGCGCGAAATTGTTTTACGGCTAAAGCAGACTGAAGATATTCTCAAGGCCCTGGGCCGCCAAAAGACACACCAGGTTCTGGTGGGATTTGCGGCCGAAACCAGGGACCTGGAACAAAACGCCACCCAGAAACTGACTGAAAAAAACCTGGACATCATTGTCGGTAATCTGGTGGGGTCTGCCGAGTCCGGTTTTAAAACCGATACCAACGCGGTGACATTCTTCTTCAGCGACGGTAGCAAGGAATCATTGCCAACAATGGAAAAGGAGATGGTTGCGCATATACTGCTGGATCGGATTATAGAAAAAATGTTGCGTTCAGCAACCGGTCATAAAGGACCTGAAAAAGAATAGCACTGGGTTGTCGTGGCCTCAAGATCTAAAATAATTGAATCGATCGATGCACTTAACCTTACCCTTCAGCGTATTTCCAGGAGCGGACTTCGCGGATTTGATTGCAAACCCGGCAGTCTTGCAAAACTAGCCGAGTGGGGTGTCGCGCAGCAAAAGAAATTTGAAACCCTGACGGATATACGATCGGCGTTAGGCGACTGTCAGAGGTGCCGGCTTGCGCAGCGTCGCCAGAACATTGTTTTCGGCTCCGGCAGCCCCACCGCGAAACTGATATTTGTGGGGGAAGGACCGGGCTTTGAAGAAGATCAACAGGCTGAGCCGTTTGTCGGTCCGGCGGGACAATTGCTGACCAAAATCATCGGCGCCATAAATCTGACGCGCAAACAAGTCTACATCAGCAACATCGTCAAATGTCGCCCGCCGAAAAATCGCAACCCGCGACCCGATGAAATTCAGACCTGCTTTCCCTTCTTGGAACGACAGATTGACGCCATCCAGCCGATGTTTATCTGTGCGCTGGGATCAGTTGCAGCCCAGACACTCCTAAGTTCACCCGAACCGATATCTAAACTGAGGGGACGTTTCTACGACTATCGGGGCATAAAACTGCTTCCAACCTACCATCCGGCTTATCTTCTTCGCAATTTTGAAAAAAAAAGGGAGGTTTGGAAAGATATGAAAATGCTCATGAAGGAATATCCATATGAAAGCTAAAGCGGCGATTGTTCTATTGATATGCTTTTTTGCGCTGTTGTTTGTCAGCGGCACCTGGGCGGCAAAGGGCGATATATATATCGTTAACATTAACGATGCCATCAGCCCGGGTATTGCGGAATATATAAAAGACAGCATTGAAAAAGCTGAAAATGAAGAAGCGGCCTGCCTTATTATTGAGCTGGACACCCCCGGTGGGCTGGCAGAATCGATGCGGCTGATCATCAAAGACATTCTGGGAAGCAATGTGCCGATTGTGGTTTTTGTCGCGCCGCGCGGTGCCCGGGCCGCTTCGGCCGGCGTAATGATTACAATGGCCGCTGATGTCGCTGCGATGGCGCCCGGGACCAATATCGGGGCGGCCCATCCGGTCGGCGCGGGAGGCAAAGATATCAGCGGCAAAATGTCGGAAAAGGTGATCAATGATATGGTTGCTCATGCCAAGAGTGTTGCTGAAAAACGCGGACGCAATCAAAAATGGGTTGAGCAGGCCATTCGGGAGAGTGTCTCGGTTACGGAAACCGAGGCCCTCAAAGAGAATATCATCGACCTTATTGCCGAAGACACCGATGATCTCATCCGACAGCTGAATGGCCGTAAAATTGGGGACAAAGGCCAACTGAAGCTGGACAAGGCCCAGAAAGTGATCGTCGAACCCTCTTTGCGGACCAATATTTTAAAGACCATTAGCAACCCCAATATTGCCTATATTTTGCTTATGCTCGGCCTGGCCGGACTTTATTTCGAGCTGTCCCATCCCGGCGCTATTTTTCCGGGGGTGATCGGCGGCATATCCCTGGTATTGGCCTTTTTCGCGCTGCAGACCCTGCCGGTCAACTACGCCGGGATCCTGCTCATTGTTCTGGCCATTATTTTTTTCATTATGGAGATGAAAATTCCCAGCTACGGGCTGTTAAGTGTGGCCGGTATTCTTGCGCTGTTGTTAGGCTCATTGATGATGTTTAAAGGCACCGGCCCGGACATGGAATTGTCTTGGACGGTTTTACTGCCCACCCTGATTTTGATATCCGCATTTTTTGTGTTCGTGGCCGGGCTGGTATTTCGGGCCCAGATGTCCAAACCCCGGACCGGCACAAAGGGGCTGGTCGGTGAAATTGGAATTGTTAAAAAAGCCCTGACGCCTGAGGGCAAGGTGTTTATCCATGGGGAGCTGTGGAATGCCAAAGCGCAGGAAGAAGTGGATGAAAACACCAAAGTGCGGGTTGTCAGCGTCGTTAATTTGATGCTGGAGGTTGAACGCTTGGATGAACCTTCCGGGGCTTAGCTTCCAGGGGCGCAAAGCGGCGGTTTTAGCCGGGGGGCCGCAAAAAATATCCGGAATCGAATTTCCAGTGGGCTGGCTGGCAACCGGCGGATGTTTGACTTGAGTATTGCGTCCGTTAGTGCTAAGCCATAACCAACTCGTCCCATTCACCCATTACGCGATATAAGGAGGATAGCATGAGCATTTTCACGCCTATTGTCATTCTTGTGCTGGTTATCTTTTTCCTGTCGGCGGCTTTGCGAATACTTAACGAATATGAGCGCGGCGTGATATTCAGGCTGGGTCGTGTCCTCGCTGCCAAAGGGCCGGGGCTGATCATTCTAATTCCGCTGATTGATAAAATGATAAAGGTGAGCTTGCGTCTGGTTGCCATGGATGTGGATCCGCAAGACGTGATTACAAGAGACAACGTCTCAGTCAAGGTCAATGCCGTTATCTATTTTAGAGTGATCGATCCCATCAAAGCGATCATTGAAGTTGAAAATTACAGTTACGCCATGTCTCAGCTGGCCCAGACCACCTTGCGAAGTGTATGCGGACAGTCAGAACTGGATGATCTGCTGTCCGAAAGGGAAAAAATCAACACGGAACTGCAGGAGATACTGGATACGCATACGGATCCGTGGGGCATCAAAGTCGCCACAGTGGAGCTCAAACATATTGACTTGCCTTCAGAGATGCAGCGCGCGATTGCACGCCAGGCTGAGGCCGAACGGGAACGGCGCGCCAAAGTCATCAATGCCGAGGGTGAATTTCAGGCGGCCGCCAAATTGGCCGAGGCGTCCGCGATCATCGAGCAACACCCCACAGCCCTGCAGCTCAGGTATCTGCAAACCATGAATGAAATGTCCACCGAAAGCAATTCGACAGTGATCTTTCCGCTTCCGATGGACCTATTCAAGCCCTTTGCACGCCTTCTAGACAGGGGCGATAAAGAATAAATGATTGAACGTATCGGTTTATTTTGATATCTGGCAATTTTAATTTTTGTCATAAATTGAAAAATCGATAGGTCCTGCATCATCCATAGGCGGAGGCTTTGCAGCCTCCGCTTGTGCTTTCAATAAACGCAAAAAGGAGATCGAGACAAATGAGTGAGCAGCCCGAGAAAGCCAAGGAGAAATCAGAGAAAACCGCGGATACAGGGGAGGAAACCCACGCGGCAGCAAAAGCCGACGAGAAGCCGGCTGAAACCCAGGAGGCAGCAGCAAAAGCCGAGAAGAAGCCGGCTGAAACCCAGGAGGCAGCAGCAAAAGCCGAGGAGAAGCCGGCCGAAACCCGGGAGACTTCTGCGCAAGCCGAGGAGAAGCCGGAAGCAACAGCGGAAAAGCCAGCCGAGGATACGAAAAAGCCAGTGATAGCCCAGGAAAAACCCCTGGATAAGATGACGGTCAAAGAACTCCGGGAGATGGCCAAAGACATACCGGGAATTGCCGGTGTGCACGCTATGAAAAAAGCTGAATTAATCAGCGAAATCAAAGAAGCAAAGGGCATCAAAGACGAACCGGCAAAAAAAGCAGCTGCCAGCACGCGGGACTTGAAGCTAAAGATCAAGACCTTGAAAGCGGAACGTCAGGCGGCGCTGGAGGCCAAAGATAAGAAAAAGGCCACCATTTTCAGACGTCGTATTTCCAGGTTAAAAAAGAAAACCCGGCGAGCTGCGGCTTAAAGAGCGGGTTATTCGTTACGGGTTATTCGTTAACAGGATTCGACCGCCCTTTGGGGACAAATTAGTGTTGGTAAACACCCAGCGCAGAATTTTCGAACAGCCGGGGTTATACAATCAAACCCACTGATCATTGAATGCATAACAAATAACCCATAACCCATAACGGATACCGATGATGATTGATCCAGCTTCAGTTGCCTTTGATATCGACGGTGTGGTTGCTGATACGATGACCCTGTTTCTTGAAATCGCCCGACAGGAGTTTAACCTCAACAGCATCACATATGAAGATATTACCTGTTATAATCTGGCGGACTGTCTCGATATCGAACCCAAGACCATCGATGCCGTCGTATCCCGTATCCTGGATGGAAACTACAAAATGCCCTTGAATCCGATTGCAGGGGCGTCGGACGTGTTGTCTCATCTGGGAAGACAATACGGGCCTTTGATGTTTGTAACCGCACGCCCCTATGCGGGTCCGTTGGATGGTTGGGTCAACGAAAGGCTGCACCTGAATCCGGCCTCGATTGAAATCATCGCCACGGGCTCACATGCGGCCAAAGTCGGCATTCTTCAGCAACGCCAAATTGAATATTTTGTCGATGATCGACTCGAAACCTGTTTTTTGCTTCAGGCTGCCGGCATACAACCGGTTCTATTCCGGCAGCCCTGGAATCGCGAGCAACACCCGTTTGTTGAGGTGGGCTCTTGGCATGAATTGCAAAAACTGCTTGTGTTCTAAAAGAGAAACTTCGTATGGAATCCCATCCGGAAAATCCGTTGATCGGTTCGTTTATAGAATCCCTTGTCACGGAAAAAGGGTATTCAGATCATACCTGCCGCGCGTACCGGAAGGATCTCAAAGATTTTTTTTCTTTTGCGACCGGTTTCCATCGGTCTATGAAAGCTCCTCAGAAACGCCCACATGTAGTGGATTTAAAACAGATTGACGGGATAATGATCAGGGGTTATCTGGGTTTTTTGCACCGCAAGAACAAAAAAACGACAGTTGCCCGCAAGCTTTCAGCAATTCGATCTTTTTTCAAGTTTTTAGAAAAAAGAGGGTTTCTATCCGAGAATCCGGCCGAGCACGTTATGACGCCCAAACAGGATAAAACAATACCGGTTTATCTCTCGGTTGATGAAATGTTTCGGCTGCTGGATTCAATCCAGACCGATACCCTGCTGGATTTAAGAAACCGTGCCATTTTTGAAACCCTTTACACCAGCGGCATTCGCGTTTCCGAGCTTACCCAGATGAATTTGGCGGATGTGGATTTTGAAGCAGCCGTGATACGGGTGCTCGGCAAGGGCAATCAACAGCGAATGGTACCCGTTGGTCAGAAGGCGTTAACCGCCATAAAGGTCTATCGCAGCCGGCTGCAAAAGCAAATCGGTCTGGAAGCCGCAACCAATGGTCCTTTATTCTTAAACCGGTTCAACAAACGGTTGACGTCACGCTCGGTTGCCAGAATTTTAAAAAAACTGGTCGCCGCCGTGGGCCTTTTGACACCGGTGTCGCCCCATGCTCTGCGGCATACCTTTGCCACCCACATGCTGGATGCGGGAGCAGATTTACGTGCGGTGCAAGAGCTTTTAGGACACAAAAGTCTTTCGACGACTCAGAAATATACGCATGTCAGTATTGATCATTTAATGGAAACTTACGACAAGGCGCACCCCCGGAAGTAATCCGGTTAGGTAAATAAATATGGAAATATTCAGATAAGTGGATCATAATGGGCTGCGGGTGCTGCCTTGCTCAAAGGCTGGCTATCCATATTGCCGCAGCATGTAACCTGAATTTTGTCTGAAAATGGATGAGGATCTTTGCCTATGAAAGCCTTCGAATCGTACTAAATTCTGGTGTTATCTAATCGGAACGTTTTTTACAACCACTATAAGAGGGATCCGATGAACATGCATGGAACCACTATTTTAGCCGTCAGACACAAAGGCAAAGCGGCGGTTGCCGGTGATGGTCAGATTACGCTGAACAACACCATCATCAAACATCAGGCCAAAAAAGTCAGAAAAATTTATCAGCATAAAATTATTGTCGGATTTGCCGGCGCCACAGCTGATGCTTTGAATCTTTCTGAACGTCTGGAACACAAACTCGAACAGTACAACGGAAATCTGACTCGCGCGGCTGTTGAACTGGCCCGGGACTGGCGAACCGACAAATATTTAAGACGTCTGGAAGCGCTCATGATTGCCGTGGATGCCAAACATATGTATCTGATTTCCGGCAACGGTGATGTGATTGAACCGGATCAAGCGATCATCGGAATTGGATCCGGGGGGGTTGCTGCACAAGCAGCGGCATTGGCCCTTACCGAGCATGCGGAAATCAGTGCCCGTAAAATTGTCGAAGAAGCCATGAAGATTGCGGCATCAATATGTGTGTTTACCAATGCGCATATCTTGGTAGAGGAACTCTAAATGAACCCATTAAAGCCCTCAGAGGTTGTCGAAGAACTGGATAAATACATTATCGGCCAGGACAAAGCCAAACGCTCGGTTGCCATTGCATTGCGCAACCGTTGGCGCCGCCAGCAGGTTCCTGAAGATTTGCGGGATGAGATTGCACCTAAAAACATTATTTTAATCGGCCCTACGGGCGTCGGTAAGACCGAAATTGCCAGACGCTTATCCCGGCTGACGGATTCCCCCTTTTCAAAAGTGGAAGCCTCCAAATTTACCGAAGTGGGCTATGTCGGTCGCGATGTTGAGTCTATGGTCAGAGATCTACTCGAATTGACGATTAATGCCCTTAAATCACGGGAAAGGGAGGCGGTAAAAGATAAAGCCTGGCAGGTTGCTGAAGAACGAATGCTGGATTTATTACTGCCGAAATCAGGTGAGCCGGCGACACCGCGGACCGAAGAACCAAAAGAAGTTCAATTTGAACTGGTCACTTCCGCAAATGAAGAGTCATCGTCAACCCGGGAAAAACTGCGAAATATGCTGCGCCGCGGCAAACTGAATAATCGATTTGTCGATTTGGATGTGACTGATCGCAGCATGCCGATGGTTGAAATTTTTTCAAATATCGGTATGGAAGAGATGGGCATTAACTTTAAAGATATGCTGGGCGGTGCATTCCCCAAATCCACCAAACGGCGAAAGGTAAAGGTGCCCGAGGCGATGGAAATCATGGCTCAAGAAGAGGTGCAGGGGCTAGTGGATATGGATAAAGTCGTCAAAAAGGCCATTAAAAAGGTCGAACAATCGGGAATTATTTTTCTTGATGAGATCGACAAAATTGCTGGGCGTAACAGCGGTCAGGGTCCGGATGTGTCCCGGGAAGGGGTTCAGAGAGATTTGTTGCCTATTGTTGAAGGATCCACCGTGACGACCAAATATGGGCCTGTAAAAACCGATCATATTTTGTTTGTGGCTTCCGGCGCATTCCATACAGTCAAACCCTCTGATTTAATCCCAGAACTGCAGGGCCGTTTTCCTATTCGCGTTGAGCTGGATGCTCTGGGCAAAAATGAGTTTATCAGGATTTTAACGGAACCCAAAAATGCCCTGTTGTTGCAGTATGTGGCCCTATTAAAGACTGAAGGCGTTGACGTTGCCTTTGAAGAAGATGCGGTTGAAGCCATCGCCAGGATTGCCGAAGAGGTCAACAATCGTACCGAGAATATCGGCGCCCGCAGGCTGCAGACCGTTATGGAACGTCTGCTGGAAGACATTCTTTTCGAAGCACCGGACGTAACAAAAAAGCGAATAGTAATCGGCAAAAATGATGTGGAATCCAAGTTGCAAGAAATAAAGGACGATGAGGATCTGAGTCGCTACATCCTTTAGTTTTTAATTCCTATTTTCAACGCATGCGCTATGCACTTTGTCCTTATCTGAGTATGCTTCACTGCCGAACGGGAAAACATAACCGAGCCAATTTTAATTAAGCTAAAATGACCCAAAACAAAAATGCCTCGACCCCCAGTGTCGCCGACATTCTCATAGAGGCGCTGCCCTATATTCGGCGCTTTTATGGAATGACGATCGTGATCAAATACGGCGGACACGCCATGGTCGATGAACAGCTCAAGCAAGATTTCGCCCGCGATATTACCCTGCTAAAATTTATCGGTCTCAATCCGGTTGTGGTGCACGGCGGGGGACCTCAGATCAATTCGGTGCTGGACCAGATGGGTATTCGACCCCAATTTGTGCGCGGTATGCGCCTGACCGATGAACGCACCATGGATGTGGTTGAAATGGTTTTGGGCGGCAAGGTCAACAAAGCAATCGTTCACCAGATCAATCAGCAGGGAGGTAAGGCTGTCGGTCTGAGCGGCAAAGACGGAGGACTGATTCAAGCCCAGAAGCTCCAGATCGTGCAACAGCCAGACAACAATAAGCCACCGGAAATTATTGATCCGGGTCTGGTCGGGGAGGTCACCTGCATCAATTCCGAAATTATCGATACGCTCACTCAGCGGGGCTTTATCCCTATTATTGCACCGGTGGGTGCCGGCAAGGCCGGAGAAACTTTCAATATCAATGCAGATCTGGTGGCCAGTCGTATCGCGATGGCGCTTAAAGCTGGCCGCCTTGTATTGCTCACGGATGTGGATGGCGTTTTGGACGCCGACGGTCAATTGATCAGTTCAATTAACGCGCGGCAGATTAAAAAGATGATTGACGCGCAGGGTATTTCAGGCGGTATGATCCCCAAGATTGAATACGGTCTTAAAGCGATCGAAAATGGCGTTGAAAAAGTTCAGATCATCAATGGCACCCAGCGGCATTCCATTCTGTTGGAATTGTTTACCGACAGTGGCATCGGAACGGAGGTGACAGCATGACTGCAGCGCTCATGCAACTCGCCGATAAAGTTATGGCGGCCACCTATCAACGGTTTCCGGTTGCTTTTGAGAAGGGACGTGGCTGTCAGCTCTGGGACACGGCCGGCCGATCTTACACGGACTTTGTAGCCGGAATCGCGGTGTGCAATCTGGGCCATGCCCACCCACGCATCAGCAAAGCTGTTTCCCGACAGATCGAAACGCTGCTGCATGTATCGAATCTGTATTATACATTGCCCCAGGTGGATCTGGCTGCCTGGTTGGTGGAAAACAGTTTTGCTGACCGTGTTTTTTTTGGCAACAGCGGAGCCGAAGCTAATGAGGCGGCCATTAAACTGGCGCGCAAATACTTCAAAGACCGCGGAGAAGCAGACCGCTTTCGAATCATCACCATGGAGCGCTCGTTTCATGGACGCACTCTGGCGACCCTTTCGGCCACGGGTCAGGAAAAAATCAGAAAAGGTTTTGATCCGGTCCTGGCAGGTTTTGATTTTGTGCCCTTCAATGACACCCCGGCGCTGAATGCCCGCATCGGGCCCTCTACCTGTGCCGTTATGCTAGAACCCATTCAGGGTGAAGGCGGTGTTCGCTCAGCGGATGAGAATTATTTGCAAACGGTCAGACAAATCTGTGATGAAACCGGGACGCTGTTAATTTTTGATGAAATTCAGACCGGCATGGGACGCACCGGGCAGCTTTTCGCCTATCAACATTTTGGAATTGAACCGGATATCATGACCCTGGCCAAAGCGCTGGCCAACGGATTGCCCATCGGGGCGATGTTGGCCCGAGAAACGATTGCCACCGCTTTCGGACCCGGCGCCCATGCTTCTACTTTTGGCGGAACCCCCATTGTTACGTCAGCGGCCCTGGAGGTTTGTAAAATTCTGGTGGACGACAGGGTTATCGAAAAGAGTAAAACCACCGGAGCGTATTTCAAAGAAAAATTGCTCGCGTTAAAAGACCGGCATACCATTATTGAAGATGTGCGCGGGCGGGGTCTGTTGCTGGGCATGAAGCTTGAAATCGACGGTGCGCCGGTCGTGAAGCAATGTATGCAAAACGGCTTTTTAATCAATTGTATTCAGGATCGTATTTTAAGATTTATTCCGCCCCTGATCATTTCTAAAGCAGAAATTGATCAACTGATAGCGTGCCTCGACAAAATATTGGCTGAGACTGTATCTTCCTAAAATTTAAATCCAAAGGGTATATTTATGAGCAAACATCTGCTGAGTCTGGCCGATCTGACCAAAGAAGAATTTGAGGCGTTTTTTAAGCGGGCAGTTGAGCTTAAAGAAAAAAAGCAGAAAGGCATTGCCGAACCATCGCAGACCGGCAAAAGCCTCGGGCTTCTATTTGATAAACCGTCGACCCGCACCCGGGTCTCGTTCGAGACCGCCATGGTGCAGTTGGGCGGCTCGCCGCTTTTTATCAGCTCCAAAGATACGCAAATGTCGAGGGATGAACCCATAAAAGATACCGCCAGGGTCCTTTCGCGTTATCTGGATGCATTAGCGATTCGTACGTTTTCTCAAGAAACGATTGAAGAATTTGCGGAATTTTCCACCATTCCGGTGATCAATGCCCTAACAGATGCCCATCATCCCTGCCAGGTTTTGAGCGATTTGCTGACGGTTATCGAATACAAAGGGTCTGTTGAGAATATAAAAATCGCCTGGATCGGGGATGGTAACAATATGGCGCAATCCTGGATCAATGCCGCCGCCGCTTTGGGTTTCGAACTTCATCTGGCATGTCCCGAGGATTATTTCCCGGACGCGCAAATTGTGGCCAACGCCACAAAAAAACCGGCTGCCAGGATTACCCTTAATTCGGATCCCATCGCAGCAGTTAAAGATGCGGATGTGGTCAATACGGATGTCTGGGCCAGTATGGGACAGGAGGCCGAGCAGGAGGCCCGCCAGAAAATCTTTGCACCTTTTCAGGTGAACACAGCGCTTCTGGACAAAGCTGCCAAAGATGCGATTGTGCTGCATTGCTTGCCGGCCCATCGAGAAGAAGAAATTACCGAAGCGGTTCTGGAAGGACCTCATTCCGTTGTTTGGGATCAATCCGAGAACAAGCTTCATATGCACAAGGCCATACTGGATATCCTTATAAGCACCTAAGTTGAGCGTTTCAAATTAAAAAAACGGCAACTTCGACAAAGGCTCAACTTAGGTACAAAATTGAGCGTTTCAAATTTAAAAAAGCGACCACTTATTATTGAAATGGAATTCTAATGCTCAATTTAGGAAGAAGATAGAACGCTTAACCGGAGGTATATATTTTGACTGCTAAAATCAACAAAGTGGTGCTGGCGTATTCCGGTGGGCTGGATACATCGGTTATTTTAAAGTGGCTTATTGAAACCTATCAATGTGAGGTGGTCACCTTTTCGGCTGCTATCGGCCAGGCAGACGATCTGGAACAGATCAAGAATAATGCTTATAAAACCGGAGCGGCCAAGGCTTATATTGAGGATCTGACGGAGGAATTTGTCAGCGCTTATGTATTTCCGGCCTTTCGTGCCAATGCCATTTACGAGGGCCAGTATTTACTGGGAACTTCTCTGGCCAGACCGCTGATTGCAAAGCGCCAGATCGAAATTGCTCACCATGAAAAAGCCGATGCCGTCAGTCACGGTGCCACCGGTAAAGGCAATGATCAGGTTCGTTTTGAACTGGGTTATCTTTCACTTGATCCCGGCATCAAGGTAATTGCTCCCTGGCGGGAGTGGGACTTAAATTCGCGCACCGCCTTAATGGATTTTGCCGGTAAGCATGGTATCGACGTTCAAGCCACCCATGACAAACCGTACAGCACGGATTCCAACCTGTTGCATATCAGTTATGAAGGCGGCATGCTTGAAGATCCATGGACAGAAGCGCCTGAAGACATTTTTACACTAACTGTTTCACCCAGGCAGGCACCGGATAAATCCGAAATCATCGAGTTGACATTTCAAAATGGTAATCCGGTCAAGCTAAACGGAAACGAACTGACGCCGGCGAATATGCTCAAGGCCTTAAACGCCCATGGCGGCAAGCACGGTATCGGACGGGTGGATATGGTTGAGAATCGATTTGTGGGGATGAAATCCCGCGGTATTTATGAAACCCCCGGCGGCACCATTTTGCGCAGCGCCCACATAGCGATGGAATCCATCACCATGGATCGGGAGGTCGTTCACCTGCGAGATTCTCTGATTCCCAAATACGCGCAGCTGGTGTACAACGGCTTCTGGTTTGCACCTGAGATGAAATTGTTACAAAACATGATTGATATGACTCAGCAGAATGTGTCCGGAACCGTGCGTCTTGAATTGTATAAAGGCAACTGCCGCATTCTGGGTCGCAAATCAGATCATTCTCTGTATCGGAAAGACTTCGCCACCTTTGAAGATGACCAGGTTTACAACCAAAAAGATGCCGAAGGCTTTATCCGCTTAAACGCTTTAAGATTAAGGATTCAAAAATTAGTCGAAAAATAGGTGCTGGATTGTACTTACTACTAAACCACATGCGTTGAAACCAAATAGGAAAATTTAGCCACGAAAGCACAAAAGGGCGAAAACACGAAAGGGAAAAGGAAAATTTCGTGATTTATGATTTTCGTGTTTTCGTGATAAAAAAACGCCTAAAACTCTAAAGATCGCCTGTTTAAATAACGGATAACGAATTACCAATACCGAATACCCAATACCGAGATAACCATGTCAGAAAAACTCTGGGCCGGTCGGTTTAAAGAAAAAACCGCGAAAATTGTCGAAACATTTACGTCCTCAATCGATGTTGACCGGCGACTATATGCCTATGATATTCAGGGCAGTATTGCGCATTGCAAAACCCTGGCAAAGGCCGGCATCATCTCTGCCAAAGAGGCCGGGGAATTGGCGGCCGGTCTTAAAAAAATCAAACAAGAAATTGATGCCCAAACATTTCACTACCATGACGCGCTGGAGGATATTCATACACATATCGAATCCCGGCTGGCGGAGATTGTGGGCAATGTCGCCCAGAAACTGCATACCGCCAGAAGTCGCAACGACCAGGTGGCGCTGGACGTGCGCCTGTATCTGAGGGATACGGTCGCTTCGATCATCCAGCTTCTGGGACAACTGCAAAAGGTTGTGGTCCATGTGGCCAAGAGCCATATCAAGACGGTGTTGCCGGGCTACACCCATCTTCAGCGGGCACAGCCGGTTCTGCTGGCACATCATCTGATGGCCTATTATGAAATGTTTGCAAGGGATACGGAACGCCTGCAAGATTGCTTAGCGCGCATCAATGTCATGCCTTTAGGCAGCGCGGCGCTTGCCGGCACGCCGCATCCCATTGACAGAAAATATACGGCCGAATTGCTCGGGTTTAAAAAAGTCTCAGCCAACAGCATGGATTCAGTGGCCGATCGTGATTTTATGATCGAATTTTTATCGGCTGCCAGTATTTGTATGATGCACTTAAGCCGATTGTCGGAGGAGCTGATCATCTGGTCTTCAACTGAATTTAGCTTCATCGAGCTGCCTGATGCCTTCGCCACCGGCAGCAGTATCATGCCTCAGAAAAAAAATCCCGATGTTGCTGAACTGGTAAGGGGCAAAACCGGACGCGTATTCGGAAACCTGATGGCCATGTTGACATTAATGAAATCTTTGCCGCTGTCATATAACCGCGATATGCAGGAGGATAAAGCACTTCTTTTTGATGCGGCCGATATCCTGAGCGCCTGTGTTGAAATAATCGTTCAATTGCTTCCGAAGATCAAGTTCAACAAAACAAACATGCAAGCGGCGGCCGGCGAAGGATATCTCAATGCGACCGACATGGCTGATTATCTGGTAACCAAAGGTATGCCTTTCAGAGAGGCGCACCATTGTGTCGGCCAGATTGTAAGCTATGCCGTTCGCAACCGCAAAGAAATTCATGCGCTTTCGCTGGCGGAATTGCAGCAATTTTCACCCCACATCGAAGCGGAGATTTTCGATTTTCTGACAACCCAACAGATGATCGATCGGCGAACCACGATCGGCGGTACGGCGACCCGGGCCGTTAAGGCCGCGATAAAAACTGCCGAAAAGAAGCTGAAAAATAGTTAGGCGCCATGATTAAATGTGCCCGCATACATACGGGAGTTTGTCTTCATCACAAATGGTCGCTGGTTTTAATAGTGCTGCTCGGTGGTTTAAGCTTTGTGTGGTTGGGCTGTGGTAAAAAAGGTCCGCCACGGCCACCGAGGCGACCATTGCCACCGGTGGTTCAAGATCTGCAACACACAATTCAAGGTGACGTTGTCGAACTCAGCTGGACGCTTCCGGGCACAGCAGGGGTCAGCGCTTCTGCCCCGGCGGCGATTAAGGTGTTTCGTGCTGCGCAGTCTGACGCAGAAATTGGCTGTGAAACATGTCCGATCCGTTTTGTGGCGGTGGCTGAGATCCCGATCCATGAAAAACCATCTGAAAAATCAGAACCCAGAACGCTTAGTTTTACAGAGACGATCGATCCCGGCTATCGTTACATTTATAAAGTGATCGTGTTCGATGAATACGGAATCGGCGGCAAGGATTCAAACACCGTTGAATTCGACCTTTCACCTGATTGAGTGACAACTCAATCAGGTAACGAACAACGATTAACGTCATTCAGGGAAGAATATGCATCATTTCACCTATCGCGAAAATCAATTATACTGCGAAGATGTCCCGGTGCAAACAATTGCAGCCGCGGTCGGCACACCGTTTTATTTATACAGCCATGCGACCCTGACCCGCCATCTCAAGGCTTTCCAAGAGGCCTTTGAGGGAATTGACCATTTGGTTTGCTTTTCTGCCAAAGCAAACACTAATTTAGCGATCTTGAAATTATTTGCTGCCAGCGGGTGTGGTCTTGACATCGTATCGGGCGGAGAGCTTTACCGCGGACGCCAGGCCGGTTTTGCGCCCGACCGGATCGTCTACTCCGGTGTGGGCAAACGCATTGATGAAATTGACGATGCCCTAAAAGCAGGAATCTTAATGTTTAATCTGGAATCCGTAGATGAGCTGAAATTAATTGACCAGCGTGCCGGAAGATTAAATCGACGGGCACGGGTTGCCATCCGCGTCAATCCGGATGTCGATCCAAAAACCCATCCGTATATTTCTACGGGCCTCAAAAAAAATAAATTCGGCATCGACACCGAAGCTGCCATCGAAGGATACCGGCTGGCTTCCGGACTTGAGCATATTGAAGTTATCGGGATCGATTGTCATATTGGCTCTCAGATAACCGAAGCCGGACCTTTTGAAGATGCGCTGAAAAGCGTTAAGTCTTTAATGATACGCCTAAAATCTGAAATGGGTATTGATATCAAGTATATCGATATGGGTGGCGGCCTGGGCATTACCTATGGCGATGAGAGTCCCCCGTCTTTAAAAGAATATGCGAAAGCCTTCTTGAAGAGCCTTGAAGACATGGCCGTATCCCTCATTCTGGAGCCGGGAAGAGTATTGGTCGGCAATGCCGGTATTCTGGTAACACGAGTGCTGTATAACAAAGCCGGCCAAGACAAGCAATTTATTATCGTGGATGCCGGAATGAACGACCTGTTGCGCCCGACGCTTTACAATGCCTTTCATGCAATTGAGCCCGTCGTGCGTTTGGATACATCGTTTACGGTGGCCGATGTCGTCGGACCGATTTGTGAAAGCGGCGATTTTTTGGCCCTTGACCGCAACCTGGCCGATGTGACCGGTGGTGATCTTCTGGCGGTCATGAGCACCGGTGCTTACGGCTTTGTGATGTCTTCAAATTACTGTTCGCGTCCCAGAGTTGCGGAAGTGATGGTTAAAAATGACCAATACCACGTTGTCAAGCAAAGAGAAACTTATGCGGATCTAATTCGCGGTGAGTCTCTTCCGCCTTTTTTGGATGACTAGGGACCGTGTTTTGTAAATTACTTTGGGCAGCTTCGGCCTGGATGTTTGACTGAGGAAACATATGAACCCGATACCCTTTTTTAAAATGAGCGGGGCCGGCAATGATTTTATTATCATCGACAACCGTGATAAGAAGGTCAACCACAATGATTTGACCGGCTTCATTGCCGGCGTCTGCCGGCGGAAAATGTCGGTCGGGGCCGATGGGCTCATTCTAATTGAAACTTCCGAGGCTCATGATTTTCGCTGGCGATTTTTTAATTCTGACGGCAGCAAAGCTGAAATGTGTGGAAACGGCGCCCGCTGTGCTGCGCGGTTTGCTCATGTGACCGGCATTGCCGGAACCTCTTTGTCATTTGAAACCGAGGCCGGCGTGGTTAGTGCCCAGATTAACAAGGACCGCGTGAGGGTACTGATGCCGGAACCATCAGACCTTAAACTCACCTATCCGCTGAAGTTGTCGAATCAGACACTGGAAATCAGCAGTATCGATACCGGCGTTCCGCACGTTGTTGTAATGGTGGAGCAGGTTGATGATGTAGATGTTGTTTCCCTGGGCCGTGAAATTCGCCTTCATCAAACCTTCGCGCCGGCCGGAACCAATGCAAATTTCGTCCAGCGCAGCAAAGACCATTCAATTAAGATCCGCACTTACGAAAGGGGCGTTGAAGACGAAACTCTGGCTTGCGGAACCGGCGCCGTTGCCAGTGCGATTATTTCAGCCAGCCGGTTTAACATGAATTCACCGGTAAATGTTAAAACGCACAGCGGCGTGTACCTGACCATTCATTTCGACGTCAAAGGCGGCCAATTTAGCAATGTTCACATGGAGGGCGATGCCCGCATTATTTATAAGGGTGAGCTTCAGGCGGAGGCCTGGAAATAAAAACAAAACTTTCAACCATCCAGATCGTTATAGACCCGTAATGCATCTTAAAATCGAACCAGCTGGTTTTAAAACGGCGCTTTCAAATGGTAGACATACATATTGCATATATTTCGGTTGGCTCCAATATGGGAGACCGGTTGCAAAATTGCCTTAAGGGAATTGCTTCCCTTACCGAACCCGACAAGTCCCGGGTACTTGCGCAATCCCGCATTTATATGACCGAACCGGTGGATTATGAAGCTCAGGACTGGTTTATCAATATGATAGTCAAACTTGAGACCGCACATGATCCGTTTCAATTGCTCGATCAAATTGAAACCGCCCAGCGTGTTGCCGGGCGCATGCGGGATGCGATTCGGTATGGCCCGCGAATTCTGGATCTTGATATCATTTTCTTTGACGATCGCATCATTGATTCAGAACGTCTGGTGGTGCCGCATCCGCGTATGCACCAACGGCGTTTTGTCTTAAAGCCGATTTGTGATATAGATCCAACTATCATTCATCCGCTATTGAAAAAGGACATGCAATCCTTGCTGGATCGACTGGAGGAAGATGAACAAAGAGTGATCGAATATCAATGATCAAATTTTTAATACTTTTCGGGGTGGGTTATTTATTGTACCGTTCAATGAAGACTTGGATGTTTCCAGATAGCCGCCCCAAGAAAAACGTCTCCACCCAGAAAGACGGACAGATCGATGATGTCATGATCAAGGATCCGTTTTGTGAAGCTTATTTTCCGCGACGCAATGCTGTCCATTTGAATATAAACGGAAACGACCTGTATTTTTGCAGCAAGGCCTGCCGGGACCAATATACTGCCCGTCAAACCAAAGAAACCTAAAGCGCGATTAAAAATTTCATGGCAAATATCCAAAATTTATTCAGTGGCCCCAATCAGCTGACACTTTTTCGCATTGCAGCGGTACCAATTATTATTATTCTGCTGCTGTTTCCCAACCGCATTTGTACCTTTATCGCCGCCATGGTGTTCAGTGCTGCCGCCATTACCGATTATCTGGATGGCTTTTACGCCCGCAAAAGAAACCTGGTGACCACCCTCGGCAAGGTTATGGACCCGGTTGCCGACAAGCTGCTGGTTTCATCGGCTTTCATCATGCTGGCCGCCCTGGACTGGGTTCCGGCCTGGATGGTCTGCATTATTATTGGCCGCGAACTGGCCGTAACCGGTTTGCGTAATATCATCGCCGAAAAGGGCGAGGATCTGTCCGCATCCAATTTGGGAAAATACAAAACCGGCTTTCAGATCGCAGCCAGTATTCCTTTGATGATCCACTTTCCATTTTTTGGCCTCAATGTACAGGCCATCGGTAATTTATTTTTATGGGGGGCACTGGTGTTCACCATCTGGTCGGGGGTGGACTATTTCGTCCGCTCCAGAAGTCTTTTGCAGGGCTGAGCTTTTTTGTTGACAAAATGCTGTTTACTGGCTAAAAAATAACGTTTACAAGAGCGGGAATAACTCAGTGGTAGAGTGCGACCTTGCCAAGGTCGAAGTCGCGGGTTCAAATCCCGTTTCCCGCTCCATTTTTTAGGCGGCATAGCCAAGTGGTAAGGCAGCGGTCTGCAAAACCGCAATTCGTCAGTTCGACTCTGACTGCCGCCTCCAGTTGATATTAAAGGGTTTGCAAGAAATTACAATAACTTGCAACCCTTTTTTTATGTGGTGTGTTAGGTTTTTCCAACAGCTTTCTGCGCGTCAATATAAAGGCGTCTTCCCCGTAGCTTTCAATTTTTGACGAACGACAATCCAAATGTATCATTTTGGGAGTGGCGGATACTATCACAGTTAAATGATTTATATAAATATTTCTATATATAAATAATTCTTTAATTCGTAGTTGTTGGCAATTAATGCTTGTTATGCGGGATAAAAGAATGTTATCCTTTTACATGGGCCAAAAGAAAATATTCTCCACCCGGATTGACTCCGATCGAATCAAAGCCCTCAAGCACCTTGCCGTTGATACGGAAAAGTCCCTGGGCGACCTATTGGAGGAGGCGATCAGGGATATTTGTCGAAAGTATAAGCAGAAAACCAATTCCTGAAATTTGCATGAAAATAGATGAGAAGATTTTTTTCCAAAAAAAGGTGTCAAGTGAGATCGGGGTGACGTCAGCCGTATTTCAGGTTTGATCCTGAATCAGCATGGTGGCGGGGTCAAGCATCAAATCGGGTTGATCTCCACTGGAACCGGGGCCCTTAAAGGCCTTTATCTGAATGTGTTTTCCCACCGGCACCAGCTGGATGACGACTTCAAACAAATCAGCCACATTTATCAGCTGCGACGGTGTTCCGTTCGGGCCGGGTTCTTCGTGGCGATGGGTTCGAATGGCAAACCACACCTGCATGCCCTGTTGCGCTGCAAGGTTCTTTAGGTCAGCCAGATCCTGATGGATCGGGTCCTCGAAGGGCACGCCATCGATGATCATCGCATCTGGCTTAAAAATATCTTGTTCGATCAGATCAGTGAGCCGTTCTTCGAGTTTCGGGACACTGAACCCTTCGACGCGAAACGTCATTATAAAGCGATGGGGCAGAACCTTTTCCCACAGCTGAGCACCCTGCAAGATATGATAATGGGTTGTAATGCGGCTAAACACTTCTTTGTACCATAGGCTGACTTTTTTTACAGGATCATTGAGGCTGATATGCAGAACCTTTTTTTCTCTGAGCATGCTGTTCAAGGCCAGTTGTACGAGAAAGGCGGTTTTGCCGACACCGGCGCGGGCCATTACCGCCCCAAATTCACCCTTATTGAGGATATCGTCACTTTTATAACCCATTCGCCGCAGGGGATTTTTTAATATAAGCTCATTTTTCAGCATGCTAATATTCCTTTCCCGCATGTAACAAATGTTGGCGGTCGGCCTTGCAATTATCTTTTTACTGATCTGAGGCCTGTGAATTGGAAACTCGCTGTTATCGAAATCAGCCTTTTGGGGAGTGTCATACAACAGTTTTTTATTTTTGAAGCCCTTTATTTCAGCCATTGGATGTCGAAATCAGCGTATTGCATGCAGTCTATAGCAGGTATGGCGCAACGCGCAACTATTTTTAGGCAACGTTCTTTTTATCCGCTGCCGATTTTTTTGCCAACTCATCGGTGATTGTCTGCGGAACCTGTCTGTAGGTTAGAAATTCCATCGTAAATTGTGCCTGTCCCTTGGTTACAGATCTTAAATCGGTGGAATAACCAAACATCTCGGACAACGGGACCTGGGCTTCGATTTCACTGAAAGGCCCCTCATCCTGCGAGCCCACTATCATTGCACGACGCTGGTTTAGGGTTGACATGACAGCGCCCTGAAATTCAGTGGGGGTTTCCACCACCACTTTCATAATTGGCTCCTGAATAACGGATTTGGCTTTGGCATATCCCTGCAAAAATGCGTGGCGGGCCGCCGCCTGAAAAGCCATATCGGAGGAATCCACCGAATGAGAAGCACCGTCGTTGATGACAACCCGGATCCCGGTAACGGGATACTCCATTTTGGGGCCTTTTAGCATGCACTTTCTAAAGCCCTTTTCACAGGCGCTGATATACTGAGTCGGAATCGCACCGCCCACAACCTTATTCTCAAAAACAAAATCCTCATTTTGAACCGGTTCCATATATCCGGCAACCCTTCCGAATTGACCGGCGCCGCCGGTTTGTTTTTTGTGGGTATAATCAAATTCGGCCCTTTGGGTAATGGTTTCACGATAGGCCACGCGCGGCGGGCTGGTGGTAACCTCAGCCTGATACTCGCGCCGCATGCGCTCGATGTAGACGTCCAGATGCAGTTCCCCCATTCCCGAAATAATCGTATCTCCGGTTTCTGCATTCACAAAAACCTTGAAGGTCGGGTCCTCTTTGGTAAATCGCCCCAGGGCTTTGGACACATTGACTTCTGATTTGGTGTCCTTCGGAAATATGGCTAAAGATATCACCGGCTCGGGCACATACATGGATGTCATGGTCAGACTGAGTCCAGGGGCAACGAAGCTGTCTCCGGAAGCACAATCTACACCGAACAGCGCACCGATATAACCGGCGGAAATGGCATCGATGTCCTCCATCTGATCCGCATGCATACGGATAACGCGGCCAACCTTTACTTTTTTTCCAGTGCGCACGTTTACGATCGTATCCCCTTTGGTTAGCGACCCCTGATAAACACGGATATACGTTAACTGGCCGTAGGGACCGTCTTCCAGCTTAAAGGCCAACGCCACCAGAGGCTTGTCATTTTCGTTACGAAGCACGACCGGTTGCTCTGCTTTATTCATGTCCAGGGCCTCGTTTTCTATGTCGAGCGGGCAGGGCAACAGCTGGGTAACCGCATCCAATAGCGGCTGAATACCTTTGTTTTTATAGGCGGAACCCATGTATACCGGTGTTAACCGGCGTTCAATGACGCCCTGGCGGACACCGCCGATAATCATTTCTGCGGTGACTTCCTTTTCTTCAAGTATGGCTTCGGTCAGCGTATCTGAAAACATGGAGGCCTGATCGATGAGTAATTCACGCGCAGTTTGCGCGGCGGGCAGCAATTTTTCCGGGATTTCTGCGGGACGGACTGTTTCGCCTTTATCACCGTCGAAATAGAGGGCCTTCATAGAGACCAGGTCGATCACACCTTCGAAATCAGCTTCCAGTCCAGTGGGTAATTGCATTGCGGCAGCATTATGCCCCAGCTTTTCTCTAAGCTGTCCCATCACACGGTCCGGGTTGGCACCGCTGCGGTCGCACTTGTTGACAAAAGCGATGCCGGGAACTTTATAGCGCTTCATTTGCTGGTCGACGGTAATTGACTGAGATTGAACTCCGGCAACGGCACAAAGGACCAGGATAGCGCCGTCCAGGACCCTCAGGGAGCGCTCAACCTCTATCGTAAAGTCGACATGACCGGGCGTGTCGATGATATTGATTTCGTGGTCCTGCCATTCGCAGTAAGTGGCTGCTGAAGCAATGGTGATGCCGCGCTCCTTTTCAAGTTCCATCGAATCCATGGTTGCGCCCACACCGTCTTTGCCTTTAACGTCGTGCATCGTGTGGATGCGCTGGGTGTAGTATAGAATACGCTCGGTCAACGTTGTTTTGCCCGAGTCTATATGCGCACTGATACCGATATTTCTGACCTTCCGGATGTCTTTACTCATGTTGCGTTCCTTCAACGTGTTGGATTAAAAACCCCCATCTGCTGAAAAGCGCGATGGGGGGAGGCTGTCAATTTATTTAAAACCGCAAATATTAATGATCTATTTTGCTTTTGTCAAGTATTTTTTCACAGGTGCTTCTTCCTTTTTAATCGCTTAGTAACCGGTCGTCGTCTTAACAGAACATAAGTGGCGCCCGCGCCGCCGTCGCACAACCGGGCACTGGCGAAAGCCAAAACCCACTTGCGCCAGGGTCCGCTGGTGAGCCATTGAATGACATTTGTTTTTAAGACCGGATCGGCCGGTGAAGAAAGGCCCCGCCCGTGAATGATTAAAATCATTCTTTTGCCACTGGAGATACTCTCTCTTATAAATCGATCAAAAAGAGTCCGGGCACCCTTCACACTCTGGCCATGAAGATCGATATGTCCCTGAACGGCATATTCGCCGCTGTGAAGACGCTTGGCGACGGCGCGGTTCACATTGTAGCCCGTACCCTCGATATATTCGGCGGTGTGCGCGACCACAAATCCCTTGCCGGTTTTAACGAGCTCTTCCAAGTCAAGCAACGCCTCGGATGCATCCGTTTTATGCGGCGGCGATATCACAAAATTTTGGGAATCAAGATCAGCGCAGGTGTTTTGCGGTATTTTTTCGACATTCGCCATGGCGGCTTCAAAAATCGCCCGGTCTTGATCCGGATTGGGTTCAGACATCGGGGTTTGCGGCGTTAGGGCGGACGTGTCCGCTTTAAGCCGCATCGAACGGTCGTCCAGAAGGGTTTTGAGATCTTCAAACGGGCGAAACAGCCCCTTGGTTTTGGAAGATTTCATCATTTAATATCTCATGTCGGCTCATTTTCGAATATATCGACCTGATGGAATATAGTATAGGGTCTTTTTTAACAGAAAACAAATTGTTGTTGATACGAGCACGGCAGCGATTGCTTTACGCTGTTAAAGTTGATTTATTATAAATTCGTATTATTATGGATGCCTGGCATCAAGACCGAATGGGATCGAATGGAAAATCCAAGCAATAAGCGGAGTACTCCGATGGAATTAAAACAACTATGTCCGGATAAGATTGTTGATGCGGCAACAGCTATCTCCCGGATAAAAAGCGGCAGCCGTGTTTTTATCGGTACTGGATGTGGCGAACCCCAGCATCTGATCAAGGCCATGGTCAATGATTCAAGCATTCAGGACATTATGGTCTATCAAATGTTGTCTTCGACATTTTCGCAGTACATTGACGAAGAATCGTTTCGGCGGAGGTTTTCCCTCAAGTTGTTTTTTATCAGCGACAGTATGCGTAAGGCGGCGTTTGACGGTAAAATTGATTATATTCCGGCCTATCTATCCCAGATACCCCGCATGTTTGCCAGCCATCTCATCGGACTCGATGTGTCGCTGGTACAGGTCAGCCCACCGGATAAGTTCGGTTATTGCAGCCTGGGTGTCTCGGTGGATATCACCCGTTCGGGATTGGAAAATTCGCACTTGGTCATTGCCCAGGTCAATCCGCGGATGCCGCGCACCTGGGGAGATAGTTTTGTGCACGTCGATGAGATCGACTGGCTGGTGCCTTTTGAGGAGCCCCTGGTGGAGATGTTTCCTGCTGTAAAAGACACTAAAATTGCTCGCCGCATCGGACATTTCGTCTCCCAGTTGATTGATGACGAGGCCACGCTCCAGATCGGGTTCGGTCATCTGCCGGTTGCCATCGTGCAGTATCTGGACAATAAAAAGGATCTGGGCCTGCATACCCAGCTGATTACCGATGGTCTGCTGCCGCTATTTAAAAAAAAGGTGATTACCAACAAGAAAAAAACGCTGTTGCCCGGCAGGGTGGTTACCTCTTTGTGCATGGGTTCAAAAAAATTGTATGATTATGTCGATAATAACCCTGTATTTTATTTTCGTTCATCCGAATATGTAAATGATCCCACGGTTATCGCGCGCAATGATAATCTGGTTTCCATCAGCTCGGCCCTGGAGGTGGATCTAACCGGTCAGATTTGCTCGGATTCCATGGGACACATGTTTTACAGCGGTATCGGAGACCAGGTTGACTTTTTAAGGGGCAGTTCCATGTCCAAAGGCGGATTTTCGATCGTGGCACTGCCGTCGACGGCTCAGAACGGTAGGGTTTCACGTATTGTATCGCATTTAAGTAAAGGCGCCGGGGTTGCGACCACTCGCGGGGATGTCAACTTTGTCATTACCGAATATGGAATCGCCGAGCTGCAGGGTAAAAGCATTTACCAGCGCGTCATGGAACTGGCGCAAATCGCGCATCCCAAATTCCGCGGGCAACTCATCGATGTAGCTAAAAAGCGCCATTACATATTCGCCGACCAGTTGCCGCCGTCTTCCGAAGATCTGCTTTTTTTGGAAGGATATAAGAGTACGTTCACGATGAAAAATGGAAAAACGGCGGAATTTCGCCCCCTTTTGCCTTCGGATGAAATCGCTTATCGCAATTTCTTTTATTCACTGCAGGAAAAGACAATTTTTATGCGGTTTTTCTATCGCATGCGCTCCTTTTCGCATGAGGTCGTTCAAAAACACTGGGCCAGCGTTGATTACCATAAAAACATGTCCATTCTCGGCCTGGTCCAGAAGGGCGGCCACAAAGAGATTATAGCGATCGGGACCTATGCTTACGAACAAAATCAACAGGCCGAAATTGCCTTTGTCGTTCGTGAAGATTACCAGGGAATGGGGGTCGCGTCTTATCTTCTCGCAGTCCTTGAAAAGATAGCCAAAGAAAATCAATATTCCCGTTTTTCAGCAACGGTATTACGAGAAAACGCCGCCATGATCAAGGTCTTCAAAAAGCGCTATCCAAATTTAAAAATTTCCGCCCAAAACGGCAGCGACATTTTGATTATTATGGATTTCGCAGACTCAGAAAAATTCTGAATCGCCGCCCTTAAAAGCGTCACAGCCAATGCTGGGGTCTGTCTGCCGCTGTTTGGAGCGCTGCCCCCTTTGATACAATCGTGTTTTACCGCTGCCGCTCAATTCCTTTTGCTCGGATGTTGTGACACTCAGACCTGTAAGCCCCTGGATGTGTACGAATGAATCGAGACCTAACCATCGGAGCGTAAAGATTTAGCTTGCTAAAACGGCGTTTTTTTTGTAATTTAAGAAACATAAGGGCCGTTTTTTAAATTTTTTATCGATTTGCGTGTAGTAGGGCGTATCTGCTGAATAATATTAAAGTTTTTAAAAAAAATACCGAATTTAAGGTTATTCGCAAACTCAGAAACACGCAGCGTGCTTCAAATCCGTTATTATTTGCGCTGCATTGATGCAGACAGGCAAAATGCGCCATCTAAAACCCTTTTATCACCAGGGGCAAAAGAGGTGCTGTCGGATATTGAACCCCATCGCTGTTTTGTTCGGCGGGTTATTATTTCCAAAAGGGTCCTGCGCCTAAATTGATCCTTGGTCAATCACCGGCGCGTTCATCAAACTAGACAACCTAATTTTCAGGAGGGGCAAGTGTCATACACGCTTGGTCAAAAACAGCTCGATCGAATAGAGGATATTTTAAATCAGGATCTGATTGAAAATGGGGTCCGCTGTGTTTTTCTGATTGATATGGCCGGCAATATCATCGCCAACCTCGACAACGGAGAAAAGCAACACGACATCTATTCGCTGGCGGCTTTGGCTGCCGGCAATTTCGGTGCTGTCAGCGCAATGGCCAAAATCATCGGCGAAAATGAATTTTCATTGCTGTTTCATAAAGGTAAAAAAGAAAATATCCATTTCAATAAAATTACGACAGAATTTTTACTGATTACCATTTTCGGCAATGATATATCGTTGGGATTTTTAAGATTGAAAGTCGCCGATTCGGTTGAGCAGTTGAAAACAATATTAGAGCCACTCCTATCGCTTTAAGACCGGTGATCCTGATATATTTGCGCTCATGGATGTTTGTTTTTTGTGTGTTAAGCTATCGTATGGCATTCGTAAATCTAAAAAATAAAGATATCCAGGTAAAAATTGTCTATTACGGTCCCGGTCGAGGCGGCAAAACGACAAACCTGGAATATATATACAAAAAATTCCGAAAGCGGATCAACACCGAGATGGTCACGGTTAAAACCCATGGTGATCGCACACTTTTCTTCGACTTTTTGCCTTTTGATATTGGCATGATCAACGGTTATGATGTTAAAATCCAACTCTATACCGTACCCGGGCAGGTGAAATATAATGCCACCCGGAGACTGGTACTCAGAGGGGTTGATGGCATTGTTTTTGTGGCCGATGCGATGGCTGTCCGCCGCGAAAAGAATGTTTTGTCCTTAAAAAATCTGCAGGAAAATCTTTCTAATTATAAAAAGAGTATCTTTAAGATTCCGTGTGTCATGCAATATAACAAATTAGATCTTTCAGAGCAGGGGATTCCGCTTCTTTCCACCGATATTCTTGAAAATGATCTCAATAGCCAGCTGAAAAGGCCTTTTTTTTCTGCCAGCGCGTTGAAGGGGACCAATGTCGTAGCGACGTTGAAAAAAATCATCATTATGACCGTAGCGTCCATTAAGCGGGATTTTAAATAGGAGGGGAAAGTGGTCGATAAAACCAAAGACAACAATTTAGACTCTGAGATTGCCAAACGCCTCGATGACCTTTTTGGAGAAGAAGATGCCTCCTCTGATGGTGATCTCCCAATCGAATCCAATGATAAAGGTTTGGCGGCAAATATGCATCAAAAAGAAGAACAGCCTGCTGCCGAAGCGGAAATTGTGGATTTAAAAGAAGTCACGACCAACCGGGCAAACGGCGGCCAAATGCCGGGTGATTATCCCCTTGCCGAATTAAAGAATCTGGTTCTCTCTATTGACTGGGAGATTACCGAAGAAGCATTGGCCGGTTTACTCTTCGAAATCGAGAGCTTGAAAAATACCTACAAAAACGAAAAGATTATTTTGATGTTTTTTCAACTTCTGGCATCCCTCGGCCAATATATCAAAACCAATCGTGGCAATGCCCATCCGAAAACGTTTAAAATTTTAAATTCGGTATTCTCAAGCCTGGAGGAGGTGGTTTTATCAGAAAATATGGCAGGGGCTGATAAGAAAAAAATATTACAAGCTGAGATGCAAAAATACAAACAGCTCAGAAATAAGGTCTCGAAGAAAAAGGCTGCTACGGCGGGTCGCAAACAAGTTCAAACGGCAGCAAAGGCGGTGCCCCGTGCGAAAGCAACAATAAATCAGGAAGTCGAGCTGCGAGAGCACGCGGACGCACCCAGAGCCAATGCAGGTGATCCGGGTGTATCTTCGTCTCCTGGCACGCTGGCAGAAGCGGTAGGTGAGCTAAAACAATTTATTCATTCCGAGTTAAATGCCCTAAAACAGGAACTAAAAAAACTTCAAGAGTCTAATTAACATTCCCGCTAAATCCCATTTGTCCGGAATGTAAGGCGCCACATGCAAATGGGATTTATCGTCAACTGCACCCATGCAGCTTTTGAGTTGATCCCAAGATTAAAAACGGCACCCGTGAGGTAGAATCATGGATTTTTCGTCAAGCGAATTATCCGCCATGGTATTCAAACGTGTCGTCCGGCAGGATATTGAAGAATTCCCGCTTGATCCTCAAATGCTTTCCGTGTTCATGGAATTAGACGGAAAGACCCCGCTGGGCAGAGTGGCTCAGAAGACCGGATTGACAATGAGTTCCATGCGTGAGCTCATTGCTAAGTTGATGCAAAATGGGCTGGTCCAAAAGGTGGTGCAAGGAATTGCAGCGCTGGACAAAGATTTTTTCGATTATCTGGT
The DNA here is from genome assembly GCA_947259495.1 of uncultured Desulfobacterales bacterium. GTDB lineage: Bacteria > Desulfobacterota > Desulfobacteria > Desulfobacterales > JAHEIW01 > JAHEIW01. The sequence goes on along the minus strand of CAMYLV010000010.1, from coordinate 143,490 downwards.
GGTCCATTTATCTCTTGCTGTCGGGCCCATTGCCCAGGTGCTGATTGAAGAAGAAGTTGCCAGCCTGGGCTATAAACTATCGCAGTTTCCCGGGCATCGCGTTGCTGAGCTCATAGACAATCTGGCCCGTGAGATACGACGTGAAGAAAAAAAAGATGCTTTCCTGAAAGCAATGGCGATTAAGATACGTGAAAAAAAGTATTTGCCAACTTGAACACCATCTTTGTTGCCTGCGGAAGCGCAATGAAGCGAATCTTATATTTTGCCATTCAAAAAGGCCGTCGGCCAATCAGCTCAATTAGGATTCTTTTTTAAGGAGTGCAACCATGATTGTCATCTGCGAGGAATGCGGCAAAAAATACCGGATCGACCCTTCGAAAATAAGAGGTGCGGCAGCACGTTTTAAATGCCGCGTGTGCACCCATATGATCATGGTTTCCAAACCGCCATCTGCATCGTCAACAGCGTTGCCGGCCGATTTGCCCGGTACCAAAACGGCCACCGAGTCAACGGAAAAGGAGATACCGGCGGCCGAACCCGAAATAAAGCTTGACCGATCCGGCACCGAACACGTTCAGGTGCAGTCGGCTCGCAAATCCGGTCCTTTGAATTTACGCATCAAAATGCTGGTGCTGTTTTTTTTCATTCCGCTGGTTCTGCTGATAGGCGCAAGCCTGCTTTATGTATGGCAGCAGGACAAAATGGCAGCCTTGCTGACCGATGAAAGTACAAAAATCGTCAACCAAATGGCAGAAGAAAAAATTGCGGATCTATCTACCGCCGTTGCCATTCAATGCCGGTTATATCTGCTTGCCAACCCCGGGCTGGTCAAAGAAGACTTTATGAATGATATGGGATTCAAAACCCTTGCCGTGCAGAAAGTCGGCTTAACAGGCTACACGGCGCTGTATGAGATGCCCGGCCAGGACGGTATCTGGCGCACCTGGGCGCACGTGAATCCCAAGATTATCAGTATTGATATGGCAACATTGAAAAAACCATTGGGCCGAAATTTTCCCGGTTTCTGGAAAATATACACCGGCGTAAAGGGCGGTAAACGATCTCAGGGGTATTACACCTGGCAGGACAAGGATGGAAAATTTCGTGAAAAATTTATGGTCTGCACGCCTGTTGCCGGAACACCGTTTGTTGTTGCCGCAACGACCTATTTAGATGAATTCACCGGACCTGTTAAGCTCATGCAGTCCCGCGCCGCTGAACTGACGGAAAAAACGCGCGCGATCATATGGGCCATACTCGGTGGAACCTTATTGTTGATCGGCCTGATTGTTGCAACTTACAGTCATCGGCTGACCCAAAAAATTAAATCTTTAACCGATGTCGCCGAGCGCATCAGCATTGGAGACCTTGGCATCGAGATTAAAACCAAAGCCAAAGATGAAATCGGGGAACTGGCGGAAGCGATTTCGAGAATGCAGGAAAGTATCAGACTGTCAATTGAACGATTGCGTCGACGTCGATAGTCGTTACCGTTTTATCCGTTGCGCTGACCGTCGATTTCTATTAACAGCGTTGGAAAAAGAAGCCCCTATTCGTCCCGAGACCAAAAGAGGTGACTAAGGAGTCATAATGGTTGTTATCCCCAGACAGCAGCCTGTGCTTGAAAATTTAAACACCTATTATTTAGATATCAAAAAGCTTCTGGAACATTTCCAGGGCGAAATTGGAACAGGCGGCATTTATTTTAAATCCCACACAGCCGAGGGTGTTATTTTTTTCGATCAAGATCAGCTACTGAGCGGTTTCCTGCGGGATAAAAGTATTACGATTTCAGGCCATGAAGCTGTTGAGCGTCTTCTGGAGGCCGGGAAAGAGCATAATTTCAATGTAAACGTCTATCAGATCGGTCCTGAAGAAGTATATTACTGGGCCGGCATTCAGACGGCGGAAAAAATATACAAAGACCTGAGTACTGAATTTACGGATCTCCAGGGACTCATCAAGAAAATGAGTTCTGAAAAACTGACCGGCTATATTGATATCAGCATCGGCAGCGGTGAACAAAGTGGTTTAATTTTTCTGATCAATGGAAAAATCAAGGGGAGCTCGTGTTCCTGGGGTAACGGGACGCCAAGTCCCGCCAGCGAACCTCAACAACTGCTCGTTCAAAAAACCAAACAGCTGGGGGGTACTTTTAATGTATGCCGGATTCAATTAAAGAACATTCACTACGACAGTGCACCGGTTATCGAAATGGATGAGCATTCAGAAACGGCCATTGTGATGATGGAGGTGTTGCTGGGTATATTTGAAGCGGTGGTTCTTGAAAATACGAAAAAAAAGACTGATTTTCAAAAGCTGCTCAAGCAAAATTTGATTGAAAATGCAGACCGCTTCGCTTTCCTTGACCCGTTTGCCGGTGAATTCGAATACAGCGAACAAAAAATCACCTTTTCAGGCCAGGTTAGCGACCGGGATCTGGTTCAGGGTGTCGTTGCGGTGGTAAAGGAAATGGCGCACGACCTGGGACTGTTTTCAGCCCTGCTGCAGAACCTGGATGTATGGTCGGAAGAATATGCGGATGAATTGGCCGTCTATGACGTCAATTTGACAGAAATTGACATTTGAAAGTAATGGCGGTTTTCACATTTTGGATTTTAGATTTCGGATTTTGGATCTAGTGATTGACCGAATTGCTGCGGGTCAACTCACCGGGTTTCGATCCCAATTCCAAAATCAAGGTTTGGATGCATGACCGGTGAAAATTTGATACATACCGGAGATTATTCGGCCCGCAGGTATGCGGAATTCTTTGACAGTCTTCCGGCACCCTTATTTCGCACCACCGTCGAAGGCAAAATAATTTATTGCAACCAAGCGTTTGCAAACTTATTCGGCTTTGACTCTGCTTTGGACATCATCGACTATCCGGTAATTGAATTTTACCAGAACAAAAAAGATCGCGGCAACATTATTCACACCGTCATTCAAGCTGGCGGCGTTTTCGACTTGCCGGTGGCACTTAAAAAAAAGGACGGGACGCCCATATGGTGTGCGATCACTGCAAAAGCGATCCTGGATGATGATGGTATCGCCATTAGTCTGGATGGCGTTTTAAAGGAAATAACCTCGGATATTGATCCCAACATCGATTTGCCCAAGATCGAGGGGCCAGACGGGAATCTGAACCAGATTATTATAATGTTCGATCTTCGCGGAGAACTGATCAATGTTAACCCGGCAGTAGAAGATTTGTTCGGCCTATCCAAGGAAACGTTTTTGGGGAAATCGCTGGCTGAATTTTTGGCGCCCGGCGATCGTGACCTGTTTCTCATTTTCCTGGCTGATATTTTTAAAATCGGGCGCAGCGAAACCATTTTGTCAATTCTGGACGGTAGCTCAAAAGTGCACCATCTAAAATGCCAGGCATTTCTGATAAAAAATAATGGACGGGCAAATCACATCAAATGTATTGCCAAAGATGTTACCCAAATTATAATCCAGCAAAAAAAACAGGCGGAAAATCAAAAATTTCAGGGGGTTCTGGAGATGGCCGGTGGAGTGGCGCATCGTTTGAACCAGCCCCTGACCATAATTAATAACCTGATCAATGAAATGCTATCTGAATTAAGGCAAAATAGCCGCATGTATCGTAAAATCGTTAAAATTCATAATCAGATAAAGAAAATGAATGATATTACCGATAAATTAAGTAAAATTAAAAAATACGAAGCGATGGATTATGTTGCCGGAATAAAAATCGTCGACATTGAAAAATCGTCCTGGTCCCGTGATCGCAAGGAAGACAGATGATAAAAAACGTACTGCTGGTGGACGACGATACGGAGATGCTGCATGCCCTCAAAGCGGGCTTTAAGCGGTATAAGGAGTCCTTTGCGGTTTTATTGGCTGAAGACGGCCTGCAGGCCCTGGAGGTTCTCAAACAGAATATTATCTCTCTGGTTGTAACGGATCTAAAAATGCCCAACATGGACGGTTTTGAGCTGCTGGCTCATGTCATGCAGCACTATCCGGACATTCCGGTTATTATTATCACCGGCTATAGCACTCCTGAAATGGAACAGCTGGCTCGCGAGGGAGGTGCGGTCGGGTATATTGCCAAGCCTTTCTTAATCGAAAATTTGGCCCGTCAAATTTTAACAACTCTAAGAAAAGAATCAGAGGGCGGTACCCTGCATAATATATCTTCTGGCATGTTTTTGCAGTTAATTGAGATGGAGCAGAAAACCTGCACGATACGGTTGGAGGATAAAGAGGGCGGCAAAAAAGGTATTCTTTTCTTCAGGGATGGTGATTTATTGGATGCCAGGATAAACAACATGCAGGGAGAATCCGCCGCACATAAAATTTTTTCATGGGATGCGGTCAATCTTTCAATCCAAAACGGCTGTGCCTTAAAGGAAAACAAAATTCAAAGCGATTTGCAACCGCTTATTCTGGAGGCCATGCGACGCAAAGATGAGGAACATCCGGAAGCCGTGCCCGAGGGTGTCATAGAGCAGATTGAGCCAGGTCCTGAGGAACCCACTGAACGACTCAACCGGCTCAAGGCTAAAATAGAAAAAGAAATTGGCCAGCAATGCGGCCTGGAAGATTTATATCAGGATGCATTTTGGGACAGCCGCGTAACGCAGCTATCGAAAATCGGGGCATTTTTTCAACTGGGAAAATTTATGCTCGCATACATTGATAAAGGCGATACAAACGACTACATTCTCATACCGGGTCCAAAGACCACCGTTGTTAGCGTTGATCCCCGGTGCCCCCGGGATAAAATTTTGCGTGTAATCAGTGAATAATGCGAGAGCTATTTAACGACATCTTAAATACCGACGGCGTAACCGGCATAATGCTGTTTGACATCAACGCGGATCTGCTTTTTAAGGAGTTCTCGATGGTGGTCAATGAAGCGCCTGAACAACGGGATTGGAGATTTTTTCTTGATTCCCTGGAAGGTATGCGCGAAACCGATCTGGTTTTTGAAAAGGGTCGCATTTATATCCGTAAAACCGAGATTGGATATCTGATGGTTTTAATGGCGCTTTATGTGCCGATTGCGATGATTCGATTAAATTGTGACATTCTTTTACCGTCGTTGCAGCCATCAAAATCAGGTCGAAAATTCGGACGGTTCTTTAAAAAATAAGCAGAACCCATATCGTCACGCCATTTCAAATGAAAGGTTTATGAAAATAAATGAATACAGAGATCGAATCCAAAATGAATGAAGCCGAAGTTTGCCGCTCAATGGGTCTATTTGCGGACTCGCTCAAAATTTACGAAAATATTCTCGGCAGCGTGTCACCCCAGGATAGCCAGATCCAAGATAAGATTCAAAAGCGCATCCGCTTGCTCAAACACGAAATTGACACTGAAGAGCCCAAAGGAGTTTCAGCAAAAGACATTTCGATGCTGCGCGAGCGTCTGTCCAATCAGGGAGATGTTCAGGCCATTCTGGACAGCGCTTCAGCCTTCAAGGAAATGGGGCTGCACGGGGAGGCCCTTCCCGAGTATGCCAAGTTGTTAAAAGAAGATTATCCGGTCGATAAAATCATGCCTGAAATTAGCGATTGTCTCTTAAAACTGCATTCTCCCTCTAAGGCGGCCGATAACCTGGAAAGACTGTTAAAACCGCTAGAGCTCGCTAAAGAGGACATGGCCGGCATTTTGTTTTTTTTCGGTCAAGAGATGGAAAAACGCGATCATCGTGAAGTGGCCCTTGATAACTACAAAGCGGCTCACAAAATGAGCCCCGGCAATGCGGAAATAAAAAAACGGCTGGATTCGGTTGCGGCCACCTTTACTTCCGGTTCGAAATACGATTTCCTGTTACGGGAAAAAATGGTGACCACCCAGCAGCTGCAGGAAGCGTTTGCGCTGGCCAAAAAGATGAACAAAAGTGTCGAATTTGTTCTGATTGAACACAACAAAATCAACAAAGCGGCCATCGCCAAATCTTTTTCTCTATTCTATGATACGAAGTTTCGCGAATTTGATTCCTCTTTTACGGTTCCGGTGGAGCTCTTATCCAATCTGAAAAAAGCATTTTTGCTGAACGAATGCTGGGTTCCCATGAGCTGGGATAAAGAGGGAGTTGAGATTCTGGTAGATGATCCGCGGGATCTGAACAAAACCGACAACATCAAAGCCCTGATGAAAACCAGCCGGATCAATTTCACCGTAGCGATTCGTGAAGATATCGAGCAATATATAAAATTGTTTTTTGACGGGGCGCAACAGACCGCAGATGCCAATAACGCAGAGCAGACCTTTGATGATTTTGATTTAATTCCGGATGTCTCCTTTGAAGAAGAAGAGGAAGAAGTAGAGGAAGATGAGGGCTATGATGAAGCCTCCGGTAAAATCGTCAAGCTGGTGGATCAGATGATTATTGCGGCTTACCGTAAAAATTCATCGGATATTCACATAGAACCTTCAACGATTACCAAATCAACAACGGTTCGCTTCCGGTTGGACGGCGTCTGTCAGGAATACATGAAAGTTCCAAATTCAATGGTTCGCGGAATTATTTCCAGGGTCAAAATCATGTCTAACCTGGATATTGCCGAGCGGCGGCTGCCCCAGGACGGAAAGATCAAATTCAAACGCAAAGGCGTGCCGACTTTTGAACTCCGGGTGGCAACTCTGCCAACTCAAGGCGGATTCGAAGATGTGGTGCTCAGAATTCTGGCCTCGGCCGGTGCGATGGAACTCGACGAGATGGGTATGACTGATCGCAATACCGAAGCGATGAAACGCATGGTCGCCAAACCTTACGGACTGGTTTTAGCGGTTGGCCCCACCGGTTCGGGTAAAACCACATCGCTGCATGCCATTCTCGGTTATATCAACAAACCGGGCATCAAAATCTGGACAGCCGAGGATCCGATTGAAATCACCCAGAGCGGCCTGCGGCAGGTGGAGGTGAAACCCAAAATTGGTCTGGATTTTGCGCGGGTGATGCGGGCTTTCCTCAGAGCCGATCCGGACGTCATCATGATCGGGGAGATGCGGGATGAGGAAACGGCCTCCATCGGCATAGAAGCCTCTTTGACCGGCCACCTGGTATTTTCCACTCTGCACACCAACAGTGCGCCGGAAACCATAACCCGTCTGCTGGATATGGGGTTGAATCCACTTAATTTTTCCGACGCCTTTCTGGGCGTGCTGGCCCAGCGGCTGACGCGACGCCTGTGCAAAGACTGTATGGAAGAATACCCGTTGACCAAAGATGAATATGAGATGATCCACGTGGATTACGGCGAAAAATTTTGGGCTCAATCCGGCATCGAGTACAACTCGGATACAACCCTATACCGGCGGGTCGGCTGTGATGCCTGCTCCAACACCGGTTACCGCGGCCGGATGGGTATCCATGAACTCATGGAAGGCACGCCCAAAATCAAATTGATGATCAAAAAGCAGGCCAACACCGAAATGCTGTTTGCCCAGGCGATGAAAGAAGGCATGTCCACGCTGAGACAGGATGGGATCATGAAAGTTTTTAAAGGGTACACCGACATGACTGAAGTGCGACGGGTATGCATCAATTGATGGAAATTGGTTCCAGGGAGTGGCAAAACTTCATCATTGACGGTGCTCGAGAGCTGGGCATCGAAATAGATCAGCGTGTCAGCGCCTCATTTTCGACCCACGCCTCCGAGTTGATCAACTGGAACCATAGAATTAATCTCACTGCCATCACAAGTCCCCGCGACATCGCCATAATGCATTTTTTGGATTCGCTGGTGCCTGTCGCGTGCATTCCTGACAGCGCCAGATTGCTCGATATCGGCTCCGGCGGTGGTTTTCCCGGCATACCCCTTAAGATTATAAAACCGTCCATAGCAGTCCTTCTGATCGACGGGGTTCGCAAAAAGGTCAATTTCTTAAAGCATGTTCTCAGGGTCCTCCATCTTGAAAAGAGTGAAGCCCTTCAAATCCGCGCTGAAAACCTTCAAAAAAACCCTGAATTTGCGCATTCCTATGATGTCATTATCAGTCGGGCCCTATCTGATTTGAAATCCTTTGTTAAAAACGCCATACCCTTGCTGGCAAAGCAGGGGACGATTGTAGCAATGAAAGGGGAGGTCGATCAAAAAGAATTGGATTCAGTGCGAGCAGATACTTTGGGGGATCGCTTTTCCTTTGAAGTTGAAAATTACAGACTGCCTTTGATGCATGCGTTACGATCGCTTGTCATCATAAAGTCTCTGCACTAAGGGATCGATCGTCGCTGTTTCTACCGAATTAAGTGTCATCAGGATAATTCAGGTTTTGGATGGTATGATTTATCGGCAGATAATTTAGAAATAACTCCCGGCATCCCAGCAGTGGGTGCAAAGTTTTTCCTTCGGCAAACCGATGGCTGCAACCAGATCTTCAAGTTTCTGGTACTGTAAGGAAGTCAGTTTCAATCTGTGCCTGATGTTATCCACCATCGCCTGATTTCTTTCCGATCCTGCCACGGCATATTCGGTTAAATGTTTATCTTCTGTGCCTTCAAGCTCTGCGATGGCTTTGCGGCCGGCCAGATCTAGTGTTGATCGCGAAGTTGAAAAATTTAAAAAATTGCAAGGGTAAATGAGGGTAGGGCAGGCGGGTCGCATGTGCACCTCTTCAGCCCCGTATTCATATAAAATTTGAATGGATTCCTGTAGCTGAGTGCCGCGCACGATCGAGTCCTCGCAAAAAAGAATTCTTTGGCCCTCGATCAGCTCTTTTACCGGTATAAGTTTCATTTTAGCGACCAGATCCCTGATGTTCTGATTCTGGGGCATAAAGCTGCGGGGCCAGGTCGGCGTGTACTTAACAAAAGGCCTCACATAAGGGATATTCTTCTCGTTGGCGTATCCGATGGCATGTCCGATACCGGAGTCCGGAATACCGGCAACAAAGTCGATGTCGACACTGTCATTTTGGGCCAGGGCTCTGCCGCATCGGTTGCGCGTGGCTTCCACATTGATGCCTTCGTAACTGGTTGCCGGATAGCCGTAATAGACCCATAAAAACGCGCACACCTGCATCCGGTCTTGCGGTGGTTTTCTTTGTTCGGTGCCGTCGTTTGTTATTAAAACGATTTCTCCGGGCCCCAGGGTTTTTTCAATTTCATAACCTAAGTTGGGAAAAGCGCAGGATTCCGAAGCAGCTGCTAAGGCCCCATCCTTTTTGCCGATCACAACCGGTGTACGGCCCAATTTATCCCGCGCCGCGTAGATGCCGTTTTCAGTAAGCAGGAGTAGTGAACACGAGCCTTTGATCGCCTCCTGGGCATACTGGATGCCCGCTTCGAAAGATTCCTCTTCACTAATTAACATGGCCACCAGTTCGGTTGGGCTCGTTGCGCCGCCGCTCATTTCTGAAAAGTGCCGTTTACTGTTGAGCGCTTTGGCGGCAAGCGCCTCGATATTGTTGATTTTGCTGACTGTTACGATCGCAAAAGCCCCTAAATGGGAACCGATAATCAGCGGTTGCGGGTCATGATCGCTAATGATGCCGATACCTCTGGGACCATGCAGTTTTGGAAGGTCGGGTTCAAACTTGGATCTGAAATAATCATTTTCGATGTTGTGGATTGACCGAGAGAAATCTTTTGAGTTCAGCACCGCCAGCCCGCCACGTTTGGTGCCGAGATGGGAATGATAATCGGTACCGTAAAAAAGATCACTCAAACAGTCATTTTTGGATACACAGCCAAATAATCCCCCCATTTCACAGATCTCCTTTCCGATGGTCTCAGTTTTGCAGACGGATGAGTTCTACGTTCAGGTTATCCCCTTTTATGTGAATCAAGGCGACAGAGCCTGGATGGCCAAATTTCGGATATGACGCGCTCCCTGGATTGATAAATGTGACTCCGTTCTTTTCATATACGTCCGGGCGGTGCGTATGACCGCTGATAACGGCCTTATAACCGGCCTTTTCCGGATCTGCATTCAGTCGGTTTACGATGTGAAGCACAACCAAAACGATGTGACCCATCTTAATGATTTCGGTTTCCGGCAATTGGCTGGCCCAGTTTCCAAAATCCATATTCCCCCGGACCGCCGTGACCGGGGCAATTTTTAGCAGTTCATCTAAAACCGCTTCATCGCCGATGTCACCGGCATGAATGATGAGATCGACATTTTTAAAGGCTTGCGGCACCCCGGAGGGTATTTGCCCGTGGGTGTCGGAAATCACTCCGATCGAATATTTGTCTGCGGGATCCATTTTTTTGACCATTTTAAAAACCCGATATTCAGTGCGTTCACTCCAATGGCCATTTTCACCCGATCGGGTGATCAGACAAAATGATTAACCCATTTGTTTAGGCGGGAAATTGATTTTTACGGGAACAATAAACCGGATGTCAAGGCTATTCCGTGTTTCGGATCACGGGCTGTACGGAAAGCGCTATTGGGAGCTTAAAATTTAGGAATCATCCGAGGGCTTTACGCCTCGACGTCGCCGTTTGATTTCGCTGCGCTTTTTTTTAGCGGATAAGCGACGTTCTCGGGCTGCGCGGGATGGTCTGGATTTGTGTCGGGGTTTGGGTTTGACGGTTGCTTGGCGGATCATCTCAATTAGACGCTTAATGGCATCTTTGCGGTTTTTGTCCTGGCTTCTGAAACGGTTGGCCTTGATAATCAGGCAGCCATCCTCGGTCATCTTTTTACCGGCAATGCGTTTCAGGCGAATCCTAATTTCCGTAGACAGGTTGGCTGATTGCAGCACATTGAAGCGCAACTGCACCGCGGTGGACACTTTGTTCACATTTTGACCGCCGGGTCCGGAGGAGCGCATAAAATCCAACTGAATGTCGGATTCATCGATAAACAATGTTTCGGTTACCTGAATCATAAATGCAATAAAATTCACACCTGAAATTAAAGATCCAGGCTAATTACATTAAGTTGAGGGTAAACACCAGCTGGGGATTTCACAGTCATCATAATTAATAGCGTTAAAAAACAAATAATTCAAGTTTCATGTGAAAACACATTGGGTAGTGTATCTACTTAGATATCAGTACTATAAATTGATTCTTGTATCACCCTATTTACATTTTATCAAAATTCGACCGGCAGTATCTTCAACAATGGACATGCACGCAAAGATGCCTATGTTTAAGCTATTATAAAAATAGCCATGTTAGAGGCGTATCAGCCTTAAGGTAGCAATTATTTAAGTAATAATTTAAAGTTTATGTGATATATTTTTGATAACATTATAAAAAAAAGGATATAAAATGGAGCTTCAAGGCAAAAAAGTGGTAATTCCGGTGGAATCATTGTTTAACACCTTTGAGTTCTGGTATCCGTATTACCGTTTGAAAGAGGCCGGTGCCGAGGTGGTCGTTGTGGGATCCGGCAGTTCCGAAACTTATTCGGGAAAACCCGGTACCGAAGTTAAGGTGGATGCGAGCATTGATCAGATTTCAGCTGCTGACTTTGACGGGATTATTATCCCCGGCGGTTATGCCCCGGATATCATGCGAAGATACCCTCAAATGGTGCAACTGGTCAAAGATCTGTATACGGGTGGCAAGGTGGTTGCTGCGATCTGTCATGCCGGCTGGATGCTGGCTTCGGCGAAAATATTGAAGGGCAAAACAGTGACCTCATTTTTTGCCATTAAGGATGATCTTGTGCATGCCGGTGCGGAATGGATCGATCAGGAGGTGGTTGTTGACGGCAATCTAATAACCAGCCGAACACCGGATGATCTGCCGGCCTTTATGCGGGCTGTAATTGATTCAATGCAATAGCGGTTGATATCCGATAGGGCAAATCTTAAAAATGCGCTCAATTTATGCCAATGTGCGAGATCATAGAGTTATAGTGGAAACAAAAAGATCTGAAACTTCGCGTAAAAGAAATCAGTCAGAAGAATAACGCATTTGAGGGTTTTACTTCTGGAGTAAAAGGAGGAGAGATGAAAATTCTGGTAGGGTATGACGGAACCAACTCAGCAAAAGAAGCATTAAGTCTGGCGAAATCCCATGCAGGCGCATTCGGGGCAGCTGTTGAAGTGGTCACTTCAATGCAAAAGGGCACCGAGTCGGAAAAAAAAGAAATAGAACAGTCCGAGCGGGGATTGGAATATGCCAAATCCCTGTTAGAAGAAAATGACATTTCTTGCAACACGCATCTGCTGATCCGCGGCCTATCAGCCGGCGAAGATTTGGTTGAATTCGCTAACGAGAACCAGATTGGCGAGATTATTGTGGGCGTTAAACGCAGATCAAAGGTCGGGAAATTGCTGATGGGCTCCACCGCGCAGTATGTGATTTTGCAGGCCAATTGCCCGGTAGTCACGGTTAAATAATATTTATCTTAATTTGCATTATATCCAAATAGGCTGGCCGCAACTGTTCAACCGAATAAAATCCCGCGATGGTTTTTGACATCCCGGGGTTTTTTATGCAACATTTTTGCTCAGCGTGCTTTCGAGTTTAGCGACCCCCAGCGAGCACGCCAGCGTCAACACTAAATACATGCCTGTGATGGTAATCCAGATTTCAAACGTAAAATAGGTAGTCGCCATTAGCTCCATTCCCTGAAATGTCAGTTCCTGAATCGAAATAACCGAGACGATGGCCGAATCTTTGATAGTTGAAATGAATTGTCCGGCCAGAGGCGGTAGAATACGCTGGATGGCCTGGGGTAATATGATCAATCGCATTCGTTGCCATCTGGACAAGCCCAGTGCGTCAGCAGCCTCCCATTGGCCCTTTTCAATGGACTGGATCCCTGCCCGGACGATTTCGGTCATGTAGGCGCCTTCAAATATGGAAAGGGTGATCAAGGCTGAAATGAAGGCGGTAAACAGCGAAGGGGCCGCAAATAGAAACGTCATCAGGGCCTGTGTAGTTTCGGTGCGGGTTCGGATAAACGCTTCCACTCCCAGGGCCGGCAGAATTTGATTGCTGACAAAAAAATAGAAAATAAAAATCAAAACCAAAGGCGGCAGGTTGCGGGTCAACTCGACATAGGTTCCCGCCAGCAGGCGGTTAAATAGGCTTCGGCTGACACGCAACATCCCCATTGCGGTTCCGATAAGGGTGGCCAAAAGGGTGGCCCAGACACTCAGGCGAATGGTGGTAAAAAATCCTTGCATTAGAATGTTGGGCACCCAGTGGCGGTTGTCCGGGTCGAAACGAAAAAAATACTGGGGAATGGCATCCCAGTTCCACGCGTAGTTCAGGCCAGCCGAAACCTTGTATGCGACAAACAGGCCGGCAGCCATAATCAGGCCGCCTAAGGCGATGTCTAATTTCGTGATTTTGGGTTTGCCAGGAACCACTGTGCGCCTATTTTAGCCGATCTTCCCAATCTTTGGTCTCAAACCAGTAATGCTTTCGTTCCGCCAGCCATCCTTTGGCTTCCGTCACGCGGATCCAGTTGTTGAAATAATTAAGGGTATCGAAATCTCCTTTTCTGAGGGCAAAGCCGATCGGTTCTTTGGTGAAGGTGCCCGTTACCGGTAAAAATAGCTGATCGGGGTACTTTATGGCCTGAAATGCGGGCAGCGGTGCAGACGCGACGGCCGCATGTGCCCTGCCGTTTAACACTTCCTGGATGACCTGGGCTTCATCATCGAAGAATTTTTTTTGGGCAGCCGGCATGTATTTATTGGCGGCGTCAGCAGCCGTCGAACCCAGTCGGGCGGCGATGGTCACATTGGGCCGATTGAAATCCGCCAGGCGCTTGAAGCCGGCGGCAATTTTTTTGTTGGCGACAATGGATTGGCCGGCATAATCATAGGGGAGGGTGAAATTAACTTTTAAATTACGATCTGGCCTGACACTCATTCCGCCAATAATCACGTCAAACTTGCCGGTCAGCAGCGCCGGAATAATTCCGGCCCATTTGGTCGGAACAAATTCTAATTTTGTCCCCATATCAACGGCCAGTTGACGGGCGATATCGATCTCAAAGCCGATGAGTTTACCGGTCTTGTCTTTCATGGCCCAGGGAACAAATGTGGACATGCCCACCCGCAGCGTTCCGCGTTTCATAACCTGCTCGATGGTGCTTTCCTGAACCAACTGTTGCTGGAGTTCTCCGGCTAAAGACGGACCGGCAAGGCCGGTGATAACGGCCAGTATAATCGTGATTGTCAGCGATCTACTGAATTTTTGCATCTATTACCTCCTTGTGATGATCAGTTGGGGTCATTTCTATTTTTTGATGTCATGATTTTTGAGACTAAACTGCTGTATTAGTGTTTAATTGCTAGACGCTTTTCCATATAAAAGACGGTTGCCGATAAAAGCAGGGTAATGGATAAATAAATCACGGCAACCGTAAACCAGATTTCAAAAACCAGAAAGGTTTCAGCGATAATTGTTTGTCCACGCATGGTTAAATCATAAATAGCGATGGTGCTGACCAGAGCGGAATCCTTTATAAGAGAGATGGCTTGGCTGGTCAGCGGTGGTAGAATACGCCGCAGCGTCTGCGGCAGAATAACCAAACGATAAGCCTGGTAGGTGTTGAGCCCGACGCTAAAAGCGGCTTCCCACTGTCCCCGCTGAATGGAAACGATACCGGCTCGAAATATTTCGGATGCATACGCGCCTTCAAACAGACTCAAAGCCAGCACGGCCGATGTAAACCCGCTGATATCCAATACCGGCGACAAGACAAAATAAATGAAAAAAAGCTGAACAAGCAGGGGGGTATTGCGTATGATTTCAAGATATCCGCGGGCAACCATGCGAGCCAGAAATGAGCGCGAAAGCCGCATCAGCGCAGTCGTCAGTCCAAAAATAAACGCCAACAACAGGCTGATGGCGGTGATGCGAATGGTTATCAGCAGGCCCTGGATCAACGGGCCGGCTGTCGGCTGTGTGTCAGCCGTGGAGACAATATATTGCGGCACCCGGTACCACTGCCAATTATAACCGAGTTGCCGGGTTCCATTTATCATCAACCAGCTGAAAGCAGCCACAACGAGTAAGTATTTAAACAGATCTGTCAGCACCTGTCGTTTTAAGCCAGGTGCAACAGGCGGGCGTACTGTCTGTTTTGAAGGATTCATTATCAAACCCACAAATCATGGACACTTGATTGAGCTGTTTGTTGAGTGCCGATGTCGTTTGATTGGGCGTTTTCAAACCGGGTGCTTTGCGCCCGGTTAAACCCGCACCGATTCAGGCGCTGCCGTGCCTTTGTTTCGCCCGCGTGTGGCGGAAAAATGCAAGCCATCCGCTTTGCCGGTGGTCGGCGACTCAATTTGTCAGGCTTTGTAATGGAGCAGGTATGAGGCCACCGCGTCGAACAAATAAATTCGGATTGTTGCCATTGTTTACCGGGATAATCGTAGACTGGCCGAGCAGCCCTCCAAAATAGGCGCTATCACCGGCTTTTTTTCCGGGAACCGGTATTAACCGCGTAGCTGTGGTTTTGTTGTTGATAACACCGATTGCCATTTCATCGGCCATAATAGCGGCGATGGTTTCTGCGGTTGTGTCGCCCGGTAGGGCAATCATATCCAACCCCACCGAGCAGACAGCGGTGATGGCTTCCAGTTTTTCCAGCCCGATATAGCCCTTGCGGACGGCTTCGGATATATTGAGATCTTCGCTCACCGGGATAAAAGCGCCACTTAATCCCCCCACCCGGGAACTGGCGAATGCACCACCTTTTTTGACGGCGTCATTAATTAACGCCATGGCCGCCGTTGTTCCGGGCACGCCGATGCTCAAGAGACCCAGACTCTGAAAGATTTCACCGACGCTGTCTCCGACATTGGGCGTTGGAGCCAGCGACAGGTCGACAACACCAAATCGAATATTAAGGTGATCGGCAACCTCCCGACCGATGAGTTCTCCAACCCGGGTAACTTTGTAGGCGGTCTTTTTTATCAGCTCTGAGATTTGTCCGAGATCCAGCTGCTCATTGGATTTAAGGGCACGTTCGACGGCATTCTTTACAACCCCCGGTCCGCTGACCCCGACATTGATGACGGCATCGGCCTCGCCGAGACCCAAATAGGCCCCGGCCATAAAGGGCATATCCTGTGGAATATTGGCGAACACACAAAGCTTGGCGCAGGCAATACCGTCGTTTTTCGCGGTCAGATGCGCCGCCTGCTTGATGGCTTTGCCCATCAGCAGTACCGCATCCATATTGATGCCGGCCTTTGTTGATGCCACATTAACCGAAGCACAAACGCGTTGCGTCTCGGCCAAAGCATGTGGAATGGCCTCTAATAGAGCCATATCGCCCCGTGCGATTCCCTTTTCAACCAGAGAGCTGAACCCACCGATAAAATCGACATCAACGGCTGCGGCAGCTCCGTCCAATACCTGCGCAACGGCCACCATCTGCGAAGACGACATGGCCGCAGCTACTGCAGCAATAGGGCTGACCGCTATTCTTTTATTGACCACCGGGATGCCGTATTTTTGACCGACATGATTGCAGACGCTTACGAGATTGTCGGCATAATGGGTGATACGGGTACGGATCTTATTGGTCAGTTTTTCAAGATTATGGCTGGCACAATCCAGTAAATTAATGCCCAGGGTTACGGTGCGCACATCCAGGTTTTCATTTTTAAGCATTTCAAGAGTCGAAAGGATTTCTCTTTGAGTAAGCATGGTTGGCCTTTTTAATTATGGATTTATATCGTTTCATATTTGCATTGGCTGTCCATTGTTTCGTTTTTAACGGCTGTTTTCCGTCTTCTGATATCTGTCCTCTGACTTCTGTCTGCTATTAAATCCGGTGGATGGCCTCAAAAATATTGCGATGCTGAATATCAATATCTAGCGCCAATTCATGGGCGCGTTTTTTTAATTCTTGATAGAGGGCTTGCTGATCGGTCTGGGGTGGGACATCAACTTCATAAATCATAATATTATCGCCGGGGTCGTTACCACCTTTAAAAACCGCCTGCAGATTGGTGATGTTGCCTTCGAAGCGAGCAATCACTTCACTGATACCGGCGACTAGCCCTTTGCGGTCCGGTCCTTTGGTTGTCACGATATAGGCCTCACTTCGCGGCGGAGAAACCGGAACTGTTGTTGATTCAAACAGGGTGATATAAACTTCGAGCGCCAGGGGAGCCAGTTCCGCAGTTAGATTTTGGCGCAAAGATTCAGAGGAAAGATTTCCGGGCATGGATACGATGAAAATACCGGCAAAAACGAATTGAAGTGTTGTCTGACTCACGTTTTCAATATTACAATCCTGTTCAAATAAAACCTTGGAGACGGCGGCGACGATGCCGGGTCTGTCCTGCCCTAAAATTGAGAGAATCGCTTTATTCATAAATCGGCTCCGCAGGTGTTAAACCGTTCGGTGGTCTGGGATGGCATAAATGAAATTGCGTTTTTTCATCTTTATCAAACAGGGGGCGTCTGTCAACCGGAGTAACCGCCTAAAGGCTTGTAAAAATCTTGGCCTTAACAAACGATGCGTTCATGGATTATTTTGTCGCGTAAAAAGCAGGGTCGATTATTGCGGCTGCTGTTTTTCGACTGTGATGATCTCATTAATTTGATTCAAAATATATTGACCCAGCGCTCTCGCCTTTGTACTCGTGATGTTCGGTATGTCCGTGTTCAAACTTTCAATTTTGCTTTGGCTTATTTCCGTCATTTTATTCACCAAAAACTCATCGACTTCTCCATCATCGAGGAGAAAACCACATGCGCCGACAGCGCCGACAAATTCTTCGTTTGCAAAAATTGGCACGACAAGTTTGAGCATGCCCGCATCACATTCATCGATAACCGGTTGTTGCGATCGCATGGCTAAAGTGGCGATGTTCATATGCGCAGGGGCACAGATAAAGCTTTGGCCTTTATCAGTCGCTTTGATTGCCGGACACAATTGATTGGCCCAATTTTTAAGTTCAGAGATTCGATAACCTTGGGTGTCAAAAACATTGACATCCAATCCGGACTTTTGATGAATATCCTTTTCAAGTTGATTCCATCTTTCAAGCGGCGCTAGGTCTGTTAATTGCATCAGTGGTCTCCTTTTAATTTCCGACCTGAATCTTGTATGACAAATGAATCAGCACATGAGAACCTCCGACTCGCGCAGAATTAAGATACAATAGCGGCTGAAGCCAGACGACGATTTCGGTCAACAGACATGCCGGGCATGCTGTCATTCTCGGAATGGGCATATATATCAAAATCGATGATTTTTGCAAGATTGAAAGTTCAACGAGGTTGCTGCTGCCGAATTTTAAGAACAAACTGATGGCAATTGGTCGCATTTTTTTCTTCGAAGTAATTGATAACATTATTGCACCAAATCTCTTCTGTCTTCATTTTTCTTCGTTTATTTCTTGACAAAATCTCAAACGGTCGCTAAGCTTTTGGAAATTATTTTAACTACTAGCAAAAAATATTGACGATTATTTTTCAGGTAAGGGTTGTTTTTCTTAATTATTTCGTTAAAATTTATAGGCATTGATCCATGGGTCATTGAAGAAAAACATCGGATAAATTATTTTAAGGAGGAAGGATATCATGGCAATTTTAAAAAGAGATTTGCAAGCAGTTAAAAGAGACATCAAAGCACTTGAGAAGAAATTGGAAAAATTGTTGAAGGCTCATGGGAAACCGCAACGGCCAAAAGTTGCAAAAAAAGTAAAGCGCAGAATCGTAAAAACCAGAACCAAGCGCAAAGCGGTTGCCAAAAAAACCACCGGTCGCAAAAAAGCACCGCAAATGACAGCAACAGAACAAATACTGCAAATTGTCAGAAGGTCCAGAAAAGGTGTGGATGTTCCTACATTGAAAACAAAAACCGGATTTCAAGACAAAAAAGTTAGAAATATTATTTTTAGGGCTTCAAAAGAAGGTAAAATCAAAAAGGTCGGCAGAGGAATTTACGTCCGCGCAAAATAAAACCTTCGTATTTTTTAAATACGACTTTTTGGAAGAAGCAGTTTAAATGAGCGTTGTCCTTGAACTGCTTCTTCTAATTTATGCGATATTTGTTTGAAGCTAAAGCCCAGCACCTTTAATTGCCATCGAGTGGGTAGTGAGAACAGAAATTGGCGGATCATCTTTGCGTATTTGAGCTCTGCCGTGACATCTTTATTGAGCAGCTGACTATAAATTGCCTCTGCCTTTTGAGGGTGGCCCCACGAGTGTTTGACTGCATCAACCGCCATTTGAGCGCTTTTATGGGCGTAATAAATGCCCTCGCCGAGCAAAGGATCGGCAAACCCGCCTGCGTCTCCAACTAACAATATGTTTTTGTAACCCGCTTTGCTGAGAAAATTGCCGTAGGGGAGGGCATATCCTTTGGGTTTTGCCAAATTCTCTGGTCGGACCCCTTGCGCTTGTATGAAAGTATTTAAGCCTTTAAAAAGCGATTGTTTGGCTTTCGCTTTCAGGCTGCAGAGACCGAAAATCTGACTTTTTGGACCGGGAAAAGACCAGGCATAACCCCAGGGTATATAGCCGTAAAAGATAGCCGGATAATTCGGTAGCCCACGGATTTTATCTCTGGGAATAAATATTTCCAGAGCCGCGGCAATATCCTGCCGGTGACGGCGTTTCAATAGGTCACGCTGACTCAGGATAGATCGCACGCGACTGAAAACACCATCAGCAGCAATAATATAACGGCTTGAAAATCGGTTTCCTGTCCGCGTGATGATTTCTCCTGTGGCGATATCAACATTTTCAGCGCTTTCCTTAAAAATAACTTTTGCCCCGGCTTTAACGGCTTTATCTAACCAGCAAGCATCATAAATTGCCCGATCCACAAAATGAAAAGGAAAATCCAATCTTCTTTGCAAATAATTTCCGTTGTGATCGCCAATACCATAAAAATTGCTCTGATACTGGATAACACCCCCTGACTTCAGATCACCTACGTTGGTGTTGAAGATATCTTTAAGCAGCCCAATGGTTTTTTGGGTCAATAGCCCACCACAGAGTTTGAACCGCGGAAACTTTCGTTTTTCAATCACAGCGACCTTAAACCCGCTTGTGGCAAGCATGTAGGCGGCTGTAGCGCCGGCCGGGCCCGCGCCAATGATGAGGGCGTCGAAGTGATTCTTCTTGGTCATGTTCGTACGAGACAACACGGAAGTTTTATGTCGGTTAGGGTCCGGCCGGAAGTATTGTTTTGCCTAAAGCATCGCCTTGATATAATAGAAAAGAACAACAGCGGTAAAGGCCAATTTCAGTCCGACGCCAAGTACATTTCCAATCAGTATGCCCCACCCCGCGCGCAGGGCTTTGCTGCCCGATTTCCCGGCCGCCAACTCTCCCACCAGGGCACCGATGAAAGCGCCCACAATCATACCCCAGGGCGGAATAAAAAAAATGCCGATTATCATACCGATTGCTGATCCCCACAGACCGCGCCTCGAGGCGCCATATTTTTTAGCCCCCAACGCAGGCGCAACATAATCCAACAGGACCAACAAGGCGGTTATTGCACCCATGACAATTAAAAAAGTCTGGCTGAAGATTTGCCAGTTTTTTGTCCAGGATATAAGTATCAGTGCACAGAAGCTCAGAATCGGACCCGGAAGGACCGGAAGGATGCAGCCGACCATGCCGGCAATGGCTAAGATCAATCCGATGATAATGAGGACAACGTTCAAATGACTCGCCTAATGTAGGATAGTTAGCACAGATCATTTGGCAGAAAGCCGCAATGCACAGGTTCGAACCAGCCAGTACCACTTAGCGAATGGAATTGTCAAGATGCCTATGGTTTTAAGACAAACGAAGCGGGCTGTAAGCTGGCCGTTTCCAGAGCAACCGCATGGCGGGGTATTCTTTATGCTGGTCGATACCACTCTCGAATTATCTTCTATCGGATTTTTCACAATGGCACCCTCAGTAAGCAACGCATAAAATCCGCTTTTTTTGGAAGACCGGTGGATGTTGACGCATGTAATGCTAGCATTATATATTTAAAAAATGAGAGATATAATATTAATTTTTTTCTTGCTTTATATTTTAATTTAATATAAGGTTTATTGCATGAGTAAGAAGAAAACATTCTCAACCCGGATTGACCAGGACCTCCTCAAGGCCCTCAAGCACCTTGCCGTCGATCAGGACAAGTCCCTGGGTGCTTTACTGGAAGAAGCGATCAAAGACCTTCTAAAGAAATACAAGGCAAAGTAACAATACGATCAATGTGCAGGTTATCATCCGCTTATGTCATCACTGTAAACATCAGGCCACACGCTGCTGATCAAAATATATTTAAATCGAAAGGAAAGGAGCGGTCCACCAAAAAGGGGGAACCTTAGAACTGGCGAATCAACAGAATTTAAATCTTCTATCGCAAGGAGAGATTAAAATGGCCGTATCCAAAAAAAATCAGCTGTTAAAAGACGGGGAAACCGGTGTTCGTCGAATCAAATTAACGGAACCGCTTACAGTAAATTGTGTCTGTCCCAAATGTGGTAGCAACCATCGAATGAAGCTAATTTGGAGCGGACGGGGCAAACCCAAAAAATTTTGTCCACCCTGTAAAATTTTTGTTCAGTCTATCGAGCATGTTGATTTATGCGCGATGCCGACCCAGGTGGATAGCCGTATCGACTGACGCCGATTGGGGCTATTGCCGAAGATATCATTGAATCTGCGTTCGAGTAGTCTCCGGGTAAAACAACCACATCTCCTCTCTTTTGACAATCTTCCTGGTTCACAGATGATACGGTTCTGAGTGGTGCCATTGCAGATGCGATTTTATAGTGGTTGTCAAAAAAACGTTCCGGGATTTAGCGTTTTTTTCTACAACCACTTATGCCCCACTTCCGTATATCGGAATACGATTATGGAATGCGGTATACGATTTACGCGAATAAAGATCACACCGTAAACACCACACCCGTTTTTAAACCCCACCGGTCTTATCCGCGCGGATGAAATTTTCGATGCAATTGCTTAAGGTGGTCACGGGTGACATGTGTATAAATTTGGGTTGTCGAAATATCTACATGGCCCAGCATGATCTGCACAGCCCGTAAATCGGCACCACCTTCCAGCAGATGACTGGCAAACGAATGTCTCAAGCTGTGCGGGGTAATTTTTTTGTTCAGGCCTGCCTGCAGTGCATAACGCCGCAGCAACTTCCAAAACCCCTGGCGGGTCATCGGCCTGTTGGCCCGGGCAATAAACAGATAAGGGCTGGATTGTTGTTTTAAACGTTTTGATCTGACCGTTTTCAGGTAGTACTCAATTTTTTCTTTAGCCTGCATGCCGATCGGCACAATTCTTTCTTTAGCACCCTTGCCAAAGACACGAACAAACCCGGCTTCCAGATTGATATCCTGTAACTTCAAATTGGTGAGTTCTGATACACGTAATCCAGCGGCATAAAGAAGTTCCAGCATGGCAGCATCCCTGGCACCAAGCGGTTTGTCGGTGTCTGGCGCCTGTATTAAAACCTCAATTTCCTCCCGCGACAAAACATCGGGTAATTTTAGACTGGTCCTTGGGAGATCAATCAGTCTGGCAGGATCGTTGCGCAGGATTTTCTCCTGAACCAGAAATCGATAAAGACCCCTGATCGCCACCAGATGCCGCGCGCGCGAACGTGCCGCCAAACCGGATTTTCTGAGATGAATTAAATATTTTAAGATTAGCGGGGTATCTTCATCCGAGAATACAGCCGTTTGATGTTCTGCCAAAAAATTACGGTATCGGATGATATCCCGGCTGTAGGCCTCGAGAGTTTTTTTTGATAAACCTTTTTCAACCAGCAAAAAATTTAAGAATTGGTCGATCAGGGTATTTGGATTGGACGGCTTGCGTTTCACCATAACTGATTTATCGCATGGTTCATCATATTTATCAATGTAAGCCCATGCATGTTTCGTCAAACCGTCAAATGGTGGATGAGTTCAGTAGTTTATAGTGGTTGTCAAAAAAACCTTGCGGTATTCAATGGATATCGCATCTGACTATTTGCTAAAACCCATTAACGCGTCAACAATTTTGCGAAAGACCGGGGTTATAAATGTTCAGAAAGTGTCAGAATATTTTTGTTAATGGCAAATTTTAAATCGGGTTGGATGTATTCATGGTGCTTTTCTATGAAGGGAACATACACTAGCATAAAGCTTTGTGCAGTAATGTTAACTGTGTGAAGGATATCTGCCAGTCGATTTTTGGGTCTGAAAAAGCTGGCCAGGTTGACTTTTAAGCTTTGGTTGGCCTCAGTTACTGGTAAATTGATCCGATAATGCCTGTTTTCGGGCAGTTCCACTGCCAGATCCGGGTTGAACTGGGCGAGGGTCATGTTTTTTGAAAGCTGCATAAATATTTTGGGGCGCACTTTAAATGCCGGCACCCAGAAACGAAAACCGATATTTTCCCACCCGGGTTGAACGACCTTGGGAATATTGGCAACTTTGATTAAATCAGAATAGGTTTGAAGGTCTAAACCTTTGATTTTAGGTCGAATACGCCAGAATGGCAGATATATAGCATCGCTATCGCCGGCGGGATGCTTGCCAAATTTGATCTGCTTTAAGCGTTTGCCCACCGGGTACCATGCCGAAGTACAGTTTTTACACAGCAACACCAGCGAATCCCTCTCTCCATCCAGATCCCAGCCGCAGTTGGGGCATAAAGTCGCCATAAAATGAATGCGCCAGTGCGGGTTTTCGGCTGGCAGTTGATCTATATCAAAATCGTCGATCGAAGCCCCAGCAGTTGGGCTGTTGAGCACCCCATCATACAGGCGGTTTTCAATGTAGAAGGGGGCATAAATGAGGCTGATGGTCTCACCGATATGGGCATGATGCAGCACGGGTTTGGGCAGCGTCTTGCCGAAGCGGTCATCAAAGCATTGTTCGATACCCGCTAACGACTGGGTGGGTTTAAGAAATCGGCCTTCGGTTTCGGGCGTTACAAATTTAAGCTTCAGTGCCTGGCTGCGCAGGCCCAGAGTGACCGGGAAAACATGCGATGATACGGCCTGATGGCTCACATCGACAAATTTATGTCCGACACCATTGCCAGCGCAGGAAAACAGCATACCTTTAAAGCGCCAATAGGGGAAATACAGCAATTCTTTTGATTCCGGCGCCTTGCTGGGGAGGATATAGCGAAAAACATCGGATGCCACCAGATAAGATCTCACCCGGCAAAATTTGCAGACAAACAGACGCTCTGTCTCTTCCATAATGGCGGGTGCGCCGCATTGAGGACACTGATGTTCTATTAAAAAATTAATGATGGCCTCCATTTTGTCGGTGTGCGCCAATGCAACACGCTGAACACGAAAATCAATTCAAATGGCGCTTATGGGGACTGCTGCGCGGAATTCGTGACAAGGTATTGATATTTTGATTTTATTTTATTGAATATTCGACACATTATCCCATCTTTTCACCACATTCGTTGCAAAAAACGGCATCGCATAAATTCTCATTGCCACAATTCGGGCAGAATTTTGTTGCCGGTTTTTCCTCAACTGCATGACCGCAGCGCGAACAAAATTTCGCCGTCGGGGTGAGGTTTTTTGAGCAGCGCGGGCATTGCTCAAACACCAATAGCTGATGGCCGCAATCCGGGCAAAACTTCGATTGGGCGGGTATGGAATTATCGCAATCCGGGCATTTTGTTTCCGGTTGATTTTGCTTTGTTTGGGGTTGAGCACTGGCAAAATACTGTGCAAACATGGCTGGCATCATTAATCCGAGTCCGGTACCCATCCCCATTCCAGAGCCCCCTTCGGAGTCAGAGGCTTTTTCCATTGCCATGGCGGCTTTCATCTGCATTAATTTGTTCATGTCATCAAAAACGCCTATTCGGCTGCGGTCATCAATCGCTTGTTGCACCTCTGGCGGTGGCGTGATGGCATTAACATAAAGATGGGTCATGCAAATGCCAAAATGGCTGAAATCCTCTGTCAGGCGCTCCGAAAGTCCCTGGGACAATTCGTCATACTTGGACGGCAGATTCAAAATAGAATCGATTTTTTCGCCCATATAATCGTTAAAGCGGGATACGATCACGCGATTCAAATATTCTTCGATTTCAGCTGTGGTAAAAATGCCCTGGGTGCCAACCAAACTGTTCACAAACAGAACCGGCTGAACAACCTGCAGGTTAAAGACGCCAAACGCTCTCAGCCGGATCAACCCCAGTTCCGAGTCTCTGAAAGCCACTGGATCACGAGTGCCCCACTTTAGATTGGTGAATACCTTTAAGTTGATAAAGTACATTTCAGCGCGCAAAGGGCTTGTTCCACCCCAGGGTAGACTGGCGATTTTGGTCAAAAGCGGAATATTCAGGGTTTTGAGGGTATGCCTGCCCGGGCCAAAGGCGCCGACAGCTTTGCCCTTATAGAAAAAAACGCCGGCCTGACTATCTCTGACGGTCAGTTGAGCGCCGTATTTGATTTCACCTGAGCCCTCTTCCGGCAGGCGGTGGACAAGCTCCTGGCCGGTGTCGTCAAACCATTCTAAATTTTCTAAAAAGACCACATTATTGGTGCCCATAAGTTTTTCTCCTTCTTTGATTGCTGAGAATTCATTGACAACATCTCACCACACCCGGAATATGGGCAGGCTAAAAATGTGTTGTCGGGAGCCAAAGTTTGACCCTCCAAAATGCGTATCGGCCATTTGGCAATCAAACTTAAGATGATGCGCCTGCGGCCGCATACGCAGTGCTGCAGGCATCCTTATCAAGGCCGGCATCAAGTTATACCGCTTTCCATAATAATGTTACAAAAACCGGAAGTGCGGCATAAGGGGTTGTAGAAAAAAACGTTTGAATACCGGAACGTTTTTTTGACAACCCCTATAAATACCGCAACGTTTTTTTGACAATCCCTACAGCACTGCCGCCGATCATGCCCTGACGCATCCGGCGGCGATATGACCGCTAAACGGCATATCAGTGCGAGATTCCGGTCAGAATGTGCGGTCTTTTTTATGATCTGAAATAGCCCCGTTGGCGATCAATGTATTATCCATTTGTTTGATATCACTATAATTTTTAATTGACATCAGCATAGCTTTAGCCGATAATAAACTACTGAAATTGCCTGATTTATATTCTCCAGACTGTATATCAAACTGGAAACATCCTTACCCACTAAAACCCGACTTGAAAAGGGATGTATGCAGAAAAATGACGATAGAAGGATGTTTAATCGTACTAAAAATGATGCACCCATCATATTTGCCTATCATAATACCGATCAATTCTATCATGCGGTGATGTGCGACTATTCCAAGGACGGTATGTGCTTTAAAACACCGGATGGACTTGACCCGGGTTCTGATATTTACATCATGATGGAAAATTATTCTCCGGATTCGATACATGCGGAGCTCTACGAAGGCTTTTTTGCCAAGGTCAAATGGTGCCACCCTCTGCCTGACAACGAGCTATGCGAATTACCGTTTTTAAAGGGCAAAAAAAGAGAACGGTTGACATTGAAACCAGAGAATTTGGTTATCAGGCCAGGCAATTTTTAGAATCGCTTTGACTTGTAACTTCTTCATCTCAAAACGCTCTCTATATGCTGTAAAAAGAAAAAACTTGTGTTCGCCGCTCAGTCCTGCTATTTAATATGATCTGGACCAAACAAAGAGAAGGCGAAACACTCTAAAGGCAGAACGAGAGGCCTACCTTAATATTGCTTCAGTTGATTCCGTGGTGACTCCAACCCAAAAAGCTCCCCAGCAGTTTGCCCGGGAGCTTTGGAAAAAGTGGTACGCCTGGCAGGATTCGAACCTGCGGCCTACGGATTAGAAGTCCGTTGCTCTATCCAACTGAGCTACAGGCGCTCATGTAAACCTTTTAGATATCATATGTTCGCTTTTATGTCCATAAAAATGCAGGTAGGGATTTATTCTTGCCGGAGTAAAAATACTTGTCTGGCGCATTTGCAAAATTTGGATAATACCGATGGAAAAAAAGCCGGCGAAAAGCAAAAAACCCGTCCAAAAGAAAACTGCAGCCCGACAGTCGAGCCGCAAAGTTAAAGCTCCGGCCAAAAAGACGGCCAAAGCCACTCAATCTTCGGTCAAAACGACGGCCAGAAGCGCTAAGCGCCCTGCCAAAAAGACGACCCGGAGTGCCAGGATAGCGGCGAAGAAAACGGTCAAAGCTGCTAAAAGCCCGGCTAAAAAGACGGCCAAAGCCACTAAATCCCCGGTCAAGACGAAGGCTAAAAGCACCAAGCGCCCTGCCAAAAAGACACCCCGGAGCACGAAGTTAGCGCCAAAGAAAACGGTTGCAATTGCCAAAAGCCCGGCTAAAAAGGCAGATAAATCTTCCAAATCCCCGGCCAAAAAATCAGTCAAAAGCACCAAAATTGCGGCAAAAAAAGCACCCAAAAATGCCAAACCGTTGAAATCAGCTCCGGCAAAAAAAGAGCCTGCAACGAAATCTTCTGATAAAGCGCTGGCTAAATTTGATCCGCTGCAACGGTATCTGACGGAAATCAGCTCGTACAAATTGCTGACCAGAGAAGAAGAGCACGAGTTGGGCATCAGAGTGCGAGAAAAGGGTGACGAGGATGCTGCCTTTCGTCTGGTAACCTCTAATTTAAGACTGGTGGTTAAAATTGCGCTGGAGTTCCAGCGGGTGTGGATGCAGAACTTATTGGACCTGATTCAGGAAGGCAATATCGGTTTAATGCAGGCAGTTAAAAAATTTGACCCTTATAAAAATGTCAAATTTTCCTATTACGCTTCATTCTGGATAAAGGCATATATTCTCAAATTCATTATGGACAACTGGCGCCTGGTTAAAATCGGGACCACTCAAGGACAGCGCAAGTTATTTTTTAAGCTGAAAAAAGAAAAGCAAAAGTTAATCGACGAGGGTTTCGAACCCAGACCCAAACTGCTCTCCGAAAGGCTGGGTGTTTCGGAGCGGGAAATCGTCGACATGGACCAGCGTCTGGATGGTTGGGATGTATCTCTGGATGCGCCGCTCAAGGAAGACTCTGATACCGAAAGAATCGAATTTGTAAGCACCGATGCCGAATCCATTGAAGACAAAGTATCAAAAAAAGAAATTGAAGTTCTGCTCCACAATAAAATCGCGGAGTTTAGAAAAAAAATGACGCCCCGGGAGCTCGAGATTTTTGATCTGCGCATTTTTTCAGACAACCCGGTGACCTTACAGGAGATCGGAGACCGTTACGGAATATCCAGAGAACGGGTTCGACAGGTAGAAAAAAATATCATCAAGAAAATGAGGGAATTTTTCAAACGGGAAATCCCTGACTTTGCTTCTTACACCGAAGGCAGCAGAGCCGATTAGGCCGCTGCTGATCATAAAATGTGTTCATAGGAAAAGCTGCACATGAAGTTGCTAAAACTTACGGTGACCATACAGTTGGTGGTCGTTTTTTTTATCGGGGGATGTACATCGAATTCCACCCCAAAACTGCCATCCTTATTTGGTCGTACGGTTGAGGATCAAACTGGGAATCGGTACTATTACTTTACCGAAGCCCAGATCCAGCGAAAAAAGGGTAACTTGCCAAAAGCGATCGAGCTGCTTAAACAGACCATCGAAATGGACCCGGATTCGTTGTACCTCAAGCGTGAGCTGGCAACCGTCTATTTGCAAAATAAGGATGACGGCAACGCCCTTGCTGTCCTTGAAGGTATTCTTAAAGCCCACCCGGATGATATTCGCTCTCTGATTCTCTACGGCGGCATTAACCAGGTGCGTAAGAACAACCAGGCCTCAATAGATGCCTATGAGCGCGTCATTGCCACGGATCCGAAACAGGAAAAAGTCTATCAACTTTTGGGCGGATTATATCTGGAAGCTGAAAACTTTGATCAAGCCGAACGTATATTTAATCAAATGATAGAACATTTCCCAAGTAATTATATCGGGTATTTCTATCTGGGGAGAATTTTTGCCAAACAGGGCAAACGGGCCGAGGCCGAAAAACAATTCAAACGTACGCTTGAAATCGAACCTGGGCTTATGGAACCCCGATACGAGCTTCTCGAGCTTTACAAAGCAGAAAAGAATGAACAAAAAATTCTCGGCCTGTATCAGGATATCTTAAATCGCAATCCGAACAACATACGGGCTGCGATGGAGCTGGGCTATTATTATTATACCAAAGGTAAGGTGGCCCGGGCCGAAAAAATTTTTAAAAAATTGGGCCAGCGGAGTACCGACGAGTTTGAAGTCATCATTAAAATAATTCAACTTTACATTGACCCTAAAAAGTTTGATGAAGGGCTTGTAATCCTTGAGGGCATGTTGGAAGCCGTCCCCGACAGCTCGGAAGTAAATCATATTGCCGGTATTGCTTATTACGGCAAAAAAGATAATCCTAATGCGTTGCAGCATTTTAAGAAAGTAACCCCGGAGTCCCGATTCTATGAAGATGCCGTCATACATGCATCCTATATTCTGTCTGAAGGCAAGCAAAATGAAGAAGCCATTGAGCTATTGAACGATGCGATTGACCATGATCCCGATAATGCGGAATTCAAATACTATCTGGGCACCTTTTATGAAGACTCGGAGCAATTTAATCGAGCGGAAGATTATATTAAACAGGCCATCGAATCAGACCCTGATAATCCCCGCTACTATTTTCGTCTGGGTGTTGTTTATGATAAGTGGAATAAAAAAGAGGCTTCGATTGCGACCATGCGAAAGGTTGTTGAGCTGGACCCGAAGCATGCCAATGCGTTGAACTACCTCGGATACACTTACGCAGACCTGGGGACCAATCTGGACGAAGCTGAACAGTTGGTCAAAGAGGCCCTTAAATACAAACCCAACGACGGATATATCACCGACAGCCTGGGTTGGGTATATTATAAAAAGGGAGAATTTGAGAAAGCCTTGCAATATCTTCAAAAAGCGGTGGAAATCGTTCCGGATGACCCGATTATGCTGGAGCATCTCGGTGATGTCTATTTGAAACTCGACGACAAGACCAGCGCTCTTAAATACTATCAAAAAGCATTTCAGCTCAAAGATAAAGACAAAGAAGAGCTCGAACAAAAGATTCGCAAAATTTCCGCCAATGGTTCCTGACCGGTATGAAATGGTATCGGATCATTTCCGCTTTAGCTGTCGCCTGCTTGTTGTTAAGCTGCGCAACGATTAGACCCTCTCGAGATTTAACGGTTACCCCCGTCGAACGGGCCGATCAAGTCCGCGGTCTGCTTGCAACCCTCAGAACCCAAAATGATGCGCTTATAAATTTCAAGGGAATTGGCAACATCACCGTCAGGCAAAATGGTCTTATTCAGTTTGATCAACGGGTAGCCTGGATCGGGGAAAAGCCGGTCAAGTTCAGCATTGCGGTGCTGATTTCCGGTTACCCGGCCGTCAAACTGGCCACCGACGGTCGCTGGCTTTACTATCTGGAGGTCCAGGGCCAGGAGACACAATTCAGAAAGATGGCGGCTCGTGATCCGGATTTAAAAAGACTCATATCGATTCCCATATCCGCCAGCGATGTGATTGCGTTTATAGCCGGCCGGATTCCGCTGCCGGAATTCGATTCGGTTGCATTCGTCGAAGAAACATCGAATCCGGGCCCTGTTTTGGTTCTTACAGATAACTGGTGGGGAACCCGGCAAAAAATTTTTTATAATGCCACGCTGTCTCAGGTTCAGCGGGTTGATGTATTCCATCGATCCGGTTCCTTGAGATATCGCGCTGAGGTCGAAAGCACCCGGCGGGTAAGTGGCTTCCAGGTGCCGCAGCGCTTAAGGCTTTCGAACGATGATGGGGTCGATTTCCAGCTCGATATCCATCGATACTGGATCAACGTTGATTTGTCGCCGTCTGTGTTTGTTTTGACACCACCGGACTAGTGTCGTGTTCCAGTAATAATTTAAAATATTCTCGTGAATTAAAATGGGCGGGGAGGGGTCTTTATTTGATGCTGATGATTCTATTCGACATTAATAAAGGCTGGATCGAAGAATTTTTTGATCACCGGATTATTAAAGCAGATGGTACCTATTAGGGAGAGGGCAGAAGACAAATCGACGATGATTGCTGAAATTGTGGCAACCGGCGAAGAGATTCGCACAGGCGCACTCATCGACAGCAATTCGGCCTATATTGCCGCAAAGCTGGGAGAAAATGGTGTTGCCGTCACCCGACATACCTGCGTCGGCGACGATCTTGATTTTCTTATTGCCGCGTTAACAGAAATTGGCGGACGGGCAGACCTTGCGGTTGTTACCGGTGGGCTGGGCCCGACAGCGGATGATCTTACCGCCGAGGCCGCTGCTAAAGCAGCAGGGGTAGTACTTGATCTGGATCGATCTGCGCTTCAATCTGTTGAAGTTTTTTTTAAGGCGCGTCAGCGGGCGATGAACGCCGCCAGTCGCAAACAGGCGTTTTTGCCAGCAGGAGCGAAATGCATCCAGAACCCCCTTGGGACGGCCCCTGGATTTTGTCTGAAAATCGGTCAATGCCAATTTTTTTTCCTTCCGGGCGTACCGGCTGAAATGCGGCGCATGCTTTCAGATGCCGTCTTGCCGCAAATAATCGAGCGTATGGGCGATAATCAACGTTTCTACCACACCCGAACCCTATCGACTTTTGGATTAACCGAATCCCAGACCTCTGAGCGACTTGCCGGGCTAAAAAGCGCCTTTCCGCAAATCTCTCTGGGGTTGCAGGTGCAATTTCCAGCAATCCAGATTAAGCTTTACGCCAGCGGTACAAAAGATCAGCAATTGAATGAAGCTTTGGCAGCGGCTGCCCGCTGGGTCACTGAAAAGATGGGCAATAAAGTGTTCTCGCAAAATGGCGACCCCATCGAAGAGGCTGTTGGACATCTGCTTAGACAAAAACAGGCTACCCTGGCCCTGGCCGAAAGTTGTACCGGTGGCCTGATTGCCGACATGCTAACCCGTGTATCCGGTAGCTCGGATTATTTTGTTTTTTCCGGCGTGACCTATTCGAATCAAGTCAAGATCGATATTTTAAAGGTATCAAAAGAAACTATACTGCGGCACGGTGCCGTGCATGCGGAAACCGCCATCGAAATGGCCCGGGGCGCCCGGGACATATCCGGTGCCACCTATGGTTTGTCCACCAGCGGCATAGCCGGCCCCACGGGCGGCTCAGCAGAAAAGCCCGTTGGCACGGTGTGTATCGGGTTGGCAACGCCGCAGGGCACTGCCGGTCATCAGTTTCATTTTTGGTTTGACAGCCGAACCATGCATAAACAGATATTTGCGTCGGCTGCTTTGGAGGTGTTGCGCCGCGAGCTGATGGGTATCGGCCCGCCTCGTTTTTAGGGTGGTTTACTGAATGGATAAAATTGGCAGTAGGTTCTGGCTCTATTCCGTTTCAGAGGGGATTCAACCGCAGAACAGCGAACAGGGAATAATGAATGTCGAAGGGGATAGAAAATACTTCTGACCTCGACAATCCTTGTTACAATTCATTATGTGCGACAAAATTATTTTCACTCATGCTTCAGGAAGGTCAGAAACCAGAGCGTGGCCTCACGTAAAAAAGTCTGCTGATCAGCCGGATTATGCATGCGATGGTCACTTTGGGGAAAAACGAGCAGCTTTTTGGGTTCGCCGACACGTTCGTATATTTCTTGTGCATGGGAAAGGGGAACGGTTTCGTCGGCATCGCCGTGTAGGATGAGGATGTTTTGCAGGCCTGCAAGCCGGTTGGAAATATCAAAGGGATGCTTTTTAAAAGGGGTATTCGCATCGCCGTTCGTTTCGGCATGTTGCGGAACCAGATCGGCGCTGCACAGTGGTGCGGCCCAGGTGGCAATGGCAAGGGCTGCCAGATCATGGGCAACTGCCAGGCATACACTGCCGCCCATACTGCTGCCGAAAAGCCCCATATGATCGCCCAGATCGCCCCTCGATTTTAACATTTTTGCGGCGGCTTTCAGATCGGCGCAGCGCGTCTCCAGTGATGTGATCATATTTAAAGGCGCTTTGCTTTCACCGCAAGCGCGGTGATCAAAGCGAAAATAAGCCATATTGCGTTGGTTGCAGTGCTGTGCCAGCTCAATCTGCTTGGGTGAATTTTTGTCGCTAAACAACCCGTGGGATCCAATGACACACGGGGGGCGGGTCAGCGCCGGTCGATGAAGATAGCCTTTCAGTAAAAATTCATCTGATGAAAATAAGATCTCTTCAACAATAGCAGTAGGCTTTGATTTGACCATGGGGCACAATTAATCTATGTTAAAGTTAATTGAAAATATTAATATTTTATATATTCAGTTGTATACAATAATAAACTAAATTTAAACTTTAATTATTTCAGGGGTCGGGGAGTTTTCATATTTCGCTGCTGATGATTCATTCCGCTATTATCAATGGTTGGGCAGAAAAATTCCCCGACCTCTCAATTATTTAGGTGCTGTATTTTCGTCTGCATCAAGGAATCACCACCCTATGAAAATCAAAAAAGGCCAGTGCGCAGAAGTAGAAATCAGCGACATTGCCTTTGGCGGAAAAGGGCTGGTCCGCTTAAACGGCCTGGCTGTTTTCGTGGACCAGGCCTTACCCGGCGATCAAGTGTTGATTCGCATCACGCGCAAGAAAAAAAACCATGCTGAAGCACGGGTGTTGGAATTGCTAAAAGCCTCACCCCATCGCATCCATCCACCCTGTGTATACAGCGGCTTTTGCGGCGGGTGCAAGTGGCAATTTTTAGAATATGCGGTTCAACTGGAATACAAACGGCAACATGTTCGTGAGTCCCTCCAGCATATCGGGCAAATCAAAGACGTGACGGTGCACCCCACGTTTCCATCGCCCTTGACCTTCGGCTACCGTAACAAAATGGAGTTTACCTGCACCGATCAACGATGGCTGACGCCTGCTGAGATGCAACATTTTAAAACTGAAAAAGAATTTGGCATCGGGCTCCATGTACCGGGAACTTTTTTTAAAGTATTTGATACCAAAAGATGTCTGTTGCAGCCCGATTTGGGCAATCACCTGCTCGATGATGTGCGTCAATATATCACTTCGTCCGGATTGCCGGCCTACGGCCTTCGCAGCCATGAAGGCTTCTGGCGGTTTTTAATGCTGCGCCATTCGGTTGCGCACAACCGTTGGATGGTAAACATTGTCACCGCCGCTGATGATCCGCAGGCTTTGCAACCCCTTGCAAATGCCTTAATGCAAAAGTTTCCGGAAGTCAGCGCTGTTATCCAAAATGTTACTTCTCGCAAAGCCGGCGTGACCACCGGAGAATTTGAGCGCACCCTTGCCGGTGCGTCAACCCTTACCGATAATATCGGCGCGTTTGCGTTTGAGATATCGGCCAACTCCTTTTTTCAAACCAACACGCCGGGAGCCGCAAAGTTGTATGATACCGTCAAACGTTATGCCCAACTGAGGGGTTCGGAAACCATCATGGATCTTTACAGCGGCACCGGTACCATACCGATTTTGCTTTCCGAAGCGGCCCGGGCAGTTATCGGTCTTGAGGTGGTTCCCGGTGCCGTTGCGGATGCGGAAAGGAATTGCCGTATCAATCAGGTTAAAAATTGTCACTTCGTGCCGGGCGACATCCGCAAAACGCTGCCGGCGATCACTCAGCGGCCGGATGTTCTGGTGATTGACCCGCCCAGAGCCGGGATGCATAAAGATGTGGTCAAACAGGTGCTGGCGCTCTTGCCCGAGCGGATCGTATATGTGTCCTGTAATCCATCCACTCTGGCGCGTGATCTCAACCTGCTGCAGGAGACCTACCAGACCCAGGAAGTCCAGCCGGTCGATCTGTTTCCGCATGCCTATCACATCGAATCGGTCGCGAAGCTGGTCAAAAAGATGGCTTGAAGCAATCAAGGCTGCAAGCACTAAATTGCAATATTCATTTTTTGTGTTTCACCAGGAGCTCTACCGGGTATATACCGCTTTCCATAATAATGTTCCGGAATACGGAAGCGCGGCATCGGCGGGACGAATGGAAGTCGTGTTTGTTCGGATTTTGGTTACTACCGTTGACGCCCCCATCGCCCGGCCAGGATTGCAGGCCCGAGCAGGCCATACACCGCGAGATACCGTAAAAGCGCTCCCGAGCCAAGGATGACAAATGATGCCAGATAAGCGAGACCGCCCAACCACAACATCCACAGGTAGGAATTTTTGATAGAAGCCTTTCCGGAAATTCCGATTATCGACAAAATAAATATCAATGGGTACACACCTCCTCGAATCGGGATACCGAGGACTAATGCTTCGTAAATTGGGCTCATTTGCAGGCGTTCAAATCGTTTCGAACGATTCGCTGATGAGCTGAATTCCGAATCAATCCGATAATAAGCCTTCCCGAATTTGTCTTGTGTCACATCTGAGATATTAAAGAGGTGCAGGAGATAGAGTAAGCGATGGCGCAGATAGGTTCCAGGATGGTTAAAAACAGTCTTATACCAACTTTTTAAAAGCATTTTTAGTGGCGGACTTTCAGGGCATCCCGACCAGGCAGTCCCATACAATTTTAACGGTGATCGCTCATAGAAGAAAAGCGGGTCCGAGTTATAGTGGGTAAAATAAGACCGTATTCGATCTAACGATCCGTCCTCGCCAGCTTTTCTGAATGTAACAGGGATAAGCATTTGATCTTCAAGGACCGACATTGCGGCGAGGTCCCAAAGCAATATTTGATGCCATATGTGACAGCGTTGCTTTCCTATTTTATTTACTGCCCAGGTGAATCCCAAAGTCATAATCAGCAGTGTTATGCATGCTGCGGCCATGATTCCGCGGCGCTGTATTCTGGTGGTTTTGGTGGTCTGATCGGCAAGTTTTTGCGCTGCGACATAGAAAGTGGGGATCGTCAATAATATGGCGTTGTGACGCGTGGTGGCAAGTATGATTGCTGCGAGAACAGCGACTATGCCATAAAAAACGCGGCCGTTTCTCAAATAGGCAAAAGCTGCACCGATACTAAATGAGAGGCAAGAAAGGGTCCACGCTTCTTTCCAGAGTAAAATTTGAGTGATCCATACCGGGGGAAAAATGGCAACGCATAAAAAGAAGATGATGCGACTGCATGAACCTTTTAATGTGTTTAACACCAGCAAGGCCAGCCCTGACCAGAAGAGTGCCTGTTGAGCGAGCAGAACGGGGCCGGTGCTCTGAAACAAATCCTCTGATAACCAATAGATTCCGGCTATAAACGGAGATTTCCAATCATTCATGATCGGCAGCTTGCGTTGCTGGGCAAACTGCAGGACTTCATAAGTGCCGACACCGGGCCAGAAGGCAACGACCAATCCGGTGAAAATAAGTAAAACGAACACCCAAAACGGCAAAGTTGAGGATAAAAACAAATCCCTTAGATGTGTCAATCGTTTTTTAATAACAAGTACACCCTCATTGCTTGATAAATAAAGAATTCTTTATTAGCTTTACAATAATATAAAAAATGATATTTTGGAATTTGTTTTAGCTATAAATAAGCATTTTAGGATCAACCCTTGGGGCAGGTATGTGATTATGGCGGAAGTGCATGGGAATCGAACCCACCCGGGACGGTTTTAGCGCCCCACACCGGATTTGAAGTCCGGGAGCTTCACCAGACAGCTGCGCACTTCCGAATTGATCATTGAGCATTTTTAGGTGTTATATATTATAATCATTGCCTTTTTTGTCAATATTTAAGTCTGGTGGGCAACAGGAATTCCCAAATTGATGCAAGCTTATTTTGATTGTTTCTCAGGCATTAGCGGCGACATGACCCTGGGCGCTCTTATTGACCTCGGTGCACCAGTGGGGTGGCTGCAGGCCGAGCTCTCGCGATTGCCGTTAAGCGGATTTCGTCTGAATTCAACGCCGGTGGTGCGCAACGGGATTGAGGCAGAGCGGGTAAACGTTGCAATCGAGGATCCAGGCCCACCAAAAGATTTTAAAAAGATCAGGGAGCTGCTTGACAATTGCCCCCTGTCTGAAGCCGTAAAGTCCCAAAGTTTAAGCATCTTTGAGAAACTGGCGCGGGCGGAAGCCGACATCCATGATTGCTCTCCGGATGAAGTTCATTTCCACGAAGTGGGGGGTGTCGATGCTATTGTTGATATTGTCGGTACGGCCCTTTGTCTGGAAAAGCTGGGCATCAAAAAGGTGTTTGCTTCCAGAATTCCATTGGGGTCCGGTTTCGTTGGCTGCCAGCACGGCAAACTTCCGATCCCGGCCCCGGCCACCTTGGCGATCCTCAAAGATGTGCCGGTTTACGGGACCGATATCGCTTACGAACTGGTTACGCCGACCGGTGCAGCTATTATCCGATGTCTGACGGAATCCTATGGCCCGCTGCCGCCCATGCATTTGACCCGGATCGGATACGGCGCCGGTCAGCGGGAATTGGTTGATCGGCCCAATCTGCTGCGCGTCATCATGGGGACACCGGTGGATTTGAAATACAACCTACAGACCGATCAGATCTTAGTTCTGGAAACCTGTATCGATGATATGAATCCGGAACTTTTTAGTTTTCTTATGGAACGTCTTTTTGCAGATGGTGCCCTTGATGTCTATTGGATACCGGTGCACATGAAGAAAAACAGGCCCGGAACGCTGGTGCAGGTGCTGTGCGCTGAGGATTGCAAAGATCGTCTCATTCATCGACTTTTAGCCGAGACAACATCCCTTGGCGTGCGGTACTATCCGGCAGCTCGCAAGCTGCTTACCCGGGACCAACAGACTCTTCAAACATCTTTAGGGGAAATTCGGGTAAAACGTGTCGAAGATCCGGATGGCAATGTCCGTCTCGTGCCGGAATATGAAAGTTGCAAGCAGATTGCGCTTCAACGGGGAATGCCATTACGGGTGGTTTATGATACCATTACCGCAGAAGCGGTTGAAATCAATAAAAAGAAGATTTCAAAATAGGACGTCAAAATCTTCGAAGGATTGCATGCGTTGCGGGTTGACAAACGGCAGATCGGGTTATAGACACAGGCCATGAAATTTCGCGAGCGTGCGGTTCTAATTCTGGCGACCGGTTTCTTTAGCGGGACCATTCCCTTTGCGCCCGGCACCTTTGGGACGTTAATCGGACTGCCGATATGTTTTTTGTTCGCCCGTTTCCATTTGGGGCTGTCGGTTGTCTGTGTGCTGTTATTTATCATTATTGCCATTGGGGTGGCATCGGCGGCTGAGAAGATATTAAAGCAGAAAGATCCGGCTAAAATTGTTATCGATGAAATCGCCGGATTATTGGTCACCTTTGTGGGACTGCCCTTTAACGGCCTTTGATATTCTGAAGCCGTTTCCCATTCGGTTGCTGGAAAGAAAGATCAGCGGCGGGAGCGGCATCGTTCTAGATGATGTATTAGCGGGTGTCTACGCCAACCTGACCTTGAGGTTCGTGATTGCCATCAGCGGCATTCTGTCGTCACGCTGAAATCACTATTGAAGCTTAGAAAGGTACTTGATAAATTGAAATCAGATCACGCTGTCGAAAACGCAGGCGAATCTCCTAAAAAGGGCGCATTAAGGGAAAATATTGAAGCCATTTTGGTCGCCATCGTTATCGCGTTGTTTATCCGCACGTTTGTGGTTCAGGCATTTAAAATTCCCTCCGGCTCAATGAAGCAAACCCTTCAGATTGGAGACCACATTCTGGTCAACAAATTCGTCTATGGCATAAAAATACCCTATTTGCGCAAAACCATTGTGCCGATCAAAAAACCGCAGCGGGGCGACATCGTCGTTTTTAAATATCCCGTTGACCCCAATAAGGATTTCATCAAGCGTGTTGTCGGCATTCCCGGGGATATGATTGAGATTCGAGACAAAAAACTGACTGTAAACGGCGAGAGGGTCAATCACGAGCACGGCATATATACCGACCCGCGCATTCTGCCGGCCCACATTCGGCCGCGCGATAATTTTGGGCCGATAACGGTTCCCGATAGCGCCCTGTTTGTAATGGGAGACAACCGAGATGAAAGCTTTGACAGCCGGTTTTGGGGCTTTGTTGATTACAAAGCCCTTAATGGCAAGGCCTTTATCGTATACTGGTCCTGGGATAAGGAAAATTTTGGTGTGCGCTGGAGTCGACTTGGCCGTATTTTAAAGTAAACGTTTACTCGGTGTCCAAATATCAGGTAATAACCGGCGGTATATACAATCATCGGTATTTTATTGGGCTTTTCTGGCAGCGCGATCCGCACCGCTGCTTAAACACCCAGCAACGCCGGATGTCACCCTGCACATCTGAGTCTATTTACAAACAGAGCAATTTGCAATGCTAACAATAATTCAGGGCGGTAGAGTTGTCGACCCCGGTAAACTGGATGCGATTGCCGATATCATCATCCGGGATGGTAAAATTGTTGATATCAGCGAGAGGGGCAAAACGGCCATTCATGAACTCGATTCGCAGATCGAAGATCCGACAACGAAAACAATCAATGCTACCGGGAAAATTGTCTGTCCGGGCTTTATTGACATGCACGTCCATCTCAGAGAACCCGGTCATGAACACAAAGAGACCATTGAGACGGGTGCCCGGGCAGCTGCCAGGGGCGGATTCACAGCCGTTTGTGCCATGCCGAACACCCATCCGGTAAATGATAATTGCGAGGTGACGGCGTTTATTTTAAACAGAGCCGCCGCCGCCAATCTGATACGGGTCTATCCGGTAGGAGCCATCAGCATTGGGTTGCAAGGCAAACAACTTTGCGCCTATGATCGTTTGAAAGCCTGCGGGGTGATTGCGGTATCGGATGACGGCAATCCGGTTATGAATGAACAGCTGATGCGAACGGCATTAGAAACCGCTCAAAGGAGCAATCTGCCGGTGATTTCCCATTGCGAGGATTTGAATCTTGTCGGCGAGGGCGTGATGAATGCCGGTGTTGTCGCTTCGCAGCTGGATCTGGCGGGTATTTCCAATGCCAGCGAGAGCGCCATGGTGGCGCGCGATATTGCCCTGAGTGAATCAACCGGAGCCCCGGTCCATATTGCCCACGTCAGCACAGCTGAATCGGTTGAGTCCCTGCGGGCGGCTAAATTTCGAGGTGTGCCGGTTACGGCGGAAACGGCCCCGCATTATTTTATGCTAACTGATGCGGCCGTAAAAGAATGGGGCACCCACGCCAAAATGAACCCGCCGTTGCGCTCGCGAAAAGACCGTGCCGCGATCCGACAGGGCCTGGCGGATGGCACCATCGATGTGATTGCCACCGATCATGCCCCCCATTCAAGCCGTGAAAAAGCGGTTGAATTTAATAAGGCTGCCAATGGCATTATCGGGCTGGAAACCGCCGTTTCGTTGGGGTTAAAGCTGGTGCAGGAAGGCGTGCTTTCATTGACTGAATTGGTTGAAAAAATGTCCATTGCGCCGGCCCGTATTCTTGGGCTTGAAAGCGGTTTACGATCAAATCGATCCGCGGATATCACCATTATCGACGCGGATGTAGATTACGTGATCGATGTCACTCAATTTCAATCGCTCAGCAGAAACAGCCCCTTTGACGGAAGGCAACTGCAAGGAAAACCGGTATTAACGATGGTTGACGGACGCATTGTATATGCGGAAGGAGATTGGAATAGATAAGCCGGATTGATCAAGGCCAACCGGCCTGCGGGACCCGTATTTCTGAAATAGAACCGTTGGCGGCAGGGGGTCGAAAAGATGGAAATAAAAAATGGTTTAAGATCCAACAGCAAATAGCCGAATAAACTTTAAATACGAAAATCCTGGAATTCAACTATGGCTGCAAACACTCCCCATATTCTGGTTGTCGATGATGAACTCAGCATGCGCGAATTACTCGAATACATGCTGACCAGAGAAGATTATAAAGTTACCTGCGCCCAATCCGGGCGGGAGGCAATCAACTTACTGGAACAAAATCACTTTGATCTTTTGCTGTGCGATATCCGGCTGGGTGATATAACCGGACTGGATGTTCTGCGGGCCGCCAAGAAGCACTATCCGGATAACGTGGTTATCATGATATCAGCCTATGCGACCACCGAAACAGCCGTGGAAGCCATGAATGCAGGCGCCTATGATTATGTTCCCAAGCCTTTTGACAAGGATGAGCTGCTGACCACGGTTGCCAAGGCGCTGGAATTAAGAACCATCGAGCATGAAAAAAAGCAACTGGATGACGAGCTGAAGCAAAATCTGCACTATGGCATGATCGTGGGCAACAGCCCGGCCATGCACCATATCTATAAGTTAATCGAGCAGGTGGCTAAAACCAAAACCAATGTTCTGATTACCGGAGAAAGCGGCACCGGTAAAGAGGTCATTGCCAAGGCCATTCATCAGGAAAGTGATCGCAGTAACAATCCCTTTATGGTTATTAATTGCGGCGGTATCCCGGAAACCCTCATGGAAAGCGAATTGTTCGGGCATAAAAAAGGATCCTTTACGGGAGCCACTCATGATAAAAAGGGGTTGTTTGAGATCGCACATAAAGGCACTGTTTTTCTTGATGAAATCGGCGAATTGAGTCCTCCCATCCAGGTCAAATTGCTCAGGGCAGTCCAGGAAAAAGTGTTTAAGCCGGTGGGCGGCAACGAGGACATATCAGTTGATATCCGAATTATGTCAGCGACAAACAAAAGCCTGGAAGAAGAGGTGATTGCCAAAAATTTTCGAGAAGATCTTTTCTACCGCCTCAATGTGATTGAAATCAAAGTGCCACCGCTCAGGGAGCGCAAAGCCGACCTGCGGGCATTGGCCCAGCATTTTCTCGAAAAATACTCAAAAGAAATGGCTAAGGAAATAACGAAATTTTCATCCTATGCGCTTGATTTACTGAACAAATATGACTTTCCCGGCAATATCCGGGAGCTTGAAAACCTGCTGGAGCGCAGTGTGGCGCTTTCCACCA
Organism: uncultured Desulfobacterales bacterium; assembly: GCA_947259495.1. GTDB lineage: Bacteria > Desulfobacterota > Desulfobacteria > Desulfobacterales > JAHEIW01 > JAHEIW01. The sequence continues at coordinate 101,752 of CAMYLV010000010.1, read as the reverse complement.
CTAATATTATTCTACCGGACAGCCTGGCCCTTTCGCTTCACAAGCGCCGCTGGATCGAGGGATTCAAGGATCGGCGCTTTGACCTGGACGAGGTCTCCAAAGGCGTTGCCCTGGATTCAATTCTTGAAGAAATTGAACGCGAATACCTCAAAAAAGCTCTGGCTTGCGCCAACGGGAACAAAAACAAGGCCTCTGAATTGTTGGGCATTAGCTTTCGTTCACTCCGATACCGTCTCGATAAACTCGACATAGATAAATAACCAGAATTTTCCAGTCACCGTTCCCACCGCCATTTATGCAAAATCAAAATTTCATTACAGAAATTTACAAATCAGCCGATATTCATTATTGCAAATACGTTTTGGGTGGTACTTAGCGGCCAGACGCACCTGACAAATTTTGTCAACGGGAAGCCCGATAATTGTAAATCAGTAAAAATTGACCGGTTTGACCATCAGGCATTTTGGACGATTATAGAAATATTCATCATTATATCAATCTAATAGAATTTGTTTTTTAATTTTAGCAATCATGGCACAGGTTTTGCTATCAGTATACACCAAACATTTTGATTCATTGAATAAGGGGGTGGGACAAAATCGCCAAACGCAGCAGATTAGAAAATTAAGCTAATTCGTTAACCTTAAATAAAATAAACATTAAACACGAGGGAGGTTTTAACATGTTACAGAAACTCAGAGGCAACAACTCAAAAGGTTTTACACTCATCGAGCTGATGATTGTTATCGCCATCATCGGTGTGCTCGCAGCGATTGCGATTCCAAACTTTATCGCCTATCGTAACAAGTCCTATTGTAATTCGGCCGAATCCGATGCCAACAACGTGGCAGCCACCATTTCAGATTATTTTGCAATTCCGGAGCATACGACCTTGACAACTACCGCAGCTACATCGATGTATATGGGCTTTATCTTAACCAACAAAGGTGGTCAGAACACGGTAGCGATTTCCGGAGCAGCCGACGACAGTATTCACATTACGGTTGTGGAAGCAGCTAGGAGATGTCCGTCAGACTATCGTGGAGCCAGCGCGACGAATACCGCGGCGGATAGATGGAGCAGTGGCGCCAATCATTTCTATACTAAATTTATGCGATAATTATGACTTAGGGGTCATCAAAACAAATCCTTTTTAATTTTGAGCCCGCTAATTTAGTGATTGTCAAAACAATAAAGGGGGATTTAAATCCCCCTTTGTTGTTCATCCAAAAAGTTGCCATCCAACTGCAACTTTTTTCATATTGACACAATTTAAGGCCACCTCTCTTTTTGCGTCTAGCAAACCCAGATACTTTTTGGATACTTCCCGTGTTTGATGATATAATGATCTTTTCATCATGTCATTTTTAGCGCTTTGCAACCATAATGAACATGAACTCAATACTGACCCATAACAATCCCCGAGGTATCATCCGTTCTGAGGTTTGGCTATGCCTGCTTCTGATTATCGTGACGCTGGCGGCCTATTGGCAGGTGCGCCACTACGATTTTACCAATTTTGATGACAACTTATACGTTTATCATAATTCGTATATTCGCTCAGGAATGACCCAGGAAAGTCTGGTATGGTCTTTTACTTTTCAAGAAAAAGATAAAAACTACTGGCATCCGCTGACATGGTTATCCCATATGCTGGATGTCGAACTGTATGGACTGGACCCCGGCCGGCATCATCTCACCAACGTGTTGTTTCACACGGTTAATACAGTATTGCTGTTTTTAACGCTGAATTGGATGACGGGTGCGATGTGGCGCTGTGCTGTTGTGGCGGCCCTGTTCGGCTTGCATCCGCTCAATGTGGAATCGGTGGCATGGATTGCGGAACGAAAAAATGTACTCAGCACATTTTTCTGGATGCTCACCCTGCTCGCTTATACGCATTATACCCGGCGCACCGGCTTCTGGCGATATGTTGCCGTATGTTTTGCATTTGTCCTTGGCCTTCTGGCCAAACCCATGCTGGTGACCCTGCCATTTGTGCTCATGCTGCTGGATTACTGGCCGCTGCGGCGCTGGTGGATAGCTGGGTTAAATTCGAATATCCGTCACGAAAGTAACACCCGGCAGATTATTTTCGAAAAAGTTCCGTTGCTTTTGCTATCGACGCTTTCAGTTTATATTTCTTCGAAATCGGTACAGGGGGAGGGCGATGTCATTTCGTTACAACTGGTGCCGATGCTGCTGCGTATCGAAAATGCACTGGTTTCTTATGTTAAGTATGTCGGAAAGATGATTTGGCCCCAGGATTTATCGGTCTTCTATCCGTTTCCGGACATGATTTCGGCGGGTCAGCTTATGGGTGCTGTGGCGGTAATGGTGAGTTTGTCGGCGCTGGCGATTTGGGGGCTAAAGGGCCGGCCATATCTCGCGGTGGGTTGGTTTTGGTTTCTGGGTACCCTGGTGCCGGTGATTGGATTCGTGCAGGTGGGATTATGGCCGCAGATGGCCGATCGCTGGGCCTATGTGCCGTTGATCGGACTGTTTGTCATGATTGCCTGGGGGTTGCCCGAGCTTATCAGGGGCTGGCATCACGAGCATAAAATACTGGCCATTACCGCCGCAACTGTACTGCTGCTTTTATCCATCACGACGCGAATGCATCTCATTCATTGGACCGATAGTACCACCTTGTTTAAACAGGCCGTAAAGGCGGTAGGCGGCTCCGCGATGCCGCAGAACAAATTGGGGAATGCATTTATTTTAAATAATCTGGCCCTGGCCCTGATGAATGACGGCCGCACCGATGAAGCGCTTAATAATTTAAAAACAGCAGTAAATTTATTGCCTGATAGCCCGAGGGTTAACTTCAACCTCGGATATATTTTGCAGCAGCAAGGGAAAACTGCCGATGCAATTCGCTATTTTAGGCAGGCCGCAGAACTTAATCCGAAATACTTTTTAGCGCATTATCATTTGGCCACAGCGCTAATGATAATCGGCAAAACCGATGAGGCCATATCCCATTATCACCTTGCTTTAGATCTCTCACCGGACAACAAGGACGTTCTCAATGATCTTGCCAATGTGATGGTTGGGCAGGGCCGTAGCGTTGAAGCACTTTCATATTATTCAAAGGCCTTAGGCCTGGAACCCAACGATCCTGCGATCCATAATAATCTTGGTGTTGCACTGATCCGTATGGGTAGATTTGAAAAAGCCGCCGATCACTTCAGAAAGGCATTGCAATTAAATCCCGACTACGTTGATGCCAGCGAAAATCTAAAAAAAGCCCTTAAACTACATCCATGATTTAAAGAAAGTAATGTTTAAAACGCGATATACTATTTTTGTCTGCCTGGGTTTAATGGCGGCGATATTGATTGTTTACTCAGGCGTAATAAATTTTGATTTTATCATTTTTGATGATACCCAGTATGTCACCGGAAATCATCATGTTCAATCCGGACTGACTAAAGAAAACCTGGCATGGTCTTTTAATTTTCAAGATAAAGGAAATACCTACTGGCATCCGCTCACCTGGATTTCGCATATGCTGGATGTTGAGCTTTACGGAATGAATCCAGGCCGACATCATCTAAGCAATGTTTTTTTTCATATGGCCGGCGTCCTATTGTTGTTTCTGACGCTTTATCGGATGACGGGTGCGATTTGGCCTAGTGCTGTTGTGGCGGCACTGTTCGCACTGCACCCGATTAATGTGGAGTCGGTCGCCTGGATTTCCGAACGCAAAAATGTGCTCAGCACTTTTTTCTGGATGCTCACGTTGCTTGCATATGGGTATTATCACGAGCGGCCTGGAATGCTGCGGTATCTCACGGTATTGTTTGTTTTTACCCTGGGTCTTTTAGCCAAGCCCATGCTGGTGACCCTGCCGTTTGTGCTCCTCTTGCTGGATTATTGGCCGCTGGGACGAAATAGCAGGCCGGCGCCAAACGGCATTTCCGAGAGAACGGTATATCATCTAATTATAGAAAAGATTCCGCTATTTTTGCTATCCGGTTTAGCGGTTTATCTGGCATCGTCTTCTTTAAGCGCTGCAGGCAATTATGCGTCCTTGGAATCTATACCGATGACACTGCGGATTGGAAATGCCTCAGTTTCCTATATCAAATATATAGGCAAGATGATCTGGCCGGCGCATCTAGCGATATTTTATTCATATCCGGAAAGCGTGCCGATCTGGCAAATCACAGGTGCTTTAATTTTTCTGGTTTCTGTATCCATTTTTGTTTTATTCTTGCTGAAACAACATGCCTATCTCGCTGTCGGCTGGTTTTGGTTTGTCGGCACGTTAATTCCGGTCAGCGGATTGGTGCAGGCCGGTCTGTGGCCTGCCATGGCCGATCGTTGGGCCTATGTGCCGCTGATCGGTCTGTTTATTATGATTGCCTGGGGGGGGAAGGAGATCGTTAACCGCTGGCAGCCTGAGCGTATCACGCTGGCGTTTGCAGCCCTGGCTTTGCTGATGACTTTGCTGATGGTCGCGCGGATACAGGTGGGTCACTGGGCCAACAGCATTACCATTTTTGAGTATGCCATAGCTGCAACCGGAGGCAACTGGGTCGCGCATAATAATCTGGGAAAGACCCTAACTGATTTGGGGAACGACACGGAAGCTTTTCAGCATTATGCTGCTGCGTTACGTCACAACCCGAACTCAGCCCATGCCCATGTCAATTTCGGAAGCGCATTGCTGGGCCAGGGAAAAATTGATGAAGCGGTCGATCATTTTAATCTTGCGCTCAAACTAGATCCTAATTTTGTGGAAGCATACAACAATCTGGGTCTTGCCCATCTGCGCAGGGGCCATATTGAAGATGCGGTTTATCATTTTCGCATCGCACTACAAAAAAAACCCTACCATGCACATGCCAATCAAAACTTAAAATTAGCGATATTGATCCAGGAGAAAATCAACCGGGCGGTGAGGCGCATGCGCCAGTCATTAAACATTGACCTGGAAGAATCGGGGTTGGATTTGAAAATAGTCGCGTTATCAGAGAGAAAAAGGGATTTAATCGAGACCGTAAATAGTTTCCAAAAGGCGCTATCGCGGCAACCCGGATTCATCCGCATCGAAGAGAATGATATCTCTGCTGTCTCAACGGTGATGAAGGAATATGAGAGCTTGCTTCCGCTGTTTTCAAACATAACCAAAATCCAGCCGGCCACTGCCGACGCCTATTACCATATCGCCTGCATTTTTGCCAGAAAAGGAAACGTGCAAAAAGCGATGAATTGGCTAAGCATGGCACAGGCAATTGATGCGAAACGATGGGATTTTTATAAAACAGATCCGGATCTGATTAAAATTAAACCCAATAACCTGAGCGATACTCAATAATCAAATACCATCCGGCTCTGTTTGACCGGCTTTATATGATCATCAGAACCCAGTATGCAAATAATTGAGGCAGACGGTTTGCGGCCTTACCCAAAACCATTGAATTTATGATATGATATAGAATATTCAAAACCCGCGGTTGCAGGTGCATAAAGATAAAATTGCTTGACATGTCCCGAATAAAAACGAATAAATATCAAAGACTTAAAGCTAATGGCAACATCATTATTTGTCTGTTCTTTGTTATTGTCATCCTGGCTCTATATTGGCCGGTAAGCCACTATGATTTTGTGAATTACGACGACAATCACTATGTTTCGGAAAACCGTCAGGTCGCATCCGGTTTAACTGCCAAGGGAATTCTCTGGGCTTTTCAGACAACCTATTCCTGCAACTGGCATCCGCTGACATGGATTTCACATATGGTCGATTTCGAACTCTATGGGATATTTGCCGGCGGGCATCACCTGACCAATGTGTTGTTGCATGTCGCCAATACCGTATTGTTGTTTATTTTGCTGAAAGCACTGACAGGTGCCTTTTGGCGCAGTGTGTTTGTGGCGGCTTTATTTGCGTTGCATCCGCTGCATGTTGAATCGGTTGCCTGGGTCTCAGAGCGCAAGGATTTATTGAGCACCTTTTTGGGGATATTGACGCTGATCAGCTATACGCAATACACCCGGCAGCGCAGCCGAGCCTGGTATGGATTGGCCCTGTTGCTTTTTATATTAGGGCTGATGGCCAAGCCCATGCTGGTAACCCTCCCGTGTTTGCTGCTGCTGCTGGATTACTGGCCGCTGGGTCGCTTTAAAATCAGCAAAGGCTTTCGACTGCAGCCGGCGGGTGGAGTTTCCACAGTTTCTTCATTAATTTTAGAAAAACTGCCGTTTTTTGTGTTCACGACGGTCTCATGTGTTGTGACCTATTATGCCCAGCAAAGCGGCGGAGCGATGGTGCCATTTGATATGCATCCGCTGGGCCTTCGCGTTGCAAATGCGATTGTTGCCTACATGGAATATATCGGCAAAATGCTTTGGCCGGTTAATCTGGCCATTTTTTATCAGCTTTCAGATTCCTTGGCCTTTTGGAAGGTCGCCGCAGCTGCTGCGCTGCTGGTGGGCGTATCCTTAGGGGTGTTGCTGCAAATCAGGCGGAGGCCGTATTTGACCGTTGGCTGGTTTTGGTATGTTGGGACGCTGGTGCCGGTCATCGGCCTGGTTCAGGTGGGCGGTCAGGCCATGGCGGATCGCTATACATATATTCCGTTAATCGGACTTTTTATCATGATTGCCTGGGGGGCCGCAGAGTGTTTTTTGGGCTGGAGGTACAAACGCATTTTTTTATCCTGTACAGCCGGAATGGCTGTCATTGTCTTGATGATTCTGACCCACAGCCAAATCCGCCACTGGGCCAACAGCGTTGCACTTTTTGAACATGCGGTTAAAGCAACCGGTGGTACCTGGGTTGCGTACAATAATCTGGCAAATGCGCTCAATGACACGGGTAAGGCAGACGAGGCCATCCGGCACTATGAAATCGCATTGCAAAAAGACCCGCCCGAACCGGAAGGCATTTACAACAACATGGCCCTTGTCCTGGCTTCAGCGGGCCGGAACCAGGATGCGATTGAGCGCTATTCTGAGGCCCTTAGAATTAATCCGGATTATGCGGATGCCCATATCAACCTGGGCGCTGTACTTGCCAGACAGGGCAAGATAGATGATGCTTTTCAGCATTATTTTGACGCTATCCGTTTAGAACCGAATTCCGAAAAAGGGCATTATAATCTGGCAAATATTCTGCTTGCACAGGGCCAGATCGATGCGGCCGTCAGCCATTATGCAAAAGCGGTATACATTAACCCGTCTTTTGCCGAGTCGCATAATGGCCTGGGTCTGGCATTGATGCAATCAGGAAAGCTCGCAGAAGCTGTTTTTTATTTTCGCAAAGCTGTGAACGTCAGACCATCGTTTAGCGACGGTCAAAGAAATTTGAAGTTAGCAAAAGCCATTTATGATAGAATTGATCAAGCGGTCAGCGGTATGCGAGATGCTTTGAAGTTTGATCTCCAGACGGCAGATCTGGACGCTAAAGTGATCGAACTGCTCGAAAAGAAAAAAAAATTGGAAGAAACGCTTAAGGAGTTTCAGAAGACATTATCTTTGCAGCCCGGATTTACTGAACTCGATCAAAACAATATTGCCATTGTTCTGGATGTAAAGCGAAAATATGAACAGAAACTCGAATTATTCAGGCGGATAAGTGAAATTAGGCCGGATAGTGCTGAAGCGGACTATCATATTGCCTGTATCTACGCAAGAAAAGGACAGATCCAGCAAGGCATCAGCTGGCTGAATCAGGCAATCGAGAAAGGCTTTAATCGCTGGGAATTAATTGACAATGATTCGGATTTGGACCCCATAAGAAATTCTGAAAATTTTCAACCAAAGGTTAAGGGGTAAAACAGGTGCCAAACGAGATAGCCGCAAGGATCTCACTCAAAGAATCCATGGACACCTGGAAGCCGCGTTACCAAAAACAGCGCATGGTCCACTGGGATCGAGTATCGGCAAAAAGGGCAAATGCAAATCGACCGAGTGCTTTTTACCATAACCGGCTGCAATATTATTACCGGTTTTTTATCCCACCGGGATTGCGTATTTTAGAACTTGGTTGCGGCCATGGCGACCTGCTCGCTGCCCTGAACCCCTCTCTGGGCGTGGGTATTGATTTTTCGAGTGAAATGATTCGATGTGCGGCAAGTAAACACAAAACCTTATCTTTTATTCGGGCCGATGCGCATGAGATGCCGCTTAAAGGAACATTTGATGTCATTATTCTTTCGGACCTCGTGAATGATCTCTGGGACGTGCAGCGCTTGTTAGAAGAATTGCGCCGTCTTGTCCATCCCCGAACGCGCGTGATATTAAATTTTTTCAATAACCTCTGGCGCATGCCGCTCTCCATCGCGAAACGGTTGAATTTAGGTTTTGACACATTGGACCAAAATTGGTTTTCGCCGCATGATATCTACAATTTGCTGGAGCTTGCCGGTTTTGAAGTGATTAATTCCAGGCCGCTGATTCTTTTTCCGCTGCCGATTCGAATTCTTGCAAGCCTGGCGAACCGGTACCTCGTGAATTTTATTCCGCTTAACTGGCTGGCACTGACCAATTTTGTCGTTGCCAGACCCACCCCATATGAGGCGTCATCTGTATCAGCCGACACCGTTACGGTTTCCGTGATTGTGCCTGCCAGAAACGAAGCCGGTAATATAGAAACCATATTGAAACGGGTTCCCCAACTCGGCAAGGAAACCGAAATCATTTTTATTGAAGGCCATTCCAAGGACCAAACCTATGAGTCCATCCAACGGGCGATCGAGCGCTTCAGCGATAGAGGGTGTCGATTGCTGCAACAATCCGGCCGGGGGAAAGGGGATGCCGTTCGATTGGGATTTGATGAAGCTAACGGCGATATCCTCATTATCCTGGATGCGGATATGACCGTCCCGCCTGAAGACCTGATCCGATTTGTCGACGCGCTTGCTTCCGGAAAAGGTGAATTTATCAACGGCGTTCGTTTAATTTATCCCATGGAAAACCAGTCGATGCGATTTTTAAATATGGTGGGGAACAAATTTTTTAGTCTGGTGTTTTCATGGCTGCTGGGACAACCGATAAATGACACCCTTTGCGGAACCAAGGTATTGTGGAAACGTGATTACGAAAAAATTGCCGGGAATCGCACTTATTTTGGCAATTTCGACCCTTTTGGGGATTTCGATCTTTTATTCGGAGCGACCAAACTTGGCCTTAAAATATCAGAAATACCGATTCGTTATCGATCGCGATCTTACGGCGATACCAATATCGATCGCTGGCGCCATGGCTGGTTACTGCTAAAGATGGTCATCTTTGCTGCCAGGCGGATTAAGTTTATTTGAAATTGTTGCCCTGAGATTACAGGGACAATCCAGGGCAACGGTATTATTTCATTAAGCCGTCAATCGATGTAATTTTTTATGGTGAAGGCGCAATTGAATACACTTATTCTCAAAAAAATACCGATGACCCGGATTAGAATAGCTGTGGCACGCGCATTATACTGTTTGTGTCGTTTTTTGCTGGGGAAAAATAAGCGTATTATCCAACGCAGCGGGGTATTCTATGAGGTGGATCTGTCGGAAGGTATTGATTTGTCACTATTTTTATTTGGAAGTTTTCAGAGTTACGTGATCCAAAATAAATTTTTTTCATTGGCAAAAGAGGCAATCGTATTTGACGTCGGTGCCAATGTCGGCACTATGGCATTACGTTTCGCTCAAGGCGCTTCTGAAGGTCATGTGTATGCGTTTGAACCGACTGATTATGCTTTTAAGAAATTGCAAAGAAATCTTGCATTAAACCCAAAACTGGCTGAACGCATTTCTACGGTCCAGCAATTTCTATCCGACCATTCCACCCCAGAACCTCAAATTCAAGCATACGCCAGTTGGAAAGTTGATGGGAGTGCCACAAATACGCATCCATTGCACGGCGGTACAATCAAGCCCGCCGAATCAGTTGCAGCCATTACCCTGGATCATTTTTGTATGCAAAATCAGATCCAACGCATTGATTTAATTAAAATTGACACTGATGGTCACGAACACAAGGTGCTAAACGGAGCGCGAAAAACAATAAAAAAATACCTGCCGTTCGTCGTTTTTGAAATAGGCGGTTATGTTTTGAACGAGCAGGAGCTTGAATTTGAACAGTTTCACGATTACTTCGAAAGTCTCAGATACAGTTTGTTTAACGCCAAAAATGGAAAAAAAATAAACCTGCAAAATTTTTCCAATCAAATTCCTTTAAAAGCGACTACCGATATAATTGCCATCCCACCGAAACAACTCAGCTGAGCGATTTTTCAATTTTTGAATTAAAGACCATTCTTCGCAAAAATAATTAAAATTGTGGTATGATATTTGAATGAAAGTATGGTTATGGGTGAATTTTCTGGTTCACTCATTAAAAAAAATTAAAATTATAAACACCGTCTAATCGCGAATGCATTTAGCGGAAAAACGAAAATTTACCGATAAAAAAATTAGACATACGGTATGGCCGAATGTCATCATATGCATTTTTATTGTCGTTGCCACACTTACTGTATATGGGCAAATTCGCACGCATGATTTTATCGGTTACGACGATGATAAATATGTGACCGAGAATCGCTATGTGAGTCAGGGGTTGAGCAATGAAAGCGTCATATGGGCCTTTATGTCGACCCATGCCAGCAATTGGCACCCGGTTACCTGGCTGTCTCACATGCTGGATGTTGAGCTCTTCGGAATGCGTCCGGGGGGGCATCATATGACCAGTGTCTTTTTCCACCTGATCAACAGCTTGCTGATATTCATTTTGTTCCGAATGATGACTGGCCAGGTTTGGCGCAGCGGGATTGTGGCAATCCTGTTTGCAATCCATCCGCTGCATGTCGAATCTGTTGCCTGGGCAGCAGAGCGCAAAGACGTCCTGAGTATTTTTTGGGGGATGCTGGCCGTGTGGAGTTATGTCCGCTATATACAGCAGCCGCGAAAGGTCAGATATTTTGGGGTTATCGGTTTTTTTGCACTGGGTCTCATGACAAAGCCCATGCTTGTGACGTTGCCGTTCATTCTGCTGCTTCTTGATTACTGGCCGTTAAAAAGGCTCAATTTCAGTCAAATAAAGGATTCCAGGGCTCAATTGAAGCACCGCTTAGCGCTATGGCGATTGGTATATGAAAAAATCCCATTGTTTGTCCTTGCAGGCCTCTCATGCGCTGTGACCTTTTTAGTTCAGTCCAAGGGGGAGGCCGTGGGCCTTTTAGAGGTCAATCCGCTGACCATGCGTGTGGCCAATGCTTTAGTTTCATACCTGAAATACATCCAAAAGATGATCTGGCCCCATGATCTGGCAATTCTTTATCCATATCCCGCAGTGATAACCGCCTGGCAGATTTGCGCTGTATGCGCGGTGTTGGGTTGTATCACATTTTTGAGCATTCGGTACCGCAAACGGCTCCCCTGGCTTTTTGTCGGCTGGTTTTGGTATGTCGGTACCCTTGTGCCGGTAATCGGGCTGGTGCAGGTGGGTGTCCAGGCCATGGCGGATCGCTACACCTATATCCCGTTGGTCGGGTTGTTTGTGATCCTATCCTGGGGGACGGCACAACTGATTGACAACTGGCGCTACAAGAAAATAGCCCTGTCTGTCGCTTCAGCCGTGCTGTGTTTTCTGCTGGTCACCACCGCCAGGGCGCAGGTCAGTTATTGGAAAAACAGTTTCACGCTCTTTGAACATACCCTTGCGGTAACAGCGGACAACTATGTCATCCATAATAATCTTGGTTTTGAATTGGCACTGCATGGCAGAATCGATGAGGCCATCACGCATTATCGCGCTGCGCTGCGCATAAATCCCGGATTTGAATGGGGCCACATTAATTTAGGATCAGCGCTGTTTTCACAGGGGAAAAAAGCGGAGAGCTTTGCCTACTACCAAAGCGTTTTAAAGGCTAAACCGGACTTTGTGGGCGTGCATCACAATTTTGGGATTCTGTTGCTTCGGGTTGGCGCAACTGATGAGGCTGTTGTTCATTTTCGAGAGGCGCTACGCTTAAAGCCTGATTTTGCTGAAGTGTACAACAGTCTGGGTGCGGCATTGGTGTCGCAAGGCGAGATGCAAGAAGCCATGGCCAATTTCAGGCGGGCAATTCGAATAAAGCCTGATCTGGTGGTAGCAAAAACAAATCTTGAAAACTTGTCTGCAACCTATGAAGGGAAGAAAAATCCGAAGGTCAAACTGGATTTTCAATAAGATGGCTGCAGCCGGATATTGCCTGAGGAAATTTTAATCCGATGTACAAAGACCACAAAATTGTCGTGGTAATGCCGGCATATAATGCCGCTCAAACGATCCGCAAGACCTATGCAGAGGTGATGGCCCAGGAAATTGTTGATCGGGTCATTGTGGTAGACGATGACAGCAGAGATGCCACCGTTTCGGTGGCAGAGACGTTGCCGAATACCCTTGTGCATGCGCATGCCAAAAACACCGGTTACGGTGGTAACCAGAAAACATGCTATCGACTGGCTCTGGAAGCCGGGGGGGACATTATTATCATGGTCCATCCGGACTACCAGTATACCCCTAAACTCATTCCCGCTATGGCCTCGATGATCGGAAATGGATTGTATCACTGTGTGTTGGGTTCCAGAATATTAGGCGGGTATGCGCTCAACGGCGGGATGCCGGTGTGGAAATACGTTGCAAACCGGGGACTTACTTTTGCTGAGAACATTTTATTGGGGGCGAAGTTGTCGGAATATCATACGGGCTACCGTGCATTTTCCAGACAATTGCTGGAGCAGTTGCCGATTGAAAACAATTCCAATGATTTTGTATTTGATAACCAGATGCTGGCACAAATATTATGGTATGGCTATACGATCGCTGAAGTGAGCTGTCCCACGAAGTACTTTGCCGAAGCATCTTCGATTAACCTTCCAAGAAGTATAAAGTATGGTTTGGGCTGTCTGTTCACAGCGCTTAAATTTCGTCTGGCAAAAATGAAACTCATTTATTCAGAACACTATCCCGGCAGCGCAAATTCACCTGAAATATAGAAACGATATAAAAAGAGAAAAGATTAAAGGTATGAATATAACCGAAAAGTTAAATCGAAAACGGCTATTTTTTGATCGGAATATTACCGTATCTCTGAAAATGTTGCTTTTTTTTGCTTTTTTCCTGTCCGGTATGAGCGGCCTGATTTTTCAGATCGTGTGGGTGCGCATGCTGACCCGTTATCTGGGGTCAACAACATCTGCGACCGCAACAGTCCTGTGCGTATTCATGGGCGGATTGGCGTTGGGTGCTTATACGGGCGGCAAGCTTGCGGATCGATATAAAAAGCCGTTGATAGGGTATGTTGTTTTGGAGATCGGCATTGCAGGTGTCGCCCTCCTGGCGTCTTTTACATTTATTTCCGTATTTGGCCAAATTTACCTGGGCATCTATGAACTAATCGGTAACAAGGAACCTTATCTAATCGCCTCACGGGTGGTGTTTTCAATGCTGTGTCTTTTTTTGCCCACCGTGTTGATGGGAGCAACGCTGCCGCTTCTGGTGGCGCACGTTACGCGCCACAACGATCACTTCCAACAGGGTTTGGGCAGACTGTATTCGATCAATACGTTTGGAGCCGTTTTGGGCGTTTTTGTTGCTGGTTTTTTCCTGCTCGGATTTTTTGGTGAGACGGTTTCACTGCTGATTGCTGCGACGTTGAATCTCCTTGCGGCTTTGCTGGCAGGCCTCCTGCAGATGAAGTTAAAAATTAATGATCACCATGCCCCGCAGCCAGAGAATTCAAAAAGCGCTGTGGCGGTTCCGGCGGGCTTATCTTTGCGAATCAGGTATTGGTCCCGGCTGGCGCTTTTCGTATCCGGTTTTACGGCCCTGGCATATGAAATCCTCTGGGGCCGCTTTCTGATGTTGCCCCTTAGAACGAGTATTTATGCGTTTAGTTTTATGCTGGGATTATTCCTGCTCGGGATTGCCTATGGCAGCTGGCTGTCAACACGGTTTGCTGTTTCCAAAGACCGCCCGGTAGCCACTTTTGCCGTGCTTGAAATCCTGATTGGATTTCTGACGGTTTTGGGAATGCTGATGTTTACCGTGTTTGGCAAAATATCAAATGGTTTCATAGCGGGCTACTCCCTGGGTATGCTCACTGCCATCCTGATGGTTTTTCCCGTTGCAGTTGCATTTGGCTGGCAATTTCCGGTGGCCGTGCGCTGCTGTCTGGCCGATTCAAATTTGCCGGGGAAGGCAACGGGTTGGGCTTACGCAGCGAATACCCTGGGCGCCATATTGGGAAGCATTGCGGTCGGTTTCATTTTGATCCCCTATCTGGGAACCACGCAAACCATGATTCTGCTGGCGATGCTCAATATTGCTCTGGGCGCTATTCTGTTGTGGATTCGACCGCGTGAAGAATGCAGCGGACGGCCCGTTTTTGCATATGCCATAATCGCTGGTTTTGTGGTTGTGTGCGTTATGGTTACCGCACCCTATAAGCGCGTGATGTTCGAGCGGGTTCAGCAGTACTTGGGTGCCAATGCCCAGATGTATGCTTTTCATGAAGGAATTGCCGGAACCGTTGTGCCGGCCGGGGCACCCGAAAATCCTATGGCGCGGCACCTTTTTACCAACGGTGTGGGAATGACCGTGCTTGCCAGCGAAACCAAGCTAATGGCCCATCTTCCCATGGCGCTGGCAAAAAATCCAAAACGCATATTGGTGGTCTGCTTTGGCATGGGCACCACTCTGCGATCCGCCAGTCGCCACCCCGGGGTGCAGGTGGATATTGATGCAGTCGATATCGTTCCCAATGTTTTTGACTGCTTCAAATTCTTTCACAAAGATGCTGACGGCATTGTCAAAAAACCCAATGTTCACCTGTACGCGGACGACGGCCGAAACTTTTTACTGTTAAATAAAAAAGCGTATGACGTCATCACCATTGACCCGGCGCCACCCATCTACAGCGCCGGTACGGTTAATCTTTATACACGTGAATTTTTGGAGCTTTGCAAGTCCAGAATTACCGATTCCGGAGTGGTCTGCCTGTGGTTGCCGCCGGCACCGGCCGGCGAGTTGATGATGATCATGAAAACCTTTGCGAATGTCTTCCCCGGTGCCAGCCTCTGGGGGGGGTTGAGGATGCCCGGGTTTTATCTTATCGGCGGGCACCGCTCTTTTGAGCAAACCCCTGCCAGCCTTTCAGCATTGGTCCGGCGACTCAGTAAAATTCCCGATTTAAGTGAATGGGAGGCTATTTATCAGGATGAGGCTATCCTGGCCAACCTGTATCTTTTAGGGCCCAATGAATTGCGCGGGCTTGTGAAAAACCTTCCCGAAGTGACCGATGATCATCCCTATACTGAATTTCCTTTGTGGCGGGGTGTTTTGACCGGCAGAATGCCGGATTTGACGGCAACCGTCATTCGGCGACAAATACAGCGGCTGCGGAGGGTTAATTTTCAAAACGATTCAGATCCTTTAAATCTTGCACGTCAAAATTTTTAACCCCACGAAAATCATTGTCGCTAAAAATGAAAAAAAACAACCCATCCGATAGCGATTGCAAGACGCAAACGGCAACCTTGCGGATCGCCGTCTATGGGCTGTTGTTCATTGTTTTGCTCACCATGGTCATCCGTTATGGACTGATCAGCGTTCCATTGGAACGGGATGAGGGCGAGTACGCTTATGGCGGCCAATTGATTTTGCAGGGCATGTTGCCCTATCAACAGATTTACAACATGAAGCTACCGGGTATTTATGCGGCCTATGCCGGCCTGATGACGATATTTGGCCAAACACATATGGGAATTCACCTGGGCTTGATGTTCATCAATGCCGCCACGATCGTGCTCGTTTTTCTATTGGCCAAACAGCTTTACGATCCGATTGTCGGCCTGGTGGCGGCCGCAGCTTTTGCCATCATGTCCCTCCTGCCATCCGTGCAGGGCATTTTTGCCAATGCTGAACATTTCGTAATACTTTTTTGTGTCGGTGGCTTGTGGATTTTAATTAAAGCATTGGATGAAGATCGGCCATGGCTGCTCTTGATCAGCGGGCTTCTGCTTGGCAGCGGTTTTTTAATGAAGCAACATGGGGCGGCTTTTATTATCTTTGGCGGCCTTTATATTTTGATTCAGCAATTTCGTTTTCGTCCGGTACTTCAGCGGCACCTGTTTTTTAAAGCCGGGCTGTTCACGCTTGGAGCCATTATCCCCTACGGGATAACCTGTATGGTTTTTGTATTTAACGGAATATTTGAAAAATTCTGGTTTTGGACCTTCAAATATGCAAAAGCATATACGGAGCTTGCACCGCTTAGCGTGGGGTGGCATTTTTTTAAAGCGCGCGCCCTGAATATTATTCATTCTGCGCCATTGATCTGGCTGCTGGTTTTATTCGGTCTGCCGGCTCTGGGGCTGGATAAACACGCCCGCCATAGGTTCATTTTTGTCGGCCTGTTTTTTGTCTTTTCGGTTTTGGCCGTCTGCCCCGGATTTTATTTCCGGCCACATTATTTCATATTATTGATGCCGGCCTCGGCTTTACTTGCCGGCATTTCAATCGGTGTTGTTTGCAATAAACTTTTGTCAAAACAACCTATTATCCTCAAATACGGGTTTTCCCTTTTACTGGCCGGCATCTGCGTGTTTGGATCTGTTTATCAACATCGGCACTTTCTACTTAATATGACGCCCATTCAAGTATCACGCACGGTATATGGGCTCAACCCATTCCCGGAAACCTTACAGATTGCTCAATTTATCAGGGCCAACACCGACGAAAAAGACCGGATCGCTGTATTGGGTTCTGAGCCCCAGATTTATTTTTACGCGGATCGCCGCTCGGCCAGCGGGTACGTTTACATGTATGCGCTGATGGAAAACCACGACTATGCCTTGAAGATGCAAAGAGAAATGATCCAGGAGATCGAAAGCGTGCAGCCCAAATTTATCGTTTTCGTCAATGTTCCGACTTCCTGGCTGAGAAGTCAGACCTCACACAGCCTGTTGCATAGCTGGCTACAAAATTATCAGTCCAAATATTATGAACTGGTCGGTCTGGTTACAATTTCTCAACAAGATACACGTTATTATTGGGCCCAAAATGTGAAGTGGCCACCGAATTCCCCGCTTTGGGTAGCCGTTTTGCAGCGCAAAACCTAGCTATCTAAATAAACGGCACACGGGATATGACGCGATTATTGCAGCAGGATTAAAACCCAATCATGCGCTTAACCAGAAGTATTGCCTTAATCTTATTGTTTCTGATGATTGTCCTGATCTATTGGAATTCCTTTGATGCCGCATGGCATTTGGACGATCGGCCCAATATCCTCAATAACAGGGGCCTGCACATTACCAACCTGCAGCCGGATTCACTGATCCGGACTTTTTTCACTTCTCCTGATTCCGGGGGGACGGTCACCAACCGACTGTACCGTCCGATTCCATGCCTGACCTTTGCAATCAACTGGTATTTTGGCAAAGATCAGGTCTTTGGCTACCATGTCGTCAATATTTTGGTTCATATTCTAACAGCTTACCTCCTGTTTCTGACGATTCTCAATATACTCAAATCACCAAACCTGATGAAGCACTATCAAGGCCAAGAAAATTTTATTGCCTTTCTGACAGCAGTGCTATGGGCCATTAATCCGGTTCAAGTTCAGGCCGTTACCTACATCGTTCAACGCATGGCTTCTATGGCAGCCATGTTTTATATAATGGGCATCTATTTTTATGTAAAAACCCGACAAAGCCAATACCCGCTAACGCGTATTTTGCTGCTCTTTAGTTGTGTGCTCAGTTTTATATTTGCTCTGGGATCAAAGCAAAATACAGTAACGTTGCCGTTTGTTTTACTTTTGATCGAAATTATTTGTTTTCAAGAACTGAGTTCACAGAGGGTGAGAAGATTTTTTTGGGGGGGCTCAATTGCGGGCGGCATGCTTCTGGTCTTTTTGGGTGCGTGGCTGTTTGTCCCGGGCAACCCCTTTTTAATTATTGAGGGTTTTCAGAGCCGCCCCTTTAGCCTTTATGAACGCCTGCTAACTGAACCTCGAATTGTACTTTTTTACCTGAGCCTGATCTTTTATCCTTTGCCGCACCGGCTCTCAATCGAACACGATATTATCGTTTCTACCTCTCTATTTGAGCCCTGGGTCACCCTGCCAGCGATACTATTTCATCTGCTCTTAATCGGCATCGGATTATCTCAGATTAAAAAACGGCCGTTATTGGCATTGGCGATTTTGTTTTTCTATTTAAATCATGTCATCGAGTCCACGATCATTCCATTGGAACTGATTTTCGAACATCGCAACTACCTGCCGTCTCTATTTTTATTCCTACCGGTTGCGGCAGGCTTCAAAAAGCTAATGGATAGCTATGCGAAAAAAAACAGGTCCTTTCGATCTGTTTTGGCTTGCCTTTCGGTGCTAATAATTATCGGCATTGGTGCTGGCACGTACATCAGAAACATGGCCTGGGCCACTGAAAAGGCCTTGTGGGAAGATGCCATGCACAAAGCGCCTAATTCTCATCGCCCGCTTCATAATTTGGCTTGGGCCTATTATACCAAAATCGGGCAGTACGACAAGGCGATCGACCTGTACAAAAAATCATTAAATCTTCGAACAAACAATAATTCTGCCAATCCCATAGCGTTAAGTAATCTGGCGTTGCTTTATGTTCAGGAAAAAGAATATCAGAAAGCGTCCGAACTCTGGCAAAATGCATTAGAGCGCTTACCCGGCAATGACGTCATCCGACATCGATATGTAATTGGCTTAATCGAAATGAAAAACTGGAATACGGCACTGGATAACCTCAATCAGCTTATGACCCGGCACCCCGCCCATTTTGATTACAACTATTTAAAAGGTTACGTTTTATTGAATCAGAATCAGTATGATGCGGCACTACAATATTTTGAACAATGTTTAAATCTCGTTTCCGAAAACCAGCAGGCGCTGCTGGGTGCGGGCATATGCAACAATTTAATGGGACATTACGAACGTGCTGAAGCCATTTTTAGCCGGGTGCTAAAATTCGCACCGGATGATGACCTAACATTGTTGTGGTTGGTGGAAACCAATTTGAGCGTCGACGATCGACCAGACGTTGATCGATATTTAAAAGAATTACTAAAAATCATTCCGTCGGAGGAATTGCTGGTTTTGCTCAAAGGTGATCCGGGCAAAAATTTCCTGCCCGCCAAGTCCAAAATAAAAATCATTAATCTTATTGAAAGTTCGGCTGTCTAAAAACAAAAACAGAGGATCAGGCCAGATGGCAGATGATATCTGAAAATTGCCTTCAAGCTGACCCGCTAATTATAAAACATAGCCATTTATTTATGGGGAAGTTTTTTAAAAGAAATAAACCCGTTCAGCCACTGCCATTTGCGGTTTATTATTATACCGTATTATCTATTGGCCTTATCGGTCTTCTTGTATCCATATATCTTTCGTACGCCCATTATCGGGTATACACTGACATCGGTTATAAAAGTTTCTGTGCCATTTCAAGGGCCATTAATTGTGATACCGTATCCCAAAGCACCACCTCCATTTTTCTGGGTTTACCGGTTGCCGTGTGGGGCATCGTCGGCTACATTTTTTTTCTATGTTTTTTGTTGTTTGCCAAAAATAAGGGCGCAGGAAACAAGCGTGTCTGGACCCTACTTTTTCTCATTGCAGCAGCGTTCACCTTCTATAGCATCGTTCTGGCGGCCATATCGACCTTTTATATTCACAGTTACTGCATTATGTGTCTGGTGCTCTACGCAGTGAATTTGCTGCTTTTGTTTTACACGCGCATGATCCGCAGCCGGTTTAAGAGCAGCGGCCTCATCGAGAGCTTTAAAAAGGATATACGGTTTCTTAAAACCAGGCGATCGTCTGTGCTGAGCCTGTTTACTTCATTTTTTGGCGGGATTATCCTGCTTTTGCTATTTTTTCCCGCTTACTGGCAGTTTGATCCACCGGTTTTACTTTCAAAAACGAATTCAGGGATCACAGAAGACGGACATCCCTGGATCGGTGCTGAAAAGCCAAAACTGATTATCATGGAATTTACGGATTACAAATGCTTCCAATGTAAGAAAATGCATTTTTTCCTTCGCCAATTGATTGCCAAATATCCCGACAAAATCAGGTTGGTCCACCGTAACTTTCCGATGGACCATTCGATTAATCCGATCGTTAAAGAACCTTTTCATATCGGTTCGGGCAAAATGGCGCTACTGGCCATCCATGCCGCCAGCAAAAATAAATTTTGGCAAATGAATGACATATTGTTTGAAATTGCCGGGGAAAGCGACGTCGTTGACCTCAGAAAATTGGCTGCCCGACTGGGAATGGATCTAAAAACACTGGCGCGTTCGGTGAATGATCCAGCCGCACGACAGGCGTTGCAGCATGATATTTTAAGCGCACTAAAATTGCAAATCAGCGGTACACCGGCTTATGTCGTCAACCAGAACGTTTATCTGGCGCAGATACCGCCTGAAATCATCAAAACGGCGCTAGCTGATTGACGGAGTTCTGCAGAAGGCCCCATTTCCAATATCCATGCAGTAGCGCCCGCTTAAGTCCGGTGGGAGAGGGGTCAATCTGATATAAAGAAAACGCCTGTGGGTAGTCATTTTTAGCTGAATAAAGCGCTGCCAGCTTTATCAAAGCCGGGAGATACTCGGATGGAATCGATAATGCGCGGGTATATTGTTCGATGGCCTCATCCAATTTTCCCTGGTTTGCATAAGTATTTCCAAGCTCAAAATTTGGGGATAATCCCTCTGGGGAGCGGGTACGCTGTACCTGATTTAACTCTAAATTCAGCTTTAATGCTTCGGAGAAATTTTCAATTGCTTCTGCGTACCGGTGTTTTGCAACCAGCGCGATGGCGATGTTGTAGTGGGCTTCGGAAAAATGCGGTTTGATCTGCAGCGCTGTCGTTAGATGGGGAAGCGCTTCGGCAAACTTTCCCTGGCTTGCCAGCGCCCGTCCGAGCGTATTTCGCAATGTAGCCTTATCAGGTCTGCTTCTGACGGCATCTGCAAAATGAGGGATCGCTTCATTCATTTTTCCTTCACCGGCCAGGATGTCGCCAAGTGCATAATGGGCCAAGAAGTTGTTTTGGGTTACCCGAAGGGCATGTGTATAGAGCGTGATACTGTTGGACCAATATCCTGTCTGACTCCAAGTGACAGCTGCAAATGCTCCAATAACAAAAATGGCTGACAAACTAAGCGCCACAGTTCTATAGCGCCATTTTTCTAATATATCGGGCAGGCCCCAGGCCAGGATAATAAAAAGGCCAATCAGCGGTACATAAGTGTAGCGATCGCCCATGGAAAAATCGCCAATCTTTACCAATCCGATGACCGGCAGCAGCGTTCCCAAATACCACAGCCAGCCGACGATAATGTAACGCCGGTTTTTAATGGATTTTAAGGCCCAGGCCGTTATTAATCCCAAGGTGATGGTTGATGCTGTTATTTGCCAAATTGGCAGATTCCTGGGAAACGGATAGAAAAAGGCCAGATTTTGCGGCCAGATCATTTTCCAGATATATATCCCGTAAGACAACAGCGCGTTGGCAATTCTATCGGATAGCGGATAAGGGTTCATAGAATCCAGCCCGCCGCCATACTTTTGAGCCAGATAGGTAACGATCGCTGCGGCCGCAGTTATTCCAAAAAAAGGCAGTTTTTCGTGAATATAAGGCCAAATAGCGCGGACAAATGAGCCCAAGGATCCCTTATATTGAAAACGGCGAAAAGGCCAGTAGTCCAGCAGTAACAGGGTAAAAGGCAATGTGAGCAACATGGGCTTAGACATGAGGCCTAAAATGAAAAACACCAGCACCCATCCATATCGGGATCGGTTGGGTTTTTCGACAAAATGGGCATAACACCACAGGGCCAGCAGCCAGAAAAAAGTGCTTAATACATCTTTGCGTTGGGCAATCCAGGCAACTGACTCAACATGCAGCGGGTGTAGGGCGAACAGAGAGGCCGCAACCCCGCTTTGCCAGAGTTTGCCGGTGGCTTTTCTCAGGAAAAAAAACAGCAGGAGGGTATTGATGATGTGAAGCAATAAATTTGTGAGGTGATAGCCACCGGGGCTGCCCCCGAAGAACTGGGTATCGGCCATCAATGACAACCAGGTCAACGGATGCCAGAATTCGGCCTTCACCGTCGTAAACGCCCATCTTATGCTCTTGGCGGTGAGTCCCGCAGCGACATAAGAATTGTTTGTAACATAAACGTTATCGTCGATTGTTATAAAATCATGGCCGGGCAACTGCCAGAAAACGACTACGGTAGCCAGCGTTAGAAACAGACCGATAACGAGTGCCAGACGGAATGAGCGGATCATGAGCAGCCGGGTGGAGTGAGTTGAGGTGAATATCATCTTATCAAATAATTATAAAAAAATTAGGTAATTATGTCAAATATAACTCACCGGAAACCCTGGTGGCAGGCGGTCCAGTTTGCCTGATAAGCATTACATGGTATAATCAATTCTGTAGAGCGGATAGAAGATCCATATCAGAATTCCGGGCTGATCTAAATTTTTTATATCTGGAAATGCCACCGGGCCTTTTGATTAACTTTTTCCTGAACGCAAACGTATCAAAGCAATGTTGAATGTTTCTACTTCGCATAATACCCTTCAAATGACATTCGGGATTAAAGCGGTCCTTGTCGGTCTTGTAGCGCTTATCGTCGTTTCCGTTGTGATTCTGGCCTATGTTCCGCCGGTCAGCCGCGATGCCCTCATTCACCATCTGGCGCTTCCGAAGCTTTACTTAAAGCATGGCGGCATCTATGAAATTCCCGCCGCCCAGTTTTCCTACTACCCTATGAATTTAGACCTGTTATATATGATCCCGCTTTATTTCGGAAATGATATCATTCCCAAGTACATCCATTTCGTCTTTGCCCTGCTGACCGCCATATTCATATTTCGTTATTTAAGGTGCCGACTCGATGATGTCTATGCCCTTTTGGGTGTGGTTCTGTTCCTTTCACTTCCTGTAATCGTTAAACTGTCCATAACGGTTTATGTCGATCTGGGTCTCACCTTTTTCTCTGCTGCCGCCCTGTTTTATCTGTTTAAGTGGATGAATAATAACTATACGTTGAAACACCTTCTGGTATCTGCTGTTTGGTGCGGGCTATGCCTGGGAACGAAGTACAATGGCCTTATTGTATTTTTTCTCTTAACGCTTTTTGTGATTTTAATCTTTGCAAAATCTTCCGAAAATATTGTAAATAAGCAGTCCAAAGCGATCGGATTTGGTGTCACATTTATGCTGGTTGCCCTAATTGTCTTTTCTCCCTGGGCGATTAAAAACTACATTTGGACCGGCAATCCGGTATACCCCTTGTATGACAGCTGGTTCAACAGCAAAAAGACTGAAGCGGGCAATCCCAAAGCCGCAGAGAAAACCGCGGACCCATTCGAGAACTCAAGAACCGATGTAAACCTTTCCAGCGGCGACTGGGGACACTTTACGACCAGAAAAATTGTTTTTAAAGAAAAATGGTGGGAGATCATTCTCATTCCCATTCGAATATTTTTTCAGGGAAAAGATGATAATCCGCAATATTTTGATGGCAAACTGAATCCCTTGTTGTTCGTTTTGCCTATCTTGGCATTTTTACGTATCAAAAAGAATTCGCTAGAAGTTCGCAATGAAAAAAAGGTTCTGATCTCCTTTTCGGTCCTGATTATTTTGTACGCTTTCGTTCAGACTGATATGCGGATCCGATATATCAGTCCGGCGATACCGCCTCTTGTGGTTCTGTCGATGTTCGGGCTCAACGATTTAATGATTATCCTAAGAAATCGCTTTTCTGGAAATACAAGAAAGATCGGTCTGGCAGCGGTGTGTCTTAGCGTATCGATCCTTTTATGTTTAAATGCACTGTACCTCTTTCATCAGTTTCGTTATGTTTCCCCGCTGAATTTCATTAGCGGCCGGGTAGCGCGTGATGCGTATATTGAACAATACCGTCCTGAATATGCCGCGATTCAGTTTGCCAATAAAGAAGTTCCCGATAATGGAATCATCCTTGGCATATTTGTAGGTGGCCGCAGCTATTACAGTAATCGAGAGATGGTTTTTGATTTTAAAAAATTCCTGTTGGATACGTTTCAGCAAAATTTTTCCGCAGAGCAAGTAACGGCAAATCTCAGCGATGCCGGTATTACCCATCTGATTGTTAGATATGACCTCTTTAATCAATGGGCTGAAAATAATTTTGATGATAATCAACAAAAAAATATGGCTCAACTGTTTAATACGCACATGGATCTGGTTTTTTCAAAAGGGGGTCACGGTGTTTTTCAACTGCGCACTATTTAAGAATCCTTTTTTGCTGATAAGCGCAAACATTTGTGAATAAATCAGAAGCAAGCGGTGAATTGAAAAATGTTCAAAGACAAATCGATCTGTGTAGTTGTACCTGCATATAACGAATCGACTCAAATTGGCAAAGTACTTTCAACAATGCCTGATTTCGTAGACGCTGTTGTAGTTGTCGATGACGCCAGCAAAGACGACACGGTAAGTATTGTTCGACGGTATCAGGACAAAATGGAGATGGTAGAAGTCATTCAACATGAAACCAACAAAGGGGTAGGGGCTGCCATCTCAACCGGATACATTTGGGCGCGAGACAACGCATATGATGTTACCGCCGTCATGGCAGGGGACGGCCAGATGGATTCACGCGAATTGAGTAAGGTCATCGACCCGGTCGTGAAGGGTTCTGCGGATTATGTCAAAGGCAACCGCCTGTTTTATGGGGATGCATGGAAAATGATTCCCCATTATCGCTACCTGGGCAACTCGTTTCTTTCACTGATGACCAAGGTTGCCTCGGGCTACTGGCATATCGCAGATTCTCAGAGCGGTTACACCGCCATTTCTCTGATTGCCCTAAAACGAATCAATCTGGATAAAATCTATGGTGACTATGGAATGCCCAATGATTTGCTCATCAAATTGAATCAATATGATTTTCGCGTCTGCGACGTACATATCAAACCGGTATACAATATTGGAGAGAAGTCCGGCATTAAATTGATGCGGGTTATTCCACGGATTTCCTGGCTTTTGTTTAAAGGATTCTGGCGTCGCTTGATATTTAAATATGTCATCAAAGATTTTCATCCTCTTGTCTTTTTTTATCTACTTTCCTTTTTGCTTCTAATAGCAAGCGTTCCGCTGGCCTTCAGGCTTTTCTATATGTGGGCGGCTTACGGAAATATTCCCGCTATTAATGCCATGGCGCTCATTTTCACGTTGATCAGCGGTTTGCAGACGCTATTCTTCGGTATGTGGTTTGATATGGAATATAATAAACATCTGAAGTGAATCTGAATACCGGAACGTTTTTTTTGACAACTCCCAGAGAAGAATCGCGAGCCGACTTTTAGCAATTCGGAATTCGATCGACTGAAAAATTCGATTGAATCATGTGAGGCATTAGATCCGATCAGTTATAGAGGCAGGAAACAGGTCAATTGATTTCAGGTAACCCGTGTTTGATAAACATCCAGAGCTTCTGATGGGTAAATACAAAAGGGATTAAGAATTTACGTTCTGAAATACGCCGGAGACTTTGAATACGCTTGCGCATGCGGTAAAGCAGATGCCGATTGTGCCATAGTGATCGCATGCATTGCCCATAAATCGAGTGCCACAGACTCGGGTCTTTTTTAATAGCAGATAGTGCAATTCCCTCAAATATCAATAATAGAATGTGCAGTGGAAAAATTGCATAAAATAAAAGTGGGGGATATGTCAATATGATCACATAGCTTTTGTTTCGTTCACTTAGCGATCGTCTTCTTCTGCTTGTGGAAAGCCTGTTCTTGATAAGTTTACCGCCACCGAGACTGTTGCCAATTCGGTGCCAAAAACCGGAGCTTTGTATTATTTTCACATCGTACCCACGAAGCCTGGCCAAGCAGCAAAGATAGATATCCTCTCCTAGAGAATGAAAATATTCTAAAAACCCGCCGAGTTCCGTCCACAACCATTTGGGCGACCATAGGCAGGCACCGATGATCATCCCCATCTCAGATTTTTTCGAATTCAGATTGGGTATCGTGTTTAAAAAAGGATCCAATAGGTTGCCGAAATCTATTAGACTCCGTGTGATTGCGTCGTATTGAGGTAGTCCGAGAATGCTTGCTGCATTTTCTTTTTTAATAGCATGGTCATATAAGGCATCTAGTGCATTTGGAAACAATTGGGCATCATTGTTGAGCAGCAGGATATATTCTCCCTTTGCTTGAGCGACCATCCGATTGTTACTGATACAAAAGCCGACATTGTGCTCACTGGTGATAAGATTTACTTCGGGAAATTTCTCCCGGATGTAATCAACTGACTTATCTGTTGATGCATCATCATGGATGATAATCTCTACCGGAAAATTACAATCCTGCGCAAACACCGACTTAATGGCAGCCCCAATGACGTTTATGCCATTGTAGTTTGCAATGCAGACGGAACAAATTGGGTTTTCCGCTGAAATCATTGGCGCTGCACCCATTGCCATGTAAGCAAAATTCCTTTTTCAAATGTGACCTTTGGTTGCCAACCTGTTTTTTTTATAAATCGCGAACTATCAAGGGCGATGCGGTTAACATCCGATTGTCGCTTATTGCGGTAATGAACCGTAAGCTTCTTTTTGCAAACGGCTTCAACGATATCTTTTACTTGATTTAAGCTCAGTCCAGTACCGGTAGCGATATTATATGTATCGTTGTCAGTGGGCAAATCAATCAAAAGATTCAGTGCGCTTACCATATCGTCGATATAAAGAAAGTCTCTTACGGTTTCACCATCGCCCCAAATCTCCATTGTAGTCCCTCGGTGAATATGTTCCAGCATGGTCCGAATGACGCCGAAGCTCTGTAGATAAGATTGGCCGGGCCCATAAAAATTAGGGGGACGGATAAGGGTTACATTTTGTTCAGGAGGGGTTGCTAATACTCTCAAAAAAGTTTCAATGGCAATTTTTCCAGCCCCGTAATAGGATAAAGGCGCGAGCCGATGCTTTTCATTCACAGGGATGGTTTCGGGATTACCATAAATGGCTCCTCCCGAAGATATGTATATCAGATGAAATGGCTTGAAATTTTGTAATATTTCCAGAAATTTTAGCGTTGGCGTAATATTCAGTTCTGCCTCCAGTGCAGGATGTCTTGCAGAATTTCCTGGGGTCGTTGAAGACGCAAGGTGGATAATCGTTCCACAATCGGGCAAAATGGTTTTTAAAATCTTTTCATCATCCAGGCCTGTCCAGTGGATGATGGCATTTGATGCTATAGCCGGGATCCTGTTGGGTGTTATAATATGGACAGTTTTATTTTCAGCTTCCAATCGCCGGGCAAGTGCACATCCAAGAAAGCCACCACCGCCGAGTAATAAAATTTCTTTTTGCTTCATTTATTTACCTCTAAAAGATCGTAATAAGCCTGAATATATCGGCTGGCACAATCGTGCCAGGTCCCGATATTCTCTTTGGTCCAGCGACGGGCTTCATTTCCGATGGTATTGTTCGTTTCCACATTGCACAGTGAAGTGATTGCTTCCTTGAACTCAATCGCAGACGTGGCAATCCATCCGGTGTGCTGATGCCGGATTACATCGAGGTGAGCGGGAACATCGGAAGCGACCACCGGAAGACCGGATGCCATTGCCTCCAGAACGACCTGGGGTCGACCTTCGTCATGCTGACTTAATGTGATTAAGCCGGCTGAATCGGGAAACCATTTCTTGCAAAGTTCATCAGGGCTCGCGGAGCCATGATATTGAACCCAATCGGGTATGACCATGTCCTTCTGCATGGGACCGATCAGGTGTAGTTGATGCTTCTTTCCGAAAAGACCCTTCCCCCACTCAAACAAAGGTCCGATCTTCTGAGGCGTAACTCGAGAGACAACGATCCAGGGCGATGCGGTGTTTGCGATAGCGTTGCGTGTGATTTCGAACCATCTTTGGTCAACACCAAAAGAAATCGGACGGATTTCTGCCAAATCTCCAAAGAGTTCATTCAGCCTGGGGGACATCCACCCGGCATTCGGAGATATAATACATTTTCGCTTCCGTAATATTAAGCGTAAAATTTGAGGCATTCCCTTTAGCTGTAACAGCTTATAGTCGCTACCGAGCACAACGATAATTGCCGGTTTTCGGTTACCCCACAGTGGCAATGCGTTTTGAAGCCAGTTGATATGCAGTATGTCGGAATCTGATGATCGTCGATAAACGTGTCTAAGTTTTAGAAGCAACAGGCAAATTACGTCTGCAGCCAACAGACCTCTTGTTCGAAGGATATGTGCAATTCCCCCTTTGGACACCATTTTTTTCATCCAAATTTTTTCGGCCGGAAGAGTTGCGTCCCCAACATTATTAGGTCGTTTTCCGGGTGGAGCCCATATATCAAGGCCTAAATCCCCATGAAGGCTTAAGGCCGTTACCAGATTCGCTGTAAAGCGTCCCCGCCAGTCCTTTTCATCTGATGGATATGAGGTACTGACAAATAGGATTTTTAGCTTTCTCTTTCCATTGATAGAGTTATTCATGGGAAGATATGCTTTGAAAGACCTGCATTAAAACAGAATAGATTTCAGAGACGTATAAGGTGAAATGTTCCATCGACTATATAATTTTTTCTTCCAGGGTCTTTTTATATTTTTTTTCACACCACCATGCAAAATATGTCTGTACCAAAACGGCAACCCCCAGGTAGCTGAATAAGGCGGCCCACACTGCGCCCATCATACCATATTTGGGTATTAGGATAGCATTAGCTGCTATATTTACGGCTGCAACAATGGATGTGGCGATTGTTGTCGGGAGAAACACTCCTCGTCCGATCCATTGTGGCGTCATCAGTTGTGCCAAAGACATCCCGATAATAATCGGTAATAAAAGCCGAAAAACCTGGACTGTTGGCAAAAATTCCGGTCCCACTGCAAACGGAATAATGATGGGAGCTGCAAAGTAGGCCAGTACACATAAAAATAGAATAACCCCTAAAACCTGAAGAATTATCTTCTTTTGCTCTGGCCATAGTTTGTTGGGTCCGACCTCGCTCATTTTTGAAAAAAGAACAATGGAAGCTGCTTGAGGCACAATGAGTAGCATGATGACGGTCTGAAAAGCCAGCTGAAACCAACCGACTTCAGTTTTAGAGCCAAAATGATTCAGCATTAAAATACTTGCCTGAGCCAATAGAAAAGCACTCACGGTATTGAAGTGC
The DNA here is from genome assembly GCA_947259495.1 of uncultured Desulfobacterales bacterium. GTDB lineage: Bacteria > Desulfobacterota > Desulfobacteria > Desulfobacterales > JAHEIW01 > JAHEIW01. The sequence continues at coordinate 72,511 of CAMYLV010000010.1, read as the reverse complement.
AGCTTTGCAGAGCCTTTAAGCATTTCTTTGATTTCGTCTATTTTGAACTGCAGACCGTTTGGTGCAGCTTTTAGAAGCGCAAGCGTGCCGATCAGGACCACAATTGCCTGACCCAAAACCTGCGCAATGAGTGCCCCTTTTACGCCCATGTCAAATATAACCAAAAGAACGATGGTACTGATGATCCAGAAAGACCGTCCGATATATTGAGCTGTGTTGTAGTGTCGCAATCTGCCGACTGCTGCCAGAAGATTACTGGAATATTGTTCCCAAATGATCAACGGTAGTAATGTGAATGCAATAATTAAAACAGGCGCTGAAATATTTTTAAATAATTCGCCTCTGGTCAGATGATATAGTGCATACGCTACTATCTGCGCCACAACTGTTGATCCCATCGCAAAAAAAAGCAATCCACCGAATATGCTGGGCAACCAATCTTGATTCTTGCGGGTCTGTATGCGGTAATGGGCGACCTGGCCCAGACTTAATCCGGCAAAATTGGCAAACAGACTGGCCCATGCGATAGCAGCCGCGATAATCCCCTGTCGCTCGGGCCCCAGAATCCGTGCAGTTAACAGGATAACTGCCGTTCCCACTAAAAGCGTATATATGCGCGCGGCGCCGACTTCGACCACATTCTGCCATAGTATCTTCATGCTATTCTTTTATCGCCTCTGCGATGAGTTTGCTGTCGATCCGCGTCTCAAGCCCTTGAAGATCCGCATATTCACTTTGGCCGTGCTCTACAAAATAAAATCGAGAAAAGCCGGCTTCTGAAAGCGCCCGTGACAATTCCTCTTTGTTATAGAGATGCCGATGTCCCCACCAGCGGAAAGCAATGTTGATCATTTCTGCTTTTGTTTGAACGAATGAAAATTCCGGCCAATTGACCCAGTCAAACCGTCGCCAGTCTTTCTGGTACCCGTCGATTAAATCGTCTAAATCCGGCATGGCAATTCTCAGAACAGCACCCGGTGCCAAGGTGCGAAATGCCTCTTTCAAAAATGCGATGCCGGTTGCATAGGGGACATGTTCCAATACATGTTCCGAGTAAATTCGACTCAGAGAATTATTCTTGAAAGGTAAGCGTTTATGCAGAAAGAGGATCAAATCCGACCTGGGATGGATATCGGCGTTGATCCATTCTTCAAAATAATTTTGGCCACACCCGATTTGCAAACGCCGCCATTTACTTTTAGATGATAAACGATGGCGGATAATATAGGGATAAAAAAGAAACCAACATAAGACGAAATTTATGTTCTCAAAGATTTTTCTCAAAGCGGGTAGCATAAAATGAAGGATTTTATTCATTTTTATGTAAAATATTTTAATTCCTGATAGTATTACGTTATTTTTGTGATTCAAGAAACCTTTTGTAGTTGGCCATGACACCAGCCTTGTCACGCTCAGCAATTTTTTTGTTGTCTATATAGACTCCCCATGCCTCCAAATCTTTAGTTATGACCGAATTGGCCCCGACCGTTGCACCTTCTCCAATAAAAACTCCTGGCAACACAACACTGTTCGCACCTACAATTACAAAGCGACCGATGTGAACAGGTGCTGACTTTACACGACGAAATTCTTCTGGAACTGTGGAATTTCCAAAGCCACTTCCAGTAAAGTCATCTGTTGCTGCAAATATCCTAACACCCCAAGAGAGACACGAGAAATCATCGAGAACAACATTTTCGTTGCCTGTTATGGAAGAAAATGCAGCAATATGAACATAATTGCCAATGGTGACTCTTTTCTTTGCATAGATAAATGCGAAATCATCGATAATGATGTGTTGCCCAAATTTAATATTCTCCATCCCAATAATTTTAGCTAAATCATAAATCTTCACGTTTTCCATCTATTATTCCTCCATCTTTCTTAAAGTACTGACAACTCTTACAATGTCCTCTGCTGGCATATCTTCCCATAACGGAAGACTGACGATGCCCTGGGAAACCTTTTCCGTTTCCCTCATAGAAGTTCTGGGATAGTCAATGAAGATTCGCTGCTGATGGCATGGCGGCGAAAAATAAGTACGAGATTGGATGGAATTATCTTTGAGATATCTAACGATATCGAGGTTGGATATTTTTTTCGGCCCTAAGACCGAGATAAACTGGTATGGAATTTTACCACTTGTTTTTTGCATTGCCCAACCTTTTTCAAAAAGGTTGTTTTTTTTAAAATGCTCACAATAAATTTTGTGCAAAGTGTTTCGTTTATGAAATTTCTGGGGAAATTCATCCAAAGTGGCGAGTGCTATCGCCGCTGAATACTCGGATAGCTTGCCATTTAATCCCTGAAACAAACATTCTCTGCCGTCGGAAAAACCAAAATTACTGGCCCTACGAACCTGTGCAATTATTTCAGACCGATTACTGTAAACCAAAGCGCCTTCACCGATGCCAAACGGTTTGGTCGCATGTAGGCTAAATACAATCATGCCACTGAATTCTTTTCCAAGATGACCATTTTTTCCTGATGTGCCAAAAGCAGGGGCCGCATCGATAATTACCGGAACTTTTGAATGCTGCAGTCTGTCGTAGTAAGTGAGGTCTAACCAGGTACCAAATGTTGCATACGGGATAATAACAGCCACCTGATCCCCGAGTTTCTCTAATGCATGATCAACTTGTTTTTCATTCATGCACCAATTGTCTTGGTGAATATCAATAAAATACGGTTTTAAACCACACCACATCGCAGCTAAAGGTGTCGCGGCAAAGGTAAAACTGGGCATTAAGGCATATTTTGCATCTGGTCTTTTAGTGACTGATATCGCTAATATCAGTGCAGTGGTTGCATTATTGATTGTTGTGATGGCCCCCAAATCATTAAAATATTCAGACAAAACGCGTTTTTCAAAAATCGAATTTAAGGGGCCGAAATTCGAATAAAGTCTTGCTTCATCAATTTGCGCTAAATATTTGAGGTAAGCTTCTTTTTTGACTATATTAGGTTTTAGAAATGGTATAAATTTCATATTTGCGATGGGTTTCTTTCTTTAAAGTGCCGTAATAGTGGTTCTGGGAAATGAGCGGTTTTAACTCCTAAATACTTAAATTTCCGGAAGCGGTTCCAATCACCGGGTTCGTTATACTTGAAAGCATTGAGATCCCAGGGAATTCTTTTTAACCATTTATGATAAAATGAAGATGAAGTTGTCACTTCGTTTCTTCTGAAATGCGTTCCGGATTTCAATTGCCATTTTCCTGATAGCGTTTCTCTCCAGAAAGGATGCCAAACAAAGTCGTAGTGACTGTGTTGAATGAAATGGACTAATTTGCTGATTCTATCCGGCAAATATTCATCATCGTCGTCTAAGTGAGTGATAAAATCCCCTTTTGCCAACTTCAAAGCTTCATTAAACGGGACCGTACCCGCCACCATCCAGCACCATTCTGGCCGTGAAGGATAATTTCCTCTTTGAGGTAAATTTAAAAACTGCAGTCTTTGATCATCGATTTCCTTTATTAATTTTGCGGTATTGTCGGTACAGCAATCTCCCACGACAATTACCTCAAGGTTTTCATAGTCTTGATTCAGTATTGATTTTACACAACGATTAACAACAAGTTCAGCTCGGTTATATGTTCCTACACAGACAGAAATCAGTGGTTCATTTTTCTCAAATACGGCTTGGTAAGATTGGGATAATTTATCAATCTGGAATTGTTCGAACAACTCATCTGGAACATCGATGCGACAATGCAATACATCAATTGCGTTTTGAATATCAAACAGACCGAAAATTATTTTTCTAAAGTATGGGATTTTCCAAAGCAAATCAGGGAGCATCATACAGGTCTTCTTCTTTTTTTTATGTTTTTATAGTGCTGATTTATTCTCCTATTAACGCATCATCGTAGATGTGAATACACGCTTTTCTTATTTATTTTTCGATTCCCATAGGAGAACATTTGGTCGCTTTTTTAGACTTGGAAGAAGGGAATCGAATTCTTCCTGGGTTAACACCAATGTGCGGATTTTACGCGTAATATATTTTTCTGTTTTAATGGTTAAATCATTCAGATGATATGGATCAACATTTCCAACGAGAAGAATGTCGATTATACCTGTGTCTTTTCCTTCAGCGTAATCATCTATTAAAACGGCTTTCTCGAGATTTCCAAGTCTATTGATGATACTATCAATGACCTGGTCGATTCCCATCACCTTGCTGACCATTGATTTAAGCTCGGGAAAGAGGGCATGGCGGGTGTTGGCTTTATAGAATACCTGGCGACCGTTTTTTTCGGATTTCAGCAAGTTGGTTTTCTTCAGCTGATTGAGCTCTTCCCGAACGGCATTGGTCGACACATTGAACTCTTTGGCCAGCTCCCTCAAATAGGATCGCACTTCTGGATTAAAAAATAAGCGCATCAGCAGCTTAACTCGCGTTTTTGACGCTATCAGCCCTGCCAGAAGATTATCCAAAGCACACCTCATTTTGAGTAGTTTTATTACTCATTATACAAACAATCGAATTATTTGTCAAATTTTCACGCTTCAGAAGAGCGGGAAAAATATTTAATAAAGTAAATTAGATATATTACAATATTAATTTATAACATGATATGCGTTGATAAAATTGAAATCTTTTGAAGGGACCCATATTATTCATATATCGATTTTTGCAATTTAACACTCGCGCATAAAAGATTGCTTTATTTTGATAGTTGTTAGATGAATTGAACGAAATAGAAGGGGAGGCTAATAAAAGGAATTAAACGTCGTTTGGATAGGAATTAGGCTAGAGCTTTGGCTTGCAATCGGAGCGAGATAATTTCATCGATCTTTTTTCGATCGCTGTCGGATAATTTCAGAAATCGAACTTTCATTCCCCGGGTAACGATTTCTGCTTCAATAACGTTTTGATTGTTCCACACCACCTCTGCATGAAACGTATGCGTGTTGCGGTCGGTTAACAAAATTTTGATTGGAAACGTTTCTCCGAACGGAAAAGGTTGGGGGCAGGTGATAAATGCTCCGCTGGTGGTGAGTTCTTTTATCCCGACTTTCATCACACCGGCGGGCTTTTCGATCAGAGCGGGGCGTTTCAGCTGAATCCGTTCAACGTGCGCCTCTTCATCTTTTTCTGCAAACTGAAAATTTAGCAGGTTCTTGCCGCCGGTATCGCCAAAAGCCTGCTTTTTATAGCGTGATATCACCCGCAGGAAAATGAAAAACAGCAGGGCAAGAATGATCGAAATAAATGGCAGGCTATGTATGATTGAACTTTTTCCGTCCATAGGTGCTTTTTCACAGCTTTTTAACTTCCGATTATCAGATTATACCGTTAGTCGCTTTTTGTCCACTATAATGACTCTGATTCATTTTTTTTAATACGGTTGACATAATATTTTGTTTATTTTATAGTGGCTTACGGGATCAACAGGCCATTATGGATTTGAAATCTCCCCCCCGATGTTGAATCTGAATAATGTGCCATGACAGATATCGATTACATAGAAGAATTTAAGTCAAAGAAAGCATCCACTAAGGTAACGTTCAGAAGGTCGCCGATTGACCGTCGTTCCGGTGAAGATGAACGTAATCGCTACAACCTGGATTACTTTATGGACGGCGGACAAGAACGCCGCAAAGGCAAGGAAAGGCGACAATCCAGAGAACGCCGCAGCGGCTGGGCGCGGGTGTATAAATGGTGTAGTGTGTTTCTATGTAAAAAAGCTTCATAGAAGTCATTTCGAAACCTCTTTTGAGCTAATTTTGCGGACTTTTGTTAAAAAGCGCTTAACGCAGTGAAGCGTAAAATCTTGAACTGTTTGAGGGCCTTAGCCCGAGTTTTCAAGATTTAGCACAACAAGCTTAGCGCTTTACAAAAGCCGCAAATCGGCTGAAACAGGATTTTGAAAGGGCTTCTATTAGGTTCAGTATGTAAGACCCGAAATTATACCGCTTACGGAATTGGGGTATAAGTGGTTGTAGAAAAAACGTTGGAATAACGGAACGTTTTTTTGACAACCACTATAAGGCTAAACAGGCAGGGTAAAACCGGATTTACCCTGCTTTTTTGTTTAGAGCGGTCGGCTCAAATCTACGCAAGCAAGGTATTTAGGCAGGGCAGCAGAAGATGCGTTCTGCCACCTTTGAAGCATGTGATTTTTTGATGCCTATTTGTCGCCCATTTTGTGGCGCAAGCGTTGGATGGTCTTTTGATAATCTTTGCTGCCGAATATAGCCGAGCCGGCCACAAAAACATCCGCGCCGGCGGCAGCGACTTCGGCGATGGTTTTTTCGTTCACCCCGCCGTCAACTTCGACTAAAACGTTCAGGCCCCGATCCTGAATCTGACGGTACAAGGCCTTTATTTTAGCAATGCTGTTGGGGATAAATACCTGACCACCAAAGCCGGGGTTAACGCTCATGATCAGGACGAAGTCAATATATTCAAGTATCCACTCAAGGCTTGCCACCGGGGTGGAAGGATTCAGGACAACCCCTGCGCGCGCGCCGGAATCCTTTATGAGCTGAACCGTGCGGTTGAGATGGATGCAGGTTTCAAGCTGGACTGAAATATAGGAAGCCCCGGCTGCGGCAAATGCCGGAATATAGTCATCGGGATTTTCGATCATCAGATGCACGTCGATCGGGAGCGCGGTCACGCGTTTGACGGCTTCAACGACCAGGGGTCCGATGGTAATGTTGGGTACGAAATGTCCGTCCATGACGTCGACATGAATCCAGTTTGCTCCGGCAGCTTCAACCGCATTGATTTCATCTCCGAGCTTTGAAAAATCTGCTGAAAGAATCGATGGCGCAATCAGTTTCATAATATTTTCCCCCGAATGTCCAATCTTGGCTGTCTGTCTTTCGTTGTTTTCGCCCCTGAATGTCGTAGCTTTTTTTCAAAATAGGCTGCTCTCTATCAGGTTGCTGACCTTGTCGCAGGCCGGCCTTGGTTTTCTGACCTCTGAATGCCCACACAAATACCTAATACCTGATGCCTGACGCCGGATTCTAATATGCTCCATACCTTTGGGTTTTTATCAATTTATCATTCTCATATAAAAATACGGTGGCCTCTTGATCGGTTGGAATCAACAGCCAGATCTCTTCACCGGCTTTAACAAAATCATCAAAGAGGTCGTTTGTAAACCCGGCTGTATTGAGGCTGACGCGGATGTGGCGATTTAAAAATCCGCTATCCAGCCGATAACTGAAAAGGTTGCCGGTTGCCTGCCCAGCGGAATGGCCTGCTCTTTCCTTTTGCGTTTCGCGATTAATCAGCAGGCGCACGGTGCTGCCAATAAAGACCCGATGACCAAATACGGGTTCCTGTTCGACGATGGTATTGCGCGGTTTATCATTTTGATAGGCTGATTTTAGCTCACCGATAACCAGATTAAGGCGCTCAATCGATTGCAAGGCATCCTCAAGCGTTAAGCCAGCCAGATCCGGCATTTTAAAGGCTGCAGGCCGCCGCCCCAGACTCACCAAAAGATCGACGCAAGCCCGGCGGGAAACAATTGTGCCCGATGCGGGAACCTGGGCCATGACGTGATCTTTTTCCATTTGCCGATGATAGGTGCGCGAAAGCTCACCCCGACACAGGTCATTTTCTTCCAGGATAATATCGGTCTGCTGAATAGAAAGGCCCATTAAATGGGGCATGGCGAAGGTCTTGGGGCCTTTGGAGAGAATGATTCTGACATCCCGGCCTTTTTTAATTTCTGAGCCCGGCGGCGGTTCCTGGAAAACAACGTGATTTTTGGGAATATCGCCGGTGTATTCTGATCCCTTGACCTTTGTGTTGAGTTCCAACTCGGTCAGAATTTCAAGGGCATAGACCACATCTTTGCCTTCGAGATCCGGCACAATAACCGTATCTTCGCTTTTAATGATCAGCGTAAGGGTCAGATAGGCACTGATGCCGGCCACAAGCGCAAATGCCAACCCCAGGCCGGCGATTTTGGCAATTTTTACAATCACTTTCTTCTTTTCAGACGTGCTAAAAAAAATCCATCCATATCATTGATAAACGGAAGCGTTCTAAATCCGGCAATGGGTTTGACTCGAGAACGTATTGTTTCGGGGAGTTTCCCCAAACGTTTATCTATAACAAAATCTGGCTGTTTTTTCAAAAACTCCTTGATGACCGCTTCGTTTTCTTCGGGCTCCATACTGCAAACCGCGTATACCAGAATGCCGTCGGGTTTAACCATGGCAGCCAGATTTTCCAGGATTCGTTTTTGAATATCGGCACAACCCTCCAGGCGTGAAGTCGATGAATTCCATTTGATATCCGGATTGCGCCGCATCACGCCCAAACCGGAGCAGGGGGCATCCAGCAGAATCCGGTCAAAGCCATAAAGTTGATTTTCAGCAAGAGGAATCTGCAGATCGTGGCAGACGGCCTTCACCATGGATACGCCCAGGCGCCGCATTTCGTCGGAAAGCTGTTTAAGTTTTTTTGCGTTGTGGTCCAAAGCGGTGATGGTGCCCTGATTTCGCATAAGTTGGGCCATGTGTGCGGTTTTGCCGCCCAGACCGGCACACGCATCCAGCACCGTTTCACCCGGCTGCGGATTTAACAGCAGTGCAACCAGCTGGGCGGCCTCATCCTGAACCTGGAACCAGCCCTTTTTGTAGGCCGCCAGATGCTGTATCGATTGTTTGGGATTCATTATTTTAATCCCGTCCAGCGCATAGGATGTCGGCTCAATGTGTTCAACTCGGTCTTCAAGGGACCGGATCAGCTGCTCCCGATCGGTTTTAAGTGTATTGGTTCGAATGGTAATGGGCGGAATAGCGTTTATCGTTTTGCAAAGGGTGATGATGGTCTCCGCGGATAAGCGCTTCAGCCATCGTTTTGCAAGCCATTCCGGGACCGACTGCCCGGACGTCAAAAAAGTTAGCGGGTCTTCCTGGAAAGTTGAAAGCGGCACGTGTTTGTAATCTGTAGCTGCCTTACGCAACAGAGCGTTGACAAAGCCGGCCGCCCGGCAGCTTTTGCTCTGCTTGGTTAGCTCGACTGAGGTATTGACGGCCGCCGAATCCGGTACGCGATCCAGAAAAATAATCTGAAATAGCCCCAGACGCAGGATATTTAAAACTTCAGGTTGGATTTTACCGATGGGGGTATTGGAAAAATAAGCGGTGATATGATCCAGGCGGCCGCGCCACCGAAGAACACCGTAGACCATGGCACTCATCAGGGCCCGATCCCGCCTGGAAAGATAATCGTCCCCCTGGGGGATCTCCAGCATAATGCGGTCCAGTGTTTTTTTCCCCAGATCCAATGTGTTGAGTACCGCTAAAGCTGTCTGGCGAGCATCGACCATTTGGGTATTCCATTTATTCTATAGGGGTTGTCAAAGTGCAAACACCACCGCGCTTGAATGAAAACAAAATCCTGCTCTTGGATTTAAGATTCCTTACTTTAGAAGGGTTCCCGGCGGCAATTGATAACCACGCAGAAAATCGGCGATGGCCAGCCGTTTCCCAGAGGGGCCCTGAATTTCTAAAATGGATAATGCACCCTTGCCGGTGGCCACTGTCAGTTCGCCGGGAAAAGCCACAAGGATTGTGCCGGCAGGCGCCGATACGCGTTCTATAATCGGGGCGGCCTTCAATATCTTCAAGCGGCTTTGATTGTGAAAAGTAAATGCCCCGGGCCAGGGCGTCATACCCCGGATAAACGATTCCAGCTCTTCGGCAGTTTTCTGCCAGTCGATATGGCCGTCCTGCTTTTTTAAAAGAGGCGCGTAAGTGGCGTTGCCGTGATCCTGCCGCATGGGTTTGAGGCTACGGGCAGCCAGATCCTTTAGGGTTTGCACCAGCAGGTCGGCGCCGATCATTGACAGACGATCGTGCAGGGTGGCTGCAGTGTCTGCGGGCAAGATGGGCTCCGCCCGGGATAAGAGCACATCACCCGTATCCATGCCCGCATCCATAAACATGGTCGTGATACCGGTCTGTGTGTCGCCGTTGATAAGCGCCCATTGAATGGGAGCCGGGCCACGGTATTTTGGAAGCAGAGACGCGTGGACGTTGATTGCGCCAAATTTCGGCAACTGCAGTATTTTTTCTGAAAGAAGGTGACCGTAGGCGATGACGATTAGCAGATCGGGCTGAATTCGCTGGATCTGATCCGCAAATTGTGCGGTATTGGGTTTTGCAGGCTGCAGCAGATTTAGATTCAAGTCCAGCGCTTTTAGCTTAATCGGTGGCGCAGCCGGTTGGCGACCGCGTCCTTTAGGGCGGTCGGGCTGCGTGACAACCAGCGCCAGATTATGACCTTCTTGGTGGAGTGATTCAAGAGACGGCACGGCGAAATCGGGCGTGCCCATGAAGATAATGGTGAACTTGTCTTTCACTTCGACCGCAATTTCTTTTTCATCCGGCGCGTGTACAGCTGTCTTTTCAGAGCGCTGATGTGATCGATAAATAACTTGCCCTTTAAATGATCGATTTCATGCTGCAAAACAATTGCCAGCATGCCCTCTGCTTCCAGTTTGAGCGGGCGGCCTTCGCGGTCAACGCCTTCAACCAGAATGGAAGCGTAACGTGTTACGTCTGCGCGGAATTCCGGGACACTCAGGCAGCCTTCGTTTTCTGACAGAATTTCGCCCTCATGATCGATGATGCGCGGATTGATCAGGACCTGTAAAGAGCCTCCATCATCAGAAGGTGAGATATCGTAAATCAGCACGCTGCGGTCCCAGCCCACCTGGATAGCCGCCAGCCCGACACCTGGCGCCGCATACATGGTGGCGGACATATGATCGATCATTTTTTGAACATCGCCGTCGATAGTTTCCAATTCACGAGTGGGATGGCGTAACACATTGTCCGGATATGTCAGAATTTTAAGTTTCGACATGTTATCATATTACCTGAATTTTGCACGCGCCCTCCAGAGGCGGACAAGTCGCAGACTTTCATATGCGCATTAATTTTTATGCAAGATTCAGGTATTGAAAAAGATTTATGAGCCGATTGCCTTTTTGCCAAACATACATACAAGCTTTACTCATTATCTCACAAAGATCAGAACTTTTTCAACCTGTTTGCGATTTGACGGATTTTTTCTCATATGAAACCTGCCAGATATTGACACTGGTAATGATGGCTGAAATAAAACCCACAATGATGACCGGAAACATCTGTACGGCATGATTGGCCAGAGTAAAACCGGCAGCAGCATTGGACGGAACCCCGAACAAGGCCATGGCGAAAACACCGCCAGCCTCCCACAGCCCCCAGAAACCGGGAACCGAGGGCAGGGCGATAAAAAGGCAAATGATCACCATGACAGCAAACATTTCGGTATAAGACAAATGAAACCCAGGGCTGCCGAGGCTGAAGACATAATAAGAAAAGGCCGCAATGATCCACACCAGAAACGAGTAGATCGCACAAATGATTATTTTTCTTGGGTCCTTTATTAACGTAAAGCCTAAGGCAATATTGTCAATAAACCGGGTGAGCGGTTCGCAGACTTTCACTCGAAGCTTTTTTTTCGTCGATTCAGCAGCAAAGAAAACCAAAGCCGGAAGGGCCAGAATTGTGCGCTGGATGGCACTGCGGATCGGCGCAATACTGACGAAAATCATGCCGGCAATCAACAGAATGCCCATCAGGATAATTCTGCTAAAAAGGACCTCCAGCGTACCACGATTCAGCTGAAAATCGCCGAATGTGATCTCTAATTCTGGATTGATATCAATGGCAGCAAAGGTAATGACCGCAAAGGCAACCAGGGTTCCCACGTCAAATATGCGTTCCGCAGCGACAGTCGCGATACCGGTAGCGAAGGATACCTTATCTTTTTTTTGTAGAATTGCGGGTCGCGCAAATTCGCCGAGTCTTCCCGGAAGGATGCAGTTGATCATAAAGCCGATCATCATGGGATGGAAGGCACGCCAAATCCCAATTTTATGGCTCGATGCCAGAATAAATTGCCAGCGCAGCGCCCGGATAAAAAAGCTCACCAGCACCAGGAAAACGGCTGGAACCATCCAGAGGTAATTTATGGATATGAGATAGTTGAGGAGGTCATCAAGCGGGACGTTGCGGAAGGCAAAATAAAGCGCTGTCAGTGAAAGCGCAATTCCGGCTATTAGAGAAATTAGAAAATGATTTTTCATATGAGAGATGTGGGTTCGCTGTCAAACTGAGCATCGAGGTTGGTCAGCATCTATTCGTCGTATGCGACTAGAATTTTTCGGGCTACTTTGATGTCTTGATTAATCTGGTTTTTGAGTTCGGCAATATCGCCAAACTTCTTTTCATCCCGGATACGCTCAATAAAATTGACGCGTATTTTTTGGTCATAAATATTTTCGTTAAACTCCAGGATGTGCACTTCAACGGTGAATTCATTATCATTGAAGGTGGGGCTGTAGCCGATATTGGCCACGCCCTTGTAAAGCCGGTTATGGTATTCAAGCGTTACGGCGTATATTCCGGTTTTGGGACATAGCTCATCCTGCAGGTTGAGGTTGGCAGTGGGGATACCCAACAGTTTTCCGCCGCGGTCACGACCTTTAACCACCAATCCTCTGATTTGATAATGGCGACCCAGCATTTTGCGGGCCATTTCGATCTCGCCGGCCATCACCAGTTTTCGGACACGGGTACTGCTGATGCGATCCGGTACATTGCGGGTGGCCTTGATCCATTCGGCCACAATGACTTCATACCCCAGTTGGGAAGCATAGGATTTTAAAACCGTCAGATTGCCTTCTCGATTTTTGCCAAACGTGTAATCTTCGCCGACGATAATAGCTTTCATTCCGATCTTTTTAATCAGTAAATCTTTGATAAATTCTTCGGCCGACAGCGAAGCGAATTTTTTTGTGAAGGGAATACAGATAAGCACGTCGATTCCGGAGCGCTCGATGAGTTCTTCTTTTTGCTCATACAGGGTGATCAGGGGCGGGTGGTTGTTTTTCTTTAACACCCTCATGGGGTGGGGCTCGAAGGTCATGGCGATGGCGGTCCCGTTAATCGCATCCGCCTTTTCGATGACCTCATGAAACAGCGCCTGATGGCCGATGTGAACGCCATCAAAATTTCCAACAGTAATGACGGCATTGACAAACGGTTGTCGAATATGTTCGAGACGATCAATGATTTTCATTTTAAGCTTAAGGTCGTTCCCCCTGATCTTTGAACGGCCACTTGAAATAACGGCCTTGACATGCATAGTAAAAAAAGATATTTAAAGCAACCCTTGAGCACCTTTTCGCAGAAGGTATTGCAGTGCGTGCCGAAGTGGCGGAATTGGTAGACGCGCTAGGTTCAGGGTCTAGTCGGAGTATTCCGGTGGGAGTTCGAGTCTCCCCTTCGGCACCACAATAATAAACACAAAAAGCGCAGTTTCAACACTGCGCTTTTTTTGTCTACATTGCCATGGCCAACGGGTGCCCCGTTTCCGGATTCGATTGCTAATCGCTTATAATGGCCGCATTGCTGCTTTACCGTTGAATCCGGACGCTGTTAATGATCACCTGCTCCAGGGGGCTGTCACCGGGCCCGGTTTTAACAGATCCGATTTTTTGGACGACATCCAGACCTTTGATGACTTTACCAAAAACCGCGTGGCGATCGTCCAGGTGCGGTGTGGATGCCAGGGTAATGAAAAATTGGCTGCCATTGGTGTTGGGTCCGGCGTTGGCCATTGAAAGAATACCCTCACTGGCATGCCGCAACCCGGTATCAAATTCATCCGCGAACTGATACCCCGGACCGCCCCTTCCGCTTCCCTGCGGGCACCCGCCTTGAATGACGAAACCATTGATCACACGGTGAAAGGTCAGCCCGTCATAAAAATTTCCTTCTCGGTCGGTCTCCTGGCGGCCTTCTGCCAGGTTGATGAAATTCCAGACTGTTTGCGGACACTCTTTGGCGTAAAGCTCGGCCTCAAAATTGCCCAGATTGGTTTCAAATACGGCAATGGGTCGTTCAAGGTCTTCTTGGTAATCGATTTTTGCGCTCATGGTTTCTTCCTTTGCTTGGGTTAAATGTTTACGATGGGTTGGGAAATCGATGGCCGCAGGATAAATGCGGCTCACATTCAATTGAGCTGCAGTCGGAGAACCATGCTGTTAGGCAATGATTCCCACTAAGGCATCGTCAACCTGTTCCGTTATGCTGACCGACAGGTGTTTGTTGATTTGAGAGGCATCGGCGTCAATCAGAACGGTGATATAGTTGGATGAGAGGCCTTTTAAAAAGCCGCTGACAGCGTGCCGGGTTGACTCAACCAGAACCTCAAGTTGCTGGCCGATAAAGTGTTGATTAAAATTCAGACGCTTGGAATTTCCCAGACGGCGCATCTGTCCGCATCTTTTTTTAATAATATCTGGCGGGATCTTACCGGCGTAGTTTGCAGCTGGCGTACCGGGTCTGGCTGAAAATGGAAAGACATGCAGGTAGGTTACCGGCAGGGCGCTAATAAATTCATAGGTGTGATTGAATGCCGCATCGGTTTCACCGGGGAATCCCACCAGGACGTCAATCCCGATGGCCGCATCCGGAATGCGATTGTGAATTTCATGAACGCGCTGCCTGAAATCATCTGAAGTGTAAGGCCGCTTCATTTTTGCTAATATGCTGTCATCACCGCTTTGCAACGGAATGTGGAAATGGCGGCAAAAACGTGACGATTCTGCAACACGCTGGATGAGGTCATCGGTGATCTCAAGGGGCTCAATGGAGCTGAGTCGCACACGCCGCATTACATTTGAGCGCTCAATGCGATCCAACAATTCGCTCAGGCTGGTTTTGGGTTTTAGATCGCGGCCGTAGCGACCCAGATGGATGCCGCTGAGCACCATTTCAAGATAACCGGCCGCAGACAAGGCGCGGGCCCCTTTCAGGACATCTTTTGGCGGTAAGCTACGGCTGGGGCCTCTGGCCCGGGGCACAATACAATAGGTGCAAGCAGCATTGCATCCGTCCTGTATTTTGAAAACCGGTCGGGTCCGGCTGCTCGTAATTGCGGCAGGCGATGGTTTTAGCAACCGTGATTGTCGCACATCGTTGCAGATGGTGATGGCCCTATCGGTCGTTTGAGTTTGATCAGCAAAGTCAATTATGCGGTGTTTATCGGCATTGCCGACAATATACTGAATACCGACGATATTTTCGAGGGTGGTCGGTTCTGTCTGCGCATAGCAGCCCGTAACGATGATGCGGGCATCTGGATTGGCGCGGATAGCTTGGCGCACGGCTTGGCGGGATTGCATTGCGGCTTTTTGGGTTACCGTGCAGGTGTTGATGACAACCATCTCTGATGCTTCGCTTTTACCGGCTGGTATCCAATCGATAGCTTGCAGTTCTTTTGCAATTGTATCGGATTCGGATTGATTCACCTTGCAGCCCAGGGTGCTGATTTTAAATTTCGGCATTTTTTCCTGATGGGTAATTATGCTTCCCTCTCATTGGAAGCCTCCGACTCGTGCAAAATTCAGGCACTAACTTATGGCTATTTCGTGCACCTGTCAACTCGTGCCCGGTTTGACTGTTGCTGCGGTTTGCTGGATGAAGTTCATCCGTTCGGAATAAAGCCCGGGACAATTGATTTATTCTCAATTTATTGATTTTCGATTCATTATCTCATATGATCGATAATGAAAGGCGCCCCTAATTTACTGGACTCAGGGGCAGGATGAGGAAGACAGCCAACCAGCTTTATAATAAACAGAAGCCATTACCATTATTCGTTTTTCTTTCACAGCGATTCCTGCATAAGGGATAGGGAATGCTCAACCAGTTTGCATATCGAACCACGGGGCTGGCGATAAAGACGATTACCAACCTGTCAAAGGCCCAAATTTCCTATCATGGCGAGAATAATATCCCTCCGGGTTCCAATATTTTTGTACTCAATCATTTTACGCGGCTTGAAACCTTTCTGATGCCCTATCTGATTTTTCGCATAACCAAGATCCCGGTCTGGTCGCTGGCTTCGTTTGAGTTGTTCAAAGGCACCTTTGGGACCTACCTGGAAAAAGTTGGCGCTGTTTCTACCAAAAATGCGGACCGGGATCGCCTGATTGTTAAAACGTTGCTGACGGGTGAGGCCAACTGGATCATTTTTCCGGAAGGCCGCATGGTCAAAAATAAAAAGATAATTGAAAAAGGGCGTTTTATGATCTCAGCGGCCGGCGGCAAGCATCCGCCGCACACCGGTGCCGCCACATTGGCGCTGAGGACCGAATTCTACCGTCAGCGTCTCAGAAGATTGCGGGCCGAAAGCGCCGAAGAAGTCCAACGTCTGGCAGAGCAGTTTCAAATCAAGGATATGGAGCCGGTAATAAACGGCGATACTCATATCATTCCGGTCAATTTGACGTATTACCCGATTCGTGTGCGCGAAAACATCTTGAGCAACCTGGCTGTGCGCCTGGTCGAAGATTTACCGGAACGCTTCATCGAAGAACTGATGACCGAGGGCTCCATGCTGCTTTCCGGAGTGGATATCGATATTCGCTTCGGCGAACCCATCGAGATATTTGAGTGCCTGCAATGTTCACCGATTGATATGGATATTTCCGCCAAAAGACGGATTAATTTCGACGATGCCATACCCTCGCGAACCCGGATGCGGATCGAAGCCCTGCGGCTGATGGAACGCTATATGGCCGCCATTTACAATTTAACCACCGTTAATCACGACCATCTGTTTGCATCCATGCTGCGCGCGATGCGCTCCAAAAAAATTGATGACCAGGACCTCCGAAGGCGTGTATTTCTGGCCTGCACGCAAATTCCGCATAAAACAGATATTCATCTGCACCGCAGCCTGGACGGTGATCAGGTGCATTTGCTAACCGATGATCGCTACCACAAATTCCAGGATTTTTTAGCGGTGGCGCTTGATACCGGCATACTTTCCCGACAGGGCAAATTGCTTGTGAAAGATTCCTCAAAGTTTTCATCGGCCTATGATTTCCATCGCGCCCGCATTGATAACCCGGTTGATGTGATGGCCAATGCCGTTGAACCCCTCACCATGTTGCAGCGCATCGTGAACCGCCTGGCTGCTCAGCCGCGGTTCTGGATTCGGCGCAAAGTTGCCCGTTACCTGATTGCTGAAGCGGTTGCGGAATTTAAAAAGGACTATGCCACTTTTAAGATCGCAGGGGAAACAAAACCGATGTCGGTGGGCATGCCCTTTCTGGTCAAAGGCCGATCCAAGAAATTGGGCATCATTCTTTCGCATGGTTATATGGCCGCGCCGTTGGAAGTCAGGGAACTGGCGGAATATTTGGGCCGGCAGGGTTTTTGGGTCTACGTGCCGCGTTTAAAGGGTCACGGAACATCTCCAGAAGATCTGGCGATGCGTTCATATTTGGACTGGCGCCATTCTGTCGATCGCGGCTACGCCATTATCAGCAATATTTGCGAACGCGTCGTGGCCGGTGGCTTTTCAACCGGGGCGGGACTGGCCCTGGATCTTGCCGATCGCGTTGATGCGGTGGCCGGTGTTTTTGCCGTAGCCGCCCCCATGCGCCTTAAAGATTTTTCGGCAAGATTTGCGCCGGCAGTTGACATGTGGAATCGTCTGATGCAGAGAGCCCGCCAACTTGGCGCAAAAAAGGAATTTGTCGAAAACAAACCTGAAAATATTCATATCAACTATGCGCGCAACCCGATTGCCGGGGTGGTGGAAATTGATCGGCTCATGGATGATTTGGAACCGAGATTAGCGCACATTACCGTGCCGACACTGGTTGTCCAATCCAGTGGTGACCCCGTAGTGGAGCCCAAAGGATCCCGCCAAATCTTTGATTTGATCGGATCATCGGAAAAAGAATACCTGCTGTTTAATTTTGAGCGGCACGGCATTTTACTGGGTGAGGGCGCCCAAAAGGTCCATGAAACAATTGGTCAATTTATAAAAAGATTTAAATAATTTATTTATATTATATTAAGTGTTACATGCAATATTTTGACTATGTGATAAATTCATTGCAAATCAAACACCCGCAACCCATCCCCTACAGTTTGTCAAAAACCGGTAAGTATATCGACCCTGATCGAGTTGATTCGTCGAATAAGAATTCTGGGCCTGCTGATAAATATCTACCCGATGATTTATGAGGGTTTATCTCCGGAATACGCAGCTGCCGTTTTTTTCTTCGGTTCTATCTCAACTTCGCAATTATTTTCATGCAAGATTCAGGTATTATGGAAAGTGGTATAACTATTTATTATTACATACAATACTGAAATTATCAGGATTTGTAAGGCATGGAAATTTTGACATAAGCTGCTATTTATATTACAATAATTAACATATTCAGACCGCACAAAAAGACCGCAATTGTGTTGCTAAATTTTTTTTAAAGGATCAGCTGAATCTATGCAAAAAGGATTTTGGATCATCGGCATCGTATTCATCGTAGCCTGCGTGAAAACCATTCCAGCGGTGAAGGTTGCGGAAGAACCTATGGTGCAGGGCTGTGCCCACATTGCAACCCTTTCGGAAACCTTAGACCCCGGAAGAATTTTAGACAATTATCGCCCCCCGGGACACCAGGATGAGATTTTGAAGCGGGCTGCGAACCTGGGGGCCACCCACGTTGTCTGGCTGTATGATTATCGGGTGGGCTCGGCTGCTGACGCCTATCGTTGCGATTACTGATTGGCGGGCCGGCAAGCTGTTAACCGGAAACCCTTTTGCCAAGAAATTGTTAACCTCTAACACATTATTGTAAATAATGCATATGGCTAAAAGAAAGATGTACAACACCACTCTGGATTCTGATTTAATCAA
The DNA here is from genome assembly GCA_947259495.1 of uncultured Desulfobacterales bacterium. GTDB lineage: Bacteria > Desulfobacterota > Desulfobacteria > Desulfobacterales > JAHEIW01 > JAHEIW01. The sequence continues at coordinate 53,751 of CAMYLV010000010.1, read as the reverse complement.
AGAAATCAGGATCCTGGCCGCACAACTCGAAAAGCGCCAAAACGACCTTCTCGAAGAGGCCATCCAGGACCTTCTTGAAAAGTATAAATTCAAACCACCGGTAAATTAATCGCTATAAATACTTGATTTTTATCATCTCAAGGTGCTATGAGTCAGCCTGAGGTGATTTGATGAATTCAAATCCTGAAAAAAGAGACTATACCCGCTTTGACTACCAGGCGCCGATTGTTCTCGAGGATGCCAAGTTCGGTGTTTTACAGGGAGCCCGCATGTTCAACTATAGCGACTTCGGGCTATATTTTGAAACCGATCACTTCTTAGCCCCCGGGACCGATATTTATATCGGTATTCCCAATTCCCCTTTCACACCCGACCCTGATGTTTACGAACGTTACCACGGCGCCATAAAATGGCGCAAACCATTGAAAAAATCTTCTTTTTACTATGGCTACGGGGTACGGTTTTTAGACACCGATCCGCTCGAAAGACCCGTCGAAAGAGGAATTGAATCCCGCAGAAATCCGCGTAAACCCTGTTCCTTATATGTTAAGTATGCGGTTGGCCGCAAGATCTATCCGGGAGAAATAAAAAACATCAGTCTGGGCGGTTTATTTCTTGAAACCAATGAAAAAGACGGCCTAGAGATCGGCACAGCGGTTCAGCTTGCAATTCCCAATCGGAAAAAGGGTAATGTAATTCAGCGCTATGCCAGAGTCATCTGGTCCAATCGCAATGGATTCGGGGTGGAATTTCAACGCATGGTCAAAAAGATATGGCCGGGTCGCGAAGGACGTTGAAAACCGCTTGACATACTACACCGTGGTATTATACTATTCGTATGCAGCTTATGCTGCCAAGTCGTTAATCGGTTAATCTATCAACTTAACCCTTAACACTTTCCTCTATCCCAAGTGGCCCATTCCCCATGGGCCGCTTTTTTTTGTGCAAATGGTTGCATGGTTGCCACCCGAATCTTGACAGATTCAAACAGCACCTTATTTTAATGACGAGGCGGTTGTTTGTGAACCTCCTTCAATCTCCTCGTTCTGCTGGGTGGTTCCTTGGGACCACCCATTTTTATTTGCATGGCCATTGGCTTCAACAATCGATCTAATAGGGTGCCATATGACAACCTTACCCATGCTGGAGATATTCTCGGATTATATCTGACCCTGGTGTTATTTCATCACCGGGCGTGTTGAACAGTTGCAGCGCGAATTTCAGATCAGCGTGCAATGGCTGGCTTTTCCGCTTCATCCGGAAACCCCGCCGCAGGGCCGCACCCTTAAAGATCTGTTTTCCGGACGCAATATCGACATTGCCCAAATGCTTTCGCATCTAAAGCAAGTGGCGCAGGAGCTGGAGTTGCCCTTTGGCGATCGGCAAATGACGTATAACAGCCGACGCGCTCAGGAGCTGGGCAAATGGGCCGAGCAGATAGGGAAGGGCGAGGTGTTTCATGATGCTGTGTTCCGGGCCTATTTCGCAGAGGGACGCAACATTTTTGATATGAATTCCCTGGTGAGCATCGCCATGTCGGTCGGGCTTGATGCCACTGCTGCGCGCGAGGTGCTTGAATCCGGGGCTTTTAAGGAAGCGATCGACCGTGATTGGGCGCGCGCTTATAAATCCGGCATCACGGCGGTACCCACTTTTTTAATTGGCAGACAATCGTTGGTTGGGGCTCAACCTTACAATATCCTGAAAAATTTTATACGTCAGCAGCATGCCATCCCCTGATCCTTGGAGCATCGGCATCGGCCTTGTGATGGCGTTAAAAATGCGATAATTTAAACTTAAGGATACGGCATGAACGAAATTGCCCTAATTATCCTCGGCACCCTGACTGCCGGTTTTATATTGAATTTGCTTGCGGATGGACTCAATCTAAAAAACATCAGCGCTGAACTACCCAGGGGCTTTGCGAACATTTACGAAGCGGATCGGTATCGTCAATCCCAGCGTTATCTCAAAGCGCATACCCGATTCGGATGGCTCGTTTCCGCTTTTAATCTCGTTGTTGTGCTGGTTTTCTGGTTCGCCAAAGGATTTCCATTGCTGGACCGCTGGGTGCGCGCTTTTGGACTGGGACCGGTCTTTAGTGGCCTGATTTACATCGGGGTCCTATTGCTATTTAAAGCCGTGCTATCATTGCCGTTTAGCGTCTACCATACCTTTGTGATTGAGGCCCGCTTCGGTTTCAATAAAAGTACTCCTGCAACCTATATGCTGGATTTGCTTAAAGGTTTACTGCTGGCACTTTTGTTGGGCACACCGCTGCTGGCGGCCATCCTGGCTTTCTTCGAATACGCCGGGCCCCATGCCTGGTGGTATTGCTGGATCGGGGTTACGCTGTATATGCTGACGGTTCAGTTTATTGCCCCCACCTGGATTATGCCGTTGTTTAACAAGTTTACGCCACTGGAGGAAGGCGAACTTAAATCGGCAATTTTATCGTATGCCAAAGCCATTGATTTTCCATTGGAAAATATCTATCAGATGGATGGCTCGCGGCGGTCCACCAAATCAAATGCCTTTTTCGCCGGTTTCGGCAAACACAAAAGGATTGTTTTATTTGACACTCTGATAAAGCAGCACACGGTTAAGGAATTAGTAGCGATATTGGCCCATGAAATGGGGCATTACAAAAAAAAGCACATTCGCCAAGCGCTGATGCTGGGTATTTTGCAAACTGGACTGATGCTGTTTCTATTGGCGCAGTTCATCACCTATCAGGGGCTTTTCGACGCCTTTTACATGCCACAGCAGTCCGTTTATGCCGGGATGCTCTTTTTTGCCATGTTGTACGCACCCATTGATTTTTTTGTCAGCATCCTGATGCAGCTCCGGTCCCGTAAAAACGAGACTGCAGCCGATCAATTTGCCGCTGAAACCACCAAGGACCCCGGATCGATGGTCACCGCCCTGAAGAAACTTTCGGTTCACAATTTATCGAATCTAACCCCTCATCCGTTTTATGTGTTTTTAAATTATTCCCACCCTCCCGTCCTGCAACGCATCCAGACGCTCTCAAACCCATCGATGGCGGCCAACTCACAGCGCAGCTAAAATGCGGTTGCTTTTTACGCGATAGACATGGCGCAAACCGAGCGCAAATAGATCCGCGACGGGTGGCCATTTGACCTGGTTAAGTGGATGTGCTAACGCAATTAGATCCGTAACAATGGATGCTTCCTATGAGCGAGAAAATAAACATAGCCGTTATTGGTGGCGGCATCATCGGATGTTGCGTGGCCCTTGAGCTGGTCAAAGATCAGACGGACATTTATGTGTTTGAAAAAAACCCCGGGATTGCAACGGGGGAAAATCAATCTTCACGCAACTCGGGCGTGCTGCACGCCGGTATCTATTACGAGCAGGAATTGCGTCCGCTTAAAGCCCGGTTGTGTGTGGAGGGAAACCGCCTGTGGTATGAGTTTGCACAGAAATATCAGCTGCCGTGCATACAAACCGGGAAATTAATTGTGGCCAATGATCAAGCTGAAAGCCGCAACCTTGATCAATATCTGCGGCAGGCCAAAATTAACGGCGTACCGGACGTGCGCAAGATCGGCGCAGATGAAATCAGGCAACGGGAACCCAATGTCAGCGCGCATTCGGCTTTGCTCGTTCCCACATCCGGCATCATTGATCCGACTGCGCTTCTACGCCAGGTATATGCCTCCGCCAGCAACCACGGCGCTCAGTTTATGCCTGAAACCGAAGTCGTTGATTTAGCATTATCGGATGGTGAGGTCGTGACGCATATCCGTTACCGGGATGGTCAGACAGAACGCATCCGGGCAAATACTGTCATCAATGCTGCCGGGATTCAGGCCGTCGATATGGCGCGTATGCTCGATCCAAAGATCCCCATCAAATCGGCATTGATCCGCGGGGATTCGTTTAAGTTTTACCGCAACCGTCGACCCCAGTTATTCCTACGGGGAATGAACGTCTACCCGACGCCGATTGTTATTGATTCGCCTACCGGCCGACATCATACCGTCGGTGTTCACTTAACACCGACCTTTGACATCGTTGATGGCCAGATGGGCATCGGTGACACCGTCACCGTCGGTCCCAAACTGTTGCCGGTCACCCATTTTGATGACTACAGTACGCCGCCCCCACCGCCGGAGGCGTTTCTGGAAAATATGGGCTTTTTTCCGGATCTGACGCCACCGGATCTGCAATATCACCAGGGCGGCATTCAGGCGCGGCTCGACGGGTATCATGATTTTTACATTAAGACGGATCGCCATACGCCCAGGGTCATTCATTTGCTGGGAATTGACAGCCCGGGGCTGACCGCGGCACCGGCAATCGCTAAATATGTTGCCCGCTTGTTAAAATCGAATTGCCGGTGAAAAAAGATGGCCAGGAGAAAAGGGGAAGTCAAAAATGAAAGTGGTCGGGACGGCGCGATTTGAACGCGCGACCCCAGCGTCCCGAACGCTGTGCTCTACCAGGCTGAGCCACGTCCCGACTAAGCCATTTTTTGTATGCTACTTGTTCGGGAATGTCAATCTTAAATCCCATTCGAAGGCAACACTTCCGGCGTTATTAAATTAGCAGCCGGTTTTTTTCATAAAGCCGCTTGTCCTAAAGAAAAGGGTTTTTGCGCACAATGGTCTGGTTTCTTTCAGCTCCGACCGATACAATGTGAATGGGCGTTTCCGTCAGGTCTTCAATCCGTTTGAGATAATTTTTGACATTCACGGGCAGGTCAGTCATATCTTTGATACCGGATATATCCTCCGTCCAACCCGGCAGGCTTTCATAAACCGGTTTACAATCAGCCAGGATTTTGAGGCTTGCCGGAAAATCATTTAAAATTTCGCCCTTATATTCATAGGCGGTGCAGATTTTCAAAGTATCCAATCCTCCCAAAACATCTAATTTAGTTACGGTCAGGCTGGTGAGACCATTCAGACGGACAGCGTTATTGAGAATAACGATATCCAGCCAGCCGCACCTTCGACGCCGGCCGGTGGTTGCGCCAAATTCCGCACCTTTTTCCTGAATCCGATCACCGATTTGATCGAACAGCTCAGAGGGAAAAGGGCCTTTGCCGACCCGGGTCGTATACGCTTTTACGATGCCGATGACATCTGTAATGGCTCGCGGACCGATGCCGGCACCGCAGCAGGCATTGCCGGCCAGCGTATTGGATGACGTCACAAAAGGGTAGGTGCCGTGATCAATGTCCAGGTGGGTGCCCTGGGCACCTTCAAACAGGACCTGCTGCCCTGCTTTGATAGCCCGATCGATGATAATTGAAATGTTGGCGACATAGGGCGCGAGTCTTTGTGCGTGCGCTGCATACTCATCAATAATCCGAGCGCCATCCAGTGTCTCAGCAGACAGATAGTGCTCCAGGTAAAAATTTTTCTCATCCAGGATCTCTTTGACTTTATCGCGAAATTCTTCAGCCTCAAGCAGATCCACAAAACGGATTCCTCTGCGAGTGGACTTATCTTCGTAGGCCGGTCCGATACCGCGCCCGGTGGTGCCGATCTTTTTGTCGCCTTTAAATTTTTCGCGGGCATGGTCGATCTGTTTGTGGTAAGGCATGATCAGATGTGCTTTTTCGCTGATTTTTAATCTATCCGGACCGATTTCGACGTTGCGGCCGGCCAGATGATCAAGCTCTTCAATCAGTACGGCCGGATCTACCACAACCCCGTTACCGATCACACAGACTTTTTGCTGCAGAATGCCGGAAGGAACCAGATGGGTAATCAATTGCTCATCGCCCACCACCATTGTGTGGCCGGCATTATTACCACCCTGAAAACGAACTACAACATCAGCAAATTCAGCCAATAAATCGACTATTTTACCTTTGCCTTCATCCCCCCATTGGGTTCCGACGATTACAACATTTGCCACAATTATCTCCTTTGAAAGCTTAAAAGTTCAGCTCTATTTACTTTTAGTTTTAGCCGAAAACAACGATTATTTGCGCATATCACGGAAAAAATCCTGCATCAATTGTTGGCATTCACCTTCGCAAATACCGTCGATAACTTCCGGTTGGTGATTGAAACGCTGGTTAGCGGCGAAGTTATACAGCGAGCCGGCTGCCCCCCATTTGGGGTCGTGTGTCCCAAATACGATTCGCGAAACCCTGGCATGGATGGCAGCTCCCATGCACATGGGGCAGGGTTCGACCGTAACATATAGGGTTGTATTTAACAATCTGTAATTGTCTAGTTTATCTGCCGCCCGGCGCAATGCCAGTATTTCAGCATGGGCGGTCGGATCTTTGCGGGCAATCGTTTGATTGTGAGCGGCTGCAAGCAATTCATCATCTTCCGCCACCAACACCGCACCGATTGGGATCTCTTGTTTTTCCCTGGCTTTTACCGCCTCACGCAGGGCAATTTTCATCAACTCGACATGCTTAGCACTCATCTGAAACCCGTCCTATGCTTTATATCCTTTATGCCTGGTTTCATCCATTCAAGGGTTCAATAATGAATTGACAATCGGGACCGTATATCCTATTAACGAGTTCTAATTTTATTTAAGTTGCGCCCGTAGCTCAGTCCGGATAGAGCGCCGGACTACGAATCCGTAGGCCGCAGGTTCGAATCCTGCCGGGCGCACCAAAAAATAATATCAGGTGGTGGTTAAGTAACAACCATTACCTGTTTTTTTGTGCTTCGGACAGGATGAGAGCCAAGCAGCAGGTTGAGGCGCCAGCTGAAATCCGCCTTTGGAGGATTCGAATCCTGCCGGGCGCACCAAAAAAAAATACCTTCAGGGAATTTCTCTGGAGGTTTTTTTACTTCAGATGTCTGGCATTAGTTGCGCTTATAGTGGTTGTCAAAAAAACGTTCCGATTGTGAATATCATTCACCCGTAACGGGGTCAAGTTCGGAAAGCAAAAAGGCATTTATGGGTTTGCTTTCTTTAAGAAGGAATCTGACCTTGACGAAACCGGCCTTTTCAATTTATGAAACGATGACTCACCCTGTCCGGATTTTCAAAGAAAAAATTTAAACCTTAACGATGGTGGCAGTTGGATGTTGCAGGACCGTTTAAAATGGAATGAGCGGTATCAAATTGAAAAATATCCGCAAGGACCATCAGCGATTGTCAAACAATATGCGAGGCTATCCCGAGGTAAAAAAGCCTTGGATATTGCTGCAGGAAATGGCCGCAACTCGCTTTTTCTCGCCGATCAGGGATTTGTGGTCGATGCCATCGACATTGCCGACACCGGCCTGTCGTTGTTTTCCGGGAAGCACCCCAATATCCATCCCATCTGTGCCGATTTTGATAATTTTGATATTCCCGCCAACCACTATGATCTGATTGTCAATGTCAAGTTCTTAAACCGACGGTTGTTTCCTTATATTACAGCAGGACTTAACCCGGGCGGGATTCTGATTTTTCAAACCTTGCTGGATATGCTGGATTCAGATCAAAACCCGCCGGAGCATGCGGATTATTATTTAAGCCAAAACGAGCTGTTGCATGCGTTTCTGGCGCTGAAGATTCTACTCTATAGTGAAGCCAAAGACGAAGCAAGCGGTGATGTCGCCTGGCTGGCATCCCTGGTCGCCATTAAAACCTGTTGAGCAATAGTCTGTAACTTAATTCGAAAGGCAGCGTCACTAATCAGCGATTGGACAGCGCATGGCAGTTATGCTACTGTCCGGGTGGCTCATATTTGGGCCAATTTCGGTCTTGATGCATTCACTGTCGTTTCACGGGCATCATCGAAAATTCAAAGGAACCTGTCGTGGAAATATTTCAAGGATATCACTCGGAATGGAACCTCGGGAGCCCCGGAGGCTGGGATTATCAGAAAACCACCCAGATCATCGGTAAGGCCATCTGGCAGAAGCTGTCCCGGTTTATAAAATTTGATGTGGACTTGGATTTTGACCACCCGCTGTTCTTCCCGGTGGACAGTTTTGCCGAAATGCTGATCGATGCTCACAAAGCACGCGCCGGGCGCAACCCGGGCATTATCGCCGTTATGGCAGAGGCTGAGACATTGGAAGATGTCACCGAAAACCGCAATCTGGCCGAGCGTCTGAGCTCCGCCGAGGGGATTACCGGCGCCTTGATGGCGCCGCAGGAGCTTGAACTCAAAAACGGTGTGGTTAGCTGGCAAGGCCGGCCGGTATCCGTTATATTTATGGACTTCAATACAGACGTTTTGTTGGCGTTGCATCGCCAACATGATTTAACCCCGGTGCTGCAAGCGGTCAAAGAGCAGCGCGTTATCAATCCCCGCGGCACCGAACCGTTTAATGTTAAAAGCATGTTTGAACTCATCACCGGCAGCCATGCAAAACACTTTCACAGGGAAATTGTGGGGCGCACCCCGTGGACGCGGCAGTTTTATCCACGCAAGACCGACGGACCCGACGGCAGCCCCATTGATGATCTCATCACCTGGACCCGTCGCAACTGGGATGCGTTGGTGCTCAAGCCGGAAAGAGGCTACTCAGGGCACGGTGTCCGCGTCGGCACGGTGAATACCGATATCGATGAGGCCATCAATCTGGCGCTGAGTGAAGGTAATTACATCGTGCAGCAAAAAATTCCGCTGCGATTATGGGCCGAAGAAATCCCCTATCTGGAAAATGACGCGATCTCGCTTGAGCGGGTTCAGACGGATTTTCGCTGTCTCATGGGGCCCAAAGGGCTGCTGGGATTTGTCGGTCGCTTTGGCGGGGTGCCGACCAATGTTGGCAGCGGCGGGGGGTTTCAGCCCCTGGCGCTGTTGCGTTCGCAAACAAGTGTACAAGATGCTGTTGCACGGATTAATGCAGCCATCCTGGCCATGGACAGCAGTGATCTGCAGCAAATTATTGAAGATCGGAATCAAATGGCGACCGAGATGGCGTTTACCTATCTGCTGGGGCCGGTGCGGGTGGCGCTCAGACCGCGGGTGTTTACCCGGGAGCAAGTAAAGGCCGTACAGGGTTACGGTCATAAATTATGGACGGATTGCCTGTTGCTGGAGAAAATGTGGCTGGCAGGAGAACTGGACGAAATGGTAAAAATTGAAAAAGAGGAGCTCGATATTGCCCGCTTGCAGCCTTGGAACGGTTCTGCGGCCATCATAGCGTCAGATGGATTGTTTAATTTTGGAGCGGCACCGGGTATTCGTGAGCACACATAAATTACACCAGTTCTGCTGTATTTCTAAATCGAGTTGAGCGCTTCTGGCAATCACGATGCCCATGGTTTCCCTCTTTCGCCTTAAAGGCTTCGGAGGACAAGCAAGTGTCAGTGTTCAGATGTCAGTGAGCAGAAGCCAGATGCCAGAGAACAGAAAAAAGGTCAGCAGTCTCATCTTGCAATTTTTATCTGTCCCCTGACCTCTGACTTCTGTTTTCTGAAAACTGACACCCAAAATAAAGCCGTGGTTTTCAAATTATCTTATAAGCCAAAACCAGTGTGGAAAGGCGACCATGAGCATACAGGTTGATCCGGCTTGGTGGAAGACGCTGTTCGATGAGGTTTATCTGTTGACGGATGCGCGTTCGGTTTGCGACCGTCAAATTACCCGCCGGGAAGTGGATCTGATCTGCCGGTTGCTGCCGATTCAAGACAGCCATAAAATCCTGGATTTGTGCGGCGGTCACGGTCGACATTGTTTAGAACTCAGCCGGCGGGGATATACGGCCTGCACCCTCCTGGACTATTCCGAGAAATTAATCAATATCGCCAGAACCAACGCCAGCAAAAATGACCTCAAGATGGAATTCATCTGCGGAGATGCACGCCAGATGGATATACCGCCGGCCAGCTATGAGCATGTGATCATCATGGGCAATTCATTGGGGTATGTTCAGCAAGACGGTGCCGACGCCAAAATAATTTCCGAAGCGTTTCGGGTCTTGCGGACTGGCGGCTGGATTTTGGTGGATGTGGCTGATGGTGAGGCGGTCCGCTCTTCATTCAGTCCCAATGCCTGGCATGAAATCGGTGAAGGCGTTGTCGTCTGTCGGCAGCGGGAAATACGGGAGCCATTCATCTGTGCGCGTGAAGTCGTCCTGAGCAAGAGCGACGGGCTCATTCGCGATCAAAGCTATGCCATTCGAATATATGATGCCGCCGGTTTATCAGATTTACTGGAAGAAAGCGGATTTACCCGCATCAACATTCACACCGAATTTTCACCGCATGCAGCAGACGGCGATTACGGTTTTATGAATAATCGCATGATTGCAATCGGTCAGAAATGATCGTCTGGCGTGTTGCGTTTGGTGTGCGTTCCCATAAATAACCGGCAATGCTTTAGACCAGTTCGTTATCCGCCAGAAATAAAGCGATATCCTTCCAGAATTGATTCCAGTCGGGCGGACAATCATTGTGCCCGGCGTCATAGGTTATCAGGGTGCTGTTCCGGGCGGCTTTGTGTAACTTGGCGCCGTGCTCAAAAGGGATAATGCGGTCATGGCGGCCATGGATCACCAGCACCGGTCCCCGGTATTGTCGAACGACCTTAAGATTATAAAACGGATCCCGGACCAGAAACTTCGGCACCAGGAATTTTGACGCCATGGATTGAACGCTGGTAAAGGTGGACATGAGAATCAAAGCGGCGGCGGGTCTTTGAAGCGCCAGTGCGCAAACCGCACCCCCGCCCACAGACCGACCGAAAAGAATAATCCGCTTTGGATCCACCTTTTCTTGAGCTACCAATGCGTCATAGGCCGCCACAAACGTGTGCGTCAGGCTTTCTTGCGTCGGCGTGCCGCTGGAACGTCCATAACCCGGATATTCGACCAGGAGCAGCCCGATTCCCATCCGGGCAAAATTTCGGAGCATGACCGGCCAGTAATCAATGAGTTCACCGTTGCCATGGGCAAAAATGACAGCCGGCACCAGCGCTGCCTCAGGTTTAGCCGGTGGTGGTAAAAACCAGGCTTCGACACGACCATCACCGATCTTCAACCAGATTTTTTTCAGGTCCGGAATTTTGCCAAGCACATCTCCACTGGCAGGCGTCGGGATTTGGTTGCGCGGGAATAATATCGATCGCTGCATGAAAAAAAGAAGGAAACAATACACGCAATAGCAGACCAGTACACCCGCCACCGTTTTCGCCAAAAGGGGCATAGGGCATTTATGGGTGAACCGCATTCGGTTGTCAAGCCATAAAGCCCCTCTGCCAGGATATCGGCTGTCAGACAGGTGTCTTTCGATATGGACAACCCGCTGCCGTTCTTTACTGTGGTATTTTTAGAAAGGATTAAACCATGATCATCCAGAGTATCGCAGGATTATTGGTTTTTGCCGGCATTGCCTGGTGCATGAGTGAAAACCGCAAGCAGGTCAGCCTCAAGATCCCGATCATTGGAATTGGCACTCAACTGGTTGTCGGGCTTATTCTGCTGAAGCTTCCGATCTTCAGGGAATTTTTCCTGTTGTTGAATCGGCTGGTGCTGTCATTGCAGGCAGCGACCACTGAGGGGACATCTTTTGTGTTCGGCTACCTGGGAGGCGCAGACTTGCCTTTTAAGGAATCGTTTCCAGGCGCGAGCTTCATTTTAGCATTCAGAGCCCTGCCGCTGGTGCTGCTGATAAGCGCCCTTTCGGCGCTGCTGTTTTATTGGAAGATTTTACCGATTGTGGTTAGAGCGTTTTCCTGGGCGCTGCAGAAAACGATGGGGGTAGGGGGTGCTGAAGGGCTGGGTGTTTCGGCCAACATATTTGTCGGCATGGTAGAATCGCCGCTTTTTATTCGCCCCTACCTGAAAGAGATGACCCGCAGTGAGATCTTTACCCTGATGACCTGTGGTATGGCTACTATCGCTGGAACCGTTATGGTGCTTTATGCGAGTATTTTAAGCGATAAAATCCCGGATGTTATGGGACATATTCTGACAGCCTCCATTATCAGCGTGCCGGCGGCCATTACTATTTCTAAAATCATGGTCCCTGAAACCGGGGAGCCGACCGGCGGCCGGTTAACAGCCCCGGATCAGGCATCCAGTTCCATGGATGCCATCACCAAAGGCACCCTGCAGGGGGTTGAATTATTGCTGAATATCATCGCCCTGCTGGTGGTGCTCGTGGCGCTGGTCTATTTTGTGAATTTAATTTTAGGACTTTTGCCCGATATTGGCGGAGCGCCCATCACCCTGCAACGAATGCTGGGGATGGTAATGGCACCCGTTGTATGGCTAATGGGCGTTCCCTGGCAGGAAGCCACCACCGCAGGGGCGTTGATGGGAACCAAAACCATTCTAAACGAACTATTAGCCTATATCGATCTGAGTCGTCTAGCACCGGATGCATTGAGCCCCAGAAGCCTGTTGATCATGACGTATGCCATGTGCGGGTTTGCCAATCCGGGCAGTCTCGGGATTATGATCGGTGGTCTGGGTACCATGGCCCCCGGCCGTCGCTCTGAAATCGTTGCTTTGGGCCTGCGATCTATCATTGCCGGCACCCTGGCAACCTCTATGACCGGAGCGGTGGTCGGAATTATCGGCTGACGCCTTTTCAGAATTATACCGCTTTTCATATTAATGTTCCGAGTCACCGACCACCCGCACAGCGGGTGGTTTGGATTTTTTCGCCATCAGCGGAAAAGCCAAAGGCACGGTAGTGCCTTAATCGGTGCGGGTGTAACCGGGTGCAAAGCACCCGGTTAAAAACACCCAATGGCGGAATTGCGGCATAAGTGGTTGTAGAAAATAACGTTTTTATATCGGAACGTTTTTTTGACAACCACTATAGTTCCAAAAAGACCCGGGTTGACACCACCGCTTAAATCCATTATTTTAACGTCTGGAATAGTAACAATTATCCGATGACCATTTCGAAGAAATAGGGAGGAATTCATGGCAGACAAGCAAGTTTATGAATGTGCGAATTGCGGGAACACGGTCGAAGTCGGTGCGGAGGAATCCAAAATACCGGAATGCTGTGGAAATGCCATGCAATCGGCTGAAGATTTAAAAGCCTGTGGTTTGAGCTCAACGGCAGAGCATTCCCGCTTTGATGATATCGATGAACCTTGCGATGACGGCCGATCCGGCAAGATTTAAGTCGTTCGCATGCTAAAGTTCCCTGGCGGTTTCAGTACCTGACGGCAATCCACTCTTACACCCGCTTCATCGTATTCAGGTGTCAAACATCACCTCAAGTTTGCCCCAGAGCTTGAGGTGATTTTATTTTATGAACTTGGTAAATGCATTATTTTAAACAGCAAAGGAGCAAAGGCATGGCACATGAAGAAGTGTTGTACGCTGGCAAAGGACCGCTTGGCATCTTGACCTTAAACAACCCCAAAAAGATTAATGCCTTATCTCGACAGATGATTGGCGAAATCATGGATGTGCTGACCGCCGTTGCCGAAGATGAATCCGTTAAAGTTATCATCATTCGGGCAGCGGGTAAACATTTCTGCGCCGGTCATTACCTTAAAGAAATGGTTGGTAACGGGGTCAAAGAATACAAGTTCATTTTTGATCAATGCACCCGCATGATGCAAATGATCCATGATATCCCCCAACCGGTAATTGCCCAGGTCCACGGTATTGCCACTGCTGCCGGATGCCAGTTGGTGGCCTGGTGCGATCTGGCCGTCGCATCTGAAGACGCTCAGTTTGCCACTCCCGGCGTTAAGATCGGCCTGTTTTGCACCACACCGATGGTGGCCATTACCCGGGCGATCGGGCGCAAAGCCGCGATGGAAATGCTGCTGACCGGTCGGTTTTTCTCGGCCACTGAGGCAAAAGATCTGGGGTTGGTGAATCGCGTGGTCTCTCCTGAAAATTTAGAGGCGGAAACAGAGAATCTTGCCAATCAAATCGCAGACGCCAGTCGCTTCGTGCTAGCGATTGGCAAACAGGGCTTCTATGCTCAGGTGGACCAATCCGACAACCATGCCATGCACTATGCCAAACATACGATTACAATGAATCTGGAAGCCGTTGATGCTCAAAACGGAATCAATGCCTTTTTGAATAAAGAAAAACCGTCGTGGCAAAACCGATAAATCGCCGAATCCGGCTTCAGAGTCTTATTTTACCGGCTATGTCGCATTGGTTTTTCTGGCCATTTGTCCAAAGGGAAGGATAGCATACTGGAATAATGTATTATTGGGAACCCTGGACAAAATTTAATGCTTCGCAATCATGCTTTTACCAGTATTCCATCATTCCACCATTCCATCTTATAAACTATCTACCTGTATGTCCAATACGCAGTGCTTGGCTCTGGATTCAGGAATAGGCGCTTATGGGGTGGGTTTGCGGTGGACGGCGATCATGGTGATGTCATCAAACTGAGGTGCGTTGTCGATGTGGTCAAATAGATCGGTTTTGATCCGATCGATCAATTCGATTGCCGAAGAAGGGCAGGGTTCCAGCAGGGCATGAAATTTTTTCTTGGAGTACATCTTCTCATGCGGTGAAAGCGCTTCGGTTACCCCATCGGTATATCCAATCAAAATATTGCCCGGCTCAATTTTGGATTGCCGGATCTCATATTTTGCACCCGGAATAATACCGATGGCAGGTCCTGCGGCGCTCAAAGTTTCTCTGATACCGGAGCGTCCGATAATATACAGAGGTTCGTGTCCGCCATTAATATAGCAAAGGTCGCCTGTTGTTGGGTCCAGTACGCCAAAAAAGAGCGTCGCAAACATGTTTTCATGACCGTGCTCCAATGAAATATAATCATTGGTCAGGGAGACGGCCTGCAGCATGTGGTCTAGATCAGCCTGACCGGCACTATTTTTTGTTTGAATGCTGTGGGCGGATGACCAGCCGCCGTGTCGGATCTGTCCGGAAAAAACGCGCATCAAGCTGCGGAAAAGGGCCATATACAGGGCTGATCCCACACCTTTATCGCACACATCCGCGATCACCAGACCGATATAATCGCCCGGCAGCAAAAAGGCGTCATAGAAATCTCCGGAAACCTGGCGCGCCGGGTGAAAACAGGTGCTGATTTCCCAGCCGGGAACCTCAGGAATTTGATTCGGTAAAAAATCGCGCTGGATTTTTTTGCCTTTTTCAAGCTCGGCATTCAGAGCATTTGAGTAGTTTTCAATTTTCGCTTTAGCCCGTTCGAGGAAATGGTATGATTTTTCCAATTTGGCATAAAGGCGCGCATTTTCAAGCGCGATGGCAATTTGTCCGGCCGTCATTTCCATCAATTCGGCCGTTTCCCGGTTGAAATGGCCCATTTGGGCGTGCAGCAAGGTCAGCAGCCCCAGAAGCTTTTCATCCCTGAGGATCGGTACGGCCAGTGCCGATCGAACCGAATAGGGCTGATCCGGGAGATCCAGCCAGCGATTGTCCGTTTGGGTATCTTCAATCAGTCCAGCCTGGCGATGCCGCCGAACCCAGCCGGCAAGGCCTTTGTCTAGCACTCGGCCGATCAGTTGCGAGCGCTGCTCCGGTGTCGCATCTGCGCGGGTCAGGATACTCTCGATGACCACGCCGTTGCGATCGAGCAAAAAAAGGCTCCCTTTTTCAGCTCCGGTCAGACCCACAAAAAGTTCCAGTGTTTGCTGCAAAATTGAAATCAGTTTTTCTTCTTTACCGGAAGATCGTGCCTGAGAAACAAAATTTTCCAATAACTTGTTTTGCGCCAGAAAGGCTGCCTTTTCGCTTTTTAAGCGCCTCAATTCGCTTTTTAGTTGCTGGAGTTCCTCCACTTTAATCTCCATCGCATTGAACGGGTGTAATGGCACTTAAGAACGGATTGGCGACCGCCCGAGGAAATTAAAAAAAATATTTGACGGCCGCCGGTCCGACTTGCTATATACAGATCATACGATAAAAGCATACATCAGTTGCCCGGACAATTCAACGTTGCTTTAGGAACCGGCAAATGAAAAGACATTGTTTAAAGCTGCTGATTTAAGGCCTCCAGGGTGCAACCACTCTGTGAGGCGCCTCACCTGAACAAAAAACGATCCACATCCCGGTCATCGATTTTACCGCTACCGATATTCTTGCCGCATTCTCTCTAACCCGTGACAGTTTTTTGGGCACACAGCTTACCGATTCAGTTTCTTGCCGGGGGTCCTGTTGTTACAGCCTTCACTCTGGTCGAGAAATTTTTCCGTTGAGCCTGTTTTGTGGCTCAGCAGCAAAGGAGGCCGCAATGTTTAACCAGATCCTGATGGCTTTAAAATTCGGGGCAGCGTCTGAATTTGCGTTGTTAAAGGGTGTTGAACTTGCCCAGGCACACGATGCCGAACTGCTAATCTTTCATGCCCTGGATTTTACTTTAGGGGAGTTATCCGACGATGATCCGCAACGACTTAACTGTGTTGCAGATGCCCATCAGCAGTATACGGCCAAAATAGAGCCGTTGCTGGGCGATTTTGAAAAAGTATCATTCAGGTGTTTACCGGCTGACCCCGCACTGATGACCTGTAAAATGGCACGTGAGATGGGTACAGATCTTATTGTTTTAGGCTGTCACCAGCTCCCGGAAAAAATGTGTCTCGGACGGGTCGACTATATCGGAATGACGATTCTTGAAAAAGCGCCATGCCCGGTTATGCTGGTGCCGCTGTGCGAATGAGCCGCTTTTCAGAAAGGCCAGAAGCTTTGATCATACCAGATGTCTTCTGTCAGATCCCGGTCAATGTCAGCCAGAAAACTCAGATGCTGATTTTCCCAGTTTGCCAGCCAGTCATAGAGCGCTTTTTCATTAGGATCTGTCGCTGCCACAGCCCGCTCGGAATACAATTTGATGGCATTTTCTTCCATGGACATTGCTGCCGAGATAGCGGCGGCCTCATAATCAGCCGCCGAAATTTCAGATCTGATGTGTTGTGAAAGTATCTGGCCGGCGATATCAGATTCGCAGTGATCGTGCATGTCGCGAATGTCAAACTGTTGCTTGTCCTGATAGGCTTTAAACTGGTTGGATAAAATTTTGATGTGATTGCTTTCTTCCTCGGCCATCATTTCGAAAAACCGCTTCACGACCTCGCCGGATGTTTGTTGGGCCACTTTATTGTAAAAAGCCTGTCCACGCTTTTCCATTAAAATTGCGCACTTTAAAATTTCAGTTGTCTTGTCGTCCATAGTCATCCTCCATTTTTTTGTTGTCACCGATAACTTAGGACTCATAGCGGGTAAAAGCAAGCGACAATTTTAGCGCCTTTTATGAATGCTGTACAAGGTTATCAAAAAGCGTCACTATTTGCGTTTCATACCAGCTTTGCAGGTTAAATCCGGTAATGAATCCATTATGTCCCCCGTGGGGATGAATGACCAGCTGAAGATGTTCGTGGGGCGCCAGATCATAAAAATCGCTTACAGGGATGATGGGGTCATCTGCAGCTGTGATAATGGTTGTAGGGACGTTGACGTCGGCAATTGCCGATCCCATGACGGCATACGCGGCGAAGTAATCCTCGGCGGACCGGAAATCACTGTATCTTGCCAGCAAGAAATCGGTTACCGCTCGGATGGTCATTAAGCGCGTGACCCCGCTAAAATCGTATAGATCCGGAAACAGTGACTGTTTTTTAAGCAGCGAACGTTGCCATTTGGCCAAAAAGTATTTTCTGATAAAAGCAATGCGATCGATTGTCTCCGTCGATTTTTGCGGATTCAACACCGGACTGATACTGACGGCATGGCGCAGGTTGGCAATGGGGGCCTGCACACATTTTTTTAAAAGACGCAAAACAAAATTACCGCCCAGGGAAAATCCAATCAAAAATACCGGGCGGTTCCCGGCGTAATCGGCAACCTGTGATACCGCCTGGTGCACCTCCTCTAAAAGAACGGCATAAAAAATACCGCTATTCAGATGATGGCTGGGGCCATGGTCGCGGTAGTTCAACCTGAAAACATCATAGCCATTTTGATAAAGGATTTTGCCGCAGCGCAAAATGTAGGTCGAGTCGGCACTGCCTTCCCAGCCGGACAACAAGACAGCCAGTCCCTTGGGCGGCTGCCCGTTTACCTGGGAATGGTAGCCCAGCAATTTTATGCCGCCGCCGGTTTCAATGATCTTTTCACGGGCCACAACGCGCATGCGATTGGCCCCGATCACGCGGATTTTACTGCTGGCCAGAATAGTCTGCAGGTGGGGATTTCTTAATAAAAGCGGCGTTTGATAGTGTTCCATGCCCGGCATGATCACTTCCTGTTGCTAACATGTTGCTATGACGATTTCGCTGCAGCACAATAATAGGTTAACTCCCATTCCCCGCTGCGGGTGTCATGGCGAATAATATAAACAGCGTCATCATCACCCAGCAGCTTAAAATA
>CAMYLV010000010.1:0-35482 GCA_947259495.1 uncultured Desulfobacterales bacterium | reverse complement strand
CGGTGCGCGGGAGCCAGCCAGCGATCGAGCACATTTTTGACACGGATTTTGCGGGACTTAAACCCGATGGCGCGCGGGGTCTCTTCTGCCCGATATCCGGCATAACATTCCACCTGAATCGGTATCTTTTTCAATGGTAAATGTTTGATCCTTTCCGGGTCAAGTCTTGTTCATTTGCTGCCAGCTGAACATAACAACCCCATAGGCCACGATGGCACAACCCAGGATGAAGCCGATGCCGAACATCAGAGCGATCTGGGCGGACGCAATCGATGCCAGAACCGACGCGCAGCCATTTGCCGACCAGGCATAAGCGCGCTGGGCGGCGGTGGATAACATATCACGCATGCCGATGGTAAAGGGCAGCCCCATCAGGAACCCGATAGGGCCCAAGACCAGCAGGGCCCCCGTATATTGCCAGATGGGCGCGTTGTGCAGCAGCAGTTCCACTAACGGATCCAGCGCAACATAAGTCATCAACAGTGTCCCGAGTAAAATGAAAAGGGCCGTTTTTAGGACAGATTTTTCTTTTTTCTGGGCCCAGGCACCCCCCAGACTCGAAAATATGAGAACCCCGGCGACCACAACGCTAAAACTAATCACCGGATCACCAAATAAAAGAATATATTTTTTTATAAAAAATAACTCGACAAACATAAAACCGGCGCCAACACCGAAAAAATAGAGCACCTGCGCTCGGGATGGCTTTTGGATGCGCCGGCGAACAAAAAAAAGCGGCAAAAACAGCAAAAGCCCACTGATCAGCAAGGCTTCGATGAAAACCACCATCACCACAATTTCACCCGACATCAGCAGGGCATACAGACGACTGCCCAGAGTCCGGTAAAGCGATTTGACTTTCGACCATTTCAGGTAGCGGCCCGGAAAGGGACGATTGTCCGATTGGGGTCGGACATCCAGCAGGTAGGATCTGAAATACGCATTTTCCGTTCCTTCGCGGTAGGCGGCCGCCAGGCGATTTATTTCAATAAAGTGGTAGGGTGCATCGAATTGATTGAAACGATTGACCTGATCCGATAGCATGCCAGCCAGAAAGACCATATCAAAATTGCGCACAGTAGCAAATGCTTTCAGGCGAGCCGTGTTGCGAAGCGGTTGCTTGGATATCAGTAGAACAAAGGTGTCCCAGTTGCGCAGAATTGCCAGATGGTTTGCCGGATTTTTGGCGGCCGTCTTCTTTAAGCCCTCATAGGCGGCTGCCCACAGGCGCAGACTATCGGCCGGCGGCAGCAGCAGCCTGCGCGAGACGATGATCAACCCGTCCGGTGTCAGGTGCTTCAGGTATTGGTAAAACGCGTCACTGGTATACAGGTGATCCTGATTGAGGGCAGCCGACCCCGGAATCGATGTTCCCCAGTTTTCCACCTGAATGATATCAAACTGCTTGCCTATCCTGGATAAGAAGGACCGGGGTGGGCGGGAAACGACTTCACGGCCGTAATGACGGCTGATGATTTCGGCCGAGACCGGATTCTCAGCCACAAGGGTGATATCATGGATTCCGGCAGCCAGAACGCATGCCATGGCCGATCCGCCGTTTTGCAAAATGACCAGGGCGTTTTGTGCGCCGGGATGCAGCGCATAGCCGCTATAAGGAAGGGTATAAGTTGCAAATTGAACGCTCTGCCGGACATCCGGCGGATGTAAAACCAGCTGATTGTCACCGTCTTTAAAGATCGCTGCCTGGGGCGCCAGACTTTCCATGTAGCGCAAACTCAGACCCGGCGCAAAGCGGATATAGGGACTGCTGACCCGGTCGGTGCGCCCCCTGATCGTGTTGAAGGTTTGTTTGATGCGGGTTTCTGGAAATTGCAGGACCTGGGAAAGGGTTTTGTACGGTGACGGTTGCACTTCAATCAGGCGCTGACCATAAGGTGACACCAGAAATAGGGCGGCACAGATGATGAAGCAACAAAAGATCGTCCAGCGAATCTGCGGCGATTGTTGCCGCGTCCCGGCCCTCCGGATTCCTGGCAGATGAACAAAACTGACCGGCACCACCAGCAGTGGTGTGAGGGCAAAAACGACAACCAGCTGACCTTCACTGAAAAAAGGAAGCAGCAATGCCGGAAATACAGCCCCGCAGGCTGAGCCGCACATGGTGGCAAAATATATCAGACCGGTATTTTCTGGCATGCGGGTGTAAGCGAAGGCTACCATGCCGCCTGAAAAAAAGAACGGCAACGCCAGAACGACAAAAGCGGCCAACACATAAAGGCTTTGTATGGGCTCAACCGGCAGCCGGAAATAATCCAGGGGCAGGTTGTTTACAGCCACAAATGCCAGTAGGGTAGTGGACGTATAGAGAGCCACCCAGATGGTAGTGGCTTGCAGGTTGGACACAGAATGGGGGCGACGATCCCCCCGACGGAGATTGAAAATACTCAGAAAAGTTCCGCTGGCTGCAAAGCCAAACAGGGCAATAGCAATGACCATAAACGAGAGGTGGTTCCACTGGGAGATCGAAAAAATTCTGGCCAGCAGGACCTCAAAGGCCAGGGTTGAAAAACCAATCAGGAAAACAGCGCTGAAAATCATTGGCAATCAGGGTGTGGGTTTCTTTAGCGCATGGCCGGTCATGGGCACAAATAGAACGCCGGTAATTTGCTTGACGATAAGATCATCGCCCTTTTTGGTTACCAAAACTAGATTCTGGTAGCTAAACGGGTTGCCCAGCGGCAATGTCAGCCTGCCACCGTCTTTCAGCTGTTTAAGCAACGGCGGCGGAATATGATCGATGGCCGCGGTGATCATAATGGCATCAAATGGAGCTGCTTCCGGCCAACCAAAATAGCCATCGCTATGCCGGATGTTGACGTTGTCATAGCCAAGCAATTTTAAGGTCTTGCTGGCCCGATCGTAAAGTTTTTTCTTGATTTCGATCGTGTAAACCGGATTGACCACTTCAGCCAGAACCGCCGCCTGATAGCCGGAACCGGTTCCGATTTCCAGGACGCGCTGGTTGCGGGTGAGACCCAGGATTTCGGTCATCAACGCCACCACATAAGGTTGGGAGATGGTCTGTCCTTCTCCGATTGGCAGCGGCTGATCTGCGTAGGCGGCAGTTAAAAGGTTGTGCGGCACAAAACGGTGTCGGGGTACGGCTTGCATGGCTGCGAGGACCCGGGGGTCCGATATGCCCCGATCTTTGATGGTGGTCTGCACCATGTGATGCCGGGCATTTTTTATGTCAGATCCATCTGAGACCCGATCGGCATATCCAGCAAACGCACTCAACAGGACTCCAACAAGTATCAGAATAATTTTTTTCATAATCAGAATACCACTGGTAAATTCCTGGGTGCTCCGTATTGATTGAAAGTCGATGTCGTAGAGCCGCCTCTGGAGGATTGCCCCAGCTTTAAGGCGCCCAAGGGCTTTGCTGTAGTTGTCTACCTTTGTTTTGAATTTTGTTTACGATCAATTAGGGTATAGCATAAAACAGTGCCATTGTCAGGAAGCAACATCACTTCATCAACAACCGGGCAAATACGGGTTTGTTTTCATAAAGTTGCTGCGCGACATTAGCAGAAAAGCGCCATAGCAGCACGGAAGCCCTGCGAGCCATCTATTTTCAGAACAAAAAATGAAGAGCTGCAAAAGACTAGCTGTTGATTTTTTGCATTTTGATATATAATGAAATTGTACCGTTAACCGGATTTCTGAGAAACCAATTGCAAAGAGGAGCAAATTGATGCCACTGTTCGCTAAGAAGAAAATAGACATCAAATCGCAACGCAGCCAGACGGCCTTATCGCAGAATGAAACCTCCTATTTTGGCAAAAACCTGACGATCAAGGGTCGTGTGTCGGGAAATGGCAACGTCATTATCATGGGCGGCTTTGACGGTGAATTCAATTTGCGCGGCCGTGTAAAAATTGCGCAGCCGGCCAAAATTAAAGGTGAGGTCAAAGCAGACGTCATATCCGTCAACGGTAGTGTAGAGGGGAGATTGGCTGCCCAGCAACGGTTGCACCTGGACAAAACGGCTCGCATTGAGGGGCAGATTGTAACCCCCAAATTATCCATCGCGGAAGGCGCTTTTTTTGATGGTGAAATCACCATGAGCGGCCGATCAGCGCAGGCATCCAAACCCGATGCGGCTGATGCGGCGCCGGCACCTCAAAAACCAGGCCCATCGGGACCCGATCAAAAATGAGTGCCGTGCGACATTCGGTTCCAGGCGCGATCCCCCCAAATCTGAATCGGATATGATCAAATTATAAAAGGAGCACTTTTAATGCAAAAAGTTAAGACTGCAGACTCCACATCTCTGGTGAGTAAAAATGTCAGAATTGAAGGTGAGATTCAAGGACCTGAAAATCTGCATGTGGAAGGCTACATTAAAGGCGCAATTGCCCTGTCCGGCAATATTTTTGTCGGCAATACCGGCATCGTTGAGGCCGATTTAGAGGCCAAGAATATCGTAATCCAAGGCGAGGTCACCGGTAACGTGAAGGCTCACCAGCAACTGGAGATCCATCCTTCCGGCAAGCTCATCGGGGATTGCACCGCAGCGTCTATCGACATTAAAGAAGGTGCCGTATTTGAAGGCCGTTCCATCATGATCAGATCTGCGAGACCGCAATCCGGATCGAATTCGCCGCCGAGCGCAAATGCTGCACCAACAGCGGGCTGATCGTCGATGACGTCACCGGAGGAGGCGGACAGCAGTTTTTCGCCGAGAAGATCAATGTTGTGGTCGAAAAGGGGCGTCTCGAAGCCTGGCGGCATAAGTAACGATCAGATAATAGCCTTGTTTGGCCAAAATGCAGGCCGTGGGTGGCAAACACAGACGCCTCCACGGCCTTCTTTTTGGCTTTGAGTTTTATTCGAAATAATGTACGCGTGGACTAGCGCATTTTATTGGTAGGATCGCCTTCAGTCACCATGTCATCCAGAATTTGGCGTTCAGTTTTGTCCGGCAGGATGCCCTCCAGTTCGGCTTCCAGAACGGTGTCGCCGTCAGGGTTTAAATAGAGTGCTTTTGCTCTGGCACGCTGACGTTCGTCTATATGGGTGATGGTAAATTTGCAGGTAATCGTATCCTCAAAATAAACGGGCTGCTTGAATCTAAAATTCATGACCGACGCCAACCAGCCGATCTGGCCCCCGACTTCTGTCAGCAGGCTGCCCACCAGCAGGCCATGGCAAATCCGGTCGCGAAAATGCTTGGCTGCGGCAAAGCGCGAATCAAAATGGACGGCATTGTAATCACGGGTAATATCGGCAAATGTCTTCACATCCGCTTCGGTGAATCGCCGCGAAATAGTAAATGTGTCGCCCACCCGTAAACCTTGAATCGTTCGGGCACGAATTTCTGACATAACCGCTCCTGGGATATAAAATTAAAATTTAGCGCTAAAGGATTTGAAAATCTGTTTTTAACAAAACCCTTGGGCGCCTGTCCGCTGCAGGCGGGTTAGATGCATTTTTGTGATAGCTTCTAATGAATTAAGGCTGGATAGTGTTTCCCAAAATACGATACACCGATCTGGCTTTTACCACATTTTTTGATATTGTCCAACAAAGCGGACCTTCAAGAACCATTGCTCAAATAGACTTTGGCAGATTCACATGCGCGCACGTCTAATTTTATCCGTTTTATTTATTTTGATGAGTGCGGTCGCGCTGGCGGCGCTCGAGCCATCCATGTTGGATTCTCAAGAACTGACGGTGGTTTATGATGCGGGTCTCGAGCAAACAGCCCGCCAGATCCTGTCTGTGTATGCCGGTACCAAACAGGAGCTCGAAACTATGATTCAATGGCCGGTGGAATTTCGACCCACCCTTGTATTGATCGATGATCATAAAAGATTTGAGCAGTTGACCGGTCATTCGTTGGTTGTTGCCTACGCGCTACCGCACAAAAACGCCATGTTCATCGATAACACCAGGATGACGACTTCGCCTTTTAGCCTGCAGGCGACCATCAAACATGAATTGTGCCACCTGCTGCTTCATCATCACATCAAAGGCGACCGGCTGCCCCGCTGGCTGGACGAAGGCATTTGTCAGTGGGCCAGCGATGGTTTGGCCGATATCCTTATGGACACGCGGCGTGCGCTGTTGCCGGCTGCCATCCTGTCCGACCAATATTTTGATCTGGCAAAAATAAAGCACCGCTTTCCACCGGAAAAAAATGCCCTCATTCTGGCCTATGAGCAGAGCAAAAGCGTCGTGGAATACATCAGCCGCACTTACGGCCCACAGGGTGTTCTGGATCTTCTGGAACTGCTGCGGCAGGGATATGAGATCGAAACCGCTGTTGAGATGCGCTTTGCGATTTCATTTGATCAATTGGAAAGTCAATGGCGTTACCATCTCAAAAAAAATATCAGCTGGTTTACCTACCTGTCCATTCATCTCTATGAAATTTTGTTCGTTTCAGCCGCACTGTTGACAATATTGGCATACATTCGACGGATGCTCCGCAAAAAAGCCTATGCCGATGAACCCGACAGGTCAGATGAACTTTAGTCCTGACGCAACGCCGCCGGCAGGAAGGTTTGTTCAATACCAGCCTAAATTTTATGCGCGTCAGAGATTTTTAATTTTATTTTTGTCTCATTAATTTTTATATAAAATTCAAGTGGGTTCTTCGAAGTGTTGCACCTGATAGGTCGAAATTTCGAGTTTGGAGCGTTCCCAGGCATCGGCTGCGAGTCCGGCTTTCATGCACAGGTGGGATAAAAAATCCTGCGGTTGCGGCAGCTGCTCCCATACCTGTGGCAAGAAAGTGGCGCTGGCATGGCCCTTCCGCGCGATCACCCCGTCGACGTGAGGGCAAAGTTTCATAAGCAGGTCGGCACTGTCGCGGTATCCTAAGGGCCGGGGCTCGGAAAGGATACTGACTTCAATTTCAACTTGTTCAAGTTCGGCAGCACTTAGCGGTGCGAATCGTGGGTCATGAAAAGCGGCATTAATTGCATTTCGGCAAACACCGGTTCGTATGGGTTCTTCAGATGTGAGGTTGCCGATACATCCGCGGAGTTGCCCGTTGAGGGTCAGCGTGACAAAGATTCCACAGGCAGATTGAAAACAAGGATCGTTTAAGGCAATATTCAGTGCATCGATGTCATTTTGCGGAATCTTTTTTGCGAATCGCTCGGCCAGTGTCTGGCGTGCCAGTTTGACCAGCAGCCGCCCCTGTTCGGGGCTTAAATGTTGACTTTCCGGGTGGTGTTGCATCTGCGGTACACAAAAATTAGTTAGCTACGGTTTTATGGGATTTATCCGAAATGTATGCCGGGCTGACGATGCTTAGAATACAATGGCTGGAAATGAGCTGTCAAATAAAATCAGTTTTAGGCGGCTGCCTCGAGCGTAGCATCATCAACATCCGCATCGGACAATTTGTTTTCAGCGCCTGCCTTCACCCACCACTCTTCTCGAAACATTGATTTGTAAAGATTGTTGAACATAAATGCCAGCAGGGTGTATGCGGTTAGTTTTGGACTTGGCCGCTCGAGCCTTTTTAAGAGTTGCTTTTGTTGCTCGACATGCAGTTTGAGCGTACGCAGGTATTTTAAAAACACAATTGATTTGGAATGGTCCCGGGGTGCGCTGCGCATGGACTTAATTTTATTTTCAAATTCGACCCGAAGCTCTTCGATTTTAACGGGGGTAGAATCGATCAGCCGTTGTTGACTTTGAGGACTTTCAAAAACGGTTTGACTGCTAACGCAGCGCTTTATTTTTTCTGTAGTGGCTTCAATATCATCATGGAGCACTTTGCGAAACATCTGTTTGGCCGTATCCGGAACGGCGAAAAAGAGCGATTTTAGAAGGTTTTCTTTTTGATTCATTTTGGCCTTGAATTCCAGCAGTGCACTGCGCCAAAAGGCACGGCTAACATCCGCGACGATTTCAGTTTCCAGCATGCCCTCCATTTGCCCGAACTTTATTTTATTGCGCATATCGGCAAACAAGCGCGCGGTATGTTGAAACATCAACTCACCGGTAATCGTTTTAAAAATCATTACCAGAATGGCGTACCAATCCTGTAAGTGCAATATCTTGTGTAAATTGTTAAATGCCTCGAGAAGGACAGCGTTGCTGAAAAAATGCGAAGGGGTTGCATAAAACGGCGTACCGCCCAGCAGCGGCTGTTTGACTTTTCGATTCTTTGCGGGTTCAAAATCCACAGCGGTCTCGACATCAATGATACCCAGCTCATATTCATCGGCATTCATTAAAAATAATGGATATTTAGAAGGGTTGCCGGCGACCAGCAGATTATCGGGCTTTAGATCTCGCATGGCAATTTGTTTGTTGCGCAGCCATGCCAGAAGATCCAGCAGGTTAGTTATGATACCGGCCATTTGCGGTTTGTTCTGTTCATAGCGGATCTTAAGTACGTAAGCTGTAATAGTGTTGCGATAGGCCGAGACAGTGTCCATATATTTTGAAAAATTGAGCTCTATCAGAAGATTTAATTCATCAACCAGATTTTCAGACAGACCGCTTTCCTTGCGGGCGACCGATTTGCCGGCTAGATGAGTCAGGAACCAGCTTTGAATTCGAAACAGCGAAATATTCGACGCCACCCCGGAGTCTGTGAGAAACTGGCGAATGGCCGCCAGACTATTATCATACACCTGTCTGATTTCAATACCAATGGATTCTTTGGCCTTGCCGTATCGACCACAGAACTTTTGATTGTCAAAAATGATCTCTGAGTTTTCGCTGACTTCCGCTGCGATCGCATCTTTGGCTTCGTGCAGATTATCAATGATGTGACCCAGAAAATAGTATTTTGCAAAATCCATAAAAAAGACAAAGGTATTTTTAATTTTCAGATAGTTCTGGTAGTCGGTGTTTTGACGAAGCCAGGCAACATATTTTTCTTCGAGTTTTTCAGTCGGCAAACGACTGCTGCCGGGCCATTTGTGAATCAAATTTAATATGGATGAAACCCTTGGAATAATGCACTCTTTGGGGGCGAGCTTATCGACGATCTCGCCTTCTTTTTTTATGCTTTCGATATAGTATTCAAATTCAGAGATCGGTTTGGCCGGTATTTTGACCACTAGATGAACGTCATAGATCACATAGAAGCATTTGCTTTTGCTGCCGGCCTCCTCGCCCAGCGGCCCGATACTCATACGGCGACGCATCCAGTCCCCGTGATGTTTGATCAGCAGTTCATAGACGGTGTTGGGCCCCGCAGCATTATCGGGCAATGATCTTGTTTTCATTGGCGCGCCGGGATCGGCCCCTATCTGGAGTCTGAACAGATTCAAGAAGTATTTAAGAATATCGGACCGCGTGATCCCATCGGTGGCATCTTCAGCCTGCATGACCGCCCGCGCCTTTGACTGCGTTTTTGCCGGCGGCGCAGATCTTGTGCCGGGTTGGCGATTGTTAAGGATCAAATGAACGACCAGTAAGATGATTATGCAGGCAAAAGTGCTTGCCAGGATTGCAATTACCCAAAATAATTTCTGACCGAAAGAATGGCTGGTATCTTTGGCAAAATTTTGAAATTTAGTGTTGGTATTTTTAAAATGGCGCGATATTTCAAAGTTGGCATGTTTCAGAACGGATTTTAGATTCGGTTCTCCATAGTGTTCGATTTCTGTTTTGTTGGCGACAAACGTCTGGCTATCAATCTGATAAAAAATAAAGTTGCCGGAATCCCAGGTCCTATTGACGATGGTGACGGTGCCGTTTTTCATCACGACGACGTCATTTTTCATATAGTCGTTTAAAAACAAGGCACCGGCACCGATTAAAACCAGCAAAAACAGCAGAATCGCCTGTCGCATTTTCATATTCCGTTATCCTCGTATCCTATTCATTGTATCATATTATGCGCGAGGGCGAAGTTCTTTATGGCATTATTAGTCATTAACATATTGAAAACATTTTTAATTTTTTTATAATGGAGCGCGTCTGGCACTGCACGGTTTTCGAAACCAAACCATGCTTCTTTTATCGGGAAATTATGGATTTTCTTGAATGTTAATTTTGGCGGGTACAACCGTCCGGCGCATCGGTAATGCGTTGAAATAATTATTTTTTAGAAGCCGGGCGGCTGTATTACCGCCCGGCAGTGACCCCGCTTTTCATTGACCCCGTTACAACGATTCTTTATACTTGACTGAATTTCGGCCTTGGACCTTTTAGTTTCAGGTGACTTTGAACAATGAAAACGCATCCCGACTGTATCCCGTGTTATATCCGCCAAACGCTGGAGACCATCAAGCTGACATCGGATGATCCGAACCTGCATGCACAAGCCCTGCGGGAAACTCTTGCGATTCTCAGTCAGATGGACTTTGAAAATCAACCCGTCATCATGGGACGTCAGATTCAGCGCCTCATCCAGCGCTTAAGTGGAAATCAAGATCCTTATCGAGCGCTTAAACAGCAATTCAACCAGTTGGCGCTTGATCTTTATCCGCAACTAAAGGCGCAGGTGATTGCCGCCGAGAATGCGTTTGAAGCGGCCGCCCGTCTGACGCTGGCAGGTAATATGATCGATTTTGGAACCGGTCGGATGTTGGAACCCTCTGAGGTAACCGCAAGCATCGAATTGGCCTTATCCGTAAGCCTAAAAGGCAACATACGGTCCCTTTATCGGGCTGTTAAGTCATCCAGTTCGATTCTTTATCTGGGGGACAATTGTGGAGAAATTGTGTTTGATCGCTTGTTTATCGAACAGCTGATCCCGGATCGGGTTACCTATGTCGTCAGAGCAGCACCCATTATCAATGATGTAACTATGGACGACGCCCGCTTTACCGGCATGACGGATCGGGTTCGTGTGATTGACAACGGCTCGGACGCACCGGGAACTTTGTTGTCGGAGTGTTCGCAGGCTTTCAAAAAAGAGTTTGCCAGCACTGATTTGGTTATTGCCAAAGGGCAGGGCAACTATGAAACATTGCATGCAGTCGACCGACCTATTTTTTTCATGCTGAAAGTAAAGTGTCCGGTGGTTGCCCGACATATCGGCCATGAAATCGGCAGTTATGTCATCGAAGCGCATAACCAGGCCGCTAAACCGTTCGGCTAATGCAAGGTAATTGTCCCGCTTACGGCAGGATAAAAGGCTGGTAATCTAATCAGGCGGTATTACTTTAACACTGCGAATGGCAAATCCGTCCAATCGACAAAATTGCCATGTCTAATCATGTGGAAACTGATTCTTATAATACTGGCAGGGCTTTACACCCTTAATCCGTATGATGTTGTTCCGGATTTATTGGTCGGTTGGGGCTGGCTGGATGATTTAATCATCTGGATACTGTTGTGGAAATATTTTGCATCCCGCAAGAATAAGTTTGCCCGTCATTATCGCTTTTATCAAAATGCCGGCAGCAGCTATAAGGACAGTAGCCACGGGGATTATTCCGGTCATAACCGCTCAGATTCAAACGATCCATATGCCGAAGATGTGACACCATGGGATCCGCACCGCATATTGGGAATTGACCGCAGTGCGTCCGTCGAGGAGATAAAACACGCCTACCGGGAACTTGCAAGCAAATACCATCCGGATAAATTGGAACACCTGGGCAACGAATTTAAAACACTTGCTGAAAAGCGTTTCAAGGAAATTCAGCAGGCTTACCAGGAATTGACCGGGAAGGGCGGTTAAGAAAAAAATTGACTTCCATGATCCCTTGCTTTGCAGCAGAAAAAACACTCGGCAGACTTACCAAATGGTTGCGCCTGTTGGGTTTTGATACTCTGTTTGAATCCGAATTGTCTGGCAAAAGATTTATTGACAGTCTGGAAAGTGATCGTATTCTGTTGACCCGTACCCGGCGAATTTACCAGCAGTTTGCAACCCGAAAACTGATTTTTGTTGAATCGGACCACCTGGAGTTCCAGTTAAATCAAATTTTTCGGGAACTGGGTTTAAAAGCTGCGCAAACGCGACCATTCTCCAGATGTCTGCAATGCAACCTGCCGATCGTAACGGTTGAGAAAACCGCCTTGTTGGGTCAGGTGCCGGATTATATTTTTGAAACGCACGATCATTTTAATCAATGTCCTAAATGTGAGCGTATTTTTTGGCCCGGCAGCCATACCTGCCGGAGTCTTGAAAAAATCCGGCAGCTGTTCGACTATAAAACCGGTTCAAACGCATGAAAGTCCGACCCAATGTCAAAAGAAGTCATCGCCCTTGAGGCGCGTTTGAAAAATTGCAAAAATGTACGCACACTGGGGGTGCGATCAAATTTCTCCGATTACAGCCCCCGGGAAGCCGAGCTTATCCGTCAGGCAAACAAAATTTATTACCCGACGACTTTTTATGCAGACCTGTTCGACACCATCGGCAAACCTACCTTTCCAAGCTATCATACCTATAAATGCGTGCAGGATAAAATAAAACAAACAGCACTGTTCGAATTGCTTGATTTGCCGCATCCGCGTACGCGGGTATTTTACGGAAAGCGCCAGAAAAAATCCATTCTGAATCATTTCACGTTTCCGTTCATTGCAAAAATCCCACGCGGGTCTGCCCTGGGAAGCGGTGTTTACCTGATCCATAATGATTCAGAACTTCGCGATTACCTCGCGCAGGTGAGCCCGGCCTATATCCAGGAGTATCTGCCCATTGATCGTGATATTCGGGTGGTGGTCATTGGCAGTCGCCTGGTTCACGCCTACTGGCGTATCGCCCCACCAAATGAATATCGCAGCAATCTGGCAGTCGGCGGCCGCATCAGCCTGGATGCCGTTCCCGAAGATGCCCGAGATTTGGCTTTGCAGATTGCCCGTATGTGCTGCTGGGATGATGTCGGGATTGATATCTGTGAACACAACGGCCGCTTTTATGTATTGGAAGCCAATATGAAATACGGCAAAGAGGGTTTCCGGGAAGCCGGCCTTGATTACCATCGTTTAATGGAATCCATGATCGCAAATGAAGAAATATGATGAAGATATAATGGGGCGTGCCCGCCGCGTCCTGGATGAGGCGGAAGCAAAACAATTGTCCGGCCCGGCGGCCCGTAACTCGGAGGCGATTCGCCGGGCACAGGAAGAACACAGGGATACCGACTATCGACAGGCTTTTTCAATTGATGTTGATCGCATCTTACACGCCCACGCCTATGCCCGCTACATCGATAAAACCCAGGTATTTTCCTTGATTAAAAATGATCACATTACGCACCGGGTTCTGCATGTCCAGCTGGTTTCAAAAATTGCGCGCACCATCGGGCGGTATCTGAGCTTAAACGAAGATTTAATTGAGGCCATTGCCCTGGGACATGATATCGGGCACGCACCCTTTGGTCACGACGGTGAGCGTTACCTCTCCGAGTTGTGCGAAAATTATGGCATCGGTGCATTTCAACACAACGTGCAGAGCGTTCAATTTCTGGATAAAGTTGAACGCAAAGGCCTGGGCTGGAATCTGTGTCTGCAAACGCTTGATGGTATTTTATGCCATGACGGCGAAGTGCACAATCAAAGGCTGCGACCGGCAACCCAAAAGACCTTTGATACATTGGATCGCGAGCTGGAGAGCAAAACTAAAGATCCCCTGATCAGCCTTATCCCCATGACGCTCGAGGGTTGTGTGGTTCGAATCGCCGACACCATTGCCTATATTGGCCGTGACATCGAAGATGCCATTCGACTGAATCTAATTGATCGCTCTGAATTGCCCCGCGATAGTGTCGAATGCCTGGGCCGCACCAACGGTACCATTGTCTTCAACCTGGTGACCGATATCATCCAGAACAGCTTTCAAAAACATTATGTGACTTTTAGTTCGGATGTATCGGCGGCCTTAAACCGTTTAAAAAAATTCAATCTGGAACGAATCTATTTAAACCCCAGAATAAAAACATATTCTGCGGCGTTAAATAAACTCTTCGGTTTTCTTTTTGAGAAATATCTTTCTGATATCAGAGGTCAAGATATGTCGTCTGGAATTTTTAGCCAATTTCTCAACAGCATGTCTGCGGCATACACTCAAACCCACAGCAGTGCCGAGATTGTGCGTGATTTTATCGCCGGAATGACAGATGCATATTTCCTGAACCAGTGCCCGGTTGATATGCGCCCTGAAATTAAACAACTATAACTCTGTGTGAACGAAAAGACCAAAAAAGCGCTTGAGTTTTAAACCTAAAAACCGTAAATTAAATGCAAATATAATTGCGCGATATAACAAATAAATTGAGGTCTATGTCATGAAAACCATGTGGGCCCCCTGGCGAATTGACTACATTCTGAAAGACAAAGAAAAGCGCTGTATTTTCTGTGCCGCATTGGCGGATCAGGATAAATTGACGCTGTATAAAGGTCAGGTGACCATGGTGACCATGAACAAATTTCCTTACATTAACGGCCATCTTCTGGTGGCTCCCATAAGACACATCGCAACCCTCGATCAACTCGAGAAGTCAGAGATGGGCGATTTGCTGGCAACTGTCGAACAATCAGTGGCTATCTTAAAAACGATCATGCAACCCGATGGGTTCAATATCGGTCTCAACCTGGGTAAGGTCGCAGGGGCCGGTGTCGAGGAACATCTGCACTTTCACATCGTGCCGCGCTGGTTTGGTGATACAAATGCCTTAACCGTATTTGGCGAGGTTCGGGTGATTCCGGAACACATTAAAGCCACTTATAAAAACTTAAAGCCATACTTTGATAAAATTGATATAACCAATTCAAATTAAATATATAATTAGTTAAATATGAAAACCAATACACGTGCGGTTTGCACTTGCATCAAGATTTGGCCATAGTCCCCACTTTGGTGCCGAAACTACCCTGGTATTTTAATGCTAAAAAGCTGTGTCGTTTTGATTGATTGATGAGCCCACCTAAATTAACTCCCATGTTAAAACAGTACCTCTCGATTAAAGAGGCGTATCCGGATACGATCCTCTTTTATCGAATGGGTGATTTCTACGAGATGTTTTTTGAAGATGCCCAGGTGGCTTCCCGGGTCCTGGATATCACGCTCACCTCCAGAAACAAAAAAGATGAATCTCCGATTCCCATGTGCGGCGTACCCCACCGGGCGGTTTCCGGGTACATTGCCCGTATGATCGATCACGGGTATAAAGTGGCTGTTTGCGATCAGATTGAAGATCCGGCACTTGCCACAGGACTTGTCAAAAGGGATGTGGTGCGCGTCATAACGCCCGGAATGATCATTGATGATGCCTTTCTGGACAAACGTTCCAATAATTTTGTTCTGGCCCTGGCCCGTCATGGCGATGGTTTCGGGTTGTCCTATCTGGATATTTCCACCGGTCTTTTCCGTTTGGTTGAATCGGATGATCTGGCGGCGATTGCGGATGAATCACTGCGCATATCCGCCCGGGAGATGCTGCTGCCGGAATCCGCCAAAAACGATCCGCAGATGGCATCTATTCGGGGCGCCCAGATTGAGCGCGCCATTACCTATCTGGATGACAGTGCATTTGACTACAAACGCTGTTATAACCGGCTCACCAAACAGTTCCAAACGATATCGTTAGAGGGTTTCGGATGTGAAGGGCTTTTAGCCGGGGTGCGGGCTGCCGGCGCACTTGTTTTTTATGTTCGCGAAACCCAGAAGCAAAAAATTGAGCATTTTACGCGTCTGGAAACCTATTCCCTTGGCCATTACCTGCTGGTGGATGATTCCAGTTGCCGCAATTTGGAACTTGAAAAAAATCTTCATACTGCTACGCGGCGCGGCACCCTGATCGGTATTATCGATCATACCCAAACGGCCATGGGCGCACGTTTGTTCAAATCGTGGCTGCGATATCCGCTCATTAAGCTTGAAGACATCCGGGACCGCCACCAGGCGGTTGCCGAAACCAAAGACAACATCCAGTCCCGTCGAGGCATTCGCGAGCATTTGAAATCGGTGTTTGACATCGAACGTGTCAGCACTAAAATCGTTATGGGGCATGCCAATGCACGGGATTTGATTGCCCTGAAACGCTCCCTTTTTACGTTACCGCATATCCAAAAGATGGTGTTAAAGCTGAAATCCACCCTTTTTCAGTGGGATAAGAACCTGAACCCGCTTTACGAACTGGCGGAAGTGATCGAAAAGGCGATCCGGGATGATGCGCCGCCGATCATCAATGAAGGCGGAATGATAAAACCAGGCTACCGGGATGCGTTGGATGAACTGGTCAAAATCAGCCAGGATGGTAAAGGCTACCTGGCCAATCTGGAATTTCAGGAACGGGAAGCCACCGGAATCAACACCTTAAAGGTACGCTATAACAAAGTCTTCGGATATTATATCGAAGTGCCCAAAAGCCGTGCGTCTGAGGTGCCGGCCAACTATGTGCGCAAGCAAACCCTGGTCAACGCCGAGCGCTATATTACCGATGAGTTGAAAACCTTTGAAACAAAGGTTATAAATGCAGAAGATCAACGCGCGGCTCTTGAGCTTGAGATATTCAATGAGATCAGACAGGAAGTTGTCCAAAATTATAAAAATCTCGAAGCTGCGGCTCAATTTTTAGCGCGCCTGGATTGCCTGTTGAATCTGGCCGAGGTTGCCGATCAAAATGATTACTGTCGACCGGAAATGACCATTGAAGGTCATATCCATATTGAAGACGGGCGGCATCCGGTTGTTGAAAAAATGATAACCGGCGAACGGTTTGTGTCCAATACGGTTTTATTGGATAACGAAACCAACCAGATTCTGATTATCACCGGACCGAATATGGCCGGAAAATCCACTGTCTTGCGCCAGGTGGCACTGCTGGTCATTATGGCACAAATGGGATCGTTTATCCCGGCCCGAAAGGCCGTCATCAGTGTCGTGGATCGGATATTCACGCGGGTCGGCGCTTTGGACAACCTGTCCCACGGACAGAGCACATTTATGATTGAGATGCAGGAAACGGCCAATATCCTCAACAATGCCGGTGAGCGCAGTTTGATCATAATGGATGAAATCGGCCGCGGAACCAGCACCTATGATGGGCTGAGCATTGCCTGGGCGGTGGTCGAGTATTTACACGATTTGCATAAAACCGGTGTTAAAACCCTGTTTGCGACTCATTATCATGAATTAACGGAATTGGCTCAGCAAAAACAGCGGGTTAAAAATTACAACATCGCCGTCAAAGAGTGGAACGATGAAATAATTTTTTTGCGCAAACTGGTCGAAGGCGCCACCAATCGCAGCTATGGCATTCAGGTGGCCCGCTTGGCCGGAATTCCCGAGGGGGTCATCAACCGATCTAAAAAAATTCTATACCGCATCGAAAACCAGGAACAGGATTTAGCAGACTCCTTTTCCGATCTAAAAGATACCCGGCAAGGTGCAGTGCAGATGGATTTGTTTCACAATAAAGCGCAATTTTTTGTGGATAAGTTGTCCAAACTGGATATCGCCAAGATGACACCGCTGGAGGCGCTCAACTACTTGAACGAACTCCAGGAAAAAGCCAAAAACATTACCAATTAAAACAACTGAAAAGCGCGCAGAGAGACCGAATACAAATCGAGAAAATGCAATGGCTTCTCATTTGATGGAATGATGCAATGCTGCTTGATGAAAAACGAAAATCCGCTTTGTTTGCTGGAAAACTTCTGATGCGGTCGCTTGCGCTGTTGATTGTTGCTGCAGTATTGCTTTTTGCAGGATTTTCGCTGGCAGCCCCCCGCGATGCCTATTTTGAGGCCGAAACCTGCTATCGCAATCTGCGCCAGAACCCCCAGAAAATAAATTACCGCCATAATTGGGTGCGGTGCATTAAAAAATTTCAATCGGTTTACAAACAGGATCCAGACGGGCCCTGGGCGGCGGCCGGACTTTTCATGTCCGCTAAAATGTATCGTTCACTGGCCCGGTTTTCCGGCAATTCATCGGATCTATCCGAAGCCCGGGACCTCTTTGAGCGGGTTGTTCAACGCTATCCTCAAAGCCGCTACCGGCAAAAAGCCAGTATTGAACTTCGCAGGATGGGCAAAACCGTCATTTCAAAAAAAGCGGAGCCGGCAGCCAAACCGACCGCAGCGAAGGGAGCAACACCAAAAGATACCTACATCAGCGCCGAGGCCTGCTACCGCGATCTTCGTAAAAATGCCCGTAAAATGAAATACCGCAGCAACTGGCAACGCTGTATTGATAAATTCCAGTCCGTCTATGACAAGGATCCCAAAGGCCCCTGGGCCCCGGCGGGTCTTTTTATGGCGGCATCCCTTCATCGGAAGCTACATGCCTATTCAAGGTCTGCAGATGATCTTGAAACAGCAGCCGCTATTTTCAATCAGATCATCACACAATTTCCCGAAAGCCGCTATAAGGCCAAAGCCAGCGCTGAAATCAAAACCCTACCGGAGGCAGTAAAAAAGAAAACGGTCGCCCGAACCGATCCTATTGCCGAGAAAATCAAGACCGGCAAGGCCCGCAAAGCCCCTTCTGTAAGTGATCAAACAGCCTCGGACCCGTCCGCCCCTGGCGGGAGGGTCATGGTGACCAACCTGCGCTTTTGGTCCAATCCCAATTATACCCGGGTCGTCGTCGACGTTGACAAAGAAACGTCCTACCTTCACCATCTGCTTAAAAAGGACCCCTCCATCAACAAACCACAGCGCCTCTACGTTGATTTAAGCAACAGCCGGCTGGGTGAAAATATCCGCAAAAGCATTCCGATTCATGACGATCTGCTGAGTGACGCCCGTGCCGGTCAGTATAAAGAGGATTCCGTCAGGGTGGTGATCGATATTAAATCTTTTAAAACCTACAAAATTTTTTCACTCAAAGATCCTTTTCGGATTGTCATTGATGTATGGGGCTCAAAGACCGCCAGGCCACAGCGCGCACCCGGTTCCTCTGCCACGGCTAAAAAAGGCGGCAAAATTCCGCCCGGCTCGCTGGCCAAGCAACTGGCGCTGGGGGTTGAGCGGGTCGTCATCGATCCGGGTCACGGCGGCAAAGATTACGGCGCACCGGGCTATCTCAAGGGCGTGCATGAAAAAAACGTTTCCCTGCAAATTGCAAGACGGCTGGCAAAAAAAATAAAGTCGGAATTGGGACTGGAAGTCATCCTAACCCGCAATTCGGACCGATTTTTAAGCCTGGAGGAACGCACGGCATTTGCCAACACCAAAAGCGCCGATCTGTTTATATCGATTCATACCAATGCATCCCGCGACCCCAGAGCTTACGGACTTGAAACCTACTTTTTGAACCTGGCCACCGATGAGGAAGCCATCCGGGTGGCCGCCATGGAAAATGCCACCTCGACTAAAAATATCAGCGATCTGCAAAAAATATTATTTGATCTGATGCAAAATGCCAAAATCAATGAATCCAGCCGTCTGGCTGCATATGTTCAAAGTGCCATGGTTGGGCACCTGAGAAATAAACGCTATAGCCGCGTAAAGAGTAAAGGCGTTAAGCAGGCGCCGTTCTATGTCCTGCTGGGTGCCCAGATGCCGTCCATTCTTATCGAAACCGCATTTATCAGCAACGCCCGCGAATGCAAGCGCCTGGTTAGCCCCAAATTCCAGGACCGGCTGGCTGAGGGTATCGTTCAAGGGATCCGAAAGTATATCAAAGCAACCAGCCCGACTGCCTTGCGAAAACGACCTCGCCAGACCCAACCCCGGGGGTAACTTTCTGATCATGACCGATAAAGCATCCGATATGTCTCCCCCGTTTAATCCCTATTTTGCCCTGATCATTGGGACATTGGCTGTATCCACAGGTGCTATATTCGCGCGCCTGGCGGATGCGCCGGCGCTGGTGATTGCTGCTTACCGGGTGGGTTTGGCGACGCTTATTCTGGCACCCATCGCATGGTGGAAAGCCCGGGATGAAATAAGAAAGCTGTCGCAGCGGGATCTGAAACTGGCGGTGATATCCGGCTTTTTTCTGGCCCTTCACTTTGCTACCTGGATTTCCTCTCTGGACTATACATCCGTGGCCAACAGCGTTGTGCTGGTCAATACCAACCCCCTCTGGGTCGGTCTGCTGACCCCCTTAATTGCTAAAGAACGGGTTAAACGAGCGGCGGTGTATAGCATCGCCATCAGCGTCATCGGCGGTGTCATTATCGGTTACGGTGATTTTGCCACCGGCGGCAAGGCCCTTTTGGGAGACGGCCTGGCGTTGGCCGGCAGTATATGCGCGGCGATTTACCTGCTTTTAGGCCGCAATCTGCGGCGCAAACTGTCGCTGTTGGTGTATATTTTTATATGTTACGGGAGCGCCGCGATCATCCTGTGGACCATTGTGATTTTGTTAAGAATGCCCATAACCGGTTTCAGCCCCGGTACGGTGGCTGCTTTCTGGGGCATGGCGCTGGTTGCACAAATACTCGGGCACAGCACGTATAACTGGGCGTTGAGATGGCTCAGTGCCGGCCTCATCGCTGTGAGCCTGCTGGGCGAACCTATCGGCAGCACGATTCTGGCCTATATAATTTTCGATGAAGGACTCAGCGTTTATAAAGTCGTCGGTGGTGTCATCATTCTTTCAGCCATCTATATAGCTGCATCCAGCGAAAGCCGCGCCAATAAAGAATAATTCCTTTACCCGCCGGGTAATACAGCCACAAAAACACTGGGGGCCGAAAGCACGAAAAAATATCTTAAGCGTTTGATCCGGTTTTGTGTTTTGATAATGTTGTGCATTTGTAATAAATTTCCATTTAATTTATAGTGGTTGTCTTAAAAACGTTCCGTTAATATTAATGGACAGAATTCCTTAATATTTAAAAGTACTCCCTATATTTTTAATTTGAAACGCTCAATTTAAATACGTCCTAATTTGAGCGATTGTCGAGGTCAAAGATCCGCCTTTGGAGGACCGAAGATCCGCCTCTGGAGGGTTGCCGTAGCTACACGGAAAATGTCGTTTCGCTATAGTACGCTATGCGGAACGGCATTTGACACAGTAGATGCGGCAAGGTCGGCAAGCCCGCAGGGTTTCAAATTAAAAATATTAACATCGATAGAATTCCTTAATATTGAAAAGTACTCCCTATATTTTTAATTTGAAACGCTCAATTTAGGTGAAATTAAAGGAGGAAACATATGGCGTACGAAAATATCATTTATCAAGTTGAAGAAGGTGTTGGGACGATTACCTTTAATCGACCCAAGGCCCTCAATGCCCTGAATACAGCACTTTTGGAAGAATTTTCACAGGCCCTGGACGTCGTGGCCGCCGATGATGATATCCGGGTTCTGATCCTCACCGGTGCCGGTGACAAAGCGTTTGTGGCCGGTGCCGATATTTCCGAGTTGGCCACTTATAATGCGCTGACGGCTAAAAATTTTGCCCAAAATGGGCATGCGATTTTCGCCAGGCTGCAGGCGCTTCCGATTGCCGTCATAGCGGCTGTCAATGGTTTTGCCCTGGGCGGCGGCACCGAGATTGCAATTGCCTGTGATTTTATTTATGCATCGGAAAACGCCAAATTCGGCCAGCCGGAAATCAATTTAGGTTTGATTCCGGGATTCGGCGGCACCCAGCGCCTGCCTCGGTTAATCGGCGCGAATCGCGCCAAAGAACTGGTCTTCACCGGTAAAATGATCTCCGCGGCCGAAGCCGAAAAAATCGGACTGGCCAACAAAGTGGTACCCCCGGATCAGTTGATGGCAGAAGTCATGCAAACCGCCCGGGAGATCGCTTCCAAGGGTAAAGTTTCTCTGAGGGCTGCCAAAGCCGCCATTAACCACGGACTGAATACCGATCTGGCGACCGGAATTCACATTGAAGTTGAAGGTTTCGGCATGTGCTATGCCAGCTCAGATGCCAAAGAGGGCACCTCGGCTTTTCTTGAAAAAAGAAAGGCGGCCTTTAAGGGCAATTTCGCAGAATAACTCATCACAGGCGACTTGCTATCGCAAGGAGTCCGGTAGTGGATTGTGATGGATCACTTGCTTCCATCCTGATGCGAAGCGTTCCTTAGCGAAGTGCTCCCATCGCGATGAAATCTAAAAAGATATTATCTGACGATAGGTGTCATGGCGGATAAGAAAAACAAGCTTCAATTCATCTGGGGCATCCTGCTCCTTGTTGCCGGAATAGGCGTTTTTTTTCGGATTCCTCAGATCATGCCTGAAATTAAGAAAATCGAACATTTTGCGCCGTATATGTTCTTTATTTATTTTTGTTTTTATTTGATCGGAATTCTGCTGATCGTCGGCGGCGGCAGAAAAGTTTACGCTTATCTGAAACAATCATATGGAGAAAACGCTGAGAAATAATTGATTTTTATTAGACAGGATTAGCAGGACTTCCAGGATATCTTTTGAATAAAAAGATGAAAATTCATACAATCTTGTAAACCCTGTAAATTTTTTCAGTATTAATTTATACGGTTATGCAGAAAGCCCAAGTTAGTCTCTTTCAACCACGAAGGGCACGAAGGACCCGAAGAGGGGTGTCGATTTATTCATCCTGCATTTGTGATCTTCGTGACCTTCGTGATCTTCGTGGTGCGATCACTATCGGATGTAAACTACTGGAACCTTCCAGATAACCACCGTAATTTATTTCGCCGAAGCGGCCTCCCTGAACTTCTCCAGCTGCTTCTTATAGTAAGCGCGATTGTCTTTCGCCAGTTTTAGCGCCTTCTCCCCGGCCTTGATGGCTTCCGGGTTCAAACCGTTTGCAAAATAACTTTCGGCCAGTGTGTCATAAATTTGGGAGGATTGTTCGAGTTCAACCGCCAATTTTGCGAGAAGCAAGGACCTCTCGGGGTCGCGCAGCGAGGGTTCCTCGCAGGTTGCGTAAAACCAAGCCAGGTTGTTGAGCACATGCGGGTCGTCTATCCGCAACGCAAGTGATTTTTCATAAGCGTACTTGACGCCCGGGTAATCCTGGCGCTCGTAGTACAAATCCCCCATGAGCCGGAACAAATTGGGGTTATCCGGGGATTTTTGCAGTTCTCTGACAATCACTTTTTCCAAAATATTTTGATTTAGCTTATTGCCAATAACGCCCATATTTAACTGGTAGCCGACAATGCCGATCAGCAACATTCCGACAAGATAAAGGCCGATACTTTTTTTAACCTTTTGATCATGGCGGCGAATCCAGCGGGTGTCGAATTCGCATTTTTTTAAGTAATCGATGCGCTCCCTTATACTGAAATGGTGCCAGTTGGGCCGGTCGGCAGATTGCCCGCTGGTGGTCACAATTTTTTCCAGTGTGGAGATGAGGGGCTGTGCAGAATCAAATAGCGTGTAGACAAAAATATCCGCCTGTCGTTCGAAATTGCGCATATAGAATCCGAAAATAAAGCGAAAATAGATTAAAAATACAATGATGATAACAAGGCTGAACAGGGCCGAAAAAATGGTGGTCTGGTCGAATCCGGTTTTGTTGATCAACCAGTAAACCGGCTCGGCATAAACAATTCCAAAAAGAATGATATCAAATGTCACGTAAGACAGAAGCATGTAGCCGACGAAGAACAACAGGTAAAATATGAGATGCTTTCTTTTGACATGTCCGATTTCGTGTGCAATGACGGCATCGATTTCTTCGGGTTCAAGCAATTGCAGCAGGGAAGGGGTGACCAGTATATAACGAAATTTTTTGATAAGCCCCATTACGCCGGCCGTGATCATTTTACCACCGAAAATAGGCCAGTAAAGAATATCGGCATAAGCAATTCCCGCTTTCCGGCACAGGCTTTCGATACGTTTGCGATGCTCACCGGCTTCGAGCGGCTTGCAGCGCCAGAATTTCTGAATCATCGTTGGCCCGAGCACCGCCACCGCAAAGAGAAAAAGAAGGAAATAAGTTATCTCACCTTCGGTGGTCTCGAGAAAACGGGCGGGCCATTCAAACGGCAAAGCTTTGATCAGATCGGCTAATCCGGAAAGAATCAACCAGGGGAGCAGTACCGGGATTGAAAAGGTAATATTTGAAACAACATATGCTCTTTTGGAAATGTCGCTGCGATATAGTTTTTTGTACGCGCCGTAGGCACAGGCCCAGACAAGCGCCAGGTAAAAGACAAAAAGACCCAGAAACAATAATGCTTCAAGGGTCGGTATGGTTGCGAATGGCGGAATGCCGATCAGAAAAGATGAGAGG
The DNA here is from genome assembly GCA_947259495.1 of uncultured Desulfobacterales bacterium. GTDB lineage: Bacteria > Desulfobacterota > Desulfobacteria > Desulfobacterales > JAHEIW01 > JAHEIW01. The sequence continues at coordinate 11,454 of CAMYLV010000010.1, read as the reverse complement.
TTGAGGCCATAAATGTCGATGGCGAAAATCAGAATCGCCATGATGGATTGACGCATCAAAATAGCGTGAAATTGTGAATCAAGCTGAACAAACGCGCCGTTCGAAATCCGTTTCTCGAGTCTGCGAAACAAAAAAGATGTAAAGTAAAAAAAGAATACGATTAAGCCAATGAAAAACGTGAACGCTTCGAAGCCGCTAAAATTAGTCTCTTCCGAAGGCTGATAGGTCAGATAAATCAGCAGAACAATGATGAAGTATAAAAAATTTCCAAACATAAAATTTCAAAAATGTTGAATTGGTTTGATTGGTTCAATTAGTTCAATTGGTTCGAGTCGGTTGTGGCTGAAGCTACTGCTTCTAATTCAACCTCCTGTGGGAGCGGCAGTTAGCCGCGACAGAATGAATAGTTTAAGGATCGAATGTTCATCATAGACAGCCATTCAGCCAATCGAACTAATGAAACAAATCAAACCAATAAAACTACTCTTTATAATATCTTTCTTTTTCACTGTAGATACACCCGCAGTACTGTTGCCGGTAGAGCCCCATTTGTTTGGAACATTCAATACCTTCCTTCCAGCCTGCCCGAAAGTCATGGTATAGAAACGGCACGCCCACCGATTTGCCGATGGATTCGCCCATCGAGCGGATCAGATCATGTTGCTGCTTTTTGCTGTAAAGTAATGTTGAGGAGTAGGTGTCGAATTTTCCGCGTTTGGCGATCAGAGCTGTTGACCGCAAGCGGTCATGATAGCAATAATTACAGCGCTCGGATTCCCGAAAGGCGACATTCTGGATAAATCCTTCCAGATCATAGCCTTCTTGATAAATGACCTTCAGATCCATTCGTTCGGCATATTCTTCAAGGGCTGTCTGGCGTTTTTCGCATTCGGTGTAAGGATGGATGTTGTGGCGGTAATAAAAACCCATCACCTCCATCCCTTCTTCCCGCATGGCTTTGATGGGATAAATGGCGCAGTTCGCGCAACAGATGTGCAAGAGGACTTTCATTTTCTTTCTCCAAATATAGCCGTGCCGATTCGCACCAGCGTAGCGCCTTCTTCTATGGCGACTTCAAAGTCACCGGTCATTCCCATTGACAATTCGTCCATACAGACATTGGCAATTGAGCGCTCCTTGATCTGATCCCGCAGTTCTCGCAACGCTGCGAAGAACGGCCGAACTTTTTCAGGCTGGTAAAAATAAGGCGGCATGGTCATCAGACCCTTAATGGACAGGTTTTTCAATTGGCTGATCTCTGAAATCAACTCGATCGTTTCATCAGCCGAAATCCCGGATTTGGTATCTTCTCCGCTGATGTTGACCTGCACCAGGATTTGTTGGATTTTATCCACTTTGGCGGCCTGTTTATCCAGTTCATGCGCCAGTTTGAGCGAATCCACCGAATGAATCAGATCAAAAAGCCTGACCGCATATTTGGCCTTATTCGATTGCAGATGACCGATAAAATGCCAGGAGACCGGATATTGTAGCAGGGCCTTAAATTTTTCACCTGCTTCCTGTACATAATTTTCGCCCAGAATGGTCACGCCGGCCTCGAGGGCTTCCCGGACAAGATCAGGCGCAACGGTCTTGCTGACCGCCACCAGTCTGACAGAAGCAACATCCCTTCCACAGGCTTCAGCCGCTCGTCGTATACGCTCATGTATCTGATCCAGTCGCTTTTTCATTTCATGCTCTCAAAGAATAAGCATGCAGTTTAAAAAAGGCGATATTCATCTGCTAGCACACCTTCTTTGATCAAAAAATCAATAACCTCACAGACCGGCAGCCCGACCACATTGGTATATGATCCATTGATGCTTTTCACCAAAAAGGATCCAATGCCCTGGATACCGTAAGCACCGGCTTTGTCAAAAGGTTCGCCGGTTTGAATATACCATTCGATTTCCCGATCGCTGAGATTTTTAAAGCGCACATCTGTTTTTACCGTATCTGAGAAAAGCCGGTCTTCCCGTTTACGACAGATACAATAACCGGTGAACACCTGATGGCTTTTACCACTCAGGCGCCTGAGCATGTCTCTGGCCGCGTCTTTCGAATCCGGCTTGCCGAGAATCCGGTGCTCAATGAGCACAATCGTGTCGGCCCCGATGACCCAGCTGTCCGGATGCATTTCCGATATATCGATTGCCTTGGATTCGGCCAGTGTTCTGACGTAAACAGCAGGATCCGACATCGCCACCTTGTGCTCGTCGATGTTACTTGGAATTACAGAAAATGTAAGCCCCGCTTGCGCCAATAAATAGCGTCGCCGCGGGGAATTGGAGGCGAGAATTAACCTGGGTCGACCATGCGGCTTATTCATGTCAAATTATTACCAGATGAATTGCGGTTTGACAAGCAGCAGCCCGCAAGCCTTTTATTTATGCCGCACTTTTTATTTTGGGACATTATAATGGAAAGCGGTGCAAAAATAAAACTGAAAGAATTCCTGCCTGGTATATTTAATCATTTTAAAATTTGAAACGCTCAACTTGGGGCCTGAGTCGAGCGATTGTCGAGGTTGCCGCATATACACGGAAAATGTCGTTCCGCTATAGTTGACTATGCGGAACGGCATTTGACACAGTAGCTGCGGTAAGATCGGCAATCCCGCAGGGTTTCAAATTTTGAAAATAAAACTGAAAGAATTCCTGTCTAGTATATTTAATCATTTTAAAATTTGAAACGCTCAACTCAGGTAAAAGTTATTGTAATTAATATATATTTTTGATATTAAATATGGTTGTGTTTCGCTCAGTCGGAATTCACCCCATCAGCTGTGATATTTTAAGGCGCTGGTTATAATGACAGATTACCCCACCTCAAAATACCGCATCCTGGCCGTTGACGATGACCCGGCCATACTGGATCTATATCAGCAAATCCTGAATTCAGATGTAACAAAAGGTCGCAAATCTGCCGTATTCGAACTCGATTGTTGCTCCCAGGGAAAAGAAGCGGTTGAAGCTGTTAGACTTTCCCTGGAATTCAACCAATCGTACGCGGTTATTTTTCTTGACTTAAACATGCCACCGGGCCCGGATGGGGAATGGACAGCCCAACAGATTCAGCAGCTGGATCCATATACGAATATAATGCTGGTCAGCGGCTTTATGCGCACCGACCCGGGGCTGTCGGCAAAACAAGGGGATACCCCGGATAAATTGTTATATCTTCAAAAGCCATTTCATCGGCAAGAAATCCTTCAATTTGCAACAGCCTTGAGCGCAAAATGGCAGGCGGAAGCGGAGTTGCGCAAACTTCATCTGGATATGGAGAATTTGGTGGAAAGGCGCACAGATGCATTGGTTAAAACCAACAGGCGGCTGCGCAAGGCAGTCAAATCCCGCCGGAAAACCGAAAAGGCGCTGTACACGAGCGAAATCAATTTTAGCAGTATGATCTACGCCAACGCCGATGGCATCTTGATTTTGGACGAAAACGCCATTGTGAGGTTTATGAACCCGGCGGCAGAATCCATTTTCGGAACGAAAGCAAAGCACTTTGTCGGTCAGACCTTCGAGCACTTGATTTCTCCGGAAAAACCCACCGAACTGGACATTACGACTGGCGACGGCAAATCCATGGTTGCTGAAATGCGGGTCATGGAAACCGAGTGGAAAGGGCAAAAGGCCTATCTGGCCTCACTCAGGGATATTACCGCTCGCAAAGGCATGCAGCAGCAGCTGCAACTCGGCCTGGATCACATCAAAAAGGTAATGGACGGAACCATTCAGGCCATGGCACTGGCGGTCGAAATGCGAGATCCGTATACCTCGGGTCACCAGCACCGGGTGGCCGAACTGGCGCAGGCCATTGCCGCAGAAATCGATTTGCCTGCCGAAGACGTCGAGGGCGTTTATATGGCCGCCTCGATTCATGATATCGGAAAAATCTCACTGCCGGCCGAAATCCTCAGCAAACCGGTGAAACTAACGGATATCGAGCGAAAAATGATTCAGGCACATTCAAAGGTGGGATATGAAATTTTAAAAGGGATTGATTTCTCCTGGCCGATTGCCCAGATCCTTTTGCAACATCATGAACGGATGGACGGATCCGGGTACCCCAATGGACTGGGGGGTAAAGAGATTTTGATCGGAGCGCGCATTGTGGGTGTATCCGATGTTGTCGAAACCATGGCCTCCCATCGGCCATATCGTCCCTCTATCGGTCTGGACAAGGCCCTGGAAGAAGTTTTTAACAACAGGGGCAAGCTATACGACGAACAGGTGGTCAGTGCCTGTTTGAAGCTGTTTAATGAAAAAGGCTTTGAATTTTCACAACCTGAACATATTTTATCCGCGGCTCTGTAGATCTTTCAACAGGCCGGCTAAACCTGCATTTATTTTTTCTTGAAAACCCGCCTCGTTTCAGGTATCAGACCTTGTAGCTTTATATTGGTTGTCAAAAAAACGTTGCGGTATTGAAATGTTTTTTTTACAATCATTTATGCCGACCTTCCGTATTTTGGAACATTATTATTAATGGAAAACGGCATAATCGCCCGGGTGGCGGAAATGGTAGACGCAAGGGACTTAAAATCCCTCGGTACTAAGTGCCGTGCCGGTTCAATTCCGGCCCCGGGCACCATGTAAAATCAATAGGTTAATCACTATTGTCTAATGTAGTGGTTGATCCATTTTTTTTCTTAAAATTCAGCAATTGTGCCTGTTTTGTGCCCGTGGCGGACTTCAAATATTCTTCCTGCAATTTTGCAGCCATTTGAAGATCCGGTTCAACGACCACCCGCACAGCGGGTGGCTTGGATTTTACCGCCACAGGCGGTAAAATACAGGGGCGCGAAGTGCCCCAATCGTTGCGGGTGAAACCGGCTGCGAAGCACCCGGTTTGGAAAACCCAATCGCTGACAATGTTGTAGCGATCAAATACCGATCGGGTCTTGTGACCGGATATCATCATGGCAACCCGCTCGGGGATGCCGGATCGAATCATATTTCTGACCGCAGTTCTCCTGAAGTCATGGAAAAACTTTTTACCGATGCCGGCTTTTTCGCAGGACGCCTTCCAGGCGCCTCTAAAATCACCGATTTTGCCGTCTCCTTCTTTGTTTGGAAAAACATACAGGATTAACTTTTTTTGCTTTTTTCTGGTCGCGAATTGTTGCTTGAAAATTTGTCTTAATTCATCATCGAGATAAACGGTGCGACCTTCTGCATTTTTGGTTCCTCCGGCCTCGAGCCTTACGATACCCTGGTTAAGATCCACCTGGCTCCAGGTTAAGCTACGTATTCCTGAAACCCGCCAGCCAACCTTATATGCAAGGGAAATCAGATGGCGGCGCCTCTTCGATTTTCAAACGCTATTTGATGAATCCGAACCCCTAGATGTCATAAAATTGACCGTGAATTTGGACGCTTCTCCTCAGGCTTTTCATCCGCTTACACCGTTGCTTCTTATTTATTAATAATTTTAATAACTTAGAAAAATTAAATTCGAAAAACTACTGGCATATTTATTGCATTTTCTAACAACAATTTTATACGGCACACGATTTTATCATCCGATCCTTTAGAGCATCGCCCAGTAGGATCACAACCATATAAACCAAAAAAAGAAAAGAAGGAAAGCAATGCATTTAAAACGATCCAACATATGTTTTGGCGCCATTTTTATTCTGTTTATCATTATTCAAGCCTGCAGCGGAGCAACCCAGACTTCCCTAAAGCCACATGAAGGAAAAAAATTATTTCTTCAAAACAACATTCATGCCCAACAAGGAATACGCGACAGCAAAGCCAGTTATGCGAATTGGACGGATTCCGGAAATGGACATTTTATTTTACCGGTAAACTCCGCCGTTGAATTCGGCAGCTATCACAGGGGATTGACAATTAAAAGATTGGTGGATGGGCGCCAAATCTTTTTCGAATACAACCCAAGAAATATGGGCATGAGTGGCAGTCAATATATTGAATTGATTGCATCTCCCCAAAAAGTCAAATTAAATCGCCTATCTAGAATTGATCAAAAGGGTATTAAAGAGGGTAAAGCCTATCCTGGCATGACAAAAAATGGTGTGCGAATAGCCCTCGGTTACCCGGCTGCCCATCAAACGCCTTCTTTAGAGAGTAACACCTGGATTTACTGGCGCAATCGATGGAAATCAATGGCCGTTAAATTTAATGATAACCACAAGGTAATAGATATTGACTATCAATAAGGGAAGTAAAATGGGTGATCGCAGAATTGCCCTGGTGACCGGGGCAAGCAAAGGAATCGGGGCGGCCATTGCTGCCGGCCTCGCCAAAGATGGTTTTGACATATGGATCAATTACCGGAAAGATCACGACGCTGCGGAACAAGTCAAGAAAATAGTTAAAGAAACCGGCCGGCAGTGCCGGCTGCTGCCATTTGATGTTGCCGACCCTGACGCTACCCAAAATGTTCTGTATCCACTGCTGGAAAAAGAAACACCTGACATTCTGGTCAATAATGCCGGCTGTAATAGAGACTTGCTCATGATCTGGATGAGTCAACAAGATTGGAAGGACGTACTATCAGTTTCTCTGGATGGTTTTTTTCAGATCACCAAAGGGGTCATAATGGGCATGCTGAGGAAACGGAAGGGTCGTATTATCAATATCGTATCTACTTCCGGACAATGCGGCATGCCCGGCCAGGTGAATTATTCAACCGCCAAGGCCGGCCTGATCGGCGCCACCAAAGCGCTGGCGGCAGAAGTTGCGAAACGCAACATTCTGGTTAATGCGGTTTCGCCGGGTTTTATTGAAACGGAAATGATTAAAGATGTGCCCAAGGATAAAGTCTTACCGCTGATCCCCTTGCAGCGATTTGGAACTGCTGATGAAGTCGCCAATGTTGTCCGCTTTTTAAGCTCGGATAGCGCTTCGTATATCACAGGACAAGTCATTGGTGTCAACGGAGGCATTTATATGTAATCTCGCTTTACCCGGATGAAATGATCGTAAGTAGGCCAGCTGCTTGTTGCCAAACCACCAGAACAGCACCTCGCATCCCATCGATAGCAGGGTGTGTTCCATTGAAGGACCCGTAGGAATTTATGTACGAAGTAGCAATAACAGGTATCGGTGTCGTTTCCTGCCTCGGTAACAATACCAACCGCGTCTCGGCGTCATTGCGCAAGGGTAAATCTGGAATCGTCATCGATAAAAAGCGCCAGGAGCTGGGGTTTCGCAGTCCGCTGACAGGCGCTGTTCGAAATTTTAACCCGACCGACTACTTATCACGCAAACGTCGCAAAACCATGCCGGATTTTACGATCCAAACCTATGCGGCGGTTGACGAAGCATTGACAATGTCCGGACTTGGTGAGGACGACATTCAAAATCATGAAACCGGGCTGATATTCGGATGTGATTCCAGCTGCCAGGCAGCGGTAGAACAGGTGGCACTGCTGCGCAAGCATGGGGAGAGCAAATCCATCGGCAGTGGGCTCGTTTTTCGCTCGATGAATTCTAATATTACCATGAATCTTAATACCATCCTAAAAACGAAGGGTGCCTGCTGGACAATCAGTTCGGCATGTTCCAGCGGGGGACATGCCATCGGTCAGGCGGCGGATCTTATTACCCTTGGCCGACAGCAGCGCGTCATCTGCGGGGGAGCCCAGGAAATAAATTGGGAATGCATGTGCAGCTTTGATGCCCTGGGTGCCTTCTCCACCCGCACCGAGGAGCCGACATCAGCCAGCCGCCCATTTGACGCCAACCGGGATGGTTTGGTTCCCAGCGGTGGAGCGGCAGCCGTTGTATTGGAACGGTATGATCTGGCTAAACAAAGAGGCGCCAAAATTTTAGGGAAAATAGCGGCTTACGAATTTTCCTCAGACGGCGTTCATATTTCAGCTCCCAGCAATGACGGTCTGCGGACGACCATGCAAAAAACGTTGGCACGGGCTCACCTTCAACCCGGCGATATTGATTATATCTGCGCGCATGCCACCTCAACAGCGGTTGGTGATTCGGTGGAAGCGCAAAGCATATTTAAGGTGTTCGGACCACAAACACCATGGGTATCTTCGCTCAAGGGCATGACGGGTCATGAACTCTGGATGGCAGGCGCATCCAGCGTGGTTTACTCGGTTATTATGGCCCGGGAAGGATTTATCGCTAAAAATTTAAATTTTGAAACACCGGATGCAGAATCTAGAAAATTGAATATTGTGACGGAAACAATCCAGCGGCCACCTGAAACCATTATGTGTAATGCCGCCGGATTTGGCGGAACAAACTCTTGTCTGATTTTGAGGTTCGATGGATGAAGTACGACTTCGTCGTTATCGGGGCCGGCGTCTCAGGTTTATCCACAGCGATTATACTGGCCCAAAACGGTTATCATGTTGCGCTTGTCGAAAAAGCCAAAAAACCGGCCCCGCTAATCCGAGGATTTACCCGCAAAGGCGTTTATTTTGATAGCGGATTTCATTACACCGGCAGTTTAGGCGACGGTGAAATACTAGACGCCTTGTTCCAATATCTGGGACTCTCCGACAGATTGGAAAAAGTGCCCTTTGATCCGGATGGCTTTGACCTTATCCGCTGCCAAGAGGAGGGCTTTGAGCTGCGCTTTCCTTACGGATACGAAAGGATCCGTGAACGTTTGCTTGAGGCGTTTCCCCTGGAATCAAGCGCTATCAATGAATACCTTCAAACAGTCAAAGACACGTTCAATTCTTTTCCCTATCTTAATCTAAACCCCGATTTTCTCGATTCCGGTGCCCCTAAGGGCCTTCACGGTCCAAGCTTAAAAGATTTTTTAGATCGGCTTACCACCAATGCCGCCCTCAAATGGGTGCTCTCGGTTCACTGTCTGCTTCATGGTGTGCCACCCGAGGAAGTTCCGTTGGCCTTTCATGCGTGTATAGCCGGCTCCTACTACGAGTCGGTCCATGGCATCAAGGGGGGCGGACGCTCTCTGACAAAAGCATATGAATCACAGCTGGAAAAATTGGACGTTGATGTGTATTGCGGTCAAGGGGTGAGCGAAATCATCTTTTCTCCCGATACCTCGCCTGCGGGAATCCGCCTGCAGGACGGCAAAACTCTTAATTGCCGTGGCTGCATTTCAACTGTCCATCCTATCGAATTATTAAACCTGGTGCCGACATCTGCATTTCGTCCGGCTTTCCGGAAGCGTCTGTTTCAACTGGAGGAAACCATCTCGGCCTACATTCTTTACATTGCCAGTCGTGCTGTTCCCGAAATGTTGATCCGCAATAACCTGGTGATGACAAGCGATTGGAACCTGACCGGTTTGTGGGAGAATAACCCCTTGAATAGTCGGCCGTTATATGTATGCGGCTCCTTGCCGGAGGATTCCAAAGTGACAAAGTCCGGATTGATCGGCATTGTCCCCGCATCCCGTAACGATACGGAACCCTGGTCCCAGTCGATCTCGGGGAAGCGGCCCCTGGAATATTATCAGTTTAAAGAAAAGATCGCATTTAAACTGAGACAGCATATGGAACGAAGTATTCCGGAGCTTGCCGGAAATATTGAACATGCCGAGTGTGCCACATCTTTGACCCTAAGGGATTTTACCCACAATCCCTTCGGCAGCATGTATGGCGTTAAGCATAAAATCGGTCAATATAATCCACTGCCGTTGACCAAGGCTAAAAATCTGTATCTAGCCGGTCAGGCCATCGTGGCACCGGGGATTATGGGTGCGATCATTTCGGCTTTTTTGGTTTGCGGATTCATCATCGGACACAAACAACTTCTAAAACAAATTCAGAAATATAGATGAAACGCGTTGTCATAACAGGCATGGGAGCCGTGTCGCCTTACGGCAAAGGTCAGGATTTGCTGATCGAGTCATTGATGGCCGGCCGCAGTGCTGTCAGGCAGGTCGACAAATTGGACCCAATTAATGGGGTCCGAAGCAAAGTCGCCGGCCTGGTGCCGGATATAGACCCGAAAGAAATACCCCGCAAGTACCGGCGCTCGATGTCCAATATGTCTGTTTATGCCACGCTGGCCAGTCAGGAAGCCTTGCAACAGTCGGGATTGAGCGCGGCGGAATGCACCAGCGGTCAGATGGGTGTTGCCATCGGCTCAACTATCGGCAGCACCCAGACCAACCAGGAGTTTTTTAAAAATTTTTTAGCAACGCGCGATCTGGAGCGGATCAAGTCAACAATTTTTTTTAAAATCATGAATCACTCCTGTGCCGTCAATGTTTCGCAGGTACTGGGAATTACCGGCCGCATTCTATCACCATCGGCGGCCTGTTCGACCGGCTGTCAGGCTGTTGGCTATGGATACGAAATGATTGCTTTGGGCAGGCAGCAGTTCATGCTCTGCGGCGGTGCTGACGAATATCACCCGCTGACGACGGGAACGTTTGACATGTTGAATGCCGCATCGATCAATTTCAATGCCCAACCCCATCGCACGCCCCGTCCTTTTGACCGCGATCGTGACGGCGTGGTCTGCTCCGAGGGCAGCGGTATTTTGCTTCTGGAATCTCTTGAGTCGGCAAGCGCCCGGGGCGTGAACATCCTGGCTGAAATCATTGGCTTTGCGACGGTTTCGGATCCTTCCAGCATCGCTAATCCGGATACTGACTCCATTGCGAGATGTATGCGCACGGCACTGGAGGACGCCGGCCTAACTCCGGAAAGCATTGACTATGTCAATGCCCATGCCACTGCAACGCTTCAGGGAGATATCGCTGAAAGCAAAGCCATTTATCAATTATTTGGCGGCAAGGTGCCGCTAAGCTCATTGAAAGGTCATCTGGGCCATACCATGGCCGCCAGCGGTTCCCTGGAGTTGGCAGCTTTGGTGGAAATGCTGAACCGGGGGTGTCTTATACCGACACTGAATCTGGATAATGTCGATGAATCATGCGCGAATATCCGCCATGTTCGAACATTGAGCACAGCCAGCATTCAAACAGCGATTAAAAATAATTTTGCCCTTGGCGGCGTTAATTCGTCACTCGTAATACGGAGATATCAAAATGACTGACCAGGAAATCATAGGTTTAATTAACACAAGTCTGGCCGAAGAGTTCGAGCTGAGTAGTGACAGTATGAAACCGGAAGCATTAATCTTTGATGATTTAGAGCTGGACAGCCTGGATATTGTGGATATGGTGGTTGTCTTGGAAAATGCCTTCCAATTCAAAATCCGCGAGGATGATTCTATTCAGAAAATCCGCGCTTTAGGCGATATACATGATTTTGTGATCAATAAGAAAAAAGAATTAAACAATTAGTATGAAAATCTCGCGACCGCAATGCTTACGATTCAGCCATCAAACAGACGTTTGGATAACGATTCTTATGAATTTGACTGTTTTGCCGTTGATGCTGGTCTGGACGGTGCTGAGCATAATTCTTTTTCCTGCTTTGTTCCCGGTATGGAAAATCACCACGCGCTGGAACGGGGATCGAATCATGCGTCAGATGATCTGGTTGTATGGTCGTGGATGGCT
>CAMYLV010000009.1 GCA_947259495.1 uncultured Desulfobacterales bacterium | reverse complement strand
CAGATATTCATGATCCAGCATCGGCGGTTTGCGATGATAGCCCAGGATGGCGATATCCGAACAATGCACGGCACCGCACATGTTCAGGCAGCAGGCCAGGGATACGCGCAGCTTGGCCGGCAGTTTGTGCTCCTGGAAATAATCAAAAAGCACATCCATGGTGGCCTTGACCGGACCGGAAGCATCGGTAGCCGGCGTGTGGCAGTGCAGCCAGCCCTGGGTGTGCACGATATTGGTAATGGAGGTGCCGGTACCGCCCACCGGGAACTTGAAGCTGCCGCCGGCAAACTTGCGGCTTTCAAGATCTTTGACCAGCGGATCGACCTTGCTTTCCTCGTCCACCATAAACTCGATGTTGTTGCGGGTGGTAAACCGCAGGTGGCCGTCGCAGTGCTTTTCGGCGATTTCGCAGATCTCACGGATGTGGGTGGTACTCATAAGGCGTGCGCCCCCGCAGCGGACCGTAAACACTTTGTCGCCGGATTCGGCCACATGCACCAAGACGCCGGGTTTGATGACATCATGATACAGCCATTTGCCCTTATTTTTGGCAATCACCGGCGGATAAAATTCGTCGTATTTTTTCGGACCGATGTCGGAAATTCTGTTTTCCATCGGTTTGTCAGGATTGTAACCTGATGATACAAATGCCATGGTCTTATCCCCCTATCTCTGATGATATTTTCTAAATTCGTCGATGTCTCGTTCGAATCCGCCCGGTACCTCGTCTTCTTTCCAGAAGATGTACGGGTTGGATCTAGGCTCCTTAACCATGCGCGGATCGGGTTTAAGGCCGGTTGCTTCCAGCAGTCTCTGGAAACCCTGACGCTTCATCAACTCACCAAGCCGCTCGCGGTTTTTGCCTTCTTCCATCCACCAATCCCAGATCGCTTCAATGACTTCCTTGATTTCATCATAGGGCTCTTCGGCCTTGACGAAGGGCACCAGCATCGAGCTCATCTGGGCACCATCGAGAATCGGAGCCTTGGCGCCGACCAGGATGGAAAGACCGGTCTCCTTTCCAATGCGCAGTGCCCGGGGCATGACGTTGATGCAGTGCATGCAGCGGTTGCATTCCTTGTTTTCGATCATCAGTTTGTCGCCTTCCATCCACATGCACTCGGTGGGACAAAGGTCGCATACTTCCTTCTGAATGTCGAAGGCACCCCAGTCCCGACCGCTGTGGTCGTTGGCATTGGGCGCAATCTCGCCGCCAACGTAAGCCTGGACGGCTTCTTGATCGATGCGGATGTCATCTTTCCAGGTGCCGATGAACGACATATCCGCCCGGGCGATGGAGGCCACGCAGCAGTTGGGACAGCCATCAAATTTAAATTTGAACTTATAGGGAAATGCCGGCCGGTGCAGCTCATCCTGATACTCCTGAGTAAGATGATAGCAGAGCGCCTGGGTGTCGTAACAGGAATATTCACAACGCGCCTGACCGATGCAGTCCGAAGGGGTCCGCAAATTGGAACCCGAACCGCCCAGGTCCTGGTTGTAGTTGTGAGTCATCTCGTAGAAAATTTCTTCCAGCTGGGGGGTGGTGGTGCCCAGAAAAATGATATCACCGGTGGAGCCGTGCATGTTGGTAATACCACTGCCGCGGAAGTCCCACAAATCACAGAGCTGTTTTAAGTATTCAGCGGTATAAAATTTACCGCCCGGCTGATTTACGCGCATGGTATGGAAGTGGGCCACACCCGAAAACTGTTCGGGTTGGTCACAATAGCGGCCGATAACGCCACCGCCATAGCCGAAAACGCCGACGATTCCGCCGTGTTTCCAATGGGTTCGGCCGTGTTTGAAGGAAAGCTCCAATATGCCCAGAAGGTCTTCGACAACATCTTCCGGAATCTGAAATTCGATCTTCTCCTTGTTTTTAGCTCTGACTTCGGCCTGTTGTTTCAAATCCGAAACAAAGCTTGGCCACGGCCCGCTTTCAAGCTGGTCCAACAACGGGGTTTTATGTTTTGCCATTATTTACCTCCATTAATGTTAGTAATTTCGCTTCAACGAGTAAGAATCATCTTCCCCTCCCGGGATTCGCTGCAATTCACCTCCTCTCAACCTGTTTTTTTCAGCCTTTATCTTAAATATTTTCAGTGATTTTTTTTAAATTTAATCAAAGGATCTGATATAGAATTAATCTTTAGGCTTGTCAATAAAAAAGGCGCGTTAGAGCGGATTTAAGTCTCAATGATCGACTAGTTAAGCCGGCAATACTACATTTTGCGGCCGGTCAAAGAAAAAACGCTCTATGTAGCGGAAATCGATAAAAATTGTTGGATCGAACTGTAGAGCGCTTCCACATGTTTGCTTAAATTTTTCTTGATAACGAACAGCTCCGGCATACGGGGGTTAAAGCGGTTGACGATCGCCGCTGACAAATCAAGTAAGTCCGAGGCCTGACATGCTGAAAGATAAGCGATGAAACAAGCCAGCGGTGAATCCGGCAAAACGTCAACATCCGGTTTCATGGTCAGGGCGTCCAAAAAGCCGGTTAGGGTGGCGTCAACTGCAGCTTTATCCGACCAGACCATTTCCCCGACCCCCCCTAGGCGATCCAGGCGCATCTGAATCGAAAGTTTTAAAAAGAAAACCAATAGGGCCTGCAACAACCGTTGCGGGTCGTTTGCGTCTGCCGGTGGCTGCTGTTTGTCTTTAAAGATCGCTGTATACCGCCGGACGGTGACAAGTCTTAATCCGGGCCTTTCGTTTTCAATGTTCACCACAAAATCACCGGCAGCGTGGTGCCAGGCCAAAATCTGCTCAAAGGACTCCAGATTATAGTAACAGGTCAGTATTTTTGCCGCCTGGGCATAGAGTGTCTTCATCTGTTCGCCTGTCAGAAAAAACCTTCCGCGGGTCTCATCCCAGACGATAATTTTAAGCGTTTTAGCGGCCGGATCCGGTGCAAGGTGGAATTCATGGTAGCCATCAAACCATTCTCCCAGAAACATGCCGAAATTCAATCCCACTGAACCGGTAATCCGTTCCCAACCATACACCTGCGGTAAATAGTGACACGTTGTCTCGACATTCAGGCGCTTTAAGTTATGATAGTCCCTTTCGACAAAGCGCTGGCCGGATTCAGATAGGGCCACGTTGAGGACAAAGGAAAGTTTTTTTTGATCCACGATGGTCTCGACGCGCGCTGGATGATAATAGGCACCGTGTTTTTCGAGGCGGATACGAATTGCTGAAATGTCCTGCGGCTTGATCTTGCGGCCAAGTCGTTGAGAAGCCGCCCGGGTGATGATGTCATAAGAACGGGCTTCCAGAAACGCTTGCGCGGCCCGGAAATAATCCGCATGGTTCACCGATGCGTCATCTGCCTTGAGTAGAGCATCCAGTCTCAGGGGTAAGGGTTGCTGCCATATCGGGCTGTCTTTAGTGACAGGTTCTTTGCTGCGGGATGTAAAAAAGGAAAAGTGGGGCATGTTTCGTTTCAGAGGTTAGGAGTCAGAGGACAGAAAACAGAGGGCCGAGGACAGAATAAAATGGATAAATTTTTTTGTCTTCTGATTTCTGTCATCTGACTTCTGTCATCTATCATCTGCCATCTGATTCCTTGAGTTTTTCAATTTCTTTTAATATTTCAGGCGGTACCTCGTATCCCAGTTCGATTGCCCGCTCACAGTGTTCGATGGCTTCTTTGGTCTCTCCTTTTTCAAGATAGGCGATGGCAAGGTTGTTGTGGGCCGGCGCAAAGTCCGGGTGTAGCGTTAAAGCTTTCAGATTGGATTCAATGCTTTCGTCGATCATGCCTTTCATCAAATAGGCGTTGGCCAGATTGGTAAATGCTTGGACATACCTGAAATTAAAGGTCGTCGCCTTTTCCAGCGCCTTGATGGCCTCGTCGAGGTTTCCCTTTTGAAGTTCGATAAAACCGATGTTGCCCCAGCCCTCGGAAAAACCGGGTCTGGCTTTTACCGCCGTTCGGTTTTGCCGCAGGCAACCGTCCAGATCGCCGCGCTGCAAAGCGATACCGCCAAGGGCCACATAAGCTTCAGCCAGACCGGGGCTGTTCTCAATGGCTTCATTGAGGTGTTTCTCGGCCTCATCATATTTTTTCTGGCCCATCAGGGCAACGCCCAGGTTGTAATGGGAATTGCCGCATTCCGGATTTTGAGCGATGGCCTGCCGTTGCTGGACAATAAATTCATCCGCATCTTTGGCTTTTGTCATGGTATGGTTTCCTTCTGTCAGAATTCTTAGATTTAGATTATGCTATAAATTTCAGATCATCAGAACAATGAAATGGCTTGTACAGGAAACATGAGAGTTTTTCAAGCGCTCAACACGGCACCCATCTTTTTACTTGACATCAATTTTGCTTTTAACTACCGTTTGAATACCCTTAATATTAAGACTTTACAGGGATAAAACAAGGTGTATTTACCGTAAGGGGGCTATCATGAAAGCAGGATGTTATACCGCAATCATTACACCATTTATCAACAATGCCGTTGACTATGAAGGCCTGGAAAAACTGGCCGATTTCCAGATTCAAAACGGCATCACCGGCATTCTGGCTGTTGGGACCACGGGGGAAAGCCCGGTTCTCACCTGGGATGAACATAATAAAGTAACCGAAGCAATCGCCCAAAAGGCCAAAGGCAAGTGTCTGTGCATTGCCGGTACCGGCAGCAACAATACCACAGAGTCCCTGGCAGCAACTCAACATGCGGCTGAAGTGGGGGCCGATGCCGCATTGCTGGTGGAACCGTATTACAATGGCCCCAGCTCGCTTGAAATTCGTAAAGAATACATTGCCCCGATCGCCGCGGCCTTTAAAGATCTCGATATTATCCCCTACGTCATTCCGGGCCGGACGGGAACCCAATTATTTCCGCCGGACCTGGCCCTGTTGTATAAAGAATACCCCAATGTCAGGACGGTAAAGGAAGCCACCGGCAGCATCGATAATATGAAGCGCACCCGGGAATGTTGCGGGCCTGATTTTATGATTTTATCCGGCGATGATGGAATAACTTATGACATGATGACGGACCCTCAAATCAAAGGCGCCGGGGTTATCTCGGTGGCGTCCAACGTGGCCCCGAAAGCCGTCACGGAAATGGTTCGATTGCTCAATGCAGACGACCCGTCTGAAGCCAAGTTGTTGATGCAAAAACTGGAGCCGCTTTTCAATCTGGTAACCGTAAAAACAACCGAGCAGACACCTTATGGCGAGGTGTCCTTCCGGGCAAGGAATCCGCTGGCCTACAAAGCGCTGATGTCCATTTTGGGTATGCCGTCGGGGATGTGCCGGCAGCCGCTGGGCAAATTGACACAAAACGGTTTGCAAACCGTATTGGATGCCGTGCGCAAGGTGCAAACAACAGCGCCTGAAATCCTGCAGCCGGTGGCTGAATTTTTTAATGTGAACATCGGCGAGCGCCTTGAAAATGAAAAATACCTGGAAGGGTTGGCCTACAAATCCTACTAAACTGATTTAAAAACCATCATCTCTTGGCCAATGGCGGTGTTACAAACCGATGAAAAAGGGGTTTTGAGATGGCTTCAAGATTCACTGCCTGTTTCTCATTTATCAGTAACTCCGGGCTTAAGTTTGAAATCGCCTTCCTTGAACAGTAGCCATTTAAGCCAACTCAAGCCAAATTTCAGCAGCTCGATTTCGTCATCTTTGACCCGCTTAAGGACGGCTTTGTCCACCATGTAACGATCCAAAAACGAACTTTTAAAAACAAATTCCCGAAATTTATCGATGTTGTAGCTCACCAGAAAAAACATTTTCTTCGTCTTCTCGGTCAGCTGCATATTGGGCGGGAAGGATCGCTTGCGAACCAGCAGATCGGTCCACTCCGCATTGATTTTGTCATGCAAATCGACCCCTTGATCTTTGCGCCATTCTTTGACCGTCCAGAGTTTTTCTTCCTTGAACCCCAGGCAGTGGGATTCATGTACAAAAAAATAGAACTCGTCTCCATCCGCATCTTCTTTGTGGCTCAGTGATGCAACGCCCAGTGGATAATAGCGGCAGGTGGTTGGCCGGTTGTCGTAGACCAGGCACCCGTTTTCTTTGACAAAGGGGCACAGTTTACTGTCCGAATCCGTTTCTTCGTCTTCCAGAAACCTAAGCGTAATAACCGGCAGCCCGGTTTTTTCCAGCATTTGCGGCTCGGTATAAAGTGCTAAAAATTCCTCGGAATTCAGTTGCAGCTTATTTTTAAGCTGAATGATGTCATAGGGCGTCAGGATGATATTAATATCCCGGCAGCATTGGGTGAAACATTCCACTCCCGGGTGGCATTTAAATTTAAACTGACTTTTAGGGCCAAGCCGAACCGGCTCGACATTGGCCATTCGTTCTGTATCGCTCATGCAAAATCCCTTTCCTATAAAACGATTACCCAAAGCGCCAACTTTTAGATTCAAATGACCGCTTATATCTGAGGCAACGCTCGATGTCAATAAACCGCGTTTATGATCCACCTGAATCAGGATAATCCGCTCCACACGGGTTACCATCTTTGTCTTCCGATGAGAACTTATTTCTTGATTTATCACCTGAATATACTATATCCATTAGTGAGTCACCTGAATTTTGCACGAGTCCTCCAGAGGCGGACAAGTCGGAGGCTTTCATATTTTCATTAATTTTCATGCAAGCTTCAGGAATGAACATAAAGCATATTACGCATCAGATAAATTCTTGAATCGCGGAGGAGGATCCCATGCAATTAACCGTGACAGAAGCTGCAACATTAAAAGAAAAGCCGGATGAATCCAAGCTGGGTTTTGGGACCCTATTCACAGATTATATGTTTATTATGGATTACACGCCGGATAAGGGATGGCATTCATTGCGCATCGAACCTTACGCCCCCATGCCCCTGGATCCGTCCACCATGTTTCTGCATTATGCTCAGGGCGCTTTCGAAGGACTCAAAGCATACCGAACCCAATCCGGCAGCATTCAGCTTTTCAGACCCCAGGAAAATTTTAGACGTTTGAATCGCTCCTGCCGACGGCTGTGTATGCCTGAACTCGACGAAGACCTTGCGCTCGGCGCACTCAAACAGCTTCTCACAATGGAAAAAGACTGGGTTCCGGGGGCGCCGCAAACGTCGCTTTACATAAGGCCAACCATCATTGCAATGGACCCCTATCTGGGCGTGCGCGCTTCACATACCTATCGTTTTTTCATCATCCTTTCACCGGTGGGTGCCTATTATCCCGAGGGCTTCAGTCCGGTCAAAATTCAGGTAACCCATGAATACGTTCGGGCGGTGCGCGGCGGGGTGGGCGAAGCCAAAACGCCCGGCAACTACGCCGCCAGCATCCTGGCCAGTGAAAAAGCCCACAGAGAGGGTTATTCGCAGGTGTTGTGGCTGGATGGTGTCGAGCAAAAATATCTTGAAGAAGTCGGTTCCATGAACATCTTTTTCGTGATTGACGATGAAATCGTCACCCCCGCGTTAAACGGCAGTATCCTGCCGGGAATCACCCGGGATTCAGTGATCCGGCTGGCCAAACACTGGAACGACAACGTGTCTGAGAAAAAAATAAGCATCGACACGTTAATGCAGGCCCATGCTGACGGGAAACTGCAGGAAGTTTTCGGTTCCGGGACAGCAGCTGTTATCTCACCGGTCGGCGAGATCAAATACGGGGACCAGGTCATCAGCATATCCGGCGGCGAGGTCGGCCCGGTTGCCCTCAAATACTACAATGCCATCACCGACATTCAATATGGCAAGACCGAGGATCCACTGGGGTGGGTTGTTCAAGTTGCGTAGGTTCAGAGGTTCGGTGTTCAAAGATTCAGGGGTTCTGTAATTTTTGGCACCAGAGCGACAATTCGAACAAGTTCTTCGCCATTTGATCCCGGGTTATCTGGATATTCAATTTTCAATAATTTGATAATAAACCTTTAAACCTCTGAACGTTGAACCCTAAACCTTTTACTATGGAGATTTAAATGCCTAAATCGGAGGTTGAAGACCATCTGCCCGCATTTGTTGCCAAAATGCAAAACGAGGGTCTGCAGCCGCTGGTGATCGACACCTTCGCTTATTACTACAATCAGGTGCTGAGCGGTGAAACCGGCCTGGTCTATGATCGCGAAATTCAACCGGTTGCGCTTAAGGATATCCAGGATTTTAATCACTTAAAAAAATACGCCGCTGCCGGTCAGCGCGCTCTGAAACATTGCGTCAGAATCGTTTTGAATGGCGGGCTGGGAACGACCATGGGGTTAACCGGGCCCAAGTCGCTGATTGAAGCCAAAAACGGAAAAAACTTTCTTGAAATTATTTTAAAACAGGCGGATCACAGCGGGGTTCAGCTGGCGCTAATGAACAGCTTTAATACCCACGCTGCAACCCGCGCGGCCCTGTCCAAAATTAAACCTGCCCGAACGCCCCTTCAGTTTATCCAGCACAAGTTTCCAAAAATCCAGCAAAAAGATCTATCACCGACTGCCTGGCCAAAAAATCAGGCCCTGGAATGGAATCCACCGGGACACGGTGATGTGTACACCGCCCTTCATACTTCCGGGATGCTTGAAAACCTGCAAAAAAGCGGAATTCGGTATGCCTTTATTCACAACCTGGATAATCTCGGCGCCCAGATGGAATCATGGCTGCTGGGATATTTTGCGGAATGCGAATTCCCCTTTATGATGGAGGTGGCTGAAAAAACCCCGGCGGATATCAAGGGCGGGCATCTGGCTAAACACCGCAACGGGCGCCTGATTTTACGTGAAGCCGCCCAATGCCCGCAAGATGAAATAAAGGCATTTCAAGATATTACACGCTACCGCTTTTTCAACACCAATAACATCTGGATCAATTTAGAATCTTTGAAAACGGTGTTTGAAAAGGAACAGACCCTTCATCTCCCCATGATCCTTAACCCCAAAACAGTGGATCCCAGGAAGGCAAACAGCCCTGCCGTCTACCAGGTTGAGACCGCCATGGGGGCCGCTATTTCGCTTTTCGACGGTGCCACCGCAGTTCGGGTACCCCGATCCCGATTTTTCCCGGTCAAATCTTGCAATGATCTTCTGGCGCTGCGTTCGGATTGCTATGTCCTGGAAGATCGATATCAACTCCGTCTGAATCCGAAGCGCTTGTCGGCCGGCAAACCGGAAACCGTCAAGATAAAACTGGATCCGAATTTTTATGGCAAAATAGATCTGCTGGAGCGACGATTTAAACATGGACTGCCCTCTCTGTTTGACTGTGAGTCCCTCAACATTGAAGGTGATGTCTATTTTGAAAGCGAGGTTACCATTCAAGGCAGGGTGTCGATCAAAAACACGCAGAGCACTCCGGCGGTGGTCAAAAAGGGATCCGTCATCAATAGCGATATGGCCTTCTGAGCTTCTAACTTAGTTGTCTGGAAGTCACGCTGAAAGGGTTATAATTCACCACAGCATAGGGCATAGCGCATGGCGCAAAGCGTAAAATATAGATTAAAAATACTATGCCCCTTGCGCTTTACCCAGTTCATCTGCATTCCACAATCAAACTATTCTCTTTCGCGAATCAAATATTGGATCGTGACCTTGTCCTTGAAACCTGGAGCCATTTTCAGAGACGGTGGTGTCAAAACCAGGTTGGCCGCAATTTCGCCTTTGCCACTTAATTTATCAAGCAGTACTTTTTCCGTATAAATCGTCGCAATTCCTTCAAGAATACGTTTGCCGCCTAAGATTTCAACATTAGAGGGAGTGATAACGGAATCCACCAGAATCAGATTGTCGGAAAGTGCGCCCACCCAATCGATTTGGACCGGTAATTCTCTTTTAATGGTTTCATCGATCATAACGTCCACTTCAGATGGCGTCACCTCTCGCAACACAATACCGGGCGGCAGGGAAATGCTATCAGAAGTAATTGTAAACGTATTGCGTCCAACAGCGGCTTTGCTCAAATCCAGCCGGACACCGACCTGGTCCGGTGTGACCGATTTAACCAGAGCACCCGATCCGGTTAAAACCAGACTAACGGATTTTGCCGAGGTGTCGACAATTTGGGTGCCGGCTGTCCGATTGATATAATCCACCGGGATATCGAGAGAAACCAGCGTATCCTGCCCTCGGGAAACACTGAACCAGATACCGGTAATAAATACGATGGACAGCATCGCGGCAGCCGCGATTTCAAGAGCTTCATTTCGAACGGCCCCTTTATTGACGGCTGCTGTACCCACATGCTCCTGTATGTTGTGCTCCAGCGTCCGTTTTTGCTTGATCTCCCGTAGGCGGTTTCCCTTGGCAACCAGCACATCGCCTCTTTCTTCTGATATAACAATGACCAGCGCATCCGATGCTTCGGCCAGTCCCAGAGCGGCTCGATGCCGGGTACCATAATGCGACGGCATATCCTCACGATCGGATAACGGCAGGATCGCACCCACGACCGTGATCTGATCTCCCTGAACAATGGCGGCACCATCGTGCACCGGATTATCGGGCCAGAATATACTGGCTATCATTTCTTTGGTGATCAGGCCTTTCCAGGGCGTCCCCCCCTGCACCGCGTCGCTTAAATCCTCCTTGCCCGGAAAAACGATCAACGCACCGCATTTGCGTGCTGCCATTTGGAATACGGTTTCGGCAATAATTTCCGTAGGCGTCGTAGCCGTTTTGTAGGACAGCCCCCAGAAGATGGATTTTAAATTTTTAGCCTGCAGTACCCGGCGGATTTCATTGCGAAACACAACTATGATGATAATGGCACCGACCGCCACAATGCCCTGGACAACCCAGCTGGTGACGATGAGTCCCAGGGAGATGGCAATTCGCTGCAGAAACCACAAAACGGTCATGCCCATGAGGACTCGAAAAACATTTGTCCCTCGGAAAAGAACGTAAAAACGAAAAAGAATATAGCTGTTTAAGCTGATATCAACAACGTCCTGCCATCGAATGGAGGATATGAATACAGCGAAATTTTCCATGGTGATTATTCCGTAACACTGAATCTTAAAACATACAGAATATTGCCGGTCTCATCGGTTATTTCTACCCGCCAGGGACCGATATCGGTTTCTCGCAGCTGAATGCTGCTATACGTTGACCAGCTGGGCGGCTTGAGCGTTAACCTAATTTTGGCGCTGGGTACATCACGATGATACCAGTGGTGGTAGATAATCGTTATTTGCGGCACCTCACTGAACGATGTAAAACAGACCGCTTTCTTTTGTTCGACAGAAAAAACGATAGTCGGGTTGCGGGGGGCGTTAGAAAAAATTTCTTCACACATCAGCGCCTGAAATAGTTTTAACTGGGGTGCATCGGCGCTGTGAGCATTTCTAGCAGACGGAAATGGCAGGAAAGGAAAAAGGTAAGCGACAACAAAAACAACCAAAATAAACACGCATCGAAATCTCATAGCGGTTCGTCCCCATCCCATTAAAAGCCTATTGGCGCTACCGTTTATCTGGTATACAGTGGAACTTTATAATTATAATAAAATCAAAGCCTGATAAATCTTTAACTATTTCTTATGCTTATATTTTTTATTTTTCAAGAGGAAATTCTATATTTAGAATTAAACCCCCGTGCTCAAAGCGTTTGAATTCAGTTCAAAATTGCGCAGCACGACCCCTTGACACCGTTCGGTATAAATCTTAACAGAGGAATGTAAATTTAAATGCTTTTGCAAATTAACGACGATTTTTATATCTAATAGGCTGACCAAAAAAAGCAAATCACAACCTAATCCCCCATGGCCTCAATACAATGACTCAAGACGACCAAATCGTTCAAGATCCCCCTTCGGGAACGCGCCTGGTGCGCTTTTGCGGAGACATGCAGACGTTAACCCTTAAATTGCAGCGTTCCCAATCCGGCACCGCATGGGTACGCACCAATATCGGTCACGCCAGTACAATCAGAGATGAAATTATCCAAGCGGTCGAAAAAAAGAAAACGCCTCTCGGAAAAGCCTGGTTTGACCTTCCCATGCAGCGTTTGGATGACCGGTGTTTTGTAGTGACCCTGCCGTTATGCGAGGCCGGTCATTTTGAAGCCAAATGCTATTTTCTGAAAGAAGGCGCGGTCCAACCGACCTGGCCGCCGGGGCCGAACATCGCCGTTAACGTAGAATCGGCCGATGCCTGTTGCGCCAACACCATTTACAATGCCTTTGTGCGGCAATTCGGTCCCAATAAAGCCGGTCGCCAGGTACTTGAACCATCTGAGACGCAGTGCGTTCAGAAACTGGACAAAAGCGGTTATACCGTTATTCCGCCTTCGGGGACCTTTCGTGATCTGATCGGAGAACTTGACTTTATTATCGGTGAGCTCGGGTGCCGCATGCTTTTGCTACTTCCCATCCATCCCACCCCTACAACCTATGGACGCATGGGAAGATTCGGCAGCCCTTACGCCGCCTTGAGCTTTACAGAGGTTGATCCCGCCCAGGCGGCATTCGATCCGCATGCCACGCCGCTGGAGCAATTTATCGAACTGGTGGACGCTGTGCACCTGCGCAATGCCAAAATCCTGATCGATATTGCCATCAACCACACCGGCTGGGCCGCGCGCCTGCATGAAGCTCATCCGCAATGGCTGGTCAGAAGCCCTGAAGGCCGTATCGAAGTGCCCAGCGCCTGGGGCGTTGCCTGGGAAGACCTGACGAAATTAGATTATTCACAACCCGAACTGTGGCACTACATGGCAGATGTTTTCCTCAAGTGGTGTCGGCGGGGGGTGGATGGTTTCCGCTGTGATGCCGGTTATATGATACCGCTGGCGGCCTGGCGCTACATCGTTGCCAAGGTGCGGGCGCAATTTCCGGAAGTGATTTTTTTACTCGAAGGTTTGGGCGGCAAAATTTCAGTGACCCGCGAGCTGTTAAACAGGGCCAACTTAAATTGGGCTTATTCAGAGCTCTTTCAAAATTATGACCGCGGTCAGATCGAACATTATCTGCCCGAAGCCATTGATATTTCTGGAACAGACGGCATAACGGTGCATTTTTCCGAAACCCATGATAATCCCAGGCTGGCAGAGCAATCCGAAACCTACGCCCGCATGCGAACCGCCCTATGCGCTCTGAGTTCCCTTAACGGTGCCTTTGGTTTTGCCAATGGCGTGGAATGGCTGGCCACAGAGAAAATAAACGTCCACGATGCGCCTTCTTTAAACTGGGGTGCAGCATCCAACCAGATCGCCGCAATTCGGCGCTTGAATCATCTGCTGAAAGTTCATCCGGCGTTTCATGCAGAGGTCGCCTTAAGCATGCACCAGCAAAAGGACGGTAATTTTATTGTCTTGCTGCGACACCATCGCAACTCTGAAAAAAAACTGTTGATCATTGTCAATTTAGACCCTGACAAGCAGACGACGGCCGCGTGGGACGCGAGCACAACAGGTTTTGTAGAACCCCCATTTTATGATCTGCTCAGCGGCGAGTCGGTCGCACCCGAGGAATCTGATAAATTGCACAGCCTGTTGCTGGAACCCGGCCAGGTGCTGTGTCTTTCAGCACGGGCAGAAGATTTACAGCAAGCTCAGCAGTATCCTGAACAGCCCTTCTCGCTGCCCGAGCGAATTGAACAGCAGCGCATGTCTGCCAAAGCCCTGGAGGTGGTTTCATTTTACCGGGGTATTGGTCATTTCGCTAATTTTGATCCATTCCAGGCGGCTCAACAGCTAAAAGAAGATCCGCTGGCGTTTTGCAAGCAGCAAGTTTCCTCCGGCCGACCACCCCGAGTCATCACATGGCAGTGGCCGCAGGATTTGCGGCGAGAAGTCATGATCCCGCCGGATCATTTTCTGCTCATTCGCGCCGATAGCGCCTTTCGGGTCCGTATGGCCGCCGGGGACCGGACCCTCGCCTCGGAGACCAGCCTGCCGACAGCAGACGAAAACCATTTCGCCCTGTTTTTGCCACCGGCTATTCCGCAAACCCTAAAACCGTGCACCCTTTCATTGTCGGTCTACGATCAGGCTGAGCGACCGGGCTGTATACATGAAGAGGCACACGTGCTGTTGCTGCCCCGCTCAAAGGACATGCGCATCAAACAAACGTTTAACCATTCCGAACTGCTCGCCGAGGATTTTACCTTCCTGGGAACCAACGGCCGCGGGGCAATGCTGCGCAGCCCGGTTTCCTGGGGCAAGCTGACCAGCCGCTATGACGGTTTGCTGGCGGCTAATCTGAATCGGCAATTTCCTGCAGATCGCTGGATCATGTTCAGCCGCTGCCGGGCCTGGGTGGTTTTTCAGGGTTACTCAAATGCCCTTAATATGGATTGTCTGGAAAGGTTCCGGACATCGGCAGACGGCAGCGGATTCTGGCAATATCATATCCCCACCGGTCAGGGTGAACATGTACTGCTGACCGTCCGGATGACAATGATTGCAGACCAAAATTCGGTCGCATTGCGCTTTTTTCGTCATCCGGCCGAAGATCTGCCTCAAAGATTGGCGGATTGGGAACCCGTGGAAATCATTTTGCGGCCGGACATTGAAAGCCGTATTTTTCACGCATCCACCAAGGCCTACAAGGGGCCACAAGATCGGTGGCCACAGGCGGTGAGTGCTTTTTCCGATGGCTTTGATTTCACCCCCGACGCCGACCACCAACTCAGGATCCAGATGGATCAGGCTGCCTTTGTGCCGGAACCGGAATGGCTTTATATGATTCACCGGCCACAGGATGCCCGGCGGGGCCACGATCCGGATTCAGACCTGTTCAGTCCCGGATACCTGTCCGTTTATGTAAAAGGAAATCAGACCGTAAACCTGTGGGCCACTGTCGGCTCCTCAAAAGAGGTATCGCAAGCAAATCCGCCTGCTGCGGATTCGATGGCCGAGCCTGCTTTAGCAGAAAGCGAAACCAAAATAGCGGCCACCGAAATGTTGAAAAACGCTTTGGACCATTATGTCGTCAGGCGCAGTGATTTGAAATCCGTCATCGCCGGTTATCCCTGGTTTCTGGACTGGGGACGGGATGCCTTAATTTTTGTGCGCGGGCTGGTGGCCGCCGGCAAAACGGCAGATGCCCGCGATATTCTCATCCAGTTTGCCCGGTCTGAGAAAAACGGCACCCTGCCGAATATGATTCAAGCCGAAAATGACGCCAACCGCAATACATCCGACGCACCGCTCTGGCTGATCAAGGCCTGTGCTGATTGGGTCAAAGCACAAGATGAACGTCAATTGCTCGAATCCGATTGCGGGGGACGCTCTGTGCGACAGATCCTGTTTTCCATCGGCCAATCCTTAAGCAGCGGCGCGCCCAACGGTGTGCACATGGACCCGGAAACCGGATTGATCTTTAGCCCGACCCATTTCAGCTGGATGGACACCAATCATCCGGCCGGTACCCCCCGCCAGGGATATCCGATCGAAATCCAGGCCCTGTGGTACGCGGCCCTGATTTTTCTGGCCGAAATAGATCCGGCTGAAACCGGCCGGCAATGGCAACAGCTGGCCGAACAGGTTCAAAACTCGATTCAAAAGTACTTCTGGCAGCCGGAATTCGCATTTTTATCGGATTGTCTGCACAGCGCCCCCGGCCAGACGGCCCAGGATTCAATTGCCGACGATTCCCTGCGCCCCAACCAGCTGTTGGCCATCACGCTGGGCGCCATCGATGATACGGTCAAATGCCAGGGCATCCTGGCCGCCTGTGAAACGCTTCTGGTCCCGGGTGCCATTCGCAGCCTGGCCGATCGACCGGTTCGACATGAGATTAAAATCCTTCACCGGGGAACACTCATCAACGATCCCCGCCATCCCTACTGTGGAAGATACGAAGGGGACGAAGACACCCGGCGCAAACCGGCCTATCATAATGGCACGGCCTGGACCTGGTTGTTTCCTTCCTTTTGTGAAGCATGGGCTATGACCTACGGAGAGGAGGGCAAAGCCACCGCTCTGGCCTGGCTGTCCAGCGGGGCGCAGCTTATGGAACACGGCTGCCTGGGTCATATTCCGGAAATTTTAGACGGCGATTATCCCCACACCCCGCGCGGATGTGATGCCCAGGCCTGGGGAGCAAGCGAATTGTTGCGCGTCTGGCTCAAGCTGGAGAAAAATAATAATTAAGGGATTGAGGGATTATAGCGGGTGGTCGGTGACTCGGAACATTAATATGAAAAGCGGTATAAATTGATGTTCATCGCCGATTTTAATTCCAGGATCTCTGAATTCCTGAATTCCTAAATTATTAGGGATATATTGATTTTTCTCACATTAGGCTTTATTCTTCTGTAACTCGGCTGCAGGGGTTACTCGCATGGGGTGAACCCAGGACGGCGATGCCGGCAGCATAAAAAATTAAGGATTTCGATTGTATGAAAAATTATCAAACATTTCACGTGATCCCAAGTATACCCGAACCCCTTCAATTTCTCGAAATCCTCTCCCGCAATATGTGGTGGAGCTGGAATAAAGATGCCATCGAACTTTTTCGTCGTATGGATCCGCCGCTTTGGGTTGAGGCCGGCCGCAACCCGATTTTTTTCTTATCGAAGATTTCACAAAGCCGCTTCGAAAAACTGGGAAAGGATAAGGGTTATCTTGCCCACTTAAAAGAAGTCCAAAAACAATTTCAAAGTCGGGTCCTGGACTCGACCGACCGCGCTGAAACGGTTTTGGGGCCCGGGCAGACGATTGCCTACTTCTCCATGGAGTTCGGCATTCATGAAAGCCTGCCGCTGTTTGCCGGTGGCCTGGGCATTTTGGCCGGTGATCATTTGAAAGCGGCATCAAATCTGAATCTTCCGCTAACCGGTGTGGGGCTCATGTATCGCCACGGATATTTTCGCCAGTACCTCAATCATGATGGCTGGCAGCAGGAAGCCTATCCGGAAACCGACCTCTATGATCTTCCGGCTGAGCGGGTGCAAGATGATGCGGGTAATGAATTGCGAATCGCGGTTGCCGGACCGCAGGGCCCTATGCATGCTGTTGTCTGGAAAATGATGATCGGGCGCATTCCACTTTACCTGCTGGATACCAATATTCTTGAAAACCCCCAGCCGTATCGCGAAATCACATCAAGGCTTTACGCCGGTGATCAGAAAACACGTCTGGCCCAGGAGGTGTTGCTGGGAATCGGCGGAATGCGCGCCCTAGCAGCTATAAACATCCAGGTTAACGTCCTGCATATGAACGAGGGGCATTCTGCTTTTGCCAGCCTGGAACGCCTGGCGCAAATAATGGCCAATCAAAATGTTGACCTTAAAACCGCACTTGAGATCGTGCCGCGCACAACCGTCTTTACCACTCATACGCCGGTAGCCGCTGGGCATGATGAATTTCCGGCCGAGCATGTTCTGCCGTATTTAAAACCGCTGGAGAAAAAATTGGGAACGTCGGCATCGGAAATTTTATCCTGGGGGCAACCTGTTGGATCCGTTTCCGAAGCGCCGTTGTCGATGTTCATCCTGGGATTGCATCTGGCATCCTATTGCAATGGTGTCAGCCGGTTACACGGGTCTGTGGCCCGGCGCATGTGGTCGCATGTCTGGCCGTCATATATCATCGTTTATTTCTCAGGAATTTACCAATCTTTTCGGGCGCTATCTCGGGTCGGACTGGTACATGGGTTCTCGCAAACCTGAAAATATCAAGCATATCGATGATATTTACGACGAGGAGCTGTGGCGCAGTCATGAATTGAACCGCTCGCGTCTGGTGCGTACCTGCCGGGAACAACTTGTCAAACAATATGCGCGCCGCAACGCACCGCGAAATGTGATTGAGACCCTCCAATCGGTATTGGACCCGAATGTGCTTACCATCGCTTTTGCCAGACGTTTTGCGACCTATAAGCGTGCTTATTTGTTATTTCAGGATCCCCAGCGCCTGGAAGCGATCGTTAACTCGCAAAAATACCCGGTCCAGTTTGTCTTTGCCGGCAAAGCCCATCCGAAAGACAATGAAGGTAAAGACCTCATCAAAAAGCTTTTTCAGTTTGCCAGCAAACCGGAGCTGCGTGATCGAATTGTTTTTCTTGAAGATTACGATATGCATCTGGCCCGTCATCTGCTGCAGGGCGCCGATGTATGGCTGAACACACCCCGGCGACCCCTTGAGGCCTGCGGTACGTCCGGCATGAAAGCGGCCATTAACGGGGTGTTGAATGTCAGTATTCTCGACGGATGGTGGTGTGAAGGCTATACGGAGGAAAGAGGCTGGCGCATCGGAAACGGGGAGGAATACGAGGATCGCGGCTATCAGGATGCCGTTGAAAGCCAGGCGCTGTATAATGTTATGGAAAATGAAGTGATCCCCTGTTTCTATGATCGCAAAAACGGTGATCTCCCCGGCAACTGGTTAAAAATGATGAAGGCCTCGATGAAAATGGCGATGGAAACGTATTGCAGCATTCGCATGGTCGCCGAGTATGAAAAGCGTTTCTACGTTCCCGCTGCCAAACGTTATGAGACCCTGCTTGCCAAGCAGACCGAGGAAGCGAAAAATTTGACCGCTCAGGCAAGCCGGCTGCGTTCGCTCTGGAAAAACATTGAAGTCAAGCCGCCGGTGAGACACGCTCAAGGGCCCTGCCGGGTGGGTGAAAAATTCGACATCACATCGGAAATCAATCTGGCAGAACTCAATCCCGATGAGGTCGATGTCGAGCTTTACTACGGCCAGATGAAATCTTTAGAGGATCTGGATGCCAGCAAATCGGAACAAATGCTTGTTCTGGAAGACCGTGGTAACGGACAGTTCCTTTACAGCTGCTCTTTAAATTGCCAGCGTTCGGGTCGCTTTGGTTTTACAGTTCGCGTCACCCCCCGGGGTGATGGGCGCGTAAAATCGACGCCCGGGCTGCTGACATGGGCCTAAGCGACGATGTTAATCGTTAAGAAAGCATAAACCGCATGAATGACGTTTCCTGCAACCCGCGGGTGCTGGTTGTGACCCCCGAGGTAACCTACCTGCCGGACCGCATGGGCGGCCTGGCCTCCTTTTTTACGGCCAAAGCCGGCGGGTTGGCCGATGTGTCGGCAGCCCTGGTGACGGCCTTATTTGAACAGGGCGCTGATGTGCACGTGGCCATCCCGGACTATCGGTCTATTTTCAGCGACGGCCTGGCACCGGTTCTCAGAAAGGAATTTCGTACGATTCGCAGAAAAATGCCCGATGACCGCATCCACCTGGCCGAGGATCGCGCTTTTTATTATGTGAACCGCGTTTATTCTGCTTATGGTGAGGAAAACATCAAGCTGGCGTTAGCGTTTCAGCGGGAGGTCATCAACAACATTGTTCCCCGGGTACAGCCCGACCTGATCCACTGCAACGATTGGATGACCGGCCTGGTTCCGGCCATGGCCAGGCAGATAGGCATCCCCTGTCTTTTCACCATTCATAATGTGCATACGGTCAAAACCACCCTGGCCTATATCGAAGACCGCGGTATCGATGCCGCCTATTTCTGGCAAAATTTATATTTTGAAAACATGGCCGATCATTATGAAGCGGCCCGGGAGACCAATCCGGTGGACCTGCTGACCAGCGGCGTATTTGCCGCCCACTTTGTCAATGTGGTTAGTCCCAACTTTTTAGCGGAAGTTATCAACGGTCGCCATAATTTTGTCTATCCCCCCCTGAAACGGGAACTGGCAAATAAAGTAGCGGCCGATTGCGCCGCGGGCATACTCAATGCGCCCGACCCTTCCTTTAATCCCGTAACAGACAGGGAATTGGTACAAAATTACAGCCCCAAAAATTTTGTATCCGGCAAAAAAGCCAACAAAGCCTTTCTTCAAAAAAAATTGGGACTCATCCAGGATGATGCGGCCCCGGTGTTTTTTTGGCCTTCGCGCCTGGATCCGATTCAAAAGGGCTGCCATTTGCTGGCCGACATTTTTTACAAGATCCTTTCAACCTATTGGAAACAAAATCTGCAAATCATCTTTGTCGCCAACGGGGATTATCAGGCGGTCTTCAGGGATATTATCAATTTTCACGGTCTGGAAAAACGTGTCGCGATTTGCGATTTTGATTTCCGTTTGGAACATCTGGCTTACGGCGCAGCCGATTTCATATTGATGCCCTCAAGTTTTGAGCCCTGCGGACTGCCCCAGATGATCGCGCCCATTTACGGCGCCCTGCCGGTTGCTCACGACACCGGCGGGATCCACGACACCATCGTTGATCTGGACACGATCGGGGACCAGGGAAATGGTTTTCTTTTTAAAACCTTCGACTCCAACGGCCTTTTTTGGGCCATCGAGCAGGCCATGAATTTTTACAATCTGCCGAAAACCATCAAAAATCAGCAGATCAGGCGAATTATGAAAGAAAGTGCCGAAACCTTTACCCACGCCAATACCGCGCGTCAATACATTGCACTATACGAACGGATGCTCGAGCGTCCGCTGATCGTAGAAAATATGCCCAATCCGGACGCTTGCAAAACAAATTTCAACCAGGTAGCGTAAAATAATTCAAACGTTTTTTTCCACAACCACTCATGCCCCACTTCCATATATCGGAACACTATTGTGGAGAGCGGTATAAATATGACCTCACATAAACCAGATGGTAATCAGCAAGATCAGATCAATCTGGCGCTCCAGCGTCTGATGAAAGGCGACCCGTATTTAGCGCCCTATCAAAACATCATTTCCCGGCGCCTGTCGAAAATTGCTCAAACCCGACAGCGGCTGACCCGGGGACACGCATCCCTGGCGGACTTTGCTTCCGGACATGAATACTTTGGTCTGCATTTTGAGGACGATCAATGGGTTTTTCGCGAATGGGCCCCCAACGCCGCGGAAATATTTTTGATCGGAGATATGTCCGGCTGGCAGGAAAAAGCGGAATTTGCCCTCAAGGCCCGCGATGACGGGATCTGGGAAATCCGCCTGGCAGCCGAAAAGCTTCAGCACGGCACTTTGTACCGCTTGCGCATACACTGGCCCGGCGGTGAAGGGGATCGTATCCCCGCTTACGCCCGGCGCGTAGTTCAGGACCCCCAATCGCTCATATTCAACGCCCAGGTCTGGCGGCCGGATTCACCCTATCAGTGGCAGTGTAAGGATTTTCGGCGCGCTTCCGATGCACCCCTGATATATGAAGTTCACATCGGTATGGCCCAGGAAGCGGCTAAAATCGGATCGTATTCGGAATTTACTGAAAATATTCTGCCCCGGGTGGCAGCCACCGGATACAACACGCTGCAGATCATGGCCATTCCGGAGCATCCCTATTACGGGTCCTTCGGTTACCAGGTGTCGAGCTTTTTTGCGGCATCCTCGCGATTTGGCACCCCCGAAGATTTTAAAGCCCTGATCGACGCAGCCCACGCGTCCGGTCTGGCCGTTATGATTGATTTGATCCATTCTCATGCCGTCTCCAATGAAGTTGAAGGCCTCAGCCGCTTTGACGGCACCCTGTATCAGTATTTTCATGCAGGTCCGCGCGGACGCCACGAGCTGTGGGATTCGCGTTGCTTTGATTACGGCAAGCATCAGGTGTTGCATTTTCTGCTTTCCAACTGTCGCTTCTGGCTGGATGAATATCAGCTGGACGGCTTTCGCTTTGACGGCATCACCAGCATGCTTTATTTGCACCACGGCCTGAATAAGGCCTTTACATCTTACGACGATTATTTCAATGAACAGGTGGACGAAGAAGCGCTGGTCTATCTGGCGCTGGCCAACGAAGTCATCCACGAGGTCCGCCCGGATGCCATCTCGATAGCCGAAGATGTCAGCGGGATACCGCAACTGGCGGCTGCGGCTGAAAACGGTGGCTTCGGATTTGATTTTCGCTTTGCCATGGGGGTACCGGACTTCTGGATCAAATTGGTTAAAGAAGTATCTGATGAGCACTGGCCCATCAAACACCTGTGGCATGAGCTCACCAATCGGCGCAGCGATGAAAAAACCATCAGCTATGCCGAATCCCACGACCAGGCCCTGGTGGGGGACCAATCCATCATTTTCCGATTAATCGGTGCCGACATGTATGACCACATGCACGTGGATTCTGAAAATATGAAAGTGGATCGTGGAATGGCCCTGCAGAAAATGATCCGACTGGTCACACTGGGCACTGCCGGCAACGGTTATTTGAATTTTATGGGCAATGAATTCGGGCATCCGGAATGGATTGATTTTCCGCGGGAAGGCAACAACTGGTCATATCATTACGCCCGCCGGCAGTGGCACCTGGTCGACGATCCACATTTAAAGTATCAATTTCTGGCTTGCTTTGACCGTGATATGATTGGGCTGGCCAAATCCCGCCATCTGTTGGATGGCGACGATCTGCATCTGCTTTACGAGCACTCCGACAACAAGATCATCATATTTAAGCGGGCCGCTCTGTTGTTTGCCTTGAACTTTCACCCCCAACAGTCCTATCCCGACTATCGCTTTGATGCCCCGCCGGGCACCTACCGTATGCTGCTTTCCAGCGATGACCCGCAATACGGCGGTCATAGCCGCCTGATATCCGGCCAGGAGCATATGACGCTGCGTAAAAAGGGCACCGATGGAGAAAATTATTTTTTAAGCCTTTATTTACCCAGCCGAACTGGAATTGTTTTACAGCATTTTATCTGATCGATACGTTGTCGCATTCAACACCCCTTACAATCCGCAAAGGCGCCTTGCGCTTATTCACCCTCATGGTCGTAAACATTGCAGATGCAGCACAGGAAAGTGGCCGTTTCGGTGTCACTGATGTTTTTCATGCCATGGGGTTCCAGGCTGGGAACAAAAATGACATCACCGGCACCGCAAACCGTTTTCTGGACGATTTCATCGGTTTGGGAATCAAACTGGTAGCATTCGAACCGGCCGCTTAAGATATACATGGTCTGGTGATAAAAATGATTGTGGATGGGGATCTCACCACCGGGCCGGGCCGTAAAAAACCGCAGACCGTACTCGGGATAGCCGCTGCCGTCATCGCCATGCTTTGACAGCCAGCGAATGCTGATGCCCTTAACATCGAGTTGCTGACCCCGATAGGGAAATTTTTTTATCTGAACGTCCTCGCATTCTTTCCAGTTTAAAACTTCCATTATGACCTCCTATTATGGTTAGAAAAGGTTAAGCACTGGTGTGCCGGTCAGCAATCTTAGCACGCCGCACCCCGGGGGCGGATTAATATTTCATTGCCTGGCTATGTTAGGCGTACTTTTTGTAAATTTTAAGCGGAAAAAATTGCGACGCGACACGATTTCCGATATACTATATTTAACTTATCGAACGCTTTTTTTAGTATCGAAACTAGAATGACAAAAAATTATGGGGGCAGCCGCCGCATGAATAGTGCGCGAAATGTGATGATGGCCGCATGCATACTGACAAGCGCGCTGATTATCAGTTGCAGTGATAAAAAAGCAATTGATTTCGGAACGTTTGAATCCGGCAGCTATTCCAATACGTTTTTTAATCTGATGCTCAGCATTCCGGATTCCTGGCATGTGCTGGAACAGGAAGCGCGCCTGGAAATAATGAAACGCGGGGGTGAAATTGTCGCCGGAGATAATAAAAACTTAAAGGCTGCCATCAAAGCCGCGGATTTGCAAAGCATAAATTTATTAACCGCCTATGAACATCCACCCGGGGCGGCTGTTTCCACCAATCCGGGGATCATGCTGATTGCAGAAAAAGTAACGCATGCACCGGGCATTAAAAGAGGCAGCGACTACCATTACCATGCGAAAAAACTGTTGAAAATGAGCCGCATGAAGGTTTCTTATCCGCAAGAGATATACGAAAAGACCATTGATGGGGTCTCGTTTGACATCATGGAAACCAAAATCACCATGGGGCCGGGTGTCGTTATCCGACAGATACAATATGCGACCATCATGAAGGGATATGCCCTATTGATGGCGCTGACCTTTCAGGACGAATCTGGCCACAGCCAGTTGGAAGAGATCGTTGAGACATTAACATTTAACTAAAACCTAAAATGACGACGGCGACATCCCGCCTTGAAATCATTTGGTCGATTGAACGGACGCGTAAAATTATTAAATCATCACGTATATGAGCGCAATGCTGGCATCAAAAAGCCGGTATTGAATTAAGATTTTAGAGGCTACTGGGGCAATAAAATGATGCGACAGGTTTGCAACCGGCAGGGGCGCATGATTAACCCCTTTCAGGCGATCTTGTTTTTCGCTGCCTTGCTTTTGTTTATTTTCACCGTTGTTTATCGCATGGTTAAGAGTGATAGTTTCAGCACCGCCGTGGCAACCCTGGTCGAGTCCCTTTTGATGGTTGCTTTTTTTATTTTTCTCGGAATCGTTATCGCTTATCTGCTGTACTTCCTTCATGAAAGAATCCGACAGGGGTCAAGCCGTCCTCAGGCTTACCATATCTTGGGTGACACATCCACAGACAATGAATCCGTGTGTAAACCCGATCGCGATGATATTGGGCTTGAATCGGACGAAAAAACTGAGTCCCGGCCGAATTCCTGAAACCATACACTATGTGCTATGATTGGCAAGTTGTTTGTAACCCGCTATTTGTGATTCGACCGACGCCGTCACTAAAACACGATAATAGAACATGTCGACAAAAATGTCGCCCCAAAACGTCTAAAAAGCAGAGGGCTTGCAAAATATGTTAAATAAACCTACCGCTGCACGCATTTATTCGATATGATGAACGCACAGCAATGAAAGTTTTCGCTAAAATGAAAAAATATCCGACAATATTCATTTGTTTGCTTGGAATCGTTATGCTGATGAGCGCCTGCGCTAAGAAGCGTCCGGTTCTTTATCCAAATCCAACCTATCAGGCAGCCGGCGCAACTGTGGCCACGGCCGATATTGATGAATGTATTCAGCTGGCGGCCGATCACGGTCATAAAACAGATGCCGGCAAGAATGTCGCCGGCTCGACTGCCAAGGGGGCCGTTACCGGAGCGGTGGTCGGCGGTGCCGTCGGAGCAGTCACCGGTCGGCCCGGCCGGGGAGCGGCTGCCGGTGCGGCCGGTGGCGGTGCGGGGGGGATGATGGGGGGCGCCTGGAAATCAGGCGATCCGGATCAAATCGAGCGTCGCTTTGTTGAGCAATGCCTGCGGGATAAGGGCTATCAGGTCATTGGATGGAAATAAAAATGGCTCCCATCCGCTTCCGGCGGACCCATGGCCGATGGCTGTGTTGCCCCGCTATGGCGGGCCCTCAAACATGATAGACGGTTTTGAAGCCATTTTTGCATCAAGATAAAGAGGATACAGATGAATAAATCAGAATTAGTCAAAAGAGTGGCCGAAAAACTGGATGATATCCCTAATAAAATTGCCGTTAAAGCCGTCGATGCTGTTTTTCAATCGATTCAAGAGGGATTGGAAGAAGACGGTATCGTCAAAATTGGCCAATGGGGAACCTATACGCTAGATGATTTTCAGTGATGCAATCGGTGCAATAGCGAACAGCGATCAAACTTAACATGATGGCTGTTACTGGCGAGACAAATCTGAGACGATCTCACCCAACCTCACAATTCCCCTATCTAAGTCTTCTGTAAAGGGAGTTCCACAGCTCATCTGGATAAAATTCTCAAACTGCCTTGAGTTTGAACATACCACTCCGGGAATAATGGCAATATGGTGATCCAATGCCTTATGGTATACTTTCAAGCCGGCAACCTGCGGTGGAAGTTCAACCCACAGCAGCGTTCCGCCATCAGGTATGGCCAGCCGGGTTCCGGATGGAAAGTGTTTTTGGATGGCCAAAGCGGTTCGCACGACTTGCTTTTTAAGTGTGGTTCGCAGTTGCCTGAGGTGCCGCTCAAAGGCACCGTCGGCAAGGTATTTCGATACCAGATATTGATCGAGTGTCGAAGTTGAAACCGTTGTGGCAGCTTTTAAATTCTGAACTTTTTCCATCAGCCGCTTTCCCGGTATCACCCAACCGATACGCAAACCCGGTGCCAGTGTTTTTGAAAATGATGAGCAGGTAATCACCCGGTCTTCCTGATCAAATGATTTCAGGGGCATGGGGCGTTTGCGCTCAAAATGCAGTTCGGAGCTGATGTCATCTTCAATTACAGGAATTTTATATTCATTGATTAATTGAATCAGCCTGATCTTATGGTCATCGGGCATAAGGGCGCCTAATGGATTGTGGAAATTCGGTATCAGCAGGCAGGCTTTGATTGAGTTTCGGCGAAAGATGTTTTCCAATTCATCTAAATCCACGCCGTATCTGGGATCAGCCGGCACTTCCATAACCAGAAGCCCCAGTTCTTGAAGCAACTGCAGAAAACCAAAGTTCGTCGGGGTCTCAATCGCGATGGTATCTCCCGGCCGGGCGATGGCCAGCAATGACAATGCCACCGCCTCCATACAGCCGTTGGTAATAATGATATCTTCCGGTGTGATTCCTTCCAAAACGCCCACGGTTCGAAGTGCAATCTGCCGGCGAAGTTCAGGCAAGCCTTCTGAAAGCGAATATGAAATCATGGATTTCACGTCGGCATGGGAGAGATCTTTCAGGATTCGGGAAAAGTGTTTAAACGGCATCAGTTCCGAATCGGCCACCGTCGAACCCAGAGGTAAAAGATAAGGATTGCTGATCGCAGAAATGACCGAATTCACCATCGATGATAGTCTGACCTTTTTCGGCGGAAAAGATACTTTTTTAAATCGCGGAGCTTTCAAATTTTGCAGGGCAAGCGGATTGACGTAATAGCCGGATTTCGGCCGTGCCTCCACCAGCCCCATGGATTCCAGCTCCATGTATGCATGATAGATGGTCGAGATACTCAGATTTGATTGTTTGTGAAGTTTGCGGATCGAGGGAAGCCTTTCTCCGGGCTGATAGGTTCCGTTCATAATTTTTTGCTCGATCTCTTCGGCTAGGAACCGGTAGCGAAAAATTTTTTTTGTCTCATCCATACTCTTCTCCGTTATAGTGATTGTCAAAAAAACATCCCGTTACGCCAACTTTTTTTTCTACAACCACTTATACCCCCCATTCCGTAATCCGGAATATTATTATGAAAAGCAGTATAAAACCTCTATTTATTATATAAACGACTAATAATAATCGATATATTAATTCCAACACACTAAAGAGGCGCTAAAACTGTTATGCCTATTTTTATAATTATCTGTATCTGTTTTTTATTACCATGACCGCTAACATGGCGGCAATTAGAAAATTATAAAATTTAAAAATTCAGGGAGGTGTTTACAATGGGAAAAAATGAAAAAAATTCAGATGCCAGGGTGGGCAGCTTCACGGTGAAAAGTGGCCTGGCGCAGATGCTTAAAGGGGGCGTGATCATGGACGTCGTGTCCGTGGAACATGCCGTCATTGCCGAAGAGGCCGGTGCTGTTGCGGTCATGGCCCTTGAGAGGGTGCCGGCCGACATCCGTGAACACGGCGGTGTCGCACGCATGTCTGACCCGGCATTAATCAAAGCAATCATAGAGTCGGTCAGCATCCCGGTTATGGCAAAATGCCGCATCGGCCACTTTGTAGAGGCCCAGATTTTAGAGGCCATCGGCGTTGATTATGTTGACGAAAGTGAAGTGCTGACCCCGGCCGATGAGCGCCACCATATCGACAAGCATGCCTTTACGATTCCGTTTGTCTGCGGGTGCCGGGATTTAGGTGAGGCACTGCGCCGCATCGGAGAAGGGGCCGCCATGATCCGAACAAAAGGTGAAGCCGGAACCGGTGATATTGTAGAAGCAGTGCGCCACGCTCGCACTGTGTTGGGCGCCATCCGTGATCTAAAAGCAAAACCGGACGACGAATTAATGGCATATGCCAAGGATATCGGTGCCCCCTATGAGGTGGTGAAGCAAACCAAAGAACAGGGCCGTTTGTCGGTGGTCAATTTTGCGGCCGGCGGCATTGCCACGCCAGCCGATGCAGCCTTGATGATGCAAATCGGAGTGGACGGCGTTTTCGTTGGCTCCGGTATATTCAAATCCGACAACCCGGCGCTCCGGGCAAAGGCGATCGTTGAAGCCACCACGCACTACAAGGATCCCAAGATCCTGGCTGAAATCAGTCAAAACCTCGGGGAGCCTATGGTCGGTATCAGTGTCAGCACCCTAGCTGAAGGGGAAACCCTGGCCGACCGCGGGTGGTAGGAAAATTTTCAGCATGGTAATGAAAATCGGCGTACTGGCATTGCAGGGCGCATTTATCGAACACATCCACATGCTGCGGCAGATAGGTGTTGAAGCTGTCGAGGTGCGCTTGCCCGAAGATCTGGAGGATCTGGACGGACTTATTATACCGGGTGGTGAAAGCACCACCATCGGCAAATTGGCCGTCATGTATCAGTTGATGGATCCTTTGCGTCAATTCGCCGTTGACAGGCCGGTCTGGGGCACATGTGCCGGTATGATTTTAATGGCCAAGGCGATTGGAATGGATCAGCCCTTGCTGAGCGTAATGGATATTGTGGTCGAACGTAATGCCTTTGGGCGGCAAAAAGACAGTTTTCAGGAAGATTTATATGTAAAAGTCCTGAAAAATGGAGATTCGATCCCGTTTCCAGGAATATTTATTCGTTCACCCAGGCTGGTTCAAACACGAGGCCGGGCCGTCAAAATTGCCAGTCGGGCAGACGGTACTGCGGTTGCGGCAGTTGAAAATAAGCTTTTAGCGACGGCATTTCATCCCGAACTGACGAGTGATACCCGATTCCACCAATACTTTTTGAGCTTGATTCGGCAGTAATCATCTTACTGCTAACCGCTGATAATCATTATCCTGCCGGTGGCCTCTGCCGCCACGGATTCATCCTCCAGATTGGCGCCCAACTTTATACCGCTTTTCATAATAATGTTCCGAAATTCTCAATTCTGTAAAATTTGTTACAGCGGATATGTTACTTTCCTGACGGGCCCGAACGGCTTTTTATGAAATATAAAGGTCTTAGGGGTGAAAAAACCCTAAACCATTTCCTTGATTTAGCCGAAAGTAGACTTGATGCCGTTAGCACGGAACATTATTACGTAAAACGGTATAAAACACGATCAAGGAAACGATTATGTCTGAAATGCTTTACAATATCGACTTTTCAGGGCGTATTATTCCGGGGTGGGACCTTGATGAAGTCAAAGCCAACCTGACGAAACTTTTAAAAGCAGATGAAAATACTATTTATAAACTGTTTTCAGGCAAGCGTATTGTTATCAAAAAAAATGTCGATCATCAGACCGCCCTCAAGATCAATAATGTCTTTAAAGACGCCGGTGCTGATTGTATGATCTCCCCGACACAGAATTGCAACCCGACCGCA
The DNA here is from genome assembly GCA_947259495.1 of uncultured Desulfobacterales bacterium. Taxonomy (GTDB): domain Bacteria; phylum Desulfobacterota; class Desulfobacteria; order Desulfobacterales; family JAHEIW01; genus JAHEIW01. The sequence continues at coordinate 62,879 of CAMYLV010000009.1, read as the reverse complement.
CCGCCGCCGCTACCCGCTCAATCAGCGCCCAATCAGCCGGTTCAGAATCCGGCGGCGGCTGTTGAACCATCGCCGGCAGCTGTTGCTGAAAAGCCACCGGCAGCAACAGGCACTGGTCCCAGCGGATTCTGGTATATCGTTGCGGTTTTGCTTTTTTTAGTCCCGGCGATTGCCGGTGGGATCACGCTGTTCGACACCCTGGATGCCTATTTGTCCAGCGAAACGCGCCTGATAGTGACGGGCGAAACGGATATTCAGCTTGACAAACCCGGAACCTATATCCTTTTTTACGAAACCGCCGCGCATACCAAATTCAATATTGCCAATTATCAATTAGGCCGGGATTTTGACATCGAGCTGATGGATCTGGCCACCGGAGAAGAATTGGCATTACAGCCGGTTGAAATTCCCTATACCGAAGATGATGGCGGAACTACCCTGCAGGCCATCGCTCAGATTCAGTTCGACACCCTCGGCTCCTACAGTGCCACAGTTTTAGGGGAAATTCCAAGTGGCGACGGCCTCCTGCTTCGCCGGTTTGATCTAGCGGAAATGGTTAAAGGCATAGCCTGGGCAATTGTACTGTTTTTATTGGGTTTTATAACCGCCCCGGTGATGGGCTTGGTGATTCTGATCAAGCGCCAAAAGCACAAACGCAAACTGCTTAATGCTTCTCTTAGCGAAGACGAGGAGAATAACTGGGCCATGTGGGCCCATATCAGCACTTTTTGTTCCATGCTGGTGCCGCTCGGTAATTTTATCGGTCCCATCGTCATCTGGCAATTAAAGAAAAATGAATCGGAATTCGTTGTCGATCAGGCCAAAGAAGCTCTCAACTTTCAGATCTCGCTGTTTATTTACATGCTGATTTCGTTGGTTTTAATTTTCATTGTTATCGGTATTTTTCTGATAATTGGTCTGGTGCTCTTCGGTTTGATTATGGTTATCGTTGCCGGTGTCAAAGCCAATGAGGGAGAATACTATCGATATCCGATGTGCCTGCGGCTGATTTCGCAAAAGAAATATCCGAGCCGATAGCTCGCCCGGTTTGATCCGCGTTTTTATTTTTGCGCATCGGGGTCACCTTTTTAGTCGTCCCCAAAAACGGCATGCAGGGCGCTGTCACCAGCAGGCAGATGCGGGCAGCCCATATCATGGGAACATTCAATTTGGCCTGTGAGGCCTGATAAATCCTTATTCGCGACCACCGGAATAAAGACTTTACGATTCGCATTCGTCTTGTCTTTTCGCTGATTACCTTTTTACCCTTTGCAGCTATTGCATACCTGATTAGACGTGTGCTGATCAGAAATGCCGTATAAAGCAGCTCCAAATATCTGGAGACATCGGTCATGAATGCCATCGAGAATAACGATCCCGAATACGGACGAGGTCCAAGGCAATGAAACGGGTTACCCGCCGCACAAAACGAATAATAATTACCCTATCCGGGGCGGTTTTTTTCTTTATGGCGGCCGCCTGCGCACAAAAAGATGATGCCGCTGCCATCCGCGCAATGATTCAAGAAGGCGCAAAGCTGACAGAAGACCATGATATCAGCGGCATGATGGAGCTGGCCACCGAAGATCTTGTGGCCCAGCCGGGCGCGTACAATCGTCTGGCAATCAAGCGCATCATCTGGTCGGCGTTGATGCACTATGGTAAAATTAGGATTTTATACCCCAAGCCCTCCGTTGATCTCTACAACAAAGACAATCAGGCGTTTTGCGGAATGTATTTGCTGATCGTTAAAAAGGACCGTGTTGTCCCCGATCTAAGAGACCTCTACGATGACCCTAAAAGCTGGCTCGAAACGGTGGGCGAAAACGCCGATTTGTATCAGCTTAAACTCGAACTGCTCAAAACACGGGGCCGCTGGCGGGTTAGTAAGGCCCATTTAGAGGCCTTTAAAGGTATGGGTTTCAGTGATTGAAGACATTATTTTCTGGACGAGAGTGATTTTGCGGAATTTAGCGTACCAGCGCAAAACCATTTATGGGTTGCTTTCTTGACTCCGAAAATGATTTATTGGTACCGGACCTTGCTATGTTAACCGTCGTTCCCAATTTGATATAGCAGAGAGGGGTGGTGAGACTGAATCCTGGCACACATCAATACAAACGATCTCATGCGCGTACAGTGCGCATTTGCCTGAGCGTATACCTGATGGTGAGCGGCTGGCCCTTTTTGTGCCCGAAAATAAGCGCAGAATCATACAGCCACAAGTCGGCACCCAGGCCATTTGAAACGGCGATTCCCAGGGAAGGCCCGGATGTACCGAGTTCCCGGGAAGAATTGGCTAAAGGAAAATTTTTGGTGGCCAGTCGCCGCCTTGGGGATCCGAATTTTAGCGAAACGGTGGTGCTGTTGATTGAATACGGGCCGGAAGGTGCCGTGGGCCTGGTGATCAATCGTCCTTCAAACGTAAAGCTGTCGACGGTGTTTCCGGATGCAAAAGAGCTAAAACAGCGCAAGGATACCATTTACGTTGGCGGGCCGGTGGCCGTAAATCAGATGCTGATGCTCATCCGATCAACCCAGGCGCCGGCAGCTTCGGTTCCAGTCATAGAGAATGTTTATATGAGTTCGAGCTGGACGGTGCTGGAGCGCCTCATCAAAAAGGCGAACGCTGAGCAGCGATTTCGCCTATTTGCGGGCTATGCCGGCTGGGCGCCCAATCAACTCGATTTTGAACGGACCCGGGGGGACTGGCATGTTTTAGAAGCCGACGCCGATAGCGTCTTTGCCCATGACCCCAGGGCACTGTGGCAGAAACTGATTCGCCGCGCTACTGTAAAATGGGTGCGTCTGGAAAAAATGTCTAAAATACCCCGCTAAGCCTGGAAATGCACGCATATGAAATTTTTGGTCACTGGCGCAGCCCGTGGAAAGCGGAACTATATCTTTCAAAAACACCCCTTTTGACGTTTTGAAGGAGAGAAAAGCGATGGAACTTAGCGGTCATATGGCATTGATCACCGGGGCGGGGCAGGGAATCGGTCGGGCCTGTGCGGAGGTCTTGGCCTTAAAGGGCGCCAATTTGATTTTATTTGATAAAAATCCCAAAACGCTTTCGGAAACCGCCGACAAAATTGCACCCAGGGGCCGGCAGGTGTTCGCCCGGGCGCTGGATCTAACCGACTTCGAAGCGCTTAAAAAGGCCGTCAAGGAAGCAAAACGCAAAGGCCGCATCGACATTCTGGTAAACAATGCCGGATATGATCGACCCGGAACCACTGCCAAAATTAGCAGCAACGATTTTTTAGATGTCCTCAACATTCATCTGGTTGTTCCGTTTGTGCTGATTCGGCTGCTTTTACCGGATATGCGCACCGCCGGCTGGGGTCGCGTCATCAATGTCTCCTCAATTTACGCGCTGACCGGTGCCAAGGCCGAAGTGGCCTATTCAACGGCAAAGGCCGGTGTGATTGGCCTGACCAAATCAGTGGCCAAAGAAGCCGGCCCGGACGGTGTCACCGTCAATGCGGTCCTGCCGGGTCTGACCCGTACACCCACCATCGAGAAATTCATGGCCGAGAAATACAAGCAGCCTATTCTCGATAATACCCCCCTGGGCCGTATGGGCGAAGCTGAAGAAATTGCCAGCGTGATTGCCTTTCTGGCTTCTGACGAAGCCTCCTACATTACCGCAACGCCGGTTGCCGTTTCCGGTGGCTGGGGCATTTAAATTTGAAAGTCATTTTAATGATATTATTATATAACCATAATGATCGATCTTCTTTTGAAAAGGGAATTTAAAAATTAAGGTTAGAGTTGTTTAAAAGTGCGATAATACCGTAACACCCGCTGAACATACTCTTCGGTTTCTTGATACGGAGGGATTCTTTTATAGCGGTCGACTGCGGTGGGTCCGGCATTGTATGCGGCCAGAGAGAGCGCCAGTTTGCCGTTAAAGCGTTCGTAAAGTTTTTGAAAATAGCGTGCACCGGCCCTGATGTTTTGCCAGGGATCAAAAGGGTTTTGCAAATCCAGCATTTTAAAATTCTCGGGCATAATCTGCATCAAACCCATGGCGCCTTTTTTAGAGACGGCCCGCGGGTTAAAATCGGATTCGGCTTTAATCATGGCTTTCAATAAGCGCGAATCGACACCGGTTTGCGCAGATGCATCCGTAATAAAACGATCATACTTGTCGGTTGCGTAAAACTGCTTGGAAACAGAAGTTTTTTCTTTGATATAAAGTTTGTATTCCTGGGCGTTGGATGTCGGTGTGTTGGTGAAATGCATCACCCCATTTTCATCGATATAGCGGAAAATATCCGCAGACACCGATGATACCAGGGCCATTAAAAAAAGAAGTGTGCCACAGACCACAATATGGTAAAAATAAATTCTGCGTCCGCCCATAAAGCCTCAAGAACAAATTCAAATCCCTTGGGCGCCTTGCATTAACAACACCCCCCCTTGGCGCACTCGCATCGTTTCTATGATAAATTTTACAATACTTTTTTTTGAAACTCAAGCGATTAATAATAATATATAATAATTATAAGTGTTTATAAATTATACTTCTATCTCTTGGGGTGCAAAAGCCGTCGACCAAAGGGGTATAATTCCTGCGCCGGCCTGTCATCCTTGTCATCTAAAATATCGACAAAAACAGAGGAAATCTTGAGTTAAAAATCAACAGCATCGAATGGCTTGGGCTTGATGTATAATTTAGAAAATCGCGTTAAAGATTTCTATTTACACTATGCCGCATACCCTTTACACCATGCTAATTAGAAGAGTTTGAGCTGTTGCTGCTGCTTCTCTTTCTTCTTTTTGGACTTTATCTGCGGGGATTCGTCTTTTTTGAGGCGGTTTTCGATATCGGCCACAAAAGGAGAAGGGGAGCGGGGCAGGAGTTTTCCATAGACGCTGCGCTTTTTTGCCCGGGACAGGATCAACTGTTCCATGGCACGGGTCATGGCCACATAAAACAGGCGGCGTTCTTCAGCCATCTCGGGGGGCTCAGAGCCTTGCCGGTTAAACGGGATCAAATCGTCTTCACATCCGGCAATAAACACCACCGGAAATTCCAGGCCCTTGGCTGCATGCATGGTCATCAACGCGACCTTTTCCGCCAGGGGTAAATAGGCATCGGTGTCGCTGTGAAGTGCTGCGGTCGCTAAAAATGAAGCCATGTCTTCGCCGTAATCCTTTGAAAGCGTTAAAAGATTGATAAACGCCTCCCGGGATTGGGGCTCGGTATTCACTATGGCGGTGAATTGGGGAATCCGTGACAAATACTGCAATTTTTCGGCAATTGCCATGCCGGTGGTCTTTTTGCTGATGCCGGCCACCTCTTCGGCAAAATCGATGAGTTTTTGCTGTTGGGTGTGGTTTAAGCCCGGAACCGGAAATCGTTTGGCATTGACCAAGCCCTGTTGTTGCGATAATTTTTTTGAATAACACCAGGATTTAAAATGACCGGCCGCCTTTTTGCTCAAGCCGACGGAATACAGCGACAGGCAGTTATTTAAATCCAGGTCACTGCCATATCCTTCCACAACGCTTAATAGCGAGATCAGTTCGGCCAGGCCCCAGCTTTTAAGACAATTTTTGCGGCTGGCAATCTGAAAGGGGACGCCCTCCTGCTCAAACACCTCGGCAATAATTATAAGCTGACGGTGGGTTCGAACCAGAATGGCAAAATCCGCATAGCTGCGGGCGGAAACAAGATTGGCATCAGCAACCTGGCCGGTATCTATGGAATGAAAACCGGTGCCACCCACCAATTCGCCAATGACCCGGGCAATCGCCCGGGCTTCGGCTTTGCCGCTGGCCAACTCAAGGATGCTGATGGTTTTAACACCATCCATCTGCGAATAGGTTCGGGCATCGCCGGAGCGCAGCCGGTGATTCCGGATCACCTGAAACGAAGCATCCAGAATCGTTTCCGTCGATCGGTAGTTGCGGGTTAATTGAATCACAGTGGTGGCGGGATAGTCATCCACAAAGCGCTTAAAATAACGCACATCGGCCCCTCTGAATCCGTAAATAGACTGATCCGGGTCACCGATCACACATAGATGGTGGTTGGGATCGTCGGGGGGAGCCAAGGCCTTCACAATGCGGTATTGGCCGTGGTTTAAATCCTGATATTCATCGACAAAAATATGCTGAAATTGGCTGTGGTATTGTTGGCGAGCGTTTTGATCATTCTCCAGCAGTCGGACTACGTTAAAAATCAGATCCTCATAATCGTATAGTCCCTGGATGGATAACAGCTTCTGATAACTGTGATACACCTCGGCCAGTGCACGGTCATCAACGGTGACAAGGTCCATCGGTGTTGCGTCATCCGGACCCAAGATCTTTTGTTTGGCCGCAATGATCCGGTCCAGAATTTTTTGTGGTTTTGGGGAGACCGTAATTCCATGATTCCTGACCCCTGTAATCGCTTCGCGAATCAATTCTTTACGGGCATCGTCATCAATAATAGTGACTGTCTCAGCTGATTTGTAAGCGCTTAATATTTTAAAGCACAATGCATGAAAGGTGGCAGCAAGCGGCAATTGATGGGTATTGCCTAAAATTGTGTGTAGGCGTTGCTGTATTTCACGGGCAGCTTTACGGGTAAAGGTCAGCGCCAGAATTTGGCCGGGTGATACGTCTTTTTGTTTAATCAAATGGGCGATTCGAAGTGTCAGGGTGCGGGTTTTTCCGGTACCGGGTCCGGCAACAATCAACAGGGGTCCGTCGGGATGCTCTACAGCCTGGCGCTGACGGTCATTGAGCTGGCGGAAAAGAATGTGCGGCGAAACACTGGTGGTAGGATGTTCCTTTTTTAGTTTAGCATTCCGGGAAGCACTTGTGTCTTTTATATAAGTTTTGTGGAATGGTGCGCTGGCGCTGGTTTTAGACACGGACACCGGGGGCTCGGGAATCGCAAAAAGCGACTGCTGGCCCAGAAGCGATGCGCGCTCATTATTTTTAAAAATCCGGACCCGCCCGTATTGCCCGTCAAATCCGGGTATGACGTCGATTTCCTTGTGCCGCATGCGCCGAACAGCCTCCGCCAGCAATGGAATGCCGGCCTGCTCGATGGCATCGGTATCTAAATTTTGCAAGATGTTGAATTCCGAACCCAATTTATCCAAAGCGGTTTGATACGCCCGGGTGACCTTTTTGGACTTGGGACCGACCTGCATGATCTCAGATAGGATGTCCGCCAACTGAATGACGCTGTGGTAGGGGGTATGTCGGGGTGGTTTGCGGCCTTCTTTGTGGTCTGCTAATTCTTCAACGCGATGTAAAACTCCCAGAGTCAGGGTTTTGCCGCAGACCGGGCACAGCCCATCGTGTTTAAGTGTAGTGGTGGGCCAGAAGGAAATGTTGCAGGCACGGTGACCATCGATATGGTATTTGCCCTCTTCGGGGTAAAACTCCAGGGTGCCTAAAAATTGTTCAGGGTCACCGGTTTTCAGCGCTGATTTTATGGCCGTATAAGAAAGCCGCGTATTTAATAAATTGGCTTCACGTCCCAGATTGAGCGGCGAATGCGCATCCGAGTTGGACACCAGTGTAAACGCATCCAGTGAAGATACCCGCCAGTTCATGGCCGGATCAGAGGAAAGCCCGGTTTCAACCGCAAAAATATGAGCCGTTAAATCTTCGAAGCACTCAGCAATGGAATCAAAACCCGATTTTGAGCCCAACACAGAAAACCAAGGGGTCCAGATGTGGGCCGGGATTAAAAAAGCCTCGTCGGAAGTTTCAAGCACCATTTCAAGCAGGTCCCGGGCATCCAGTCCCAGGATTGGTCGTCCGTCTGATTGAATGTTGCCTATTTTATCCAACCTGTTGCTGAATCGCCTGGCAACATCGACGTCCGGTGCAAAAACAAGGTTGTGATTTTTACGGGTCGTGTCATTTTTTTTGTAGATATTGCTGATTTCAGTGACCAGCATAAAGCGCACCGGCCCGCGGCAGGCGCCCGGCACCCGCAGGTCGCAATGCCGCGCCAGTTCAGCTTTTAGTTTATACAAACCGGGTTCAGCTGCAACCAGTTTATCTGAAATTTCTGCAAACCAGGCCGGGTAGGTAAAGTCGCCGGTCCCCACAACTGTAACGCCTTTAAGCTGGGCAGCAATGTAAAGATTTTCCAGATCCAGGTTTTTAGCCGTGGCTCTTGAGTACTTGGAATGAACGTGTAAGTCGGCAATAAATTTCACGGAAGTTTCTTAACTTTAAATTGGGGAATTAAGCAAAATAAAAACCGGCTCTATTCGCATGAAGCAAACCCACCGTTTTTTCATAGCATTTTTAGGGTCTTTTTTTAACCCTAAATTTAGCTTGTCAGTTTCTAATAAACACGCTATATACTTAAAATATTTTATATTATATACTATATATGGTGTTTCATACCGCTTTACACTTTAAAGCCAAATAAACGCTTTACACAAAACAGGTCAAATGACGCTAAAATGAGTTTACTGTCCGCCTCGGTTTCCTTAACACGATACAAAGTTGAGGGACAACTTGAAACTCCTATTCTGGAAACGATCGCCGCCGGGCTTAATAAAAATGTGATTTCTGAAATAGATGATCGGTCTTTGGAAAAGGCGGTTGGCTGGACATCCCTTGAAAAGCCGTATCAGCCGGATTTTACCGGATCCGCGTTTGTATATGGAAATTACCTTCTGTTTTCATTGAGAATTGATCGCAAAACCATTGCACCCAAAGTGGTCAGAAAACATGCAGTGATCGAATCAGACAGACGTCTGGCCGAAAGCGGCCGACCCTATTTGTCCCGTAACGAAAAAGAGCGCATTCGAGACCAAGTAATGGATCGCCTAAACGCAACGGTTCCGTCAACACCCAATATTTATGACATTATCTGGAACTATGAGGACGCCATTTTATGGTTTTTTTCCAATCTCAAGGCGGCCAACGAGGAGTTGGAAACCTTATTTTTACGATCGTTTGATTTAACGCTGGTTCGGTTGATTCCCTATATGGCAGCACATTACACCTCCGACCTTACGGATACCGAAAAAGATATCCTGCTTGGACTGACACAGACCCATTTTACTGGATAAACAATCAATAAAATGCTGGACGTTGCTGTTGCGTATAACCGCTTTAAATTTTTAGGTGAAGAGTTTTTAACCTGGTTGTGGTTTGTGATAGAAAAGGACCCGGTTATCCTAAAAAAGGCCGATCCGGACTTAACTTCATTGGAAATCGGCAACCGTATTGTCCTTGAAAAACGGCATAAAAGGTCGGTTGAAAGAATTACCATTAAAGGTGAGAATGCCGGTCTCGAAGAGGCTATGCTGGCCTTACAAAAAGGTGCTCTGGTGGCTGAACTTAATCTGGTTTACCGATCCGGCGAGCAAAAATGGCAGTTCACAATAAAGGCAGAGAGTTTGAACCTGAGCAGTTTTAAAATACCTAAAACAGCCGCTCCTGAAAGCCCGGAAGAAATGGAGGGTTTTATTTTAGAAAAAATCTTTCTTTATGATAAGATATTGCAATTTTTAGATAAATTATATAAAACCTTTATCAAATACAGGGTAGCGACCCGCTGGCAAAAACGTGACATATCCTTAATTAAAAATTGGTGCCGGTCCGTTTTGTAGATTAATAAAAATATTTGTATCTATCTGAAATTATTATTTTTTATTAAATATATATGTTTATTATATTTTTAAACATGATATCGTTAATAACCAGTGAATAGTCTGTTTAAAAAGTAAACGTTATCAACAATTTTATATTTTTGATGATATCGACCCGGTTATTAGTATTAAATTGAAAAAATTTTCACCAATCTTTTTTAATTATTATTATATAATTTTAAAATCTTACAATGTTATTGGATTTATAAACAGTCCTTATTTATTATTATCTTTTTATTTTAATAAATATTAAGGAATAGATTATGAAAGCAACCATCAAGAAAGGTGATTTACTTCCTGTTTTATCAAAGGTACAGGGTCTGACCGGCCGTCGAACAAATTTGGCCATTACCACCAATGTACGCATCAAGACGGAAAAAAAAGGTCTATTGATTTCAGCCACAGATCTTGAGACCGGTTTTGAGGGCTTCTATCCGGCCAGAGTCGATAAAGAAGGAATTGTTGCCATAAATGCCAGAAAATTCTATGAAATTGTTAGGGATTTTCCTACTGAAGACATCTTTTTAAATGAAGTTGAAAACCACTGGATCGAAATTGGTAATAAAAATATTGAATATCATATCGTCGGGTTGAATCCGGATGATTTTCCGGAAATCCCCAAAATAGAGGGTATCGAATTTTTTAAAATAGAATCCATGGCTCTCAACAAAATGATTGAACGTGCTGTGGTCGTCAGCGGGTCAAGTGATGATAAGCGAGCCCATATTATCGGTGTCTATGCCGAGCGCATTGAGGACAAAAAGAATAAAATATTTCGTTTTGTTTCCACCGACGGCAGCCGTCTTTCAAAAGTTGACACCGTATTTGAAAAGGATGTCCATCTGCCCTCAGGGGATAATGTAATTATCCCTAAAAAAGGTCTTATTGAAATCAGCAAGTTTCTGGATGCCGAGGGGCCGGTAAAAATTGGCTTTAAGGACAACAATTTCATTGTTAAAAAAGATTCAGAAACCTTGATAATTCTGCTGTTGGAAGGCGATTTTCCTGAATATGGCGATATTATCGTTAAAAAAGACGGTTATTCCATTGTCATGGATCGCCAGCCGTTTTTGATGATGCTAAAGCGCATGTCTATCTTGAGTTCAGAAGATTATAAAGGCGTGATTTTTAATTTTGAAAAAAATCAGTTATTGATCACTTCCACCAATCCCGATATTGGCGAATCAAAAGAAGATATGGAAATTGATTACGCCGGTGAATCCATCACCGTTATGTTCAACCCTAAATTTTTTATTGAAACCCTAAATGTTATTGATGAAGATAAAGTTATTCTGAATATTATCGATGAGGAAAAGCCCTGTCTAATTGAAAGCGAAAAAGATAAAACCTATTTAAGTGTCATAATGCCGATGCGAATATGAAAGAAAATATTAAAACAAATAATTATACAGAAGACGATATTAAAGTATTGGAAGGCCTGGAAGCTGTCCGCAAAAGGCCGGCAATGTACGTCGGAAACGTGGATGTCGCCGGCCTGCATCATCTGGTTTACGAGGTTGTGGACAACAGCATCGATGAGGCCATGGCTGGTTATTGTAGCCAGATAAATGTCACCATTCATGATGACAACAGTGTCAGTGTGATCGACAACGGCCGGGGAATACCAGTGGGTATTCACAAAAAAGAAAAAATACCGGCTGTTGAAGTCGTCATGACGAAACTGCATGCCGGCGGCAAATTCGACAATCATTCGTATAAAGTTTCCGGTGGGCTGCATGGTGTCGGTGTCTCGGTCGTCAATGCCCTTTCCAGTTTTTTGGAAGTCGAAATATATACTGACGGAAAGCTATATTATCAATCTTATGAAAGAGGTAAAAAAGCCTGCGAGTTAACACAAAAAGGAAAATCCCGTAAACAGGGGACCAAAGTGCACTTTATTCCGGACCCTGAAATTTTTAAAATCACCGAATTCAGCTATGACGTTCTGGTGCGCCGGCTGAGAGAACTTGCCTTTTTAAACAAGGGTCTCAAAATTACCATTGAAGACGAACGGTCGGACGCCAAAGAAGAATTTTATCATAAAGGCGGTATCGTCGATTTTGTGAAGTATATCAACCGGCGACACGCAACCGTTCACAAAAAGCCGATTTTCATGGAAGGCACCAAAAGCGACATCCAGATAGAAGTTGCCATCCAGTATAATGATACCTACACGGAGAAGATTTTCTCATTTGCCAACAACATTCATACCACCGAGGGGGGCTTTCATCTGATCGGGTTTAAGGCCGGATTGACCCGTACAATCAATCAATATGCCTCCAACGGGAATCTGCCCAAGAATTTACAGGCTAAAATTACCGGAGACGATGTACGGGAAGGACTGACGGCCATTATCAGTGTGCGCATTACCAATCCGCAATTTGAAGGTCAGACTAAAACCAAACTTGGAAACAGTGAAGTCAAGGGGGTTGTTGAGTCCCTGGTCAATGAAAAATTAAGCACCTTCTTTGAAGAGAATCCCGCGGTTGCCAAAAAGATAATCGCTAAAGGAGTAGATGCCGCCCGAGCACGCGATGCGGCCAAACGGGCGCGCGATCTGGCCCGAAGCAAAGGTGCCCTGGTAGATGCCACCCTTCCCGGAAAACTGGCTGAGTGTCAATCTTCAGATCCCGCAGAGCGGGAGTTGTTTATTGTCGAAGGAGATTCAGCCGGTGGATCTGCCAAACAGGCCCGGGATCGCAAATTTCAGGCAATCCTGCCGTTGAAAGGTAAAATTTTAAATGTCGAAAAGGCCCGCTTTGATAAAATTTTGCGCAGTGAGGAAATAAAAAATATCATCACGGCGCTGGGAACCGGTGTCGGCAAAGAAGAATACAATATCGATAAAATTAGATATCACAAAGTGATTATCATGACCGATGCAGATGTTGACGGCTCCCACATACGAACGCTGCTGCTAACGTTCTTCTACCGGCAGATGCCCGAGATGGTCGATAAAGGTTACCTGTACATTGCCCAACCACCGTTGTTTAAAGTCGGCAAAGGCAAAAAAAGTAAAAACTACCTCAATAGCGAGTCCGAATTAAATGATTTTGTTCTCAAAAAAATATGCAACGACCGCAAGTTGAAATTAAAAAAAGGGCAGCAGGAATTATCCGGCCACAACCTGTTTATGTTTATTGCCAGTATCTCGGAGTATTTTTCAGTTTTGGCGCAAATGGAAAACCGCGGTATTCCAGCGAATCTTGCCGAACTGCTGATTAAAGAAAAAGTCGCCAATAAAACCTTTTTACAAAACGAACAACGTATGTCTCAATTACGGAAAAAATTAATCCAAGAAGGCTATTTGGTCGCTGAGTTGAATTTCAGCGAGGAACGCAAGGTCTTCGAAATAACGGTTAACGGACAGATCTCCAAAGAAGATGATGAAATGCTATCCGAGCTGAGCAGCAAACCTGCCAGAACCGTAAAAATAGGTCGTGGTCTGATCTATTCCAATGATTTTCAGCGCTGCCTGAACCTTGGCAAAAATATTATTAAATATGATTTGCCGCCTTTTACCGTTGTATATAAAGATAATGAGAAAGAAAAGGAGCCCCAGAAGGCCAAAAACAAAACCGAATTACTGAATATTTTCTTGCGCGATGGCAAAAAAGGCATCACGATTCAGCGGTACAAAGGTCTGGGCGAAATGAATCCGGATCAGTTGTGGGAAACCACCATGAATCCTGAAAAACGCAACATGTTGCAGGTCAAAGTTGAAGATGTTGTCGATACTGATGAAATTTTTACAATCCTGATGGGTGAAGCAGTTGAGCCCCGCCGAGAGTTTATTCAGAGCAATGCCCTTGAGGTCAGCACGCTGGACATATAGGTTTGGTAAACCATATAACTGCATTCTGTATCAACATTTCTTCTTGAGAACTTGGCTCACGATTTAAATCAAAAGGGTTCAGGGTTCAAAGGTTCAGAGGTTCCAGTCACTGGTTGCTTACTGCCACTCAGCGAATCTATCCTCCTTCTGGGCAACGAAGCACATAATACTCAAAAATAAAACCCTGAACCTTAAACCTTGGAACCTGGTAATTGACCCCTCGCGCAATTTGCATTATGGGAATTTAGCAAATTAGAAAATCCCCAATAGAAAGATAATAATGGATATTCACAACATTAATGCCAGAGATTTACCGGATCTGTGGTTTCAGGCGGTTCATGATATTCTAGATCACGGCAAGCGCTTTGTCATCGATCGCGGGTCCTATGAGGGGCAAACCCGTCTGGAATATGACTATTTTATGGGCCATGTGAAATTTCCCGGAACACAACCACTGATTCCGGATATTCCGCCGGCATGCGGCATACCCAATCCGGTGGAACACGATTACATTTACGGTGGTCCCGGTTATGACCGTGCCTATATTGAGTATTTAATGTCCTCGCGCAAGGAACCCGGTGAGTCCTATACCTACGGCGAACGATTGACACGCGTCCCGCTATCCGGAGACAAGCTCCACTGGTGGAAAACATCCAATACCGACATAATTGACAAGCGCGATGTTGACGGAAAAATTATTTTTGATGAAGACGGCCAGTTTTATTTAAACCAGATCGAATGGGTGATTGATACTTACCGGAAGTTCGGCGAGCGCAATAATCAACTGGTCCTGCAAGTCGCACATCCCTCGGATTTAACCTTGCTGGATCCACCCTGCCTGCGGTCGATTGATACCCGGATTCAGAATAACAGCCTAAATTTCTTTGTCTATTTTCGATCCTGGGACTTATGGAACGGTTTTCCGGCCAACCTGGCTGCCATCCAAAATCTCAAAGAGTACATGGCCGCCGAAATAGGTGTCGAAGACGGTCAAATGGTTGTCGAAAGTAAAGGACTGCACCTTTACGGCTATGCGGAAGATTTGGCGAACCTGCGCTGTTTGAGAACTTAATCCCGCATCGCCGGAACCCAATTGAATCCTAATTTGAGGTTCATTATGTCGACATCAAGCTTGGCCCATTTGTATTCAAAAAGTGCCTGTTGCGCTGTGCCATCGGCCATCCGTGAAATTAACAAACTGGTTGATTCACCGGGTATGAAATCATTGGCAGGCGGCTGGCCGGATCCGGCTGTTTTTCCAGGCCAGGAGATCATCCGCATTACGAACGAGCTGCTCAACGATAAGGCGGATCGGGTCTTGCAATACGGCACAACCGAGGGACTTACCGAGTTGCGACGCGAACTTGCCCGCCTGGCGACAGAGCGTTACGGTATTGTGTGCAGCCCGGATCACATTGTTATTACGGCCGGTTCGGCCCAGGGAATGGATCTGGCCTGCCGGGTGATTATCAACCCCGAAGATCTTGTTTTTGTGGGACTGCCGACCTATTTTGGTGGGACTGGTGCTGTAATGGCCGCTTGCGGCGAACTGCTGGGGGTGGCCGTCGATAATATGGGGATGGATACCCAACAACTGGACGATCAACTGCAAAGGCTAAAGAAAAGTAATCAGCGAGCCAAAGGGGTTTATGTCATACCCAATTTTCAAAACCCGACCGGAAACACATTATCGTTTGAACGCCGCAAACACCTCGTTGAACTGGCAGAGCGCTATGACCTGATCATTTTCGAAGATGATCCGTATGGTGATTTGCGATTTGAGGGCGAACATCTTCCCCCGATTATATCTCTGGATACTCATGGTCGAGTCGTCCACATGCGCTCGATGTCCAAGACCTTTGCACCGGGTCTGCGGGTGGCCTGGACCATCGGACCGCCTGAAATGATTCGCAAAATGGTGGTCGCCAAACAGTTCGTCGATGTCGCCACCAATAGCCTGGCCCAATATATTTTACTGGAATTTATTCGTAGCGGATTGTGGGAAAAGCGCGTTCAGCTCAACAATCAACACTATAAAAGCAAACGTAACTTTATGCTCAAGCAATTGGCAGCCCATTTTCCCGAACAGGCTCAATGGAATCGACCGGATGGCGGGTTTTTCATTTTTGTTAAATTGCCAAAAACCCTTGATACCTCAACGCTTCTGACTGAAGCCATTGCGCATAATGTCGCCTTTGTGGCCGGGCAACCGTTTTTTATCGACGGTAGCGGAACCCATACTTTCAGACTGTCCTATTCTCAGTCCAGCGAATCTGTAATTGCTGCAGCGGTGGCCGAGCTGGGAAGGTTGATAAAAAAGAAGTTAAAATAGATGAGGATTCATCAAGGTCCGTCGGTTCTTTGCGGTGAGTAATAGATTCGCATCGTATTGCGGTCGATGATTTTTAGCGCCACCAGGTCCATTTTTTCATGGACCAAATAACCGAAAAACTGTTCATCGGGTCCGATGATTTCAAGAAATCCGGTTCTTGAACCCAGCCAGACACTGATAATATTGTCAGAAGTCTGGGTGTTTTGCCGCAAAATTGCTATCCAGGTCTTTTGATCACCCACCTTGATCCACCGTCCGCTCACCTTCAGGGTGTTATTGTCATCTTTAGGATCAAATAAAACGGCATGTTGCGGAATGTAATAAATTATGTATTGAGACCAGTTGTTCTCCAATTGCTGCTGGGTTCGCTGTTGCTCTGCGGCTCGCAAATTTTTGAATCGTGGTCCGGAGTCTGTGGCACAGGATACCGCGAAAAATCCCAGAAGAACCACCAGGCCAGTCCATTTCAGGCGCATGCTTCAACTCCTTTACTATTTTCGAAGGCGTTTATAGTGGTTGTAAAAAAAACGTTTGAATACCACAATGTTTTTTTTACAATCTCTAAAAGTGGAGGGTGAAGCGCTTATTAAAAAGGTTCAGGTAATCGGTCCGGCAACTTTTCTCAATTCAACGCCGTCGACCACCATGAACCAGTCGTCGCCATCCAGGTATGGCGGCTTATGCACCTCAAAGGTTGTAGTGAAAAACAGCACACCGACAATGAAATCATCCCCCGCAAAATTTTTCAGGGGACCGGAGACCTTGGTTGAACGTTTTCCATTTACCCGCCGGTAATTAACGCCGCCATTGTCGCTTATGGTCAGGTGAAAGCCGACACCTTCCCATGTTCCGATATAAGATTTTTTTTCTTCCGGAACCGGAATTGAATTACAGCCGCCAATCAGGCAGGTGAAACTGACAATGACCAACATCAAGACCAAACGGTAAAGACTCTTACGCATCTAAGCCCCCCAAGGCCGGGCAATTATGAACGGATCGATTGTCCGAATGCTGGACTGTACGCTGATAAGGGGGCAATTTGGATTTTGCGGACGGCATTACCGCGCCAGAAAGTCACAAATCCCCCGATATTATTATCTGCCATATTACGGTTAACTTTAGCTTTTTTTTCCGTCATGATCATGAAAAGCCGTCTGGATGCTTTATTTTCCAGGCCTAATTTTTAGCAGGCAGCACCCTTGCTGTCCCGGCGCCCAGGTTTCAGCTGAAAAGCCAAACCCGGCACCTTCGAAGGTGCCTTTATCAACAATGCCCGCCATATCACACATCTTGGCAATGTCGCTATCCCTTAACCCCGCATTCTGCCAGACCTCTTTCAGGGGGCAGCGGCGCATCTTAATGACCAGGCCGCTCTCATCACATTTCAACACTTCGGGATCAAACATTTTGCCCCCATCGGGAATAAAATCGAAAAAGGCATGTTTTAATCCGTGCAGGTCAGCGGGCGCGAATTTTTTGAACGGCTTGCCGATTTCCAGGCCGCGGTTGTATATCCCGCGGTTTATGATCTCGGTGGCTTTTTGTTCGCCGACTTCTATCTTCAGTGCTTCAAAAATGTGCCAGTACATCATGGCGCGGTTTTTAAATGATCCATATAATTGCTTGCGCAAGGCATCTTCAGACATTTTTCTCCCCTCATCTATGGTCTTTTTTGGGTGTTATAGTGGTTGTCAAAAAAACGTTCCGATATTCAAACGTTTTTTCTACAACCCCTTATGCCGCAATTCCGTGAATCGGGACACTATTATGAAAAGCGGTATAAATTATTTAGAGAAAAGCAAAAATTGATCAATCGTATGTCAATGTGATTTTGGGTTTGGGCGGATGGATAATTTTCATTTTGCCTTTGGCCTGCTGATGCCGCTTGATCACATCTTCCACTACGGCTACCACGGAAGGCAACTTTTCATCGCCGTAAAGCGATTGGTATTGCTTGATTTGTCGCTTGACCAGCGGGGCAATTTGCGTGTGTTTGATCAGCACCTCTTTGGAAAACCCCTGCTCAAGGCCCTCGGTGATCATTTCAACCACATCATAATCATATCCCAGGTCTTTAAAATCGCTCTGGCCCGGTTCCAAACCGGCAGTCGGTTCGCGGTGGATGATCTGTTTGTCCAGCCCCAGGAAGGCGGCCATTTCACGTACAAGCCGTTTGGGTAAACCGGCGATGGGGCTGAGGTGCACGGCCCCGTCCCCGAAAAGGGTGTAATAACCGATGCCGAAATCTTCATCGCGGTTGCCGGTGCCGGCTAAAATTTTATTTTCTGTCGCTGCTTTGGTTGACAAAACGTTGGCCCGGATCCTGGAGATCATATTGCCTTTATGGAATTTATCATCAAATGCTTCCGGATTGGTTAACTTGAAAGGTTCCAGCAGGCCTTCGATGTTGTGAATTTCATAACGCAACCCCAGATGTTCGGCCACCGAAGCGGCGTCGGTTTCGTCCCGGGTCGCATTGATGCTTGACGGCAAGATATAGCCCACCAACTCATGCGCCGGCTGATCTTTTGCAAGTTTGGCATTATGGCGATCAAAACCGGTTTTGATCAGCGCTGCCGCCGTGCTCGAATCGACGCCACCCGACAATCCGATCACACACCCGCTGGAAGCGGTCGTCAGCACCATTTCGATGACAAAATCACCGATCTCTTCACAGACCTGTTGGCAATCCATGGTTGCCAATTTTATGGGTTTCAATTTTTGTCTCCTGCGGCTTTTATGTCTCCGGTATGGCTGTCAAAGTCAATATGTTTGATGTCATCTGTCAACGCTTATTTCAAGCTCGGGGTTGTCAATCAAAATTAGGGAATTATCTTTAACCACAAAAATCATCATCTGGTTCTCAGTTTCCTTTGCCGTTTGTGGAAAGGAGGATAAAATATGAATGGTAAATATATAACCGCCCTGACGGTTTGTCTATTTACAATGGCAATAGTTTTGCCCGATTTTGCCCGTTCAGCTAGCGGTAACAGCGATGTGTGCGATCCCAAGATTATTGGTCAGATTCAGCAGGGCAAGTCGACCAAAGAAGATGTGAAGCAACTCATCGGCGATCCCGACAAGGTTGAAGGTGCGCTAAATAAAGGCGAACTGTGGAAGTATACTTATAAAGTCACCTCGCCCAGCGGCAGCAGCGGCGGGTCTGCTTTCAAGTCATTCAGTAAAGACCGGCTGGGTGCGGGTCGGGTTTCAATTGATAAAAAAAATTGCAATTTATATGTCTATTTTGAAAAAAGCGGTATCGTTCGAAAAGTAAGCGAAAGTAAAGTTTCCGGCGGTAGCGGCGGCTTTATGAATTAAGTAGAAAAGATTTAGTCTCCGCGTAAAAACCGGTCCAGTTCGGTTTTGAGCGTGCGCCAACCGCGGCCGACTTTAATGGCTCTGAGGCGGCCTTCCGCAATGTACTTGAGATAGGTGGGGCGCGAAATCTTAAGATATTCACAGGCCTCTTTGGTGGTATAGACGTTTTCCTGGCCATTTTCATCAAATCCTTTGGCAAAGCTCCCGGTACGTCGGTCAAAACCGCTGCGTCTGTCGTGTTTTTTACGCCGATCTTCACCGCTTCTGCGCTGTACGATGTGATCATTAATCATAAATTCCACCTGCAGTCCTTTATAGTGTTTGTCAGAAAAACGTTCTGTTAGTCCAACGTTTTTTTCTACAACCACTAATACCCCAATTCCGTATTTGGGTGTTTTCAAACCGGGTGCTTTGCACCCGAATTATCGAAAAATCTCCCTGGCTTTTTGCCTGCAATAATATCGGCAAATCACTGGTTTTTCTTAAGGGGAAATCCATGCTGCCATGGCTGTTTTAAGCCACGAGCGCTTATCATCCGATAAGGTGCTTAAAACCATGTCAAACAGCATGTGGCCTTCAGGGGGGGATAATCTTTTCCGGATGGAGGAAAGTATATAACAGGAAGCCGACGCCTTATACATGAGTCCTATGCCAATTCTGCTTTTGTCTCTGGTTCGGGTCAGTATATCCCCCTTTACATTTTCTTAATTGACATTGACTCCGCGAGGTGATCTTTTCCCTGACACCCCCATCCCATCCTAATTATCCAAATCTGCTAAAGCGTTTTACCGTATTTTTTGCGATATTCTTTTTTGGCACCTCCGACCCAGTTATCGCGCATGATGCGATCTGGAAAGGATTGCAGCGCCCCGGCGACGCGTTCGATATCTTTGCGGGAAAATTTGGCTATCTGCTGAAAGGAAGTCACCCCCAGTTTGTTTAGGGTCCGCTCCATTACCGGACCAATGCCATAGATGAGCTTGAGATCATCTTTTTCTTTCGGCGGTGTGTACAATTGCTTTTTCCGGGGACGCTTGCCTGATTTTGTTGCACCGGCAGCGGGTTTTGCCCGGCTTTTGCCGGCTGCCAGCTGTTGTTTGAGCTGATCGACCTCGCGGCTGTGTTCTTGAGCTGCCGCCTTAAAGGGCTCAAGCGTTTTGATTTTAGCCTTGAGCACGCTCAGCTCCTGGTTTTTTTGTTGCTCCACATTGCCCAGCTGTTCCTGCAAACGGGTAATTTTCTGCTGGCGCTCGGCCAGGGTTTGCGGCAGGTGCTCGATTTTAGTTAGCCTTTCAGCAAGTGCGTCAATTTTTTTCCGCCGGCTGCGGTGCTGCGTTTGTAGCTCCTTTTGCAGGCGTGCAATTTCTTCATCCTTGGTTTTGGCTTGGGAGCGCAACTGGCTTTGGAGGTGCTCCACGGTTGTATCGCGCTCTTTTATCTTTGCCGACACGGACTGCAATTTTTTAATCTCATTTTGCAGATTTGAAATTTGTAGTGCTTTTCGATTTTCCTGATGTGCAACGGTTTGTAACGCCTGAAGTTCAGTGCTGAGTTTCGTATATGCTTTTTGAGAGTTTTCCAGCTCCGCCTGCAACGGTTCCAGCCCGGCAATTTTATCTTGCAGTTTGGCAATTTCGCTCTCACTCTGCTGTTGAAGGTTTTGAAAATCTCTTTCCCAGTGGCCGATGATGGTATCGCACTCCTGAACTCTGCCCGGCAGGGGTTCCAGTTCGCTGAGTGTCTCTTGGAGCTTGCCGTTTTCGATTTCCAGTCCCCTGATTCTGGCCTCAAGTTTGCGGGCTTCACTGTCCATCTCAGCACGCAGCTCGTTGAGCGCGCTTTCAAGCGAACGCCCGTTGGTTTCGGCAGTTTCCAGTGCGCTGCGGGTTTGTTCAAGCTCCGTCTTGAGCTGATTTTCACTGGAGCGACAGCCCACCCCCCGCAGTAACCAGGCAATGGCGGCTCCGATGATCGCCGCCAATATCAGATATACGAGAGTCTCTCCGATCAGATAACCCATTGTGCCACCTCCTTTACGCGATGACCTTCAACACGACCCGTCGACAAGGGGTCGGCGTGTTATGATTGCATTGATTGATCACTGTCAGCCGGCCAGGGGCCAGAAATAGGGTAGCACAAAAACGATGATCAGCAAAATGACCAGGGTCAGCAGACCGCCGACCTTGATATAATCCAGAAAACGATATCCCCCAGGCCCCATCACCAGAATATTGGCCGGGTGCGATATAGGGGTCATAAAACTGGCTGAGGCGGCCATGGCCACCGCCATCAGCAGCGCATAAGGAGACATCCCCGTGTTGGCCGCGGTGCTCAATACGATGGGCGCCATCAGAACGATCAGGGCGGCGGTGGGAACAAAACAGGTGGCCGCAAAAGTCAAGGCCACCAGGCCGAACATCACTGCTGTAGGACCAAAAGGACCCACCAGCGCGACAACTGTTTCGGCGATCATCCGGGCGGCGCCGGTTTGATCCAGGGCCGTTCCCAGGGGCAACATGCCGGCGATTAAAAATACGGCCTTCCACTCGATTTGCCGGTAGGCCTCTTCCATAGTCAGGCAGCCGCAAAGGACCATCAAAGCGGCTCCCACCACCGCAGCGATGTAGATGGGTACCCATCCCATGATGACCGGAAATAGAACCGCCACCATGATAAAAACGGAGATTTTTATTTTCTCCAGCCGTAATTCCTCCTGGGCCATTTCGGTCAAAACCACAAAATCCGGCTCGCGGCCCAGCAGCTGGAGTTTGTCGCGCGGGCCCAGTAGCAGGATAGCATCGCCGAAGCGCAGGTCCATATCGCGCAGATCGGACCGAAATGCGTTGCCCCGGCGCCAGATGGCCAGAACATTCAAACCGTATTTTTCACGGAAATTCAACTGGCGCAAGGTTTTTCCCACCAGAGTTGTCTGGGGGGAAAGGATAGCCTCCACCACGCCGAAATTTCCCGAAACCAGTGATTGAATATCCGGGCGGGTGCGCCGTTCAATTTGCAGTTTTTCAAGTTCCTGCAATTCTTCAAAATCCCGCAGACGACCTTCAACCGCCAGCCGATCGTCAGCCTGCAGGACTTCCTGGGGCTCCGGCATGACGATGGGATCGTTTCCCCGCATGATCCCCAGGACCCGGCTGCCCAGCGCATCTCCCAGACGGCTGTGTTTGAGTGATTTTCCAGCCAGCGGCGAGTCCGGCGGTACCCGCATGACCATCAGGCGTTCATGTAGATGATAAGCATCGATCAGTTCCTGGCGGGGAACAAAGCGAAATTGATCGAATCCGGATGTTTCCCTGAGCGCCTCCAGGCGCTCCTGATGACCGGCCACCAGCAGCCGATCCTGGGGCTGCAGGGGATCATCCGACAGATGGGTGCGTTTGGTGCTGCCGTTGCGGTAAATGGCCAGCACATTGGCACCAAATTGAGTGCGAAACTCCATGACATTCAGGGTTTTGCCCACAAACCGGGAGGCGGGCGGCACGCGGACTTCACCGATTTTGATCTCATCCGAATACGGTTCGGTTATATCGATTTTTTGGTCTTCAACAATCAACTGCTGCCAGCTTTTCAGGTCATCTAAATTTTCAATGCGGCCCTCAACGGTCAACAGGTCATTGGCCTGCAAAATATCGGAAGGCCCGGGCGCCAGGATGGTGCGCTCATGGCGCGTAATACCGATAACATTCCAGCCCAGGATCGATCCCATGCGGCTGTCTGCCAGGGTTTTGTTGATCAGATTCGAGGCTGCCGGGATACGGATTTTAAACAGCTGTTCTCCCGGATCGTCTTGAGACTGCCAGTCGACCCCCTTGGCGCGGGATGAATCTTTGGCGACGTCTCGCTGCGGCAGCAGGTAACGGCCGATAAAGGTCATAACGGCGATGCCGCCAAACATGATGATCAGGCCGATGGGCGTAAAATCAAAAAAGGTGTAGGGCTTGAGTCCTGCATCGCGCAGGGCGTCGGTGACCAGAATGTTGGGGGGGGTGCCGATCTGCGTGGTAAGACCGCCCAACAGCGAACCATATGCCAGCGGCATCAACAGCCGGGAGGGCGGACTGCCGGTGTGGCGGGCAATATCCATGACCACCGGCAGCATCAGAGCCGCAACCGCCACATTGTTCATGATAGCCGACATCACCCCGGCTGTTAGCATGATAACGATGACCATGACCGTTTGACTGTCGCCCGCCAGGCGTAGGACAAAGCGACCAATGACATTGGCAACACCCGTTCGGGTCAAACCGCCGCTGAGAATAAAGACCGCCCACACCGTAATAACCGCCGGGTTGCTGAAACCCGCGAGCGCTTCAACCGGCGTGACCAGACCGGTCAAGGCCACAGCGCCCAGTGCCAGCAAAGCGGTGACCTCCATCGGGATCCATTCGCTGATTAAAAACACGATCGCTATTGCCAGGATCGACAAAACCAGTACAATTTCCGGCGTCACGGTAAAAGTCCTTCTATAGTGGTTGTCAAAAAAACGTTCCGATATAAAAACGTTCTTTTTCTACAACTATTTATGCCGCAATTCCGCCATTCGGAACATTAATATGAAAAGCGGCAGAAATACGTTAAATGAAATCGGGCGCAGCCTGCACCCGTTAATTTGTTTGATTGAATGATGAGGAAATCTTAAGCATCAAAGACGCCGCAGGCAAGCCGTCCAACCGATGCACGCTTATTTGGAATCGCAGCGCCACGTCGGTTTTGGATCTATTTTATTCAATCCTGCCAAAATCCTGACGTTGCCGGGTAGCATTAAGGACTGTAATTTGACGGATTTTGCGGAGTCCACAATACTGCTGATGCGGTGACCCCACCATCGATGCGGCAAAGCTTTGTGAGGGACATCTGGCGCTTAAGATATCCGGGTGCAAAGCACCCGGTTAAAAACCACCCAATTACGGAATTGGGGTATAAGTGGTTGTAGAAAAAAACGTTGGATTAACGCAACGTTTTTTTGACAACCACTATAATGGCATGTGATTTGCAATTTTTACTTCGTGCTTATCATATACCCCCGGCATTTTGGCTGAATTCGTCCTTGTTCAGGATAATCCTGCTGCCGGGCTGAATTATCCCATTTATGGGTCTAAGGAACACGGACGACTTTACCGATATCTATTGTGGAAAAAATTTTTCGGAGAAAGATCGATGTTTACTGAAATCATAAATGTAATTGGCAGCGTGTGCATTGCCCTGCTGGCGGGGATGGGACTGGTAGCCCTGTATAAATTAAATGCCCGAAAAATCCAGAAGCATCAGGACTCAATGGAGTTTTACCTGTATAAAATTTCGCGCGTGACCGGAAACAGCGAATATGATGTTTTCTGTAAATCTGCCGAGGACTGGCCGGTTGCCACCGTTTCCAAAGATAAAATAGATACGGATTTTAAATACTATTTGAACCGGCAGGTGGTTCCGCCTTACGTCAATCATTTTGTCAGGGAAAATAAACACCATATTGACGAACTGCACCTGCCGCGCTTCTAAGCTGCTCATATTCAACGTAAATTGGCTGATAGCGGGTACAGCTGTAATGGGCCATCCACCCAACCCGCCCTTGTGAAATCCCCCACCTTCCGTCCTTTAAATTGATAATTCCCTGTAGCGCGCTACAGGGTCACCCACCGATTCCCTCTCCTTGGGGAGAGGGTTAGGGTGAGGGGAAAAGATTAAATCAAATTTGATACCCTGCAGCAAGCTGCAGGGAGGTTCATTATATTTTCGGATGGGCACTAATTATCACGAACAATCAGCTTAATCTCATCGGAATTGGCTTTTAGCTCTGGTGCATACATGGCATAGGCTCTGGTGGGCAGAGCGCTGAATTTGCCCGGAATCTCAGCCCGCAGCCGATAGCTGACACTGTGTTTGCCGCGCGCCAGGCGGCGCACGAAAAAAGCCACCTTTTGATCGCGAAATTCCACATACGCCCCCATTTCATTTCCGGTGTAGCCGCTGCGCACCTCAACCGGCTCAAAGCCGGCGGCCTTCAGATCCTCAAAGACCAGGTATTCATAATCGTTTTTGCTGTCGATGATCAGCTCAACTTCAACCAGCTCGCCGCTTTTTACGGTCGCCCTATTTTCAAGCTGTTGGCGCTCGTATTTTTCAACCCGGCGGTCGACCACCTGCCCGCGCGAGCCGACAGCTTTAATTTTCTTGTCGATTTCTGTTAACCGGAAAACCCGGCGCTGGACTTTGATCTCCAGACCTTCTTTGGTGATAAAGTCTTCCAGGGAAAAATAATCCAGATAGGCATTAAAGTAGACGGAACCCCGGCCGGATTTTTTAAGCTTCAGCGTATGGGTGCCGCTGGAAATTTGTTTGCCTTCCAGGACCCACTTGTTGTCGAAGGTAAACAGGTTTTGGGCATTAATCCGAACGGTTTTTACTTTGCGGTCATTAAAAAAGATGTCCAGGGTTAAATCCGGTGCGGCCTCACCGCTGGCCGCCAGATAATCGGCAAAGGCTTCCACGATCACGGCCGTATCCCGGGTGCTGTTCCAGTAGGTGGCATGCTTGCGATTGTTGAGCAGATATTTGACCAGGCCGGACGCTTTTTTGCCGGCCGGGTCGGTGCGCGACAACAGCTTCAGGTAATAGGCGTGAGCTTCGTATTCGGAGCCATACCAGTACCACCAGTAATGGTTGTTGGGAAGATTCAGGTAGGCGGTCTGGTTTTCGTCGTCGACAACCAGAAACTGTTCAATATTTTTTACGACCATGGCCAGTTTATCATTGTCTTCAACCTTGACCAGCGCCATGCCGTACATGGCCTTGGCATAGACCGCCAGCGAATTGCGATCGCGGTACAGATAGTTCCGCATTAGTTTGTTTTCCAGGGCTTCATCGCTTAGCACCATGTAGACAAAGGCATCCAGATTGTCGGCATGGGATTTGCCTTTCTTTTTGGTGCGGTCCCAGAGGTTCAGGCGCTCAATTTCTTTGGCCTGATATTCTTTGAGCCACTGCACTCCCCTTGCGATCACACCGCCGGGGACGGTCACCCCGTTTTCCCGGGCGATTTGCAGCCCATGGATGACCAGGGCGGTGGTATGGGGATAGGAATGTTCACCGTAGCCGCTGAACCAGCCCCAACCGCCGTCGGAAAGCTGCATGGCAACCAGGCGTTTAACGCCGGCGGTGACCATGGATGCGACTTCATCTTCGTCAAATACCGGGTTGTGATCATAGCGGCGCCATTGCAAGGCGCGCTGTTGATCATCGCCGATTTCCTGAGCATTCAGGTTGGTGCGTTTGTTTTGAATGTCTGCTAAATTGACACCCATGCGCTTCAAAGTTTGCTGGGTGATCACGGTGGGCAAAAAACGATTTAAGGTCTGTTCGGTGCAGCCGTAAGGATAGCTGACCAGGTATGGTAGGGCATCCACCATGGCACCGGCCAGCGTCGGTGAATAGCGCAGCTCCAGGTGCGATTGGGCCACCCGCCGGGCCGCCGGCACCTGAAATTGGATTTGGGCCCGGGTCTGCTCGGTGCGGATGACACCGCTTTTGGGCACCTGCTTGACCATGCCGTGGACGTAAACCGGAAAGCGCATCTGCATGGCATCTGATTCTTCATCGGTCAGCGCCTTCATGCGCACCACGGCCTCGCCTTCTTTGAGGACCTTAACGTGCCAGTCCACCCGCTTTTCACCGCTGGCGTCAATGGATACCGACCGGGTTTGTTTTTGGCCGTTAACCAAAACCAGACAGCCACCGTCCAGCTCCAGCACAACTTTTGCGGATTTGCGGCGCTTTAGATAATTATGGACGTTGGCCGACAAAACCACCTCATCGGTTTCCACAAAAAATCGGGGGGCCTGGAGGCGCACGATCAGATCCTTGCGGGTAACCAGATCAGCATCTCCCTGGCCGACTCTGGTTCCGTGCCCCATGGCCCAGACTTTCACCTGCCAGCCGGTCAGGTTTTCGGGCATGTCAAATGCCACTTCAGCCATGCCCTGCGCGTCGGTGCTGATGTTGCCCGACCAGAAGGCGGTGTCGGCAAATTGGGTGCGCACCGTTGGCTGAACAAGATTTTCGGCAGCCGATGATTCTTTGTCGGCCAAGCGGCCGGTTTCATCAGATTTTTGCCGAAAAGCGGCGTCGGCCTCACCGGCCTCGGCCGGCGCGGGGGCCCTGGCAGCCCCGGCTTCAGGGGCCACTTGGGAGCGGGCCTTTTTCTGCTCGGCCAGGGGACTTTTTCCGGCTGTATCGGGCAGCATTAGATGTCCAAAAACCCCGATGGGTTTCATGGGGGTTTCATTTTTTTTAAGCAGATTGGCAAACCAGCGGGCCAGACTGGACTCCTGGTAGGATTGATGGTGCCGTCGCCATTTCCAGAAAAATGAACGAATTTCCGGCACATTGGAGCCACCGGAAATATATTCTACCGCGCGGTCATAAACGCTGATGACGGCCGAGCCCTGAAAAGGCTCACCGTAATAATCGGTTAGCTGAACCTTGAGTTTGGCCGTTTGTCCGGGGCGATAGTCTTTTTTGGCAGGCGTGACGTTCACGTTGAGCACCCGTTTTTCAGGCGGTACCACAATTTCACGGACCTCCGTATGTACCTTGCCGTCATAAACCGTGAACGCTTCCACAAAGAAGTTGGGCATGTCTTTTTTTGAAATTCGAATCGCCTCCCGGGCGCTTTTACCGGTGGGGGTGATGACTTTGGGCGGCAAATATATTCCGTTGACCGGGCGCACAAACAGTACTACCGTAGCGCCCTGGCGATCGGTGTTGATTTGCAGCCTTACCGTGTCCCCGGGTGAATATTCGGCCTTATCGGCGATCAATTCGATCTTGGCAAAGCGGTAGCCGGCACCGTCATCACCCTTACCGCGTACCGTAAAAACATAGCCGCCTTCGATGGAATGGTTTGTGGCATCGGTGACCGTGTAAGACAACCGGTATTGACCGGACCGCGAAGCCTGAATCTGCAAGGCGGCATTGCCCTGGTCGTCGGCGTTTAGGACCCAGCTGGCCACTTCGGTTTCTTGGGGTTGGTTATTTTTATAGGTAATCCGCAGCAGTTTCAGTCGGCCCCGGCCGCCAACCGGCTCCTGGCTCAGGGTCTGGGCTTTGAAACTGGCCTGGATCGTATCACCGACCCGATAATAGCCGCGATCCAGCCAGGCATACACCTTAAAGGGCTTGCGGGCCACCAGCACCTGGCCCTGGCCGACAATCGTTCGCCGGGACTGATCCCGCACCTCGGCTTTGATGGTATAGCGGTGGTCGCTGTCGCCGTGGATCAGTTTGGCCAGCGCGGTGTCGATGGGGATGCTGACGGTGCCGTCGGGGCCGATATCGACTTCGCCGTCGGCCACGATTTCCGGCTGCTGCTGTGGCCAGTGTGGCCACCAGGTCCAGATCGGTCGCCGGCAGCCCCAGTCCCGCCAACCCGGGTACCAGGGATAATCATAGGCATACCACCAGTAACCCGGTCCATAAAACCAGTCCCAGTAAAACTGTGGATACCAACGGCTATCGTATTCACTGCGCAACACCTTGTATTTAACGCGGGCTTCGGTGACCGGGGAACCGAAGTAATAGACGGCTTTAATCGTGGCGTTGATCTTCTCGCCCAGCATGACCGGCTCGGCGGGGGCCTCCACGCTGACCTCAAATTCAGGTTTTTTGTATTCTTCCACCCGAAAGGTCTGGCCACCATAGACACTGCTGCGTCCATGGGAGATGCGATATACACCCAATGCCGCCTCTGCCGGAATTTTAAACTCGCCCGCGATACCGCCATAGGCATCGGCCGTCAGGCTTTGAGAATAAATTTGCTCGTTTTTAGGATTGTGGATCCGTACGTTAAAGCGCTGGCCGGCGAAAGCGGACGCATCGTCTTTATCATAGCGGGCGTGCCGCACCCAGGCTTTAAATTTTACCGTCTGGGCCGGTCGATACACCGGGCGGTCGGTCATGATCAGGGTTTTGGTCTGGTTGTATTCGCTGTCATAATAATTCGGATACCAGACATTGGAAAAACCCAAAAAGGCCAGACGGCCGGCCCGGGTGGTTGCGGTCGTCAGCCAGGACATATTCTGTGCCATTTGGGCCGGTTTGACAATCACCAGGCCGTTTTTGTCGGTTTCCTTTTTTAAGTCCCGGTGAATGATGTGATAGCGATTGGTTCCTTTAATGGAGCGGGTGCGGTAGCCGAAAAATTCGAGGTTTACGCTGGGCAGGACTTTGCCGCTGACGGCGTCGGCCACATAATAAAGCATCTGCTGTTGAAGCGGCTTTTTAACGATGACCGTGTCGGCCACCCAGATGATAATGCGGGCGATGTTGCCGTCTTGCATCTGCGCTGTGACCAGGTAGGCACCGGCTGTTTTGAGCGAATTGGGAAAATGAACGGTTACGCGCCGATCCCAGTGACCCTTGTCGGGGTCCAGATCCAGCTGCCAATTGGCCACTCGCTGGCCGATATACTTCGTCTGATTTGCATTTACGATGCGCCAGCCAATGTTGTTGAGGTTGATGCGTTGCCAGTCCAGCCGCCAGGGCTTAGAGCGGATATAGGTTTTTACGTCTTCAAGCAGCCGCTTGACCCGGATGCGGTGGGCGCTAAACGCCACGCTGCGGCCGTTGCGATAGCGATACTCGACTTGCGGCGTTGCACCGGCGGGCTGGGTACCGGCGGATTCAAATACGCCCCAATTTTTAGTGATCTGATCGATATGCTGCCGGGCGGCGGAGCGATCATATTTTTGATAGAGTTGCCAGTACTGGACGGCACTTTCGTATTGCCGCCGGTTTTCATAAATCTGAGCCAGCGCCCGGGCGGCATTTCCGGTGTAACCGTTGTTGCTGTTTTCAAGGATTTTTTTAAACTTTAGAATGAAATTAAATTCAGCAGGCATATCGAAGCGCCGCACCCCCACCGCCAGCTTGGCGATGGTTTCACCATCGGTTAAGGTGTGCACCGCATAGGCGCCGCTTTTATCCTTTTTTTGCGCTTCTTTATCCAAAGGGCGCCCGCGGCCGTAAAGGATGCCGTAATCAGCCAGCGTCTGGACACCAAATTGCTGATGCAGAAAGGCGGTCCAGGTATAATCGACACTGGTCTTCAGCGCCGGATTAAGCGCTACGGCCCTGGTCAGCAGCCAGCGCCAGCGCTCGCCGTCTGAACCGGCGGTTTCAAAACCTTTTGGCAGTCGATGATATACGGGTTGACCCTCAGTATCTGCCGGTGCGCCTCTGGTGCGGCTGTTATAGTGATAGCCGTATCCGGGCTCATAGTCTGGAAGCCGGATGAGATCGGTCAGATACTGCAGGCGCCAGGCCTGGACGGTTCCGCGATACTGCTGAACGATACGGGCAAATTCCATGTAAAACGCTGCCGCTTCAGCTTTTTTCAGATCCAATTCGGCCGGCGCCATGGCCTGCTGTAGAAGCTGCAATGCGCGAACCCGATCGCGGGCAACGGCGTTGACATATTTTCCGCCACCGCGGTGGTGGCCGCGCTGAAATTCTCCGGCGATCATATAGCCCCAATGGTTGTTTTGACTGTAACTGCGGGCCGCAGCGAGCAGCAGCCGCCAGTTGGCGGTATGCCGTTCAATGACCGCCTCGCGGAACCCGTCCAGCTCCTGTAATCGGTTAAGCTGGCGCAGGCACTGCCAGGCCCGGGTGAAATCCGGGCCGACCATGTTGGGATCAGCGTTTGTTGCCAGGCTCAGCTGGCGATACAGCTCAAAGGCATCCTGCCAGTTGCCGTCGGTGTAGGCCTCTTGCGCCTGTCTGCGAATTTGAAGGTGGGCTGCATCTTCAGCTCCGGCAGGTGCGGCTATCAGTAAAAGCGCCGTTATTAGAAAAATGGAATTTTTCAATTTCATAGAATCTATCCTTGTCTGTATCTGTGATCGGTTGAAGTCAGTCGTTGTACTTATGATTAAATTTTATAAGCACCGGCTTCGACAGTCAATATGGGTCGGGTACCTTTTACATAACTTTTACCTAAAATGAGCGTTTCAAATTAAAAATATGGGGGTCGCTTTTTAATATTAAGGAATTCAATCGATTTTAATATTTTTAATTTGAAACCCTTCGGACTTGTCGATCTTACCGCATCTACTGTGTCAGATGTCGTCCCGCATAGTTAACTACAGCGAAATGCCATCTTCCGTGTAGCTGCGGCAACCTCGACAATCGCTCACTTTAAGTATAACCTAAAATGAGCGTTTCAAATTTTAAAAAATGGGAATGTTGATATTTTTCCTAAGACGCATTACCAAAACCTGTCTTAAAAATAGTAGATAACGTTCAAGGGCAAGGCGCAAACCGATTCAAAAACGGAGTATACACGATAGTATTCGAGTATTTTGAATCGGTTTGTAACAACGCCCTTGGGCGCCTGTCCACCGCAGGCGGGTTAGATGCATTTTTAAGATAGGTTTTAGAAGAGTTGCTTGAGGTGTGCTACCAATTCCTGAATTTTAACGCCCAGAATCGGCCAGAGCTGCCAGGTCAGATAACCGAAGGACAAAAGGAGTAAGATGATGACCAACGTCATGGTTAACCGACGGACGCCGTTCTTTTCAGGTTTTACCCGGATGGGCGGTGGCGCTGCTTTATCGGTTGATGGTGAGCCAAAGGAGAAATCCGGCTGCTTTTTGACAGGGGTGAATTTTTCAACAGTTGGTTTAGCGGTCACATGTGGTATGAACACGGCCGTCGCTCCGCATTTTTGAAACGCTTCGATAAACATGACAGCCTTTTGCGCCTCAATATCATTACTGAGCTCATAAGGTGTATTTCTGATCTTTTCGGTTAACGTATCAGCGGAGGCCCCTTTTGAAAATTTTAAGAGCAGCATAACGACTTTTTTTTCAACTTCTCCGGCCGGCACTGTCTTTAGAATCAGTTTTCCGCGCTGGGTCTTGTCCATTACAAAAAGCCTTTCTTTCCGCTGCGTTTTTACGGTCCGAAACCAATCCCTCTGGTCGCACAAACTGCGCGCCATTGATGGGGATTATTCATCTTCATGCCGGATCCAGGCATTGACCATCTTCATTATAGCTTTTTTTCTTGAAGGAAGTCAAACCCTTACAAGAAAAGGCGGCGATTGAAAAAATTCAACCGCCGCCGCGTTTGTGGATATTTTCAGATGTTGCTTCAGGGCATCAATTTTTTTCAATCGCCGTAACGCGGATTGGGATATTGACGCTCAACCAGCGTACAGGCTAAACCAGCTCATTGGGTACATTATTGGATTCGTCAATGGCCGGTTCACCCGTGAGCACCTCCGGGTTTTGCACCCCGAAATACTTGAAGATCGTCGATGCAATCCCAAACGGTTCGCTCTGGTAGCTATCGTTGGTCGGCGAGGTAAACTGTCGGTTTTGAAAAGCGGTTCCGATGTGCTGGGTTTTTCCGACCAGCTTTCCCAGGGCGCGGCCGGTAATGTCAGCACCGCCGAAGGTATACAGGTTCTGGTTGTTGCCATGATCCCACCCCTTGGAGTCATTCACATTAACATTTCTGCCGAAATCGCCGAACACATGCATGACGATGTTGTTGGCTTCCATCAACGCCAGATGCCGGGAAGCGACCTGCATGGCTTCCATCAGGAGCTGTATGCGGTTTGGATAGCGGGTCAAAGAATCGGAATGATCGTCCCAACCGCCCAGACCCCCGCTGCCCATACTGATGAAAAGGCTTTCCGGGTTCTTGATCGCCAGGCTGACGGCGGCCAGCAACCGGTTTGCGAAATTGGTGTTCGGATACTGAATTTTTTGTCCGGTGCCCGGATCTACGGGTAGATCCGCCATAATTTTTTCACTGTTAAAGCTGCTTTCAATAAAATTCGACAGCTCGGCGCGTTTGATGAAGGCATTGTTGACCTTTTCAAACTGCGGGAATTGATTCGACTCGGTTTTGGCCAGATCCTCCAATTTTTGATCATTGGCGGCGTTCAGAAAGTTATTGCCAGAGCGCGCATAGGGGTTGTTGAAATTGGCATCCAGGGCCAGGGGCCGCAAGGCCGAGGGAAGATCTAGATCACCCGGGCTAAACACCCGGGAATCACCTTCAAAGGTGACGAAGGGCAGCAATAGCTCATCAACGGCCTTGCCGAAAGGATTAAACTTCTCCAGGACAGCCGCCAGGGTGGTGGCGATGCCGGGGTTGGACAGGTCCAGGTTGCCCGACAGGTTCTGGGCAATACAGCGGCCATGGGCTTTGGAGTCATCTTTAATGCGGTTGATGGTGCGATAAAGAGACATTTCACCGTTAGCCAACAGTTGTTCCATGATATTACCGCCGGCGCTGCCCCAGAAATTATTCGCGGTAATATCGTTGTTAGCGTTATTTGGATCCAGGCTGGCCGGATAGGGATTTTGGGAATTGGCAGCGATTTCTTCGATGTTGGTCAGATTACCGGCCAGCTCTGAAGGCCCGCCGTATAGAAAAATATGGATAATCTGCGGCATCATCGCCGGAGCGGCATAATTGAGCGTATCCGGCAGGGCTGCCTGGACTTCATTTTTCCAGACCATCGGCGGCAAGGCCAAAGAAAGGCCCCCGATTCCGGCTGCTTTTAGAAACTGTCTTCTCGTGAACATTATTGCACCTCCTTTTCAAACGGCCGGGTATGGTATAATTCCGATAGCCGGGACAAATAATCCAGCACGATCATGGTTTGCTGCATTTTGCGGTCATCACGGTTAAAACCCCGATCAACGATAATGGCATTGAGCTCATCCAATTCCTGCTCACTGGCGTTGCGCGACAAAACCGATAAAAATAAATAATCGATAAATTCGTCCTGCACCAGGCTTACATTGATGAACGAATCCTGCCAGCCGCCGTCGTTGTCGTTGTCCGGGTTGCCTTTGCGGTCGACCAAAAGCTTTTCGCGGACCGCTTTATGATAAAAGGCAAAACTCAGGGTATCCAGGGGCACCCCCCCCAGCCTGCCCAGTTTATAGGTCATGGCGGCCTGTTTCATATTGTTGAGACTGGGAAAATTTGAGCTGCCGGTCACCCGGTTGAGGTTCTTGAAAAAACTTTTATTGGCGTACCAGTCTAATCGATCGGTCAGGCTAAAGAAGACTTCTTCGAATTGCTTCGGTCGTTCCACATTCAGCAAAAATTCTTTTGAAAAAAGGATATTTTGAAAAATATCGTTAAAAGTGGCCGGATCGTCTTCAACAATGTCATTAATGATTGTGGCTTTGTCTTCCGGCAGATACCCGTAAAAGAAAATGTCTACCAGCGTTGCGGCCACGGTGGGAATCAAATCGGCATGGTCGGCTACGGCCTGGTAAAATTCCCTGCATTCGACGACGGTGGTTTCCAGGATTTGAACCGGCTCGGTATTTTTTTCATTGCCGATGATCAATCGGTATTCATCGTCTTGTTCCTCCAGCGACCAGTTCTTGCAGGCCTGGGCCGCTAGCGGGACTTCGGCATCGTTAAAGCGCTTTAAAAATATTTCCATCATTTCCCGGGTGTTGTCTTCCGGGGAGCGAAACCGACGCCAGTTTTCCTGGGAAATCATATGTGCATTTACGACCTCGCGAATCGTGTTGTTCTTTCGAATCATCGTCACCAGGCGCTCAAAGACCCGTTGCGCATCTTCATAGGCGACGGTATCCAGCTCAACAGCCGGTGAAAAAAGGATGGTGTTGGACAGCTGATAGGCCATCCACAGTTCAAAATAGTTTTTACTTAACGGAACCTCGTAGAGCAAGGCCAGCTGATACTGAATCGGTTCCTGTTTTTCGTCGAATTCGTATTTCTGTTTGATCAGATTGCGGTACCGGGTCTCATTGACCGGCTTGGACAGGTCGTTTTCAATTTTAGCCACATAATTTTCGTCGGTTTGAAGGGCCAGGGCCGCAACACCGGCTCCCAGATCGAAAAATTCATCCGGCGCGACGCCCTTGAAAAGTGCGCCCATCACTTTGTTGGAGACACCCAGTTTATCTTCTTCGGTCAGTGCATTGAAATCCTCATCGCTTAAGCGTTCAAGGCTTTCTTCCACCTGCGAACTGCCGGCGGAGCCGTCTGAATCGCCCGATCCGCTACCGCCTCCGCTGTCACATGCCACCAGCAGAAACATCAGGATAAGAATTAACGGGATACGCGTGTTTGTCATAGCCACCTCCATTTTTTTTGATATCTGGCCTGCCGTAGCACTAGAGACCCAGTATAAAAATTAGGGTTGCGCGGCAAACCAAATCCTGCCCTCCGGCAGAATTCAAAAACAAATTTTCTTCCCATGCGTAAGTTGAAAGACCTTCACCGGTTTGGAAAATCCGGTGAAGTTTTCTTGAAGATCTGTATTCTGTAAGGCTTAAAAATATGCTTGTGATGCGGCTTAAGGTGGGGGCCCCCTCTTTTATACCGCTTTCCGTATTTATATTTCAAAATAAGGAATTGGGGTATCAGTGGTTGTAGAAAAAAACGTTGGAATAATGAAACGTTTTTTTACAACCCCTATAAGACCGAACAGAGAACATTTTGGGGATCTAGTCTAAGCAAAAGACATACCATAAAGTGAGATGCATCATAGGGCAAATAAATTCAGCTGGTTATAAATAAGCTGGCCAGCCGGCTTCTGTTAAGCGGGGTGCTGATTATACTTTACTATACAAGGGGGTATCTTTATGTGAACAATGCATCGATGTAGATTCGCGTCAGACGAGGATTAATAAAAATTTGGTAACAAAGTATCGATGTAGATTCGCGTCAAATGGGGATTAATATATAGTATCGTTAATAAAGGAAATGGATTGAATTGATTTGAACGGTTATACTGCTTTCCATATTAAAATTCGATGTTCTGCGGCGTCCGCGGAAAAGGTATAACATCCCGGATGTTGCGGATGCCTGTGATCATCATCAGGAAGCGCTCAAAGCCCAGGCCGAAGCCACTGTGAGGCACGCTGCCGTAGCGCCGGGCGTCCAGATACCACCATAAAGGGGTTTTGTCCATTTTCATTTCGTCCATGCGCGCTTCCAGCACCTCCAGGCGTTCCTCGCGCTGACTGCCGCCGATAATCTCGCCGATGCGCGGCACCAGTACATCCATGGCGGCCACGGTCTGCTCATCTCCATTGACCCGCATATAAAAAGGCTTGATGGATTTAGGGTAGTCAAAGACAATGACGGGCTTTTTAAAGTGTTCCTCGGTCAAAAAGCGCTCATGTTCGGTCTGCAGATCGTTGCCGAAGCCGACCGGATACTCAAAATTTTTACCGGACTGACTCAAGATATCCACCGCCTCGCGGTAAGGCAGACGGATGTAATCGGATTGGGCGATGTTTTCCAGAGTGGCCATCAGCTTTTTGTCCACCCAGCGGGCGAAGAGTTCCAGATCATCGGTACACACGTCCATGGCATAGGTGGTCAGTTCGCGAATGAGCGCTTCGCCCAGGTCCATGTTACCGTCAAGGTCACAGAAGGCCATCTCCGGTTCCACCATCCAAAACTCGGCGGCATGGCGGCGGGTGTTTGAATTTTCCGCTCTGAAGGTGGGCCCGAACGTGTAAACATCCCCCAGGGCCAGGGCAAACATCTCGGCCGACAATTGTCCTGAAACCGTCAGATTGGCTTCTTTGCCGAAAAAATCCTGCTCGTAATCGGCCCGGCCTTCTTTTTGGGGCGGATTGCTCAGGTCCAGGGTGGTCACTTGAAACAGCTCCCCGGCGCCCTCGCAGTCCGAACCGGTCAGAATCGGTGAATGCAGATAGCGAAAGCCACGCTCCCGAAAGAACTTGTGGATTCCGAATGCCATTTCGGAGCGGATGCGAAAGGCCGCCCCATATTTGTTGGTGCGGGGTCTCAAGTGGGAGATGGTTCTTAAAAATTCGTCGGAATGACGTTTTTTCTGCAACGGAAAGTCTTCCGGTGCCAGATGAATGATCTGCAGATCGCCGGCCTGGATTTCCCAGCGCTGGCCGCCCCCTTTGGATTCGACCAGGCTGCCGCTGACGGCGATGGCCGAGCCGGTGGTCAGCTTTTTGATATCCGTATAATGGGGCAGTTTTTCATCGACTACGACCTGAATGTTCTTCAGGCTGGAACCGTCATTGACTTCGATGAAGGAAAACCCCTTGGAATCACGCCGGGTGCGCACCCAGCCTTTAATCAACACCTGCGCCAGGGGGCTGTCGCATTCTAAAAGCTTAAATATCTTGGTGCGTTCCATGGGAACTCCCTTTTAATCGTTTGCCCGTTGAGCCGGTTAATTCGGTATTCTTCTAATTTTATTTATAGCATTCTGATGCTGACTCGGCAAGATCTACTCTTGAAAGATACCATTCAGAAGTTTTATGCTACATGATATCGGTCAAGCGCCTCAGCGTCATTATCGGGCTCATCAATAGCGGCGTTATTTTCAAGGAGAAAAACCTGGCCGCGCGCACCATGGGCACGCTGTTGATGGTGAGCGGTGCGGTGTTGATTACCCTGAAGGTAAAATAGAAGTGCTGAGCAATGAGGACTGAGTTTGTTGAAGACAGAATGCTCGAGATTTAGGGCTTCAGGTGTCGGTTAACAGGTTCCAAGATTTAGCGTTCAGTGGTTCAGTTTCGAACATTATGCATGCCGGTGGCCAGCATGCGGTGATTCTAGTCGAGTTAGAGCCAGCACCAAGGACCGCAACCTCTGAACCTTTGAACCCTGAACCCCGAACTAAGATAGACTAAATGGATATGTCCAGATACAGACCGGTGGAACCGCCTTCACTTTCCAAATCAGCGATTGAGTCGACGATGCGATCCGCGACATCGACAACCGCGACACTCCCGGCCTTGATGGCCTGCACAGCCTCGCGTATCCGCATAACCTGCTGCCGGGTGAAGATCGATTGATCGCGGTCTACCGCGACCGGGCCCTGGTGGCGTGCCGTCGTGACCGCACGCTGCCGCTGAATGGTATCGATATGCCCGAATCCAAAGCGAAAACTCTCGTATGGATTTATCCCCCCGTGCACTTGCATTTGATCACCTTTTCAATCTGGCGGCCCAATGAAAAAAGCTGAGTCACCATTTCCGGGTAACCCAGCTTTTCAGCCTCCCCAGGCAACCCGGCCGTCCACCTCCGGCGGACCCGAGGCTTTCCGTCCCCTGATTACTCAGAGTTTGGCATTATCTTGAGAAACTTCTCTTCACGATTCGCAATTTATTCAAAAAGCAAACCGAAATCATCCAATTTTTGGTCTGATATCGATCCAATTATCATATCGGTCTTTTGCAAAAGGAACTTTAGCTCAATTCGATCAGATTTTTCAACTCGTCGGTATCGTCGGGTTTGACGGGAAAATGCGTTTTCAAAAGTTCCCCGATTTTTTCAACCGCCGCGCAGATGGCATCCGCCGGACACTTTTGCTTGATGCCGTCAGTGATTATTTTGACGATATCATTCCACTGGCCTGCGGGGACTTTGGCGTTGATGCCCCGGTCGGCCAGGATCCAGACCTTGCGTTCAAATACGGATATCAAAACCAGCACACCGGTTTCCTCCCGGGTGCGGTATAAACCCTGATCGAAAAATTGGGTTACTGCGGCTTCTTCAACCTCATCGTCGATTTCCCGTTGAGATATAAAAATGCGCTTGAGCCAAAAGGTACGCTTGATGACTTCATGGAAAAGGATGAAAAAAACGGTTAAAAACCCTAATAACAGCCACATATTCTGAGCGCCGATCCAAAACCATGCCCCCACCAGAGGCGTCGATATCAAAGCCAGCGGGAGCGCCAAGGCCGTTGCGCCGATAACATTGGCGAGCGGATATTGATAGCTGGTCGAAATAATCATGACGACAATTTCGCCGGCTGTTAATTTTTCCGCCGCTGTTACCGCATTTTTCACGCGGGTGCGTTCATCTTCCACCAAAAAATTTTGGGCCAGATCTTTCATTCGTCATTCCCTACCAGGTCATATTTCTTGCTTGTTTCATCTACCAGCCTCCGGAAGCGCCGCCGCCACCGAAGCCACCGCCCCCACCGCCAAACCCGCCGGTTGAAAACCCACCCCCACCGGTTCCGCCGGACCACCAGCCTCCGGTATGGCGATGATGGTGATGTCCGTGGCCGAATATCAGGGGTGATCCCAGGAAGCTTAAAATCAAACCCGCCAACAAGCCGATGGGAATCGACAGCAGAATCCAGATGGGACTGAGATTAAAGAAAAGACCGGCAGCCAGGGGTGCCAGCACACCGCCTGCGGCAATACCCATGGGACGGCGCAGCCGGCCCAGCATGCTGATAAAGAATAAAAAGGCGATCAAGCCGCCGAAACCCGAAGACGAATCCTTTGGCTTTTGGCTCCCGCCGGCCGGGACTTTTTCAGAGGCCTGATATTCACCCCTGACCGCCCCGATCATGGCCTGGACACCGTCGATTACCCCCTGATCGAAATTACCGGATTTAAACTGCGGCACGATCACGTTGCGAATGATGCGTCCGGCCATTAAATCGGTAAAGGAACCCTCCAGGCCATAACCAACTTCGATGCGAATTTTGCGGTCTTTTTTGGCAATCAACAAAATTGCGCCATTATCGAGGCCTTTCTGGCCGATTTTCCATTGATCTGCCACTTGGATGGAAAATTCCTCCAGTACCTCACCGCCTAAGGAAGGAATGGTCAATACGACAATCTGGGTGGAATCGGTCTGTTCCAGACGACTCAAGACCGCCTCCAGCTGTTGCCGGGTGGCCGCTGAGAGCATTCCGGCAGTATCGTTTACCCGCCCTTTAAGCGGCGGTACCTCCAACGCCAACAGGCTGGGGATCCAGAAAAAACAGATCAGCCAGCCGATGACCAGAAATTGTATGATCCGAAGGCGTTTTTGCGGTTTCATAACTGAAGTTCGTCGGCTAAAGGCTTTGCGTTAATCGCTAAACTTGACTTCGGGTGCGCGTGCGGCGCCCTCCTCGGCCTTGATGTATTCTTTGCGGTCCAGATGCAGCAGCAATTTGTTGGTCAGGCTGTTGGGAAATTTTCGAATAGCGAAATTAAACGTTTCCACACTCTGATTGTAACGCTGCCGGGCGACGTTGATGCGGTTTTCAGTGCCCTCCAGCTGGTTTTGCAAATCTTGGAAATTCTGGTTGGCTTTTAAATCCGGGTAACGTTCGACCACCACCATCAACCGGGCCAGGGCCGAAGACAGCTCTCCCTGGGCGGCCTGCAGTTGCTGAATTGCTGCGGGGTTGCTGAGATCGGATGCCGAGACTTCTACAGACGTGGCCTTAGCGCGGGCATTGATCACCGCTTCTAAGGTTTCTCTTTCATGGGCGGCATAGCCTTTGACGACTTCAACCAGATTTGGAATCAGATCCGCCCGTCGTTGCAGGTTGGATTCCACGTTACCCCAGGCACTGAAAACCGCTTCCTCGTTTTGTTGCATGGTATTATAGCCGCAGGCATAAAAGAAAAATCCCGTCAGGCCGACCAGCAACATTCGGAACATTACCTTTTGCATACTAACCTCCTTCAAAAATCCACGTTTGGATTTTCACTTATTTTCACTGGGCTTGAAACTGTTAATTTAAACTTGGAACCAGAAGAGAGCAATTTTTTTTATGAACTCCGCCATACGTAGTCTATGTGACGACAATTTTCATATAGGTTCTATAGTTTGACGGTGATATAATACCCCTGATCCCCCCTCTGCAGCAGTATCACCACCGAATGTTTCTGCCGATACTTGACGGTTGCTTTTTTAAAATCTTCCGTGTTTGAAATCGTCATGTCGTCAATCTGGCGGATGACATCGCCGGGACGCGCACCGATTCTGGCCAGGCGGCTGCCTTTGGCAATTTCAGAAATCACCACGCCCTCACGGGTCAAGATGCGATAAAAGTTGCGGTTTTTTGGGGTTATGTCTTCAACCCGAATTCCCATGGTGCGGAAGGCCAGATTTTCGGCCCGTTCCATGGGAAACACCCGGGTTTTAATCGATACGGTTTTTACTTGGTTGTCGCGCCAGATACGGGCCTTGAGCGAATCTCCGGCGGCATATGTTTTTTTAATCGACCAGTAATCCCGGGCCGAGGCTATTTTTATTGAGCCGATGGCTAAAATGATATCGCCTTCTTGCAGGCCGGCTGTGCGGGCCGGGCTCTGGGGCTCCACGGCTTTAACCAGAACGCCTTTTTTATCTGGGACTTTCAGGTAGCCGGCCAGTTTTCGATCCAGGTTTTGGACGCTGATGCCGATCCAGGCCTGGATCACTTCGCCGAATTGAATCAGATCGGCGATAATTTTTTTGGCCTTGTTGATGGGAATCGCAAATCCGATGCCCTGGGCTTTGGCGTAAATGGCGGTATTGATGCCGATCAGATCGCCGTTGATGTTTAACAGCGGCCCACCGCTGTTACCGGGATTGATCGAGGCATCTATCTGGATAAAGTCATGAAACACCATGTTTTCGCTGCGAACGCTGCGATTGACGGCGCTGATGACACCGGTGGTCACTGTGTGTGAAAAGCCAAAAGGATTGCCGATGGCAATCACGGTTTCACCGATCATAAGATCATCGCTGCTGCCCATATCGATAGCCGGTAGCTGGTTTTGGGAGTTGATTTGCAAAACGGCCAGGTCCGAATCCGGATCGGCGCCGACGATCTTGGCATCAAATTCACGTTCATCCTCCATCACCACCTTGATTTTTCCGGCCTTTTCGATCACGTGGGTGTTGGTGAGAATAAAGCCTCTTTTGCCGTCAATGATCACGCCGGACCCCAGACTGGTACTTTCCTGGCGGCGTTCGAAGCGCGGGTCAAAGAAATCTTTAAAAAATTCATCAAAAAACGGATCCATGCCGAATCCGGAGAAGGGATTGGCACGCTTGCGGACTGGATAGGAGGAGCTTATGTTAACGACAGACGGGCTGACTTTACGCACCGCCCGCACGACCGGACTTTCGCGCTCGCCTTTCAGACTCCAGCCAGGTTGTGGAAAAACCAGAAAAATAAGAAGTAAAAGCAAGGCAAAAAGGGTGCGACCTATCCTATCCTCGATCAGCATTGAGGGTTTATGCATATATGTCCTTCCGGCAACGCAACCTGTCTCGGTTTGAAATCACGACGCCATTTGGCTGCTAAAAGATAAACATCGTGCCATGAAAATAAAGACGACAGCTT
Organism: uncultured Desulfobacterales bacterium; assembly: GCA_947259495.1. Taxonomy (GTDB): domain Bacteria; phylum Desulfobacterota; class Desulfobacteria; order Desulfobacterales; family JAHEIW01; genus JAHEIW01. Next base: position 20,619 of record CAMYLV010000009.1, on the reverse strand, counting down.
CTATTTTCTAAGTAAATCTGGTAGCATGACCACACTTTCGCATCAAGTATTCGCGGCTGTCACAAAAAAGGCAACAAAACAAGTGAACTAAAACTGTCAAAGGTCGGGCAGAAAAAATCCCCGACCCCTCGATTATTTACGTATAAAAAGCTTGGCGCCTTTGCGATAGCTTTTAAGCCGCGATTCATTTAGGCACCTTTTTGGATGAGCGCCGCGCGCTGCCGACAGATTTCATGAGCATCAAAACCATTGAAGATATACTACCTCTGGTTGAAAAACCCAGCCACTATCTGGGTGGGGAAATTAATCAGATCAAAAAAGACCCGGACAACGTCAAACTGCACTTTGCGTTGGCCTTCCCGGACCGGTATGAAATCGGCAGCTCCCATTTCGGAATGCAGATTCTGTATCATATCCTCAATGCGCATGCGGATATCGCTGCCGAGCGGGTATTTGCGCCGGGGTTGGATATGGACCAGCAACTGAGAGCGGCCGGACTGCGCTTATTTTCTTTGGAATCCCGTCGGCCGCTTGACCGCTTTGATATTATCGGATTCAGCCTGCTTTACGAACTGAACTACACCAATATCTTAACTATTTTGGAGCTGTCCGGCATTCCGTTTTATGCCGACCAGCGGGACAGCTCTTATCCGTTGATTATCGCCGGAGGCCCGTGTACCTGCAACCCGGAGCCGGTTGCGGATTTTTTTGATGCCATGGTCATCGGCGACGGTGAAAACGTCACCCTGCAGCTGGCCGAAAGTTGGCTGGAATGGAAAAAGAACGCCGCCAGCGATAAACAAGCCCTTTTAAAACACTGGTCACAAATTGAAGGTGTCTACGTCCCTGCATTTTTTAAGCCGCGCTATGATGACTGTGGTTTTCAGACGCTGGAGCCGCAGAATCCGGATTATACGCATGTGAGCCGAACCATCGTTGCCGATCTGGATCAGGTGCCTTTCCCAAAGAAACCGATCATCCCCTTCGGTAAACCCATACATGATCGACTGCGGCTGGAAGTTGCCAGAGGCTGTACCCGCGGCTGCCGGTTCTGTCAGGCCGGCATGATCTACCGGCCGGTGCGGGAACGCTCGCCCGATTCACTGCTTGCTCTTTGTGATCAATCCGTCAGCAATACCGGATACGAAGATATTTCCCTGCTGTCTTTAAGCACCGGCGACTACGGCTGTATCGTACCGTTGATGGAGCGGTTGATGTCGCGCTATGCGACTCAGAATGTGGCGGTGTCCCTGCCGTCGCTGCGGGCTGGAACGCTGACGCCGGAGCTGATGAAACTGATCAAAACAGTGCGCAAAACCGGCTTTACAATTGCCCCTGAAGCCGGCAGCCAGCGGCTACGCGACGTCATCAACAAAAATATCAGCGCAAGCGAAATTAGAGCGACGGTCAAAAATGCCTTTGACCTGGGCTGGCAGGTTATCAAATTGTATTTTATGATCGGACTCCCCACCGAAACCGAAGCGGATCTAAAAGCCCTGGTGGATTTAGTCAAATCTCTGCGAAAAACCAGACGTCCTGCCGGGAGCCGGGGTCAGCTCAATGTCAGCGTGGCGACCTTTATCCCCAAACCCCATACCCCCTTTCAATGGGCTCCCCAGCTGTCATTGGCCGAATCTGAGGACCGCATCCGGCGGCTTCAGGAGCAGCTCAAACTGCGCGGCATTAAATTTAAATGGCAGAATCCGAAAGTCAGCTGGCTGGAAGGGGTTTGGGCGCGCGGCAATCGCAGGCTGAGCCGGTTGTTGGTAGCCGCCCATCAGAAAGGCTGTCGGTTTGACGGTTGGAGCGATCAGTTTCGATATGATTTGTGGCAAGCGGCTTTTGAGGAGCAGGGTGTTGACCCGGATTTTTTCACCATCCGTGAAAGAGACGTTTGTGAACCGTTGCCCTGGGATCATATTCACACCCAGGTGACCAAAAAGTTTTTGACCGCAGAATGGGAGAATGCACTTAAAGGCACTTATACGGCGGATTGTCGTGTGGATGCCTGCAGCCAGTGCGGCGTTTGCGACTTTGAACAAATCGAGCCGTTAACCCACAGCACCTTAAAAGACAATACCCCGCGGGCGCAGCAATCCGCTGCTCTGAAATCGGCGGCATTTAGAAAACTCCATGTTTTTTATACCAAGCGGAATCAGGCCCGGTATTTCGGGCATCTTGAACTGGTCAACATTTTTCATCGCGCATTAAAACGGGCCGGAATTACAGTTCGGTTTTCAGAGGGATTTCACCCCAAACCCAAAATCTCCTTTGACGATCCTTTGCCGGTGGGAATCGAAAGCCAGCAGGAACGCTTTATTATATCCGCACCTGCTTATATTCGTCCCCAGGAGGTGAAGGACATGTTAAACGCGCACCTGCCTGGCGGGCTTGAGATCAACGCTTGCCAAATAGCACCCCAAAAATCGCCGACCACCCTTCGCCGGCGCATCCGCTACAAAATTGCCCTGACAGAAGGGCAATTCGACAAAACGCTCTTGAGGGCTTTCAACGAGCAGTCGGATTTTACCATTACGCTCAGCGGTCGAAAAGGAAAGTTGAAAAAGATAGATTTAAAGGATATCGTAGTAAACAGTATATTGCGCGATTCAAGTCATTTGGAGCTGACCCTTCAATCCGAGCCGGGAAAAACCGTGCGGCCGTTTGATGTCCTGCGCCACATATTCAAATTAAGCGATGCGCAGGTCAAGCAGGCAACAATCATAAAGCTAAGCGCATAGCGCTTAGAGCAAAGCGTTTAGGACCTGCCTATACCAGTCGAAGTATTTCTCGCTATGCGCGCTGCCCTTGGCGCTTTGCGAAAAAGCGGAGCTTTTAACGATGTACAAACAGCTGATCATCAATGTATTGGATCATGAAACCCGTGTGGCACTTTTGGAAGATGGAACCATCGTTGAATTATATGTGGATCGCGGGGATGATTCGGATGTCGCCGGCAATATATACAAAGGCAGGGTATTGCGCGTATTGCCCGGAATGCAAGCGGCGTTTGTCGATATCGGTCTGAATCAGGCGGGTTTTATTTACGTGGATGATGTTTATGCCGCTGATTTAAAAGAATTCGAACGTCTCTTTCAGATTGATTCCGAGGAGCCGGACGCCGAAACAGATCCGGAGCCGGCCCCGTTTGACTACCGGCGCAGCCAGCAGATTGAAGAACTGGTTTCAGAGGGCCAGGAGATAATGGCCCAGGTTGCCAAATCGCCGATTGGCACGAAAGGGGCACGCATCTCATCCTACATCTCCCTGCCCGGCCGCTTTCTGGTGCTGATGCCCTCGTCCGATCACATCGGTATTTCGCGCAGAATCGAAGATGAAGCCGAACGCGAACGTTTACGGCAGGCTGTTATGGATTTGCGCTCCAATAACCATGGCTATATTGTGCGCACGGCAGCTGAGGGCGAGCCGGAAGAAAAATTGGCCTCCGAAATGGCCTTTTTGAATAACCTGTGGGCGAACATCCAGAGGAAATATGAAAAAGCCCCCACTCCGTCCATTTTGCATCACGAGATATCCGTGAGTTTGCGCGCGGTGCGGGATTTGCTGATCCATGAAGTCGAGAAACTGGTGATTGACGCCAAACCGACCTATGATTCGGTGTTGTCCTTTCTGGACACCTACATGCCCACCTTAAAGGATCATGTGGTGCTTTATGAGGGCGCTGAACCGGTCTTTGATGCCTATAATCTGGAAGGCGACATTTCGCGAGCGCTGAAGCGCAAAGTCTGGTTGAAATCCGGCGGATATATTACCATCGAGCACACCGAGGCGCTGGTAGCCGTTGATGTCAACACCGGCCGCTACGTCGGCAAACACAACCTGGAAGAAACGATTTTAAAAACCAATCTGGAGGCCGTCAAAGAGATTGCCTATCAAATCCGGCTGCGGGATATCGGCGGTATTATCATTATCGATTTTATTGATATGGATAAAAAGTCCAACCGGGAAAAAGTCTACACCGCTTTAAACGAAGCCCTTTTAAAAGACAAAAGCAAAACCCATGCGCTGCCGATGTCTGATATGGGGCTCATCCAGATGACTCGCAAACGCACGCGCGAGCCGCTTACGCGGATACTGTGCGAGCCCTGCTATTACTGTGACGGTGAAGGTTACATCATATCCAAGCAGACCATTTGTTACACTATTTTTCGCGAAATTTTGCGGGAGTCCCAGGACATGAACGGTATCCGGCTGACATTACGGGTCAACCCGCAGATCGCCGAGCTGCTGCATGACGAAGAAAATTCCCTGATCGCTGCTCTGGAAAAAGCCATCGGCAAGCAAATTGTCATTTACCCCAACACCACCTACCACCTGGAAGAGTTCGATATATTTGAAATTCATCAAGAATAGTCATTTAATCTTGACATGGTCTCAAGCTTGTGATTTATATAAAAATTTCGGGCTATACTAGCTCGGGCCGGAGAATATGGCTGTTGGTATCCACCTGATAATTAAAAAACATATAATAATATAAGGAATTTATAAAATGAAGCGCACTTTTCAACCCAGCAGAATCAGACGGGCCAGAAATCATGGATTTCGCAAACGGATGTCGTCTAAAGCGGGTCGCAGGATAATTAATCGACGCCGGGCTAAAGGCAGAGCTCGACTTGCCGGTTAAATCGACCCGGTTATTGAATCGGGTGATGGATAACGATGCGCTTTTCCGTTAAAAAGGACGATCGAATCCTAAAGCGATCGGAATTTCTTGAACTTACCCGATCCGGGCGCAAGGTACAAAACGACTGCTTTATCGCATTATTCAAAGCGGGTCGACTCGATCACTCCAGGCTGGGCATTACCGTTACACGAAAGGTCGGAAAAGCTGCACTCCGAAACAGAATCAAACGATTGGTACGCGAATATTTTCGATTAAACAGGCGGCATTTAAATCAAAACTGGGATATCAACATTGTAGCCAAAAAAAAGTCCGCAGGCCTTTCAGCTGAGAAGGTATTTTCATCCCTTCAAGACTTGTTTGAACAGATTGTGAATGGTGTTGATTAAAAAAATCATATTACTATTGATGCTCACATCAATCAGGGCTTACCAGTATACACTATCTCCGATATTGGGTCCCTGTTGTCGTTTTCATCCAACCTGTTCGAATTATGCCTATCAGGCAATCCGACAGCATGGTCTGTTAAAAGGCCTGTTTCTGGCATCCAGACGCTTGCTACGATGTCATCCCTTTCATCCTGGTGGTGTTGATCCGGTTCCCCAATCTGCGCATAACAAAACGATGCGAACGCCTTTTGCAGGATAAACACTGAATGGTTAACGGCGCAGGCTCTGCTCACCTTGCGAAGACCCCAGACGATAAACCTGTTTGATCTCGAAATGACGGGCTTCTTTTGCGGCAACCAAAGAGGGCCTCATTTTCACAACCTGCTGTTAGGAGAAAACAATGGAACAATCGCGATTGTTATTAGCCATCGTCATCTCTCTGCTTATATTTCTGGCATGGCAATTTTATTTCGCTCCCCCCCCGTCTGAACAGCAGCCGGTCAAAAAGGCCGAAGCGCCGGCGGGTGCAAAGGAACAACCGGTTCAAGAGAAAGATCAGGCAAAGCCTTATTCGGCAGACAGCGAACAGACAGGTTTGACCGCACAACCCGCCACCGGAGGTACGGCTTCCCCAGCCGCAGGGACCATTACCGTGGAGACGCCGCTCTATGAGGCCAAAATTTCTGAGAGCGGAGCCGTGGTTTACAGTTTTTTGCTAAAAAAATACCGCGAACATGTAAAAAAGAATTCAACATTAAAACAAGTACTTATAAACGATAAGGCCCTGGGTGTCGGTCATCTGGGATTCAGCGGCAAAAGCATTGTGGGGCTGGATAAAGCTGTTTTTAGCACCGATCTGACCGCCGACCGGTTGGTGGTAAATGAGGGTACCCGGAATCTGACTTTTGGATGGCGTTCGCCCGAGGCTGTTGTGATCCAAAAAACCTTCAGCTTTGATTCGGATTCTTACGTCGTTGGTATGGATGTAACGCTAAAAAATGGATCCGGACGCGGCATCCAGGATAGGCTTATCGTCGGCCTAAACGGGAAGGCCCCCGGTGACAAGCGGATGTATGCTTTTGAGGGGCCCAGCGCCCTGATCAATGATGAGCTCCTAGAAATTAAGATTAAAAAGCTGAAGGATCAGAATACCTTTGACGGCAAAATCAATTGGGTCGCGCTGCAAAGCCGCTATTTTATGTCCGGCCTCATCCCCGAAATGATCGACGAAGCCGGATTACATCTGGCATTGGAATCAGAAAAAGTTGTGACGGCTCAATACCAGCAGCCGGAAAAAGTCATACCGCCCGGTAGCCAATACACTTACAAATACAAACTTTATATCGGCCCCAAAAGAATCAGCCAGTTAAGAAATGTCGGCAATAATCTGGAGAAGCTTATCGATTTCGGCTGGTTTGATTTCATTGCCAAACCCTGCCTGTGGCTTCTGAACTTGTTTTACAGCGTCATCCCCAATTACGGTGTGGCCATTATTATTTTAACCATTCTGGTGAAACTTCTTTTGTGGCCTTTGGGATCAAAAAGCTATAAATCCATGAGCGAAATGAAAAAACTTCAGCCACTGATGAAGGAGATCCGTGAAAAATACAAAGATGACAAACAACGAATGAACCAGGAAGTCATGGGGCTGTATAAAACCTACAAAGTCAATCCTTTAGGCGGTTGTTTGCCTATGGTTGTTCAGCTGCCGGTATTTTTTGCGCTTTACCGCATGCTTTACGAAGCCATAGAACTGCGACACGCACCCTTTTTTCTCTGGATTGATGACCTGGCGGCACCGGACCGTCTGTTTCGTTTTGATTTTTCAATACCCTTTATGGAACCCCCTTACGGTATACCGGTTTTGACCGTCGTCATGGGCGCCAGTATGCTCCTTCAGCAAAAAATGTCGCCTCCGATGGGAGACGCCACCCAGGCCAAAATGATGATGTTTATGCCCATTATTTTTACCGTCATTTTTATCAATTTTTCATCCGGTCTGGTTTTATACTGGCTGGTAAACAACATTTTATCGATTGCCCAGCAATATTATACTCAGAAAAAATATTCCTGATTATGGAGGTTCTTATATGTCAGCTAAGATGGAATTCAAAGCCAAAAACGTTGACAAGGCGGTTGAGCAGGCCAGTGCAGAACTCAAATTGCCGAAAGAAGATCTAAAATACGAAGTGCTTTCTCACGGATCCAGCGGCATATTCGGTTTGTCCGGCACCAAAAAAGCCAAAATTAGGGTACAGCTGCCGGAAGAGACGCTGGCGCCGGAAGAAAAGGCCATGTCCGCTGAGGACGAAAGCCGTCACCCAGATGAATTCGGCCCGTCTCAGGATTCAGCTGAGATGTCTGCGGGCAAAGATGAAGCGAATTTAAAAGAAAACCAAAGCGGCCAGGAACTTTATTCTTTTCCTGATGATCCCGCTGAAATAGGTCGGCTTGTTTTACAGCGTATTGTCGACACCATTACCGCGGATGCTAAAATTTCGGTTGAAAAGGATTCGGATCGATTATTTTTCAATGTCAATGGCGGAAATGCGGGAATTTTGATCGGTAAACGGGGTCAGACCCTGGATGCCATTCAGGCCATCGTCAATAAAGTTGTCAATAAGCACAATCAAAACCGAATCCGGGTTCTGGTGGATATCGAGGGCTATCTGGAGACCCGCAAGGAAAATCTGGAAAAAATGGCATTACGGCTGGCCGAAAAATCCAAAAGAATCGGCAAACCGATGACTTTGGGCCCCATGAATGCATATGACCGCAGGATTGTTCATCTCGCGCTGCAAGATTTTTCCGCGATTCAAACCCGCAGTCGGGGAGAAGGTCCTTTAAGAAAACTGGTGATTCTTCCCCAAAAAAGGAATGTGGCCCGACGATAGACGTTGGACGATCGCGCACTTGCGGCCTTTAGCGGTATTTCACCGGACGAAAACTGATGATAAAAGATCCAGATACTATTGCGGCCATTGCCACACCCGTCGGCCGGGGTGGCATCGGCATTGTTAAGATATCCGGTAATGATGCTTTTGCGCTTGTACAAGCCATTTTCAGGCCGCTAAAAAAAGATCGCGATACGAATGTCGGCAAAAGTCGGCAAGAAAAAGGTCGCAGACCATTCGAATTTGAAACCCATCGGCTTTACTATGGGCACATCATTGATCCAGACGGCGGCCTACCGTTAGACGAAGTATTGTTATCGGCCATGAAAGCCCCGCACACCTATACCCGCGAAGATGTGGTCGAAATTAACGCCCACGGCGGTGCCGTAGCTTTGCATGCCATCCTACGGCTGGTTTTAAGTAAAGGTGCCCGGTTGGCTGAACCGGGTGAGTTTACCCGCAGGGCGTTTCTCAACGGACGCATCGATCTTACCCAGGCCGAAGCAGTTATCGATGTCATCAATGCCCGGACGCAAAAAAATCTGGAGCTGGCGGCCGCCCAGATGACCGGAAAGCTAAGTGACCATGTGGTCCAGGCCAGAAGCAGATTAATCGATATCCTGACGCATGTTGAAGCAGCCATCGATTTTCCGGAGGAGGTTGAAGATTTTATCAGCCCCGAAAATACCGTTAAAGCGCTCCAAAAAGACGTTTTGGCACCCCTTAATGGTCTGATCCGGAATTATATCGATGCTCATGTTTTCAGAGACGGTATTTCGGTGGCTGTGGTCGGACGACCCAACGTAGGCAAATCCAGTCTTTTAAATCAGCTGGTCGAAAAAGACCGTGCCATTGTAACGGATATGCCCGGAACCACCCGGGATATCATCGAAGAGATCCTAAATCTTCAGGGAATACCCGTTGTCATCAGCGATACGGCCGGTGTGCATCCGACTGAAAATCCGATTGAAAAGATCGGCATTGAAAAAACCCTCACACACGTCAATGGGTCTGATTTGGTTCTTTTTATGATTGAAGCCAATTGTCCTTTGGACCCCGATGATCACCTTATTTATGAAAAGATCAATTCCAAACGCATCATCATGGTGCTGAATAAAATCGATCTGATCCAAAAGGACAGCGAAACAACCCTTCCGGACAACTGGCGTTTTGATGACCAGGTACGCATTTCGGCCCTTTATGACCGCGGGATCGATCAACTTAAAGACAAAATAATTAAGATGGCCGGCGGACAAGACCCCATTGATTTGAAGACAGTGATCGTCCCCAATTTAAGGCATAAATTGCTGCTCGAAACCAGTCTTGCTGCTGCGGAAGCTTTGATTGAACAGCTACAAAACGGAACTTCTAGCGATCTGTTGGCCGTCCACCTACAGGAGGCAATCAATGCGCTGGGGGTCATCAGCGGTGATAATGTTAAAGTGGATGTGCTGGATCAAATTTTTAGCCGGTTTTGTGTGGGAAAGTAACGTTTCAAGATTATAAGGCCCCAAGATACTCTTTAAAAATGCCAGCCGCAAGAAACCGGAGGCCAGAAATCATGGCAGATGTTTCACGTGAAACAATCCGAACTGGCCTTAAAACGCCCAGCTTTTACTCGATGACTGTGTTGCGATCCGCTTCAAAATGCTCACGTACTAACGTGTACGCTCCGCTTTTGAACCGAATCCCGCCTTGTCATCAAGCAAAATCTGGGATTTTTAAGCCAGTTCGAGTTAATATTAATTCTTAATTGTGCTACAGTTTTACCAAAATAAAATTGATAGGAGATACCCTGACCCATGAATTTTGATTTTTCACCCTATTTTAAAAAATATGAGGCCCTGGTTTCAAAAGGGGACGAAGCATTTGAACACGTAAGACAGGCCTATGCAGAATGCGTAAAATGTGAGGAAAAATGTGCAGATTGCTGCCATGCGCTGTTCGACCTAACGTTGATTGAAGCCCTTTATATCAATCATAAATTTAAAGAGAAGATCAAGGAAAGCCAAAAAGCCGACCTTTTGGAACGAGCAAACCGGGCCGATCGCAGGGTTCACAAGATTAAGCGCCAGGCCTATAGAGACTTGCAGGCCGGCAAAAGCGAAGACGAGATTCTTGCCGGACTGGCCCGGGAACGGGTTCGCTGTCCGCTTTTAAACGAAGCGGATCTGTGTGATCTTTACGACAACCGTCCCTTGACCTGTCGCTTTTACGGCATACCGACCGCCATAGGAGACCAAGGGCATACCTGCGGAAAATCGGGTTTTAAAAAAGGTGAGCAGTATCCGACCGTGAATCTGGATTCAATCAATAATCAGCTTCAGCAAATATCGGCGGAATTGATTCGGGATCTTAAATCCAGGTATTTGAAACTGTCGGATATGCTGGTGCCGCTGTCAATGGCCTTGCTCACACTTTATGATGAAGATTATCTGGGGATTGGGGAGGAAAAAGTCGCTGAACCAGCACCAAGAAAAAAACGTCAAAGGAGAACCCTATGACCGAATTTTCTCCCGATGAAGCCGAACAACGAAAACGGGCAGTTTTCGATAGCATGGCCCCCCGTCGCCAAAAGCACATCTTAAAAAAGGGATATGATAGATGGGATCCGTTCGAAGAGCCCAAAGATCCGATTGACATTCGCAAGGATAAAACCAAACGGACCACCCAGATGCTGGTCAGAGAGTTCTTACAATCACGCCGTTCTGATGAATACAGTAATTCTTACGGTCGCGGAGTACTGGATCTCGCCCTTGGTATTGTTAACGAAGATGATTATTTCCGGGGAATGTTCGAATTTTCCTGCTGGTACCAGGATCTTTTGAAAAAAGAAGGACAAATTTGAAAGATTTTTATATCGACCGCTATCCGGTCACCAACTACCAATACCAGAGTTTTATCAAGGCAACCGGCCATCGTGAACCGATTCTACTAAATCATCCCCTGTGGGGACAGCCGATGCGGCCGGTTGTGTTCGGGGGATGGGATGATGCCCGCACTTATGCCGGCTGGGCCGGAAAAGCTCTTCCGACACAGCAATAAGCTAAACAGAAGACAGAGGACAGAAATCAGAAGACAGATAACTGCGGGCCCTTACAATAACAAATTATCTTTGTGACCTTAGTGTCTTTGTGGTGAAAATGCCGACAGTCGAATCAGACGAAAAAACTCCACAAAATCCCGGCGCAAATTGCCGAGCCGATAACGCCCGATGAATTGCATGCCATCCCATGCATCAGTAAAAAGTTCGTCGGGTCCGCTTTCAGACCCATCAAATGAACTTCGCGGGCGGAACCGGGCACAGCGGATACGCCGGCCGCACCCAACAACGGATTGATTTTTTCTTTCAGGAACAGGTTCATAATTTTAGCAAAAATTACGCCCGATGCGGTGGCGATTGAAAATGCCACGGCTCCCAGAAAGAAAATTCCAAGAGATTTCGGCGTCAGAAAGACATCGGCCTGGGTGCTGCAACCCACCGTAAAACCGAGGAAGATCGTGGCGGTATCGATAATGGCGGATTGGGCGGTATTGGCCAGACGATTGACAACACCACATTCTTTTAAAAAATTTCCGAGGAATAGCATCCCCAGCAGCGGCAGGGCAGTGGGTGCCAGAAAACAGGTCAGCAAGACACCCGCCACCGGAAAAATTAACAGTTCTTTCTTGGAGACTGCCCTGGCGGGCGGCATTTTGATCAGCCGTTCTTTTTTGGAGGTCAGCAGCAGCATGATCGGCGGCTGAATAACCGGTATCAATGCCATATATGAATAGGCTGCTATCGCGATGGGCCCGATGAGGTGCGGCGCCAGTTTTGCCGTTAAAAAGATGGATGTCGGCCCGTCGGCCCCGCCGATAATTGCAATCGAGGCGGCTTCCTTGGGGGCGAACCCGAAAAACAGGGCGCCCAGCAGGGTAAAATAAATCCCCATTTGGGCCGCAGCTCCCAAAAGCATTAATTTGGGCTGAGCCAGTAAAGATGAAAAATCGGTCATGGCACCTAAGCCCAGAAACACGATCGACGGATAAACACCGGTGGTAACGCCAAAGTATAGATAGTGCAAAACGCTGTTGGATTCATAGATACCGATACCAAAGCCTTTGAAGAAAGGAATATTGCCCACCAACATGCCAAAGCCGATGGGAACCAGCAGCAAGGGCTCGTATTTTTTGGCGGTTCCCAGATATAAAAAGGTACAGCCCACCACGAGCATGACGTAATTGCGATAGTCTGCCAAATAGTATCCGGTATTTGCTAAAAACTGAAACAGTAGATCGAACATGGCTTATCCTTTAATCTTCTATTTGTTTATTCCAGGTGAAGGTACCGTCTCCCTGTGCCACCAGCAATCCGGCCTCTTGCAATCGCTGTATCGACAGATGTGGGTGGGGCACGTCATTTTTATTAGCAATTTCAAATAGTTGTGAAAGTTTAAAGGGTTCTTCCAACTTGTCTATCAGGGGTTGGTAAATGCTGGCAAGCTCATCAACGGCCGGAAGGTGGCGTTCCTCATAAACACGGGCATCCACCGCTTCTGTCACATCGGCATCAGCGGGGACCTTTGTCTTGAATCGATCGATTATCTTTTGTCTATCGTCCCAGAGTTTGAGCAATTTGTGGATCTGGGAAATAACAAAAGATAGCGCAACCAGGCCCATAAACACAATCGATGCGCCCACTGCCGCCATGGCCCATCCATTTTGGTTCGTTATGTTTTCAAAGCCAAACAATTTATGCCTCCATGTTGCATGCGTGCTTCGTACAAAAGCACAAAATTAAAATAACAAAGGGCAGCTTACCTTTTTTATAGAAAAGTTTCGATATTCAAGAAACGCCTGTCTCAAAAAGCATTTTATTCAGTATTCGTATTGTGTTGAACTTTTTCTCCCGCGAAAAGCAGACCGATCAGGTAAGATATGAAAGATATGAAATGGTTCCGGTACAGGCTAGTAAACGAATTAATAATTCATACATCATTGAAGATGTCAATAAAAAATCTGCAAATTGTTTCACGTGAAAACGTCCCTGGAAAGGGCCGGCATTCAGAAAGCAGATAATTTTATAAAATTTGAAACGCGCTTTGTTATTAATATTATTCAAGAAATCATTTTACATCATTTTACAGATTCTAACCGCCTGAAATTTATTAAAATAAATTTTGCTAAATTTGAAAATCAGACTTGACCACAGGCAAGTATTTTATTTATAAAGGCAGAATCCTTTTTTACATTTATATATGATCATAACGTATTCTGGTGTTCCTAATTAATCGAGGCAAGGGCCCTTGTTTGGGATTGCATACCATGGGGCCCGGGTAGCAGACTCTTTAAGGAATTATTTCGTTTTCCCAGCAGTGACGATACGCCTTACCATTTCGCATTACAAAGGAGGAAAATTCATGACAAAAAAAATATTTTGTGGGTTCGTAATCAGCTGTCTTGTTTTTGCCTTCATATTGGCCACCGCCGGTCTGGTATCGGCAGAAGAAAAGCCCAATGTCTTCGGGTTGCTTCTCGTCGGACCTTACAACGACCACGGCTGGAGTCAGGCCCACTATGAGGGCGGCAAGTATGTCGAGAAAATGATGCCGGGCAGCAAGATGATTTATATTGACAAAGTTAATCCGGCCGACCGCCAGGGAGTCACCATCCCGCAATTGGTTGACGATATGGTAGAAAAAGGCGCCACGCTGATCATTGCCAACTCTGACGACATGAAAGACGGAACGCGTGAGGCAGCGGCAATGCATCCGGATGTACACTTCATTCATATCTCCGGAGACGATGTGCTGACCGGCAAAGCCCCGAAGAATTTGAGCAATTTAATGGGGCGCATGGAATACGGCAAAATGATGGCCGGATTTGCGGCGGCCCTTACAACCCAGAACGGAAAAATCGGCTATCTGGGGCCTTTGATCAACGAAGAAACCCGCCGCCTGGCAGCTTGTGCGTATCTGGGTGCAAAATATGCCTGGGAGAATGTGCTAAAAAAAGATCCCAAGCAATTAAAATTTCAGGTCACCTGGATCGGCTTCTGGTTCAACATCCCCGGTGTTACGGCTGACCCGACTCAGGTTGCCCAGAATTTTTTCAATACCGGGTATGATGTGGTTATCTCCGGCATTGACACCACCGAAGCGGTGGTGGTGGCCAAACAGAAAAAACAGGAGGGTAAAGCCGTTTGGGCCATCCCGTATGATTACATCGGTGCCTGTGAAGGTGCTGATGATGTTTGCCTGGGTGTGCCTTACTTTAACTGGGGGCCGGGTTATGTGGACTTCGTGAAAGCCGCTTTCTCCGGTAAGTGGCAATCCAAGTGGGTCTGGCTGGGGCCGGACTGGAAAGACATCAATAATCCCGATACCAGTACCATTGGATTTACTGCCGGCCCGGCGCTTTCAGCGACCGCCCAAAAGCATCTGGCCAGTTTTATCAATGATCTGGGTTCAAAAAAGATCAACCTGTTCAAGGGTCCCCTGAACTATCAGGACGGCAGCCCGTTTGTCAAAGCCGGCCAAACCGCAAGCGATAAAAAGGTCTGGTACATGGGACAGCTGCTGGAGGGGATGGAAGGCGCCAGCAGCGCCAAATAATTTTTAATTTCTAAAGGGGTCTTTTTTCGATGAGCATTGTTCTCCGCGAATTTCAACCTTCGACGTACTATCAGTACGCCGAAGGCTGAAATCCTTGTGCGGCCGTGCTCATCAAAAAAATCCCTCATTAATAAATTAAAAATATTTTTTTTCATTCATTAAATTAATTTAGACGACCGGTTATTAGATACATCGATATAAACAAGCGCTGTCTTAATAAATATCTACACAAAACAAGGTGCAGGAGGTGCGCGCGAAGCCTTCTGCACTTTTTGTTTTCCAGTACGCCATCACTCCATTGCCTCTAAAACCTGTTTACATTTTAGACCGAATCAGTCTATTTAGCTTCAACTCGCTAAATTAAATTGAAGACATTTACTGACCATGCAAATAGAGCTGCGAGATATCCACAAATCCTATGGCCCCATAAAAGCCAACAACGGGGTCGATTTAAAAGTGACCCCCGGTGAGATCCACGGAATTCTGGGAGAAAATGGCGCCGGCAAAAGCACTTTGATGAAAATCCTGGCGGGTTTCAGTCTGCCGACACGGGGCCTAATTCAAGTCGACGGCGCTGCGGTTGATTATCGAAATCCGGCTCAGGCCGCCGAGCTGGGCATCGGCATGCTTTACCAGGATCCGCTTGATTTTCCGCTGTTAACCGTGCTGGACAATTTTATGCTCGGGCAAACCGAAGGGCTTGGCCCGCAAAGGAAAAAATTTCGCCGAAGATTCGATGCACTGACCGAAGCCCTGCATTTTACTTTAAAGCCGGATGTTGCTTTAAATACGCTGACCATCGGGGAGCGACAGCAACTTGAAATTATTCGACTTATGGCACTTGGCATACAGGTGCTGATCCTGGATGAACCGACTACCGGCATCTCCAGTACGCAGAAAGAGGTTCTTTTTGATGCCCTCAAGAAGCTGGCAGCCGAGGGCAAAAGCATCATCCTGGTGTCGCATAAGCTGGAAGATGTCGAGGCGCTGTGTGACCGGGCAATCGTGTTGCGCCATGGCAAGGTCACCGGCGAGATGGATCGGCCTTTTGATTCCCGGGGACTTCTGGAAATGATGTTCGGTACGCCGCCGGTTTTTCCTCCGCGCTGCTCCGAAACCCCGGGTAAAGAAGTCCTGGTCTTGAATCAGGTATGCGGCATCGGTGGACGCGCGGGACTTCAAGATTGTGATGTCATCATCCGTGAGGGCGAAGTCGTCGGACTGGCCGGTCTTGAGGGCAGCGGACAGGGGGTTTTTCTGCGAATTGCCGGCGGTTTAAAGCAGGCAAGGCGCGGATCCATAAGCTTGCTGGGGTGCGACATGTACGGAAAAAACCATCACGCGTTCAAGCATCAGGGCGTTTCATTTCTGCCGGCATCGCGGCTTGAAGATGGGCTGATTGCGGGAATGCGGATCACTGAACATTTTGCGCTTCAGGCCAACCAGCAGCATTTTGTGGTTCGCTGGCTGGATGCTTTGCAGCACGCCAAGCAACAAATCGAAAAGTTTCAAATTAAAGGCCGGCCGGATTCAACGGTCGAAGAGCTATCGGGGGGCAACCAGCAGCGTCTGCTATTATCGTTTCTTCCCCCAGATCCGCAATTGCTGCTTCTTGAAAATCCCACCCGCGGACTGGACATTGAATCGGTCAACTGGGTCTGGCAGCATTTACACGCCTACTGCAGTAAAAAAACGAGCATCGTTTTTTCTTCGCCGGAACTGGATGAGATTCTGATGGTGGCCGATCGTGTGCTGGTTTTTTTCAACGGCCGGGTTCTCAAAGAAGTTGAAGCCGCTAAAACAGACGCCCAGGAATTGGGAAGGGCTATAGCAGGCAAGATTTAATACCTGAACTTTGCATGAAAATTAATGCGAAGTATTATAGAAGTAAAACAAAATACCTGTTCGGTATGATGGATAAAAATCCTTTTATCGCACGAATTTTCACCCGGTGGGCGAGCCGGAGACTTCCATCGGTCCGCCGCAGGCGGATTATTAAGGGCGAAGCATAGTTCACTATAGCTTCGCCCTGAAGTGTCCCGTTCCGTTGGATGACGCATCTGAATTTTTAAAGTTAAGGAGCGTCTCCTTGCATATGAAAGCCTCCGACTCGTGCAAAATTCAGGTAATATTTTAATTTCCTCGATCGAGTTTCAAATTTGCCGAGTGCCCGTGCGAAAAAGTAAAAGTCTACTCAGTTACCTTTGGCAACACCTCTTATGAACAGATTTGAATATTTGACGAGGCATTCCCGGCATGTTCTGGTGACCGTGGCTGCCGTGTTTTTTTTCACTTCCCTGGTTTTGATCATTGCCGGCGCCCCGCCGCTGGCCGCCTATTATCACATTTTTAAAGGATCTCTGGGGTCCTGGATTAAATTTTCGCATGTCATTAAAAGCTGGATTCCTTTGACCTTATGTGCCTGTGGCCTGCTGTTCACCTTTCGGATCGGTTTGTGGAACATCGGCATTGAGGGTCAGGTGATGATAGGCGCAGTTTTTTCAACCGCTATTTTACGCCTGGGGCTGGAAAGCCAGATGCCCTCAATTATCATTTTGGGTTCTATTATCGCCGGGCTGGTCGGCGGTGCCCTGTGGGCCCTGATCGCCGGCTTTCTGAAAACAAAGGGCGGCGTCAATGAAATCTTTGCCGGCCTCGGACTCAATTTTGTAGCCCAGGGCGTCATCCTGTGGCTCGTATTCGGTCCCTGGAAGCGGCCGGGGGTGGCATCGATGAGTGGCACGGAGGTCTTTCCACCTGCACTTTGGCTGTCCCAGGTGGCATCGATCCGGCTGTCGCTGCCAGCGCTGGCCATTGTATGTATTGCTCTGATTTTAACCGCACTGCTTCTACGATACACAAAAATTGGTCTGCATTTAAAAGCCATCGGCAACAATCCGTCCGCAGCCTATTTGTTCGGTCTGAAACCGGCCCGTAATATGGTGCTGGCCATGATTTTTGCCGGCGGATTCGCCGGTGTCGCCGGAAGCCTTCAGGTCAGCGGGGTTTATCACCGTTTGCTGCCGGCCATATCCAGCAATTACGGGTATCTGGCCCTGCTGGTGGCCATGCTTTCCAATTATAATATTTGGCTGGTGCCATGGGTAGCACTCTTTTTCGCCTGCCTCAATGTCGGCAGCATCCAGCTGCCCATGGCGCTTCAGCTGGACTCTTCCTTAAGCGGTGTGATTCAAGGTGCCCTGGTGCTCGCCACCCTGGGAATTCATGGCTGGCGACGGCGGCGGGCGGAAGTCAGAGGACAGAAGACAGAGGACGGAGGTCACATGATAGGAGGCAGAGAACAGAAGACAGAGGACAGATAGAGGGCAGATGACAGAGCGCCCATAGAAAAGCAAAAGGAATGGAGCATGGGGCAATTTGATTTGCGATCTTTTATCTCATTCTTTCAGCGCTTTGCGCTATGCCCTCTGCGCTATGCCGAAAACCGTGTGCCGTGCGCCTTGAGCCGTGTGACGGTATGGATCCTGTACCCGATTGTTCTGATGGAATAAGTCAAGTAATATGACCGAACTGGATATTACGATTTTGTTTGCCGGCGTTATTGTTGGAGCCGCTCCGATTGTGCTGGCGGCCCTGGGCGAGACCATTACGGAGAAAGCCGGGCTTATCAATCTTTCTCTGGACGGCTCCATTCTGTTGAGTGCCATGGCCGCGTTTGCTGTTGCCTTTGAGACCCACAGCGTGCTGGCCGGTTTTATCGCCGGTGCGCTGGTGGGTGCGCTGATGGCTCTGACTGTGGCGGTTTTCAGCATTTACCTGGGTCAGAACCAGGTGGCCGTTGGGTTTGTTTTAACGCTGATGGGGCGCGACCTGGCGTATTTTATCGGGAACCCTTACTCCCGCATCCAGGGACCTCAGGTCAAGCCGCTGACAATACCGCTGCTGGATAAGATTCCGTTTGTCGGGGATGTTTTTTTTCACCATAATGTACCGGTTTATTTCAGCCTGCTGTTGATTCTGCTGTGCTGGTGGTATGTTTATCACACCCCTTACGGTCTTAAGATGCGCTCGGTGGGTGAACACCCCCGGGCGTCTTATGCCCGGGGAATAAGCCCGCAAAAGTTGCAGTTATTTTATGCCATCTGCGGCGGCCTGCTGGTGGGTTTGGCCGGGGCCACATTTTCGCTGGCAACCAAACCCGGCTGGGGTCGCCCCCAGGGCGCTGAAGGTACCGGCTGGATCGCTCTGGCACTGGTTATTTTCGGTGGCTGGAATCCGGTTCGGGCGGCGATCGGGGCCTATCTTTTTTCTTTTTTACAGGTCCTCGGCATCTATCTCCAGGGGTGGTTGCCGTCGGTACCCGCCCAGGTCTTTCAGGTGGCGCCTTTCCCGTTGATGATTTTTACACTGTTGATCATGTCCATTGCACAGAATGAATCCGTGCAGATCTGGGCCGAAAACAAAGCGCATGTCAGAGCCGTGCTGAATATGTTTTCGAGCATGGCCCCCTCGGCTCTGGGCAAACCTTATCGGCCGGACTGAAGCGTCCTCACGCAAAGACGCTAAGGCGCAAAGTATAAATTAAACCGTAATATTCTGTTATTATTGTTATATTGTGCATTCGAATTTAATTTTTCTAAGGGCCGTGGCGTAAAAATAGTTGTTATTACAAAAAAAGTTTATCATAATCTTTTTGATGGTGTTAACTGAGCTTGCATTTCAGCCTTTTTATTCCTACAATCGTGTTAAGCTTGTTAGAAATTAGTTTTGTGTCTTATCGTATAATCCATAATAACATGACCCCATTCCGCGATCCGGGTAATCATTCTCACTCAATTTTATAAGACAAGGAATTTTACAAATGAATTGGAAAAATCGCAAATTGATCATGGTGTTGATTTTGGTAATCGTCCCGGGCGCTTTCGCCGGTGTCCTGGCTTCCGACAACCTGGAGTGGGACGTCTATCAAACCCTGAAGCTGGACGCAACACCCATTGACGTGGCCCTTACGCCTGACGGACGGAAGATTTTTATACTGACCGAAAAGGGCGAAATTTTGATCTACTCATCAAGCAACCGGCCGGAGGCTAAAATTGATGTCGGCAAACATGTGGATCAGATTAAATTAGGGCCCAGAGGCGATACGCTGGTTTTGAGCAGCGGTAAAAACAAAACAGTACAGGTGGTTACCATTGATTTTATCCAGACAATCAATACTTCCGGCGCGCCTTTTAAGGGACCGGCAGACGCACCCGTGGTGATCGCTGTTTTCGATGACTTTCAATGAAAGTACTGTGCGGAGCTTGTGCCCGTACTCGAGCAGGTGCTCGAGAAATATCCGCAAGATGTTAAAGTTGTTTTTAAAAACTTTCCCCTTCAAAATCACAAATTTGCCATGAAAGCAGCGATTGCTGCCCTGGCGGCAGAAAGCCAGGGAAAATTCTGGGAGTTTCACGACCTGCTATTTGAAAATTATCCAGGGAAAATTCTGGGAGTTTCACGACCTGCTATTTGAAAATTATAATCGGATCAATGACCAGAAAATTCAAGATATTGCCCTGGCCGTCGGCCTGAATCAAGAAGAATATGAAAAAATGAAGAAAGATCCTGCCATTCAAGGAAAGGTGAGACAGGATCTTTCAGATGGACGCCGCGCCGGGGTCCGAGGCACACCCACCGTATTTATCAACGGCAGACGGTTGCGAGATCGCAGCCTCAAGGGATTTCAGGAGGTCATCGACAAGCAGCTTGAAAAGCTTGGCAAGACGGCCACCAAACCGTCTTCATAAAATACAGCCCAACGGGGCAAGCCGAGCCACGATTTGAGGTATAAAGTTTTGAAAGAGGGGCCGTTATGAAGCCCCTGCTGCAAACACTCGCCCGGCTGTCAAATCTTATGCGCATATCGGAGGGCGTTTATCAAACCAGGGCTGCGCTTCCTCCAACTGCGCGGCCAGCTGCAGCAGGGAGGCTTCATCTGCATGGCGACCCATAAATTGCACGCCGCAGGGCAGTCCATCCGAGGTCCAGTAAAGCGGCACGGACATGGCCGGCTGGCCGGTGAAATTGGCCAGCGGGGTAAACGGGGTTTTCGCCAGGTTTTCCACGGCCAGTTTGTCGATCACGCCCGAGGCGAT
>CAMYLV010000008.1:186612-193931 GCA_947259495.1 uncultured Desulfobacterales bacterium | reverse complement strand
GGTTTCAATTAGCTGAGACAAAACCTTGAATTAGGATTTTGACAACAACTCTTTTATCATGTAACTATTTCAATTGAAAATATTATAGAAACAATTAATCTAAATCAAAACCGCCCACTGCCTTCCATAGTTCGCGTAACCTCCGACTGCATATTGCGTCAGCTAAGCTAATTATTTTTAGCTTGGCTAAAATTTTACATGTCGTGCCTGAGGTTGAAATTTGGGAGGACTGAAAATTTATTAGGTGTCGTTATGCATTATACAATTTGCGGGATTGTAGATTGGGTTTAACAAGCTGAAATTTGGCTGTTGGAAAACTTGGGATATCACAACAAAAACCAAATATCGGCCAACTACCGATATATTGGAATAATCGGTAATACCGCATGATTACATATATCGTAATATGCTATCACAGCCTTTTCAACGTCATCAATTTTGCCGATTAGTTGGAGAGTAATTGCAACTTTTGCAAACTAAATTTTGTACAGATACTATAAGAATATCTGCTTTTGTGGTTCATCTGCGATTAGTTCGAGATAGCACATTTTTATAAGACATAATTCAATTGTGATGTGTCAAAAAAACAGTTACAGCCCCAATAGCGAGGGCTGCAACTAACAAATTGGATACATCACCAAATTTTAGGAATCTGTTTATTTGCTACTCCGCACTGGTAAGACGCTGCCGACGCCTGAGTGAGTTTTGCGCAGCCAATACTCTCGCCCATAAGTAAAATTAAAGCGAGCACCTATCTCGTCACGAGTCTCTGAAGCCCAACAACTTTCAGAAGTAGTGTCTATAAGTTCAGGAATGTGGTAGCCACCTTTGTTCTTAATTTCAGGATCATAAAGACTTGTAAGTTCTGCCAATGTTGGCATGCGCCAGTCTTTGTGGCCGCCACCACTGTAACTTTGGCAATAAGAACGGGCATCCGTCCAGTTTATGAGCCCCCCATTGTCCTTTGCTGCCCACATCAGGCCAGTCTTTGTGTCGGTAACGGTACCATCGCCGTTGTTCACAAAGCGGTCCGATGCCATTGCGGGTATATCAATTAAGCCAAGAAGTATAATCAAACCAAGAGCTAATATAGTTTTTTGAGCCAATAAAATTTTTACGTAAAATTTCATCGCAAATTCCTCCTAAAAATGGACATATGATCAAAGGGTTATTTGAAATCATACTTTTAGAATAAAACTACCAAAAGTAGGACATAATGAGAAGATTAACGAAAAGCCACATAAGTCGAGAAACTGCGTCAGAAACACCTATTAGTGCCGGAGCTTTTCGCCCCAATCGTTTAATGGCCTATGAAGCTCGAAATATGTCAACTCCCAACAAAACGATATTTATCCTGTCGGGAGCGAGATAAAGGCATTTTGAGAGGATTCCCCATATTAATCTTTACCTAAATTGATCGAGTAAATTTGAGAAAAACCTGTATTCTTAGGAGAGAAGAGCATCTAGAGGTTTAGCATCGATGCAACGCTGGACAGAATTTGCTACAATAGGAAAAGTAATAGTAGGAATGAGATTGAGCTTCAAATGATCGCAATATTAGAGTTAAAAATATTATGGGATACTATGTAATGTCAAGAAAATTCAGACTGGTGATTTTTGAGATAATCAAAGGTTTGACGATTTTACAGGTATGATATGAATATCACAATAATTTTTGTGATTCAAAACCTCTGATTCGTTGGAGAAATCGCAAATTTTTAGGTCTGAATATATTTTGGTTTCTCAGATGATATCTACAATTGTTTGCGGTTATCCCTTCATACCCGAAACCTACAATTCAGTCAAAATGTGTTTTGATGCCTCTTGACATAACCATTCATCTCTTTCAGTATTTCCTTAATCAGTTTATCTCGGGCAAAATACCGGCAATAAATTAAAAGAATTGCTTTTCGATAGTTCGGCATTCCCGTTCTGCTGATATTATAAGTAAAAACGGAGGACTTATGAAATTCACTGAATTTAATAAAAGTATTATCCCTTTCCGGCAAAGGGATGCCAAGAAGGTTGGAAAAGATTGTTACTATGTTGACATGATCGTCTGGCTCAATGGGGACCAAATTGAGTTGGGAGATAATATCGGATTCAACTACGGCTGCTATGTCAATGGTTTTGGGGGGTTGATTATCGAAGAAGGCAGCAGATTCGGCCCAATGACCATGATACACACTGCCAACCACATGACCGATAATGTTGACGCGGGTATTGACGGTCAGGGCTGGATCAAAAAACCCGTGCATATTGAAAGGGATGTGGGGGTGACCATGGGTGTTATAATTCTCCCAGGAGTGCGCATTGGCGAAGGGAGTTTGATCGGCGCTGGCAGCGTCGTAACCAAAGACATACCACCCTACAGCATTGCCGTAGGCAATCCGTGTAAAGTAGTTAAATCAAGGAAATAATACATTCAAGCGGAGAGGATCCGGTTTTGATTCACGGCCGTCGAACTTTCAGTTAATTGTAACTCTGCTCATTGCAGAGAGAAACGGTTTCTCCGCACAACTGCAAATACATGTTTACTATAAATCCAATATTGGCCTCAACTGTGAAATCCAAACGGTGGGCACGGACATTTTCCCGTATGATTGCCATTTCTGGATTCCGCAGCTGTTCTGTCAATCCAGATACTGCATCAATAACAAGGCCTAAGTGGTGTGTCTCCAAAAAGCGCTTAAGTGCCTCATGGGGGAAACTGATGACTGGCAAGCCACAGGCAATGTACTCGAATAGCTTGTTCGGCAGAGCCGTATTCATATGCACCCTGTTGAGAGTATCGTTGAACCCAGCCCAGCCGAAATCATACTGCGTGATCTCATTTAAAAGCTTATCCGGTGGGAGACTTGGATGATAGAAGATGTTCGGTACGGTATTTGATAGCGTCTGATAGTCCAAATTATCGCGTGATGGATATATATGCACTTCAATCCTCTCGGCTGCGAGTGCTTCAAAGATGGAGCGCATATCATAGTGGCCTCCATTACTGCTAATAAAGCCCTCGTAAACAATACGAATTGGTCGGTTAGAAAGGTTTTGTTTCATCTGTGGCAGGGTTTTAGGAATGAAACGTTCTGGGATATAATTTTTATAGATGTGGGCAATTTTAGGAAGGCGATAGCCCTTCCGCCTGGCAAGATGAAAGATAAAATCCGAAACGGCAATTATGGCATCACTGCGTTCGATGGCGCGCCGTTCCTCCTTGCGCCAATTCACAACATTGATCATTTTATTCAGACCATCCTCATAGGTTGTATTACGAGCACTCATTAGATCGTGTATGTCGTGCACAATCGGTATTTTTCCACCAAACAGATCGATACACAAATTCGTTAGCGTATCAGGTGCATTGTGAGAATGGATAAGATTGATATCATGCGTATCAACAACCTTTCGCAGCTTGCCTGCCGGATTTTCACCGAGAGGAAACCAAGCTCCAAAGCATTCATCGCCATGTCCGTAAAGCTCGGTTAGCGTTTTACCCGAATATGCAAAGGAAAGGCGAATATCCGAATGAATCTTGCAAATTCCTTCGGCATATTTAAGAGCACGTATGCATGGCTGAGGTTGAATAAAGAGTATGTGCATGGTCTTTAATGTTTGAGCTA
Source organism: uncultured Desulfobacterales bacterium (assembly GCA_947259495.1). Taxonomy (GTDB): domain Bacteria; phylum Desulfobacterota; class Desulfobacteria; order Desulfobacterales; family JAHEIW01; genus JAHEIW01. Next base: position 190,311 of record CAMYLV010000008.1, on the reverse strand, counting down.
ATTTTGAATGTGAGATGGCACACGGGCGCTCTGCACATGTATAAACATGCAGATGATCCAGCCGAGTTATTTCCGCTTTTTAACAACCTTACAGGGATTGCCGACTGCTACGGTCCACGGCGGTATATCCTTGGCAACCACACTTCCTGCACCGACGATAGCTCCGTCTCCAATCGTAACGCCCGGTAAAATCATCACTGCCGCTCCGACCCAGACCCATTTTCCAATTGTAACAGGTTGCTTCATCCATCCTTGTTGTTGTAGAGGTTTGCTTGGGTCGGTCTCATGATTGGCGGTGTGAATCATCGAATAGGGACCGATCATCGAATAGTCATCAATGAAAAATCCGCCAAAGGCGTTGACGTAGACGCCATAGTTGAAACCCACGAAGTCACCTAATTCTGCGAACTCACCATTTAACCAAATTATTAAATCAAGATAGTAGCATTCTTTGCCAACCCGTTTGGCATCATTAGGACGAAAAGGAATAACGCTCTTGCTTTGGGCAGTGATCATCATAGCAATCTCCTATTTGTAAACGAGTTACTGTATAAAAATGATTTATTATATAGGATCTGTAATTTTGCAAGTTGTTGATTTGCAAAACAGAGCTTTTTTGGTGATTATTTGGTGGAAGGTACGCAAAATAAGGTCAGAGGAAGATTATGTTAACAATAGAGATACACTGCCGACACCTTCAATTTTCAAAGTGATATCGCAAGGATTTTGAAACAAAGATAGAGTATCATCCGACATAGAGAAAAATCATTTTTAAATCGTGTTAATGAAATTGCAGATTAATCAAGGCAAATAGACACTTTTTCGAAGTTTAATTGACTTTGGACTTCGTGCCTAAGCTGGAAATTCGAGAGACCGAATATTTGTTAGGTGTGCTGATACAAGGTGAAATTTTAGGATAATGCAGGTTGAGTCAATCGAATCTAGATTTCTATTTCTTAAATTTTATTAAGAATAAACGCCCGTTTCAAACCGACCTAGGTTCAAAACGGGCGTTGCATTTAAAGGAGGTTAGGAGTCAGTTGGTCTGTTCGTATTCAAGGGTCACCGTTACCGTGCGGTTAAGTGCCCGGCCCTCCGGTAACTCATTGTCAAACAGCGGGTTGTGGGGCCCGGCGCCGTCATAGGCAATATTACCACTGTTAATGCCGCCGCCGGCAACGATCATTTCAAATGCCGCTTTGGCCCGACGCTTGGAAAGGTCGATGTTGTAGGCTTCCTTGCCGATGGTATCGCTATGGCCCATAATGGAGACCTTGGCGGTGGGTATCTCGTTGATGCGGGCAATAATCCGATCCAGCACAGCCCGGTTGCGGTCTTGGATGTCGGCGCGGTCAAAGTCAAAAAGAATCAGCGCATATTTTTCCATCACCTTATAGCCTTCTTTTTTGGCAACGCGCTCTTCGCGTTTGATAAAGCGCACGCTGGTGCTGGCATGGGTCTTATAGATCCGGCCCTTGCGGTCTTCGACCTCTATATTGGCGCCGATATTTTCATATGTGCCGATTTTACTCAAACCGAGCTTTTTCAGATTGAACTGGTACGCCGGCATTAAATTGCCCTGTCCCGAAGTCGAATCAATGAGATTTCCGTCCCCCACCAGCGCAACCGTCCAGTGTTGTAAATCGTAGCCGCTATCGATTTGCGGCCTGACCCGCAATTCTTCCGAATTACTGATTTTGGCAACGTAGGTGCTTTTGATGGTATCTAAAATGGCCGGGGATTCGGAATAAATTTCCACCCGCTGGTTTTCGGCGCGGCCCTCGGCCACACTGCTGGCGCTGGCAACCGCGGGTCGATTGCGCGCTTCCAGCTGCATGCGGGATGATTCGATGCCCCAGATATATTTAAAATAGGCCTTTACGGATTCCGCGCGGCTGCGGGAAAGATCTTTGCGATTATATTCTTGATCCCGGTTGGCGTTGCATCCGACTATTTTTATGCGCGCTTCCGGGTTGTCTCGCAGGCGCCGGCCGATGATATTGAGGGTATGGGTATACTTTTCCATCGTGTCTTTTAACGTACTTTCCTTAAACGACCGGGTTTCGGCCTGATTGGCAAAAGACGCATAGCGGGCAGGAATATCGCTTTGTCCCGTCTCGAAAAATACGTAATTTAACAGCGGCGAACTGTCGATGGTGGTGACCTCTTCAATCGTCAGTTTGGCGGGCTCAATGGCCACCGTACCTTTTGGCGGGCCAATCAGCTCATGGATCAGTTCTTTGCGGGTCACAGTAACCGGACATATGGCGGTCACTGTTTCATAGGTATCCTGATTGGTGTCGGTAACTTTGATACTTGCCTGCAGGTTGCTGCAGGCCGCCAGCTTATCCCGGCCGATATCATCCAGCGAAAGCGCAAGCACCGGCTCAAGCGCCTGAGCGCCTTTTAAGGTCTTGATGGTTTGCTGATCTCCCTGGATGTCCAACTCCCAATCCGCCATCCCGTATTCGGCCACAATCTGGGGGATGATCTTTATCTCGGATAAATTCGTGCTTTCGGCGATGAATTGGTTGGCGGCCATGGCCTGCATGTCGCTGGAGTCATAAATGATTTCAACGCGCTGGTTTTCGGAACGACTGCCCAGCATATTTGCCGGTGCCGGTTGGACCGGTAAATTGCGGGCTTCAACCTTCATTCGGGCGCTGTCAATGCCCCAGACCGAGGCCATATAGTTTTTCACCGATTCCGCCCGGGCCCTGGAGAGTTCGAGGTTGCCCTTTTCAACACCGGAATCCGAATTACAGCCGATAATGCGGACCTGCACTTCGGGGACTTCGGTCAATTGCCGGCCCACAATGTTCAACACATTCTTGTAGCGGTCTGTGGCGTGGGTCAATACATTTTCGTGAAAGGTAGACGTGTGGGCCCGGTTTTTTAAAAGAGCATAATTGTCGGAAAGGTCGCTTTTGCCGGTTTCAAAAAAAACCTGATTGAGCACCGGCGAGCCATCAAGCAGGGTCAGCATGTCAAAATTTAACTGGGCGGGTTCTAAGCTCAAGGTGCCGCTGGGCGGCTCAAAAAACCGGTAATTGACAACATACCGATGGAGCAGGGTGGTCGAAAAAGCTTGAAAAATAGGTAGTAGCTCCGATGCGGAATGTGCTTTCCAGATTTGTCCGTTGTGCGTTTCAACAAAGGATTTTAGAAACTTATCCATTTTTCTGCCGGGCATATAATCAACCGCAAAAACTTCCAGGTTGCGAATCCCGTGGGCCTCAGAATCTACCACATAGCTTTTAAAATCACTGTTGAGATCCTCGCCGTCGGAAAAAACTACCAGAAATTTATTATCTTCTGCGGGCATCTCGCGGATGAGGCTGAGTCCGGCAACCATGGCTTCATAGAGATAAGTCGTGCCGGTCAGTCCCTCGTCAAAGGCTTCATTTAAAAACTGCTTCAGCTCCGGAATCGATTTTGAACTGGCGGCTTTCGTATGCAACCAGTAGGCCTTGACCTCCATGCCGCTTTTCTTGCCGAAAACCACGATGGAGACATTGTCGATAGGGCGCAGACTGTCGAGGAATTCGTCCAGCGCCGCCAGCAGTGGTTTGATAGCCTTGCGTTCTTTCATTGAATATGAATTGTCCACCACCAGCACAATGTTCAATGGCACCGATTCACTGGTCTCCAGGGATTCGATGGACTGGATCTGGGCCTCTTTTTTTCCGCTTTTGACCA
>CAMYLV010000008.1:0-186602 GCA_947259495.1 uncultured Desulfobacterales bacterium | reverse complement strand
TTATGGCCCGGTGTGATGACCTCAATAGGTTCCGCTGCCAGGCAGTTCGTTCCGGACAAAAGCAGGAGACCGGCAAGCATTAAGATTATTTTGTTCTTCATCAGTTCTCCTTCCGAATCATTTCGATCTTTGATTTTTGTTTTTGTATAAATTTCAGGCAACTACTCAAATACAGCAAGAAGTATTCCATATCGTCGCAAATAAAATTAATATAATAAAATTCAGTGAGTTATATTAGATTGATTTCGGTGGAAAGATTTGAGTGTCAGAAAATCGTCTAATTTTGTGAACAAGGCGTCAAATTAATTGAACAAAACGATACATGCGCGGTGTCGGTTGAGCCCGTTTCCCGTTAGCCGGTTTGCCCGTAAAAAATAAAATAAGACATTTCCTTTCTTAACGGGCTCAACGGGCCTACCCGGCTCAACGGGCCAACCTGATGACGCTAGCTAACGGAGGCGGTTTGTAGTGGTTGTCAAAAAAACGTTCCGTTATGCCAACGTTTTTTTCTCCAACCACTTATGCCCCAATTCCATACATCGGAACACTATTGTGGATAGCGGTATAAATCCTGATTCATATTTTTAGGATAACGTTCAGACCGATGCCGGTTTGGGCGGCAGCGGCCCGGGGTGTTTTTTCTTTTGGATAATTTGATAAACGACCAGGATGATGAATATTGCCAGACCGATATAGTTGTAAAGCGGGTTGGCCCAGATGAGCAACAGCGCAGCAGCGCCCTGCAGGATGGTTTCCGGCCAGGTTAGATGGGTTAGAAAAAAGCGCTCCATGCAAACCACAAAGGCAATGATCGAAAAAATCGAAAAGATGACCGTTTTGATGACCTCAGGGGTGGGCCCGTTTAACAACAGGGGATGATAGGCCATAATGATGGGAATGATATACAGGCCCTTGGCGAGCTTCCAGGAAGTAAAGGCGGTTTTCATCGGACTTGAACCGGCAATCCCGGAGGCGGCAAAGGATTCAAGGGCCACCGGAGGCGTGACATTGGCATCCTGGCTATACCAGAAAACCACCATATGGGCGGTGAGCAACGGGATGCCCAGATCCATGAGCCCGGGGCCGGCCAGAATGATTAAAACAATATAAGAGGCGGTTACCGGCAGCCCCATACCCAGAAAAAGCGAGGTCAATGCGACCAGCAGCAGGGCCAGCAACGGAATTCCCTGGGATAAGGACACCACCAGCGAAGAAAAGCGCAGGCCGGTGCCGGTCAGGTTTACCATTCCGACGATAATACCGGCTGCCGCGCAGGCCACGGCCACCATAATCGCATTGCGGGCCCCCTGCTCCAGGGTTTTAATCAGGGTACCAAAAGAAATTCGAGAGCGCTTCCGCAAAAGGGCTGTAACATAGACGGCTAAAATGGCAATGAACCCGGCCATCATCGGGCTGTAGTTCATGACCAGCACGATGATCAGAGTGGCGACCGGGATAATGAAGTGAATGCCGTCTTTCAGCGTTTGCAAGACATTCGGCAACTGGTCTTTTGGAAGCCCCCAGATGCCCTGTTTCTGGGCTTCAAAATGGACAAACAAAATGACTGAGAAAAAATAAAGCACTGCCGGAATGAGTGCAATTTTAATGATCTCCAGGTAGGGCGTCTGGGTAAATTCGGCCATCAGAAAGGCTCCGGCACCCATAATCGGCGGCATCAGCTGCCCGCCCGTCGAGGCCGCAGCTTCCACCGCGGCGGCTACATGGCTGCGGTAGCCGATTTTTTTCATCATGGGAATTGTAAAGGATCCGGTGGCCACCACATTGGCCACGGCGCTGCCGGCCACCGAGCCCATAAAGCCGCTGGCTACAACAGCGGTTTTGGCGGGGCCGCCGGAAAAGCGGCCGGTAATCGAATAGGACAGGTTGATAAAAAAGCTGCCGGCTCCGGTTTTGTCCAAAAAGGCGCCGAACAGGATAAATATGAAGACAAAGGTGGATGCGACCCCCAGGGGCAAGCCGAAGATGCCTTCGGTGGTCAGTGAAAGGGTGGTGGCAATGCGCTCTACGCTGTACCCTTTGTGAACGATCAACTCCGGCATCCAGGGGCCGAGATAGCCAAACAGCAGAAAAATAATGGCAATTATAGTTAAATTCAATCCGATCACTCGGCGGGTGGCCTCCAGCACCAGCAGTACCAGCGCAAGGCCCACTCGAAAATCCCAGGGGCTCCAGTCCCCCTGGCGTTCGAAGATGCCCTGCAGATCAATAAAAATGTACATTCCGATGAAAACCGCCATGGCAATTAAAACCAAATCCACGATCATCGCGCCGTTAAGCCGGTCTTTGCGGGCGCCTTTATAGAGGGGCTTGGTTAAGAAGGTCATTGCCAGTATACAGGTTAAAAAAACAGAGCGATGCCGCATGGCGGTCATGGCCACCATGCCGGCCGTGTACAGCTGAAACAGACTAAGCGCCACGCCGATGATCGTCAGACTCCAGGCAATCACCCGAGCGGTTGAGGTTTTGGTTTCTGTTTCTGTTGGGTTGGACTCGGCCATTTTTGCTCTTCTAAAAGAGTGTCTCTTATTACAATCTCACCGCACGTTGCGCTCGAGACGCAGAGATCGCAAAGATTTTTTTATTTTGCTTTCCGTTGAGAGGACGGAAAGCAAAAAATAATCTGCCTACGGCATATATCACAGGCTCTGATGGTTTTTGGTGTAGTATCCAAGAGCCATATTATTTTTTGGCCGCGTAGCGGCTGAGCTGTTTTCATTTGTCGGCGTCTCAGCGACAAATGAAAAAAAGAACTATCTCTGCGAACTCTGCGTCTCTGCGGTGAGATTATTATTTCATCTTGCACCGTGTCGGTATCATCTTAAGGTGGTGTGGCCGGATGCGGCCATATTCGGCGCCAAAGGCTGTAGAGCAAACTCACCGGCCGGGCGGAAAACTGCACCGCCTCATGCGGGGCCACCGCCGACAGATTTTTGCGGCGGCCGCGCCAGATGACCGTGTGATCCACCCCGGGGCTGCCCACCCGCAGTACAAAGTCACCGGTGGGCATGTGCATATTCTCGATGACTTCATAATCCCCCCGCCGAACCATACGGCCCACTCCGGGCATGCGGCCCATGCCGGCGCCGAATTTTAAATAGCGCTCTTCCTCAATGAAGATACGCCCCTCGGCGTCCAGGCTGTGTTCTTCCCAGATGGGGGCGTTTTCCACCGAATGATAATAGTGCAGGGTAAAACGTTCACCCGGCTGCAGGGGTGTCACCAGCAGGGGTGGTCCGCCTTTTACCGGCGTTACGGTTAATTCCAGGCCACCGGACAAACCCCGGCTAATAAATAAAAAGGCAACGACCAGGCCGGCTGCCACCATCAACGGCAGCCGGCTTTTGCTGGTCAATCGCTTCATTTACGGCATCAGCTTGGCCGGCACGGTCACACCTTTTTCTTTCAGGTATTTGATCGTGCCCGGATGCAGCGGAATGGGGGAGTACTTCACCGCATTTTCAGGTGTCGTATACGAGGCCGACGGGTGAATTTTAAGCAGATAGTCCTGATGTTCATACAGGGATTTTGCCAGTTTATAGACCAGGTCTGCGCTCAGGCCCGCTTGGCAGATCATCACGTTCCACACACCGATCGTGGGAACGGCCTTATCCACTCCCCGGTAAACACCACCCGCCAGATCCACGGCGGAATACTCTTTATTGGCGGCCAGAATTTTCTTTTGCTGCGCGGGGGTAAACGTAATGATGTGAATATCGTGGGTGGTTGCCAGATCCAGAATGGAGCTGGTGCCAGGCCCCACCGACCATACCCCTACCTCGATGGTGCCATCTCTTAAGGCATTGGCACTTTCGGTAAAGGACAGGCGGCTGTCTTTGTATGAATCCAACGGTATGCCCAGGGCCTTGAACACGGTTTCGGCCATGAAATTGGTGCCGCTGCCCGGGCTGCCGGAGCTGATATTTTTGCCTTTGATCTGTTCGATATTGGTAATCCCGTATTTTTTGAGGGTCACCACCTGCAACAGGTTGGGATACATAATGGCCAAAGACAGGATGTCGTGTTTTTTGCCGTTAAATTTGGAGAGACCCTGAAGGCCGGCCACGGCCACATCGCCCATGACTTCGCCAATGACGGTTTCACCCTTGTGGGCCAGCTTGACGTTTTCGACACTGGCACCGGTGACTTCAGCCACGGCTCTTACCCCTTTTACATATTTATTCCAGATCTCGGCCACCCCCCCGCCATAAGGATAATAGATGCCGCCGGTCCCGCCGGTTCCGATGGAAACAAATTCGGTGCGGGCCAGGGCCGGACCGGTTAACACTAAAATGGCACAAAGTGCAAGAATGCCCGCAAGGACATATTTCATACTCAGCTTTTTCATCTCAAGAATCCTCCTTCCAGGTTTGGAAAAAATGTATTTGCAGCTTCAACGATCGCTTTGTTCTATTCCATATCCATTGTCGTAACGATCACCAGAATATCTTTGGATAATTTATTGGTTTTAATAAATGGAATTTTAACGGTCGTGGCCTTGCCGGGCTCAACCACCGGCGGTTTGCCCTTGCGCGGCACATAATGACCGGCGGCTTTGCTCATATCCTCCAACCAGATGTTCAAGCGATAGCGCAGCGGCGTTTCGGTTGGATTTTCAAGGCCGACGGTAAAAATCAGCGAGGGCTCACCGCCATGTTTGCCCACCGCGCAGTCAAACTGGGTAAGTTTGACCTGATCGGTCACATCCCATTTGATGCTGGCGTCACAGTTGGTCTTTTCCGGAGCCCCCTTGCCGCTGCTGGCGCAGCCGGCCAGCCAGATCCCCAGCGCCAGACACAAAATCAGGATCGGTATCGTTTTTTTCAGTTTCTTCATTCTCCAGCCTCCTTTTTTGATAGGTTTTCATATTGCCGTGTGCCCAAAATAAAACCCCGTTTTCCGGAAGAGAAACGGGGTTTTTAATGTGTTTGAATTATTGCCAATTTACCCATAGAAAATTCGAAATCTATTGGTTATTATTCATAATTTTAATCTAAACGGTAATCCAATACCAGTAAAACGGCGCGAAAGTCAAGTCGATTTAAACCCCGGTTTCCACCGTACTCTGGTGGTCTCACCGGGCAAGACGAGACAGGTATAGGGGCGCAGGACAGGCGGCCGGTGGTGCAAACTGTTTCGGATTGCTGCCCGAAATCGATCGGCGGGATATCATTTTTATCTTGTGTTTGCGGCTTTTATCCCAACCGGTCTAAAGCTATCCGGCAATAGGTTTCAACGCCCAGAAGCAAAACATCTTCATTGAAATCGAACCTGGAGTTGTGAATCGACGCACAGCCTTCCCGGCCGACCCCCAGGAAAAAAAAGCAGCCTTTGGATTTTTCCAGATAAAAGGCCATATCTTCGCCGCCCATCGTAGATTCGGGCTCGATGACGTTTTTTTTGCCGGCCACTTCTGCGGCGCATTGGGCAACCACCTGTGCCATGTCTGGGTCGTTGAGTAAGGGCGGATAGCCCTGCGAATAGTTCATTTCATAGCTTGCACCCATGGATTTGCAAACGCCGCCAATAATTTTATCCAGGCGTTCGGGCCAGGTATTCCAGATATCGCGGTCAAATGTGCGGGTGGTGCCGCTTATTTCAGCTTCGCCGGGAATGACGTTAAAGGTTGAGCCGGCATGGAAACTGCCGACCGTTACGACCGACGGCTGCAGGGGATCCATCTGGCGGCTGACGATGCGCTGCAGGGCATTGACCACCTGGGTGCCGACTTCGAGTGCATCCAGACAGAGATGGGGCATGGCGCCATGCCCGCCTCGCCCGATGATCCGCAGGTCGAAGCGGTCCATTGCGGCCATCAGCGGGCCGGCTTTAACCCCGATGGTGCCTTCTGCGATAGCCGGCCACAGATGGCAGCCGATGGCATAATCCACCGTCGGGTTTTCCATGACCCCTTGTTCAATCATAGGCTTGGCGCCGCCGGGGCCTTCTTCGGCTGGCTGAAATAAAAATTTAATCGTGCCTTTCAGGGTATCCTTGATTTTGTTTAAGACGGTGACCGCGCCCAGCACCATGGCCATGTGGCCGTCATGGCCGCAGGCATGCATGGCCCCCGCGTGGATTGAAGCGAATTCAAGGCCGGTTTCCTCGGCAATGGGCAGCGCATCCATATCGGAACGGATCAGCAGCGTTTTGCCCGGCTTTCCGGTGTCCATCACCCCCACAACGCCGAATCGCGCAATGCCGGTATGCACATCAAGGCCTTGCGCTTTCATATACCGAGCAACATAGTCGGCGGTTTTTTTTTCCGTGTATGCCGGTTCCGGAATCAGGTGCAGATCCCGGCGCGTTTTAACGATCAGATCTTTGGTTTCACGAATGTATTTTCTGAGATCCATTATGAAAAAGCTCCTGTGACAGGTGGTTTGAGGCAAATGGTAATCTCTACCGCGGTTCTGGCCGGCTTGAAATTTTCGCCAGTCATCTGGTCGGGTCAGGGATGGGTGCCGCTGGCAGACGCTCTATTCTTACACAACCATTGCGGTCCAATCAACTTCTAAGAAATAGTGTCCGTCATGAAACCAGGGCCGGTGATGGGACAGGTTTGAGAGGCGAGCGCCGCTGTAGCGGACAGAAAAGGGTGGTCTTATTGAAACTTGCGGGTTGCGTCAAAAGGGATTTCCAGGTGATAGACACCGCTTTCCAGATGCGCTTTTACCGGTAAATTCCCTTTTTTAAAAACTTTCATAATGCCGCCAATATTGGAATACAGGACTTCGGCTACAAATCCCCTGACACCGCGTTCCCTGGCCACACGAATCAACATCCGGTATAAAAATGTAGCGATTCCAAGGCGCTGATAATGTTCATCGACGACAAATACCACCTCGGCAAAAGGGCTGCCTGGAATTTTGATGTAGCGCGCCTCGGCGATGATACGGCCTTTTCCCTCCTCACCCACCAGCCCGACGATGGACATGACCTGGTTCCAGTCGACATTGACGTAATCCTGCATTTTAGCATGCGGCATGCTGCTGACGGTTTGAAAATACCGGTAGTATACCGCTTCATCTGAAAACCGATAAAACAGATGACGCATACCTTCCTCATCAGAGGGTCTGATGGCCCTGAATCGTATACCAAGTTCATTTCGGGCCTTAAATGTTTCAGCAATATCTACCGGATAAAGGCGTGCACTCTCTGCCAGAAAAATCTGGTCGTGGTATAGGATTTTATCATCTTTTGCTTGTTGTACTAAATTTGCCCGGTCATCGGGATGGGCAATGTCAATCAGGGCCTGCGCCCGTTCCCGGATGGTCCGCCCTTTCAAATAGGCAACGCCGTATTCGGTAACGATTGCGCCGATTGATTCGAAGCCACTAAACTGGTTGGGCAGATCGGCGATTGACGGCAGAATGTTCGGCCTGCCCTCTGGATCCCGGCTGGTCAGGGCAAAGATGGAGCGCCCGCCTTCCGATAGCTCCGCACCACTTAAAAAATCCATCACCTCGGCCGGTCCGGTGGCCACGTTGCCTTTTCCCGTGTATAGCCCGATACGGCCGTACAAATCCACTTTTCGGGCTGCAACGACGGTGACAAATTTAGAGTTGCGGCCGATAATCAGCGGATTAAACACCTTATCGATGCGCTGGAACTCAACCAGGGGGTTTTTGTCCAGCCATTTCATGAGCTTCGGCGTACCCAGGGCATAAGATGTCAGTGATTTGCCGCGATAGGTGTCTTTGCGTCGATTGGTGACCGCCCCGCTTTGTATGAGATCCATCAACGGATCCGAAAAAAGGGGTGAATGTATTCCCAGGTGGCGCTTATTTCGCAATTGATTGGCCAGCGACTCGTATAAAGGACCGATTGAAAATGCCAGGCAGCTCTCGTTTTCAATTAAAGAAGCTGCGTTTAAAGCGACTTGATCCCAGATTTCATCTGTTTGCCAGCGGTCGAAATATATCAGTGAGTCTGTCGAACGAACCAAAAAGTCAAATTCAGATACGTGCACAAACGTATCCCCGAAAGTAAAGGGAATATGCGTGTTGATTTCACCCACACGGATGGCGGCCTGCTCCAGAGCTTCCCGGGCCACATCAACCGCAATTCCCAGGCTGCAGAATCCGGCCTCATTGGGAGGCGTGATCTGAACGATAGCGACATCAACCGGTGACAGGCGGGATGCGATTAATTGGGGAATCTTTACAAATCGACTGGGTATCAAATCTACCCGGCCCGCTTCGATAGCTTCGTTAGCAACCCAGCCGGAAAAAAAGGTTGTCAAGCGGAACTTCTGAGATTGCAGCGTTTGCAGGGAGACGGCATCCCCGAAGCTGACCAGCTGGATCAGCTCCAGATCCTCCAAATTTTTGTCATCAACAGTTATTAGATGCCGAACCATGGTCCGGGGTTCGGCCCCTGCCGTTCCCACGAAGATGCTCATTCCGGGCTTGATTTTGCCGATCACTCTTTCCGGCGAAACGACTGCTGATTTCCATTTATCCGCAGATATGGTTTCCATTTTTAAGTTTATTTTCGGGTCTCTTCAAAGGCATTTTCTAATAGCGCATTGATTTTGGCGATAAGCTGTTCATTGGCAAAAGGCTTGGTGATATAGGCATCCGCGCCGAGGGCCAGGCCTCTGGCAATTTCGGCCTCATCGCCCCGGGCAGTTATAAAGGCGATTTTGACGTTTCGATAATCGGGATTTAATCGAACAATTTCACAAACCTCCCAACCGCTAATTCCAGGAAGCATAATGTCCAGTAGCACCAGATCTGGCTTGTATTTATAAATCAGATCCAGGGCATCTTCGCCCCTTTCGGCCACCAGGACATTATAACCCTGTTGCTCCATCAGAAACTGGATCGCCACCACCACACCCGGCTCATCATCCACGATGAGAATCTCTCTTGGCATAAACCCTCACCTCCCTTTTTTAGCCACACTTGAATGGCCGTTTTTGAAGAGGCAGTTCGCTATATCCGTACTGAGGTCAGCGGCAAGATTTCCTTAACCTTTGGAGAATCAACTTAGGTTAAGTTTGCATAAGCACAAGAAATCGAATCCGAGAATCATTTGAGAAAGGGATGTTGAGAAGTTCGACCTGGTTCGCTTTAACAGATTAAAAGTACATTTCAGGTCAGAAGGCGTGAGCAGTCCATACGGATCTATAACTTATATACACCGCTCATATGCGACAGGTCAAACAAAAAGACAGCCTTAAACTCTGGGCTGCCTTTTAGTATAACAGTTAGAAAGTTCGATTCAATCGCTTTATTTTTGAAAAAACATCCTGAATCTTATTCCGGCGCCTGCATATGAGGTGCGTACGATTTCCCCGTTGGCCATTATCGTTTTCCGGACGCCGGGGAAATCAAATTTCATGGCGATTTCCTGCCCAACAAACAAGCGGTGTTTGGTGTCAATGAAAACGCCGCCTGTACTGATATTATTAATGGGTGCCTGGAAGTCGCCCTCCATGGTCTGGCAGTCCGCAACGACCAGTCGGCGTTCGTTGACGTTTTTGCGGGCATCTTTTCTTCTTTCTAAATTTTCCATGTGGCCGTTCGCAATCAAGTTGCTGTACATCTCAGGGGTTGTCCTTATCTTTGTTTTGAAGCGATAACCCAATGACATAGACCAGATATACAAGTGTTGTGCCAAAACCTTAACCATCTGATTTTTAGTATATTTTTTAGAACTTCAGTCTTTTTTTTGCCCGAAAATTATACAAAATCAAACAGGTCTGTGATTTTTTTTAAACATTTTAAGCGCTCAATTTAGCAAAACCTATTCGGAAAAAAAAGCGTGGACGCAAACACCTCATCCACGCTTCAGGCGATCAGATGACACACGATTACCGGAAAGTCTTCAAATTCGGCGATATGGGTGGATCAAGCTTCGGTCCGCGACATTTCCTCTTCGCCGAAGCTTTTGGGCACACCTTCGTATGGCGTTCGCCTTGTCGATTTTAAGGTCCTGGGGTCCCGCATCGTTTTCAAAATATCGATGCTGTCTTTTAAGCCCTTGTTTACGCGGCACATTTCTAAGGCCATACCGACAACCTGAGCCACTGCCTGGACGAAATTGACGTCGTTTAGCGTAAATTCCCAGGGATCGGCAGTGTAAATTCGCATGCTCCCGGTCAATTTCTCTCCGAGGATGATCGGAACCGCAAGGATCGAAGCGATGCCTTCTTTTTTCGCTGCCTCGGGGTACTGAAGCCGGGGGTCATCGGTCACATCAAAAATGGCTACCGGCTGGGCATCTTGCAGGGATGATGCAATTGAACGCAGCGCACTGATCGGTCCCTTGTCCAGATAATCCTTGCTCAAGCCGTAGCTGCCGACAAGTTTGAGCTCTTTGCTACTGGGGCTGAAAAGAAACAGGGTGCAACCTTTAACGTTCAGTGCATGCGTGACACCCTCTACGGTGATCAAGACGATCTCTTCCGGATCACGAATCATGGAAATCGCTTTGGTAATACGAATCAGGGTTTCGTAGTTAACGGTGGGCTTGTCCATGGTAACCTCCTTTCTTTTGAGTGGTGAAGTGCCTGGAGGGGCTCAACACTGCAGGAGGGCAGTTAGGGTTACCTTGCCGAATGATATGAACAGGAAAAGGAAGATTCGGATGAGGACCGGTTGTGAATTTTTCGATTTAACCTAATGCGAAGCCGTCTGAGATACCGCGCAGGTCAATGATTCGGTGTTCCCGGCGTGAGGTGAGAAGTCGCTTTACGCAAAAGCCATCTCAGTAGTCAGGCGAAACGGTTTTTGTCGCTGCCGGCGTATGATTATCGGAAGTTAAAGTTTGTCCCCTCTGGCCAATAAAATAGTCGTTTACGAATCGGATTACAAGAAAATAATTAGTTTTCTTTTGGATTCATTTTTCTGACGCTCCACTTGATTGTCAAAGTAAAAATCAGCCGAGTAATTTACCGGCCAGAAACAGGAGTGGAAGCGGCGTTATCGCCAGGCTCACTAAAAGGAAGTATCTGGGGAAAGAATATACTCTGCTCATTCCGGCAATCAAACCGATGCCCCCACCGCCGCCAATTAAAGCGTTGCCGGGTAGATTCAAAAGGAGGGCCATCATAAAGTAGCGGTGTTTGAGTAAATAAGGGACAACCCTGGAGGGAGCGGTTCCCAGCAGAAAGTCCAGTTTTTCCTCAGGATTTAAAGGTTCAAGTTTGAGCATCAGGTCGCGGGATTTGTGCAGATGCAGCCATCCCAGAAATCGGGCGAAGGCCTTAAGCGGTACCAGCCTGCCAATCGCAAAACTCAGCGACAGGGACAGGAGGGTGCACAGATATACCACGACGACGCCTTTGGAGCCGAGCATGACCATCAACGCCAGACCCAGCTCAATACCCGGCACAAAGGGCATCGCCATCCAGAGTATATAGACCCCGATAGAAAACCAGAGCGCAGTGATGATGAGATGCTCATGTTCGGGCCAGAGCTGAAAGCTGATATGGTCAACCACCCGGCTGCCGCCATAGTTTAATAACAGCAGAAATCCGACAATTAGCGATAATTTAAAAATCAGTTTGAGCTTTGGTGTTTCAGCAGGCGCCCGCCGGGCTTCAGGCATAATGATCACCGCCTTTATTTTTGTAACGTCCCCCTGAACCAGTATTCTCTGTAAGTGGTCCAAAGCCAGCGCTCCTTGGTCCATGAATACTCAACTTCCATGATATCGTCTGCTAGGGTTCCTTTCCACATCATCTTTCCATGGGAGGGGCTGACGGTCTCCGCCTGGAAATGGATTAAATCCCCTTCGACCGTGGCCGTATATGGGCCGTCTGTAAACCCAAATTCGAAACATTTGGAAGAGGTGAATCTACCGTCACTGAAGCTCAATACGTCCTCATGGTGGGTTTTCTTGCCCTTTTCTCCTGTCGGTCCTGTAAATTTCTTACCATCGAGTAGATGAGAAACGGCAGGTATCGATTTCAGATCATCCTGGCTTTCTTCGGCGCCCACGATTAGCGGGCCTGAATATAGTGCCGCGACAATGGCAAAAAGAGAGATTATAATGTTTGAATTGGAAAATCTAAGAAACATCAAAAACGTTCTCCTTGTTATTAGTCAAGTTAAATCCTGATGTCATGCATGTAAAGGGACAGCTATTTATGCATAGCCCTTATTCGCTTTCCCCAGAAAACCCCTTCCCGCTTGCGGCGGGACTGAGAGGAGCTTCATTTTTTTTCGCGATGTGATCGGCCGACGTCGTGATTGGGGTTTTTGATATGACAGGAAGATTTGGGACGTTCAATTCAGGTCAAATTTAATCCAGGCTATTAACCAGAGCAAATAACAGACCCCGGATTTTGGGGGACATCTCATCAAATTGCATGCCGAGCGCCAATGCTCTGGTCCCGTTATGGGTAGTCTCGCGGCGCCAGGCGACTTTACCGGAGATTTTCAGCAGTAGCGTGTGGGTGACAACGCTGACATGTATTTTTGCATTTGAGGCGCTTGCGTTCAGAGAAGAAATGTTCCAGGGCTCGTTGAGTTTGTTAGAATCAATTACAATGCTCATCCCCCCAATCGAGATGTCCTCTGATTCGCCCTCCAGGTAAATGGCTTCATCGGGTGAATGCTCCGGGTAAATCTCAAGCTCCAGCATTAAGGAGAATTTATGGCGGGTTTGTTTTCGAATGGTTCCGGGAGAGCCCTCCTGGTTCGATATTGACCGAATATTCAGTAAGTCGATAATCCCCAGCTCGATGTTCGGATATTTACGGCATATTCGCATGAGTTTTTCTTTGGGGATCCTGACCAACTCTGTTGGCTCGAGCGTTTCAATATAAGATTGCGACCGTTGCTCTTTATTGAACGGATAAATATCACCAAAAAATTCATTTTCGGATAATTCCACGGTGGGTTTTCGAAACACCTTTTTTTGATTTTGCAGCGTCAGGTAAATGGAATCCTTTAATCTGCCAGATACAATAAAGAACAAGTGATCCTCTGTGTCGCCAATTTCCTTGACGACCTGCTTGGCCGGCAGCCGGATATTTTCAAAAAGGGAGCATAGCGCCTTTAACTCATGGATGGTTAACTTGGAAAGGAAATGACCGATCGGCAGTTTCTTGTTGTTGTTGCTATCGAGCTCGATCAAAAAGGCCTTTACGTTTTGATCGGAAGGCATCTCAATATGCCATTGGGAGATTTTTGCCACAATTGCAGGCAGCATTTTGTCGATGTCCAAAAAAAGAATAGCGGTCCGATTGTACGCTTTGGCCGCTGCGTCGTGCATTTTATTTTTTAAAAGCAAATCCGCGTATATTCTCACCAGTTCGGGATCATTCGGAAATTTTTTTAAAATTTCGAGCATCAATTCAATTGAATTGATCACAATGGACCCATCAACAATATGCTCGACGGTGTTTTTATCGATTTTGAATTGATGCAACGAAGATTTTTTTATAAATTCAGGCACTTTCAACTTGGATCACCTTTTAGCTGTATTTACCGGGTCGTTCAGAGTCGCGGGCTAAAAACAATGTATCAACGGGCCCGAAAAAGGAATGATAGATCTATTATCGGCAATTTTACGCAAATTCTTAAGATGTTAGATAAAATAAAGATTCTAATGGTCAGGCCGATATTATACATATGGGCCTGGCAGAAAGACGAAAAAATCCAAGGGTTCAAATTTGCGATCCGATCTCCTACTTAAGTTTGGATCCTGATGAAAAAATGTTTCAGCATAACATCGCTGTCGTTCGGAATGTGAGCCAGACGGGGATTCGGATTGAAACATTTCAGGCAATCAGCGCGACGCATATCACCTTGATGTTTTTCGATTTAAATACCAATCAAATGGAAGTCAGGGGTGAGGTTATTTATTGTGAAAGAAACGATTGCGGTCAATACAATGTCGGCATAAATCTGACCGGCTCTTCCAACGAAAACCGGCTATTTGTAAAAGCGCTGGTCAAATTTTACCACTATCAGAAAAAAAAGTCGCACATGGCCATCTCCCCCGGCATCCAAAACTAGACGTTCAAAGCGGGGGCAGGCTCCCCTTCGCTGAAGCACCTGCCAATAATTCCTAAAAGAGGATCATAATGAAAAGACCGACATGGGTGACGGTAGTGGGTGTTTTGGGGTTCAATTCTGTTAAGACAGCAACTGATTCAAATAATACTTAATGTACTTTTGAGCCATATCTATTTCGTCGATCCATATTTGACTTGGTGTTGAATTTGTTTCCACTGAAATATGCTTTGCAGCTTCATTTATTGCGGGCATATAAAAACGTTGTTCATCGCTGCCCATTTGTTTTTGCCCTCTTACTGCGGAACCGCGGTCCAAATCTTTTTTGAGACCTTGCTTTAAGTCCTTTAATAATAACTGCACTCTTTTTTTATCGGCACTGCGGAGAGGTAATTTATCCTCGATCAAAGATAGTATTTTTTCCATTTTGTCTCTGTATAGACATAAATTTTTTATGCATTCATTTTTCTTAAAGCCAATCGTTTTCATATGCTCTTCAATTTCTCCCAAGGCTTACACCAGCGGGGACCATAAGGGTCCCTACCGGCCGAAGAAAATAAATTTGTTAAAAAAAAGGCACTGTCAAATAAACCTAGATTAAGAATAAATCTCGACGATAGCAATACAAAAACCGGTTCCAATTAATACCGGAACGTTTTTTTGACAACCCCTATAAGGCCCCAAAAGGCTTGATTTTAGGATGTATATGACATAATGTCAAATAGTTATCGTAGTTCGATCCTCATACCCCACTAAAACTTCCGCCTTCATTAAAATTTCGGCGGGACAAGTCGGCGCGACAAGCTCAGCCCTATAAAGCGGAATGGAGGAATTGACACATGAGCACTGTTTTTCTGATCAGTATTGCCATTATGGGTGGAATCGCCGTTACCCTGCAGGGCCAGTTCATGGGTTTGCTGGATCGCGCTCTGGGAACCAGGTTGGTTTAGCGCTTTGCAAAAGCCGCAAATCGGCTGGAACGTGGTTTTGAAATGGCTTCTAGTCAAATTCCGAAATTTTTAGAGTGAGAAAATTGATCGTGTTGAATCGAAAACCGAAGTTATGGGCTTGTACTGCAACGTTTCTGCTTGTATTGCTTCTGCTGTTATTTGCCTGCGCGCATTCGAGAGGAGTGGCTGGCAACACCTTGCGCCACGACGGGCTGGAGCGCCACTATATTCTGTATCAGCCATCTTTTAAGACTACACCTTCCAATGCGCGGCCGCTGCTGATGGTGCTGCACGGCGGTGGCGGCACCCATCGCGGGATGCTCCGGCTGACGAACAGAAGGTTCAACGAACTGGCCGACCGCGATGGCTTTTTTGTGGTTTACCCGCAGGGCATCGACAAATCCTGGAACGACGGCCGGCCCGACAAGATTTCGGGCGCCCACCGCAAAGGCATCGATGATGTCGGCTTTTTGCGGGCGTTGATCGAGGATCTGAGCGTCCGATACTCAATTGATTCAAAGCGGATTTTTGTAACCGGCATCTCCAACGGCGGGCTGATGTCATATCAACTGGGCTGCAGTCTGCCCGATACAATTCGCGCCATTGCACCGGTCACCGCCCAGATCCCGGCCGCCATAGCGCCGCTTTGCCGCTCTGAATCCGCGGTCAGCCTGGCGGTTTTCAACGGCACCGAGGATCCGCTGGTGCCATACAACGGGGGGCAAATCAAGGTTTTTCGCCGGCACCGGGGTGCGGTGCTTTCAACCGATGAGACCATCAGGATCTGGCGGCAGAAGAACCGCTGCAGCCCGCAAGCCGTGATTACCGAATTTCCCGACGTTGCCGCCGATGGTACGCGTGTGACCAAAATCGAATACTCCCGATGTGATAATGAAGCGAAAGTGGCCCTGTATCGGATCGATGGCGGCGGACACACCTGGCCCGACGGGCGCCAGTACCTGCCGGTAAGAACGGTCGGTCGCACGAGCCGCGACGTCAACGGCTGTGATGAGATCTGGGGGTTTTTTCAGAGCTTAAAATGAAGCCATCCAAAAGCTAACGATGGCGTAAAAAAAGACCCCGCGGATTGACTGGCAACCCGGCGGGGTCTTGGCGCCTCGCACATGTTAACGGATGCAGATGGTTACAGGCTGATATTCATGTGGCGAAGCGTTTCGTAGGTTAAACCACCTTCAGCGAGCTTGTTGGCCCGCTGGTAGGACTTGAGCGCTGACCCGGTGTGGTGGCCAATGACGCCGTCGATGCGTCCGGGATCATGTCCGGTGTTGCGCAGAGTCATCTGGACCTCTTTGATGATCGCTGCGTTTACATTGGTTTCACACAGAATTCGGCGCCATTCCATATGGCCGTCACTGGCCATTTCGGTCCGCGTGATGGTTTGATATTCAGCGGGGATCGCAATCTTGCGTTCCTGCGCTGGTGATGTCATTTTGCGGACTTTAACGGTCTTGTATTCAGCCGGAATCTTAACTCTGCGTTCTTTGGGGGGTTCCACCATAACCCGTTTCTTGATGGTTTTGTATTCAGCCGGGGTGAAGAGCTCTTTGGTGGTCGGCCTATTCACCATTACCCGTTTGGATACGGTTTTGTATGATGCCGGCACTTCTACCAGGCACATAATTTCACCGGTGGCATGATCGATTTTTTCAATCGGGCCACGGCCTTTCTTCCAAGCGGTATGGGCTTGTTTTACCAGAACCCGTTCCTGCTGCATTTCAAATTTGGCAGGCACTTCAACCAGTTGCTTGGATTCCGGTTTGACCAATACCTTTTCTTCAACCCACTGGTACTTAGCGGGAATGATTTCCATCCGTTCCGAAGCCTCTTTGACAAGAACGCTTTTTTCTTCCCACGTATACTGGGCCGGGATGAGTTCCAGACGTTCGGATTCCCCATTTTTCAAAACCCGTTCGCTGACGGTCCGGTAGGTGGGGGCAATAAATGTTCTTGCCCAGCATTCACCCGCCTTCGCATTGGGCGGGAAAAGACTGCTTCCAGAATCGGATGCCTTCATGGCCGTGCGGGAAGATTCGGCTTCGCGAGCCCGCTTCTCTGCTGCTGCAGCCGATTCGTTCGACATCCGGAGTTCTTTTTTGTAGACGTCGATCATCTTCTCTTTTTCTTTGTTTTCCACTCGAAGCGTATCGATCTTTTTATTCTTTTCGTTGAGTTTAGATTCATATTTGCTGGCCATAGTATTGTTGCTGCTGGATGCACAGCCAAATAGCATGGCAGCCGCAACCAAAATTGCAACAATTCCGATAATTTTAGGTGTAGTTGTTTTCATTAGTATCCTCCTTGTCCAAGATTACGTTTCGGCAGGCGAGACATTCGCTCCGTTCCTATCAGTCTGATTAGGGTACCCCGTAATAAGGCAAAATTCTTGCCAGGCCAACATCAGCTGGGCGGGTTTTTATATAAGCAATTGATATAAATTCATAAAATTTTTATTCTAAAAATGGGGCGGTGTCTAATTCATACAAAAAATGGGGGATATTACGCGGTTTGCGGTGATATGACCCCCATCCACCCGGGGGGTGAAACGCAAAGAAGGATAAAGTAGGGATCGACTTAATGCTGGACCCCGGATGTAATTTGCAAAACCCGGCGTGACACCTATCTCATCAACGCGGGGGGAGCCGATGGTAAAAACTCTGGCGCCGGCATCGCTATCGGCGGCTGCCAGCGGAAGGGCCGGCGGCATAAGCTGAATCCATATATAATTTTAATATCTTACCCCGGATTTTTTGCATTTTTGACCACAATATGCGAAAATGTGGGTATCCGTCTGCGTTAAACCGGCAGAAAGGAGCAAGACATGCAAAAATTTACCAACGGACTGGATACCAACGACCCGGGCCCGGATGGCAGCGTCGATCGAAGCAGAGCTATTTTGAGCTACATCCGCAAATCACTGAAGGCAACCCGGCCCTGGACCCGACTGCTGTCGGTCTTGGGATTTATCGGTACGGGGCTGACGATTCTCGCCGGGATTGCCATGATCGTTGGCCGAAATTTTATTCCGGTTTCTGAAAAAGCGCCGCCGCTGGCATTTATGGGCATATTTTATATTCTGGCCAGTGTGTTTTATCTGGTACCATCGATCTGGCTTTCAAAGTATTCGACAGCCATAAGCGCTTTTCTGAAGACCG
The DNA here is from genome assembly GCA_947259495.1 of uncultured Desulfobacterales bacterium. GTDB lineage: Bacteria > Desulfobacterota > Desulfobacteria > Desulfobacterales > JAHEIW01 > JAHEIW01. Next base: position 168,488 of record CAMYLV010000008.1, on the reverse strand, counting down.
ACGATGCCATCGAACTGGGCAAAGCCATTGAATATCAGAAATCGTTCTGGAAATTTATCGGCATTCTGGCGCTGGTGTCAATCGCACTTGCGGTCCTGGGAATTGTCGCCGCGATTTTAATTCCGAGCCTGTTAGCCCTTCGCGGGTGAACCATTCGACAAATTTTTAAGGTCTATTCGATTATCGTTTTCCGATGACACGAACCGTTTCAAATAAACCGATGCAAAGGCCCTCGCTTTCCATCGTCGCCCTGACGGTTGCCAATCTGGTACCCTTGTTTGGCGTAATTTTTCTAAGTTGGGATTCGGCTGCCATCGTGCTGCTCTACTGGATAGAAAATCTAATTATTGGATTTTTCAACATCCTGCGAATGATCCTGGTAAAAGTCGAATCATCTGCCAGGCAAATACAGAAATTGTTTTTGATTCCCTTTTTCTGCGTGCACTTCGGTGGCTTTTGTGCCGTGCACGGCTTTTTTCTGCTGACCTTTTTTAAAATCGGATCCGCTGAGGAGGCCCTGGCGCCAGCCGGCGCATGGATGGGCCCTCTAATATTTTTGCAGCTTCTATATTCGGTTGTCATGCAACTCTGGAATAGCCGACCGCCCGGACTGGAATGGCCGGCCCTGGGTCTATTCGTCAGTCACGGCATATCTTTTGTCAGGAACTTTATAAACGGTCAGGAATACCTGTCGCTTAAAGTCAATGAGATCATGATGCGTCCCTACAAGCGAATTATTTTGATGCATGTGGCCATTATTGCCGGCGGCGTGTTCATTATGAAATTGGGCTCACCGGTGGGGCTGCTGTGCGTCCTCATCTTTTTAAAAATCGGTATGGACATCTGGCTGCACACCAAGTCGCACCGGGCAGCGAAATCCGGGTGAAACAGACCGATTCATAAATTTAGCCCTAAATTCGAGTGACGCAGAACCATGTATGCAAATCAATTTGAGCCGTTTTCCGTAACGGCCTATATATTGTGTTTCATCATTTTGTGGATGGGTGTTTGTAAAGTAATATCTGTGGTCGGTGGCTGGAGAATACTGGCACGGGACTATCAGGCAAATTCCGTATTTGACGGTCAGAAACTGTGGTTAAAAAGTGCTGGGATGCGTAGATGGACGAATTACAATAACTGCGTAACTGTCGGCGCCAATAAATATGGACTTTATTTGGCGGTATTCCCGATTTTTCGGTTGGGCCACCCGCCTTTGTTTTTCCCGTGGACAGAGATATCAACTGAAGAGGGGAGCAGACGCTTATTCGGTGGTTTTGTAAAATTTAAATTTACCAAACAGCCGGATGTGCCGGTAATATTGTCCAAAAAGTTGGCAGCCAAAATTTTTAAAATAAAAGAAGAAAGCAAGCCGGGGTTGAGAGCATAACCGGCAAAAATCAGGGCGAGATCGGTGATTCGCCATTTTGGATATGATCAAATTCTCAGTCGATTGCCTGTCTGAATTCAATTCGTAAGAAGCATGCGTTAGTCTGGCGAAGCGATTATACCGCTTGTCATAATAAGGTTCCGAAAAAAATGATGGCGGCATAAGTGTTGTAGCAAAAAAACGTCCCGCAATCGGAACGTTTTTTTGACAACCACTATAAAATCCGCAGGCATGATTGACGATAACCAGAAAACAAGGAGGTTATCAGATGTATTTACTTGTGACTATTTTGGAGCGCTCTGAAGAACTATCCAGCATTATGGAACAGTTTGCGAAAATCGGCATCACGGGCTCAACGGTTCTAGACAGCACCGGTATGGGGCGGGTGCTAATGAAAACCCGGGCTTCGCTGCCCGTGATGGAGCAAATCAACAAGGTCACCACGGATCTTGAATCGTCAAATAAGACCATTCTGACCGTGATTGAAGATAAGGAGCGCCTGGCTAAGGCCATCAAAATTATTAAATCCTTGTGTGGCGATCTCAGTGAGCCCGGCCGGGGGATTTTATTTGCACTCCCCCTTGAGATAGTTGAAGGTCTGCCCGCTAGCGGCTGATTTGTCGGTTGAATTGTCCGTTCTAGCCAAACGCTTGTGCTATAAATTTAAATTTTTCAAATGCCGATACGTCGTCACCAAGCGGTAGATAAAACCCACCATCAGGGCCCCACTGAACAGAATCATAAAATTGGATGCGAAAAAGGTAAAGATGAAATATGATGGATTGTTGAGCTGATAGGCAGAGATCAGCAGCTGAATGCCAAAAACCAGATAAAACCCGGCAATCACAATCAAGATGATCTGACGGATCCACCAGGTGGTACTGACGACGGGCGGCTGTTCATTTTTTTCATTTTCTGTGTCGGGCATGGTTTTTTAAATTATCACGAAATCCGGGACTGTCAACGTTTCAAGCGCCTGACGGGTTTTTGGATTTGGCCGGCGGAAGGCGTAAAACTTGACGGATCCAATCGGGACCTTAATTTAGCAGTGGTCGTGGATGATCCTGGTTTTTATCCGCGGCCGGAGGTTTATTCACAACGGTAATGCCATATTAAAAACCTCCATTTAGTGTTGATTCGGGGCGGCACCCCATTTGCGGGGCCGCCCTCTTTTATGACACCATTTAACTAAAGTGTATCCCAAAAATAATTCGGCATTCCCATTCATTAAGATCTACTTGACTTAACCCTGAATTTATTTGATACCTGCGATGCCTGTTGACCGATGAAATGAGCGGCAATCCGTTTTTTTGACAACCACTATAAAACCGAAAGCGCCGCTTCAGGACGTCTATCTAACATGAAATTACAACCCACCAACGGTCGCCAAAGCCAGCCTTTTACCTGGCGGCCCTATCTTCTGCTGGCCATTGCACCGCTGTGCTGGGCTGGCAATATCGTTTTAGCCCGCAGTGTCGTTGATATTATTCCGCCCGTCAGCCTTGCTTTTTGGCGCTGGACAATTGCATCTTTACTGCTGTGGCCTTTTGCGCATCCGCATGCCAGACGGGACTGGCCGCTTTTTACCCGGCACTGGAAGATGATATTTTTTTTGTCTCTGGTCGGAATTTCCGGATTTAACACGCTGCTGTACCTGGCCATGCACACGACCACTGCCATTAACGGGGCGCTTATTCAAACAACCATGCCGGCCGTTATAATTTTGATCTCCCTGCTCGCCTTTAAAGAGAAGGTCACCCGGTTGCAAAGCCTGGGTGTCGCTTTATGCATATTGGGCGCCGGCCTGGTGGTATTGCGCGGCAGATTTGCAACCATTTTAGATTTATCTTTTGTAGAGGGTGATCTATTAATGCTGGTGGCCGTTTTGCTCTATGCGCTGTATTCCGCATTTTTACACCGCAGGCCGTCGATTCATGCGCTCAGTTTTCTCATTTACACCTTCGCCCTGGGTGCACTGGGCCTGTTGCCATTGTATCTATGGGAGCTGAGGCACAGCCAGGCATTTGCGCTGAACGTTGATGTGGTGGCCAGCGTCCTATATGTTGCCGCGTTTCCGTCAATTGTCGCTTTTTTTTGCTGGAATCGCGGCGTAGAGCTAATTGGAGCCAATCGTGCCGGCCTGTTTATAAATTTCATTCCGGTATTTGCCTCCGTAATGGCCATCATCTGGCTCGGGGAATCCCTTAAGGCCTTTCATCTGATCGGGATGCTGCTTATCTTTGGGGGTATGGTTTTGTTCAATCGTTAATAACTCCCAAAATTCCCAAAAGTTAAAACGCTCAAATTTGGAAATTTTATCGGGTGATATAATGGTTTCAAATACAATTGAAAATTTAAATACCTTTTTACCCGTTCAAGGCGGCGATTTGTGACCGGCCGCAACCATTTTGATTCCCGTGATTGGAATTCTAGTGGTGGTGTTGGTCGGCAAGTATGCCGGAAAAGTGTATCGCTATTGCGGCCGCTTATTTGAGCAATACAAGGCTTATCCAGGGGATGTAGGTAATCAGGGCTAGGGCGATCAGCAGGATGGCGATAAACGGCAATGAGGCCCAGTAGAGCTGCAGTACGGGTCGTTCGAACCGAATGCTGGCAATAAACAGATTAATGCCCAGCGGGGGGATCGACGCGCCGATCTCCAGGTTGGCCAAAAAGATAATTCCCAGATGAATGGGGTCCATGCCGTAGGCCGCACCAATCGGTGTCAGCAGCGGGACGACCACCACCAGGGCCGAAAATATTCCCATGGTACAGCCCGCCGCCAGGAGAAACAGGTTTAAGACGATTAAAAACAGGATTTTGCTTTCGATATGGGTCTTGAAAAAATCCAGCAACTGCATCGGTATTTCGGCGTCGATTAGATAGTTGGTCAGACCCATGGCGGCGCCCAGAATAATCAGTACCGCCCCCACCAGGACCATACTTTTTTTCATAATTTCCGGCAGGTCCTTCCAGCGGATGTCCCGATAGACGATAACTTCTACAAATAATACATAAACAGCCGTAATGGCTGCCGCCTCGCTGACCGCAAATTGTCCGCTGTAAATTCCGCCCAAAACCACCATCGGCAAGGGCAATTCCCAGAGCGCCTCGCGCAGGGCGCCCAAAATTTCAGAAATCTGAAAACGGGTTTTGGGCACATCGGCCCGCACGGCCCGGGTGATGCTGAAAAAAGACAGCAGCACCACCAGCAAAATTCCGGGCAGGATACCGGCAATGAAAAGCTGATCGATTCTGATCCCGGCTACGATGGCGTAGAGAATCAGGGGCAGGCTGGGGGGAAAAAGCAACCCCAGGGTTCCCGAAGTGGTTAACAGGCCCAATGAAAACGCCTGCGGATAATTTGCCCTTGTCATTGCCGGCAGCAGGATACCGCCCAATGCAATGATGGTCAAACCGGTGGCTCCGGTCAGGGCTGTAAAAACAGCGCAGGCAATCAGGGCAATAACAGCGATCCCCCCCGGCAGCCAGCCCAGAATCGCGTTTGAAAGGCGGATCAATCGTTTCGGGGCCCCGCTTTCAGAAAGCAGATATCCGGAGAACGTAAACAGTGGAATGGCAACCAGCACCGGAGTGGTGGCCATCCGATGCATCTCAATAATGATGGCCGACAGATCAATGCCGCTGGTAAAAAACAGGTAAAGGGCCAGCCCGCAGATCACCACAAAAACAGGCACGCCAATGAGCATCAAAAAGATGGCGGCAAGAATGGCCAGCAAAATCATGATGGGCTTCCGTGTTTTGTTTGATTGCCGGATGTAAATATCATCGCCAGCTCGGCAAAAAAGCGCAGGGAAAACCGCAGCGTCATAAATGCGAAGGTAACCGGAATAATGATTTGGGGAACCCAGACCGGAATCTGCAGAAAGGTGGTACCGCCCATTTGGGCCTCGTTAAGAACAAATGTCCAGCCGGCAAAGACCAGCAGGCTGCAAACCAGGGCGGAGATTAAATTAGAGATGGCCTTAAGATACTGATTGCCGCGACCGGACAACCATCTTGAAAACACCTCAATCGTGATATGTTTGCCTTCTCTGGTTGCCAGGCTGGCCCCGATAAACCCCACCCACAGCACCAGATAGCGAACCAGGGGGTCCCCCCAAGAAATTCCGCTGCTAAAGACGTTGCGGAGTACAATCTGCAAGAACGCCAGCAGAATCATTACACTCAGCATGACGGCGACAAAGAATTTTTCTATCCGGCCGAGGCTGTCATCCCATTTTTGCCAGCTGCGCATTATTGATTATTCTTTCTATAGGCTTTTAATTTGGCGCTGACCTCATCTCGGATTTTTTTGGAAAAGGTTTCACCTTCCAGCCGCTGCATAGCTTTAGCGGATACTTTTTTATACTCTGCGACCTGGTCCGGTGATGGTGAAATGATCTTGATACCCTGTTTGACCATCACCTGAATGGCCTCCTGGTTTTCCTTACGGATTTTTTGTTTCAGCTGGCTCATCTGGCGGTGCCAGACTTCGATGAGGATTTTCTGGTGGGCGGGTGAAATTTTGTTAAACACATTTTTCTTTATGACCACCGCACCGATTAGATAGAGTAGATTGACATCAGTCATGTATTGGGTTTTGGTAAACCATTGCAGAGAAATCGCGCCGGTCGGTGGCGCGTAAACCACGTCCACCAGCCCGGTTTGAAGACCAACCAAAACGTCCGGTACCGAAAGCGGAATGGCCGAAACATTGGCCTCATCAAATATGGCTTTGGTCATGGGTGCATCTTCCCAGGTCCAGACTTTGACCTTTCTGAGATCAGCGATGGTGGCAATCGGTTTGGTCGACATCAGGCGCACAAAACCCGCTTCGGACCAGCCTAAAAGGACATAATTCTTTTTATCAAAACCATTTCGAAAAAACGCATCCATTTCCGTTAGCACAAAATCAACTTCATCGTGGGTCTCAAAAAGAAACGGGATCTGGAACACATCCATTTCGCTAAAGATGGCCGATAAACCTGCTGAGGTCAGAGCGGCAGCGTGTATCTGCCCGATATGCATTTTGCGCAGCATATCTTTTTCATCCCCCAGCACACCACCGGCATAAAACTTACAGCGCACCTGTCCGTTGGTTTTTTGCTGTATCTCTGCGTCGATGGAATTAAACGTTTCAATCCACGAACTTCCTTCCGGCGCCAGGGTGGCCAGTTTAATAACAACTGTTTTGGCTGCTGCGGGCATTGCTGGCACCATTAGCATACATGTAATAATAATGAGTCCGACAATTGCCATCGCTGCTGATCTTTGCATGCCTGGGTCTCCTAAAATAAATCGTCCGCCTGTGCAAGCAATTCTTTTGCTTTTTGGTGGGCCACTGTATTGAGCAATGTTAATTGCGGTATCTTATCGGCGGGGGTATCCAGCACCGTTTGAAGGCTGTCCATAAACAATTTTTTGTCTAACGTTTTGCGGGCGTAATGGCTGGCAAAATAGACCCGGGTCATTAAAAAAGCATCCTGGCTAAAAGCGAGGGCCTTTTTGAAATGATAGCGAGCCTTTTCTAAGTCGCCGCCGGCGATCTGGGGCCTGGAGGCAAACAATATGCCCATAAACAGGTGGGGGCCGCCATAGTAGAATTGCTCATCCAGCACCAATACCTGCTTCATAAGTGCCTCTACCCGGGGCAGTTCAGCCAGAGCGGCTATGGAGCCCAAATTGACCCGAATCCAGCTCCCCCAGCACGTCCCGGTCCAGAACATATAGGGAACATCATCTTTACCCAGCGTGTTGACCGCTGCTTCAAATTCGTTAAACGGTTTGGAGACGGGATCTTTTAAGCCGCGAATTTCCAGGGCTCGCAGGGCATATATTTTGGCTCTGGCAAATAGGGCGCGGGCATAATTTTTGTCTGCATCTTCGATAAAGGCTGAAGCAAATGATGCATATGCCTGGGCAGCGGTGATCAACAGACGGGCATTGTTCGGCACGGCTTCCACCATGCCGTCAATCAGCATCAGGTAGGCGGGCATTCCTTCCCGGATGACTCTTAAATCGGATTGTTTGTTGGCAGATATTGAAATGTCCTCCAGCAGCGTTGCGGTGGACGCAACCGTCATTTGCTTGTTGGGAAGGCAGGCTGCTGGAACAGTGAGGATAAAAAAGACCAAGACGATCCCGATCCAATTCTGCAAAAAGCTCATTGTTTATACCTCAACGGGTCAAAAAAGCTCAGGGGCTCCAGGCGTTATATGGCCAAACCGTACCGCTTGTCAACCTGCCAGGGTCTCTTGCGATTTGCTAATAAGCAAGAAGGGACCGGTTCTGCCGTTTGTTGCGAGCGGCATGTGACAGGCGATCTGGCTGTTTTCAAGTTGCCTGCACGCCGGTATAGAGAGATGCAAATTGTGCGTCCGGAAAATTAAAATACTATATATAGTAGTTTGGTGGGATAAAAAAAGTGTACGTCGAAAAAGGTCTAAATAGAAAAAGGTATTAAAAAAGGGCGGCCCAGTTTTTTACTGGCTATTGGCCACCCTTTTTATTCGTTTAATTGTAGGTGATCGTCTGGTTCAGAAACGCATCGGGGCAGCTCATTCTGTGTCGAAAACAGATCTTAAAAATCAACGAGAATGAAAAGCTAAACCAAGCAAAGAAAAGAAAAGTTCGTGCGCGATGGTGAATCAGACGCTTTCATTATTCAGCCGGAATGTACGGTATTTCTTCTCCCCACCATCCGCGCTCAGATGACATTTGCGCATCTTCGGAAGTTGTATTTTTGTATCCGCCCCAGCTAAACTTAACGTGATCCCAGTCTTTAAAAAGAGAATCATGTTTGTAAAATTCGGAGCTGCATCCTGCGAGCAGCAATCCAATAAACACTAATACGATCAGCTTTTTCATTTTCTTTCCTCCTTTCTAGAATCTGCCCCCAATGCCCAGAAAATAGAAAATATTGATACCGACAATATTATGCATAATTTGTTAAAAGACAACAAAAAAATGAATGGAAGAGAAAAAAAGTACTTGTTCTTTATATGTAGAAGTATTGTGTAAAAAGCCCCACATCGTCCAGATGGCTTCATTCCCTCAATTGTTTGATTTCCGCATGAACCCCCAAAGAACGGTCTAAAGTTTGGTGCTGTGATTACCGATTACTAATTCACTGTCCGTCAGAGGCATAACTTTTGCTTTTATTTGGAGCGGCGGTAATTTGCAATCAGCTAAAAATCCTATAACCTTATGAAATTATTATAAAAACATAATTGTTGTCCTGGTTTATATTCACGCTAAGCGGCACTTACAAGGCGAAAATGAACATGCGACTGAGCAAATTATTCCTACACTTGTCAGGTCTGCTTTTGCTGGCGGTGGCGACGGCATGTTCTACCCATTCAAAGCCAGAGATTTCTCTGGTGCCGGATGTGCTCCTCGCAACTGAAGACGAACAAATGCTCTGGCAAAAATCAGAGCAGGAACAGCGCGCATTTGAAAGCAATGGCCTTATCTACACGGACAAGGAACTTGAAGACTACTTGAATCAGGTGGTTGCCAACCTGAAGCCTGAAGACGCGCCGGCAGATCTGGTCATTCGCGTAAAGGTCATCAAGAACCCTTACCTGAATGCGTTCGCATATCCCAATGGCATGATCTATATCCATAGCGGATTGCTGGCACGAATGGATAACGAAGCGCAACTGGCGGCTGTGCTGGCCCATGAGTTGACCCATTGCATCCGCCGGCATGCATTACAGGCGTTTAGAAAGTACAGGAATCAACCGGCTTTTTTAATCGCCATTCAGCAGACCCTGCTTAAATCGAAAGGCTTGCAGGCATTGGCGCATTCTATGGGTGTCACCGGAGCAATGGCCGCCATCAGCGGATACGCCCGTGAATTGGAGGCCGAAGCGGATCTGGTTGGATATGAATGGGCCGTGCAGGCGGGCTATAATCCGAAGGAAGCCCTTTCACTTTTTGATCAGATGCTTTCAGACATCGCTCAGGTTGGGCATGAAGAGCCCTTCTTTTTCGGGAGCCATCCCAAAATTCGGCAGCGGGCCGAAAATTTGCAGAAATCGCCGATGCCTGCTAATATAGATATAAGGGCAACCCATAAACGCAGCGAATTATTTCTTGCAAAATTGGATACGTTACTTTTAGATAATGCGCGATTGGATATTCGGCTGGGACGGTTTCAAATCGCCAGAGGGGGAGTTGATAAGTATTTACGGATCAAACCGGATGATACTCGGGCTTATTTTTTGCTGGGGGAAATTCACCGACAGCGCGGACACAATAATGATGCAAAGAAAGCGCTCAGCTATTACAGCCGCGCCATTACGCTGGATCCAAGCTATGCTGCCCCCCACAAAGCGATCGGACTCATTCATTATAAAAAAGGCCAGCGTGCGCTGGCCAAAAAATTTTTCGAGTCGTGTTTGCAGCTTTCACCCGATTCTTCGGACCAAGCATACATCAGAGGGTATTTAAAACAATGCACACTCAGTGAGGAAGGCTAATGGAAAAAAAATTGTGGTTCAGCCTGTTTATAATTATAGCCATTTGTTTGGCCTGTACGCATACTGCCGGGCTTTCGAAACCAGCTTCCTACGAGTTTATGGTCGATATTCCTGAGGGCTGGCGCAAAATTGACAATAACCGCTATCTTCTGGTGACCAGAGAAAACCCTTTCCAGCAATATATCCTGGTTCAAAACCGTCCCATCGGCAAGTCGTTTCGCCATACGAAAAAGAAAATGCAAAAGGCCATGCTACCGGAAGAGGCGGCTCAGGTCGTTATCGATGAGCTCATATCCGATCAGAATTTATTGAATTTAAGGGTGCTGAAGAATACCCCGGAAATCATTAAGGGATTTGATGGTTTTAAAATCCTGTATACCTATCAGGACGCGGAAGGTCATACCTACCAAACGCTATATTACGGATTTATCAAAGAGGACACTTTTTTTAACCTGCGGTTTACGGCCTCGGATCGCTTTCATTTTCAAAGAGATATCGAAGCATTCCGGCATATGTTGAACAGCTTTGAGATCATTAAAGCTGAAGCAACATAAGCCGCCGGGTGGGCCGTGTCGTGTCCCCTGCAATATGCCCAAAGTCGTGTGGGTTATTGAATTCCGTTTGCGCTCTTTAACCAATAAAATATTCAATATTGGAATTGCCCAAAATCTGACTCTCGAATTTAACAGCCGCATCTTTGGTTTTCGAAACAATCACACGATTATCACGGGAGATCTCATAGGTTTCCAGGTATCCCTTTCCTTGAAGTTCCTTTAACCCCGTGCGCACCTTAGCTTTTAATTGCTTCATTTCCTGCGCGATATTCAAATTGACAGCCTGGGCCAGGCGCATGATTTCAATTTCCGATTGCGTCTCATATTGACCCTGGTAGAAACGATAAAAAGCTTTGCTGATGTCCGATTTCAAGCGGCTTCTGAATTCCATATCGATGTTGGTCACAAAACTTTCGGCATACATTTCCAGAAAATAGGGGTTGACGACAATACGGACATGTCCGTTGGCCTGATCTTTATCGGCAAAGCTCAGGATCGAGCCGGTCAATTCTTTTAGCGTTTTTCTTTTTTTGCCTTTGCCGCTAAAAAGTTGCAAATCTATCCGGGTGCCGGCCAGGCGTTGAATACTCTTCCAGATTTTAGCGGCATTTTTAGGTGTTGGATCGATGCCTGCAATTTGGGCCAGGTCCGTCTGGGAAGTTTCAAAAGCGTCACTTTCAAACCGTGTCATCAGCGCCAGCAGACAAAATAGAATGGTTTCGTCAAAAATGATCAGCAACTCGCCCACCACCTGCATGTTTCCCCACGAATTGGCATCGCCCGAATCCAGCCGGACAAGTGGCCAGGTGGCTGATTTATGCCGGCCTTTGAAATGAAACGGCGAAACCCGCGTCAACATGGTGGGCATGAAGCTAAAAAAACGCTGCACCGGCGGTTGCCGGCGGATATGCGCTCTTACAAATTCAGAGGCCTCCTGGATAATTTTTTTACCCGAAAGCATCTTTGACAGATCTCCGATTACGCGATCTGGCGGCGTTGCTGTTTCTGAAGGGATTGAAAGCTTTTTATCTCCGTCCGGCATCTGTGCCCCCCCTTAATTAGCCACAGCCCGAGACGAACGGGGCTATGTTCATTACCAAACAGCGTTCTGGCAAAAGAATATATTTGAAGCGGCTGTCAAACAGTCAGCCGGCTCATGGGGTCGAGTCTGTGTAATTTTGTTTCTAAGGATGGCCAGGTTGGTTGATGCTATTGTACGGAAAAAGCATAAGATTGTCAAAACAAGGTTGTTTGCTCCATATTTCGGTATTAGTTTGAATGTGTTTTTTAAGCGAGTATACAACAACGTGGGTTCTTTCACTAATTAGATGCTACTGGCCTCTTAAAAAGGTTTCAGGTGCTCCGCCGGAGGCGGATTCAGATGTCAGGATTGATTGAGTGCTTCACTGACACCCTGGACACGGATGGCGATATGATTATTTATGACCCAAATATGAAGGAAGGCCTGGCGGAATTCGGTATTGAAATTCCGCTGCCGCACAGCCGAGCGGCCACCACCTTTGCAAAATTAAAGGGCCATACGATTTTAGGACCCCGAATCGATCAGTGGCATATCAACAAAGTTAATGAAACCGTAACTCGTAAAGATCTTCTGCGCGTGCATTCCGTTGAATATGTGACCCGGTTATATTCCGATCAGCTCGAAGAAGAGATTATCAGAACCTTTGAACTGATTGATAAGAACGGCCGCTATTATCGCTACAACCCGGATAAAGCCACGCTTCCGTTAACCCGGCTGTTTGATCGTCTTCTGGTTAAGGTGGCGGCTACGGTGCAATGTTGCCGGCAGGCCCTTGAAAATAATTTTTGTTTTGCTTTTGGCGGCGGCATGCACCATGCTAAAAGGGATTATGGCGCCGGGTTTTGCCTGGTGAATGATATTGTGATTGCCCTGCGCAAACTGCAGTCTGAAAATTTAATTCGCACGGCCTGGGTGATCGATCTGGATGCCCACAAAGGGGATGGAACAGCCGTTTTAACTCAAGAAGACAGCTCGATTACGACCCTCAGTATCCATATGGCCAAAGGCTGGCCGCTGGATGGTGACGCCCATGATGAGCAGGGCAGACCGAATCCATCTTTTGTCCCCAGCGACATCGATATCGCGGTGACTGCCGGTGAGGAGAACATATATGTTGTCAGACTCGAAGAGGGGCTTGAAAAACTCGGCAGTACCGGGCCGCCGGATCTTGCCCTTGTTTTAGCCGGGTCGGATCCTTACGCAAAAGACACACTGCCTTCAGCCGGTGAACTGAAACTGTCGCTGGCGCAGTTAAAGGAACGTGATCAGCTCGTTTATCAATTTTTAAAGCACCAGCATATTCCGCGGGCCTATGTAACCGCCGGCGGTTATGGGGAACATGCCTGGGAGGTGGATTGGCAGTTTATCGAATGGGCCTTACCAGATAATTTATAAAAGTGCTTTATCAACTTGTCTGCCGAAAGACTACATCCAGCTAATTTTTTTGGTTTCAGGTGCAGGTGTCAGGGAACCATTGATGTCAGGTATCAATGTTCGTGTTTCAGTCCGTCAATTCTGACACCTGACACCTGAACACTTTAGTGGTGAGAAATACTGCACTAGCGTCTGGCTCGAAGACTATATTGAGGCTTATTGACTAATTACTTGATGATTGCAGGTTGGCCAGCATTTGGGAAATGTCGGTGGTGGGCAGTTTGCAGACAAAATTGGTGCAGACATAAGCGGTGGCCCTGCCGTTCTTGGCAATCATAAATTCCGTATACGGTGCCAGGCGAATGATTGCAGCTGACGTCTTTTTGTCGGCCGGACGCAGCAAAACAACCTTGCCGGGCAAAAACGGCTTGCGCAATGCCGCCAGCATGGCACGCGTATCTTTGGTTCCGGGCCGGCCGACGATGACCACCTCGTAATTGGGATTCAACGCATACTGCAGTGCCACCATCAAATGGGTATGGCCCGCCGGGTAACGATTTACCGATTCGGCAAAAGTGCGGGTGATCCCTTCGGCTTTTTTTAAATAGTCCTCCCTGCCGGTCATATGGCCCAGACGCAGTAGGTTCAACGTCGCCACCGAGTTGCCGGATGGGATGGCGCCGTCGTAGATGTCTTTGCTGCGAAGCAGCAATTTCTCACCATCGTCAGCTGTCATATAGAAGCCACCGCCGGTATCGTCCCAGAAATGCGCTATCATTTGATCGTTGATGCGAAGGGCTTCCTGCAGATAAGTCGCTTCCAGAGTGGCTTCATAAAGTTCCAACAGACCCCAGACGGTAAACGCATAATCATCCAGATGGGCCGGCAGACCGGCGTTTCCTTTACGGTAGCGTTTCATCAACCGGCCGTTTGCGGCTTGCAGTTCGCGTAAAATAAAATCAGCGGCCCTGACAGCGGCAGCGGTGTAACGGGGTTCGCCAAGCACCGGCCCGGCTTTGGCCAGCGCGGCAATCATCAATCCGTTCCAGTCGGTAAGGATTTTGTCATCCTTAAAAGGGCGAACCCGTTTTTCACGGACTTCAAAAAGCTGCGTGCGGTTTTTCTCCATTCGCTGACGCAATTGTTTTTCAGGCATACCCAGGCCCCCGGCCAAATCCGGTAGCGCCTCTTTGAGATGAAGAATATTGCTTCCGGCTGTATGCACGGCCTCGTGAGCGGTGAAATTGCCGTCAGGCTCAAGGTTATAGATTTTTTTAAATGTTTCCGTTTCGTCATGGCCCAGAATTTTTTGAATCTGCGGCAGGGTCCACAAGTAAAACTTGCCTTCAACCCCTTCGCTGTCAGCATCTTCTGCGCTGTAAAAACCCCCATTTGTTGACGTCAGCTCCCGCAAAATATAAGCCAAAATTTCATTAACCGTTTGGGCGTAAAATACTTTTCCGGTTGCCTGGTAGGCTTCCGTATATGCGATAGCCAGCAGGGCCTGGTCATACAGCATTTTCTCAAAATGCGGTACCAGCCATTGCCTGTCAGTGGAATAGCGGTGGAAGCCAAAACCGATATGATCGTAAATTCCGCCAAGTCTCATGCGGATCAGTGTTTTTTCGACCATCGCGAGTGCCTGGCTGTCTTTCGTGTGGTAATAGTGCCGCAGTAAAAATGCGAATACATGGGGAGTCGGAAATTTGGGGGCCGGCCCGAAGCCGCCGTAGTCGGCGTCATATACTTCGGCCAGCATGCTGCTGGTTTTATCAAGGATGGATTTGTCAAGGGCGGCACCGGGGCTGAGTTTGCGCCGGTTGGCGATGAGGCTGGTAATTTGATCTGCACTTTTTAAAACATTTTGTCGATCATTTTGCCAGAGCTCAGCCACCTTCGGCAAAAGCTCCATTAACCCAGTGGTACCCCAGCGGGTCTCTTTTGGAAAATAAGTGCCCGCAAAAAAGGGTTTTCGGTCGGGTGTTAAAAAAACCGTGTTGGGCCAACCGCCCCGGCCGGTCATGGTCTGGGTGACGGTCATATAGACCCGATCAATATCCGGGCGCTCTTCACGGTCAACTTTGATGGACACAAAATATTGATTTAACAGGGCCGCCACCTCCGCATCCGAAAAGGATTCGTGTTCCATCACATGGCACCAGTGGCAGGTGGAGTATCCGATGGATAAAAATATCGGCTTGTTTTCTTTTTGGGCTTTATCAAAAGCCTCTGCTCCCCAGGGGTACCAGTCGATTGGATTGGTCGCATGCTGCAGCAGATAGGGGCTGGATTCGTTGATCAAGCGGTTGTGGGCGGGCTTATTTGCGATTTGTGCGGCGGTCGAATCGCTGGCACTCTGCAGCATTACAAGTGCCATGCAAAGAAGTATGACCGTCAAAAGGGTTCCGGGTAACGGACTGCTTTTATTCTGCCGGATCATGGCGGGTCCTTTGCCGTTGCAATTGATTTCAGGGGTCGGAAAGTTTTTTCATTAACAAAAATTTATACCCAGAGGGTAAACACTTTACGAACGAAGACAAGCTTTTATACCGTTTTCCATAATAATGTTCCGGAATGCGGAAGTGTGGCATGCGGGGTTGTAGAAAAAAACGTTTGAATACCGCAACGTTTTTTTGACAACCCCTATAATGCTCAGTCCTCATGACTCAGCACTAATCTTTTAACCGCTGCCCCTTGCGCCAGGCTTTTTCGGAACGCTTGATTCTTTCCATCATCATCATCCAGGCGTCTTTGTTGTAAACCGGCACCTGGCCGCGGTTGTGCTGGTAAAAGGGAGTGTCCAGGTGGGCGACATGAAACGAGTATTCATAATTTGTGATGCGGGTCTGCCAGTGTCCGCTTAATCGGCCGATGACCGATCCGCCGATAAAAAGCAAGCAGATGATGACGGCATAAAGCGCCGGTTTTAATATGCCGGATCTTTTTGCTGCTGATATATAAAGCGTGTCTTGCTCCGGGCAAACAGCCACGCATTTCAGGCAGGCATGGCACTCATCGGAGATCACGCTGGTGGTTTTGTGGACCTTGATGTCCACCGGACAGGTGCCCGTGCACTGCTGGCACTGGGTGCAGGTGTCTTCATTGCGGTGAATTTTAAAGACGCTGATAAAACTGAGCCCGCCTAGTAGCGCTCCGTAGGGGCACAGGTAACGGCACCAGAAATTGCGCACCAAAATGGATAAAATAAATAAAGCCGCCAATACCCAGAGGGCAAAAGCGGAGATATCTTTAAAAAAATGCAGCATTTTAATGTCAGCCACCATATTGTAGGGACTGTAGATGAAATAATCCAGATCGCGCGGGTTCATCTTGATGATGATGGCCCAGATAAAAAAGAAAAGCAGCAGATATTTTAAACTGCGCAACGGGTAATCCAGCCAGCGGGGCAGCCGGATGTCTTTTCTGAAAATGAACCTATGCAGCCGATTCAAATACTCGGTCAACAGGCCAAACGGGCACACCCAGCTGCAGAAACCGCGCTTGAGCAAAATGGCGGTCGCCAAAATAACTAAAAAGATGATCAGTCCGGAGGGGTGGATGGGGTTAAAGATGCCGGTCACCAGCCAGTATTTAAAGCTGATCAGAGAGCTGATCGGTAAAAAACCCTCGATTCCCGGTGGACGGGTGATGGTCGGCAGAATGCCCGCTTCCAGCTGGTTGACAAAAAGAGTAAACTGCACGCCGATCAAAACGATCATCGCCACAAAACCATACTGGACGATTTTGCGAACGAACTGTATGGGAAAGTATTTCATTTATCCTTTAACTGTTGTGATGCAAAGATTACTGAATTTTGCAGCAGGATAGGGCAAAAGGGTATGTGAGACCTTGATTTATGTCAAATCGGACGTGTTCCAAATGGGTGCTTGTTTTCAGATAGGTATTTCACCACAAAGCACGCAAAGATGCACGAAGGTAACCTATACCATTGCTTCGTGAACTTCGTGGTAGAATCTGATTTGGCGCAATAGTTTAGATTGTTGCTTATAATTATTAATTACGAAGTTTTATGTAGTTTGGTGGCATAGACCACGCCGATGCCGGCCCGGGTTAAGGCATCGGCCGTCAGGTTGGTGGACCGGTGTTTTTCGATATAATTTTGTTCAAGGGCCGGCATCAACCCCTGTTTTTCGACGTCGCTTTTGGCCATGAAATAATCCAGGATGTCGGAAGGATGCGCCAGTTCTTGTTCAGCCTCGACTTCGCCGCCTTCATGTTTGGCTGATATGTTGGGTACTTCCCGGGCGATTTCGATCAGCTCGTCCCGGCGGTTGTAAGGCTGACGCACGATGGACTTCCAGGTTTCGGTAATGTGATGTTCAAAGCGGACGACATCCTCCAAACCCAAAGCCTTGCGGATGGCGGCGGCCTTGCGGATGGTGTCGTTGTTGGCCGAATTGGACAGATTAAATCCGATCAAAGAAGTAGTGCCGTCTGCGCGCGAAAAGAGCCGGGCGGTGGTCAGGGTCCACAGGATCGAAAACGGATTGTCATTGCCCATAAACACTGAAATCTTAAACTCATTATTGACTCCCAGCTTGTGAAGCAGATATCCCACCAGCACGGTTCCCGGGTTGATGTTGAGCACCTGCTGCACGCCGTAGCTTGTGTAGAATTTAAGATACTCGCGGACCCATTTAATGGGATATTCGTTGGGTTGCCCCACACCGCCGAAATAACCGGTGATGGTTTCCGGGCCGCCCAGGTGTATGTTGGAGCCGTCGGTACCCTTGGTATCCAGCGTTTCGACATAGGTGGCACCGACGATCTGCATGGCGGCGGCCACGGCCATAACGTCACCGTTGTCGGTTTCCTGCTCTGCCATATTGCGCACCCGGATATAGCGGCCGGGCATCAGTTCCCCTTTCTCGATACAGCGCCGGGCTTCGGCGATCAGCCAGGGAAAATACTGCAGGGCGCTGATTTCCAGCGTAACCGCATTTTTATGGTCGATATCGGCAGCCTTGGATTTATCGCCCAGGACATGCCCGTAATAGTCCGGCATGGAAATAAAGGCCCCTTTGTCGCGTTGTTCGATCAGCCAGTTCAGATCATCGACATAGGGTGATTTGGCTTCTTGCAGTCGGGTCGTTAAATTTTCAAGTTTTGCGGCTTCTTGTGCTTTGCGGTTAATCTCTATAGGCCCACCGAATGCTTCGATGGCTTCCAGCAGTTCATTGACGAGCTCATTGCCCGGATCGGTCAACAGGGCGTTGATTTCTTCAAGGCGGCGGTCTGAAATTTTTAGCAAATTTCTAAGATCTGACATGGTTAATTCCTCCATGTTATTAGGTGTTCAATTTATTTATTTCTATCCATAATTAAGCGGATGTACTTATTGGGTAGCGGGTTGAGCCCGTTTGCCCGTTTAGCCCGCTGGCCGGTTTGGATTAGAATAGATATTATTCCCTTTATCTGCGGGCCCAACCGGCTCAACCGGACAACCATTTTTTTATTTAAATTCTGCGTCGAACTTTTCTTTCTCGCCGGAAATCATGTGATAGCAGTGGTCGTCTTCGGGGAATTTACCGGCTTTGACTTCGGCCACATATTCTTTCATGGCGTTGGTGACCACTTCAGCGACATTGCAATATTTTTTAACAAACTTCGGGGTAAAGGCCTGAAACTGGCCGATCATATCTGAAACGATCAGCAGCTGGCCGTCGCAATCCGGTCCGGCACCGATGGAAAGCACCGGAATGCTGAGTTTCTGGGCGATATAAGCGGCCACCTCCGGCGGGATGGCCTCCAGCAAAATCATCTGCGCGCCGGCTTTCTGAACCGCAAAAGCGTCCTGGATGACAATGCTTGCCGTTTCCAGTGTGCGGCCCTGGGCTTTGTGACCCCCCAGTTGGCCTGAACTCTGGGGTGTGAGACCGATATGGCCCATCACCAGGATACCGGCCTCCACGATGGCCTTGATCTGGGGGACCACCCGGACACCCCCCTCGAGTTTAATGGCATCACAGCCGGCTTCTTTCAAGAAACGGCCGGCGTTTTCAACCGCTTTTTCCAGTGCGCTTTGATAGGACATAAAGGGCATATCACCCACAATAAAGGTATTGGGCGCGCCGCGCCGCACCGCTTCACAATGATAGATGCACTGGTCCATTACCACCGGTACGGTTCCGAAATACCCGTAGACACACATCCCCAGCGAGTCACCCACCAGCAGCATATCCAGACCGGCGGTTTCGGCAAATTGAGCGGTGGGAAAATCATAGGCGGTCAGAAACGTGATTTTTTCGCCGTCCTGTTTCATCCGCATAAATTCATGAATCATTTTTTTCTTTGCCATCTGCGTTCTCCTTTGACTGATCGTTTGAGATTTTTCACCGCTTATCCATAATAATGTCCCAGAATACGGAATTGCGGCATAAGTGGTTGTAGAAAAAAACGGTTGAATACCGGGACGTTTTTTTGACAACCACTAAAACCTTAACGGGACGCATGCGATTTAATTTTGTCATACAATCGTTTGAAGTAACGATCAAGATTAGATTTGAAAAAATATTAAAATGTTGGGGCATTTGCCGTTGCCTCTGGCGGGGGTAAGGGATTTGCCCCTATTGCACGGCCTAGCGAGGTCCGGGGTTTGCTGCTAAACGAATGCTACCGCTAATTAAACACCTAAAAACCATATAAAAACAAAAAATTGCAAGTATGATGCCCCTGAAACAACATTCTATAGCAGAGCGCTTGTATTTGGCATGGCTTTTGAAAAGTGTTGTGGTTTATGAAAGCTTATTTTGGAACGCCCCTTTCTTGACAGACCAATCGGTATTAGATTAGAGTTTGACATTTTTAGCCAAATTTTCGGGTTTGCGGGAAATTTCAACCATGAAAAAACAATGGGTTTCGGGAATAATTTGTTTAACCATACTGGCGCTGGTGGCGGGCAGTGTTGCGGCCGCCACACCGGATGCAGCCACGCTGCGCAGCTGGGTGCAGAAGATGAAGACAGCTTCCCGGGGGCCCTTCAAACATATTCGCTGGTTTTGCAATGACGGGACCATCCAGCTTCCCAAAGAGTACGCCTGCCGCGAGCGCGGTGGCGGGGTGCAGCACGGCGAATGGACCGACCGCGTCAAAGAGTTACGGGCCAACGGGTATTTTATAGCCAACGTTTTTGCCGATGTGCGCGCCCAGGAATTTTTGCAGGATCCCCGGCATCTGGATATGGTCAAACAAATGGTTCTGGAGCAATTTTTAATTGAAGCCGATGATGGCTGGATTTTGCGTCGCGCCCGCTATTATCGTGGGGCACTGCAGACTGAAGACGAAACCCATGCCGGGCGCGAGCTTTTGCTGGCCCTGGTTGTCGATCCGGATTGGCGCGCAAATCGGTTTATGGTGCTGCGGGAAGCCGTGCGGTTTATTCCCCATGGCCGCCAGGGCGCACCGATTACCGAAATGCGGCAGCTTTCACGCACCCTTGCCGAAAACGATCCCGATTTTGAGACGTTGCGCATCAAGCTGCATGTCCATCCGGAACTGGCTGATGCCCAAAAGGTTAAAGACTATGCTGCTCGACAGGGAAAGCCGGAGCTGGCCAAGGACTATGCCCATTTAGCGGAAATCATCGAGCAGGTTTTCAAAGTCCGCGATATCCAAAAGGAAATTGAATCTCTGGCCCAAACGGTCAAAAATTCCCAATTTTCCCGAGCCCTTGTTCAAACCGCCGGCCGACTTGCTCCCCAAAACGATTCCAGGGATCGTTTTTTAGCCGCCAGCCTTCTGTTGGCGATATTGCGCGATAATCTGGCCAAAGCCGGTGATGCCGCACGCATGCTGGCAGTTTTGGATGCGAGCATCTTGTTGGAAGGCGAGTTGTTTCGCATGGGTGATATCATGATCGCACAGCTGGCAGAGGCCTCCCGTCGCCAAAGACTCTCTTGGCTGATCAAATATGCCGATGGTCTTTACGGCATCGGGCTTATTTCAGCGCGCCAGCAACAGGCGCTGGGCCAAAACATCAGCCGAGCGATGCAGAATGATCCGCAACTCATCGATTATAAAGCCGGACTACAATATACTGCACGCATGCCTGAATGGGCCGACCGCACGCTGCAATACCACCTGGGTGAAACCGTCACGCATTTTGCAACCATTGAACCCCTTAGTCGCCGTTACATTCATGATCGCCTGCGCGGCAGCCTTTTGCTGTCTTACGCGGCGGTGCTCGAAAGCCTGATTGCCGATGCCAATCGACAGCTTGGCATCCGCAACTTTCTTTTCGGCCAGCCGGCCGATACGGGGCTCAGAGGCTTAAATCCCGGACTGGCGCGCGGTAAGCTCAAAATATCGCCATCCGGCAAAGCCCCTTTCAAATTTGATTCAACGGGCATTTACGTGCTGCCCTCAACCACTGAAGATCTGCCCCCGGTTGCCGGCATACTGACCACCGGCGAAGGCAATATTTTATCGCATGTACAGCTGCTGGCCCGCAATCTGGGTATACCCAATGTGGCCATCGATCAGAAATGGCTGCCCTTGATCCAATCCATGGCAGACCAGCAGGTGGTGCTGGCCGTCAGCCCGCGCGGGATCGTGCAACTGGTAGCCGATGGCCCGCAGTGGGACCCTACCTTTGATGTGGATAAGGGCCCGCAAGATTTACTGATTCGGCCGGATCTGAAGAAACTGGATCTGAATGCCCGACGCCTGCTTTCCCTTGATACGCTGCGAAGCACCGCTTCGGGCCGGATCTGCGGCCCCAAAGCCGCCAATTTGGGCGAACTCAAACACTATTTCCCGGAAGCAGTCGCCGATGGTCTGGTGATCCCCTTTGGACTCTACCGGCAATTACTCGAGCAACCCATCGAGGCCGGCGGCATTTCCGCCTTTCGCTGGATGCAGGATCAATACAAAATCATCCGGCGCCTCAAAGGCGATCCCCCAAGACAAGATCAAGTCATTCAAAATTTTCTGGAAAAAATACGCCACTGGATGGTGAATCTGGACCCAGGTGAAGAATTTCGCAACCAGCTGCGTGCCGCCATGCAAGACACCTTCGGCCCGGATGGAACATACGGCGTCTTTGTGCGCAGTGACACCAATGTTGAAGACTTACCGGGGTTCACCGGTGCGGGTCTGAATTTGACTGTTCCCCATGTCGTGGGTTTTGAAAATGCCATGGCGGCCATTCAGCGGGTATGGGCCTCACCGTTTTCCGAGCGCGCCTTTCGATGGCGTCAGGCTTACATGGAAAGCCCGGAGCATGTCTATGCATCCGTACTGCTGATGAAAAGTGTTCCGGTGGAAAAGTCCGGTGTTTTAGTTACCGCCGACGTTGCAAGCGGGCAGTCCGGCTGGCTGACCGTAGCAGTCAATGAGGGCGTTGGCGGAGCGGTTTCGGGTCAAACCGCCGAAGAGCTTAAGATAAACATGCAAAGCGGCAGCATCCGTCTTTTGGCCCATGCCACCGATCCTTACAAGCGCGTGCTGTTAAACGAAGGCGGCGTATCAAAGGTTTCGGCCAGCGGAACACCGGCTTTATTAAGCGAGGCCGAGGTCCGGCATTTAGTGGATTTTGCCCGCACGGTACCCGAGCGGTTTCCCAAATTACAGGACGCTCAGGGCCGGCCGGTGCCGGCGGATATAGAGTTTGGTTTTTACCAGAATCGACTGATGCTGTTTCAAATTCGACCCTTTCTGGAAAGCGTCCGGGCCCGGCAAAATCTTTTTTTAAACAATCTGGACAGTCGTCTACAACAGAATCACACCAAAACGGTCAATCTGGATGAAATCCCGCCAAAGGTGCAAAGATGAAACCCCTGTTCAGTGCTATTGTCTGTATAATCGGTTTGATTATGGCGGCAACCTGCGGGGCCTATCCACTGGATGGATATGAATACACGGGCATCGCCAGGGTGGAAGCTTATCGCCTGGCCATGGAAGGCAAGGTGCGGGCGCCCAAGCAGCCCCCCGGTGCCCTGCTGTCAATCGATGAGGTGGATATACGCCTGGAGGCCAGATCTGACTTTGAGATCCCGCCGCCCGACGCTGAATTTGTTGTCCGGGTGCGAAACCTGCTGGGCGCTGAAGCGGATCGTTATGCTGTGGCGGTGCTGGATTTAAGCAACCTTGAACAGCCGCGCTATGCCGAACACCGCAGCACCGCACGGGCCAATCCGGGCAGTGTGGGTAAAATTTTGATTGCCCTGGGTGTTTTTCAGGCGCTGGCTGATATTTATCCCGACAATATCGATGCACGCCTTGCTATATTGCGCAACACAGTGGTCACCGCCGATGAATTTATTCAATCGGATCATCATGTCGTGCCGGTCTGGCAACCGGGTAACGCGCGCGTGCGCTATCCAAAAATTCAGATCGGTGACCAGGCCAGCTTATGGACCTACCTGGACTGGATGCTTTCAGCCAGCTCCAACGCGGCCGCCAGCATGGTATTAAAACATCTGATGTTGCTGGTTCACTTCGGACCGGCCTATCCGGTCAGCGAGATCGAGGCCCAACAGTTTTTTAAGGCCACGTCGAAAAAGGAGCTTGCCGCCCTGCTGTCACGGGCTCTGCAGGATCCGGTTGTGCGGAACGGACTGGACTTGGAACAGCTGCGCCAGGGATCATTTTTTACCTGGCAAGGCAAACGCATGGTGCCGGGCACCACCAGCTATGCCACGCCTCAGGAACTGATGCGCTGGTTAATAAAACTGGAACAGGGAAAACTGGTGGATGCCTTTTCCAGTCGTGAAATCAAGCGCCTGCTGTACATGACCCAGCGGCGTATTCGCTATGCCTCAGCACCGGCGCTAGCGGCATCGGCGGTTTATTTTAAATCCGGCTCGCTTTACAAATGTAAACCCGAACCTGATTTTAAGTGTAAAAAATACCACGGCAACGTCACCAATATGCTCAACTCGGTGGCCATCATCGAGGCGCCGGCCGCCGAGCGGCAGCTGTTTTATGTGGTGGTGGTCATGTCGAATGTCTTGCGCAAAAATTCAGCCGTTGGCCATCAGACGCTGGCGACGCGCATTCATCGTATGCTGGAAAAATATTACAAGGTGGGAAAATTTAGTTCCGGTTCGTCTCAGACTGGCAAACAACCTCATCAAGAGCCACAATGAGTTTTTGGAGCCATTCTTCGCCATGGCGGCTTTTGGCTAAAGCCACCGCAATGTAGCGGCGGCCATCATGCTCGATGAGGGCACTGTCGGAATGATAGGGCCCCCAGGTACCGGATTTGCGGTAAATTTCTGAATCCGGCTGAACCGCTTTGAGCCCTTTGACAAATTTGTGTTCGATTTCCGTTTCCGCCAGAATCGATTTCATTAATTGACTCAGTTGCGGCGAAACCAGTTGACCGGTTTCCAGCAGGTAATAAAAGCGGGCTACCTGCAGGGCGGTGGCACCATGGGAAAGATTGTGGAGCGGGTCCCTTTTGCGGGCCGGGGCCTTGCCGTATTCTTTGCCGACCCAGAGACCGCCGTGTTGTTCAGAATCATACAGTCGGTAGCGGGGCGATTGCAGCAGGTCGGCCAGATAATCGATGCCAATCCGGTTGAGCATTTCGGAAGCCGCCGTGTTGGAAGACTGCTGGATCATGAGCTTGAGTTTTTCAAGGGTTTCATCGTCAAGGGTCATTTCGCCGGCGGCTATTTTTTCAAAAGCACCTAAAAGGATGGCAATTTTGGGTAAACTGGCGGCATACATCATTTCATTGGGATTAACGTAAGCCATGCGCGGATCGGAAACATCGGTGATATCGACGACCACAATGCTCAGGTTTTTATGCTCGGTGGCGCCGTCCAGTTTGAGGGCATTGATGCGCTTTTCCAGGGCTTTTTGCAGGCGAGGATCACAGCTTTGGGTCCAGGAAGCGTCCTGAGATTGGGCACCGGTCAGACTGGCGCAAATTAGAACAAAGAAAATCAGCGCCAATAATTGTTTAAACCTGTCCATAATGGTAATTATTACTCAATAATCAAAAAATGCAAGCACAAAATTCAAAAAATGACATCACAGCCGAATGTGAAGCCCGATACCCGGCGTTGCGTACTCTGGGTGCTCGGGCGGGGTTTCTATTTCTGAACTTTTTTTTGATTATCATGGCCCTTTATCAGCTCAAGCCGGCCAGCCGTTCCCTTTTTATCGAATCCCTGGGCGCCGAGCATCTGCCCTACATCTGGATCGCCACGGCCGTAACCATGGGCGTTTTTATCAGCTATTATCACCGCCTGGTCGAGCGCCACAGCCGGATCAACGTGGTGCTCGGCACCTGCCTGACCATCAGCATCCTGCTGGTCGTTTTTCGTTTGTTGATGAACCATTCCACCGTATGGATTGCCGCCTGTTTTTATGTTTTTGTCGATATTTTAAGCGTTGTTCTGGTGGAACAATTCTGGAGTCTGACCGACTCGATTTACACCACCCATGAAGGCAAATCCTGGTACGGGCTCGTCGGTACCGGCGGTCTGGTTGGCGGAGTGGCCGGGGGCTGGGTTTCGGCCATGCTCATCAGGCACACGCCGTTGCAGACACCGGATCTGCTGCTGACCGCTGCCGGCATCATCGGGATTATATTTGCGTTGACCTGGCTGATGGGGCGGGTGGGTATCTACTGTGAGGTTGAGCACGTGGTTCGCTCGCATCAGAAGGCCAGCGGGGGTTGGCGAATTTTGCGGCACAGCCGGTATTTAATGCTGATTGCGGCCATTTTGCTTTTAGCGCAGCTGGCATCGCCGCTGGTTGAGTATCAATTTTTAAACACCGTTGAAAGCGCTTACCCGGACCGGGAAGCCCGCACAGCCTTTCTGTCGCTGTTTTTCAGTGTGTTGGGGATTATGTCGATTGGCGTCAATCTGGGGATCACTCCCCTGGTGCACCGCTATTTAGGGGCGATTGCCGGGCTGCTGGTACAACCGATGATGATCTTCATCTTTTCCTGGTGCTTTTTCCTGCAATCGACACTTTTTTTCAGCTGTGCCGCGAAAATCAGCGATCGGGCGCTTTCCTATTCGATCAACCGGGCCTCCAAGGAGCTGTTGTATGTCCCGGTTGATTCAGTCCTGATCTATCAGGCCAAAGCCTGGATCGACATGTTTGGCTACCGCCTGTTTAAAGTTGCCGGCTCTCTTTTAATCCTGCTGTTCACCCAATGGTTGCCCTTTAAGGTCAGTGTGCCCCAACTCAGCTGGTTCACCGTCTCCATCTGTGCCATATGGCTGGCGATTATTTTTGTGCTGCGCCAGGATTATCAGGTGGTCTGTCAGTCGTCTGGTTCATAGGTTACATAACAGAAGACAGAAGTCAGATGTCAGAAATCCGATACCCGGTTTTCCGTCCTCTGACCTCTGGAATCTAATAACCGTATTCCTTAAAATAGGCATCCGGATTCGAAAGCAACTGCTGTAATCGGTATTGATAGCGTCCGATGATGGCCTGTTTGCTGCGCATATTCGTATAGGCCCGCGGGGGGAGTTGTTCTAACCACGCGATTTTTTCTTGCAGTTTTTCTGCTGCCGCCTGGATCCGCTCCTGGTGGGGAGGCGGTTTTACTGTTGGGGCTGCTTTTGGAGTCGAAGCCGCATCCTCCTGATCCAGCTGTTTGAGGATCGCCTCAACATTTGCTTCGTTTATTTTCTCGTACTTCTGCTCGACAGCCGCGCTGGACTGGAATTCCGGGGCCGTTTTGACGCGCAGCGCGCCATCGGGCGGCGGGGTGTGGCTGTAGTGTTTGACATCGTTTTCATCGGTCCAGGAGTAAATTTCGGCCTGCGCCCCGGATACGGTTAGAGCGCTTAAAATAAATACGATAACCATGGTGATGGATTTCATACCATCTCCTTTTTATTTTCTGTAATGACAGGCACTGTTCCGTCAGCCACTAGCTGATCTATAATAAATGATGACAAATCTGCCTATACCTGTCAAATATTACCTGAGTTTTGCCTGATTATAGAGGAGCATCTTTTAATTATTTATTTGCAGTATTAAAAAGAATTTCATGACGTTAAATGCTTTTGATTGGGCCATTATCATTGTCTACCTGATGGGTATGATCGGCTTAAGCCTTCTTTTAGCCCGCGGCCAAAAATCCGATCGGGATTACTACCTGGGGGGTAACAAAACCCCACCACTGCCCATTGCGCTTTCCACTATGGCCACCCAGTGCTCGACCAACAGCCTGCTGGGTGCCCCGGCCTTTGTGGCCTTTGCTGCCGGCGGTGGGCTAATCTGGCTCCAGTATGAGTTAGCTGTACCCTTTGCCATGATCATTTTAATGGCGCTGATCTTTCCGCTGTTAAGGGGTCTTAATCTCATTTCCCTGTATGCTTACCTGGAAAAACGGTTTGATGCCGGCACGCGCACCATCGTCAGTCTCTTTTTTCAATTCATCCGCGCATTTGGCACCGGCGTCACCGTATACGGCATATCCCTGGTGTTAATGCTTTGCCTGAACATTCCGTTCTGGGCGGCCGTGCTGATGCTAGGGGGGATTACCATCCTGTATGATGTGCTGGGCGGCATGCAAGCCGTCATCTGGTCCGATGTGATTCAAATTGGGGTACTTTTCGGCGCCATCCTGGCAGCGATCATTGTGTCCGTTCAACTGGCCGGCGGCCTGCCCGTCGTCTTTGACCAGCCGGCTAGATTGCGGGCCGTTAATTTTAGCGGTCATGGTTTGGGAGATGGCCAAACCTATGCTTTCTGGCCCATGTTGATCGGGGGGCTTTTTTTATACCTCTCATATTACGGTTGTGACCAGACTCAGGCCCAGCGGGAACTTTCCACCCGCAGTGTGGCGGACACCAAGCGGGCGCTTTTTTTAGACGGCATGTTGCGCTTCCCGCTGGTTTTCGCATACTGTTTTCTGGGTCTCTGTCTGGGTGCTTATGCCCTCTTGCACCCTGATTTTGTTTCCGCTTTGCCGCTGACCGATGGGGGTAAACCCAATTATAACGTGGCTGTGCCCGTTTTTGTCCTGAGACATTTTCCCCATGGCCTGATCGGGTTGGTCATGGTGGGCTTGCTTGCTGCTGCCATGTCATCTCTGGATTCCACCCTCAACGCCCTCAGCGCGCTGAGCATGCAGGATATCGTCAAGCGTTATCTAAAATTAAATTTTTCGGGCCGCATGGAGCTGGTCATATCCAAATTGCTGACGGTGTTCTGGGGGTTGGTGTGTTTGTTTTTTGCGTTTTTTGTGGGCAACATTTCCGACACGATTGTTGAATCCATTAACAAAATCGGATCGTTGTTAAACGGGCCCCTGCTGGCCGTTTTTCTGATGGGCATGCTGACCCGGCGCGTAAACGGACCGGGCGCCACCGCGGGCTTGATCGTCGGATTTGCGGTGAATCTTTTATTGTGGCGATATGCCCCGAAAATTTCCTGGTTGTGGTGGAATGTGATTGGTTTTTTTGTGGCGTACGCAGCGGGGTATTTGATTAGCCTGGCTTTTGCAAAGCCGGATCCCAACCGGTTGGAAAACACCCTGTTTAGACACGCACCCCGAACCACCAGAGCCCGGCAGACCCGCTGGGGGCCATATTATACTATCCTTGCACTCTATGGCACCGGGATTCTGGCGTTTCTGGTGTTTCTAACATACGGGTAGGTACTATTGGCGTGTTGGAGTAGTGAAGTGTTGGAGTACTGGAGGAATGCACACAAGTACCAACATTCCATCACTCCGGCTACGGATTACCTTAAGCTTCATGGAAACCTTTGAATTTTGAAGCTGCTAATATTCTTATAGAGTTTTCATATATTATAATTATCTTTTATCGGTCTTTCCTTTGAAGATGTACTCTTTTCGGTCGCCTTCATTTTTTGAGATTCATCTTCGGATTGATCACAGGTATTGTGGGCGCCTTCGAACACCGTGACTTCACAATCCAGTTCATCTTCATGTTCAAATTTTTCTTCACTCATTTTTCTTCTCCCTCTTCTGGTTTCTGGTCTCCTGCGCCTGCTTTCAGATCAGCATCCAGCGACTATTTTATAGTGGTTGTCAAAAAATCGTTCCGTTATTCCAACGATTTTTTCTACAACCACTTATACCCCAAGTCCGCAATTCGGAACATTATTATGAAAAGCGGTATAAATACAACATAGGCACATTCTTGTGTTTGTAAAATGCCAGCATAGGTAAGGGAATTTCTGATTCAATCGTCAGGCGAGATCAAATTTTCTTTTATGTCGACAATAAATGCTGCCACCAGTTCAGGGTCCAGATCGGTGCCGCTGATTTGACGCAAAATGGCCACGGCCTCGATCCAGCTTTTGTGCTGCTGATAGGGTCGGTCGGTTGTGATGGCATCAAAACAATCAGCCACTCTGATAATTCTAGCGCCCAACGGGATCTGGTCGTTTTTGAGTCCGAAGGGATAACCGGTGCCATCCATTTTTTCATGATGATATTGAACAAAATCGATGACTGCTGCGGGAATATCCAAATCCTTTAGAACGGCCACACCCATTAGGGGGTGTCGACGCACTTCAGCCAGCATATCATCAGACAGCCGGTTGTGCGTATTGTTGAGAACTTTTGCACTCAAGCCGATTTTTCCAATATCATGCAGTAAGCCACCCAGCCGGATGTTTTCAACAGCTGTGGCATTTAAGCTGATGCGTTCCGCCAGGCGACGGGCGTATATGGCAACCCGCCGGGCATGTTCCCGGGTATAGCGATCGTTAATATCCAGGACAGCGGCAATGAGGGTTAGTTTGGGAATCTGCATTGCGGCATCGTAACGCGATTTCGCATTATTTTTGATGAATCTATTCAAAATGTTTTTCAGGCCATGATTTTGATAAAATCGGGTGTTTAAAATTGAAGCGAGGTGTATAATCAAATGCCGGGGCGCTGTCAACAAAAAAACGTCAGTCGTCGTCTGACGCCATAAGATCGAACCCAGAGTCGGTTTTGTCCTATTTAATTGCTGTCGGCTTCAGGGACAGTCGTTTTGATTTTTAAATTTGCTATTTTACTTTATATTATTATTGTTTGTTAACCGCTTATATTCGAAAATGAAAAAGCCTATCGAATATTGTCGTAAACCCTCTCTCAGGTATGGAGGCTTTGATGAAACCCCTATATTTAATCCGATTGTCCGTGTTTTCGATTTTAGTTGCCGGTCTTTTTCCTTTTTTGGATGCGGCCGCTGATGACAAAACCTGTGCGCTGAAAGCAGATGTTGCAAAAGTTTATGTGGTCGTATGGGATGAAGATTCAGAAGAAGAACGGCAGGATAAAATTTTTGAAAATTGGCTTAAATCAGGAGAACGCCATAAAATTAAAAGCACCACCGGTTTTATTGTTTTCAGCTATAAACTTGCCGAAGACGATCGGTCTTATGGCGACAACCATCGAAACTGTAAAAACGGCAACACCATCCGGGTGCCCTGATATTTTGGACTTCCCGCTCTGGGGCCACTTTGAATCAGGCCGTCTGCCTTGCAAACCGCAACACCCGGTTAACGTACTGGCGGGTTTCCGGGTAGGGGACCCGGCCGCTGTACTTGATGACGGTTCCCGGACCGGCATTGTAGGCTGCCAGTGCCTTTCTGACATTCCCGCCGAATCGATCCAACATCCTGCTTAAATATTTTGCACCCCCATCAATATTTTGTTCGATATCAAAAATATCGGTAACACCCAGATCTTTGGCGGTGGCCGGCATGAGTTGCATCAATCCCTTAGCACCGGCGTGCGAGACAGCACTGACCTGAAAATTTGATTCGGCCCGGATAACGGCCCTGATTAACCCGGGCGGCAAGTTGTATTTGGCGGCTGCTTTTTGAATACTCTGTTCGATAATTTGTCGCTCTGTTAAACTTGGCGGCGGTTGCTGGATGTTACGCTCCGGTTTTTCAGCTGAATCAACGATTTTGGGTTCGACCTGGAATCGGTTTTTTCTTTTAAGCGCCGTTGACGCAGACTGATCCGAAATTTGATTTAAAACCTTGTTTTTTAGAAAATTTGTTGTCGGCAGGGATTGGGGTCTGAAGCGTGATTTTGAGATAACCGGTTGGGCCCGGTAATCGGCTAAGGTTAACCCCCGGGTTTTAAATCTATTGATAGAAGATCGGCTCCGGACCGATGAAAGGATGTTTTTAAATCCGCCTTGCCCGGAGGCTGAATTGCGAATCGACTGCGCTTTAGCATAGCCCCGGACGCTTCCGGGGATCCTGCGGCTGTAATGATGATGGGTGGATAACAGGTTGTTGTACGCCATAATACTGCTCATTCACCGTTAGGGTTCATTTGTGATCCTTGAATATTTAGCAATATTCATTCCAAATCTGCATTTTAACAAATAATAGAGCCAATTCAAATAGTTATAAAGAGTATGGTCATTTACAGGAGACTCTCATACTGAAAAATTTGCCTGTTTTGACGGCAGACTGTTGTCCAGGGGCCAATTGTTGCAGGGTTAAGCAACGATAGAATCTGTCAGAAGGGGTTATTGCCGGCGATCATTGCGCCAGCAGGTCCGAGATAACGATCATGAACTGCAGTGGATCCACATAAGCTCCGTTTATTTTTACGCCCCAGTGCAGATGTGGGCCACTGACCCGGCCGGTGGCTCCGCTCAGCCCGATTTGATCGCCTCTGGCTATGTGCTGGCCGGCCTTCACATCAATTTTATTCAGATGCGCATAGTTGGTGAAGATGCCCTTGCCATGATCCACGATGATAATATTGCCGGAATAAAAGAGGTTTTTGGCAAGCCTGACAATTCCCGAGTTGGATGCATAGATGGGCGTACCCGTTTTGGCACGCAAATCCGTGCCCCGGTGGTAGCTTTGTAGCTCACCGTTAAACAGTCGCTGGGTTCCAAAAACGCTGGTGGTATTGCTGGTCAGTGGCTTGATAAAATTTCCATACCAAAGGCGGGTGTCGCTGCTGCTGGTATAGATGCGTCGAATCTCTTTTTTTTCGGCCTTGATGCGCTTCAGATTTTTGGGGCTCGGTTTTACATGACGCGGCGCCACCCGCAAGGCTTCCTTTTTGTAATTTCCCTCAACGATGCGCAATGGAACGCTGGCGCTCTGCAGGCGGCCATCGGAATCCGTCCATTCCAGCTTAATGACTGTCTTTTGCGGAGTGCTGCTTATCGGAATTCCGACCAGCCCGCAATAGATCCCCTCGGGCTTTAACGGATGTTGGAAAAGGGCAATGGCGTTTTGATCGAATCGGGCTTTTAGGTCGGTTGCAGCCAGGTCCCGATCGCGCAGATTTACTTCAAGAACCGTCACTTGGCCGTTGGCGACCTTGGCCGATGAAAGACGGGCAACTGCAGTTTGATTGCCTTCAGCCGCTGCTGCCGCACACCCGGCTGATGCCATTATGATGACGCAAGCCACTAGCAGGCGTCGAATGCTTTTGCATGACCGGAGCAAATCAAATTTCATATACAAAGCATAGCAGCAAAGCTGAATTTAGAGTAGAAAAAATTGAAAGAAGCGTCTCGAGGATTCTATGAAAGATTAATTATCCCTCCAGTCAAATCAGCTGGAGGGATTAATATTTAGCTGGATCTGAGGTTTAATTTAGGTAAAAATTTTTTTTAGCCTTTGATGATCCTCGGTAACATCATCTGATGCTGCGGACAGATTGATTTTGGATTTTGATACGCCGCTCCGGCAAAGGCTGCCAGATACTGACGAATTGCGGTCATTTTGGCCACCTCATCCACCATACCGTGCTGGGCGCAGTAGATGGGTCTGGAGTAGTCGTAATATTCCTTGACCAGTTTGTTCATTTCTTCAATAATCGGCTCCAGCGGTCTGCCGGCAGCTTTTTCCTTGACCAGGCGGCGGGAGAAACTGGCTGCCGCCGCGGTTTCACCATGCATCACGTAGATTTCGGTAGTCGGTGTACCCAGGGTAATTGCATTATGGCGGTTAGCCGTGGGTCCCCCCATGATATAATGAGCGGCCGCGGTTCCTTTTCTAAGCAGAACCAGCATCATGGGCACATCGGTTTGCTGGATGGAATAAATAAGCGCCTGCCCAAGTCCCAGTAGTTCGGCTTTTTCGGCGATGTCGCCCACATCGATGCCGCTGGTATCCTGAAACCAGATGACCGGGACGCGATCCCGGCCGCAATGGGTGACGAACTCATTCATTTTGATTAGTCCCTGGCGATAGAGTTTGCCGCCGATGCCTGCATAATCAGCGTATTCGGGATAATCCTCGCCAAAAAAGCCCTGGCGATTGCTGATCACGCCCATAAGGTAACCGTCAATTTTAACCAGTCCGGTGTATACCTCGGGGCCGTAATCCGGCCGGTATTCCATATGCTCGCTGCCGTCAACCAGGCGCGCCAGAATCTCATCAAAATTATACATGGCTTTCTGGTTGAAGGGCACCAGGTGATAGAGATCTTCCTGGGGAAACCGCGGTTCTTTAGGCTCTGCCACACGGAAAAATTTCGGATTATAGGCCGGCATGTCTTTCATATACTCTTTGATACCGTCTAAAACCTCTTCTTCTGTTTCAAAGACATACCGGAAAAATCCGGTCTCATCATAATGGATTTTTGTCGATCCGGGCGGCTCAACCTTGAATTGCTTGGCGGCCGCAATCAGTTGTTCGGCACCGTCTAGGTCAAAGTAGCCCTTGGGCGACATGCCGCTTAAAATGCCGCCGCCGCCCACGGCGATGTTACAGTCTTTGTGGGCAAACAGGATGGTGGGGCTAATGCCCTGGTACCCGCCGCCGGCCGGGTTGGTGCCGTAAATAGCTGCCAGAATGGGTACACCGGCCTGATTGAGCTCGGCATGCCGAAAAAAGGTGGTGCCGGAGCCACGGCGATCAGCATAAAATTTTTCCTGTTCGGTTAATTTGACGCCGCTGCAGTTGACCAGCCAGACAAGCGGGATGTTCAAGCGTTTGGCAAGGTCGGTGCACCGGAATACGTTTTCAGCCTGTCCGGGTATCCAGGCCCCGGCATAAACCTTGTTGTCAAAGCCGATGACAACGGCCCATTTGCCCGAGATTTTGGCCAGGCCGTCGATCACATTGGTGGTGCCTTCGGTGTTATCTTCGGGATTGTAAAGGGTATGTAGCGGATTCCAGGTACCGGGGTCCACCAGGTACTCCAGACGCTGCCAGACGGTCAATTGCCCCCGGGCGTTGATCTTTTCAGTCGGCATGCCGGCGTTTTTGACCTTTTCTATGGCTTCGGCCACCAGGGCTTCGACTTCCTGTATCTGCTTAACGCTGGCCTCGGTGCTTTTAATCTGTCCGGGTTTAAGTTCTTGTCCAAATGCTTTCATTTTTTCAAAATAGGGTCTCATATTCCTCCTCCAGCTCTGTCGTTTTTCTAAATTTTTGTCACCTGTTCCATATACGAACGATCTATACTCGTCAAGGCCAGAAGTGCACTATTTGAACTTGACATCCGCTTCGCCTTCAAGTATCAAACGGTTCTGGCGAATTCATGTTTTTCTTTTCATTGTTATTAACTTAATTGAATACAATCAAACTATTTGAAGGGGGACGGAATGGCAACTGAAATTCTGGCACCAATGCCTGGAACGATTATTAATATTCTTGTGAATGAGGGTGACGAAGTATTGGAATATCAGGAGGTAATCATTCTTGAAGCCATGAAAATGGAGAATGCCATCCCGACTCCCGATGCCGGAAAAATTAAAGAAATCAAAGTGAAAGTTGACGACAAGGTAGCGACAAATCAGGTGCTGATGGTCCTCGAATAAAACACCTTTCAGCAACTGCACCAGCGAGATCTGATCAAAGGCCCGACTGACGATGAAGTTTGGGCCTTTTGTTTTTGCACGACTTCCACAAAACCACGAAATCACGAAAATTTAAAAATACAATTTTTTTCTTTTGTTTTTCGTGTTTTCGAGATTAAAGATTCTTCTATAGTCGATTTATACCGCTTTTCTTAATAATGTTCCGAACTACGAAACTGGGGTATAAGTGGTTGGAAAAAAAGCGTTGGATTAACAGAACGTTTTTTTGACAACCACTATAACCAACCAAAGAGGTCGCATTGCTGGGTCCCATTTTTGTCAATTTATTGTCAAACCGCAGAAAGCCCCCGCTGGCCAAACTGAGCGCGATCAATGATCCCGAACAGTTTTTGTGGCAGATTCTGCCGCATGCGGCGCGCACATTTTCCTTTGTGATCGTATTTCTTCCGCCGCGCTTACGGCGCGCCCTGGCGGTTGCTTACCTGTACTGCCGCATGCTGGACACTTACGAAGATCTTTTGCCCACGCTGCAAGAAAAGGAATCGGCCTTAAAACGCTTTATCGAGCGGTTCGATGACCCCGACGATTTAAAGCCGGCTCCAGCCCTTGACCCGGCCCTGACCGATGATCCACAGGAGAGCACGCATGTACTGTTGGTGAACCGCGCAGTCCTTATCGATGATAATTTTGATCGCCTGAAGGGCTCCCAGCAGGCGGCCATTCGCCGGCTTGTCCGGCGCATGGGTGCAGGCATGATCTGGGCCAGTCGCGTTTTAACCGAACAAGGCGGCGTCCTGCAAACACCGGGGCAGCTTTCCCGCTACTGCTGGCATGTGCTCGGCACTTCGATCCTTTTTGCTGATGAAATGCAGCGGCTGGATCAAGGGCTCTCGCCGCAAATCGGTGATGCCCGACTACGTTTGTGCGCGGTTGTGGGTGAAGTGATACAATTGGCTAACGTCACGCGTGACCTTGAAAAAGATTACGTGCGCGGCGTTTTTTACCATCCGCAGCTGCCCGGCTTGGAAGGTGCCCGTCGCGAGCAGTGTATCCGGGAAGTGCGCGGCCAACTGATTCTGCGAGCCATTCGCCGGTTTCGTGAGTTTCCCCAATTTTTTAACACCCTGCCGGCTGGCCAGATTTCACGGGCCCGGGGAGCAGCGATGCTGTTGATTATAACCACCTACGTCTATTACTGGCGGGCAACCCAAAAAGCAGGCCTGCCGGCTTTCGATAAACAGCAGCGCATTACCCGCCTGGGCGGAGCGTTTACCTGGCTAAAGTGTGTTTTGTCGCGTCGGGCGACAGCGCGCTTTTTAAGCTGGCTTGAAAAAACGGTTATCATCGCCTTTGATCGCTGCCAGCCTGATAGATCCAAGCGGTTTATATACGAAGACGGGGAGTTTGATGTCGTGCAGCTGCTAAAGGAAGGTTGACCGGTTAATCCGTTTGGCCCGTTTGCCGGTTGATACGTTACCTTGTCAAAAGCTGGGAGGCTATAAGGCCAGGAGGCCAGAAAGTCCGAATAATAGAAAGTCAAACGAGGCCAAACCTTCAAGGTTTTCAAGCCTTTAGGCATCCCAGCCGCCTGGCAACAAATTCCTTTGATTTTTTTAACGGCCGCAACGGGGCAACGAGCTCAACAGGCAAACCGGTTTTATGCCGCTTTGCCTGTTGTAACTTGCTTAACGAGTTTTAGAGAAGCATCCAGAGCGTTGCTCTTAAATCTTATCTTTAAAGCGGCTTCCAGCATTTGAGGCGTTATGATTTGCTGCAGTTTGGCCAGCACCGCCAGCGACGCGAGGGCCCAGTCCGGGCGCTTGACACCTAGAGCTCTTAAATCGACGTGATGGATACGGGCTTTGCTGGTCGGCACGTTTACGCCGCTGATTTGAATGATAAGCGCTTTTGGGGTCATGCGCTCAAAAAGACCGCGGCGCCGATCGACCCCTTCCTGATCCAAGGCCACCACCACATTCGGCGTCTCAATTCCGGTATAGTTGATTTCCTGCGGTGATAAAATAAGTTCGCTAATCGAAGGGCCTCTGAGGACGGTAATGTTATATTCGTTTTTCTGGGTGGTTTTCATTCCGGCCGTCAGTCCGGCAATGCACAGGAGTTCGCCGGCGGTGATGACCCGCTGTCCGGCGCTGCCAAGCAAAATGACCTCCTGTCGACCGGTCTGAGGCGCCGTGAATTGAGGTTCGATAACAGCCGGCGCGGAAACTTTTTTCTGTGCGGCTGCCAATTGGCGATAATGCTGCCCGTATTCCGGGCGGACATTTTCAGACACAACGCCGTCCATGGTCGGCAGCTTGGCCAAGGCGTCATCGATCATTTTAGGGGTCAGTCGATTTTTTTTAGTGTAGCGCCCGGGACAGATTCCCCAGATGTCCATCAGTGCAAACCCCTCATATTCAATGGCATCTTGGATTTGTTCTGCCAGGTTTTTTTGAAAACCGGAGCATCGTCTGACATACGGCGCACCGGCGCAGCGAGCAACTTTGCAGATATCCAGGGGACGCTCCAGTGCAGATAGAAAACCCGAACCCAGCTGGGCTTCTGGTGGCGTAGTGGCTGAGAATTGGCCTCCGGTCATGCCAAAATTAAAGTTGTTTAAAATCAGCAGAGTCAGATCAAGGTTGCGACGACAGGCGGCCAGCAGATGAGCTCCCCCAATGCCCTGGCCGCCGTCACCCATGGTGACGATCACATTGATTTCCGGGCGCGCCATTTTCAGCCCGGCCGCATAGGTCAGGGCGCGGCCGTGAAGGCCGTGCATGGCGTGGGTGTGGAAAAAGGTATCAAACAAGCCGGAGCA
Organism: uncultured Desulfobacterales bacterium; assembly: GCA_947259495.1. GTDB lineage: Bacteria > Desulfobacterota > Desulfobacteria > Desulfobacterales > JAHEIW01 > JAHEIW01. The sequence goes on along the minus strand of CAMYLV010000008.1, from coordinate 131,108 downwards.
GCCGATATCGCTGACGATCACAATTTGGTGGCCGGCCAAACCCATGTTTTGAAATGCCTGATCCAGGCTGTGGGTGATGCGTTCATGGGTGCAACCCGGACATAGAACCGGCGGCCTGGCGGCATTTAAAAGACTATTCATGGTCAACGGCCTCCGTGATCCGGGCAGGCGTGATGAGCCGGCCGTCCATTTGACCGCAGAAATCAACCTGCTTCTGGGGCAGAATCCGTTTGATTTCCCGTATATATTGCCCCAGATTCATCTCCACCACGACAATGCGTCTGGCATCCCGGGCCGCCTGTTGGATCACATTTTCCGGAACCGGCCACAATGTTTTTAATACCAGTAGAGAAATTGGTTTACCCCGTCGCTTTTGCGCTTTGAATACCGCTTTTGCGGCCCGGGCGGAAACGCCATAAGCAATTAGCAGGGTATCGGTATGCTTGATGCTGTAATGTTCATGGAAAGAGAACCGGTTGATGGCCGACAGCAGTTTGTTTTCCAAGCGCTCCTGATTGCGGGCGATGGCCGCGGAATCGGTGGTGATATATCCATCGGCCCCGTGGGTCGAAGAGGTCTGGCGAACCAGAACCTTGTTGCCGATGGGAAGAAAGTTTGGGACCTGCTGTCCCGGGTCCACACCAAAAGGCAATAGTGGTTGATTCGATGGCGCAGCGGAGCGCTCGACAATGCCGGGGGTGGCCACCTTCTGAAGGTCGATGCTTTCGCGTGTCATACCGATTTCCTTGTTGGAAGCCAAAAATACCGGACAGCGAAATTCTTCGGCCAGATTGAAGGCCTGCAGGGTCAATGTAAAGCAGTCCTGCACATCTACCGGCGCCAGAACAATAACCGGCAATCCACCGCTGCTGCCCCAGCGCAAAAAATTGATATCCCCATCGGCTCCCCGGGTGGCCGAGCCCGTAGAGGGACCCAGACGCTGTACATCAACGATTACTATTGGTATTTCACTGCCGATCGCAAAAGATAGGTTTTCACTGTACAGGCTGATGCCCGGGCCCGAAGTGGCGGTCATCACTTTCATCCCGGCCATAGATGCGCCCAGGCAAAATCCAATTGAGGCAATCTCATCCTCGCCTTGAAGGCAGATGCCACCTAAAGGCGGCAGTAGGTTAAGCATGTTGTGATAAATGGTGGTTGCCGGTGTGATGGGATAGCCGGCAAAAAATCGGCAACCGGCTGCAACGGCTCCGCGGGCGATTGCTTCATTGCCTTCGAGTAAGCTGTACGCCATACATTCACCTCTGAATTCGGTTGGCCCGTTGAACCCGCTGAGCCCGTTAGCCCGTTAAAAAAAATTATCTGATCTCTTATCGTCGACCGGCAAACGGGCTAACCTGTGAGCACGGGATAAACCGGAAAGATTATGTTGGTGAACTGCCAAGAACCGAGTAAAGAATTGATGTTGTATATTACATCTTAAAAGACCTGCGGGAGGACGGCGTCTTATCTTTTTCACCGATCTTAAAGCTCCAGCTGGATCTTTTTTGAGTGGATACTTTCTCCTGCCAGGGGTAACGAATGCGGGCATGAAATGAAACTTCAAGGGCATCGACCAGTGCGCGTACGATTTTGGAGATGTCACGGGTCGTTAAATCACACTGGCTGAATTGTCCGTCAGCAATGCGTTTGCCGACCATGAGCTGGACCATTTTTGCGAGTTTGATGCGGTTGGGATCCTGCATCGTGCGTGATGCGGCTTCCACCGAATCGACGATCATCAGAATGGCCGCTTCAGTACTCTGGGGCTTGGGGCCCGGATACCTGAAATCCAATTCATCCAGGGTTTCTCTGGGCTGATCTTTGGCAGCCAAACTAAAAAAGTATTCCATCAGCTGGGTTCCATGGTGCTGCACGAGCAAATCGACCACAGCTCTGGGCAGACCTGCGGCCATGGCAATTTTTATGCCGTTTTTAACATGGTTGACAATCAATTCTGTGCTTTCCCAGGGATCTAACAAGTCATGTGGATTTGGACTGTTGAATTGGTTTTCGATGAAGTTTTTGGGCGCTTCCATTTTGCCGATATCGTGGTAGTAAGCGCCAATCCGCAAAAGCAGTGAATTGGCTCCGACAGCCTCACCGACAACCTGCGCCAGATGGGCCACGGTCATGGAGTGCTGGTAGGTGCCGGGTGCGTTCTTCTGCAATTTTTTCAACAGCGGATGCTGCATATCTTTGTAACGATTAAGCTTAAATGTGGAAGCGGTATCCCAGCTGATTTCTAGCAGTGGCAACAATAACAGCGCCAGAGGTCCGGCAGCCAGACCACCGACAAAAGCCCAGCCCATTCGTTCGATCAAAGCCGTATTGAACGACTCTGCCTGAATCAGCGCACTGATATTCAGCTGAGTGGGTGTTGCCGGTATGACCGCCTGCCAATCCAGACTGAACGCTAATACACTTAAACCGTTGACCAGACCCACAATCACAGACGGCAAAATGATTTGCCAGCGCTTCTGTATATTGGCAGACACCAGTGTGGCAGCCAGCCCGCCGAAAATAAAATAAAGCACAATGGTATACTGAGGACTGGCAAACAAGCTTACCAGAATGGTTCCCACCATGGCGGTACCGGTAGCGGTCAGCTTTCCATGATTTAATGAGATGACCATCAAAGGCAGAACCGCAACGGGAATGGCATAGAGTGGCAGGGGGGTAAACAGCAGGCATCCCTTGAGCACAACAATGCATAGAATCAACAATGAAAGCAGGGGGCGCTGCGGCGGTGCTTTGCGCGACACGCTTGTCAGCACCTTTGAAAGAAACAAATTATAGAAAATGACCAGAAACAAAACGGTAAACACCACCCAGGGCGCATTGCGGTATATATTTTTGGTTTGCTGTTCTTGATAGGTCGTTAACAACAGCACATCTTCCTCGCTTAACACCTTGCGAAATGGAACAAGAATTTCACCGGCCTGAAATTTAAGGGTTTCAATTGGATACTGCCGGTGAATCTTCTCCAGCCGCTGGGCGTTTTCCTTTTGGTCGTAAATCAGGTTTGGCAACAGGGTTGCCTGTGAAATTTTTAAGACAGGGTTCAGGATGGATTCGTTGACCTGCCAGAAGAGTTCCTTGACTTTTTGCTGTAGCGTAAGTCGGGCTGTTTCAAGGGATGTCAGTTCGTCAACAGCGGTGACTGCCGGTGCTGCAAGTGCAGGGTCATGTATTTCGATGGTTTTTTTACCCTTTAAACGCTTCGGGTCATCCAAAATTTTGCTCTGAAGAATGGATTCTTCAATTGTTAAAATGCCCTTCAGTAATTTTCTAAGATCCCGATATCGCAGCACCGCGGACATTGTTTTGGCAGAGATGTCTACACCGAATTCGGAGTTGATCAACAAGGCCAGTTCATCGGCGCGGTTTTTCCTGCGGGCCTGATAGGATAATATTTCTTTGGTCAGAACCTGCATTTTTTTCTTGGATGCGTTGACGCGTTCAGGAACATAATTAAATACAGGGACAAACTGCGAAAGCGCCTGGATACGTTTTGAACTCAGCGCTATTTTCTGATCAAAATTAAAGGGCTGGCGGGCTCTGATAGCCAGCGAGGCAGTTCTTTGCGGTTTGGGTGGTCTAACGGCAAGATAGATGTTTTCCACAAAGCAGGCAAAAATTGTTAACAGAATCAAAGTTATATTTAAAATAAATTTCATCACAAAATTTGAGATCGGCTGACGATCAATAGATTCTATTGTTGAATGCAAATCTCGTTAAGCCCTGACAGCTTAGCGCTCATTCGGACTTTTATCATATAAAGCCAAGCATACGGAGTCAATCAAATCCGTCTTTAGTCCTTAATTTTTCTCCGCAACAGCTAATATATAATATATCAGACCCGGGATGAATTGTAATCAACATCTCTGGCATTTCGATAACGTCCTGTAATTGTGAATACTTCGGCCGATTCTTGACTTTGGACGGTCTTTCTGAGATAATATACTGTAATAACATAATGATTTTATCATCCGGGCACTGATAAACTTTATGGCTTGCGGTACCTTTCCGCTCCACAATCAAACCGAATACCCTTGTTACAAACAATCATTGAGCGTGTTTTTGACAGGGTCGGGCTAATGTGAAAAGGCTGAAAGCGGATCTGCAGGAGGAATAAAATGCTGGGTAGAACATTTGCCCTTTTTAAAAAGCAAAAAAAGAATGAGGCGCCTGCGGCAGCCTCACCGAAGCCAAAAAGCGAAGGTGCCCTCTTCGGCCGGCTTGCAAAGATACTGAGTGCTTCCGGAAGGGTTAGCCTGGCTGCTTTGCGAAAAATGGCCAGGGAAGATGAAGCTGAAGCGTTCGTGCAATTTGTCCATCGCCCGGTGCTCGTCGGTTCTGCGGTCAAGGCCGGTATTATTTCCAGTCAGTCGGGTATGGCCAGTGATGAACTTAACAGTACGCAAATTTTTGAGCCCTCCAAAAGTATGGGCAGTTCCATATCTGCTTCTGAAGGCTTAAAACATGCTATTTATCCGCTGGTCAAAGGCGAGTATCCGGCGACACCCCGCGGAAGCTTTTACATCGGGCGTATCAACGGCAACGATATGATTATGCCGGATTATGCAATATCCAAGCGCCACGCCATTATCGATATTGAAGATGGCGCCTATTACCTGCGGGATGCCGGGTCCACGAATGGCACCAAAATAAACGGCTCAAGACTGGGTAAAAAGCGTGTCAAGCTCAAAGACAAAGATGTCATTGCCTTCGCCCGTTACGAATTTACGTTTCTTTATCCAAAATCCCTTTACAATATGTTGCGCGAGGTTAAAGACCAGCCGCCAAGCTGAAGGGCTGATTGGGCGGTTTGCAGGTAGGTCCTTTGGCGGGTTATAAAGGTGCTGCCAGACGTTTTAGCTCTGTTCTGACGGCACGTCCAAATTTTTCAATCAAATACGGCTTCTTTATGTATGTTCCGGCACCGATCCGCTGGGCTTCTTTGACCCGTTCGGATTCTGAATATCCGCTGGCGATGATGGTTCTTTGACCAGGATGAATTTGCAATACCCTCTGATAGGTTTCAAGGCCATCAATGCCCGGATCCATGATCATATCCAGCACGATTAAATCCACCGTATGATTAAGCAGATAATTGATCGCCGCTTCACCGCTGGCCACAGTTGTTACCTTATATCCCAGTTTTTCCAACATTTCAGAGGCAATTTGTCTCTGTTCCTCTATATCATCAACGATTAGGATGGATTCCCCGTTGCCTTTAATAGCATTAAAATCGAAAAACTCTGTGCTTTTATCCAGTTCTTTACGGGTGACCGGGAAATAGAGGCTAATGGCTGTACCCCTGCCCTCCTGGCTTTTAATATCGATATAGCCCCTGTGATCCTTTACCGTTCCCCAAACCACCGCCATTCCCAACCCGGTACCGCTGCGGCCCATATCTTTTTTAGTATAAAACGGTTCAAATATTCGCTCTATATCTTTAGGAGAGATTCCAATCCCGGTATCTTTAACTGTCAGGGTAACGTAATCTCCTGTCCCAATATCATCGAAAGCGTTAAGCGTTTTGTCCTCATGGCGGTTTTCACTGCGAATGGATATTTTGCCGCCCTTAGGCATCGCCTCGGCTGCATTGGATACCAGATTCATTATCGTTTTGGACAAATGAACCGGCGAACCCAGAATATTTAACAGGTTGGCATCCAAATGATGTGACACCTTTACATCAGGATGATCGAGCAACAGTTTTTCATACTCGGGACTAAGCAAATATTCAGAAATAATGCTGTTTAAATTAACAACTTCTGTCGCCGCCACACCCCTGCGGGCCAGGGTTAATAAATCCTGTACAATGGCCGCTGCTTTTTCGCCGGATTTTTGAATGGTTAATATCGGTTTAATCAGCGGGCTTTCCTCCTCCAAATCCATCAATATGAGTTCCGGATAGCTGACGATGCCGGATAGTATATTATTCAGATCATGGGCAACACCGCCGGCCAGTGTGCCGATGGCTTCCATTTTTTGGGCGCGCTGCAGTTGGGCTTGCAAATCTTTTTTTTCGATATCGGCCAGTTTGAGTTCAGTAATGTCGTTGCCAATACATAAGATCTCTTTAAAAAGCCCGTCGTCATCAAAAATCGGTTTATAGGTCCAGGCAATCCAAACACTTTCTTTGTTTCTGAGTTCGGTTTCATTTTCACTGACTAGCGGTCGATCCGGATCCTTTTGCAGAAATTGGATCCAATTTTCGAAATCCTGCCGGATTGTTCTACTTTTCGGCCACATAATTTCTGCGGCATCCTTGTCGAGGATTTCAGTTTCTGTATAGCCGAAAAACCGTTGCGCAAATTTGTTGGAAAAGGTAATCCGACCCTGGGTGTCCATCCGCAAGATCATGCTGTTGGCGGTTTCAACCAGCTCACGATATTTATTTTCACTCTGCTGAAGTTTTATAAAAGACGTCGCATTCATTATGCTGTTTGCCAGCTGGGACGCTACGCCCATTAAAAGGTTCATGTCGCTTTGTCGCAGCGGGGTCTTAGATTTAATGTTGTCGACTGCCAAAATACCCAGCGACTCCTGTTCATATACGATGGGTACACATATAACGGACTCGCCGCCCATCTGCTTTGCAAACTCCAGGCTTCTGGGTGAAAGGGTGTCCTCAATTTCGGCGATATCGCTGATTAAAAGTGGTCTGCGTTCCCGCATGGCCTTGATAAACAATCCTTGGGAGCCTGGGTTGTTCAGATTGAATTCAATTCGGCTTAAAAAGCGCTCCTGCTCTGCAGTATGGCCAAAACCGGCGCTGAATTGTAACTGGGACTTGTCCTTGTCCGCCAGCATGATCATGCCGCGGTCAAAATTAAGACGCTTTTTCATAATACCGACAACACTTTTAAACAGATCCTCAATTGCCAGTATCTTCGAAGCCGCCTGGCCGATCTCCTGGATGAGCAAAGCGTTGTTGTAACGGATGTTGCCTTCCAGAATATGGTCTTCTGCGGCTGCTTTTTGGGTCTTGATGGTGTTTGTCAGTTCCTTTCTTGTAAGGTGTTCCGAATAAATTGAAACGGCCACGCTTAGCAACGCAAGGCACAATACCCCGGCACTCCAGATGGGGGGTTTCACAAACCAAATAAGAGCTATCGTAGAGAGGACAGCGGTCAACAGGGAAAAATTACGAAAGCGTTTCCAAAAAAAATGTGGCATATTCGGCCAGCTGATAAGGTAGCGGCAGCAATCATCTCCTTTGTGAAAACAGGTAGGATGTTTAACTGTGGCCAGCGTATCCGTAAACAGTTTTGCCATACCTTCCAAAAATCCCGTCCGATTGGCACACTGGTAAGATTTTTCTGCGACACCCGGCTTGGGAATGGCGGTCACTTCCACTGTGTTGGGCCCCAATTTTTTAGCTTTGACACCGGCGCCGCGGCTGATAAAAGGGTAGAGTTTCTCCAAAAGCAGGTAAGTTGCGGTCAAACTCATTAATCCCAAGACATACTGTTTCACAGCACCGACGCCTGCAGAGCTTGGTGCAAAGCGTCCCACATCCCTGGCAATATTCAAATTTCCGGTCTTTTTTACGAGCACCCCATGAAAGCGGTCGATCTGATTCTGGTTAAACCAATGAGCGTGATCTTCGACCTCGTAGCGGGTTACTCCGGCAGAGTCCAGCACCGAATCAATATTGACATCCGGATAATTTTTGATGGTGTACTCTAAATAGATTTTCATCAAACGGCTGTTATATAGAGGCACTTTGTCATTCATGCTGGCATCTCGTTAAGCATTAAGTCCTTTATATTATATATGGATAGGCCACTCGGAAATTTTTGCTACGCCATGGGTTCGCGACGGGCTATTGTGGCACACTATTTAACATTTTACCTAATTTTTACCCGGTAATACAAGGCTAAAGAATTATCTGCAATGATTGCGTTAGGATATTGTCATCGTGAGGTTTCATCCGACGGGGCGCACAATTTTAGAAGCTGGGACCAGTTGAACTTGGTCTTTCAGATCCGGCAACATTTCCCGTAATACCTTTAAGGTTGTTGTGTGCGGATGCAGAATGCCCACTGCTTTTTTGTTGCGAATAAAATCCGGGGTCAGGTAATGGTCGATAAAAACGTCCCGCTGGGCGAACGGGATCTGAAACAGCCGTGCCGATGGCTCGCACAAAGATTCTGCCGATGTGCGGCTGTCAATAAAATAGAGTCCCCTTTTCTTCAAAACCGAAAAAATCTGGTATAACTGGGTCGACTCTGCAGTTAACCTGGAGCCCATATGGTTATTGACACCTTTAATGTTGGGCAAGTCTTTGAGATTTTCGTCAAGCTGGGCAATCAATTCATCGGGCGACATTGCGGTTAACAGGGTTCCGGGGCCGGGATCCACCTTGGGATACTCAACCGGCTCCATGGGTAAATGCAGCATTATTTCCAACCCCTTTGATTCTGCCAGCCGGACAATTTTTCGTTGAAAGGGGCTGTGGGGCAGAATCGAAAACGTCAGGGCCACATCCAGCTGTGCAAATTTACGGGCAATTTTTTTATCATAGCCCAAATCATCTATTATAAGAGCCACTAACGGCAAAGCTCTGGGTTTCCCCGGTTTTGGAATTGCTCGTGGAATATTCTTTTTGGCCACTGGCCTGGCAGGGGGTTGCGCTTCTCTTGGATAAATTTCAAATGTTGGTTTTTGGACTGCCGGTGGCGTCTTGGCCTTTGGTGGTTTGACTGCCGTCGGTGGCGGTGCCGGCGGTACCAGGAGATAGAGCGATATACCGCTGGCGACGACCACTACAGCCAGAACTGCCACTCCGGCAAGCGCTTTGAACAGAGGACTTTTAGCAGAAGCTTTTTTCCGTGATTTTTTTGTTTGTCGTTTTTTTCGGGTTGGTTTTCGTTTAGCCATTTAAATGCTATTTGGCACGGCGCTGATTTCCATCAACCCTTTTAGTAAAGTGATGCTCTCTACATGGGTTTGTGCGAAATGGTAACGGAAACAAAGGGGCAGCTTCCGAGATCAACTATTTAAGCTTTTAAAAATGTCATAACTGTTCAGGATTTCAAGCGCCCGTACAACCTGATTATCGGTCAGGAGTCGATCGCGATTCAGCGGGCCGACTCTAAACTGCATTTCCTGGTTTTGGGCCTCGGGTTTTTGGGGCTCGTCGCCTTGTTTTTTATTTTTTTCAGGTTCGGCTTCAAGATGATTTAACAGGTCTTTTTCTTTTAACAAACCTTCTTCCTGCAGCTCTTCGGGATTGATTTGCTTCTGCGTTAAAACGATGTCCGGTTCAATTCCTTTGGCCTGAATGGATCTGCCGTTCGGGGTGAAATACCGGGCAATAGTTAATTTAACCCCGGAGCCGTCTCGCAAGGTCTCCACGGTTTGCACAGAGCCTTTGCCAAAGGAAGTCGTGCCCAAAATCAGGGCCCGCTTTTGGTCCTGGAGCGCACCGGCCACGATTTCAGAAGCGCTGGCACTTCCACCGTTAATCAGCACAACGAGCGGATAACTGCGAGTGTCCGCAGCCGGCGTGGCCATATACTCCTTTGTGTTTTTCTTGTTTCGTCCTTTTATGGATAAAATTTTGCCTTCATCCAAAAAAAGATCGCTCACTTGAATGGCCTGATTCAACAAGCCACCGCCGTTGTTTCTTAGATCCAAAACAAGCCCTTTGACAGTGACCTCTGCGGATTCCATTTTATTCAATGCCGCTTCAAGCTCTCTGGTTGTGCTGCCTGAAAATTGTGACAGGCGAATGTAGTTGTAGCCGGGTTTAATCTCAATTGCTTTAACACTTACAATCGGAATAACATCACGCACCAGCTCAAAATCAAGTGGTTTCTTTTCCCCTTGGCGTATGATCGTAACTAATACCTTGGTGCCTTTTGGACCCCGCATCATACTCACGGCTTCGCGTAAATCTTTCACCGGTTTGCCGTCGACTTTTACAATTCGGTCCTGGGCGATGATTCCAGCTTCGTATGCCGGCGTGTCTTCGATGGGTGAAATTACGGTGACAAACCCATCTCGCATTGTGATATGGATCCCGATTCCGGTGAACTTTCCTTTGGTGTCAATTTGCAAATCTTCAAATGCCTCAGGCGGCATCAGGGTTGAGTGTGGATCCAGGCTATGAAGCATACCCTGGATCGCTTTCTCAATGAGCTCCTTCGACTCGACATCATCAACATATTCCTTTTCAATCAGTTCAATGACATCCGCAAAAATTTTGAGTTCCTCATAGGCTTCGTCATTTTTAGCAGCAAGATCACCGAAAAAACCGGTTCCGATCGTCCAAAAAACCACGGCGCTGACCATGACCATCCAAAGCTTAACGTTCTGAATCTGTTTTAATTTCATTTATGTACTCCTTAAAAGTGTTCTCTCGCAAACGCACCGTGATCGTCAGGAATTCGACTGCCGATCGTCAAACCCTATTGCGGCAGGCCTGGCCGCTTTACGTGAGATTATCAATCGTTGAAATCTTTCGGTTTTTGCAAGCAATCTCGCGATCGTTTGAAAATTATAATATTTATCAAGATTTGGCTTAACCGGTTTCAAGCCACTGCATCGGATCCAACGGTTTCCCATGGTGTCGGACTTCAAAATAAAGCTTCGGACCGCTAATGGAGCCGGTATCGCCGACAGTGGCAATCACTTCCCCGGTTTCAACAGAATCTCCGTTTGATTTAAAAGCTTCCTCAATATGGGCATAGACCGTATAGTAATTATCCCCATGGTCTATGATAATCATGTTTCCGTATCCTTTAAACCATTCGGCATAAAGAACTCTACCGGCATATACGGCCTGTATCGGTTCGCCTCTTTCGGTTTGAATCTCAATCCCGCTGCGAAAATTCAATACCTGATAGCGGGTATTTTTAAACTCACCGAAAAGACTTACTATTTTACCCTTTACCGGCATTTTTAGCAAGCCTTTATATACCTGAAACGCCTCGCCGGTGCGATATTCGTCCGGAACGCCTGCGCTTGACCCGGCCCCTAAATTTTTAATCTTTTCATCCAAATTCAGGGCCGCCTGTTTCAAAGATTCAATGGCGGCCAGTTGGGCAGACTTTTCTTTGCGCACGTAGGCCAAAAGATTTGAGCGTTTCTTGCGGTCAGTTGCCATGCGATTGATTTGTTCCCGATAGGTGTCGGCCCGCCGACGCTTTTCATCTCTATGCACCTCCAGACGCGATCGGACGATTTCCAATTCCAGGCGACTGTTCATTAAGTCTTTGATAACCTTTTCGTCTTGGGCCAGGATCCGCTCGATGGCGTTTTTGCGCTGTAGCAGCTCTTGCAGGTTTTCGGCCGAAGCCAGCAGATGGAATTTTCCCAGCCAGTTCAATTTATATAAACCAACCAGGCGTTTGGCCACATATTGTTCATTGGTCTTTATCTGATTAACGAGATTTTCGGATGTCACAGTTGTATCGGTTATTATTTTATCGAGTTGGCCGATTTCGCGGCTGAGGGCGGCAGTCCGCTTACGGGAGCGATTTAAAGCCCGATCAGCCTGGTTTAACTGCTGTATAATATCGGTTTCCTTATGGGTAAACTTTTGAATTTTGGCCCTGCCTTTTTCGATTTCACGACTAATATCCATAGCCTTTTTTTTATACGCATCAATTGGCGCTTCCGGTTCCTGAGCATTTATCCAGGAACTGGCTGCCATAATTAAAAGGCAGTCGGCCACAACCCCTAAAGCTCTGATACAGATGCTTTTGGAGCCGGAACGCATCATTTTATGCAATCTGTAGTTCACTCGTATCTCTGTTGCTACCTCTTCAAATATTGCTTGAGAGAAATATAGGAGCCTAACCACCCGACCAGCATGCTGAGCAAAATGATAAGAGCCGCCATTAGCGGTGAAAGAAATCGAACGTTAAACAGACCGGAAAAAAATCCCTGCTCAATATTGGATGCCATAGACCAATAAGCCATAAATAAGACGGCCAAAGCGATGCCCGCCCCGGCAGCGCCCTGCATCAAACCCTGAAAGTAAAATGGAATCTTGATAAAGTGTTCTGCTGCACCCACCAACCGCATGATCTCAATTTCGTCCCGCCTGGAATAGATGACAAGTCGGATGGTATTGGCCACGATAAACACCGCTGCCATAAAAAAAATGCCGCACATGGTATATCCGGTTAATCTAAAAAGATTAAAAATCTGGGTAAAGCGTCCTAACCAGCGCTGCCCGTATTCAACCTCCTGAACCGCATCTAAAGCTTCAATCTGCGTGGCCAGGACCTCCACCTTTTCCCAGCTCTGGGATTTAGCGTTTAATTGGATTTCAAGTGCATCCGGCAGGGGGTTTTTATCCAGGTTTTCAAAAAGAGATGCCTGTCGTTTCATCTGCGATTTTAATTGATTCAGAGCCGTTTCTTTTGAAATGAACCGCACGGTTTCGACAGCGGGCAGAGTTAGGATTTGACCGCTTAAAGCCGTCAATTGTGACGGTGGAAAATCCGACTTCAGATAGGCCATAACCCGCAGCCCTTTTTTCCAGAAATTCATAATCTCGCTGGTGTTGATAAAAAAAAGAATAAATGCGCTGACGATGAGGATGGATAACGAAATGGTCAATAGGGTAATGAGATTTAACAGCCGATTGTTGCGAAAGTCTTTAAGGGCCCTTTTAAAAAATAGAATTATCATAATGTTTTTCGATTATGGACGATCCTTGCAGTCTCCCTTGTTTCAAAAGCAAAACCCGTCCCCCGGTTTTGCGAATGAGAGCTTTGTCATGTGTTGCGATAATGACGGTCGCTCCCCGGATGTGAACGCCATTAAGCAATTTCATAATGATATTGGCAGAATCATCATCGAGGCTTCCGGTGGGTTCGTCAGCCAGTATGATTTTAGGATCCCCGATAATGGCGCGGGCAACAGCAATCCGCTGCTGTTCGCCACCGGACAAACTTGGCGGAAGGGCGGTTAGTCGATCCTCCATACCGACCAACCGCAGCACACCCCTGACTCTTTTCTGGATCAAGCGTCTTTTTTTACCGGCCGCCTCAAGTACCAGCGAAACATTATCAAAAACGTTTCGGTTGGCGATGAGTTTGTAATCTTGGAAAATAATACCGAATTTTCTGCGTAGAAACGCCACGCGCTTGCGAGGAATGCGGGAAATATTCATTCCATCGATCAAGACCTGACCTTCAGACACCGGTTCGGCCAAATACAGCAGCTTGAGCAGAGTGGTTTTTCCTGCTCCGCTGGCACCGGTGAGAAACACAAAATCATTTTTAAAAATATCAAGCGTAATATCGATCAGGGCCTTTTTGGTACCGTAATTGCGATGTACGTGGAACATCCGAATTATGGAACGCTTCTCATCTGTATCAGTCATTCCATCACTTCCTGCCCCATCGCACGGTAAAGCGTGGCTTTTGAAATCTTAAAATCATAAAGGGCGTTAAAATAATTGGTCAGGGTATCGGATAGCAACGTCTGGGCATCTAAAACATCGGTGGTGGTGGCCACCTGTTCTTTAAACCGTTCCTGGTTTATACGAAAGTTTTCCTTGGCCTGCTCGATGGCTTTCTCAACGGTGATGATATTTTTTTCACTTTCGCGCGTCCGCAGATAGGCAGTTTTAACCTCCAGTTCAATATTGTCCAGAATTTGCTCTCGGCGATATTGAGCCTGAGAAAGGCGATGCAATTTTTCTCTGACACCGAAATGGGTTCGACCCCATTCCCAGAAATCCCACTCGGCTGTAGCCCGGATATTCCAGCGTCTCGCATCGGAAATTCCTTCTCCGCCGCCCACTTCCCAATCATCACCGGACCGGACATACTCTCCTCTCAAGTTGACCGAAGGCATGTAATCCTTTTTAGCCAGGCTAATCTCTTTTTCAGCGATTTCAACATCCAGATTAGCCACGGTGATTTCGAGCCGGTTATTGCTGGCACTCTCCAGGCAATATTGGAAATCATGCACAAAGGGTGAATAATCAAGGATGTCCTGCAGTTCCACCGGTGTATTTACGCGTCGCCGAAGGAGCGTGTTGAATTGGGATTTGGCGATCGCCAGATCATTTAGCGCCGCAATATGGGCCTGCCGGGCATTGGCCAGCGATGCCTGAGACTCCAGCAAATCGTTGAGCGGGGACATCCCGACCTCGTAAAAATTTTCGGCCACCTCTTTCTGGGCGGCGATTTGGTTAACCCGCTGTTTGGCAACCTCCAGCAGCTTTAAGGTTTTTAATACCGAGTAAAATGCATTTTTAGCATCCAGAATCACATCCTGCCGCGTTATCTTTGCGCCAAATTCAGCTGCGTCGAGACCCAGATCGGCGATTCGATACTGGTTAATCAGCGAAAATCCTCTGAATATCGGTTGGTTAAATGAGGTTACAAAAGTATATTCATCATCAGGGCGGACCACAAAAGGCGGCCCTGCCCCTATTCCGGTCAGCTCCTGGGTTTGTTCCTTGTTTCGATGCACATAGTCATAGGAAGCGCTGAGGGTCGGAAAAAATTGAGTCACGCTTGCCCTGCGATTTTGTTCAGCGGCTTTGACTTCTTCCTGGGATTGTTTTAGGTTCAAATTGGCATCGAGCGCTATTTTGACCGTATCATTGAGAGAAAGCACTTCAGGGGGATCACCAGCCGCTAAAACAGCCGGCATCAGCAGGGTGAGTCCGCTGAGCCAATATAAAAATAGATTCCGAAGAGCCCTGTTTTTCATCGTCATATATATTCCTCTGCGGATTAAAATGCGACGCATTTTAGAGATACGAATTGACCGACTCTGATTTTACTGTTACAAACCTCTGTGAGTTCAAGGAGTGCCTTCCCGGGTTTTCCTTGCTTAAAGCCTCCGCTGAATCCCATTAACAGGCTTCTTTCTTTTTAGTGGAGGCTTTTTTATATCCAATCGCGCTTTTAAAATCAATATTTTCTTGGTTAGCGGGCTCCGCAGGTCGTTTAATCACAATTACCAGCTTCGCGTATCAATAAAGATGACGTTTAAATACAAGGGTGGCGGCAATGAAAGCAGAATTAATCGACATGTTGTGTCAGAAGTCCTTCAAATTCAGCAAAGAGCCGATCTATAAACTGGTGTCGGGCCGGATGAGTCAGTTTTACGTCAATTGTAAACCGGCCACCCTCTGCGCTCGTGGCATGTACCTGGCGGGGCACCTGTTATTTGAGTCGATCAAAGACGACGATGTGACCGCAGTCGGCGGCTTGACTTTTGGTGCCGATCCGCTGGCAGTCGCCACGGCCTTTACCTCCGAGTTAAAGGCCAGGCCGATCAATGCTTTTTCCATTCGAAAGACACGCAAGGATCACGGAATGATTCGCTGGATTGAAGGCGATATCCAGCCGGGTGAGCGGGTGGCTATTATCGATGATGTGGCCACGACCGGTAGCTCCACCATCAAGGCCATTGAACGGGCCCGCGCCGAGGGGTTGGAAGTTATTAAGGCCGTGATTTTTGTTGATCGACAGGAAGGGGGGCTTGATAACATTCGGCGGCACGTGCCGAATGTTTCCGGTATTATAACTCGGGACGAACTGATGAAGCGGTATCTTTCAGAAAAGAGATGACAGAAGACGGAAAACAGAAGTCAGATAAGGTGCGCCATCTTTCAATCTTAGCATCTGTCTTCTGATCTCTGTTCCCTGTCATCTTTTTACGATATAAGTTGCACATGCGTCGTCGGATTCCCAGGCCGTGACCCGGCTAACTTGGACTGCTGAATCGTCGATTTTGGTCTGCAGCTCTGTGGCCACAAAATAGGCGATGTTTTCCGATGACGGTTTTCCGTCAGGGATATAATCGAGCTCGTTTAAAAATTTGTGATCCAATTTTTTGATTACATCGGCCAGATGGGCCTTGATCGCCCCAAAATCCACCAGCACGCCGCCGGCACCAAGCTTTTCTCCAGTGACATAGACCTCGACTTTCCAGTTGTGACCGTGCATATTTTCACATTTTGATCCAACCATCGTCAGCTGATGAGCAGCTGCAAAACGCGTTACGACTTTTAGTTCAAACATTGCATTAACCAAGAAAAGGAATCATTTTTTGAAAACTAGCCGGTTGCTTTGTTGGCATCCCCTTTAAGGATGTTCTTTATCTTATATGAAATTTTTTTTGACTCGAGTTCGGCAAATTCTTTCAGAAGCGTTTCCTGCTTTTTTGTAAGATGGGTGGGTGTTTTAACGGCCACCTGGATAATCTGGTCACCCCGTTGCAGCGTTCTTAACGATGGAATGCCTTCTCCATGGAAATAAAAAATATCGCCCGGTTGGGTACCTTTTGGAATTTTAAGGGTTTTGTCGCCGTTTAAGGTCGGCACGCTGATTTTGTCGCCCAGGGCAGCTTGGACAAATGAAATGGGGATCTCGCAAATGATATCCGTATCCCGTCGTTTGAAAAAGTCATGCGACTGAGTATGGATAAAAACATATAGATCGCCGGGGGGGCCTCCCAATACACCCGACTCGCCCTCTCCGGTCAGGCGCAATCTGGAGCCGTTATCGACCCCGGCCGGAATTTTGACCGCGACTTTTTTGCTGGCCATCACCTGACCCATTCCGCGGCATTTTGGACAGGGATGCGGAATAATCTGGCCATTACCACGGCATGTCGGACAGGTGGTCCGGACCGTAAAGAACCCCTGGCTGCGGGAAACCTGGCCGGTGCCGTTGCAATGACGGCAGCTTTCCGGCTCGGTGTCTTTCTCGCATCCATTGCCGCCACAGTCGGGACAGATTTCCCGTTTTTCAATTTCAATCTCGGTTTCGATTCCAAAAACCGCTTCCATAAAATCCAGGCTGAGATCGTATCGCAAATCGGCACCGGGCATGGCCCGGCTCCTTGAGCGTCGGCGGGATGAGAAGCCAAAAAAATCTTCAAAAATGTCTCCGAAGCTGGAAAAAATATCTTCAAAGCCGCCGAAACCGTGAAAACCGGTATTTTCAAGCCCGGCATGGCCATACTGGTCATAAAGGGAACGCTTTTGTGGATCTCGCAGTACCTCGTAAGCCTCGGCAGCTTCTTTAAATTTTTCCTCTGCTTTTTGATCGTTTGGGTTTCTGTCCGGATGGTATTTTAATGCCAGTTTGCGGTAGGCAGTTTTCAGTTCATTGTCGCTGGCATTTTGGCTGACAGCTAGAATTTCGTAATAATCCCGTTTGGTGCTCATAGTTTTTTCCAGATAATCGATTTTGTTCTGCCTAAATTGAGCGATTGTCGAGGTTGCCACAGGTACACGGAAGATGTCGTTCCGCTTAACTAAAACAAAAAAATTCTTTCTTAAAATTTGAAAGGCTCACAGTAGCTCTAAGTTAATGCACCTACAAATGATGTCAATTTAGCGACCTGATAATCTCTTCCGCGAACGTGTGCTGAACAGGAAAGCCGCAACCGTTAAAATCATAACGACTGCGCCCAGCGGAAATGCAGCTTTCAGTTGAAATACATCCATCATTAAGCCGCCGATTAAGGATCCGCAAAGCATTCCCAGACTGTGCGCCAGTGTCAAAATGGCCATCACAGAGCCCATCGAATCGGTTTCGCTGCCTTTGAGGACCGCAATGGCCATCAGGGCCGGCACAGCGATGCCACCGCCGATGCCCAAAAAAATACTGGCCCAGATCAGCCCTGTAAGATCCGGGACCCATTCGAATGCACAAATGGCGCCCGCAACGATCAGCCCTCCGGACGCCACCATCCAGCGTTTGTTGATTTTGTCAGCCAAATAGCCCATGGGCACATGGAGTATGCCGCTGACGAGCACACCCAGCATGATTAATATGCCGATGGCCGAGCTTGAAGCACCAAATTTAATTTTGGCATAAAGCGGCAGGAAGGTCCAGATAATTCCGATGCACAGGATGTGGGAAAATCTGAAAAGAAAAATACTGGCAATATCCCGCTCCGCAAACAGGTGTTTCCATTCCACCGGTGATTTCCCGCTACTGAGATATTTTTCTGAGCGGGTCGGGGGCAGCAAAAAAAGGCTTAAAAAAAATCCGATGAGGGCCAGCAGCCCCATACAGGCAAAAGAAGTTT
This sequence comes from uncultured Desulfobacterales bacterium, assembly GCA_947259495.1. GTDB lineage: Bacteria > Desulfobacterota > Desulfobacteria > Desulfobacterales > JAHEIW01 > JAHEIW01. The sequence continues at coordinate 113,066 of CAMYLV010000008.1, read as the reverse complement.
GCAGACTGAAACGGTCATGGATGAACCCCCCCAGAAAGGGTCCGATGCTCAACCCGCAGAACATGGACATGTTAAACAACCCCATGGTGAAACCCTCATTGCCGGGCGGCGTAATATCACCAATATATGCCTGAATGATGGGCATCAGCATGGCAGAGGCAATTCCCTGCAAAAACCGCAGAAAAATTAGCGCATTGATGTCTTTGAAAAAAATAAACCCCAATGAAATGGCCGCATAGGCCAGGAGTGCGGGAACAATCAGGGGCTTCCGCCCCCTGCGGTCTGAAAGCCGGCCAAAATAAGGCAGGAAAATTGTTCGGGCCAGGGAGAAAGAGCCGAAAATCATTCCGATGTAAAAGCCGCTGGCGCCCAGGTTATGGGCGTAAACCGGAAGCAGCGGTATCACAATGCCCACACCGGTGACGGTGGCAAATATGGAAAAAAAAAGGGTCGCAAATATTTTTTTATCGCCTAAGTTCATGAATCATTTCACCGAAAGCGCTGTTTTGTATCATTCAGATCGAATCAGCACAACTGTATTTACTGGCTACCGGCTTCTCGCTACAGGCGTCTTGAACCTGGCTACGGGTTACTGGCTGTTGGCCGTTAGCTTGTCGATACGCCCTGCCGGGTGCTCAATAATGGTATGCAACTTACACAGACGATTGCTTTCTGCCCTGCGGCCTGAGTTGTCTTCCTGGGGCACTGAGTTGTCGTTTTCCGGCCTAATCTGGCAGGGCTTTGAGTGGTTTTGCAGGTTCAGAGGTTAGATCACAGAAGACTGATGACAGATGAAACCGGAGCGTAGGGCAGTTCCTTGCGACCGCCAGTGGCCAGTGGCCAGTAGCAAGATCTTACCGGCCGAAGACGATTGCCAGGATACCGACCAGCCAGCAGTAGGGCGCAAACACATACAGGCTCCCTTTTTTGACCACATGCAGCAGGGCTTTTAATGCAGCATACCCCACGATTGCAGCCGCAACGGCACCCACTAGATAAATCTGGATGATTACATCTGTCCCCGACAAACCCTCTTTTAGGCTCAGCAATCCGGCCCCGACAATGGCGGGTATGGAGAGTAAAAAGGAATATCGAGCCGCTATTTCACGCTTGATACCCAACAGCAGTCCGATGCTGATTGTTGAGCCGGATCTGGAAATGCCGGGGATGATGGCCAATCCCTGCACAATTCCGATGACAAATGCATTTTTAGGGGTCAGTCGGTCGACCCCGGGCGCTTGGACGCGTTTTGTCGTCCAACGGGTGAACCATAACAGCGCGCCTGTTACAATCAGCATCAAGCCGACGATAAATACCGATGCAAACAGCCGATCAGCGATGCCGCTAAATGCCAGCCCCAGTAAAGCGGTCGGGATGGATCCGATAACAATCAGCAACGCCATTTTTAATTCCGGATCGGATTCAATCATCGACAGCATGCGATCTTTTTGCCCTGCCACTGATAAAAGCCGCAGCAGGGCCGTGATGATATTTTTTATTTCCTGCTGGAAGACAATAATGACGGCCACCAGTGTTCCCAGGTGGACACAAACATCAAAAAAAATTTCGGCTTCCTTGAGCCCGAGCAACTGTTGCAGCAGCACCAGATGCCCCGAGCTGCTGACCGGTAAAAATTCGGTCAAGCCCTGTATAATACCCAATATAATCGCCTCAGCAAAATTCATATGGTCCTGTTCGGATCTATGTTGCCGTTAAAAATCTGCGGCCAATAAGGGAATAAACCTCTTAATTAACCGCAAAGGGCATGGAGCAGGGAGCATGGTGTTAAAATATGAAACTGAAAGCTGTCTATTTTGGACGCCATGCCCCATGCCTGGTTTTCGTGACTTTATATTACCCGTTTCTGGAATTAGCTACAAGATAACACTGCCGGTATTCTTTGTGTTATACCCGCCCAGGGCCTCCACGCGCTGCTTGAAGTCACGACTGTTGATTATTTTTAACAGGATCTGAACAGCATCGGTTTCGAAAAATTCACGGGGGATGACCAGGTCGTACTGCTCGGTGACCACCGGGATTAACTCCAAATCCAGGGCTTTGGCGGCCGCATAAATCCCCAGACCGGCATCTGCAGTTCCGCTTAGCACAGACACGGCCACGGCCATGTGGGTAAACTCCTCATTTTGATAACCGTTGATGGCGGCGGCTTTGACGTCTAGCTGGTTTAGTTTGTAGTCCAGTAAAATTCGCGTGCCGGACCCGATTTGGCGGTTGATAAAGGAGATATCTTTGCGGCTGAGATCCTCGATTCCGCCAATGTGCTTGGGGTTGCCTTTTTTGACAATCAGACCCTGATCGCGCTGTACCAGATGGACCAGCCTGACAGGCGTATCCGGCAGATATTTTTTGAGATAGGAAATATTATACGATCCATCGGCGGCATCTAAAAGATGGGTGCCCGCCAGGTGGCAGACGCCGCGCTTGATGGCCATCAGACCACCCATACTGCCAACGTGGCTGGAGGAAAGGGTTAGTTCACTATGGCCGGCCTTGAGCTGATCGGCAAGCACATCCAGGGAATTGTCATGGCTTCCCACGATGACAATTGTTTTGCGAATGGCCGGCAGCGAGCGCAGCAATTCTGCCGAAACGATCTCATTGTCGTTGATGCCTTCGACGTGATTCGGTATGCGAATGATGCCGTCGGCTTCGGTGATTGATGTGATCGTGCCGGCGCCTCTGGGCAGCGGGGTCGCCACAATGCGACCGCCCACTTCACCCAGTTTTACGCGCAGAAATTCTTCCACCCCGAGTTTGGAGGCGATCTTTTTCGTCGGCCGGACATCGACGGTTTCCCGCTGCGGCGCGGGCTGACCGAGCCATGCATGCAGCAGGGGTTGGACAAATTGTTCAAAAGCAATAATGGCGGAGACCGGATAACCCGGAATGCCAAAGACCGGTTTGTTACCAACCGATCCGATCACAATGGGCTTGCCGGGCATAATGGTTACGCCGTGAACGTGAATTTCGCCCAGCTCAACGATGGCGGTTTTGGCAAAATCCTCGGAGCCGGCTGATGATCCGCCAAGCACTAGAATCATCTGATAATCATCATCTACGGCTGCTTTAACGGCCTTTTTTATTTTGGCGGTATCGTCCACGACCATTTCATGGCGCCGAAAAGTGCCGCCCCACTTTTCAATCAGCTTGCCCAGAACAAACGAATTGGACTCCAGGACTTGCCCCGGTCGAAATTTATGAAGCTTAAGTTTGCGCCAGTCCACCAGCTCCGACCCGGTGGGAATAATCAATACCTTTGGCCTCGTTTTGACCGGTACGCGAAAAACCCCCCCCGACAGCAGGGCACCGACGCAATAGGGCGTGATCACATGATTCCGAGGGAAAAGCAATTCAGTGGCAACAATGTCTTCCCCGACTCTGCGCACGTTTTGCCAGGGAAATACGGGCGCTTCGATCTCAATGCGGTTTTCGTCCAGCGTATTGACATTTTCGACCATGATGACCGCATCGGTATCCGGTGGCAGGACATGGCCCGTGTTGACATAAAATGTTTCCCGGCCGACCCTCAGCGTTTTCGGTGCAGCGGCGTTGGCGCCGAAAGTGATTTCGGCTTTAACAGCCAGTCCGTCCATTGCTGCCAGATGAAAGTTCGGGGAAGAAAGCCGGGCATTGACCGGTTCTGCCAGAACCCGACCGACGGCATCCGGCACGGGAATTTCTTCGCTCGCCAGCGGTGGTAGGTCGGAAAATACCTGTAAAAGTATGTCCCGGGCTTCCGGCAGGGTTTTCATCTTCAGGTAGATATTGCGTTTAAAACGCATAACGGTTTCCTGTAAATGACGATGGTTAAGGGTTAAGAGGTTCAAGGTTCAGGAGTTCTGGGGCTCAGCGTCAGTGATTCGGTCCGGTTTCATTTTATCTCTGACAGCTGTCGTCTGTAATCTAACCTCACAACCTTTGAACGCTGAACCTTTGAACCAGGTAAATATCACCTGAAGCCTGTATTCAATTCCGAATCAGGCTAAATAGGTACGACCTCAACCAGCGCCCCCTTGTCCAGCCCTTCGGTGTTGATATCAATCTGAACCAGACCGTTGGCATTGACCATGGTGCTGATCAGTCCGGACTTGCCCAGTACCGGATCCGCCCATAACCGGCTGCCCTCATGGCGGAGCCGGACCCGAATAAAATCCACGCGGCCCTGCTTCGAAGCCACATTCCGGCTCAGTCTGGCCTGCAGCCGAAGTACGCTATCTTCCGTACCGGATTGTCCGGCCAAATGTTCAACGAATGGCCTGACCACCTTTGAAAACACAATCATGGCGGATACGACATGTCCGGGCATTCCCCAGAAGGATTTGTTTTTAACCCTTGCCAGAATGGTGGGTTTGCCGGGGCTGATGGATATGCCGTGGACCAGAATTTTTGCATCTTGCAAGGCTGAAAGTACATCGACGGTAAAGTCGCGCGTGCCGACCGAACTGCCGCCGGAAATTAAAACCATATGGCAGTGGCTGAGTGCGAGCGTGCATTTTTCAAGCAGCATTTCAAAATCATCGCGCACGATTCCATATGGGACGGCGACTGCTCCGGCATCCTGAATTAGCCCCGCAAGCGTATAGGTGTTGATATCGCGGATCTGTCCCACCTGCGGCGTTTTGCTGATCGGTATGATTTCATCACCGCTGGAAACAATGCCGACAACGGGCTTTTGATAAACGGTTATTTGCTGTTTGCCCAGAGCTGCCAGAAGTCCGGCTTCCTGTGGGCGAATGACCTGTCCCTTGCTCAGCACGACCGCATGTCTATTGATATCTTCGCCGATTGCAATCATGTTCTGACCGGGGGCGACGCTGCGGTAAACTTCAATGGTCGTGTCATCAATGGCTTCAGTGTGTTCAATCATTACCACGCTATCGGCGCCTGGTGGAACCATCCCGCCGGTGGCGATTCTGGCTGCCTCTCCGGGCGCAATTTCAAATTTCGACGACGCTCCCATGGCGATGCTGCCGGTGACTGCCAGATAGGCCGGATTGCCCTCGCTTGCGCCAAAAGTGGAGGCGCCTTGAACGGCATATCCGTCTACAATAGTGCGCGGGAAGTCCGGTATATCTTCATCGGCAACGATATCCTCGGCCAAAATTCGGGTAACCGCCTCCGGCAAAGGGACCTGCTCGAGTCCGACCCGCGGGAACTCGGTGCGATAGTCTAAAACCGTTTCTAAATCCGTAACCTTAAAAAATTCTTTCATTGTATTATTCCAATATGGCGTAAGCGAAACGAGCGCGTCTTCTGTTAGCATACAGCGCAACTTAATTCAAACAGTAGAATTATCCTGTCCCTAAGTTTAAATCGGCGGAACACCTCAAACCTATCTGAGCCAGTGGCCGGCAGCGAGCGGCAAGCAGCCGCGGGCCGTTGGCCAGAGACCAGCAGCCGGGACCCGGTATCGAGTTTATTCTCCCTTCTTGCAAAATAATCCAATAAAAGTATATAATCGCCAGGAATTTGAAATCGATATGGGGCCGACCAAACCATTATAGAAAAAACAAAGCTTTATGTCTGAGACGTCTGAATCTGCGGCGCCTGTGCCGCGCGCCGAAAAACCGGATTTTCTAACTGAAAAGCGATTTGACACGCTCGAATTGCCGGCGCAACTATTATCTGCTTTAAATGACGCCGGTTTTGTGCTCTGCACGCCGATCCAGGAGCAGACCCTTCCCCTTTCACTGAACGGTCAAGATGTTGCCGGTCAGGCGCAGACCGGCACCGGTAAAACAGCGGCTTTTCTGGTCACGGTTATTACCCGCTTATTGCTGTTTTCCGATCGTGATCCGCGCTTGCCCTCGGCCCTCATTATCGCACCCACCCGGGAGCTTTCTCATCAGATTTACGAGGAGGCCCGCACTCTGTGCCGGTTTACGGATTTAAAGATTGCCGAAGTAGTCGGTGGTGTTGATTACAAACGCCAGGCTCAGATCTTACGCCGCGGAGTTGATATCGTCATCTGCACACCCGGGCGTATCATTGATTATTATAAGCAGGGCATTTTTAAAGCAGAAGCCATCAAAATTTTAGTGATCGATGAAGCGGATCGATTGTTTGACCTGGGGTTTACCAAAGATATGCGCTATCTGCTCCGCAAACTGCCCCTTTATGAAAAGCGGCAATCCATGCTTTTTTCGGCGACGCTTTCTTATCGGGTCATGGAGCTGACTTATGAATACATGAATTTGCCCGAGTTTATATCGGTCACGCCGCAGACCATAACGGTTGAGGGAATCGACCAGCAGTTATTTCACGTCGGATCGGAAAAGAAACTGGAACTTTTGCTGGGTCTGCTAAAAAGAGAAGATTGGAATCGGATGCTCATATTCGTGAATACCAAAGTCGGCGTCGATTGGTTGACCCGAAAACTGAAAGGCAATGGCTGGCCGGCGGAAAAGATAACCGGCGATTTGCCCCAGCGCAAGCGTTTCCGGCTGATGGAGCAATTCAAAAATGGTAATATTAAAATCCTGGTGGCCACCGATGTTGCCTCCCGGGGCATACATGTTGAAGATATCAGCCACGTGATCAATTATGACCTGCCCCAGGATTCTGAAAATTATGTGCATCGCATCGGCCGCACCGCCCGGGCGGGCAAAACCGGCAAAGCCTTTGCACTGGCCTGTGAAGACAACGTATACCACCTGGAGCCACTGGAAGAAATGCTGGGATACAAAATACCCGTTGTCTGGCCTGGAAACGAATGGTTTGTTACCGATAAGTCTAAACCCATTGCTCCTGAGCGCAGATCCCGCCTCAGAAGATCAGGCCGAAAACGCAGCCAGCATCGGGCCCAAAAACGCTCTCAGGCGCCACCCGCGCCAACAAAAGCCAAGGAACGCTCGTTTCCGGGCGCATTTTTCGGTTTCGGCCCCGGGTCTCCCAAAGGCACCGGCGCTAATAAGGCAGGGGACTCAGAAGCGTCGACGCCTAAAAAACGACCCCCACGCAAAAAAAAGAGCCCTCCCCGGACTGCTAAAAAATCTAAGCCCGATACGCCTGCCAAAAAGAGTTGAGGTTCTGTTATACCGTTTTTCATAATAATGTTCCGGAATACGGAAGTACGGCATAAGGGGTTGTCAAAAAAACGTTTGTATACCGTAACGTTTTTTTGACAACCCCTATAAATCGCTGCCTGCGCCCCTGCTATTCCTGGGTTAAAGTCTGAAGAACAAGCCGCGGTTTTCTTCCTTGCTAAAATCCGACTTATTACTTAAATTATCTGCTATGGGCCGTGTATTCGATTTTAAAGATGCCATCGCCTACGAGCGGTGGCTGAAAAAGCCCGAAAGCAAAGCCGCTTTCGAACTGGAAATCCGGCTGATGCAAACATTGCTCAAGCCCATGCGGGGCGAATCGGTACTGGATATCGGGTGCGGGACCGGTGCATGCCTGCATGCTTTTCTGGACATGGGCTTGCAGGTGACCGGCCTGGATCCCTCGACATACATGCTGGATATTGCATCGCGCAATATCGGCAACCGTGCCGATCTTTATCGGGGCTATGCCGAGGACCTGCCCTTTGATGATAATTCTTTTAATTACGTCTGCTTATTTACGACTCTGGAATTTGTCGATAACCCCCAAAAAACGCTGGAGGAGGCCTGTCGGGTCGCCAAAGATCGAATCTTTATCGGCGTATTGAACCGTTATGCCATCAAAGGGGTCCAGCGACGCGTAAAAGGCATGTTTACCGCGACAATTTTTAACCATGCGCAATTTTTCAGTGTCTGGGAACTGAAACAGCGAATTCGCAAAATCGTCGGCCATACACCCGTATCCTGGCGGACCGTATGTCAGTTGCCGTCCCAATCGGGGAAAATTGCCGCCGGTCTGGAGCAATCCAAAATCATTCAACGTTGTCCGTTTGGCGCTTTTGCCGGGATGGTGGTTTCGCTGGTTCCGAAGTTTAGGACCCGCCCGCTGACGATGCGTTACCACGCCGGGGATTCGGGCGGTGCGATATGAGGATAAGCCTGGCGTGATTTTAGATTTCAAATTTTATTACGGAAAGACCTAAATCGATGGAAGCCTATCTGTATGAACCTTTAGACGGCACCCGGGTCAAATGCAATTTGTGCAGCCACCGCTGTGTGATAAAAGACGGGCGCCGGGGCCTGTGCAGCGTTCGGGAAAATAAAGCCGGCAAGCTGCAAACCCTGGTTTATGGCAAACTCATTGCCCGGCATGTGGATCCCATCGAAAAAAAACCCCTGTTTCATTTCCTGCCAGGGACCTTGTCCTATTCGATAGCCACCGTGGGCTGTAATTTGCGGTGCCGGTTTTGCCAGAACGCCGATATCGCGCAGATGCCAACGGATCATAAAGGCATGATCATGGGCGATACGGTCACCGCGCAGCAAGTGGTTGATGATGCCGCAAAATCCGGCTGCCGCAGTATCTCTTATACCTACACCGAGCCGACGGTGTTTTTTGAATTCGCCTATGACACCGCCAGAATTGCCCATGAGCGCGGCATCCGGAATGTTTTTGTCACCAACGGGTATATGACCCCCGAAGCGCTTGAGATGATCAATCCCTATCTGGATGCCGCCAATGTGGACTTGAAAGCCTTCAGCGACAAATATTACAAGGATTTGTGCGGCGCGCGTCTCGCACATGTCCAGGAAACTTTGCGGCGCATGAAGGCCTCCGGTATTTTTGTAGAAGTCACCACCCTGATCGTGACGGGTCTCAACGACGACAATGTTGAGCTGCAAAAACTGGCTGAATTCATCGCCCATGACCTGGGGGCAGGCACGCCGTGGCATATCAGCCGGTTTCATCCGACCTATAAGCTAACCGACCGTCCGGCCACACCGGTGAAAACGCTTACGCGGGCCCGTGAAATCGGGCTGCAGGCCGGGCTCAAATACGTATATACCGGCAATGTGCCCGGCAATGCCGGCGAAAATACCTTCTGCCCGAAATGCGGCGAGATGGTCATCGAACGCTGGGGATTTCAAGTGGGCGCCCTGCGTGTTAGAGACGGTCACTGCCAAATGTGCGGTGGCGAAATCGCCGGTGTGTGGAACTGAGGTTTTTTTACCGGCTTTATGCGGACAAAATACGGCCATGTTCCTGTTTTTTACGACGGCTAACATCATCTGCCGATTACCCGATACTCCCCGGGACTACCTTTCATAACAGCCTCTTAAATCGCAGGCGTCGTATTAAATCTTGACTCCAAATTTTCATTTCTTTATAGTCACTTTCTTAAACCCATTGCTTTCGCCAACGCCTGTAAAGATAAAGGTGGATCCATAATGCGAGCACTTCAAAAATTGAGCGCCTTAATCGATGCCCTCAACCAGTGGGTCGGCCGGGGCGTTGCCTGGGTGACGCTGGGCCTGGTGCTGGTGGTATTTGTCGATGTGGTTATGCGCTATCTGTTTAAAACCAGTTTCGTTTTTACCCAGGAGCTGGAATGGCATCTGTTTGGCTTTATTTTTCTGATGGGTGCCGGCTATACCCTGCTGCATGACGGTCACGTCCGGGTGGATATCATCTATCAGCGGGTCGGATTCAAAGCCCGGGCCTGGATTAATTTGGGCGGTGTCCTTTTATTCCTGATACCCGGCTGTATCATGGTGATTACCACCTCCTGGGGATTTATGCAAAATTCATTTGCCATTCTGGAGGGCTCACCGGATCCCGGCGGCATTCCTTTTCGGTTTGTGCTTAAAGGCTGCATGCCGGTCGGGTTCTCACTCTTACTGCTGCAGGGGATATCATTGGGCTGCCATAGCTTAATGCAGATTCTGGGAATTGAGAAGGCCAAGGAGGCACAATCCTGATGGAATATCTTGCCGCCTGGATGTTTTTAGCCTTAACGATTTTATTGATGGGCGGATTCCCGGTTACCTTTACGCTGCTGGGCACCGCGCTGACCTTCGGCCTGATCGGTTTTGGATGGGATTTTTTTAACTTACTGCCCCTGCGGATCTGGGGCCGCATGACCAACGTATTACTTGCTGCGGTTCCCCTGTTTGTGTTTATGGGTGTTATGCTGGAACGATCGGGACTGGCGGAGGAATTGCTGGATACCATGGGCCTGCTTTTCGGGCGCCTGCGGGGCGGCCTGGCGATTTCAGTGGTTGTGGTCGGTGCGCTGCTGGGGGCCTCCACCGGTATTGTCGGCGCTACCGTGGTGACCATGGGATTGCTGGCCGTGCCGACGATGCTCAGGCGCGGATATCAAAAAGAACTGGCCACCGGCACGGTATCGGCTTCCGGCACCCTGGGGCAGATCATTCCGCCCAGCATCGTGCTGGTGCTCATCGGTGACATTGTCGGGGTTTCGGTCGGGGATCTTTTTATCGGTGCGGTGCTGCCGGGTCTGTTGCTGGTGGGTCTTTTTATCCTTTATATACTGATCGTTGCTTTTTTGAGGCCCGGTGTGGCGCCGGCCATTTCGAAAGAAGAACTGGCGGCGATCGGTCCCCGCCAGCTTGCCGCCCGGGTCGGCCGCGCGCTGTTACCGCCTTTATTTTTAATGGTGGCCGTGTTGGGTTCCATCTTTGCCGGCATCGCCTCGCCGACCGAGGCCGCGGCCCTGGGTGCGGTCGGCGCAACCTTCCTGACGATCGTCAACCGCAAGTTTAGCTTAAAAATTCTGCAAGAAGTCATGCACACCACCCTGCGCTTAACCTGCATGGTCTTTATCATCCTGTGCGGGGCGGCTGCTTTCGGGCTGGTTTTCCGGGGCCTGGGCGGCGATCAGCTTGTCAGGGGGTTTTTGGGCGGGATAGCCGATCAATACAGCCAGGGCGCGGTTCTGGCGATCGTGATGCTTCTGATCTTTTTCATCGGTTTTTTTCTGGACTTTATCGAAATTACATTTATCCATGTGCCGGTTCTGGCACCGATTATGATCGATTTCGGATACGACCCGGTTTGGTTTTGCATCCTGCTGGCGGTCAACCTGCAAACGTCGTTTTTAACGCCCCCGTTTGGTTTTTCACTGTTTTATCTTAAAGCGGTGACACCGCCGGAAGTGACGACCGGCCATATCTATCGCGGTATTATCCCCTTTGTTTTTTTTCAGCTCATCGGGCTGGGAATTGTTGTCTTTTTCCCTAAACTGGCCACCTGGTTGCCCCGTCTGGTTTTCGGGCCTTAAGATACGCCTTAAAATTGGTCGTATGCCTTGACTTCGGCCAATCTGTCAACTAAGGTGAGCGCATATTTATTGGCCCTGGAGCGCTGGCCAATTTTATATATCTTTCAGGGAAATTTGGTTGTTTTTAATTGGAATGTTTCAGTCGAAACCGTTTTTGTGTTGACAGTTGACCCTAAAGGAGGATCGTTATGAAGAGACGTGATTTTCTGAAAAAAGCGGGTATCGGAGCGGCTTCAGCTGCCGCCGCAGCCGCGGGTGTCGCCGGCCTGGTGGGCTGCGCCAAGGAAGAAGAAAAAAAGGTCGAAAAAGCAGTAGAAAAAGCGCCGGCGGTCGTTGCCAAAAAAACGTATAAGTGGAAAATGGTCACCACCTGGCCGCCCAAGCTTCCGGTGCTGCAGGAAGGCTGCGAGCGCCTGGCAAAGCGGGTTAATGAGATGTCCGACGGGCGCCTGACCATCGACGTTTTTGCAGGCGGGGAGCTGGTTCCGCCGCTGGAAAGCTTCCAGGCGGTTTCCGACGGCACGGTTGAGGCCGGCAGTGGCGCTTCTTATTACTGGGCCGGCAAAGAACCCGCAACCCAGTGGTTTGCAGCAGTGCCTTTCGGTATGAATGCCCAGGGTATGGCCGCCTGGTTTCATGGCGGGGACGGGCTCAAGCTCTGGGAGGAAACCTATGCGCCGTTTAACCTGATTCCGCGCCCCGGCGGCTCCACCGGCGTTCAGATGGGGGGCTGGTTTAACAAACGCATCAACACCATCGATGACTACAAGGGTCTGAAAATGCGTATTCCCGGTCTGGGCGGTAAGGTCGTGGCCAAGGCCGGCGGCACGGTGGTGCTGCTGCCCGGTGGTGAAATCTTCACCTCCCTGGAGCGCGGTGTTATCGATGCCACCGAATGGGTTGGACCCCTGCATGACCTGCGGATGGGATTTTATCAGGCCGCCAAGTATTACTATTATCCCGGCTGGCACGAACCCGGAACCTACCTGGAATATTTTTTCAACAAAACGGCCTATGAAGGACTGCCCAGAGATCTGCAGCATATTCTTGATGCCGCCTGTATGGAACTTGAACAGTGGGCCTTGACGCAATTTGATGCTCAGAACGGCGCGGCCCTGCAGACCCTGATCAACGAACACAAAGTCGAAGTGGTCAAGTTTCCGGATGAAGTTCTCGATGCGCTGCGCGTAATGGCCTTAGAGGTGGTGCAGGAAGAAGCTGCCAAGAGTCCCATGGCCAAAAAGGTCAGCGAGTCCTTTGCCAATTTCCAGAAGGTCGTCGGCACCTGGGGCAGTGTATCCGAAGCGGCCTATTACAATTTCATCCAGCCGAAATTGTCGCTTAAAGGATAGGGATTACACCAAAGTTTAAAACCGATTAAACGGGTTTCCAATATTTGAAAACCGCACGCGCCAGCCGGGCATCGAAGCCGGCTGGCGTTGTATTTTTTGATGGCGCAAGCCCTTATTCTTCCATTTTATTTTCCCGGATGCTGCTGTCAATGCCCTGCACCGCCAGCAATGAAATCAAAGCCATGGCAGCCCCGCCGAAAAACGGAATACGATAATCCCAAACCCATAGAAAGCCCCCCAGGGCCGGCAGAAATACAGCGGCGATATGATTGATGGTAAAGCCCACGGCCATGCTGGGTGCAATATCCCGGGGATCGCCGACTTTCTGGAAAAATGTTCGAATGGCAATGGCAAAATTAAAGAAAATATGATCCAGAACGTAAAGGACGGCTACGATCCATTTAGAATCGGTCAAAGCGTAGCCCAGGAAGATGAAGACCAGGCTGAGGTATTCCAGGGATAAAACCTTGCGTTCGCCAAAGCGGATGATACTTCGTCCGATCAGGGGGCTCAGATAATAGTTGATCAGATTGTTGATCACAAAGAGGATGGTTACTTCCTGAACCGAGTACTGGAATTTTTGCACCATCAGCAGAACTGAAAAAGCGATAAAAATCTGCCGGCGCGCGCCGGCCATGAAGGTCAGAAAATAAAACAGCCCGTATTTTTTGCGAAACACCATCTTTTTGCGCTGGGCAATCAGATCCTGTTGCTCCGGCTTGCGGGTCAGTGCCCATAGGGATGCGGCCATGATCAGTGCGCCGATCAGCAGGTAAATCTGCAAAAAGCTCAAGAAAAAAGCCATCAAATATATTGCCAGTCCCACGGCAATGCTGGAAGCGGCGGCATAGCTGCGCTGTTTGCCAAATACCCATGGCGAGGTATGGGCATCAAAGTACTGCAACGTCAGGGACATATTGGTGGTTTCGTAATAATGGAACCCGAAACTCATCACCAGCGTGGTAAAAATAAGCCCGGCATAAAATGGCAGTAAGCCTGTGATGGCCAGCCCAAGCCCCATCAACAGAATCGATAGTGCTGAAAGTCGATGCTCCCTGATGATCATGATGACATAGACGGCCAGCAGGGCCAAAAATCCGGGGATCTCCCGGACCGATTGAATGACCCCGACATGATTGCCTTCCAGTCCGGCGATGTCCACTGCAAAATTGTTGAACAGCGTTTGCCAGGTCTGCAATCCGATGGTGGAACAGATGGTTAAGACCGCCAGATACCAGAACATCGGGTTATTTTTTATTTCTTTTTCGGGTTTCATCCGCTTATGACTCAATGAGCGCAGTTATAAAGTGGTTGTCAAAAAAAAGTTCTAATATAAAAAATGTTTTTTCCTACAACCACTTATGCCGCAATTCCGCCATTTGGAACATTAACATGAAAATATCGGCGCCTTGACGTCTTTGCCTGATATTGGTATTGATTTCTGCCTTGTATGGTTAAGGGTCTATTAGGGGCGTTTTTTCCATTTGGCCGACAGTAAGTTCAAAGCTGTAAACTCAATTTTTTTATTTAATTTTAATAAGTTATGTTTTTTTTGCTTATCAAAAAAAGCGGTGGTTCAGAATTTTGAACCTCACCCAATAATAAAAAAACGGTTAAAAAACAACAGGTTTTCAATTTATAGGTATTTTCGGTTAAAAATTGTGAACCCCTTACCCTATTTATCTCGGTTCTGGTCATTTTTTTTGCCGGAGGTGCCTGAAGCACGAGAAATTATAAGTATATGAATTTTATATAAAATATAATAAAAAAGATTAATTTTAGGATTGTAAATCATTTTTGGCAAGGGTTTTGCATTTGTCTTAACCGCAGCCTAATAATTTCTTCATCTGTTCTCCTCCTTAACGGCTAATCAGCAAAAACTGATTAGCCGTTATTTTTTTGTTTGAATTTTGAATCCCTTTCCCATAACAATATTCTCTTGCCCAAACTAGGCATTTAAGGACCCCGGGTCCATTCAAAAATATTATCACCATGGCAGCTTAGGCTATTGTATCTGATCAATGCCGGCGCAGTGGTATCGTCCCGGTCAAACAAAGAAATATAAACGCTTCGGAGCGCTAAGTTGAAGATAATTGACGTTCATACCCATATTTTTCCAGAGGAAATCCGTACCCGCCGGGAAGCCTATTTTTCAGACGAGCCTGCCTTTCAAAAACTGTATCAATCACCCAAATCCCGGCTGATCGGTGCAACAGAAATATTGGCCGCTATGGATGACAACCAGGTGAACAAATCCGTTATTTTTGGATTTCCCTGGCGGGATTCGAACCATTTTAAAAAGCATAATGACTACATCATTGAGGTGGTCAGCCGTTACCCGGATCGCTTTATCGGGCTGGGCTGTTTCGATCCTTTTAGCGAAGAAGCCGCTGCGGAGACGCATCGCTGCCTTCAGCAGGGCGGGCTACTCGGAATCGGAGAGCTGGCCTTTTATCAAAGCGGGATTGATAATTCTGCTCTGACCAAATTGGAACCGGTGATGGAAATTTGCAGCGGGCGGGATGTTCCCGTTCTGATTCATACCAATGAGCCCATCGGGCATACATATCCCGGTAAAACCCGCAATACCCTGGCACAGATCTATCAGCTGATTGTCACCTTTCCTCAAAATAAAATTGTTCTGGCGCACTGGGGCGGCGGCCTGTTTTTTTTCAGTCTTCTGCGAAAGGAAGTCAAACAGCGCTTACTCAATGTGTATTTTGATACGGCCGCCTCGCCTTATTTATACGATCCGAGTGTCTACCGCCTGGCAATTGAATTGATCGGGGTGGAAAAGATCCTGTTTGGCAGTGACTTTCCCCTCCTGCAGCCCGCAAGGTATTTTGATGAGATGCAAGCAGTCGGGTTGTCGGATGCGGAGATAGGGCAAATTTGCAGCCAAAACACCGCCAAACTTTTCAATGTGGCTGTTTGAGAACATGGATCAGGCCGGGCTTCTTTCTCAGCTGTTACCAGGACCGGCGATATCCACGTGCTCGATGGTCTGCAAAATAACCGTGTTTACCGAAAGCACGAAATCATCGATATCCGCATAGTCATGTCTGCTGCAATCAGATATTATACACCCGAAAAAACGCCGCAAGCACTGATTCGAGTCTGGCATCCGCCAGGCAGGCGGGTTGGGTGCAGTTATCCGGCTCGATTTCAAAGCACGGGTGACAATCCAATTCGGGCCGCACAATTTGAACCCGGGGCCCCAGCGGTTGCCAGCGCACCGGATCCGCCGGGCCGAAGACGATCACACATGCCAGCCCCAAAAACGCCGCCAGGTGGCTAATACCGGAATCGTTGCCAACATATCCGCCCGCGGATTCAAACCAATCAACCAGATCCGTCAGTTCACTGAAAGTGTGTACCTGTCGATCTTGATTCCGGATTTCCGCGGTTAGATCCAACTCCGCCGGTCCACACGCAAATTGCGGCAGCAGGCCCCTTTTTTCGAGAACATCTGCCAAGTGTAAAAACTTCGCCAGGGGCCAGCGCTTGCGAATACTGCCGGAGCCCGGATGAATGATAATTTTTGAGGTCTCGATCGTCCGGCCCGTTCTGTGGTTTCGCTGCCATTGGACGTTGAAGATACTGTCGTTTGAATGAGCGGCTTCGATCAGCCCGCCATCCATGAGGTTTTGAAACAAAAATTCGGCCACATGGATTTTATCCCGGACCGGCGGCCGGGGGGGCATCCACAAGCATGGACGGCCGGTAATTTGGCTGATGGATTCCTTAAGGTCGCTGCAAAATGAAATAACAAGAATGGTCGTATAGCGGCAGATGAGATTTTTGATTTTCCCATTGATCTGATCGGAAAAAAGGGTTGCAAAATAGGCCGACTCCAGAGGGTAACCATTTTCTATCAGTCCCAGCTTGACAGCCAGTTTTCCTATTTGACCCTGACAGAGGATATCAATGCGATCAAATTTTTTGCGAAGCGCGCAGATAGCCGGAAAGGTTAAGACCACATCACCCAGGGCGCCCTGGTGGATTATGAATAGTTTTGATTCGGTCATGGATCTCTTTTCAAAATGCAATCAAATAAATATTCATTCGTCAGCGAAACTTTTATAATTCAGATGGGTTTTTATACAACAGGAAATTCAATTTGGGGGATAAATTTCCGTATACCGGTCAAAAAGGATTTGTTCATGAAACGCTTTTCTATTTTTTTGGTTTTCATGCTGCTGAGCGGTCTGATGTTGCCTGCTGCATTTGGGATGCGCTTTGAAGAAGCCAGACATCTGCTGGCCCGCACAGGTTTTGGCGGCAATTGGGAGCAAATCCGGGCTTTCGAATCAATGGGTTACGCGGAAGCCGTGACCGCCATTTTGAATCAGACGCGCAAACACCCCCTGACCCCGCCACCGGAATGGGTCAATGAGCCTTTGATGAGCCGCGCACAGATCAAACAGCTCAGTAAGGAGGAGCGCAAAAAATTATTCCAGCGATGGCGCCGGCGCAGCTTTGAGCTCAAGGCTTGGTGGTTTCGCGAGATGGTTCAGACCGACGCACCCCTCGGCGAGCAGATGACGCTTTTCTGGCACAACCATTTTACCTCGGGCCTGCGAAAAGTTAAATCACCCACACTGATGTATGGCCAGAATCAGCTTTTGCGGCAGCATGCCCTGGGTAATTTCAGACAATTGATCCATGCAGTGTCTAAAGATCCCGCTATGCTCATTTATCTGGATAATGTTTTCAATCAGAAGGATAAACCCAATGAAAACTTTGCCCGGGAGCTGCTGGAACTATTTACCCTGGGAGAGGGCCATTATACCGAAAAAGACATCAAAGAAGTCGCCCGGGCATTTACCGGCTGGACGATCGACAGGCGTACCGGCAAATTCAGATTTATACGCCGGCGCCACGATTTTGGCTCTAAAAGCTTCATGGGAAGTACGGGGAATTTTGACGGGGATGACATCATCGACATTGTGTTGGAGCAACCCGGGGTGGCCACCCATATTACCGAAAAACTCTGGCGAGCATTTATTTCGCAAAAGCCGGATCCGCAGGAAATTGACCGGTTGGCCGAAGTGCTGCGGTCAAACGATTATGAATTAAAACCTCTGATGCAGGCCCTTTTGACTTGCCAGGCTTTCAGGGACCCGCAAACATTCGGTGCCATGATCAAATCGCCGGTGGAATTGATCGTGGGAACCCTGCGGGTGTTTCAATTTCCCATGGGTGATGGCCGTGGAATCGTGCTGGCCAGCCGCCGATTGGGGCAGGATCTCATGGACCCGCCCAATGTGAAAGGCTGGCCCGGTGGAACCCGCTGGATTTCATCCGACACGCTCATGATGCGCCGCCAGATACTGGATCGATTTTTACGGGGAATGGAAATGCTGCAGGCTGGTAAAAACGTCGGGCCATCATCGACACAGACAATGAGCGGGCAAATGACGAACTTGCAGCTGTTTGGTAAAAACCTGACGGATCAAACGGTCACAAAAATATTATTGCCATTGCCTCCGATTGTACCGCCCCAAGCAATGGCCGATCGACACGAGCTGGTCTCGCAGTTGGTGCAGGATCCGGTGTTTCAATTAAAATAAAGAGGTTCATAGATGAAGCGCAGAGAATTTCTTAAAATAGCAACAGGCGCACTCATTTGGCAGCTGAATTCCTATCATTTGCCGTTGGCCGTCGCAGGGGCTAATCAAGCTCAACGGATTCTAATTTTAATCGAGCTAAAAGGTGGCAATGATGGGCTCAACACCCTGGTTCCCTATACCGATAATCGCTATTATCAATACCGATCGGGTCTGGCCGTCAAACGGGATGTGGTCCTGCCCCTCTCTGAAGACCTGGGATTGAATCCGCGCCTGAAAGCGTTGTTGGATGTCTGGAACCAGAAGCAGCTGGCCATTGTTGCCGGTGTCGGGTATCCCCAGCCCAATCGGTCGCATTTCCGCTCTATCGAGATATGGGAAACCGGATCTTCCAGCAGTCAATATCTGCAAACCGGGTGGCTGGCCCGGGTCCTGCCGGAGATATCCATGCCTGCACGGACCATCGCTGACGGGGCTGCTATCGGCGGTGATGCCGGACCGCTGGCCGGCGGTGATCTGCGGTTGGTTGTCATGCGCAACCTTGAGCAATTTTTTCGGCAGGCCAAACGCGTGCAGAAGATGAATGCCGGCAGCCATAATCCGGCACTCAAGCACCTGCTTGCGGTACAGAATGGCGTTTACCGTTCCGCCCGGGCATTGGATGAGAAGATAAAAACGCAGGTACCACCGAATGCGACATTTCCCAAAACAATGATCGGGCGCCACCTTCAAACGGCGGCCCGGCTGATTGCCGGCGGTGTGGCAATTCCGGTTATCAAAGTATCACACGGCGGGTTTGACACCCATGCCAACCAGCGCAACCTTCACGATCGGCTGCTTCAGCAGCTGGCAGAAGCCATGGACGCCTTTCGGCGTGCCATGCAGCAGGCGGGCCGCTGGGAGCAGGTGCTGGTAATGACTTATTCTGAATTCGGTCGGCGACCGGCGGAAAACGGCAGCCGCGGTACCGACCACGGCACGGCGGCACCGCATTTCATAATGGGCGGCAAGGTCAAGGGTGGCCTATACGGCCGGCAGCCGTCTCTGCAGCAACTGGAAAATGATGATTTAAAATTCAGTGTGGATTATCGCAGCCTGTATATGACCGTTGGACGCCGCTGGTGGGGATTAAAAGCCGAATTTCTGAAAGGAGGGCCATATCCGGTTATAAGTTTTATCTGATGAGGGCCCGGGCCAAATCGACGATGCTGATCTCTTTGAGACATTGCCGCGAGTCCCAGGACTCGGTCTATTTGCCGCATTACCATATCGATTTCCTTCAATTTTCTTATTCTAATGGTTTGGCCAGCTCGGCCAGCTCTCCTGCATTGACTTTATAATAATTTTCGAGATGCTCAATCTGGCCGGATGTCGGTATTCTTGTGCCTCTTTCCAGTTCAACCAATCTGGATGGCGGAATGCCGGCCCCTCTGCAGATTTCTTTTAAGGTTAGCTTACTCTTTGCTCTTAACTGAATTAATCGTTCGCTAAATTCGCTCATGCTCAATCTCCTTCAGGTAAAAAATTGGCAGGCGTAACATCAGTTTCTTCATATGTCATTTACGGATTGCAGGCATCAATTTATCCTTTTCATTGTGTTTACGATCTACTCGACACCTGAAATGGCGACAAACTGGGCCAGTGCTGCGCCCTCACGAATCTTTTTGGCGTCTGCATATTCCGGTGAATTATAGAATTCCTTCACCTTTGCAAGATCGGGGAATTCAACTACAACGATTCGCCATTTTTCCTCCGGGCCTTCAAGGGTGATGGTCTCACCCCCGCGGACAATAAAACGGCCCTCATATTTTGCGATGATGTCTGGTGTAACCTTTATATATTCATTATATTGTTCCCAATCGGTCACGCTAACTCTGGCAATCATGTATGCAGCCATCTGGCAATCCTCCTTTTAAACAAAACGCTTACTGAAGTACTCCATCGCGATCAATGGGTAATTAGTCAAGCTGCGCAAATATCGGGTGATAGGTTATCACCCCGCGATATTCAAACAGAGCCCCTTTTTCCAATTCCTTAACCAGAAAGACCTCATCCGGGACATCATACTCACTTTTAATGCCGAAGCGGGATGCCGGCACAAAACCAAAACGGGGGTAGTAATCCGGATGACCTAAAACGAACACCGCTTTGTATCCACATGATTGGCAGCGCCTCAGGCCCGCCTCTACCAGGGCAGAGCCGATTCCCTGGTTTTGACGTTCGGGCAACACGGCCACCGGTGCCAGGCTCGCGATTTTAAGATTCGCATTGTTGCCGGATAGCTTGACGGGACTGTAGAGGATGTGTCCGACGATCATTCCATCCGACTCAGCCACCAGCGAGATCAGCGGGCTGCTGCTTTTTCTCAAACTATCGACTATATTGGCCTCAGCTTTCGTATCAAAAGCGGCTGCATTGACGTTTCTAATTTTAGCGATGTCTTTTTTGGTTTCCGGCCGAATTTGGATTTTCATGATAAATAAGGGTCCGAAGAGGGGAGGGGTGCGGGGAACGCCTATCCGACGCGGTAAAACGTTAAAGGTTTTACCGCGCCAAACAGGGATGTTTTTTACCTCTGACACAACCCAGAGCAGCAGAAAAATGCAAAACCGGCAGGCTTATTTGCTCTTGCCGATCCTGAACATCTTTGTGCCGCATGTCGGACAAACGCCCTGGGTTGCGGGCCGTCCATTTTTCATTGTTATTTCCTTCGGGTCTTTCATTTCTCGCTTGGCTTTGCATTTAACGCAATACGCTTCCATCTTTTTACCTCCTCTAATTTATTTAAATAACGGCTTGAATGGGTTTACGGCAAATTTAATAAGAAGATGCAGGCGCAAATTTATATGTCGACGATGAATTCTCACCATACGAATATTTCCTGCAAGTTTGAAGTCTACACCATAAATAATAAGTTTGGCAACACTATAAAGCAAACGGTTAAACATTTGCAACAGGGCGACTGACTCAAAACAATAGGGTTTCTGCTAATATAAAATTGGCAGTAATCTCTCATATTTATAATTCTGTATACGCAGAGGTATAATTTTTCGTACACAAAACCAATGGCATCATCAAACAACCGGCGGCCTGAGTTTTAAAGAGGGCCCTTCCGGTTCACCCTTTTCGCGTTTCAAAAAGACCTAAGGAAGTGATTAAACTAAAGTTTTAAAAGCTGGCGAAGAATATAGCCCCCCTCCGGTTTGGCTTTCGAACAGGGGCGGTCTGAAAATCCCAATTGGTACCTATTTTGCAATCAATTCTAGCGTCGGCCAACCAATCCGTTTTTTCAGACGTTTGGACCGGGCAAACAGCCGGGGGGCATTTCGGGGTTGCAGGTCCAAAAGAACATATGGCCCAATGTCGGGAGTGGAAAAAAGGAGATCGGTCATGCGGCGATTTTACCCCGCTTTGGTGGCGGTTCCGGTGGCTCTATGCATATATGCAATGACGGCATGGGGGCAACAGTCACCGGAAACCGTCACCATTAAAAAAGAATTCGAATTCAATGATGCTTCCAAAGTAACCGGCAGTGATTGGCAAACCCCGGTGGCTACTTACAACGATGCCATTTATTACGTATATGTGACCCGGCAATTAAAGACGCTCATCGTCAAGAAGTCATCCGACGGGTCGACATCTAAAAACGTTATTTTTGAAGAAACCGACCCTGCGCCCTGGTATAATGGCGCGTCTGTGGGTATAGACCGCAGCGGGTATATTCATGTTGCCGGCAATATGTATCATTCCCCATTTAATCATCCCAAAACAGGCAACCCCTACTATGAATATGCCTGGCAATATGTCGTTTCCGATAAACCGGAAGATATCTCTTCTTTTACGTTTGTTGGCGGTGAGCAAGCGCGGACAATCCCGGGAAACTGGATCACCTATCCTTCATTTGCCCGGGACCTGAACGGCGTTCTTTACGTTGCTTTTCGTCACCGGATAAAATTCGGTACCGGCTGGTCTCCCGGCATCATTGCCGCAGCCATTGCGCGATACGATGCCGACGCTAAAACCTGGGTGATGCTGGGCGGTACGGATTACGCGCATGCGGCCAAAACTTTTTTTTGGAATGACTCCGGGGCCGACGGTACAGCCTATCAGCCGTATCGACAGCGCATCTTTTTTGACCGCAACAACCGGATGCACATCACCTGGGTGGTGGATGACGGGAATGGTTCATCGGGCTATCATACCCACGTACTTTATGCGTTATCGGATGACGGTGGAGACACCTTTAAACGTGCAGATGGATCTCTTTACGAAACATTGCCGATCACCCTTAAAAACGCAGATGTCGTCGTTGGGCCCGACTGGACGGGCAGCGCCGGCAACCTCTGGTACACCAGTTATGTTGGGGCTACCGCAGACGGGCATCCGACGGTGTCTTTCGCCGATAACAGCAACGATACCTCATGGTGGTCATTGTGGCGACCCGAGATCGGTTGGTCTGCACCCCTAAAACTGCCTTTTGAGTCTATTCCCGCAAGAATCCTGACAGATGCAAATGGCACCCTAACGGCAGTCGACGGACATAATAAACTGCACCGCAGTTTTAACAATGGCGTCAGCTGGCGGTCCTATTATGTTGAGACCCTGGGTATACATTCTACGAATTTTGACTACTCTTACCTTACAGAAACCGGCGATCTGCGCTTTCAAACCTATTCCACTACCAGCGGCAAGGTGAAGGTTTGGACAGTTGGATTTGCTGCTGACAGATCAGGTGCCGGCGAATTGTCAGTGGCTCCTCAAAAGATGAGTGCCCGATCAACTCTGGGGCTGGAATGAATTCGCTGGTAATACCCCGCTGGTGCTAAAAACTTAGCTGGACTTCAACTGTTCGGCCTTTTCGACTGTAAGGGTCAGCGCGCCCCAGTCCGCTTCGACCCTGCCGGTAAGCAGATAGGGCCGCTGGCGATCGATGATGTGGCAAAAACGGCGGTAGGCTTGCGGGAAAAAGGTAGTCTCTACAATACCGGTTTCATCTTCAAAGGTTAAAAACTCCATGGGATCGCCCTTTTTGGTGGAAACCACCTTGCCGGTAATCAGCCAGCCGGCCAGAGTGACCCGCCGGCCGACAAAGCACGGCAGGTCCACGGCTTTAACGGTGCGTCGTTTTTGCAACTGTCCGGCAAACAGCTCCATGGGGTGACGATCGCACAGAAAGTCCAGCACCGTAAACTCACGCCGCCGTCGTTCGCGTTCATCTTCGGCGGGCAGTGCCGGCGGCGGGCAATCGGCGCCAGGGTTGGCACCATCAAACAGGGCGGGGTTGGGCACTTTCGGCCGTTTTGATTTCAACCAGCCGGCCAGTTCCCACCGCAGCGCTGCGCGGTTGCCGCCGGAGTTGAAGGCATCCAGGGCGCCGCAGTTGATCAATGAGCGGGCCTCGTCTTCCGCGGGGCGCACGCGGTCCAAAAAATCCCGCAGACTACCGTAGGACCGGCGGCGACGCTGCGCAACGATGCGCGCCCGGGTGTCGATGCCCAGGCCCTTGACGGACAGCAGCCCCACCCGGATGGTATCGGCCCCGCCGGTCCAGTGAACCTCACTTAAGCTGACATTGGGCGGCAGCACCTTCAGACCCATGCGCCGGGCCTCGGACACGTAGGCAAAGGTGCCGTAAAAGCCGCCCTGGTTGCTGATCACCGCAGCCATAAATTCGGCCGGATAATGGACCTTGAGATAGGCGGCCTGAAAGGATACCCGGGCATAAGAAGCACTGTGGGGTTTGCAGAAGGAATAGCCGTTAAAGCTCATCATCATATCCCAGATTTCAGCGGTTTTGTCAGCGGATACGCCGTGCTGCCGTGCGCCGGTGTAAAAGCGTTGCTCAAAATCCCGCAGCTGATGCGCGCGATCCTTTTTGGTCAGCACTTTGCGCAGCGTATCGGCTTCGGCATGCGAAAAGCCAGCGATAACCACTGCCGCGCGGGAGACATCTTCCTGATAAACCATGATGCCGAAGGTTTCAGCGAGCACTTCGGCCAAAAAAGGATGAATCGGGTCCCAGCGGCCGCCGTGCAGCCGGCGGATGTATTCCTGGATAAATTCGTTGGCAGCCGGGCGGATAATGCTGCTGTGAATGACCAGGTGTTCGAAATCGCCCACTTTGGACTTTTGCTGCAGCAGGCGCATGGCCGGGCTTTCGATATAAAAACAGCCCATGGTGCGACCCTGGGCCAGAGCCTCCTGGGTGGCAAAGTCGTCTTCGGGTTCCCAGCGCAGCTCGTCGAAGGCGGTGCCGTTGTCGCGCAGGTTGACCAGGGCGTCACGAATGACCCCCAGGCTGCGGTTGCCCAGCAAATCAATTTTGACCAGCCCGGCATCTTCGGTGGCATCCTTTTCCCACTGGATAATCGGCACGCCTTTGGGGGCGCGCTCGACAGGGACGTATTCTTCAATAGGCCGCGGCGTGATCACCACGCCGCCGGGGTGCACCGACATATAGCGCGGGGTGCCGATCAGGCGCTGGGCAAACTGCAAAATGTCGGGCCAGGGCGGGGGAAACGCCAGCGCTTTGGATTCGGGACGCTGCTGTAGTTCGTCCAAAAATCGAGGGTCGGATTCTTTCACGCGCCAGAATTGGGGCAGCCGCTTGGACACCCGGCCGATTTCGGCATCGGTCAGCCCGAAGACCTTGGCCACTTCGCGCACCGCCATGCGCGGTTGAAACAGCACGTGGCTGGACACCATAGCGGCGTGACCCGGATACTGGGTCAGGACCGAATCCAGGACCGCATCGCGTTCATCCCAGGCAAAATCCACATCGATGTCGGGCGGATCTTGGCGGCCCGGGTTTAAGAACCGCTCAAAATACAAATTGTGCTTCAGGGGACAGACATTGGTAATGCCCAGGCAGTAAGCCACCAGCGAAGCGGCGCCCGAGCCGCGGCCGCAGGTGCGCGGGCTGCGCTGGATGATGCCGCGCACGATTAAAAAATATGCGGCAAATCCCATGTCTGTGATGCTGCGCAATTCGTGTTCCAGCCGCTCCACCACGGCCTCGGAAAGCTCATCGCCGTAGCGCTGCCGCGCACCTTCATAAGCTTGCTCGCGCAGGCGCTCGGCCGGGTTGCTGCCGTTTTGACCGAGCAGCGGCGGCATGACAATGCCAAATTGCGGGCCGCTAAAATCCAGACGTTCGGCTATTTTGTAAGTGACGCTGATTGCCTCCGGGCAGATGGCAAAGCGGCGTTCATATTCTTGAGGGCCTGCCAGCCATGCATCTACCGGGGCAACTTCGTCGGCTGCCAGGCGTGACAGGGATGTGTTGTGCGCGATGGCGCGCAAAATGCGATGCACCGCCATGTCTGCGGGACGCAAAAAGAAACTGCCTGGCGTGGCTACCACCGACACGCCCAGGCGGCGGGCCGTGTGGCGCAGTCGGTGGGTGGCGGGCAAAGGACGACGCGGCAGGGCGCCGGCAACTGCAACGCCGTCAGCATGCCAGGCGCTGAGCAGGCCCGCGCTCTGGGTAAGGACCACCAATCCATTTGCATGGGCGCTTACAGCGGCCGCCAAACTAAAATCATCGTCCATGTGGCGGCGGGTCAACAGGCGGCAGAGGTTGCGGTAGCCGGAATCATTGGCCACTAGGCAGACGGCCCGCTGCTTGCGCTGCGGGTCGGTGATCTCCGCCCCCACAATGGGTGTCAGTCCTTCGCGCCGACAGCTGGTTAAAAAGGGCCACAGGCCGCACAGGTTGTCGGTGTCGGTCAGCGCCAGGTGCGTATAGCCCAGACGTCGGGCTGCCCGGCAGACCTGTTTGACCGAAGCTGTGCCCCACATGAAAGAGTAGTTGGATCGGACGGTTAATGGGATCATAACAAAGTTGAGCCGGTTGAGCCCGTTGGCCCGTTAGCCGGGTTGATGGTTTTTCAAGTAACGGATTAGGCCATCAATTATTTTCCTGATCCTTGCACAGTGGTCATAAGTACTTTGAAACGCTTCTGGGGAGATGTCCTTCTGGTCCAAAGCAATATACAGGCAATTTTGTACCTCAGAACAAGAGCGTCGCGAATATGTTAAAAATCGAATAAATTCGTTTGTTCAACAGTTTGTTCTGATGGTTATTCGTTCAATTATCAACCGGCCAACGGGCTAAACCGGCAACGGGCAAACCGGCAGTTAGGCCGCTAAAGTGCGGCCGAACCGCAAGGCCTCATGGCCGAAGCGGTGGCGCACGGTGTCGATGGCGCCGATCAGGCTGGATCGCTTTTCATCGGCTTTCTGATCGGCGGCAAACAGTTCTAACTGGGCCGGCGGAAAGACCAGCCGGGCGCCGATCAGGCGCAGGTGGCGGATACGCACCCGCCGCATCCAGGCCAGTTGCAGTGCGCGCCGGGCCAGTTCAAAGAGGGTGAGGTCATTGGCCGTGGCCGGCCGGGCGGCCACCTGGCGGGCGCGGCGCATGCCGTCGGAATAGTCGAGCACAATGGCAATGCGGCGGGCAACTCGCCGGCGTCGGCGCAGCCGGCTGCCAACCTGCTCCACCAGCCCGTAGAGAACGCTCTCCAGGGTGTGCACATCGTTGGTGTCGATGCCGAATTCGTGATCGGCGATCACCTGCGGCGGTTTCTGCCCGACCGGCAAAACCGGAGACGGATCGATGCCGCGCACCGCCTCGTAAAGCAGCCGGGCACGGGTGGCAAAAGGGACCGCCAACTGCTCCAGGCTCAGGGCCGCGACCTGAAATGCATGCGTCAAATTGAATTCCCGCAACCGAAGCAGGTCATCGCGCTCGATGCCTGGAACCAGGCGGACAGGCAGCGGGGCCAGCAGCGATCTTTCTTCGCCGGCCGAGACGATGTACGCTCCATCGGGTTTCACCAGGCGGGTGGCCACTTTGGCCACCAATTTGTTGGGTGCCACCGACCAGATCGGGTCCAGGCCCAGGTCGGTTTTGATCTGCCGGCGCAACCGCCAGGCCACATCCCTGGGCGGCCCGAAAAGGCGGCCGGTGCCGGTGGCATCCATAAACAGGTGGCCGTCGTCTTCACCGGTTTCGATCAGGGGTGAATACGGCAGGGCGCGCTTGAGCACATCGCGCATGGCCTGTTCGTAGCGGTGGGGGTGGGGCGGCAGGATGCGGACATCTTGACACAGGCGAACGGCTCGCTGCAGGGCCATGCCCTTGCGGATGCCGGTTATATAGGCCTCGTTGCTCATGTCATAAACGGCGGCGCGTACGGCGCCTTCGGGTGCGATGATCACCGGACGTTCGTGCAGCCGGTGATCCACCGCCCTTTCCACCGCCACGGCAAAATCAGCCACGTTTAAATGGATAATTGAACGGTTATAAGGGTTCATAGGTTCAGGGTTCACCGTTCAGGGTTACCTTGCTCATAAGCTAGCAAGTACTTAATGAAACCTCGAATGGCAGCACGGGTACGCCCGGCATGGTCGTACACATTCTGAAACTCTTGAGTTGTTATGTATTGCTGATCCAGTGCCACGTAAAGCTCACTCTGGACTTCAGTGCAAGACCGCTTGGCATATCGAAGAAAACGAATAAATTCCGGGTTTGTCTCCGAATCGAATCCTTCCGCAATATTGTGCATGGATGAACCGGCGGCCTCCTGAATTTGTCTCTTCAAGCCGAAGTCGCCCGCAAACCGGGGCTTTTTTGTCAATTCATAGACCTTGCGTGTTAACTCCCGGGCCAATTGCCAGGCCTCAATGTCTTCAAATCGTTCGATTTTCATTTTTTTCCTCAGAACCTTTGAACCCAGAACCCGGAACCTCTGAACCTAGAGAAGACCTCCTTCAATTAACTGGCTGATCAAACGCCGGGCATTTTTGGGTGCCTGGCCGCGGACGTGGTTGTTGAAAAAAATTGTCCCGCTGCCGGCCTGTCGGGTCATCGGTGTGATGATTTTATCAGCCCATTCCCGCAGCTCTTCATCACGGTAGTCGTAGTCGAACTGCATTTGCATATTGCCCGAGCGCCAGCCTCTGGCGTTGCGGCCGTGAAACCGAATATAGAAAAGCTCCGGATTGGTGACCAAATCGAGTCGCGGAAACAGGCCCGGTAAAGCCGGTTCATCCACGGCCACCAAGGTGGTGCGGCGGCGCTCCAGTTCGGCAAAAACCCGGTCCGCGGCCCATGAGGCATGGCGAAATTCCACCGCCAGGGGCAATCCGGCCAGTTCGTCCAGAAGGGCGGCCAGGTAGCGGCGATTTTGCGGCGCCCGGGAAAAGCTCGGCGGAAACTGCAGCAAAACAGCTGTCAGCTGCCGGGCCTGGACCAGCGGTGCCATGCCGTCGCGGTATTGAGAGGCCTGCCCCCGCCATTGGTCGGGGTCCACCTCATGGGTTAAGGTGCGGGTCAGTTTGGCGGCAAAACGAAAACCGGGCGGTGCCTGCCGGCGCATGCGTTCGATGGCAGCGGCTTTCGGCATCTGATACCAGGTGAAGTTCAGTTCGGTGATCGGAAAGGTTCGGGCGTAAAGCGGCAGCATCTGGCCCGATCGGGTGCCCGGCGGGTAAAACCCGGCGTTGACCCACTCTGTATACGAATAACCGCTGGTGCCGACCCACAGGCGGCAGGGGCTTTTTGTTTGCTCGGTTTGCATTTTCGTTTTCTACGCCAAGGGATGCTGCTAACGCTTGCGCAATGCCATCATGCCCGGCTGAAGGAGCGTTCCTAAAGGTTCCGAGGACCGCTCCTCAAATGCGCAGCGTGCTCAATTTATTTCTTCCGGGCCGCGGTGGATGCCGATGATCTTGCCCTGAACCAGCACTTCGCCGAAGCCGTAACGCATGGGGGCGTAGTCGGTATTTTCCGGACGCAGCTCGATGTGGTCGTCACGTAAAAAGAAGCGTTTGACAGTGGCCTCTTCACTGTTAATGAGAACCACGACGATTTCCCCATTTTGGGCGTACTGACGCGGTTCGCAGATCGCCAGGTCGCCGTTGAGGATGCCGGCATCTCTCATCGAATCGCCCTTGACGCGCAGGGCGAAGATGTTTTGACTGCGATAAACGGCGGCATCCAGCACGATGCTGCCGTCCCACTCCGTCTGGGCGTACATCGGTAGACCGGCCGTGACACGACCGATAATCGGGATTTCGCGCCAGCGCTGCAAAGCCGCTGCCTGGCGCGTGCGATTTAACAAATAAACGTTGCGGCTGTAACGCCCCTCGCGCTTAACATAGCCTTTTTCTTCCAGCACACGAAGGATCTGGGCGATAGCGGCATGGCTGACCCCCAGATTCGCTGCAGCCTGGCGCAGGCTGGGGCACAGACCGGTTTTGGCGATTTCGCGCTGAAGATAATCCAGAACACGCTGCTGTTTGGCTGTCAGCGGGACTTTCATGAAACCTCCTTTCGTCGGTTTCAGGTTCAAGGGTTCAGGGTTCACCGTTCAGGGTTACCGCAATATTGTGCATGGATGAACCGGCGGCCTCCTGAATTTGCCTCTTCAAGCCGAAGTCGCGATCAAATTTGGGCTTTTTTGTCAATTCATAGACCTTGCGAGTGAGCTTCCGGGTCAATTGCCAGGCTTCAATGTCGTCAAATTGTTCGATTTTCATCCTTTTCTCCTCGGATCTTCGAAGCAACGGTTCAGATTTGTCTTTAATCTTTGAACCCCGAACCTTTGAACGGTAAACCAGAGAATAATGTAAATATTAATGTAAATATAAACGTATACATTATGGCTGTCAAGATGAAAATTTGAAGATGGGACTTTGCAGGCTTGCAGGGGGTCAGATGAGCAATTGGGACAGGCGTCTCCGGCCAAAGCGCATCGGCAGAAAAATGGCCAGCAGGCTGAGAACCAATACCAGGCCAAAGGAGCCGATAATCCATATCCAGGCTGACAGGCTGATAAATTTATTGCGGATGCCGGCCATAAAGAGATTGTACACCGGACCCGCCTCGATGAGGACCACCAGGCCGATGTATCCGGCGCAGGCAATCATAAAGACCAGTCCGCCGAAACTGGTTATGGTCTGGGTCGGATTTTCGGCTTTAAAATCCGGATAGGCCGCTCCCAGGCCGATGCCCAGTGCCACGATGCCGGGGACAACAAAAAAAACCGTAAGGGTTGAAAGGATCATCATAAACGGCGTGACCTGCAGCAGGATGTTGGTTGCCGCAATCAGAACCTCGGTCAAGATGAGTAGCGGAAGATAATAGATGAAAAATTTAATCCATAAAAACGTACGGATGGATAGCGGGGAGGTTTTAACCAGCCAGAAGGCCTCTCTTTCCAGACTGACCGCCGGGTAGGCAAATCGGGCGGTTATGGCTGTCAAAACGAACAACGCCAGTCCCATGTTAAGAAATGAGAATAGATTCTGCAGGTACACGGTTTTGATCGGCGATTTTTCAAGGGGCAGGACCTTGAAATTATAAACGTAAATCACCACCAGGGCGGCAATCAGAAAGATCTGCGTCCACTGGGTCTGGTCGCGCAGGAAGGTCTTTATTTCTTTGACCGTAAAGGACCTTACCGGGCCCGGCAGAAAGTTAAAAAGGCGATCGCCGATGACGTTGCTTTTAAACAAACGGGCCGGAGCATTCTGTGTTTTGGAGAAGCCTTTAAAGTAAATCGCATCGGCAAGTAAGATCAGGACAAATGCAATCATCCCGGCAAAACTCAAAGACAGCGCCGTGAAAAACAAACTGTTGCTGGTCGCACCGGCAAGAGCGGATCGAATACTGTCATATATCCAGCTGCTCGGCAAAAACGGTGATGACGGCGTTTGCAGCGAGGTAATATAGACCATAACGGTGTCAAAAATTTCCGGGTCGACAAGCAATTCCGGCTGTGAAAGGCGGATGGCCAGATAGATGACCACAAAAGAAAGAATCCCCATGAGAATAAAGACACTTTTCATTCGGCTGGCGGGGATAAAGATGACCGCAGTCATCACCAGTAGAGTGCTGATGGCCGAAGCGATCGCTGCCAGGCACAACATCGCAATCAGGGTGTTGATATAGTAAAAAATGCCGGTTTTATAGACGATGCCATAGGAGATGAGCACGGGCATGGTATAAATGATGACCATCCAGGCACTGTCAATAGTGCTGTCGACCCAGCGCGTGATAAAAATCTTATAACTGGAAACCGGCAGCGAATGAACCAGCAAAAGGTCGCGGGACAGATAGAGTTTGGAAAGGGATGTGAGGATGTTGCTGAATAGAAGCAGGGCAAAAGACACCACCAGCATCATGGACAATAATTTATAGCCCAGAATGTCTCCGATATCCTCAATGCCCTTAAAGTAAATCAAAACCCGCCAGGAGACGGCGAATATACCGCACCAGAAAAGCAGGCCGAATGTGCCGAGCAAAATGAGGCGCGCGCCGCCTTTGCCATTAGCCTTTGACAAACCGCGGTTCTTGAGCGGCCAGATGCGGGGTTTAAATAGGGTCAGAACTTCGTTCATTATTGTTCGTCAGGTTTAAAAACACCTGCTCGAGGTCAGTTTCGCTGACATTGGCCGCCCGTTGCAATTCTTCGGTTGTTCCAATGGCAATTAAGCGGCCTTTGTTAATCACGCCGATCCGATCGCAGGTGTCCTGGGCAACTTTGAGCGTATGCGTCGACATAAAGACGGTAACACCCTTGCCAGCAAGTTTTCGAAAAAGTGCTTTGACCATTATGATCGCAGCCGGATCAAGCCCCACCATGGGTTCATCTACGATAATCACCTCCGGATCGTGCAATAGGGCGGCCGACATGATCAGCCGTTGTTTCATACCATGGGAATAAGATTCAATCAGCTCGTCGCCCCAGTCTGCCAGTGAAAAATCCTTAAGGATCTCATAAGCGGTTGCCTGAAACGCATCTTCGGATACCCCGTAAAGATCAGCGGTGAATTTTAAAAATTCCATGCCACTGAGTTTTTCGTAAAGATACGGCCGGTCCGGAATAAAGCCAATTTTACTTTTTGCTTTTTCGGGCGCATCCT
Organism: uncultured Desulfobacterales bacterium; assembly: GCA_947259495.1. Taxonomy (GTDB): domain Bacteria; phylum Desulfobacterota; class Desulfobacteria; order Desulfobacterales; family JAHEIW01; genus JAHEIW01. The sequence goes on along the minus strand of CAMYLV010000008.1, from coordinate 81,057 downwards.
GCATGTTGATGCCGGCAATGAATACCGTGCCTTTGGTGGGTTCCAAAATTCCGCCCATCATCTTAATGGTGGTGGTCTTGCCGGCACCGTTGGGGCCGATAAATCCGAAAACCTCTCCTTTTTTAACGCATAGGTTTAGATCATTGACCGCTTCAAAATCGCCGTATTTTTTTGTGAGATCTTTTAATTCAATCATTTTTTAAGTTTGGCCGGTTTAGCCAGTTGAGCCGGCTGAGCCCGTTGAAATCGCAAAAATGCCTGATTTTATTTTTTAACCGGCAAACAGGCTAACGGGCAACGGGCTCAACTTATGAACCTTTAATGCATTTTAAGATAGTCGTAATTGTACCATATTTTGTTAGAACCCGCCTTAAGTTCTTTGTTTACAAATCAAAACAATGACGACTATTCTATTACCGTTAAACGGATATTGCCGATGACACCCATGATATCCAGCTGCTTTTCCGGTGAGCCGGTTGCAAACCGCAGATGGCTGACGTCGGCCGGCAGCTGGCCGTAAAGAGAGTCGGCGGTGACCCACTTGCCGAGGTAGATGAGATTCCAGGCATGGTAGTAGAAGCGACCCTTTAAATATACCAGGCCGGCTTCGATGCGGGTGGGAATTCCAGCAGCCCGGGCCAGCGCGGCCATTAAAACGGCGTGTTCATTGCAATCACCGACTTTGTTTTCAAGTGTCGAAAGAGCATCGGGCAGCGATAGAACCGGGCGCTTTTCGATATGGGTATTCACCCAATTCATCAATTTTTGCGCTCTGGTTAGCGGGTCGGCGTCAGGATCGTCTTTTAAAATTTCCTGGACCAGATCTCGGATTCTCTGGTCGTCGGATTGAATAAACGGGCCGGGCTTTAAGAATATTTTTTCAAGAGCCGCCAGATTTTCAATTTTAAGCTCCGGGGCCAGATTGGACAGCGTCTCTTTTTTAACCGTCAGCACCTGTTCTTTAAAGGTTTGTCTGCCGCCGTGGAGTTGCAGGTTTTTCATTAGCGGCCCTTCGATTTTTACCTTTAAAACCTTAAGGGCTGCAACGTTTTCAAGCTGGATGTTGGCGACGATCGAGGCAATCTTTGTAAGATCCTGGCTCGCTTCAATGGCCAGCCCGTCGAGGGCGTCCTTGCGGTCGGTTTTTATCAAACTGATGCCCAGAAGCCCTCTTTCCTTGATGATGTCGCCTTCTTTTCCAATCCAAGCCAGCTGGGATACACCTTTTACATTTAAAGAAACTTTGGTAGCCGCTTGATGGACCCCCTTGATATCAATGCGTTCCGGACCGATAACAGCTACAATTACATCAACCTGTCCCATAGAAGTCGGATCGAAAATTTTGAAGGCATATCTGTCACCGGTCTGCAAATCGGTGGCAGCAACCGCATCCATGATACTGTTCATCAAGTAGAGCTTATCTTTAACCGGAATATTTAGCCTGCGGCTCGAACCGGCGCTTTCGGTTGTCACAAACAAGGTGTTTCCGTCAACCACGCCCTGAACGGAAAATCGAAACCGGCCAGAACTGATTTCAAAATCAAGCTCCTGAAGCGTAAAATCAGGGTTAAGCCGGCTTTTGGTGTTCAGGCTGATACTCTGAATCATCCCCATGGTATTAATGCGCATTTGTGCGGCTTCGATCAGACGGTAGCCGGTTGTATCTTCATAAAAGCGAGTATGGGAAAAGCCGATTTTACGCTCATTTTGAAAAATATTCATCCAGGTGTCACGCTCCGAGACTGCATTGATCGTTGCCAGGGAAAGGTCGCGCGGGCGTGACAAGATTTGTTCTAATATTCCCAGGCGAATGCTGAAAAGGATGGCAAACGTCAGCGTAAAAATGCTGCCGGCAATCCAGAATGCTTTCGATTTGTGGATGACCATACTTAAAATTTTAAAGGATGACCTCCGGTCTGTCAAATTGGTCGGCCCATATTCAGAGATTTTGCCATGGAATCTGCAAGCGGTTCATGATATGGGCAGGTAGTTTGTGATGGCGCTAAAGGGAGGATTCAATGGTATCAACAAACGACATTGCCGGTTTGCCCGTTGCGAATTACGATCCCGATCGTAAAGGCATATTCATTCATAAAAATCAGTTGGCTGAAAGCAGCTTTAAACTGGGTGACCGCTTTTCTGTTAAATTCGGCAAGCAGGACCTCTTTGCCATCACGATTGTTAGAGACGATAAAGGCGATATTGTTTTTGATAAAAACGGGATCTTCATCAAGCGAACCCGCAGGATCGACATTTTGCTGGGCGGTCTTTACGACGATTATATACTTTACATTGAATCCGACAGTCCAGGCACCATAAAATTGAGGCCGCTGGAAGCGGTAATCAAAAACAATTACATGTAGGATGAATATCTTAAAGCACCATTTTTATGCGCGTGACACCCTGATGATCGCCGGTGAATTGTTGGGGAAAAAGCTTGTCCGAAAATACAGAGGCAATATTTTGAGCGGCCTGATTTGCGAGACAGAAGCATACCTGGGCCCAAACGATAGCGCCAGCCATGCTTTCAGGGGCAAAACAGCGCGCAACACGGTCATGTTCGGCCGTGCCGGCAGGGCCTATATATATTTTGTATATGGGATGCACTATTTATTGAACATCGTTACCGAGGAAGAAGAAAATCCCTGTGCCATTCTCATTCGCGCGATCGTGCCGCTTGACGGCCTTAAACACATGCAGCGCTATCGTGGCAGAACTGGCAAAGAACTGACGGACGGCCCGGCCAAATTATGTCAGGCACTGGCTGTCAACAAGTCGCTAAACGGATGGGACCTTACTGCCGGTCAGAAGCTGTGGGTGGAGGCGCAGCCCACAATACCGGAGCGGTTTATCAAAAAAGGCCGCCGGATCGGAATTGATTACGCCGAACCGGTCGACAGACGCGCCGCCCGCCGTTTTTGGGCCGATGAGATGTATATACGGGACATGATGCCAAAACGGGCCAAACGGGCATAATCCGCCCGAGGCGGACGCAACCGAATCGCAGAAAGGGGAAAGCAGAATGGCAAAGATCGTTTACGGATTATCCGGCGAGGGTTCAGGCCATTCTTCCAGAGCGCGGGAGATGCTCACCCATCTCCAGGAGCTGGGGCACGCGCTAAAGGTCGTCAGCTATGATCGCGGCTATGCCAACCTTAAAGATGATTTCGATGTATTCGAGACCGAAGGGCTGCATATTGCTAGCCTCGATAACCGGGTTTCGAAAGTAAAAACATTCACTGACAATTTGAAGCGATTACCCGAAGGGCACAAAAAACTTCAAGCGCTGCGGAAAGATATTTTCAAAAAATTTCAGCCCGACTGTGTCATAACCGATTTTGAGCCCATGACCGCCTATCTGGCCAACCATTATGACCTGCCGCTGATTACCATCGACAACCAGCACCGCCTTCGGTATATGTCCTATCCCTGTCCGGTCCGCTTGCAAGCCGAGCGCAAAATGACGAAGACCATCATCCGGGCCATGGTGCCGCGACCGGATGTGTCCCTGGTGACCACTTTTTATTATGGCGAGCCCAAAAATAAGCGCACATTTTTCTTTCCGCCGATTCTGCGGCAAGAGGTCTTATCCCTTCAGCCATCTTACGGGGACCATATTCTGGTCTATCTGACCAGCGGGTTTGAATCGTTTCTAAAAAGATTAAAGTCTTTTACCCGCGAATCCTTTATTGTTTACGGAGCTGGCAAAGAAGGCCCAGACGGCCATTTGACGTTTAAAGCGTTCAGCAAAACGGGCTTTTTAGATGACCTGGCATTCTGCAAAGCGGTTATGGCAACGGCCGGCTTTACGCTTATGACCGAATCCTTTTACCTGCGCAAGCCTTACCTGGCACTGCCCATGCGGGGCCAATTTGAACAGGAAATCAACGGGTTTTTACTGGCACGCTTAAAATACGGCGTCAACTTACAACGCCCAACTTCAGAAGCCATTGGTAATTTTCTTTATCGAATACCGGATTTTGCTGAAAACCTGGAATCATATCAGGCTCGGGACAACAGCGCCATTAAAGCCAGGCTTGCTGAGCTACTGGCTGATAATGGTGCGCTTGCCAGAGATTTTCACGCCAAACGGATGCGCCTGATTCCCTGAGTTTCGACGAAAGGAAGGTGATTGTGTTCAATAAATTCAGCTCCCTGTCGGTGGCAATGGCATGTATTTTTTTGATGGTGATTATGACAGGCTGCGCTACGCCGGGCCCGGCCAAATCAACCGCAACGATTGCTCCGCCGCCGGCTGAAGTCGCTTCATCGGTTGGCTGGTGGTATGCACGCTTTCGCATACACTGGCCGACAGAAAAGCCAGTCGAATGGCACTGGGATCTATTGATTGCAGATAAAATCATCGCACCGGTTCTGGCACAATACAAAGATGAAATTCATCTTTGGCGCTTTCACCGCCGGGCAGTTCGGGACGAAACCGGCCATCAGTTTAGCTTCATTTTTTACGCTTCCGCAGGAACCGCCTATCAGATTTTTACGACGATACGTACAAACGAACTGCTGGCCGAGATGAAAAATGCAGGTGTCATCAACGAAGATCATTATGATAATCCGGAGAAGAACTCCCGGCTCCGGATCGAAGATACCAGCGACGTCAGGTGGCCGCCTGTCGTGCAGAGGAACTGGCCGTATTTTATTATGGGTAGCAGCCAGATGTGGTTGAACCTAATCAGCGAGACGATTGCTGACATGCCAAATTTATACAGCCCGTTGTCGGTTCAAGAAAATGAACAACTGTACGAAAAGGTAAATGTTGCCATCGGCGCCCTGTGGGAGCAGGAGGGTCATCGTGCCTTCTTGCACCACCTCAGCGCCTTGTTTGGTTACAGGCCGATCATCTACTATGACAAACGGATGTTAAAATTTTAGTCCTGCTGAAAGGAAACGCCATGAATTTCATCTCCGCTGATAAAATCTATACCGGGAAAAAAATCGTTTCGGATGCGCACCTCTTATTTGGTGGTAAAAAAATCAGCGCCATTTCTAAAACAAAGAAAGGCCGCTGCCTGGGAAAATATGAGGTGCTGACACCTGCCTTTGTCGATCCACACAGCCACATCGGCATGGAACGGGCCGGGGAGCCCAATACCGAAGGAGAGGCCAACGAACATCAGGATTCGATTCTGACACTGACCGATGCGCTGGATTCAATTCAAATGGATGACAAGTCACTAAAAGATGCGGTCCAAATGGGCGTGTTGTACTCGTGTGTGCTGCCCGGCAGCGGTAATATTATCGGTGGTCATTCAGCGGTCATCCGCAATTATGCCGGGTCCAGCACCGACGCCCTGATCGCCCGCGCCGGTCTAAAGGCTGCGTTTGGATTTAACCCCATGAAAACAAACGCCTGGAAAGGTAACCGTCCCACGACCCGCATGGGAGCTGTTGCCATGCTGCGCAGCCGCCTGGATGAGGTGCGACAAAAAATACGAAAATACAACCAGGCCAAGGGCAGCAAAAAGCAAGACATTGTCTTTTCAGCCGAGGACAGGGTGCTGCGGGATTTACTGGGGCGTAAACTGCGTCTGCGCGGTCACGTTCACAAAATCGATGATATTGCAGCGCTTTTGCGGCTGGTTGATGAATTTAAAATTGATATTACGGTCGATCACGCCGGTGATGTCCACCGACCGGATATTTTTCGGGAATTGAAAAAGCGCAAAATTCCGGTTGTTTACGGCCCGATTGACTCTTTTGCCTACAAGGTTGAACTGAAGCACGAGGATTGGCGTAATGTGCGCTATCTGTTGGCATCCGGGGTGGAATTTGGCCTCATGACCGATCATCCGGTAACCCTGGCGCGTCAGCTATTGTTGCAAACACGCTGGTTTATGCGCGCCGGTTTATCCAGGCAACAGGCCATTGAATTAATTTCACGCCGCAACGCCCAAATTCTCGGTGTCGACGCTCAAATCGGCACTCTGGAGAAAGGCAAATGGGCCTCGTTTGTTTGCTGGAATGGGGACCCTTTTGATCTGACCCGTTATCCGGTAGCAGTCTATGGAGAGGGGGAGCTGCTTTATTCTGAGCGTTGATAGGATAAAGTAATTATTTATTTCAAAATTGTAGACCGGACTCAGACGTCGATCGTCGATATTTTATAGAGGACTGGATTTTAGATTGAGGTAGTAACAATGTCTGATCATGATAAGCGGGTGGCCCTGGTGACCGGAGCAAATCGTGGCATTGGATATGCCATTGCGAGGGGGCTAGCCGAACAGGAAATTACGGCAGTTCTGGGCGTCCGGGATCCAAACAAAGGTGCGGCTGCCTGTTCAAGCCTGCAAGATCAGGGGCTGGATACACATTTTGAGCTTCTGGATATTACCGATGAGAAAAGCATCCGAACCGCAGTTACCCACATCCAGGATCGGTTTGACCGGCTGGATATTCTCGTCAACAATGCCGGCATTATGATTGACGGTGATGCAAATGTCCTCAATGTCAGTCAGCACACCATACTCAAAACACTGCAAACCAACGTCTTTGGACCGCTGATGCTGTGCCAGCGTTGCATCCCGCTGATGAAAGCGGGCGGCTATGGCCGCATCGTCAATATGGCCAGCTCGCTGGGCTCCTTGACGGAAATGGCCGATCCTAATTCGGGGTATGGCGAGGTTGAAACGCCGGCATATCGTCTCTCCAAAGCCGCACTAAACGCCATTACCACCTTGATCGCTAAAGAAGTCCGCGATGAAAACATCCTGGTAAACTCGGTATGCCCGGGTTGGGTGCGGACCGATATGGGCGGCGACCAGGCGCCCTTGACACCTGAACAGGGTGCAGATACACCGCTGTGGCTGGCCACATTGCCGGATGGTGGGCCCTCAGGCGGCTTTTTCAGCGAACGTAAACAGATCCCATGGTAAAACGCAAACCATCGAAGCCCGATTACGGCGCGCTGAGCGGTTCATTTTAGTATTGCAAATGTGGTATCCATAGCTATATTATTGGTCTAAAATACAACGCGATCCATACTCGGGTGTCAATTCCGGGTTAAACAAGGAGGAAGGTATGAAAAATCGCCATCACCGTTTCGCTAAAATCGCCATCACGATTTGTGCCGCGGTTTTTGTTCTTTGCAACTTTGGCGCTGCGGAAGAGAAAAAAGATATGCAGGGCTGGGAAGAAGATAGCCCTTACAACAAACACTATGACGTGCGGGAATACGAAAAAATAAAGGCCTGGTTTTTGCGGGCCAAAGAAGTCATACCCATGCCGGGGATGTCGCCGGCAACGGTTGTCGAGGTGCTCGAAGGGGCCGAAGTTATCGAAGTTCATCTCTGTCCGACCTGGTATCGCAAACCCAGTGACATTAAGCTCAAGAAAAATGAACGGATCAAAGTTAAAGGCGTCTGGGCGGAAATTAACGGCAAAGATGTATTTATGGCTTCCAAGATAAAAAAAGATCCCAACACAGACATCATCAAAGTTCGCCTGACCAAAGATGGCACGCCTTTTTGGACGATGACACCCGAGCAGGTCGCCTGGGAAACTTTGTCGGATGAAGAAAAAGAAGCACGCATGGCAAAAGGGGAAGGACCACCACAGACGAAATCTCAGTAAAAAATAACGACGATGGCGAACCGAAAATGGCATCCCGGCGAATTGCTTGAACTTTCCGGGTATTTCTGGAAAACCTGCACGCTGCATGCGGCCGTCAAACTGGACGTTTTCACCTGTTTGGGCGAAAAGCAGTTGTCCGGCGATGCGGTGGCGGCCAAACTCAAGGTTGCGCCCGATGCGATCCAGCGCCTGCTCAATGCGCTGGTGGCCCTGGAATTGCTGGCAAAAGCAGGTGATAAATATGTAAACACCCCGCCGAGCAAAATTTTTCTGTCCAAAGATTCCCCGCAATATCTCGGCAATATCATTATGCATCACCACCATCTGGTCGAGTCATGGGCTCAGCTGGACCAGTCCGTTCAGTCCGGACAACCGATTCGGCAGCGGTCGTCCTTCAGCGATGAAGAATGGCGAGAGAGTTTTTTAATGGGCATGTTCAACATGGCCATGAATATGGCGCCGATGCTCATTCCTGAAATTGATATTTCCTCTCGCCGACATCTACTCGATCTGGGCGGCGGTCCCGGCACCTATGCGATTCATTTTTGCCGCCACAATCCTCACTTAAAGGCCACGGTTTTCGATCTGCCCACCACGCGGCCATTTGCCGAAAAAACAATCCGACGCTTTGATCTGTCAGATCGAATTGATTTTCAGAGTGGAAATTATCTGAAAGATGAAATTAAAGGCCGCTATGATGCGGCCTGGCTCTCCCATATTCTGCATGCTGAAGGTCCGGATGGCTGCAACCAGATTATCCAAAAAGCTGTTGCCGTCTTAAGGCCCGGGGGAATCATTATCGTCCATGAATTTATCCTCAATAATTCCATGGACGGCCCCCTTTTTCCGGCCCTTTTTTCCCTCAATATGTTGCTGGGGACTGAATCCGGTCAGGCGTATTCAGAGCAGCAGCTTATCGGCATGCTGGCGGCTGCCGGCGCAAAGGATATTCAGCGCCTGCCGGTCCTAACGCCCAACGACTCCGGCATCATTACCGGCATTGTCTAATCTCATGAAAGGAGCATAATCTTAAATGGCAGAAAAAGCCTTTGAACCGGTGGGCATTATGGGACCGCAGATTTTCGGGCTGCCGATCGATCGCGAAACATTGTTTTCCAATCACAAAGAGATCTATAAAAAGCGCGTTGAAAATCGCCAGCGCAAACTCATTGTCAAATTGTCTTTTCTCAAACCGTTTTTAAAAACAGGTGAAAAGATCCTGTTAGTTACAACCGGATATTCGCCGATAAATTCCCTGGCCCAATATGCAACCGGATTTTTATTTATTTATCTCAAGCGCTCTTTGTTTGTATTCACCAACTTGCGAATTTTTCATGTGCCCACCACGCCGAATTACAAGTTTAAACAGTCCATCTCTCAAATTCTCTATGTTGACTGCCAAGCCATTTCGCTCAAAGGCGGGACCCTGGCTGTTCAATATGCAAAATACAACACGATCGAAAAGTTTGCGGCCGTTGCGTTGTCTGAAAGAAGAAAAATTAAAGCGCTGATTAAACGAATGCCCCTTTCAGGAGCTCAGAGCCAGTTGGGCCGGCGCTCCCACCTCTGCCCGCAATGCTCGTATCTGCTTGAGGCCGGAAAATACACCTGCGATTCCTGTCAACTGAAATTTAAAAATAAAATTGTTACTTATATTCTGGCCATTCTATTTCCAGGAGGTGGCTATTTTTATACCCGGCATTATTTTATCGGGCTGCTGAATGCAATTGTAGAGATTTTTCTGTTACTTTACATCGTCCAGACGCTGCAAAATGTGCGCGAGAAGGCTGAAGGCAGCACAACTTCTCTGGTGGTGCTTTGCGCTATTTTTGTGGCCGTCAAAATAATTTCGGTTATTCACTCAACCCACTTTATCAAAGAATTTATTCCCACAAAAAAGCAAATCCAGGCCAATCCGACGGCCGCCAAATCCCGCTTCAAAAAACAAAACCAGAAAACCAAAGACAGCAAATAAATACCAGAAAACGAAAGCCTTACACCTGAAGCCGCAGTCGCATTTTTGAGATAGTTTTTACTTGTTCCACGAGAATAACGCAGCCCCCAAAGCTAAAAAGCCCAGCGTCATCATGGAAAGGACCATAATTTCCGGACTGATCTGGATCAGTCCGGCACCGTCATGCATGACTTTGCGGGCGGCGGTCAGCATGTGGGTCAGCGGGAAAATTGTGGCGAAGGTTTTCACCCACTGCGGTGCGCCTTCCAGCGAAAACCAGACCTCGGACAAAAACATCATTGGCCAGGAGATAAAGTTTAAAATCCCGGTGGTGAATTCCTCGCTGGTTCCCCGGGAGGCCAGCACCAGACCCAGAGAGGTCAGGCTCAAGCTGCCGAGAAAAAAAACGAGGAACAAATCCAGGTACGTGCCCTGTACGTCGAATGAAAAAATCAGATTACAGCCCGTCCAGACAATCACCAGGGTAAACATGAGCAAGAAAATTCGGGATATGGCCTGAGCCGCTATATACTCAATGGCCGACAGGGGGGTGACTTTCAGGCGTTTTAACACCCCGTTTTTTCGATACCGCACCACGACATAGCCCACGCCCCAGAGTGCACTGAACATCATGTTCATGGCCAGAATGCCTGGGAACAGCCAATCGATATAACGGATTGCGCTGCCTTGTATTTCCTTTTTTTCAGCGTTAGGTTCGTTTTCGGGTGGGATCAGGCTGGCCCGAAACATTTGTTCGACCACGTATCCTTTGGGCGAAGCATCGCTAACCCAGTATTGATGGGGGCCTTGGCCGGTTTTTAATAAAAAATCAATACGATGATGCTTGAGTTTTTCCAATCCTCTGGCAGCATCTGGAAACCCGATGAATTTGAGATGGTTCATTTCCTTAAAGCGCGGCGGGATGTCAAGCGCTGCAATGGCGACCGGCTCTGATTCGGCTGGGAATACACCAATTTTATATTCGGTATAGGTCTTGCCGCCAAAGATAATGCCGAAGCCGGCCACCAGCAAAAAAGGAAATATAAAGTTCCAGCCGAATGCCGACCGGTCGCGGAAAAACTCAAGATTTCGGGCCCTCAAAATGGCCCACAGCCGTTTAAAGCGCATGTTTATTCTCGCAGCTGACGTCCGGTTAAATTTAAAAACACCGACTCCAGATTGGGCGACCGAACTGTCATATCGGATAAATCAATACCAAAGGCAATCAATTGCTCCAGACATTGATTGACATCATCGGTCTTAATTTCGACGTTATTCTTGACCGTATTCACGGGTAGCGGGAAACCGTCTGTTTTGGGGGTGAAGCGATCACGGGGCATGACCACGGTTGTACCACTGCTGTGTTGTCGAATCAGCGCTTCGGGAGTTCCCTGGACGATAATCTTGCCGTAATCCATAATGGCGACTTCATCACATAAAAACTGTGCTTCCTCCATGTAATGAGTGGTGAGAATCATGGTTTTTCCCGCGGCCTTAATATTTTGGATCAAGTCCCATAAATTTCGCCGTGCCTGGGGATCGAGCCCGGTCGAAGGCTCATCCAAAAAGAGCAGCTCAGGCCGGTTGATCAACGCCAGGGCCAGCAGGAAGCGTTGGCGCTGACCGCCGGATATTTTATCATTGTATTGATCCAGAAATTCACCCAGGCGGCATAGCTCGACAAGTTCTTCGATCGGGGCAGTCTGTGTGAAAAAGCTTTTAAAGGTTTGCAGGGTTTCGCGCACGGTCAGAAAATTTAGCAGGGCCGTGCTTTGAAATTGAATGCCAACCTCTTCTCTGAATGATGGCCCGCGGGGCGCGCCTTTATAAAATATTTCTCCGGCCGTCGGCAAGATCACATCTTCAATGACTTCAATTGTGGTGGTCTTGCCGGCGCCGTTCGGGCCCAGCAGACCAAAACAGACGCCCGGCTGAAGCGCAAAACTGACGCCGTCAACAGCAACCACCGATCGGTAATGTTTTACCAGATTTTTAACCTTGAGGATGCTTTCCATTTCTACAGGATTTGAGTCTTTGGTAATGATGTTGATTTAACCTCTAATACAGATTTAAAATTAACTACGCAAGTATATTGCCTATGCAGCTTAAATCTTGGCTTGACATTCTTTTTTTTGCACCTTAATTTTCCCCTGCTATCCGGCAGCCTGTCATTATCAGTTGTGAAGAATGTAATTTCAGGATAATCGTTGTGTTGCTGTTCACCACAAAGAACACGAAGATACACAAAGATTATAGCAAAATTAAAAATTTGTTTCTTGGTGCCATCGTGAACTTTGCGGTAAAAAATAATCGTAAATTCTTAATGTAATAGATTAGACTTATGCCAGCGGTTGTATCTATTGTGGGTCGCTCTCAATCCGGCAAAACGACCCTTATTGAAAAGCTGATTCCCGAATTCAAGAATCGGGGTTATACCATCGGCACCATCAAACACTCGCACCATAATCCGGATATTGATCGCTCGGGCAAAGACAGTTCCCGGCACAAAGCGGCCGGTGCCGATACCGTTATTTTCCATTCACCCGGAAAAATTGCGATGGTCCGAGATGACCACGCGGGCGAGCTGGATAGCATGCTGGGTTATTTTAATGACGTCGATCTGGTGATTACCGAGGGCTACAAAGCAGGCAACAAACCCAAGATTGAGATTGTGCGTTCGGCGCGGCACTCCGAACCGCTTTTAAAAGATGACGAGCTTCTGATTGCAGTGGTGACCGATGTTGCGCTTCAATTAAAGGTCCCCATCTTCGGATTTGAAGATGTGGTGCCACTGGCCGATATGATCGAAAAAAAATTTCTATGAAGCCGTCATCGTCTGCAAACACTTCCCGGAGCCTGATCTGGCCCGAACTTACTTCCGGAACACTAATAAAACGCTACAAGCGATTTCTGGCCTATGATGTTCGAATAGGTCTCCAAGGAATTGAATTAAATGGAAATATTCCCTGTGCGCTTTAAGTTGGTGCGCCAGCGGCGATTGACATGAGCGCCGAAATCATATACCTAAATTTTGCATGAAAATAGATGAGAATCTTTTAATTATCTAATTGCAGCAGGCTCGTGCAAAATTCAGGACATATTTTTTCAATTGGGAAAATGAAAAGTGGAATAATGGAATAATGTCGGATTATGCATTAGAAAATTTGATGTGCCACCGGGACAACCTGGAAAGCGTCCTGGATAATCTCAAAGAAGGGATTATCGCCCACGACATGGACCGACGCATCTTTTTTTTCAATACCGAGGCCGAACGTATCACCGGCTACCAGCGCGAAGAGGTCCTGGGCCGGGATTGCCACAAGGCTTTCGGTAGCCCGTTTTGCGGGGAGCGCTGTGTCTTTTGTGAACATCCGCCCAGGCTGGCTGGAAAATCCGAATACACCGTAAACATTAACACCAAAGGCGGCGAGCAGCGACGGATCGAGATGACGGTCACCAGCATGCAGGATACGGACGAACGATATACCGGCGTGCTGACGTCGTTTCGGGATATTACCGATATATTCAGTCTTAAAGAGCGCGCCGGGGAGCTGACCAGCTTCGGCAACATCATCGGCCAGGACAGCAAGATGATAGCGATCTTTAAACAGATCAAAGACGTTGCCGATTATGATTACCCTGTGCACATTGCCGGTGACACCGGCACCGGCAAGGAGTTGGTGGCTGCAGCCATCCATAACGAAAGCCATCGCGGCGGCGCGCCCTTTGTGCCGATCAATTGCGGGGCCCTGCCGGAAGGCTTGATTGAAAGTGAGCTTTTCGGACACGTAAAAGGTGCCTTTACCGGCGCTGTGCGGGATAAAAAAGGCCGGTTTGAACTGGCCGACGTCGGCTCGGTATTTCTGGACGAGGTGACCGAACTTTCAAACAACATGCAGGCCAAAATTTTGCGGTTTTTGCAGGAAGGCCAATTTGAAAGAGTCGGCGGCGAACAGACCATCACGGTGGATGTGCGGGTGATCAGTGCCACCAACAAAAATCTGAAGGATGCGGTTAAACGCGGCAAATTTCGCGAAGATCTCTATTACCGGCTCAATGTGATCCCCATTCATCTTCCACCACTGCGCGAGCGCAAAATCGACATCCCCCTGCTGAGCGAGCACTTTTTACAGGAAGCCCGTGAGCGTTACGGCAAGAAAAAACTTCGGATTTCCGGCAAGGCCATGTCATTGATGCTCGACTACCGGTGGCCGGGCAATGTGCGCGAACTACAGAACGCCATCCAGTTTGCCATCGTGAAATCCAACGGCCGGGTGATTGCTGCTGATGATTTGCCACTGGAGCTGCGTGATCTTGAAAATATTTGTGTGCGACGGGGGCCATCGCACAAGCTGGATGCCGATTCGGTGCGTTCGGCTCTCGAACGAACGGGTGGCAATAAGGCCAAAGCCGCCAAGCTGCTGGGTGTGGGCCGCGCGACCCTGTACCGGTTTTTGGGCGATCACCCCGATCTAATGGAAACGGTTAACTTACCATTTTAGATCGTTCAGAATTATTGAATATTAATTTTTAATCTCACAAAGGTTTGAGAAATGCTAACATTAGAAAAATTGAAAAAAGAAACAGATTTAATCAACGAGATCGAATGGGAGATGACGCCCGAAGAGGCCGTCAAGCAGTATCTGGAATGGGGTAATACGGACTGGGGTAGCGGAAAATATGTGATCCGGTCCAAAAGCGATTATACCACCTATTTTGTCGTCAATTGCTGGCGCAAGCCCTATTTGATCTATTTAATCCGCCGCAATTCAGAAGAAGCAACCGAGCTGGCGGAATTTGAGCTTCCGGGCCGGTTTGAAAAAGATGTATGCGAACTCAAGGGCGTGTATGCACTGGATGACGATGTAAAGGCCTGGTTGAAGTCTGAACTCGGTGTTTAAGGAGATCTTCATGAAAATAGACCGAATCGAGAGCAGGGAGCAGCTGGATCAACTGGCCAAAGAATTCCGCTTCATTGTGACGGATATTATGTGCCGGGCGGGCGGCGGGCACATCGGCGGCTCCCTCAGTCTGGTGGAAATTATCATCACCCTTTACTTTAGAATTATGAATGTGAAACCGGACGATCCCCGCTGGGAAGATCGAGACCGCTTTATCTTATCCAAAGGACATGCCGGCCCGACCCTTTATACCGCATTGGCCTACAGGGGCTATTTCCCCAAAGAGCTGCTGCTGACGCTGAATGCCAACGGCACCAAATTGCCGAGTCATGTGGACCAGGTGATTACGCCCGGTGTTGATCAAACAGCCGGCTCGCTGGGGCAGGGATTGTCCTGTGCCAACGGAATTGCCCTGGCCAACAAACTTCAGAAAAAAACCAATAATGTCTTTTGTGTCGTTGGCGACGGAGAATCTCAGGAAGGCCAGATATGGGAAGCTGCGATGTTTGCGGCCCATCACAAACTGGACAATCTGGTGGCCATCACCGATTACAACAAAATGCAAATTGACGCCGAAGTTGAGAAAATCGTTTCATTGGAGCCGGTGGTGGATAAATGGCGCTCCTTTGGCTGGGAGGTGTTTGAGGTGGATGGCCATGATTGGGACGAGATTTACGATACCATTCAAAAGGCTATCGCCGTCAAAGGTAAACCGGCCATGATTGTGGCGCATACCGTCAAGGCCAAAGGCAACGTCTGTTACGAGAACCGCATTGAATGCCATTTTATCAGCATCCCTGATGAAGACGAGCGCAAAAGAGTCATCGGGGGCGTCTGCACAGAAGGTGACGAGGAGCCGTTTCATTTTAACTGGACAGAAGGAAAATAAGAATGAAGCTACACGAGAAAGAATTAAGGGCCGTCTACACCGATACCCTTATTGAGTTGATGACCGAAAACAGCAACGTCGTTTGCCTGGAAGCCGACCTGGGAAAATCATCGGGCACGGTTCCCAGAGTTTGGGAAGCGTTTCCGGATCGTTTTTTCGATGTCGGGGTTGCCGAAGCCAACATGATCGGCATTTCGGCCGGTCTGGCAAACGAAGGCATGGTGCCGTTCTGTGCCACCTTTACCCCGTTTGCCACCCGCCGGGCCTATGACCAGATCACCATTTCGATTGCGTATGCAGAGAACCCGGTAAAGATCGTCGGCACCGCGCCGGGGATTACCACGGCTAAAAATGGTGCCACGCACATGTGCTTTCAGGATCTGGCGATCATGCGTGCCATGCCGAACATGCGTGTTTACTGTCCGGCGGATGTCTATGAACTGCGCTCCATGGTCAAATATATGGCCGCCAGCAAAAAACCCGAATACATGCAGCTGATTCGAGAAATCCACTCGCCGCTATTTGATGAAGACTATGAATTTGATCCGCATAAAGCCAGAGTATTGGATCAAGGTTCAGATGTGACGGTGGTGACCACTGGTTTGACGAGCCAGTTTGCGCGTGAAGCGGTTGCCATGCTGAAACAAGAGGACATCCATGCCGAGCATATCCATTATCCATCCGTCAAACCGTTTGATGTTGAAACCCTTTTAAAATCCGTAAAGAAAACCAATGCGGTGGTGACTGCCGAAAACCAGAATGTTATCGGGGGCCTGGGCGGAGCGGTCTGCGAGGTTCTTGCCGAAAACTATCCCGTTAAAGTCAAGAGACTGGGCGCCCGGGATCGATTCGGGGAGGTCGGAGACGTGCCCTATCTGAGCGAGACCCTGGGTTTCAGCGCTAAAGATATCGCCGCGGCCTGTCGGGCCATGCAAGCAAGCCGGTAAGAGTGCTGGTGGCCAATGGAAACATCGGCTCAAAAATTTTATATTTGATCTGCAAAAGTTACAATTTCCTGCCTTAATACCTTGAGACCACATCCGGTGCTTTTTTTGAACTTCACGCTGTGATTGCTGGACTTGGTGCACCTGGGGCATTATATTAGAATCAATTAGCCATGCATCCTGAAAACCCAAAAGATGCATAAAATCATTGTGGAATAATAAAATTATAAGATGAACGATAAAAATGGATCTTGTCATGCGATGCCTTGTATATATATGCTTACTGTTAGTCGTTTCAACTGCTGCGTTCGGCGCAACAGGCACTTCGGTTACCTATCAGGTCGATGGTCAATCTTACGAGGGGTATTACGTTAGTCCTTCCAACCAGGCACCTTTGGTGCTGCTGATCCATGACTGGGATGGTTTAACGGACTATGAAATCAAGCGTGCCAATATGCTGGCTGATTCGGGCTATGCTGTTTTTGCTCTGGATTTATTTGGTGCCGGCGTACGACCCACTGAAATGAAAGACAAACGCCAGCATACGGGTGAACTCTATAAAAACAGAGAGAAAATGCGTGCTCTGATGAAAGGGGCCCTGGATACGGCCAAGAAAAAGGGCGCCAACATCAAAAATGCCGTCGCTTTCGGCTATTGTTTCGGTGGCGCGGCCGTACTTGAATTGGCGCGATCCGGGGCAGATCTGAAAGGGTTTGCTACTTTTCATGGCGGCCTAAAGACACCGCCAGGGCAAAATTACAGCAAAACCCGGGGGAAAATTTTGATTATGCACGGTTCCGCCGATACCGCCATTACCATGGACCAGTTCGCTGATTTGGCGAATGAACTGGAATCAGCTGGCGTTGCCCATGAAATGATCACCTACGGCGGGGCCCAGCACGCTTTTACCGTTTTTGGTGGTAACCGGTATCAGGAAACTGCAGATAAAAAATCCTGGAAGTGCTTTATGGAATTCCTTGCGGATACGTTGATAAATTAAAATTATAAAATATCTTACATCCCGTATAGTATTTTACACATTCTCATTTTCAAATTATAGCATGCCATTCTTATCCTGCTGAATTATCGATAAAAAATTTTCAGTGAAAAACGGTATAGGTTTTGCAATTTGTAAATTGTGATCTGAAGGTTTTTTTTAATCGCTATTCATTTCTATAGGGATTGTCAAAAAAACGCTCCGGTACTCGAAACGTTTCTTTCTACAACCCCTTATGCCGCACATCCCTATTACGGAACATTATTATGGAAAGCGGTATAAGTGCTCTTTTTGTTCCTGATCATCAAAAATACTGTGTCTGCAGTATTATTGAAGATCCATCAATTTTTTTCGATTTAAAGGAAACTGAAAGAGATGGAACAGAAAAAATAGGAGATAAAAAAATGAAAGATAATGGCGGAAGACGTTTAATAATAGATAGACGAAAATGCTCAGATTTTGATCATTTTCCTGAGAGAAGAGCATTGCGATTTCGAAGGAGCGATCTTGACCGCAGAAAAGGATGGGCGGAAAATAACAGGATTGTAATAGAGCGCAGAGCCATATTCAGATAAAATTATTATTTGTTTTAGCCAATATTTTTTGAAGCTTGTAGCCAATTGAGAGGAACGGCTACATTTATTTGTATTTGAACCTCTGGTCAAGGGCAGTTCTCCGGAACTGTCCTTTTGACTTTTTGAGCGAATACGATTAGTTGATTGAAGGAAGGCTGAACCCACACATTTTAGCCCTGGCCATAGGCCGGATTTAATTAGGGCACGTAGTCCGCAATTTTCGTAAGGTTGAAATTTTGTATATTTGTAAGTGTGTCATCCGCAATCTGAAAAGTCTTGTGATATTCCTTTCATACTGCAAAATTGACAAAATCCATGTATTCTCAAATTTATCTGCAATTGGCTGATATTTTGTTTTTTAGCAAGGTATCTGCAATCGAAGACGCATTTTGCGTTCATTAAAACGCTCACCATACCGTTATCAATTTTATTTGACCTCACGCAATAAAGTATTGTATAAAGAGGCCTAAAACGATTTTAATTCTCTTTCTCCAACTGACTTCTGGCAACTTCCCATCTATTAACGCGAACCAAGTCTCAGCTCTCATTTAGCATTCATGTAAAGGCGTCATTTACAGTTTCCGATACTAAACTAGCAACGTATTTAATCTAATAATATTAGGAGCTATATTTCCAAAGGATCTTCAGCTATGATCCAACTAAAATTAATTTTTAAAGAAATTTCTTTGAGATCCAGAATAAACACCCTTCCCCAAAGCACAGTCTGTATTTTATTTATCACACTGGTTCTTTTCCCGGCGTGTGCAGGCCCAAAAATGTCTTTGGAGGAAGCTAAAAAGGTCACTGTTACGTTGGGTGATGAATCATTCGTTCCACCTCCTCGCCGCATAAATGATGTTCTGGCTGTTTTAGATCAACCCACCCAATTTGATCAGGCAATTGTGAGTAAATTCAAAGCTGTGGCAGGCAAATTCCCTCCACAGAGCGCTGACGATGTTGATCTGGCCTATTTTTTTAAAAGAAGAGGAGAAGCGGCTTTGCAGCTTGGTCGTTTAATTCAGACACTGGAAGATTTGCGAACCGCCTTACTTTATGCGGAGAAGGCTGAAATGGTGGATGCCAGGTTTCTGGATATGCTCGGCGAAATGGAATTTTGGGTCGGCAACTACAATCGTTCCATCGAACTGCTTAAACGCAGTTTGCGCAAAGCAGATAGTATCGGAGCTTATTCCAGTTTGGTGGGTGTATATTCCCGTATTGGTGATATTGAATCTGCGGAAAAACTAAGAGATAGAGGAGTTGAACTTTGTGACCAAATCTTAAGGTACAATATTAGCAATGTTTGGGCTAGAATCAAGGCTGCAAAAATGAAGGCTTATGTTCTGGAAGCCCAAGGCCGATTTGCCGAAGCAGAAGAACAGTGGAGGATTACGCTAAAACTGTTATCCTCAAGAAAAAAGGATTATCCGCTAGAATATTTAATTTTTAGAGCTTGGCTGGCGAATATTCTTAGAGAACAAAAGCGTTTGATTGAAGCTGAACTTGAGGGACGCCAGGCCTTAACCAATGCCATTGGTCTTACAGGCAAAGCGTCATTAGCAACTGTATATACCATCGGACATCTTGGGGAAACACTCCAAAAACAAGGTCGATTGCAAGAAGCGCAAAAATTAATTAATAGCGGGCTTGGCATCATCGAGAACTCAAATCTTTCCACTGACTCCTATTTAATGGGTGAAATCAGGATGAAATACGGCAATGTGTTGGCCGACCAGCAAAAATTTCCCGAAGCGATGAAAGTGTACGATCTTGCCAGGGCAGATATGATTATCAATCAACAGCTTTACAATAAGTTGTTTGCACGCAACCCTAATCTGATGCTTTCCCTGCTGATGACAGACCGTACTGAAGAAGCCATGCAATTTATTTCTTCGACTTATGGAGTCTATGCCAAAAATTTTGGTGAAAAGCACTACGGGACTGCCGAGATTTTAGGTCTGCGTGGCATAGCCAATACCAGAATGACAAGATTCAAGCAGGCTATAAGCGATTTTTCTGAATCCATTCCCATATTGCTCGCAGCCAATATATTTAGCGAAGGGGATTTTTCCAGTAAACAGCGATTTGAAATCATTGTTGAAAAATATGTTGATTTATTAGCTCAGATTCAGGGAAGTCGTTTAGAAGAGGAGCTTGGAATCGACAGCTCAGCCGAAGCGTTCAAACTTGTTGATGCCATTCGCGGCTATATGGTCCAGAGTGCTGTGGGCGCCAGCGGCGCAAGAGTAATAGCCGTAGAGCCCGAATTATCTGATCTCATTAGAAGAGAGCAAGATACCCAACAGCAGACCCGCGCTTTGCAATCGATGCTGACGGAGGCCCTGGCTGCCCCAGAGGAGCAACAAGATCCAACGGCCATTAAAAAAATGGCTATAAGAATAAAAACTTTCAGCAAAGCCAGGGCCGCCCTGCTGGAGGAAATTAAAAGGCGATTTCCGAAATACTCAGACTTTATAAATCCCCAACCTGCAACGCCCGCACTATCACAAGCGTACCTTCGATCCGGCGAAGCACTTATCTCCATCTACACATCCAAAAACCATACGTATGTCTGGGCTTTGCCTTACAGAGGCGAGATGAAATTTTTCATTGTAAAGCTCGGCAAAAATACTATCGGCAAGATTATTACCCGCTTGCGGGCAGCCTTAGACCCTAAGCCAAGGACATTGGGCGATATTCCTGAATTTGATCTTAGCCTGGCTCACGAACTTTACCGTAATCTGCTCAAACCGGTTGAAGAAAGCTGGTACGATGCCAGTGAGTTAATCATAGTTTCCCCCGGGTTATTGGGTCAATTGCCGTTCTCAGTTCTGCCCACATCCCCTGTAAGACTTAGTAAACAAGAAAATGAATTGTTTAGCAACTACCGCCAGGTTCCATGGCTTATCCGAAAAGTTTCGATCACCAGGCTGCCCTCCGTTTCATCTCTTATTACATTAAGAAAGCTACCGGAAGCCGACCCCGGTCGAAAGGCGTTTGCAGGCTTCGGCGATCCTTTCTTTAACAAAGAACAACTGGCGCGTGCAGAAAGAGAAAAATCTACTCAAAAAATTCAGCTCGCAAGCCTGGATAAAAATCTGAATGTGCGTGGTATTCGGATCACTAAAACAGGAAACCTTGACAGCGATACTATTGTGTCAAGCCGTCTTGAATCATTGAATCGTTTGCCCGATACAGCTGACGAAATAAAAGGCATTGCCGAAACCTTGAATGCTGATCCAGCCCGCGATATATTTTTAGGAAAAAGCGCAACGGAACATAACGTCAAAAGAATGGATTTGTCAGATCGGCGGATCATCGCTTTTGCAACACACGCACTATTACCGGGTGATTTGGATGGCCTGGATCAGCCAGCCCTTGCTTTTAGCTCACCTGCAATTACAGGTTCACATGAAGATGGGTTGCTTACCGTGGAAGAAATATTAAAAATTAAATTGAATGCGGATTGGGTTATATTATCTGCTTGCAATACCGGTGCGTCCCATGGAGTGGCTGCCGAGGCATACTCCGGCCTTGGTCGTTCATTTTTCTATGCCGGCACCCGGGCCATTTTAGTCAGTATGTGGCCAGTGGAGACGACTTCGGCACGAAAGTTGATTAATCGACTATTTAAGTACCAGAAAAAGGATAAAAGGCTTTCCCGTGCAAAAGCTTTTAGAAATTCCATGCTTGATTTAATTGATGACGCTGGTTTGAAAGAGAGTGTTAGCGGTAAGATAATCTCAAGTTATGCACATCCTTTATTTTGGGCCCCGTTTATCATAGTTGGCGAAAGCGGTAGAAATACCAATTGAAATTGGCATAACAAAATATTGCGATTTAACCCTTTTCAGATAAACTACAAATTTTTGCTGGTATCACAGGTGTCTTTTCAGTTTTAAAACCTGCAGATTTCTCCAAGTGCGCCACGAGCGCACTTTTAATATAAAGTGTGCGTAACTGCACGGAAGATGAGGGAAGGCCCCTCGGAGTCGGCTTGCAGGGGCAGGCTTCAAACCACCTTAAGCTGCATCGGTAAAGAGCCGGTGTGGTGAGCGTTAAGGGAAAGGCATGGCAAAGACCGTTATAAAATCCAACAGAGGTGAATATGAACAGACGTTCTTTCATTCGGCTTATTGGTGGTGGTGTTGTTTTTTCTGCAACGGCCGGGCTTACGGCGTGCAGCAGTGAAATGCCACCGGAGGCGATAGCGGCTTGGCAGGGCCCGAAGCCAGGGACAGATGTGCGCAAATGGATCTTGAGCTACGCGATCCTCGCACCTCATTCCCATAACCTGCAGTCCTGGCTGGTTGATTTGAGAACACCCAACGAGATCATGCTTTATTGTGATCTTACGAGATTGTTGCCGGAAACGGATCCATATTACCGACAAATAATGATGAGCCACGGGACGTTCCTCGAGCTCGTTGATATGGCTGCGCGTGAACGCGGAATACGCGCAAATATTGAGTTGTTCCCGCTGGGTGAGTTTGGTCCTGAGGAAATTGATCGACGTCCTCTAGCCCGTATCCGGCTCGCAAAAGATCCCAACATTGTTAAGGACCCATTATTTGGTCAGATACTGAAGCGCCATACGAATCGTGAAGTATACGACATGAGCAAAGCTGTCCCTGCGGATGTAGTTCAAAGCATGGCAAATAGCATGAGATCGTATCCCATACGTTTTGGGTTTGTCGGTTTGGATCAGTCCGATACATTAGAAAAACACCGGGCTATTGCTGCTGAGGCCTGGCGTATTGAGCTGACAACACCAGCGAAAATTTTAGAGACTTATAAAGTATTACGAGTGGGTGCGCGTGAGATCGCCAAATACCGCGACGGTATATCAATCAACGATCCGTTTCTAAGTGTACTGGTGCGCCTGGGTCTATTTGATCGCTCGAAAGCACCGAAACCGGATGATTCCGCTACGGTTGACCAAATTGAGAACTTTAACAAGAACCTTGAATCAACACCCGGCTTTATCTGGATGATTACTGAAGGCAACGGCCGAACAACCCAGGTGAATGCCGGTCGTGCTTATGTGCGCGTCCAGCTTTCGGGCACGGCTCATGGGATTTCAATGCAACCACTCCAACAGGCGCTGCAAGAGTACCCCGAGCAACAGGCTTCATACAAAGAAATACATAATCTTCTCGGTGCGTCTTCTCCCCGCTATACGGTGCAGATGTGGGCAAGATTAGGTTATGGCCCACAAATTGAACCCGCTCCACGCCGCGGTCTTGAGGCCCACATTGCTAAATCGTGACATAAACCTGTTTATTAATTTTAGCACAAAAAAAATGGGGCCCGGGTTGGGGCCCCATTTTTTATGATCAGCGGCTTGTCGGTTTAAGCCGCATCCATATCGCGGCGATCGGCCATATCCATCAGGACACGCTCGCGGGCTTTGTCGATGCCCAGCGCTTTGCGTTTCTTGTCGATATGGGCAATCATCATGCGGGCGATCTCAAATGGATCTGTGGCAAAGCCCCATTTGCCCATGCCCAGATCCTCAAGTTCTTCAAACAGGTGCTTGTGGAATTTGGTGCCTTCGGTAATGGGGAATGTCACCCCGAAGACCGTAAACACACCGGAGGCCACAAAATACTGTCCGATGGTGATCGCTTTTTCGCTCATATACTCTGGAGCGCATCCGGCTACCGGCAGATCGGCGATGCTTTCCCCCAGCCCGCCGGTTTTAACCATTTCAGCACAGGCGATCAGGATGCGGCTGTTGTCCACACAGGCACCCAGGCCCAGCACCGGCGGCATACCCACCGTCTCACAGACTTCTTTGAGACCGGGACCGGCCAGATGGGCGGCTTCCGGTGTAGTCAGCCCGGCTTTGGCCAGCGCTATTTGCGAGCATCCGGTCTGGACCACCAGCACGTCGTTTTTGATCAGCTCTTTGACCAGCTCGACATGTACGTAGTCCTGTTTCATGCGGGGATTGTTGCATCCCACCACACCGGCAACACCGCGGATGCGTCCATTAATGATGTTGTCGTTCAGCGGTGTATATGAGGCCCGGAAGGTTCCACCGAGCATGTAGTTGATGTACTCATGGGAAAAGCCGTGCACACCGGTATTGACAATTTGGGGAATCTCTACTTCCACGCCCCGGTTCTTAAAACGGCCGATGGCTTGAATGACGATTTCATCGGTGCAGTCTTTGGGTTTGTCTTCGTGAAATTCGATATGCTTACCACCTTCAATCCGCGCGCGCGGGTTGGTGGTGATCAGCTGGGTTTTGTAGCATTCCGCCACCTGGGCCAGCGCCTGTTTGATGCACTGCACATCGACCACCATGGCATCCACCGCACCGGTCACCAGGATGGTCTCGGTGGACATGAAGTTACCGGCATGCGGAGTGCCGTGGCGTGAAAACATTTCCAAACCCGAGCAGCACATCCCCACCAGGTTGAGGCCTTTGGCGCCGGCATCCTTGGCGGCCTGTATCAGCGTCGGCTCGGCCACCGATGCGACCATGGATTCAAACAGATTGGGCTCATGGCCGTGGACAATAATGTTGACCTGATCTTCCTTCAGGACGCCCATGTTGGTCTCAATTGCCACAGGGGACGGGGTGCCGAATAAAATGTCGGCAATCTCGGTGGCGACCATGGATCCGCCCCAACCGTCGGCCAATGCAACACGGCTGCATTGTTTGGTGATGTTGGCGTAATGCTGGTCGACGCCGATGGCAGACCGATGCATGAGTTCCATGATTTCACGCATGGCGCCGCGCGGCACGATGCCTTCCTTGCGCCAGGTTTCCAGGGTCTTTTCCGGAACCCGTTTGACAAACGGAATTTCGCCATCGACCTGGGTATAGGTTCTTTCCAGCTCTTTATACAGATCCATGGCGATATCTTTGATCTCACGGTCTTTGGTTTCGATATCCATTTCCTTGGCCACATAGAGCAATTTTTGGACGTTTTTTATCTCATAGTCCTTGATGTGGCCTTCCAGAACCTCTCGAAATAAATCCAGCATGGCCATTCCGTGGTCGGTGTGAGCTGAACAGCCCGCTGCTACGGCACGCGCAAAGTTGCGCGACATGATGGTATCGATGGTGGCACCGCAAACCCCGGTTTTTGCGTATGGGTCTTTGGCATTCAGCCGGCAGGGGCCCATAAAGCAGTGCTTGCAGCAGGCTGAATCCGCCCCGATAGGGCAGGGTTTCATGTTTTGGGCCCGATCAAAGGCAAGCTCGACACCGTCTTTGCGGGCCTTTGCGAGCATCATTGCAGTGGCTTCACAGGTGGTGAGTTCCCTGGGATCCAGCTGTTTCTTTTTAGGAATCACTTTTTTTTCGTCTGGCATATTATTCCTCCCTTCTGGAACTATCAGTTAAGATTAAATTGGGTTGAGTTTCATCTAATGAAGGTTATGAATGTTTATGTGGGCACTTAAGTTAGATGTGTGTAATTAGTAATAATTCTCAATAAGCTAAAAGCATTTTTTTGTCAAGACTCTTACAAAAGTAAAATATATATAATTTATCAACTGTTTATTGGCAATTTTTATGCCAATTTATTTATGTCGCATATCACAATCTCTATTTACCCCATTAATGGCGCAAAGCGTTGGAATAGCGAAAAAATATTCGATAGATAATCTTTTTCACCTGTCAAAAAAACTGGACTCCAGATCCTGTTGGGTCCTGATTCTTGTCTTATGATACAGATATGTCTCATACCATGCATGAGATGAAACAATACAGACACCCGCATTAATGCTGGATTTTAACACCTTATTTTAGATCGTTGATCTTGTTTAAAGATGATTTCGTTGGCCGTATGTCAGGCATTTACATCGACACTCTGTGGTGTCTTGCCTGATGTGCTGATCTTTCATTTTGCGTGTTTGGATTTGCCATACCCGGGAAGGCGCCCAAGTGTCTCAAATCGTCTCAAATTTAAGGTCTGAGCGGCGCCAAACAATTCGGCAACAGCTCAAGTATTTAAAATTAATACGTATTAATTTTTTCTTGTTTCCAAGCATCTGGTATGGAATTTGATTTATAGTGATTGTTAAAAAAGCGTTGCCGTATGCAAACGTTTTTTTCTACAACCATTTATGCCGTATTTCCGTATTTCGAAGCATTATTGTGGTAAGCGGTATAATTTCCAGTTGGTAAACATGGTCTGCTGCGGCGCATAAATGCATGTTGACTGCCAATTATTGCAAACCATTAGGCATTTTAATTTTCTAATTGAAATAAGGTGAATTTTATACTATTTTGCAAGACTCCTCACATTTCAACGTGTGGCAACCGTCTGGCGGGTCAAAATTTCAAGTGCGCCGTTGTTTTAGCCGATTTCCGAAAACCATTGACAAACAAATCTGACATCACGAAAGGATGTTCCAATGTCGCAGCCGAAAGTTAAAATGTATTCCTTGAGCACCTGCAGCCACTGTAGGGCAACCAAAAAATTTCTGGGCGAATGTACCATAAAATATGAATTTGTCGATGTGGATAAACTCGAGGGCGATGAACGCAAAGCCATTATTGAGGATGTTAAAAAATTTAATCCGCGTTGCTCGTTTCCAACCATTATCATTGGCGAAACCGTCGTTGTCGGTTACAAAGAAAAAGAAATTAAGGAGGCACTGGGAATGTGATGACACCACAGGAACTCTATGACCGAATGAAAAAGGTGCAGGAGGCCAAAGGCTACTATTTTAATAAAGATAAAGAGCGAACCTTTGAACTTCTGGAAGCTTTGATTGCCAACAAGGAGAATTACGGCTACATGGGCTGTCCTTGCCGCTTGCTTTCGGGCGACAAGGAATTGGATCGTGACATCTTTTGCCCCTGTGTTTACAGTGTTCCGGATATCAAAGAGTTCGGCAGCTGCTACTGCAACCTGTATGTTACCCGGGAATGGAACGACGGCAAAATCCCGCATGAATATGTACCCGAACGCCGTCCGCCGGAAAAAATGCCCTATTGATGCAAAGCGATCTCAAAAATAGTAGATCATGTCCAATAGCGCGACGTAAACCGACTCAAAAACGGAGCATACACGTTAGTATTCGAGTATTTTGAATCTGTTTACAACAAAGCTATTGGGCGTTAGATGCATTTTTGAGATGGGTTTTCGGAGAATCGACAAACTGGTTTGCCCCCTGTCCGGTGAAGCATAAACCGGTCAGAGGATATTTGTCGACGGCCGCAATCCGCCGAAGGCGGACCCAACTTGTGCACTGCATAAGCGCCAATCGCCTCTTATTATTCTATTTTCCTCTTGACATTTCACATTACAAAATCCATTTTAAAATTATAGCGCTTATTTGGGTTGTCAAAAAAACGTTGCGGTATACAAATTTTTTTTTCTACAACCCCTTATGCCGCACTTCCGTATTCCGGAACATTATTATGGAAAACGGTATAATATGAACTTCATTCCTTTGTGAGTAAAGAAAACGAAGAGGTGATGTATGGAAGATGTATGCAAACCGATGTTAAATACAGGATTGCGAGGTGTTGTCATTGCCGACACCCGCATTAGCGACGTCCAGGGAGCCGCCGGAAAATTGATCTACCGGGGCTATTTGATTCAGGATCTGGCAAATAAGTCCACTTTTGAAGAAGTCGCTTATTTGCTGCTTTTTGAAAAATTGCCGAATGCGGCTGAATTAAAAGCGTTTAAGGATCAGCTGGCTGCGGAAAGAGACATACCGCCGG
Source organism: uncultured Desulfobacterales bacterium (assembly GCA_947259495.1). Classification (GTDB taxonomy): domain Bacteria; phylum Desulfobacterota; class Desulfobacteria; order Desulfobacterales; family JAHEIW01; genus JAHEIW01. The sequence continues at coordinate 53,513 of CAMYLV010000008.1, read as the reverse complement.
AGGTGATTGCCGCTTTGAAAACGCGGCCGAAAAACGCGCTGGTTATGGATATTTTGCAGGCCGGCGTTTCCCTGCTGGCCAATCATGATCCTGATATCACCGATCAAGCGCAGGAAGCCGCCGTGCGAATGGCCATCCGGCTGATTGCAAAATTTCCGACCGTCCTTGCCGCCTGGGATCGCATTCGCAACGATAAAGAACCGCTTAAGGCATTGCCCAAACTGGATCATGCCGCCAATTTCCTTTACATGCTCAAAGGCCAGGAACCGGACGAAGAAGTGGCCCGCTTTATAGATGCCTGCCTGGTGCTGCATGCCGAACATTCATTTAATGCGTCAACCTTTGCGGCCCGCGAGGTGGCCTCCACCCGGGCGCATATGTATGCCTCCGTCGGTGCCGCGGTCGGATCTTTATCCGGCGAGCTTCACGGGGGCGCCAATATGCGGGTTATGGAGATGCTAAACGAGATCGGTTCGGTGGATAAAGTTGAAGATTATGTGAATCAGCAATTTGATGCCGGCCGCAAAATTTTTGGACTGGGACATGCCGTCTATGACACCGATGATCCCCGCGCTCATATTTTAGCGCCCATGTCGAAGCGGATGGGTGAACGCATTGGGGACACCCGCTGGTATGAAATGTCACAACTGCTAGAAAATACAGGCAAAGCTGAATTTAATAGGCGTAAGGGCAAAGATATCTATGTAAATGTTGATTTTTACAGCGCTTCCCTCTATTATGCCATGGGAATTCCAATTGACCTGTTCACACCGGTGTTTGCAATTTCAAGAATATCCGGTTGGACCGCCCACGTCATCGAAGAATATTTTGCCGGTGCCGCACCCAAACCCATGCTGTACCGACCGGAGTCGGAATATGTCGGCGATTACTGCGGACCGGATGTCTGTGAATTGGAGCCCATTGAAGATCGGGGCTAATTTTTCTTGAAACAAAGTGCCGGCTTGGCAATGGTAAATAACAGGCCATTTTTTATTTCTTGATTTTCAGCAGGAGGCAGAAACAGTTTGCAAAAGCATCCCAACCTTCGGATGACGCGTCAGCGCCAGGTGATTTTAGAAGAGCTCCGCAAAGTGAATACCCATCCGAGTGCGGATGAGGTTTATGAGATGGTCCGTAAGCGGTTGCCGCGCATCAGTCTGGGCACGGTATATCGCAACCTAGAGATCCTGTCTGAATCCGGTGATATCAAAAAGCTTGAACCCGGCTGTTCCTTGAAACGGTTTGACGGCAATCCTTCCGAGCATTGCCATATTCGTTGTGTTCGTTGCGACCGGATTGCTGACGCGCCCCTGGCACCTGATATCGAAATTGATGTGGCGGGGTTGATGCCGGCCGATTATAAAATTATCGGGCATCGGCTGGAATTTTTCGGAGTGTGCCCGAATTGTTCGGATAAAACCAATCGTGATGCAAACCGGCGTTGAGCATTCCAGAAATATAAGCCCCATTCTTTGGGGCAATTTTTGGCTGAATCTGGCGTGACTACTAATGAGGCGTTAAAATTACATTCTTGAGCAAAATTCAGGTATTGGCGGGCACCACGGCCCGCTTTTCTTTTATGTCTGAACCCCTAACCGTTGATCCTTTCGCAGGAGGTGGCATATGAAGATACTGATCACGGGTGGCCTGGGATTCGTCGGCTCAAACCTTTCGGATTATCTTCTTGATAAAGGCCACTCCGTCATAGCGGTTGGCCGGGCGGCAACTCAAAAACGGATTACCGCCGACCGGTATCATTATATCTCAGCGGACACAACCCAGCCGGGTGGCTGGCAGGAATCACTGAATGATGTCGATGCTGTGGTAAATCTGGCCGGAAAATCAATTTTTAAGCGCTGGAGCGAAAGCTATAAAAAACAGATTTATGACAGTCGCATATTAACAACCCGCAATGTGGTAAATGCATTGCCGGCCGATCAATCGGTGGTTCTCTGCAGTGCTTCCGGTGCCGGATATTACGGCAACCGCGGCGATGACCTTTTAAAAGAAGACGAAAAACCCGGCACTGATTTTTTGGCTTCTGTTTCAATAGACTGGGAAGCAGAGGCCTTAAAGGCAACGGATAAAGGACTCCGGGTTGCGTTAATGCGATTTGGTGTCATTCTGGGAAAAGACGGCGGAGCACTGGCCAAGATGATCCCGGCTTTCAAGTCTTTTGTGGGCGGGCCCATCGGCAGCGGTTCGCAATGGTTTCCCTGGATGCATTTGACAGACCTGATGGCAGCCATCGTGTTTATTGTTGAACAGCCCCAGGTCAACGGCCCGCTTAATTTTTGTGCACCCAATCCCGCGAGAAACCGCGAGCTGGCCAATACCCTGGGTGAAGTACTGGGCCGGCCGGCGTTCATGCCCGCACCGGCATTTATGATCCGCGCGGTGCTTGGAGAATTCGGCAATGTGTTGCTGGACAGCCAGCGCACGATACCTGATAAACTTTTAAGCCACGGTTTTGAATTTCGGTATCCGGATATTAAATCGGCTATTCAGGCAGTTGTCTCTTAAAAACTGTATTCAAAGCGCATCCGATGAGAAGCTGATATCATGAAAGGCTCACGCCAAGACGCCAAGACGCCAAGGCGCAAAGATTTTTCTTCTTTGCGAGCTTTGCGGCTTTGCGTGCGGATAATTTTTAAATAACACTGTGCAGAAATGCACAAATTGAAAGGATGCGATTAAATCTATGAGCAGTAGCGAACTGGATGAAAGCGGCCGTCAATATTTGATTCAGCTGTTTGAGCAAACCAACGGGGATACGGCCGCGCAGGTTTCCATGTATGATGTCGGCGAGCGTTTGGGAATGGAACGCGATACCAGTGCCCGGGTGGCGGAAACCTTAATCGGCCTGCAGTTGGTGGAAATCAGGACTCTGTCCGGCGGTATTGGCATCAGCAGCGAAGGTGCGGCTGAAGTCAAAGGCCTGATGGGAGGCGCGGAGCCAATGGGGGAATCCGCCGGCAAGCTTAGCGATCAACCAATTATGGATGCGCAGAGCTGCCAGGCGGTTCAACGCGCAGCCGATGCGCTTAAAGCCCAGACCGGTAACCTGGGGCTTGACTTTGACGGTCTTTCGGAATTAATGGCCGACTTAAAAGCCATCGATGCCCAGCTGGGCTCATCGCGACCCAAAACCGCAATCATGCGGGAGTGCCTGCGGTCCATTAAGGAGATCCTGGAAATGCTTGGGAACAGCGACAGCCTGGTGAAAGTCAGAGCCTTGCTGGGGGAATAAATAAAGGGTCCAATATGATGGCTCTACGAATTGGAATCAAAAGATGGCGAAAAAGAAGAAACGGATCAGATTGATCTCCTGGAACATAAACGGTCTGCGGGCGGTTATTAAAAAGGATTTTTTTGCAGTTTTTCAGCAGATGGATCCGGATATTTTCGCCATCCAGGAGACCAAGATTCAGAAAAACCAGCTGACCGATGAGATGAAGAACATCGCGGGTTATGAATCCTGCTGGTCGCATGCTACGGCGAAAAAGGGCTACAGCGGTGTCGGCACTTACTCACGGCTTCAGCCCAAACGCGCTAATACCGAACTGGGGATTGCCGAATTCGATCAAGAAGGACGCGTTATCGAGCTGGATTTTGATGATTTTATCTTTTTTAACGTTTACTTTCCGAACGGCCAGATGAGCGATGAAAGGTTGCAGTATAAGCTTGATTTTTACGAAAAATTTTTTGAATATACCGATTCTTATAAAAAACAGGGCCGCAGCCTTATTATTACCGGTGACTATAATACGGCCCACAACGAAATCGATTTGAAAAACCCCAAAGCCAATGAAAAGACCTCCGGTTTCTTAAGAATAGAGCGGGATTGGCTGGACCGCATCGTCCAGAACGGCTATGTCGACACCTTCAGACATTTTTATCCGGATACCGAAAAATACTCGTGGTGGACTTACCGCTTCAAGGCCCGAGAGCGCAATATCGGTTGGCGGATCGATTACTTTTTCGTAACCGATGATATCATCAAGAAAGGCTGGATCAAAGACACCTTTATCGACAACGATATTTTCGGCTCCGATCATTGCCCGATAGGCTTGGTATTAGAAATTTAAAAATCGGTTGAGCCGATGAGCCCGTTTGCCAGTTTAGCCCGTTAAAATGGAATTCTACCAATTTATAACCGGCTAACAGGAAACCGGCCAACCGGCTAACCTAAACAAGAAGTAAAGCGCTGATTGTGAGTTGAACCAATGCTGATATTGAGGAGGCAATGCAAAAACCAAAAATAATAGCCATTTACGGCAGTCCCCGGCGCAAGGGCAATACCGCCGCGCTGCTAAAAAAAGCCGTCGAAGGAGCGCGGGATGCCGGTGCTGATGTCGAAGAGATTGTGCTGCGCGATCTGAAACTCTCACCCTGCCTTGAAATTTACGGCTGCCTGCAAGCCGGTGAATGTGCCATCAAAGATGATTTCCAGGATGTGCGCGATAAAATTCTGGATGCCCGCGGGCTCATTCTGGCATCGCCGGTCTTTTTTTATACGGTCAGTTCCCACACCAAGATCCTGATGGATCGCTTTCAATCCCTGTGGGTTAAAAAGTACTGGGTCGATAAAACTGCCTCAGGCACACAGGCCTTCAGACGTAAAGGACTGTTTATATCCGCCGGCGCCACCAAGGGCAAAAAGCTTTTTGATGGAATGCTACTGACGATAAAATACTTCTTTGATGTTTTGGATATGGAGCTCTGGCAAACGCTTTTATACCGCCAGCTCGACTTCCAGGATGATGTTTTAAAACATCCCGGATATCTTGAAGAGGCATATAGCACCGGCAAACGGTTCGCCCACGTCATTGCTGGCTAAAGTCTCAGATGTCAGGGAACAGAATACAGAGGACAGAAAACAGATGTCAGATTGGATGCTTCATCATCCAGATTTTACTATCTGTCTTCTGTCGTCTGACCTCTGATTCCTGAAACCCGAAACCTAATAACTTGAAGACAACCAAAACGCGACGCCGTTAAACCGCAGCCCGAAAGACGAATTCGACATTATGACCCTCCACTTCGAACCCATCAGTCTTGACCGGCAGGAAGACTACCTGGCAATTCTGGCGCAATGTCCCCAGATTGCATCTGATTACAGCTTTTTGAATCTGTGGGCCTGGTCGGAAGAATACGGGCTGCGCTGGGCCTGGAATGAGGATTTGGTCTGGATCCGTCAAAGCCGGCCCGATGAGGTCCTGTGGGCGCCCGTCGGTTTGTGGGATGCTGTTGACTGGCAAAGCCGATTGCAGGCCAACGCCCTTATGCATTCGGTATTTACCCGGGTTCCGGAAATGCTGGCAAATCTGTGGCGCGAAAGATTAGCGCAGGCGACCCAAATTGAAGAAGAAAGGGGCAACTGGGATTATCTTTACCGGGTGGCGGATTTGATCGAGCTAAAAGGCAAGCCCTATCATAAAAAAAAGAACCTGGTCAATCAATTCAACCGCAAGTACGATTTCACCTATCTGCCGTTCGGGGCCGATATGGTGGAACAGGCCATGGCCATGCAAACCGACTGGTGCACCTGGCGCGACTGCGAATCATCCGATATTCTCTCTTCTGAAAATCGTGCTATTTTTAGAATTCTAAGAGAATGGAAGCAGTTGGCCGGTTTGTTTGGCGGTGCGGTGATGGTTGAGGGTTCAATGGTGGCCTATACCGTTGCCGAAGCACTCACACGCGACATGCTGCTCATTCATTTTGAAAAAGGGGATACCCAGTACAAGGGGATTTACCAGGCCATCAACCAGATGTTTCTGGCGAATTCCGCTGCTGATTATACTTTTGTCAATCGGGAACAGGATTTAAATGACGACGGACTTCGCAAGGCCAAACTGTCTTACCATCCGGAAGATTATCTGCGAAAATATAGCGTCACCCTAACAGGTACCTTTATTACAAAATAGTTTATAAACCTGGCAGACTTTGATAACGTAAAACGGTCCTTTTCATATGACGTAAGGATCGTGACTTTGACAGCGGGGGGAAGGTTTAGATGAAAATCCTGAGAGATAAGACGGCTGTTTTTCAAATCCTCCTTACAGTTATTTTCATTTTAATACTCATTGCTGGTGTGGCCACCGCCTCTCAACCCGAACATGCGGAACCAGCAAACGCCCAGCCTTCCGAACACGTCGACAGCCCGGCAGCCCAACAAGACCCTCACAACACTTCAGCATCCCATCAAAAAGCCGACGCACACCATGGGGAGGGGCATGAAAACATCGGTGAATTTTTGCCCCTGTGGAGCTGTATCCCCTTTGCCTGCATTTTGCTGTCCATTGCGCTTTTCCCGCTTATTTTGCCGGATTTTTGGCATCATCATTTCGGGAAAATATCCGGATTCTGGGCCGCAACACTGGCCATACCTTTTCTGATCGCATTTAAAGGGGCGGCGCTGTATGAGATTCTGCATATCATTCTGGCCGATTATGTTCCCTTTATTATTTTGCTGTGGTCGTTATATACGGTTTCCGGCGGCATTTTGTTGCGCGGGACCTTGCGCGGGACCCCGCTTGTCAATTTAAGTATGCTGATCATTGGCACCTTGCTGGCTTCCTGGATGGGGACCACCGGTGCCGCCATGCTGCTGATCCGTCCATTTCTGCGGGCCAACAATTTTCGTAAAAACCGCACCTTTATGGTGGTATTTTTCATATTTCTGGTTGCCAATGTCGGCGGCTCTCTGACGCCGCTCGGGGATCCCCCGCTCTTCTTGGGTTTTTTGCACGGCGTCTCCTTTTTCTGGACGTTTAACATTCTGCCCCACATGCTGCTGGTTGTCATCATTTTGCTGGTGATCTATTTTATACTTGACACCTACCACTATCGTAAAGAAGGGGTATCCGCCCCCGAAGAAGAAGGTGCCAAAGCGCCTCTGAAACTTGAGGGTGTGTACAATTTTTTATTTTTAGCCGGTATTGTGGGCGCCGTTTTGATGAGCGGAATCGTGGACTGGGGCGAGGTCAATACATTTGGCGTTCACAGGTCTATTCAAGACTGGGCTCGGGATGGCTTACTAATTTTAATGGGAATTCTATCTCTGGTAGCAACGCCTATTCAATTACGGGATGATAATGACTTTACCTGGTTTCCCATTATCGAAGTGGCATATTTGTTTATCGGCATATTTATCACCATGATCCCGTGTTTGCTGATTTTAAAAGCCGGATCCCACGGTGCCCTGGCCTTTTTAGTAAACGGCGTTACGCAGCCCGTGCATTATTTTTGGGTAACCGGGGGGCTGTCGAGCTTTCTCGACAATGCGCCGACTTATCTTACTTTTTTTAACAGCGCCCTGGGCGCATTTTATTCCGGGGCTTCGGAAGCCCAGGCGGTTCCGCTGCTGATGACCGAAAATGCAATATATTTAAAAGCCATTTCCGCCGCCGCGGTCTTTTTTGGTGCCTGCAGCTATATCGGCAATGCGCCCAACTTTATGGTGCGTTCGATTTCCGAAGAGGCCGGAACGCCGATGCCGAGTTTTTTCGGCTATATTTTAAAATACTCGCTGATATTTCTGATTCCAACCTTTGTTTTCGTATCGTTCGTGTTCTTTTAAGAAGATTTGATTATTTACCACGAAGCTCACGAAGCTCACTAAGGACACGAAGTGAGAAGATTAAAAGATTTTTAAAACCTTCGTGATCTTTGTGGTGAAAACTAAAGTCTAACTGACCAGAGAATGCCCAATATTCGCTATTGATTTAGTTGTTTGAGGTAGTCCCCTAAAATTGGAGATGTTACATGCTGGAAAAAATGCTTAAATCCAATATTGCGATTGTGGGCGGCGGCAATTTTTGTAAAAAAATGTTGCAACTGCTGTTCAGCAAGCCGTTTGAAGATTGCCACCCCGCCATTTTAGGCGTCGCCGATATCGATAGCCAGGCCGAAGGACGGGTATATGCAAAACAGATGGGAATATTTACCACAGCTGATTATCGTGATCTTTATTCTCTAAAAAATCTGCAGATACTAATGGAGATGACCACCGATGAAGAACTCGCAGGAATAATAAGCAGAGAAAAATCTGATGGCGTTGAGCTGATTGATCATGTCGCAGCCAGGGCCATCTGGAGCGCTTTGCAGGTGGAAGCCGAAAAGAGAAGCGCGTTAAAAGAATTACGCCGAAACAATTTTAAAGCAGCTCAGATTGATTGTTTGTTTGAACAATTTGCCGACCGCCTGGCAGACGTCATTAGAGAAAGAAGTGAACGCTATGTTGAAATCGAAAGGGGCTTGATCGAAAGTAAAAAGGCCCTTTCTCAAATCATCGAAGGCAGCACCATTCCGACCTTTGTGCTCAACAAGGATCATGTCGTCACCCACTGGAACAGAGCCATGGAAAAACTGACCGGTGCTGCCGCCGACACGATGGTGGGAACCTCGCGGCCCTCCATACCGTTCTGGGGGTTGGAACGCCCTACCATGGCCGACGTCATATTAGACCAGATTAGTGAAGATGAAATTAAGAACCTGTACGGCGAGCACTGGCGCAAATCCGCTCTGATTGAAGAAGCCTACGAGGCCGAGGTGTTTTTCCCCCGCATGGGAGAAAGCGGCAAATTGTGCTGGTTTACAGCAGCTCCCATAAAGGCTCCGGACGGCAGCATCGTCGGTGCTATTGAAACCCTCTGGGATAAGACTGAAGATAAGAAGGCCGAAGAAGAACGCGAAATGCACACCCGGGAGCTGACGACGCTTTGTTCGATTTATACGGCTTTAAACGCGCCCGCGGATCTGGATGAGAGGATCAACCAATCCGTTCAGGAGGTCATGAATTTTTTAGAGGCCGACGGTATATGCATTTATTTAATGGAAGATGACGGCCAATTCCATTTGCGCTATTGTCAGGGTTTATCCGAAGAAGTCTTCCGAAAAGTCAGCACCGCCGATGAAAACAGCGTGATTCGGCAGGTGGCCGACAGCAATGAGTTTATGATCTACGAGGATCTGCCTGACGGCTGCCCGGATGAAATCTGTCTTTTAGAAGAGGAAAAGCTAATTTCGCTGGCGTACATACCCGTCAGCAGCAAGGAACGGGGAGCTTTTGGCGTGATTCGAATCGGCAGTAAAAGGCCCAAGCATTTTACCCGTGACCTTAAAAATGTGCTGGAGTTGATCGGCAACCGCATCGGGGTTGCCATTGAAAATGCGACCCTGCAGGACCAATATATCAAATCCGAAGAAAAATATCGTACCCTGTTCAACAGCGATCCGCATCCGATTTTCATTCTCGACAGCCTTACATTTAAGATTCTGGATACGAACCAACGGGCTCAGGACAGCTATGGCTATTTACGAGAGGAATTATTAGGAACCCCGTTTCTGCAGCTGGGGGATGAAAGCGATGAAGAGCTGGCTGAAGGACTGAAAAATCTTTCTGATGACAAATCGCTGCTGTTTACCAAAAAGCGGCATTATCGCAAGGGCGGCGAGCCGTTTTTCGTCAATATCAATATGAGTTTTGCCAAATATGGCGAGGCGGATGTGATTGTCGTTGCCACCACCGATATCACTGAAGTGGTCGAGAAAGAAACCCAGCTGATTCAGGCCGGCAAGATGACGACCCTGGGTGTGATGGCCGCCGGCATGGCCCATGAAATCAATCAACCCCTGAATGTGATTCAGGTGTGTGCCGATTTTTTTCTCAAAATGCTTAACCGCGGTCAAAAAATTGCAGATGAAGACCTGCGGTCCATGGCCAATGATATTGTCGTCAACGTCGAACGCGCCAGCGGAGTGATCAAACACGTGCGGGATTTTGCCCGGCAATCCGAGCCGGTTCGCAGCCGGGTGAACATCAACGATCCCGTAAACGATGTTTTCAAAGTCCTGGGCCATCAGTTAAAGGTGCACGATGTCGAAGTCGAGCTGGATCTGGGAACGGATGTTCCGGATATTCTCGCCGAGCATAACCGCCTGGAGCAGGTGTTTATCAATCTGGTGTCAAACGCCATTGACGCCATGGACGAAAAAGACAACCGGCCCGACATCAGCAACAAAGCAAAGCGTTTGACGATCAAATCATTTGCTGAAAATGGCCACGTTTGCGTTAGAGTAATCGATACCGGCATTGGGATGAGCGAAGAAGTTAAAAATAAAATTTTTGAGCCTTTTTACACCACCAAAAAAGTCGGCAAAGGCACCGGGCTGGGCGTCAGTATCAGCTATGGGATCGTACAGGACTACAAAGGTTCCATTGAAATTGAAAGCGAGGTCGGCAAGGGCACCACTTTTACCCTAAAATTTCCGCAAGCATCTGAAGTATAATTGCACTATGGAGAAATTATTGCTCATCGACGATGAACCCGACATTCTGCGGGTTCTGTCAATGTCCTTAAAAGCGGATGGCTATGATGTCGTCTCTGCCCCGAATGGAACCGAGGGCATTGTGGCCTTTGAAAAAGAAAAACCGGATATCGTCATCACCGATATTAAAATGCCCGGTATGGACGGTATTGAAGTTCTAAAAAAAATTAAAGACCTCAACGTTGATACCGAGGTGATCATCATCACCGGCCACGGTGACATTGAAAATGCCATCGAGGCCCTCAAACACGGGGCTTCGGATTTTATTAACAAGCCCGTCAGAGATGAAGCTCTTTCGATTGCGCTGCGCCGCGCCAGAGAAAAATTCGATATCCGGCAACAGCTCAAAGAATACACCACCGATCTTGAAAGAAAGGTTGATGAAGCCACCCGGGAGGTGCGCAGGCGATCCAATTTTCAAATTAATCTGATTCGCAGCTCCAACGATGGTATCGTCGCCACCGATAAAAATCTAAAAATCGTTATTTATAATCCCATTGCCAGGCAGATCTTCGGATACACTCCCGCTGAAACCATCAATAAAATGCAGGCCGGCGATTTATTTCCGGCCGAGCTGGCTGCTGATCTTCAAGCCGCCTTGCGAGGAGAAAATAATATCAAAAACCTGGCCTGGAGAGAAACGACCATCGCCTCCAAAGACGGTGACAATATACCGGTACGGTTTTCAGGCACAATTTTGCAGGAGAGTGAGCGGCCGGTGGGCACGGTGGCTTTTTTTCAGGATTTGAGGGAAATCAAACGGCTTGAAAAAGAACTGCTCAAATCCGAACGCCTGGCCGCTATCGGCCAAACGGTCGCTGGGCTGGCACACGGGATCAAAAATATTTTGCACGGGCTCAAAGGCGGCAGTTATCTGGTTGATATTGGTATAAATAAAAATGAATCTGATAAGCTTAAAAAAGGCTGGGATATGATCAAGCGCAACATCGGCCGCACCTCGAATCTGGTGATGGATCTGCTTTCCTACTCCAAGGAACGCGAGCCGGAATTCGAAGCCTGTTTACCCAACCAGATCGCCGATGATGTATGCACGCTGGTTCATGATCAGGCCCGCGAAAATAATGTCAAACTCGTCAAAGATTTTGACGATTCGATTGGCGAGGTCTTAATGGACCCCAACAGCGTTCACGAAGTTTTATTGAATTTGATGTCCAATGCCGTGGACGCCTGCCTGTTTGATGAAGACACCAGTAAAAACTTTCGCGTTGTCTTGAAAACAATCCATGAAAAAGATAACATTATCCAATTTGAGATCAGCGACAACGGCCTCGGCATGGATAAAGCGGTTGCCAAAAAACTATTTACATCTTTTTTCAGTACCAAGGGTCACCGCGGAACCGGACTGGGCTTGATGGTCACACGCAAGCTGATTGAAGAACACAAAGGAACCATTAATGTGAACTCCAAACCCGGCAAAGGGACAACGTTTATTGTTCGAATGCCCTATAAGCTATCGGAAACTTGAGATTGATCATTTCTCTGGTCTCACGTTCAAGGTTCGATCGTTAAATATAAAAGGTCTCAGGTATCAGTGGTCAGCATTCGACCCGCAGCGGTTTCAGATCTTCGGATTCTGGCGCCTGACACCTGACACCGTAAACCTGCTTAGCGAGGAGGAACCATATTATGAGCAAAAAAGTTCTGGTCGTCGATGATGATGCTGATGTGCGGCTGTTTAGTGTAACGGTCTTGGAAGAAAATGGCTATACGCCGCTGGAGGCAGAAGATGGCGAAAGCGGTCTAAAGATGATTAAAGCCGAAAAGCCGGATCTGATTATCCTCGATGTTTTGATGCCTCGCCAGAGCGGGGTGCGGTTATATCGGGAGTTGAAAACTGCAAAAGCCTTAAAAGATGTTAAGGTGATTATCCTTTCGGGGATCGCCAAAAAGACATTTCTGCGATCCCAGAAGGCCTTAACCGAATTTGGCGGTGCGCAAATACCGGAACCTGAAATTTATCTGGAAAAACCGGTGGAACCCGATGAACTGGCTGATGTGATCAAAAAAGTGCTGGGCTGAGTGCCAGTTTTATTTCGCCAATCCGAGCAAGAGGTACCCATAGCATGAAAATTAAAAAACTGCTTTTTGTGACCAAGTTTGAAGAATTGGGCTTTGATGCGTTGCGGTCGCTGCTGAGTTTGAGAAAAAGTGCGCTGGAGCATGTTGTGTTTGTGAATGTCATCGAAAGGGATCGGGTGGCCATGCGCAGGGGCAAAGGCTACCAGAAAGATGAAGAGATTCGGTTGCGTGAAGCTGCCAATATCCGGTTTATCGACTGGGCCGAAAATCTCTTTGAGCAGGGGATGGAGGTCGGTGTTTATATCGTGGTTGGAAGCCTGGTGCCCGAGGTTATTCAAGCCTCCCGGAAAGAGGATGCCGATCTGATTGTTATCGGGCGGTCGCACAAGGGTGTTCTTGAACACCTGTATTCGGGTTCGGATGTGACCGAGTTGCTTCGACGGGCATATACGCCCGTGCTGGTTTACAAGCAACTTTCGGAAACAGCCATATCAGTTGAAGAGCCATTTGAACGACCGCTTCTGGCAATCGATTGGTCCCCGGGCAGCTTACGGGCTGTCGAATATATAAAAGCAATAAAAGACACAGTGCAGGAGGTTCACCTGGTCCACGTGGCTGATGAGAGAGCGTTAAAAGGCCCTTCAGCCATGGCGATTCAAAAAACGCGCAAGGAAGCGCGCGATAAACTCGATGAAATTTGTGAAAGTTTTGAGGCTGCCGGGATCAAAGCCCGAGAGCATGTTTACATCGGCGATCCGGACGAAGAAATTGAAAAAGCGGCCAAAGATTGTCAGGCAACCATGATTGTTTTGGGTTCTTCCGCAAAAGCAGCCTGGGTTGAAAAGTTTCTCGGCAGCACACCCCGCAAGATTGCCGAAGACTCTATTTATCCAACCCTGCTGATTGCTCCTGAAAAAGCGGATGAGTGACATTCCAATTGGGACGAAGGCCCAAAGTCAGAGCGAGGAGGTTTTTATGGCCGTCATCACCATCTCAAGACAATACGGCGCCGGTGGTAAAACACTGGGTAAAATGATCGCCGATGAACTGGGGTATGAATTTGCCGATAGCGAAATTATCGAAAAGGTTGCGGAAATGGCGAATGTTTCGACCCACTGGGTTGAAACGGTGGAAAATGAAGCCGGTGGCAAGCTTTCCCGGTTTGTTTCCAGAATGGTGTCGAAACCGCTGGTGGACCGGATCCTGAAAGATGAGCGCGGCTATATTGATGAAAAAATATACCTTGATTATCTGGTGTTAATTATCGCCCAGATCGCCGATGAAGGTGATGTGGTCATTTTGGGCCGGGGGAGCCAGTACATCTTAGATGACCATCCGGATGCTTTTCACATACTGATGATCGATGAGTTTGAAAACCGGGTGCGGTTCATGCAAAAAAACTATGACCTTTCAGAAAGTCGTGCGACACGGGTTGTCAGAGGTGAAGACAAACGCCGCAAAGCGCTCTATCAAAAACTCGGTAAAACCAACTATGACGATCCTTTCCTCTATCATCTGGTGTTGAATATGAGCAAAGTCAGCCTGGAGGAAGCCAGGCAGATTGTGTGCAACCGCATTAATCCTTAGAACCTATCTCAGATAGGTTCAATTATTGGGTAATCAAATGAGATGTATAAGCAATATTGCCCATGTTTGGAATGCTCCAGAAGAAGCTGCCCAACGTCCGAATCCTGTGCCGAGGGATACGGCTGCTATTGAACGGGGCCAAAAGTTATTTGAACAATTCTGTGCCAACTGTCACGGGAAAAACGGTCAGGGCGATGGTCCATTAGCCGCCGCGTTGAATCCCAGACCGGTAAATTTGGCAGAGCGAGCCGGCCACCATACGGATGGGGATTTTGCCTGGAAGATTGCCAATGGTCGCGGCGTGATGCCGGCCTTCAAAAATCAGTTGCAAGAAAACCAAATCTGGGATTTGACTCATTATATTCAGAATTTAAAATAATACCTGAATCTATCATAAAAATTAATGAGAAGTTATCATTTGATTTTTTAATATTAAGGTGTGCCTCCTTGCATATGAAAGCCCCGCCTCGTGCAAAATTCAGGTATTAAACAGGAAAATGATTCTTGTTGGCAGGTATTAGGAAACCAGATAGTTGCGCATCATTCCCATGTCTTCATGCTCCAGATTGTGGCAATGATATAAAAACATCCCCGGGTAATCTGTAAAATTAACGACAATCTTTGCGCGTTCGCCGGGCATCAGCAAAACCGTGTCTTTCCAGCCCTCATCCACATACCCGCTGTGAAGCGTTCCGCTGCGTTCAATGACCTGAAACTGCTTGCCGTGCAGGTGCACCGGATGGGGCATGGGCATCATCATCATCCCCATTGAACGATTATCGTTGGCAAGCTCCCACAGTTCGGTCGAATTGAGCCGGAGCCTTTCATCATCGGCGACTTCCTGCATGCGAAACGTGCGGCCGTTTATGAGGCCCTGCATGTGTCGCATAAAAAAAGAAAACCGCCGCGGGTTATCAGAGTTATCGGCGTCCTGCGGCTGATAGCGTTCGATAGCAGACAGCTTATCCGGAAGCAGCCGGGTTTCTTTTGCCTTGCCGGCCACATCGATTTTGAAAACGCTAAAGGGCGCCCCGTTGGGCAGCCGGATACCGCCCCTCATCCCCCGGCGCGGCCCCATATCACCCTCCAGCATGGCGGCTTCAAAATACTTGCTGACCAGCTCCAAAGATGTTCCGATCGGGTATTTGCTGAAATCCGCCCACAGCTCGATGCGCTCGGCCGGGCCCAGGACGACATATTTTTTCTCGATCGGTTTTTCCAGCAGACCGCCATCGGTTGCAATGACGGTCAATGGCGTGCTGTCACTCCAGGCGAGTTTGTAGATACGTGAGTTGGAACCGTTTAAAATGCGCAAGCGATAGGCTCTGGTACTGACTGAGAGTTTAAAGTCGGGCCTGCCGTTCACACAGATGCTGTCGCCCAGCATGCCGTTCATGCTGTCGTGCATCCCCCGCGGCAGGTATACCAGCTGGTTATCGGGATTAAAAGCGCGATCCTGGATGACCAGGGGTATGTCCAGCTTTGCAGAGGGCAAGTCTAGTTTGTCTTCTTCATCATCTGAAACCAGAAATAGCCCCGCCAGGCCGCCGTAAACCTGATGCCCGGTGCGGCCATGCGGATGGGGGTGATACCAGTAGGTACCAGCGCGATTTAAAACTTCAAAATCATATGTAAACGTTTCTCCCGTGGAAATGACATACATGGGATGACCATCCATCCTGGCCGGCACATGCAGGCCATGCCAGTGAATGATGCTTCTGGCCGGCAGGTTATTTTCAAAATGAATTCGAACTTTCTGGTGCCGGCGAACGCGAATGATGGGACCTAAGTAAGATTGATCCAGATGCATCAGGTTGGTGGGATCCCCTTTGATCACCTGCCCGGTGTATTGCCACACGGTTGTGGGTTGGCCCGCAAAAATTTGTACCTCAGATGGCGTGGCCGTCAGAGATAGTTCTACGTCGGGAAAAAAATCGTTTTTTTCCGACGATGCCATTGCGGCTTTTGCCAGTGGCCATCCATTCATATTTAAGAAGTTTACGGCACCTGCACCGGTCAGATATAGAAATTGACGTCGATTGATCATATTTTTAAATCCTCTTGCTTGGCGTTGATCGGGCGCTGAAGACCACCCGTTTTACCAGTGGCGTCAGCGCCTGTTTGGAATCCATGCGGTTTGCCAGATGGCGCATCAGAAAAACGGCTGAAACCAGTCCGGTTAACGTAAACACGGCCATTCCCAGTGATGGATTCAAGCCGAGAGCTTTTGAAAGTGGATTGGCTGAAAAAGCACCGACCATAATTCCCAAAACAGGAATTAGATACATAATCGCGGTGCCTTTGAGTTTTGCCTTGGTGCTCAAATGCAGCTCAACTTCATCGCCCTTTTTGGCCTTAGCCGTATTTTGCGCCTTGACCACCATCTGGTCACTGCCCTGGGTCAGGCAATGATGACGGCTGCCGCAGCTGGAACAGGCGCTGGAGCGTTTGGTTTTTACCCAGGCCCATCCCGGCTCGACTTTTTCAACGATGCCGCGCTCTGTCGACATTTTTCACCTTGTTAGTATTTATTGCTTATAGTAGAGCAAACTGCATGCCGGATATTCTTTGTGGAAGGGATCTATCAATAACCCTTAAGTTATGAACGATAGGGCGGTTTTCAAGCCGGCTATGTGTTTATTATCATTGAAATACGGTTAACCGGATGGATAAAAATTAAGAATCCTTCTTGATGCCGGGGAATTTGCGGTCCAGCACTTTGCGGTTTTGAGCGGCCACGTCTTTTTTACGGGCCGACCAGGTCTGCACCTTTTTAAGCGCCCGGGACGTCATTTTGGAAAAGTTTTCGGTGCGGTTTTCCTCGATGGCTTTAGGTCTGGCGTCGGCAAAGATCGCCCGGCCGACGGGTGTGCGGGTAATAACGGTGGTCCAGCCCTCCTCGGAGCCGATGCCGCCAAAGGAAATGTCGGCGTACTCGGCCGAATAATCCGGGCAGAAGTAGCATGCGAAGCGTTTCATGAACTCGAGTTCATCGAGCATCATGGTTTTTTCTTCCCCGCCTTTCAGATGGACGATCAGCTCCTCTTTGATGTTTATCTTTTTAACGTCTTTAAATTTAAATCCGCCGATCTGGCCGATTTTATCCTGCTCTTTTTTGCCGAACACAAAATTTCCCGAGCAAAACAGCCCCAGGCAGAATTTAATTGAATCAGAGGGGATGATGCCCAGGGCTTGCATTCTGCGGACCGCCTTGATTTGACAGGGGGTGCCCACAAAGGCCACGCGCTGCAATCCTTTTTTGATCAGGGGATCAAATTCTTTGATCTGTGAATAGGTTAAATAGTAATCGCTGAAGCTGGTCATGCCGTGCGAGGTGTCAAAGGAAAAGCCGGCGGCGTCGAGAATGTCTTTTTCTGATTCAGCCAGAAACGGCAGACGTTGAAACGGGCCGGCCGGTTTGGTGACAATGGCGCCGTCAATACGGCCGCGTTTAAAAAGGTGCACCAGCAGGGCGGTCACCACGCCGCCGTCGGTGGCTTTTTTACGGATATTGGGATCCGTGGCCCGGGCAATGCTGGTTTCAATAACCCGCCCGATGGGCGGTGTCCAGCCCGAACTTTTGCGGGTTTCCGCATCCAGCTCGTCGATTTCGGGACAGATGGTATGGCACAGGCCGCACTCGATGCATTTGGCTTCATCGGCATAGCGGGGCTTGCCTTCGCCATCCAGCTCCAGGGCGCCGTAGTTAATGGCCGTGCAGAAAGTCACGCACCCGCCGCAGCGATGACAAAGCCCCGGTTTTTGCACATCTTCAATTAAGTTGGTAAAGGTTTTCATTCGTTCACCTGTTCAAATTTGTTTGACTATCTGCTTTTTACTAAGGTTTCAGGTTTCGAGTTACATATTATTGGTGTCAGGTGTCAGCAAACAGATGACAGATAACAGCAAACAGAGGACAGAGAGGTCGCTTCATCTTCCAATTTTTCCATCTGTCTTCTGTCGTCTGACCGCTGTCTTCTGAAAACTGACACCTGAAACCAAAATGAAAGAAGAAGACACCCGCCTAAAGGTGTAATCAGCTGAAAGTAGATTCAGCCGGCGCATGATCAAACAAGCACGTTTTGAGCTGGGCCATAATCTGACCGGTGTCGAAGCCTTTCAGGTGAATGGCCCCTGAGCGGCAGGAGGCCACACACAGCCCGCAGCCCTTGCACAGTGTGGCTTGAATTTCGGCCTTGCCGGTGTTTTCAATGAATTGCGGCGCTGAATAGGGACAAATCGAAACGCAAACCCCGCAGCTGCTGCAGCAGTTCGGATCCACCTGGGCCACCGTGCCGCTGGCCGAAATCTCCAGGGCCGATAAAACCGTCACTGCCCGGGAGGCAGCCGCCTGCGCCTGGGCAATGGATTCTTCGATGGGTTTGGGCGCATGCGCCAGACCGCAAACAAACACGCCGTCGGTGGCAAAATCATTGGGCCGCAGCTTGACGTGCGCCTCGGCAAAAAAACCGTCATCATTTTGCGAGACCTTGAACATCTGCGCCAGGGGGTTGGCTTTTTGCGGCACCACCGCACTGGCCAGAACCAATAGATCACTGTCGATGGCCATTTGCCTTCTGAGCACGCGATCCGTAAAGGCAATGTTCAGGCCATCTTCGGCTGAACCCACCCCGATTTCATTTTCGTTGTCATAACGGATGAATTTGATGCCTTGCTCGCGTGCTTCGCGGTAAAGATCCTCCCTCAGACCGTAAGCGCGCAGATCCCGGTACAATATAAAAATGTCCATGGCGGGATTTCGGGCTTTGAGGCTCAAGGCGCTTTTAATCGACCCGGTACAGCAAACTTTCGAACAGTAGGGACGCTCGGGGATGCGCGATCCCACACACTGGACAAATACAGCTGTGCGGCAGGCATCAAATCCTTCGCCATCCTGAATTTTTTTCTGAAGCTCCAGGCCGGTGAGCACCCGCTGATCCTGGCCGTACAGATAATCATCGGATTTAAACTCTGCGGCACCTGAAGCAATCAGGGTTACGCCGTGTTCTACGACCTTGCATTCAGCATCGCTCAGGATGGTGGTTTTAAAATTTCCGATAAATCCTTCAACATTTTCAACCCTGGCGTTTAACCATATCTCGATGTTTTCATCGGCCGTGACGTCGGCAATCAAAGCATCCAGAAACGGACCAACCGGCTCTGCCCGCCAGGTTTCAACCAGGTTGCGGGCCTGGCCGCCCAGCTGCTTGTCTTTTTCAACCACCACGGTTTTATATCCCTGAGCGGCCAATGTTCTGGCGGCGGTCAGACCGGCCACACCACCGCCGATAACCAGAGCGGCCTGGTTGATTTTCATCCTGGGTTCCATCAGGGGTTCATGCAGTGCCACTTTGGCCACCGCCATTTGCAGCAGGTCTTTGGATTTTTCGGTGGCCTTGTCCATATTGTCTTTGTGCACCCAGGAGCACTGGTTTCGAATATTGGCCATCTCAAAAAGGTATTTGTTCAAGCCACCGTTAATCAGCGTTTCCTGAAAAAGAGGCTCATGGGTCTTGGGCGTACAGGCGGTCACTACAACCCGGTTGAGACGGTGCTCTTTGATAGTTGCTGAAATCTGGGTCTGGGTATCCTGCGAGCAGCTAAACAGATTTTGCTCGGCATAGACCACATTCGGCAGAGTTTTGGCATATTTCACCACCGCCGGAACATCCACAAATCCGGCGATATTGGTGCCGCAGCAGCAGACAAAAACACCGATGCGCGGGGGCTCGCCTTTGATATCGATCTCTTCAGGCAGCTCTTTGGTTTTCGTCAGGGTCCCGCGGGCATCTGCGAGCCGGGTCCCGACTTTTCCGGCAGCGGCACTGGCATCGATGACCGAGGTGGGGATATCTTGCGGTTCGTGGAAGGCGCCGCAAACATAGATGCCGGGTCGCGAGCTCTGAACCGGATCAAATCCGCCGGATTTGGCAAAATTATAAGCGTTCAGATCGACGTCCAGCTTTTTAGCCAGGGAAACGGCCTTTTCATGGGCTCCCAAGCCCACAGACAGCACCACGATATCAAATTCTTCGGCCCGGCTATGGCCGGCCGCATCGACGTAACGAATAAGGTGCTTGCCGTTTTCGTTCATGGGTTCGACATGGGTGATGCGCGATTTGACAAAACGGACGCCCAACTCGTCTTTGGCCTTGTTATAGTAGCGTTCAAAGTCTTTGCCGAAGGTGCGAATGTCGATATAAAAGATGGCCGTATCCAAACCGTTGCTGCTGTGCTCTTTGGCTAAAATGGCCTCTTTGACGGCGTAGGTGCAGCAGACGGCCGAACAGTATCCGCGGGCGCCGATGTGGGTATCCCGGGACCCCACGCATTGCAGCCAGGCAATTTTGTCAGGCTCGGTCTTATCCGAAGGCCGCACCAGGTGCCCGCCGTAGGGTCCGGAGGCCGACAGAATTCTTTCAAACTCCAGGCTGGTGACAATGTTGGGTGATGTTGCATAGCCGAAGGTGTCGTAAGCGCTCGGATCAAAGGCCTCGCTGCCGGTAGCTAAAACTACCGCGCCCACATTCAGGGTGATGTCCGTTTTTTGATCTTCGAAGTTGATGGCGCCGGTGGGGCAAAATTTTTCACAGGCTTTGCATTTGCCTTTCAGAAAATAAATACAGGTGTCGGCATCGATCGTGTATTTGAGCGGAACCGCCTGGGCGTACTGCACGTAAACCGCCTTGCGTTTGCTCAGGCCGCCGTCATAGGCATTGGATACTTTCTTGGGGCATTTTTCCGCACAGGCATTGCAGGCAATACACTTGTCCATGTCGACATAGCGCGGGTTTTGGGTTAATTGGACTTCAAAATTACCCTCTTCACCGCTAATGCCCTGCACTTCGGTAAGCGTCAGCAGTTCGATGTTGATGTGCCGGCCGACCTCGACCAGTTTCGGCGATATAATTCACATCGCACAGTCATTGGTGGGAAAGGTTTTGTCCAGCTGCGACATCATGCCGCCGATGGAGCTCGAGCCTTCCACCAGGTAGACATAATAACCGGAATCGGCAAGATCCAAAGCGGCTTGCATGCCGGAAATTCCGCCGCCTACCACCATGACTGCGCCTGTAACTGTTTGCGACATAATTACTCCGCCATTAGAAATGATGTGATTTCGGATAGGTCAATTTCATTTTTAGAAATGCCCAGGGTTTTTTCATCGATGCCCATGCTTAATCCCAGCAACTGCGGATACAATATGGGCGCCAGAGGTTTACCGTCATTCGATTGTGCGTTCAACCGCATTTGCACCCCGTCGAACTGAAGCTGGGTATAGGGGCAGGCGGTGCAGATAAATTGGGCGCCTGCTTCCCGGGCACTGTCAATCTTTTTTTGGGCCATATCCATTGCCAGCTGATCATTGATGCCGGTCAGAGGCGCACCGCAGCAATCCAGTTTGCGGGTCCACGCCACACTGAAGGCGCCGGTGGTTTCCACCAGTTCATCAAAGATTTTCGGTGAAACCGGATCGTCAAATGCTGTTACGTTGCTGGGCCGCAAGGCATGGCACCCGTAGCTGACCGCTATTTGAAGGCCGCTGTATGCTTTTGAAATCTCATCCTTTAAACGCTCAAGGCCCACATCATGATAAAGGACCGACAGCAGATGTTTGACACGGGTCTTATTCCCATACCCCAGGTTTTCCCGGGCCAGGATGTGGTTGATGTCAGCTGTCAACTCCGGGTCCTGGTTTAAAAAATATTCCGCTTTTTTTAAGCTGCCGTAACAACACTTGCACATCACCAGCATATCCAGGCCGGACTGTTCAGCCACCGCCAGGTTTTTGGCGGCCGACAGGACATAGGCACGATGGTCTGTGTTGCGCGCCGGATACCCGCAGCAGTTGAAGGCGGTCATCTCAACCAGCTCGATGCCCAGCCGGGCACACACCGCTGCGGTGGCATCGGCGTATTGCTCAACGCGTGCGGGAATGTTGCAGCCATGGAATAACGCAAATTTCATATTTTTTCCTAATCAGAGCGATCCGGTTTAAGCACCGCGGAATTCCCGTTATAAAGAGAAATTCTACAAAAAAATTCAATCGCGAAAGCACGAATGAATGAAAACGCGAAAAGTTAGAAGAAAATTTCGTGCTTTTCCAATTTCGTGTTTTCGTGATTAAAGAAGCTTTACAAATCAAACTTTTTTCCGATTAACCAATAACGGATAACGAATAACTATCCATCGAGCCTTAGTGCTCGATGGATGCTACGGCGGTATTTTTTAAGCGGTATAAAATATCACACACCTCGACCTGTTGCGGGCAGTTTTCCTGGCATTTGTAGCAGGTCAAACAATCCCAGATCATGCCGGCACCGGAGGCCATTTCGCTTAATCCCAGACCCAGGCTGCACATGATTTGATGTGGCAGCAGTCCGAGCACCTGCTCGGGGTCATCATAGTTGGCGACCACCGGACACACTGTTGTGCAGCTCTGACAGCTGAAGCAATGGGTGTAGGTGCTATCCTTTGCGGTCGGCTGCATTTCTGCGCCTGTCTGCGCATTAAGCGGGATGGATGTTTCTGGATTCATCAAATTGACAAACTGGCCGGATACCACCTGCCGGGCCCTTGCAACCGGAGCGGTGTAACTGTCGGCTGTAAGCGTTTTTTGCACGATCAACCCCCTGGCAAAAGAAAAGGGGCTCAACACAAGGGGCAGCGGCGGACCGTCTGCCAATAACGCTTCACGCACGCTGTACCACAATTCCTTTAACCGGATACCGGACGGGCAGCGCACCGTGCAGCGGTCGCAATTGGTGCACAGGTAGACACCCTCCTGAATGGCGCGCATCTGCGCATCATCTATTTTCTTGCCGGTGGCCAGCCGCTTGAGCAGCGTCATTTTTTCAGAAGGTAGAATGTATTCGTTGCCGACGGCCTCAAACACCATGGCCGCAGAGCAATTCAGGCTGCAACTTCCGCAGTGGGTGCAGGCGTCCAGCTCCATGATCTGGCGCGTCACAACGTTGGCCGGCAGCGATTCGGCCAGACCCATGACCCGGCTGGTCATCAGGCTGATGGGGGTGGCAATCAGGTGAAACATCTTGCTGAAGGGCAGATAGCCCAGCCCGAGGAAGCAGGCGATAATATGCACGTACCACAACAGGGTGACGCCGTTGCGTTCATCCAGCCATAAGGCCAGCGGTTTGATGAGCTTGGCTGTGGCAAAACCGGTAAACGCCCAGGGGGCATCCGCATGGCAGTCCATGCAGCTGCTTTCGTGAACCTCACGGCCGGTCTCCAGCAGCTCGGCGTCAAAAGGTGCTTCGATGGTGGGCGAGACGGTGCCGTATTCTTTTACCCAGAGCGTCTCGAGGGCCTTGATTTCATCTTCATCATCCAGGCCGGCGTAATCTTCGACCATCCGTGTAAATTCGCTGTGGGAGGCGATTTTAAGGCCTTCCAGAGCGATTCCGGACAGCATAATAACCGCCACGATCATGATGGCGTAATGATCCATGCCGCCGGTGCGAAGCCGCCGGGGCTGAGCAAGGTATCGGCGAACCGCGGCCAGGATCACGCCGGCCAGCACCATGGCGCCGAAAAAATCCCGCAGAAAGAAAAACGGATTTACAGTGGAATAATACTCGCTGAATAACGCTTCCGATACCACCGATTCCAGGGCATGCATGAGCAGCAGCAGCATGAAACCGTAAAATATAAGCATGTGCGCCAGCCAGCGGGAAAGACTTTCTTTTAAAACGCGGCGTTGCAGCAGGACATCCAGCACCACAGCCTCGAGGAGTGCAAGGATCTTTGAGCTGAAAATGACACCTGCGATGCCTCTGACTGCCGACTGCAAGCGTTGCGCAGTCGTTATGTCTTTTCCCAGGATGCCGATTTTCCGCGTAAACCAGGTAGAAATCTTATAGATCAAACCCAGGAGGAAAACGACGAGGGAGGTGTAGAAGAGATAATCGAACATTATCCGGCGACATCCTTTTTAAATATTTTGATACAAAAGATGCTAACTTTGAAAAAGAGCCGGGTGCCTCAGACCTAACGCAAAGCGGAACACCACGAAGGCGGATGTTCAGAATGATATTATCAGCCGTGCAATTAAATAAGTTTCTCTAAATGATCAAATCTTGAAAATATGAGAAAAATTGAGAAAAAGGCTTCATGGCCCTCCGATGGATCAGGGCCGCTGCTTTTGAGATGCTTTTTGAGCCCAATCTTTATCCATTTCCTTTTTCCACTTGGGGCTGCGCATGCGTTTGTGCGCCTTCTGGATCACTTCCGGGATCAGCTGCAGCAGTCGCTGTTTGTCAACCGGTTTTTCTAAAAACATGTCGGGCCGGAAATACTCATAGTCGGGCCACTGGCTGTAGTTGATGTCCAGTTCATCACCCATGGCGGAAATACCGATGATAGGAATAGCCTTCAGATCATCATCAGATCGGACTTGCTTGCAGACTTCAAAACCGGAGAACAGGGTCTCCATCATGATATCCAGCAAAATAAGATCGGGTTGCTCCTTTTTGATTATATCGATTCCCTTTTGTCCATCTTCAGCCGTGTGCACCTCAAAACCATTTCGTTGAAGAAAGGTTTCCATGGTAAAAAGGAAGTCCGTGTTGTCATCGACCAGAACGATTTTGAGGTTTTTCCCCATGGTCAGCTCCTTTTTCGAATAATGATGGTGCCCCGGAAATTGAACCCGGCCGACTTTATACTATAGTCGTACGCTAGGGTATATACGATTAAATGCATCATTTCGTCAAGGAATTATATAGATCACTTTATCTTAAAAATAAGTTTAAATGTTGTGCCTTTTCCCGGCGCCGATGTTACCTCAATCTTCCCGCCGTGGCGGTTGACGACTTTTTCCACCACCGCCAATCCGAGCCCGGTTCCTGAACTGCCTTTGGTTGAAAAAAACTCTTCATAGATATTGCGCTGGGTATCCTGGTCCATACCGACACCATTATCTGCGATTTCGAAAATAAAATGTTCATCATCCAGCAAATCTGTTTTGACACGGACAAAATGTTTCTTTTCCCCGGGGTGATTCAGACATGCTTCCAGTGCATTCCAGATGAGGTTGTTTAACATTCGGCGGATGCTGGCGATATCCAGGCGAACCTCGGGGACGGTTTCATTGATCTGCGGTTTAAGCTCTACATTCAGCCGGGCGGCTTTTTCGCGGAACAAGGCCAATGAATCCCGGGCCAGCTGTCCGGGCGATATGCGCTCGTATTTCAGCGGACGGTCTTTTGATGAATATAAAATATTTTGAACCACATCGGCGATATCGAAAATATTTTTATTGACGATATTCCAGCCTTTTAGGGCCAGTTCGATATCGTTGTCTTTAAATCCTTCATCAACGATATAGGCACCGCCCTGCAGTCCTTCCAGTATATTCTTAATGCCGTGGGATAACAGAGCGATGGATTGACCCAGGGTGACCAGTTCCTTGCGATCTTTTTTTAGCTGCGTGATGTTGGTGGCCAATTCGATAACAGCGGTGACCACACCGTTTTTATCGATAACGGGCGATGTTTGAATGAGAACTTGATGAACCCCGCCGCCGGTTAGCGTCACATTCTCCTCGGTAAGATGTGCGCGTCTGTCCTCGAAGGTCTTTTGAACGGGACAGTTCGGGCATATCTCAGTTGAGCATTTATAAACCGCGTGACATTTTTTACCGGTGCCGTCGCCAAAATCTTTTTTGAATTTTTGGTTGACATAAAGAAGGTTGAGGTCGCGGTCTTGAATGGATACGTAGCAGGGTAGATAGTCGACCAGATGTTTGAGGTTCAGCCCCGGAATAGCAGTGGGAATTGAAGGCTGATTTTCAGGGCGTTTCTTTTTCGGGGCCATATCAGATTTAACCAGAATAAAAGGGACACCGCAAACGGCATCTGCTGGATTGCGTAATTACTATAGCCAAAAGGGCCTGATAAATCAATTGCAATAAAAATGAAGCCTGTTATTGTTCAACCAAAATCCTTTGGGTATCTGCATTATTCTCCGACTCATTTTTAAAAATTTTTAAACCACAAAGAACACGAAGGTGCACGAAGATTAATATAAGGTTTTTTCAATTCATCACTTTGTGTCCTTCGCGAACTTCGTGGTAAAATTACAATGTAAACAAAAACAGGCATCCCATTGTAAGCAGCAACCGGATCTTACCTAACGGATTCATTTAACTCGGCTCGCTAAAAAGAGCTTGAATTATCGGAAACTATATTTTACCTAAATTGAGCGTTTCAAAATAAAAATATGGGGGATGCTTTTTTATCTTAAGGAATTCTATCATTTTTAATATTTTTATTTTGAAACCCTTCGGGCTTACTGATCTTACCGCATCTACTGTGTCAGATGCCGCCCCGCATAGTCAACTATAGCGGAACACCATCTTCCTTGTAGCTGCGGCAACCTCGACAATCGCTCAATTCAGGTATAACCTAAAATGAGCGTTTCAAATTTTACAAAAAAGAAAGGGTGATGAAGCCGTGAATGCCAAAGAATTTGTTGACCGTTTTAACTTGCACGTGGCCGCCGGGCAAAATGAGCTGGACCGGAAAATTGCAGGCGGGTATTGCGGTGATCTTTTAAGTGATGTAATGGCCAATGCGCCCACCGGCTGTATCTGGCTGACGGTGCAAACCCACCAGAACATCGTCAATGTGGCCGTATTGCACGAGATGGCGGCGATTGTGCTCACCGGTGGGCAGACCCCCGATCAGGAAACCATTGATCGCGCCAATGAAGAAGGGATACCGCTTCTGATGTGGCCGCAATCGGCGTATGATCTTGCCGGACAGGCCTATGCCGCCGGACTGGTCGCTGAGGCGGGTTGATATTTTAGGGTGTTAAAAGACCGGCTTTGTTTGACAGCCCGGGCGTTGATGTGCCTTCCGGGGCGCTGTAATTGAGTGTAATCTGCTGTTTAAAACTACTTTGAATGACCATCCACGGCTTTTTTAAACGAACATAAAATCAGCTGCAGGCGAGACAACAAGACGGCGTTTCGCTTGCTTGCATTTTACAAGCAGTCATCATCCTAACGCGCAGAGTATCATTTTCTGATCCCCTGTGAATACTGCAGCGGTGTGCCGGATTCCAAAGGTATCCCTTTTTCGGTCCGGACGATATCCTTTTTGATGATTTCCAGCTGGCTTTCGATATCTGCCAGGGCCTTGCGATGTTCGGCAATCTTTTTTTGCGTGATGCTTTGTCGCGATACCAGCTGTTTTAATTGATCGCGCAAATTTCTGAGCTTTTCTTCCCGGAGGGTATCACCGATGCGATCCATCAAATGGCTGTGTTTGCTCTCCGGATCGCTGATAAAATACCAGGTTTTGGTTTGATGACTGTACCAGGCTTCTCCGGACACGTGCTTGCCCTTTAACCGAACACCGGCTTTCCATATCCTGAACCCGCCTTCTTCTATTGGAACCCCGTGGATGCGCGCCTGTCGGCGGCGCCCGTCCTCACATTGAACCATCTGTTTTTGCATGTGCGTTCTCCAGCAAATTTCTACCGCTATAGGCCCAAAGCCAATTATTTTTTTGCCTTTTTCACCGCTTTCCATCACATTGATCTGACTTACGGAATTGCGGTATAAGTGGTTGTAGAAAAAACGTTTGAATACGGCAACGTTTTTTTAACAGCCACTATATGCCAAAACGATTGAAAAAAGGCAACAGCCCACATTATAACACACCATTTTTTCGAAATGAGCCGCTTGCGGGCTGAATATCGCAAGCGGCACCCGGCTCATTTTCGCGTTTAAGCGATCGGTTCTGACTCTTGAAGTGCTGTGCTGCTGCCGCCATTTTTCAGATCGCCCATGGCCTTGGTTAATTCCATCAATACGCCCAGCCCCTGGCGGGCCTCCTTGCTGGAAAGGGCTCCCAGCATTCCAAATGGTCCCACCGGTTTGGCTTTCTCCAGATCCACTTTTGACGGCAGTGCGGCCATTTTTTCCAAAAAGGCCTGGGCCTTCGGATCGCCTAATTTCTGGGCCAGCCCCAGCAGCGCCACCAGGCCATCACCGATCTGATCGACATCTTCGGGACTGTAAGCCGCTGCGATTTTGGCACGTACATCAAGTGTTGATTGAATAATTCGCAGGATGCCTTTTTGCTCGAGGTCATCCAGGTAGTTTATCAGCTGCGGCACCGATGACTTGAGCAGGGGCTCAATGGTGAGTATAAAGTCCACTACGTTTTCCATCTGCTCCATGGCAAACTGCATGTGCTTGACGCTGCGCAGCGAGCGTTTCATCAGCGCCAGCAAGTCTTCCAGCTGGAAACCGGACTCCACATCCTCCAGCTCCCGGATCAGCAGTCGAAATGCCTGCCCGCTCAAGGGAATTAAATCTTCTCTGAGTTCGTTGAGACCCCTGGCCGAGGCAGATACCGGAGCCAGCTGAGCCTCGATGCGATCGAGTCGCTCAAGAATTTGTTCTTCGGTTGTCATGGCGGCCTCCTTATGCTTGGGTCATGACGTGGCGCATTTTACCGGCCATCGTCATTTGTTGTTCCAGGGGCAATTCAACACCCTTGAGCATCATGTTCCAGTAGACCCACTTGAACATCATTTTGCCCCAGTAATTCATATAGCTGTCGCCCAGCAGGCTGAAAGGACCGAGGCCCGGAAAGGGAAATTTACCGGGCAGCGGCTCATATTCGTAGTTAAAATCGATCAGAAACGCTTTTTCATGGCCCGAGCAGATAAAGCAGGTGGCATGGCCGTCAAAGGTGCCGTGCGGTTCCTGACCATCGATTTCGCGGATTAAATTTTCCACCACCGTTTCGGATTCATAATGGGCCACGGCGCCGGCCTTGGAAGCCGGTACGTTGGTGGCATCACCGACGACGTAAATATGGTCAGCATTTTTGGCTTTGAGCGTGAAATGGTCGGTGTCGATGAATCGCAGCGGATCCTCTAGGCCGGAGCCTTCCAGAAATTTGGCACCAAAATTGGGCGGAATCGCCACCAGCAAATCGTAGTCCACCTTTTCGCCCTTATGCGATTCAATTGTTTTTTCATCGGCGTTGACCTGGGCGATATCAAAGTTCGGGGTAACTTTAATGTTCTTTTGGATGGCAATGTCGCCCAGGATGCTGGAGGCTATCGGCTTTGAAAATGCGCCGGCCATGGGGGTGACCAGTTCAATTTCAACGTCATTGCGGGCGCCTTTGGTCTCAAAAAACCAGTCGGCCATAAAAACAAACTCAATCGGGGCCACCGGGCATTTGTACGGCAGCTCGGCGATGTTAAGCACCACGCGCCCTTTGTTGAAGTATTTCATTTTTTCGTGCAGGGCCAGGGCGCCGTCCAGCGTGTAAAAATCATGAGTATTTTTGCGCCAGTCATCCATCATGCCTTCGACTTCTTCAGGTTCGATGCCGCATCCGGTGGCGATAACGAGCCAATCATAGTCATATGACCCCTTTTTTGCTTTGACCTCGCGTTTATCCGTATCGAGTCCGACGACCTCATCCAGAACAAAGTCAACGCCCTCGGGGATGAATTCCCGCTTGGGTTTTTGACAATCTTCCGCGGAATAGACACCGTATGGAATAAACAGCCATCCCGGCTGGTAGTGGTGGATTTCATCATTGTCGATGATGGTAATCTGCCACTCTTTGGGGCTTAACTTCCTGCGCAATTGGCTGGCCACCATCGTTCCGCCGGCTCCTGATCCTAAAATGAGAACTTTTTTCATGGCATCCTCCTGTTTGATTTAGTTGTTGACTGGAAAAAAGTGAAATTAAATCCTTATGTTTTTGTGACGATTTTGATTTGCTCAAGCAACATTGGGGTACCCAAAACAATTTCCGACCCATATTGGATTACTATCCTAATGAGATCTACGTTTTTGGGGGTCAATGCTTCCGGGCGCCTAATCATCCTCTGGTTTATTACCATTCATCAAATCGGAGATGGTGGTGGAATCCAGTTTTTCATACAGAACCTCAGTGGCATCGCGCCAGGCCAGGCGAACCTGGCAATCATCGGACATGGGGCATTTTTCGGGAAAACTGACGCATTCAACCAGATCGGACTGCCCCTCAAATAACCGCACGATCTGCCCCAGGGAAATTTTTTCCGGCTTTTCAGCCAGTATATGTCCCCCCTTGGGGCCACGCACGCTGGTCACCAAGTTGGCTTTTTTCAAAGGCCGGATGAGCTGCTCGAGGTATTTGACCGAAATATCCTGGCGTTTTGATATTTCGCCGATTTGAACCGGGCCCTGGTCCTTATTGCGGGCCAGATCGACCAGTATCCTGGCTCCGTAGCGGCTTCTTGTGGATAGTTTCATGTATCTCTGCTCCCGGTTTCAGAGTTTTTAAATCTATATAAGATTAGTATGGATTAGCGGTAAACTGTTCGCGTGTCAAGCTTAAAAATAATATTTTTTAGCAAAAAAATATTCATTGCTGCAGTTTACATTTTTGTCATCCAAAATCCATTAAGATTAAATTCGGGGTAACGACACAGCAGGTATAACCCCTTTATTGACATGACCGGTATCGGGTTTATTATTAACTTATTAAGCGAATTACCTAAATCTTGCTGAATTTGTGAAAGGAGACAATTATGGATGTAAAAGACTATTGTCATTCCATTGAATTAGAGCTTAACGGCTGGAAGGCGAAAATGTACAACATGGTGCGAAAAGTCGATAAGCTTC
Source organism: uncultured Desulfobacterales bacterium (assembly GCA_947259495.1). Taxonomy (GTDB): domain Bacteria; phylum Desulfobacterota; class Desulfobacteria; order Desulfobacterales; family JAHEIW01; genus JAHEIW01. The sequence goes on along the minus strand of CAMYLV010000008.1, from coordinate 22,885 downwards.
GAGGTGCCGACAAGGATAACCTTGCCGCCCAGGTTGAGAACCTGCATAAACACATCGAAGACATCGAGCGGATTGTCAATACACTGCAGACCGAGTGCCCGGCGGATTTCAGCCCCCAGAAAAAAGAAATTGATACATCCCAGGACGAAATGAAGAAAAAATATGAAGATGCCATGGCGGCGGTACTGCAATTTTAAATCCGGTCCGGTGATTATTGTCAAGGCCCTATTTTTGCCAAGCGATTTAACAATAAAAAGCAGAGCGGATAAAACCGTTTTGCTTTTTTGTTAGCATCCAGTTATTTGGGGTCATTCGCCAAAAGAAGAGGTCAACCAAAATTGGAACGAAAAAAACAGGATACCTGCAAAATAGACTTCCAGGATCTGAGCTCGATCAAAGCCCGGTTGCCCGCGATTGCCGAAGACATTATTGAGAGTTGCAACGATCAGGAGTGCTATACGCACGTCGATTACGAGCCCATTCCATCCAAAGAAGCTGTCATTGAAATCCTCAACGGCCTCAGAGAGATCCTTTTTCCGGGATATTTCAGCCGGGCTAAAATTGATCCGGCCAATTTGAAATACGCCGTGGGGCAATCGGCGACTTCCCTGTTTGATCTTCTCTCCGAACAGATCTGCCGCAGCATTCGGCATGACTGTTTACGATATGATCAGCCCTGCAGCGAATGTGATGAGCAGGGATATCGGCTGTCCCTTCAGTTTTTGGAAGCCATTCCGGCCCTTCGCAAAGCGCTGACGGCTGATGTGCGCGCAACCTACGATGGTGACCCGGCAGCCAAAAGCACCGATGAAGTTATTTTCAGCTATCCGGGCATATTGGCCATCACCGTTTATCGGATTGCCCATCTTCTGGTGAATCTGGGTGTGCCGCTGTTGCCCCGGATTATGACAGAATACGCGCACAGCATTACCGGGATCGATATCCATCCGGCCGCCAAAATCGGGAAAAGCTTTGTGATTGATCATGGAACCGGCGTGGTCATCGGCGAGACCACCGAAATCGGCGACAACGTCCGTATTTATCAAGGGGTAACCCTGGGCGCTTTATCCATCCCCAAAGGCGCCAGTGACGAATTCAGAGGCCAGAAACGTCATCCCACCATTGAAGATGATGTCATCATATATTCCGGTGCAACCATTCTGGGCGGTAAAACGATTATCGGGGCCCGTTCGGTCATCGGCGGGAATGTATGGCTGACTGAATCGGTACCGCCGGATACCACCGTTGTCATCGAGACCCCGCGACTGATCTATAAGTCGAAAAAACAGAAGCAGTTGAGGCAGTCACTCAAAGCAGCACACTAAAAAAACGAAGTTTTTTTGAAGGGAGGTCGGTCATGAAATATCATTCCATGATCAGCAGCACCATCGGTTCAACGCCGCTGGTTCGGCTGAATCGAATCAATGAAGGCCTGGATGTGGAAATATTGGCCAAACTGGAATTTTTCAATCCTCTGGGAAGCGTCAAGGACCGCATTGCGGCCTCGATGATTGCGGCCGGTGAACTGGACGGTTCCATTACGCCCAAAACTCTTATCGTCGAACCCACCAGCGGAAACACGGGCATAGCGCTGGCCTTTATCTGTGCCGCCAAAAATTATCGCCTTTGTTTGACGATGCCCGATACCATGAGTATCGAACGGCGCAAGCTGTTAACGCACATGGGGGCGGAGCTGGTTTTGACACCCGGCGCCAATGGCATGCCGGGGGCGATTGAGACAGCTCAGGAGATACTGGCGTCTGAAAAGGATTCGTTTATGCCCAATCAGTTTAAAAATCCGGCCAACCCCAGAATTCACCGGGAAACAACCGCCGAAGAAATCTGGCGCGATACCGAAGGCCGGGTGGACATCCTCATTGCCGGTGTCGGCACCGGCGGCACCATCACAGGTGTATCGCAGGCCATCAAACCGCGCAAACCTTCTTTTAAAGCCATTGCAGTGGAACCAACCGATTCTCCAGTGCTCTCCGGCGGCCAAAAAGGACCGCACAAAATTCAAGGAATCGGTGCCGGTTTCATCCCCGAGGTACTTGATCAATCGCTGCTGGATGACGTGGTGACCGTATCCAACGATGATGCCTTTGAAACATCGCGCGTGCTGTCCAAATTGGAAGGCATCGTCTGCGGTATCTCTTCCGGTGCAGCGGTGAAAGCGGCCCTCGAGGTGGCCAAGCGCCCTGAATCCAGCGGCAAGACTATGGTGGTGATTATTCCCAGCCCGGCGGAAAGATATATTAGTACGCCCCTCTTCCAAGAAGAGTAGAAGTTATCAAATTTTCTCAAACGCGCTTCGATAGAGATTCTCAAATGGCAAAGGGCTAAGCGCAAAGCGCATAGCGGGAACAAATGGAAAGTTACTTCTTTTTGATCCAACGCTTTGCTCTATGCGCCATGCGCTCTGCCTAAATGCTTGCAATAATAGGGCCTGAGGGGAACTTTAGGGGATAAAACAAAGGCAGCTATATTATTTTGAAGACCTATGAGGCGTAGATCGAGCACTTTTGAACCGCCATAGCGGCTTCCTGCAGCGCCTCCGCAAATGTGGGATGCCCGTGCACGGTGCGGGCGATATCCTCCGAACTAGCCCCCAACTCAACCGCCAGTACACTCTCGGCAATCATATCCGCTGCCCGGGGTCCGATGATGTGCACCCCTAAAATCCGGTCGGTTTTTTCATGGGCCAGGACCTTGACAAACCCCTCCGTCTCTCCCATACAGCGGGCCCGTCCCGCACCGGTGAAGGGATACGTTCCCGAACAATAGGGGATATTGCGCTCTTTGACCTGTTCTTCCGTAAGCCCCACGCTGGCGACCTCCGGCCAGGTGTAAATGATCGCCGGGATGGCATCGTAATTAACCTCACCGGGGCGTCCGGCGATGATTTCGGCCACGGCGATCCCTTCGGCCGAGGCCTTGTGCGCCAGCATGGGTCCTGGAATCAGATCGCCGATGGCATAAATCGATGGGATATTGGTCCGATAAGCGGTATCCACTTTTACACATCCGGTTTCCGGATCGGTTTCCACGCCCACCTGGTCCAGGCCCAGACCACGGGTTAAGGGGCGTCGCCCGACACTCACCAGCAATTTGTCACAGGTGACGGTTTCCTTTTTACCTTTGGATTCCAGTTCGACCCTAATGTTTTTGGTCATTGTTTTGGCCCGGGTGACTTTCGAATTCATATAAAATTTAAACCCCTGGCGCTTGAGAACCCGTTGCAGTTTGCGCCCCACCTGGCCGTCCACGCCGGTAGCGATTTTAGGCAGCATTTCAAACAGACTCACCTTGGCGCCCAGCCGCAACCAGACCGATCCCAGCTCCAGACCGATATAACCACCGCCCACGATACCCAGGTGTTTGGGCACGGTGTCCAGCTTTAGGGCATCGGTGGAGCTGATAATCTGGCGGCCGTCAAAGGGCAGATCCGGTAAAGGCACGGTTTCACTGCCGGTGGCCAGAATAATGGCCTTGGCGGATAAGGTGGTGCGTTGCTTTTTTTTGGACGAACCCGAACCGGATTCGACCGTGACTTGATCGGCTGCGGCCAGCTGAGCCGTGCCCTGAATGATTTCCACTTTATGGCCCTCGAGCAGCCTCTTGACATTATCCGTCAGATCCTGAACCACATTTTCTTTGCGCGCCATCATCACCGCCAGATCCAGGCTGATGCGGCCGGTTTTGATACCGTGATCGGCAAACTGGCTTTTGGCGAGCTGGAGATATTCGCTTGAGTCCAGCAGGGCTTTACTGGGGATGCAGCCGACATTCAGACAAACGCCTCCCAGACGAGGCGCTTTTTCAATACAGGCCACCTTCAAATCCAGCTGGGCGGCGCGCACGGCGGCTACATAACCGCCGGGCCCACTGCCGACAATGATCACATCGTAGGTGCTCTTTGCAGCCATAATTAAATCTCCATCATCATGCGTTCCGGGTTCTCGATACATTCTTTGATGCGCTTGAGAAAGGTGACGGCTTCACGACCATCAATGATACGGTGATCGTAACTGAGGGCAACATACATCATGGGCCGAATAACAATCTGGTCCTCGATCACCACGGGCCGCTTTTCGATGCGGTGCATCCCCAGAATGCCGCTCTGAGGCATATTTAATATCGGTGTGCTCAGCAGCGAACCGAAAACGCCACCGTTACTGATGGTAAACGTTCCGCCTTCTAAATCCGCCAGTTCCAGTCGATTTTCTTTGATTTTGTTGACAAAATCGACGATGGCCTGTTCCAGTTCGGCGAAGTTGAGCTGATCGGCACGACGGATGACGGGAACCACCAATCCCTTCTCCGAGCCGATGGCAACACCGATATGATAATAATGATGGTAGAGAATGTCCTTATCATCGATATAGGCATTGACTTCCGGAAATTCCTTGAGGGCCTCCACACAGGCTTTGATAAAAAACGACATCATGCCCAGCGAGATGCCATATTTTTCCTTAAAACTTTCTTTGTACTGAGCACGGAGCGCCAGCACCCGTGTCATATCGATATCGTTAAAGGTGGTCAGCATGGCCGTTTTTTGCTTGGCAGCGAGCAAATGAGAGGCAATGCGCTGCCGGATCGGGCTCATCGGCTTGCGCGTAGTTCCTTCTTCGCCGGCCTTTGGCGTTGCGGCTGACGGCTGCGGCGGAGCCTGGACGGATTTTTGAACCGGTTCATCGCCTGAGGCCGGCACCGGCGGTCGCAATCCTTCCAGAAACAGGACAACGTCTCCTTTGGTGATGCGACCGGCTGGGCCGGTACCGGTAATTTGGGCCGGATCCAGGTTTTTTTCAGCAATCAGCCGGCGTACAGACGGCGCCAGGTCATCCAGGTCAAGCGACGGTCGCGCCGGAGCGGATTCGGGTTGCGGCGGCGGCGGTTCCGGGGTCGGTGGTGGGGGCGTTTCCGGGGCCGGCTCCTGCGGTTCCTCGCGCGTTGCGGCCGGCGGTTGCGTCTCTTTTATTTCAGGTGCTTCAGGTGTCGGAGGCGGTTCGGCGGGTTTCGGCGCAGCCGCTGTATCAATGGTGCCGACCACAGTGCCGATGGCAACCGTTTCGCCTTCCTGAACCTTAACGGCGAGCACGCCCGCGGCCTCGGAGACAACCTCCAGCGTAACTTTGTCGGTTTCGATTACAAATAGCGGTTCGTCTTTGTTTACCGTATCGCCGTCGTTTTTGAACCACTGGGCCAGCAAGGCCTCAGTTACGGATTCGCCCACGCTGGGGACCTTTACCTCAACTATCATAAGGGCTCCTTATTCGTTTACAACAAACAATGCGCTCCAGTTGCATCGTAATCAGCTAATGGCTCCTTGCTTCTGGCTAATAGAACGAACTTTAGGTTTCAGTGTCCGGTTTACAGAGGACAGATGTCAGAAGACAGACAGTAAAAGCGTGAAGATGAGGCATGCTATCTGACCTCTGTTTTCTGTCATCTGTCATCTGTTTACTGACACCTGCCTGTCCTCCGTAGCCTTTAAGGCAAAGGAGGGAAACTTATTTGACGCCGGCAGCAAGCCGGCCGCAATTACCCTGCGGCGGCTTTGCCTTTCAGTTTACGGATGGCAGGCGGTCCTAACGCCTGCGCAACGATCGCCTGCTGTTCTAATTTGGCAAGGCCGGGAAAGCCGGACGCCGGGCTGGAAGAGGCTTTTCTGCCAATATAGCTGAATGATTTTCCGGAAGCGGCGTTTATGCGCGGCTGCACAAATTGCCATCCGCCCATGTTCTGCGGCTCTTCCTGGATCCAGAACCATTTCTTGGCCTGACGATATTTTTGAAAAATCTTTTTTAGCTGTGATTCCGGAAACGGATAAAACTGTTCGAGCCGCACAATGGCAACATCTTTTTTGTCCAATTTGTTGCGGTTTTGTAGCAGCTCATAAAAGATTTTTCCGCTGCATACCAAAACGGTGGTTGCCTGTTTTGAGCCGCCGGGATCATCCAAAACGGGCAGAAAGTGGCCGTCAGACAGATCGTCGATTTTTGACACCGCCAGCGGATGGCGCAACAGGCTTTTGGGCGTCATGACAATAAGAGGCTTACGAAACCGCGCTTTAACCTGGCGTCGCAACAAATGAAAATATTGCGCCGGTGTGGTCGGGTTGCTCACCTGGATGTTGTCGGCGGCGCAAAGCTGCAAAAACCGCTCAAGCCGTGCACTGGAATGTTCAGGCCCCATGCCCTCGTAGCCGTGGGGCAGCAACAACACCAGACCGCTGAGACGTTGCCATTTGGTTTCCCCGCTGGCAATAAACAGATCGATGATGGACTGGGCATTATTAACGAAGTCTCCAAACTGCGCTTCCCACATTACCAGACTGTCGGGCCGGGCCAGGGAATAGCCATATTCAAAGCCGAGCACGCCGGCTTCCGACAAAAGGCTGTCATAAACATAAAATCGAGCCTGATCGGCATCGATCGAATTCAAAGGAAAGTGGCGCGTTTCATTCTGAATGTCGACCAAGGTGCTGTGGCGCTGGCTGAAGGTGCCGCGGCTGCTATCCTGGCCACTCAGGCGCACGGAGAGGCCTTCTTTCAGCAGAGATGCGAACGCCAGTGCTTCGGCATTGGCCCAATCAATGCCTTCACCCTGTTCGACCGATTCCAGGCGCTTTTTGAGCAGGCGCTGCAGTTTCGGGGCCAGGCTGAAGTGGCCCGGAACCGTATTTAATTTTTTAGCGAGCGAAATCAGGGCGTCATTATCGACACCTGTGGGAACCGGATCCTGGGTATAAGCGCTGCTGATGTCTTCCCACTCTTCATAGAAGCGAGATTCGGGAAACGGGCATTCACTGCCGTGAACGGTTGCATAAGCCTGATCCAGCTGGTTGTTGATTTCTGCAGTCAGCTTGTCGATATCATCCTGCCGGGCGATACCTTCGGAAATCAATTGTTCTGCATAAAGTTGATGCAACGAGGGCCGCTGGCGGATGCGGTCATACATTCCGGGCTGGGTAAAATAGGGTTCATCGCCTTCATTATGCCCGTAACGGCGGTAGCAGACCAGATCGATGACGACATCCTTGCCGTACTCGCGACGGTAATCAGCGGCCAGTTGCATGACATGTAAGACGGCTTCGGGGTTTTCGCCATGCACGTGAAAGATGGGTACCATCAGCATTTTAGCGATATCAGTAGAGTATCGGGTGGAGCGTGCATTTTCGGGAAGCGTGGTATAACCGATCTGATTGTTGATAATCATGTGAATCGTGCCGCCGGTCTTATAGCCATCCAGTTGCGACATATTCAAGGTTTCAGCTACAATACCCTGTCCTGCAAAAGCAGCATCGCCGTGGAGTAAAAGCGGCAGGACCTGTGCTCCGCTGCTATCGCCGAGCAAATCCTGACGGGCACGGGCAAATCCCTCCACTACCGGGTCAACCGCTTCGAGATGACTCGGATTGTTCATTAAAAAGATGCGCAGCTGCTGATTATTGGCGGTTTTAAGGTCGGCCAGATACCCGTTGTGGTATTTGACATCACCGGCACCGACGAGTTCCTCGGGATTGTAGCAGCTTTCAAACTCGCTGAGTATATCTTCGTATGGCCGTTGCAGGATGTTGGCCTGAACATTTAACCGTCCGCGGTGCGCCATACCGAGAATGATTTCTTTGGCGCCGGATGCGGCCACATGCTGAATAAAAAAATCAAGTGCTGCGATCAGGGCTTCTCCGCCTTCCAGGGAAAAACGGGTGACGCCGATGTATTTTTTATTCAAAAATTGTTCAAACAGAGCAGCCCTGACAAGGCTGTTCAGTATGCGCTTTTTGGTATCCTTCTCCAGGCGGGGCCGGTTGCGGATCGGCTCCATGCGATCCAGCAGCCAGCGGCGCTCTGAAGGATCCTGCAGGTGCATGAATTCCACACCAATGGAGTGACAGTAGGTTTCTTTTAGCGCCTGAATAATTTCTTGCAGGGGAGCATGCCCGGATGTTGCAAAGCGGCGGGTGAAAAATTCACGATCCAGATCCTGCGGGGTTAGGTTAAAGGCTTGCAGATCCAACAGGGGATGTTCGGTGGGGCAGGCCACCAGAGGATCCAGACAGGCCAGCAAGTGCCCCAGATCACGGTACCGATAAATAAGCGACTCGACCCGGGATTGCCGCAGCAGTTGTTCCTCGTCAAAGCCCTCACCGGTTTCAGGTGCGCCGGAAGCCGCCAGATCAAACCCTTCAAAAAAAAAGCGCCAGTCCTTGGAAACGCTGGTGGGATCCGCTTTCCACCGTTTGTATTGCGTCTCGATGTATTCAGCATTCCAGGCGGCAGTGAAATCCATGATGATTTTACCCTTTTTCATTCATAATGCAGGTCAGCTACTGTTATCCCTGAAACTTGCATGAAAATTAATGAGAATATGAAAGCCTCCGACTTGTCCGCCTCTGGAGGACGCGTGCAAAATTCAGATATACACCGAGTGATCATATGGAAAAGCCCTATGCCTGTCAATTCCTATTTGATGGGCAGACTGACAGTCTATCCTATGAATATTTCAGGTATAATTTTTATAAATGGGCTTATTCCACATCCGTCCCGCCGATTGAATGCCTCACCTTCTTCGCAGGCCTTGATATTGCATTTGAAGATCTTTTCGTGGTAATCTATCTGCTTGTCATATTTACAAATGTCCTTATTTTAGACCATAAACAACCGGGCTATTTAATTGAATTTTTACCCATTTTTAATGGCACGCATACCGGTAAAATCAAGCATTCGGCATACGTAAATGGAGGCTGGCATGTCCGGCAGATTAAAACGATCTTTGCGCTTTTTGATTTTAAGCGGATTGTTGATGAACCTTTTTGCTTCGGCTCTCTGGGGTCAGGACAAACCGAAAGGCCCGCCCCCGGCCGTTGTGAGTGTCGCACCGGTAAAAACCGGCAATGTTACCCCTCAGGCTGAATTTATCGGGACCGTTTTTTATGAAGAAGTTTCAGACGTCGCATCTGAGCTGAGCGGACCGGTTGAAGAGGTGCGCTTTGAGGAGGGACAGCGAATCAAAAAGAACCAGGTTCTCATCAAGCTGGGAGCGGATATTTTAGAACAACGGCTGCTGGCAACTTCAGCCACCTATGAGCAGGCTTTATCCGAGCTGGAAATTGCGCGCATCGAATTTAAGCGCAGCGAAAAACTATTTAAAACCAGAGCCATTTCCGAACAATCCTATGACGAAAACCGTTTCCGGGTAAAGGGGATTGAAAAGCGTGCTGAATCACTAAAAGCCGAAGTTGAGCGCATCAAAATCGAACTGCAGAAGAAAGTCATCCGCGCCCCTTTTGACGGGATCGTTATCAAGCGCCATGTGGATCGGGGTGAGTGGATTGCGGAGGGCGCCACGGTGGCGATATTAGGCAAAGATGATGTGGTCGATATTATGGCTGACATTTCCGAAGAATTTATCCCCTTTGTTAAAATCGGAATGCCGGTCAAAGCGACCATAAATGGCAATCAAATTTCAGGATCGGTCCTGGCGGTCATTCCCCGCGGAGATGTTGCCACCCGGACGTTTCCGGTCAAAATTCGAACGCCGAATACGCTGGCACTCATGGAGGGGATGTCGGCCAGAGTGGTGCTGCCGGTCGGAAAGGCCCACAAAACACTGGTTGTCCCCCGCGATGCCGTCATTGCGGTATATGGGCAAACTGTGGTTTATGCGGTTCAGGATTCTAAAGCCCGGATGATTCCGGTTGACGTTATCGGCTATGAGGAACAGATTGCCGGGGTGCAAAGCGCGGATCTTGCAGAAGGCATGCAGGTGGTTGTCAAAGGCAACGAGCGATTGCGTAACGGGCAGATGGTCTCTTTAACTTTGTATGAAAACTGATAACCATTGGCTTCTCATGGAGCGCTTTGCGCTCAATGAGAATTATGACTATGAACGCTGTTAAATTTTCAATTGAAAATCCGGTTACCGTCATAGTGGGTGTCATTCTCATTATCCTGTTCGGCATCATCGGACTGGCACGCATGCCCTATCAGTTAAGTCCCACCGTCATCGAGCCGGAAATCAGCGTCACCACAACCTGGACCGGCGCCACCCCTTACGAGGTGGAGCGGGAAATTATCGAGGAACAGGAAAAAGTATTAAAAGGCATTCCCGGGCTTGTGGAAATGGAAAGTTCATCATTTGATTCCCGTGGAAGCGTTACCTTGCGATTCAGCCTCGGCACCGATCCGGATGACGCCCTGCTGCGGGTTTCAAACAAGCTCAACGAAGTCCCCTCATATCCGGAAAATGTCGATAAACCCATTATCACCGCTACCGGTGCCGCCACCTCGCCGGTGATCTGGATGGTTCTAAAAACCACCGATGATAACCAGCGGTCGCCCTACCAGTATCGAACCTATTTTGAAAATAACATCCGGCAATTTATAGAAAGAACCACCGGTGTTGCGGATCTTTTCATCGGCGGTGGCATCGAAAATGAAATGCATATCATCGTTAAGCCGGAAAAATTAGCGGCTTTCGGGCTGACCATAGCCGAGTTGATCGAAATCCTCAGAGCTGAAAATATGAATGTTTCCGCCGGTATCATGGGCGTCGGCAGACGGGATTATCGCATTCGGGCCATCGGTGAATTTAGATCGCCCGCAGATATCGAAAGCATCGTTATCCGATCAACCGGCCAGCAGCGCATCCGGGTTTCGGATCTGGCAAAGGTTGAATTCGGCTATGAAAAATTGACCACGGCCATGCTGCATCTGGGCAAAGAAGGGATTGCCATCGGTGTCAAACCGGAACCGGACGCCAACATCCTTGAGCTTTCCGACCGCCTGGAAGTTGTTGTCAAGCGTTTGAACACCGAAAGACTGGCCTCTGAAAAAGTCAAGCTCGAGTGGGTATATGATCAACGACCCTACATTCGAGGCGCCATTAACCTGGTCCGCCAAAATATCCTCATCGGTGGCACCCTCGCCATTATTGTATTGTTGGTGTTCTTAAGGAGTCTTATCTCAACGCTTGTGGTGGCGACCGCCATACCGATCAGCATTATCGGTACATTTATTTTTATGAATTTGATGGGTCGCAATTTGAATGTGGTCAGCCTGGCAGGGATTGCATTCGCCGTCGGTATGCTGATTGACAGTGCCATTGTTGTGCTTGAAAACATTGACCGCCATTGCGACATGGGAAAATCCGCTTTTCAAGCGTCATATGACGGTGCGCGTGAAGTCTGGGGTGCCATTCTGGCGTCCACCCTGACCACCATTGCCGTTTTTTTGCCGGTCATTTTTATGGAGCAAGAGGCCGGGCAGCTGTTCCGGGATATAGCCATTGCGGTCACCTTTGCCGTTGCCTTGAGCCTGTTTGTTTCTGTTTCGGTGATCCCGATGTTCTCAAGGCAACTATTCGAATTAGCCGGAAGTAAAGACTCGTGTCAGACGCGCATACAAGTCGGCAGTAATATGGGGACCCGCATCGTCGACGGTATTATGGCTTTGGTGAAAATGGTCACCCGAAATTGGATGACGCAGACCGCCACCGTTCTGATTTTCAGTACAGTTTCGATTTTAGGCACCTGGATGTTACTCCCCAAGGCGGAGTATTTGCCGCAGGGTAACCGCAATCTGGTAATTAGTCTGTTGATTCCGCCCCCGGGACTTTCATTTGCCGAACGCATGGCCGTCGGAGAGCATATCTATCGCGTCAATGCACCTTATATCGGCAAAGATCACAATGGGTTTCCCGGCATTGAGAACATGTTTTATGTGGGTGCCGAGCAGATCATGCTCTTTGGCGCCACCAGCACACATGAACAGCGGGCCGGCGAAATGCTGCCGCTGTTCAGGCGCACGATTTTTTCGATTCCCGGGATGTTCGGTGTGAGCACTCAAGCCGGTGTGTTCCAGACCTCTCTGGGTCGCGGCCGGACCATCGAGGTCAATATCAGCGGCGATGATTTAAACCGTATCGTCCAGGTGGCCGGCGCCATGTATGGCGCCATTATGCAAGAAATCCCCCAATCTCAGATACGGCCGGTGCCGTCGCTGGAGTTGCTGTTTCCGGAAGCGCGCCTGGTACCGTTGCGGGATCGTCTCAAAGCGGTTAATATGAACGCCCGGGAGTTTGGAATTGCGTTAGACGTCCTTATGGACGGCAGAGACATCGGGGATTTTAAACAGGAAGGCCAGAAAAAAATCGATCTGATTTTAAAAGCCTCCGAAGCCGACATTAACTCCCCGGAGAAGCTGTATCATTCCATGATCGCTATCCCCGGCGGGCGGATCGTTCCGATTTCTTCTCTTTCAAAGCTGGAGCGCACGGCCGGAATCACTCAAATCCGTCACCTCGAACGCCAGCGAACCATAACCCTTCAGGTTACCCCGCCGTTTTCCATCCCGTTGCAGGAAGCCATGGAAACCATCACCACCCGGGTCATCGAGCCGATGGCAGGGCAGAACATGTTGCAGGGAGCCGATGTGAGACAGAGCGGTGTGGCTGATAAGCTTACCGAAACCCGTCAAACCTTGCAGTTGGATTTTGTACTGGCGGCCCTCATCGCCTATTTGCTCATGGCCGCTTTGTTCGGCAATTTCATTTATCCGCTGATTATTATGTTCACCCTGCCATTGGCCGCCGTCGGGGGACTATTGGGGCTCAAACTGGTTAACTGGTTTATTGCTCCCCAGCCCTTTGATATTCTCACCATGCTGGGATTTATCATTCTTGTCGGCGTGGTAGTCAACAATGCTATTCTGATTGTTCATCAGGCCTTAAACAACGTCCGACTCAACGGTATGCCATATCGGGAAGCCGTGTTGGCATCCACGCGCACCCGCTTGAGACCCATTTACATGAGCGCGGCCACCTCTGTTTTTGGTATGCTGCCGCTTGTACTGGTGCCCGGCCCGGGATCGGAGTTTTACAGAGGACTGGGTAGCGTGGTTTTAGGCGGTTTGGCCATTTCGACGATCTTCACCGTGTTTGTCATTCCGGCCCTGTTGATGTTTGCCATTAAAATGGAGCGGCCCAAGGAGTGATGAGAATATTTTAGCCATGGCGCTTACTATCAATATATTTCCCTCTACCCCATTTTCTTTTCCTAAAAACGTGCCTTAAGTTTACTAAAGTTGGAAGTGCCTAATTTGTGGTGTCGCTTCGCTCTATCTTTTAAAGGACAAAATGCCTTAACTTCAGGCATTTTAGCTCATTTTAGGCACTTGTTTTGTGAACTCCGGTAACCTTGTCATTAGATCTTTCAGTCTTAATTTAATTGTCTTGGGGCGGTATATAGCTCAATTGTCAAGGAGAGGCGAACCGGTGAAACAAATTGTTTTAAGTGGAATAAAGCCAACCGGCACATTGCATATCGGCAATTATCTGGGGATGATCAAACCTGCGTTTGATCTGATTGAAAAATTTCAAACCCTTTATTTTGTGGCCGACTATCATGCCCTGACGACGCTTAAGGAAAAAGAAACCTTAAATCAATATGTGTATGATGTTGCCGCCACCCTGCTGGCGTTGGGACTGGATCCCGGGAGGGTCATTTTTTTCCGGCAGTCCGATATCCCGCAGATTTATGAATTTACCTGGATTTTAAACTGCTTTACCGCCAAAGGGTTGCTCAACCGGGCGCACGCTTATAAAGCGGCTGTTGATGCCAATCTTAGCGCCGGAAAACAGTCGGATGCCGATATCAATGCGGGTTTGTTTAATTATCCGGTTTTAATGGCCGCTGATATTTTGCTGTACGGTGCCCACCGGGTGCCTGTTGGGCAAGATCAACGCCAGCACGTGGAGATAGCCCGGGATATTGCAGCTGCCGTGAATAGCAGCTGCGGCAAAGTGCTGACGCTTCCGGAACCGCTTATCCAGGAAATGGTGATGACCATTCCGGGTATCGATGGTCGCAAAATGAGTAAAAATTACCATAACACCATTCCCATTTTTGCCGATGCCAAATCCCTGCACAAACAGGTGATGCGCATTGTTACAGACTCCAAACGCCCGGATGACCCGAAAAATCCGGATGAATGCAATGTATTTAATATCTACAAATACTTCGCCTCTGAGGACGCCATTGCGTCCCGGCGCAAGGCGTATCTCACCGGCGGATTGGCCTACAGTGAGATCAAGCAGGATTTGTTTGAATTGCTCAATGAACACTTTGGCGGCCGGCGGGACATCTATGAGCAGTTGCTGGCCGATAAAAATCAACTGGATCGGATATTGGACCAGGGTGCCGACAAAGCCCGGACGATAGCCGAACCGGTGCTTGGGCGTGTACGCCGGGCTATCGGAATCAGCCGTTGATGCCGGCATGGATGTTTCTTGGAATTCTGGGAGATCTTCAAGTAACATATTCGTGTAAATAGGAGAGTTAAAAAAGATGGCGCAAAACGTTGCCCAAAAATTAATCGAATCCCATCTGGTTGAAGGGCGGATGGAACCGGGAGAAGAAATCAGCTTGAAAATCGATCAGACCCTGACACAGGATGCCACCGGCACCATGGTGATGCTGGAGTTCGAAGCCATGGGCGTTACACGGGTCAAAACCGAACTATCAGCTCAGTATGTGGATCATAATCTGTTGCAGACTGATTTTCGCAATGCCGATGATCACCTGTTTTTGCGAAGTGCGTGTGCCAAATTCGGCCTGTGGTACAGTCGACCCGGAAACGGCGTCAGTCATCCGGTGCACATGGAACGCTTCGGCGTACCCGGCAAAACCCTGCTGGGCTCGGACAGTCACACGCCGGCGGCCGGGTCACTGGGGATGCTCGCCATGGGCGCCGGGGGTCTAGAGGTGGCCATGGCGATGGCCGGGGAGCCGATTTTTGTGAAGATGCCCCGGATTATGGGTGTTGAATTGACCGGCAAGCTGCCGGCCTGGATAAGTGCCAAAGATGTAATTTTAGAAATGCTGCGCCGCTTCGGAGTGGATGGCGGGGTGGGAAAAATAATCGAATACTATGGTCCCGGGCTCGTGAATCTTTCGGCCATGGATCGACATGTAATTGCCAATATGGGCACCGAGCTGGGGGCTACCACCACCGTATTTCCATCAGATAATGCGGTTAAAAGCTTTTTGAAAACCCAAAATCGGGAGGCTGATTGGGTGAAAATCGATGCCGACAGGGGAGCGGCCTATGATGAACATGATGAAATTGATCTGAGCAAACTGGAGCCGCTAATTGCACTACCGAGCAGTCCCGGCAATGTGGTCCCGGTGCGGGAAGTCGCCGGCAGAGAAATCTATCAGGCCTATATCGGCTCTTCAGCCAATCCGGGGTTGCGCGATTTTGCGATTTCGGCACTCATTGTTGATGGCCGGCAGACCCACGATCGGGTCTCTTTTGATATCAATCCGACCTCGCGCCAGATACTGGAGAACCTGGTCTCGCTGGGGTTGTTGGAGAAGCTGATCCATGCCGGTGCTCGAATGCACCAGGCCGGCTGTGGCGGCTGCATCGGGATGGGCCAGGCACCGGCGACCGGACGCATCAGTTTGCGGACGGTTCCGCGAAATTTTCCCGGGCGTTCCGGTACCAAGGAGGATCAGGTTTATTTGTGCAGCCCGGAGACAGCCACGGCCTCGGCCCTGACCGGTGTGATCACCGATCCGCGTGATCTGGACATGGCATATCCGCGATTTAAAGAACCGAAAAAGATCAGTATAAATACCGACATGCTGATTGCGCCCGCTGATAAGCCCGGAACCGTTGAACTGGAAAAAGGGCCGAATATTAAGCCTCTGCCGGCATTCGATGCATTACCGCAGACGCTTGAAGGACCGGTACTGATTAAAGTCGGTGATGATATTTCCACCGATGAAATCATGCCGGCCGGAGCCAGTGTGCTGCCGTACCGCAGCAATATTCCGGAAATCAGCAAGTTTGTATTCAGCCGCGTTGATGAGGGTTTTTACCAACGGGCGATGGACCGCGGGCAGCAGGCCTTTTTTGTGATCTGCGGTGATAATTACGGCCAGGGCTCCAGCCGGGAACACGCCGCACTTGCGCCGCGATTTTTGGGTTTAAGGGCGGTTATTGCCAAGCGCTTTGCCCGCATTCACTGGCAAAACCTGATCAATTTCGGCATTTTACCGTTATCCTTCAGCGATCCGGCTGACTGGGACCGCATTGCTGTCAATGATACCCTGGTGTTCAAAGAAGTGCGACAGGCTTTAGAACAGGGCAAACGTATAAAAATTTTCAATAAAACCCAAAATCAGCTGATTGCAGTCAGCTATACGTTTAGTGACCGTCAAATCCAGATGATTCTGGAGGGCAGTTTAATTAATGTGGTCAGGAAAAAATATAAAAAACCATAGCCCTTTGGGTCGTTTTGGTTTTGAATTTCTCCGAAAATGATTTAGATTAGGTAAGGGCCAAGTTGAACGGTTTAAATTTAAAAAGAGATAAACCTTAATTTTATGAATGGAATTCGGTCTGTGGACAAGAATAAAAAGCTATTCCCTCTACACTGAGGTTGTGATAAAAGGAGAATATTCATGATTAACAAAGAAGAACTTTGCCATAGAATTACTGCATTGTATCCGGATATCGGCCAATGCGGTATTGACGTCAACGTTGAATTTGATGAGGATCAAAATACCTGGGTGGTGGATTTGAAAAAAGATAAGATTGAGCTGAAGACCTTTTTAGAAGAAGGGGATGCCGAAAAGTGTATGGATGGCAAACAATGTGTCAGTCTCGGTATCGAAATCGCCCAGCTCAAAGCCAATGTTGAGCGCATGCCGCCCCGGTAATTTGCCAGCCGGTGCCATCAACGATGAAATTTCGGAAAGAAAAAGACACCATGGGAACCGTTATGAAACAAAGACCTGGGATTATTGGATGCCAATCTGGCCGATGCGATTGACGCGGCCGCTCAGGACGTCATTAACGGTCAGCTTGACGATCAGTTTGTCGTCAATGTCTTTCAGACCGGTTCCGGCACCTCCACGAACATGAATATGAATGAGGTGGTTGCCTGCCGCGCCAATGAAATTTTAAGCGGCAAAAAAAGCGGCAAATCACCGGTTCACCCCAATGATCATGTCAACCTGAGCCAGTCGAGCAACGATGTGATCCCTTCGGTGATCCATATCGCCGCCCTGATATCCATCCGGGAGGATCTCATTCCCGCCCTTCAGCTGCTTCAGCAATCCCTTGCTAAAAAGGCTCAAGAGTTTGTAAAAATCCATAAAATTGGCCGGACCCATTTACAGGATGCGGTCCCCATGGTGCTGGGTCAGGAATTTTCCGGCTACACGCGCCAGATTGAACTGGGGATCAAAAGGATAACTGCTTCCGAAGATCGGCTTTGCGAGTTGGCCCTGGGCGGTACGGCAGTCGGGACCGGAGTCAATGCCCATCCACAATTTGCCGCCAAAGTTGTTGCGCTGATTTCCTCACTTACCAACATTGCATTTCAGGAAGCGGCCGATCATTTCGAAGCCCAGGCGGCCCGGGATGCTGCCGTAGAGGCCAGCGGCGCTCTGAAAACCCTGGCTGTGAGTCTGGTTAAAATTGCAAACGATATTCGCTGGCTGGCTTCGGGCCCGCGGTGCGGCATCGGCGAAATTAACCTGCCGCCCTTGCAGCCGGGCTCTTCCATCATGCCGGGCAAAGTCAATCCGGTGATTCCCGAAGCCGTCCTTCAGGTGGCCGCCCAGGTGATGGGCAATGACACCACCATTATGATGGGCGGGCAGGCCGGCAATTTTGAGCTTAACGTGATGTTGCCGGTGATGGCCTACAACCTTTTACAGTCCATCGAACTGCTGGCAGCAGCGGCAGACGTGTTTGCCAGAAAATGTATCGACGGCATCAGCGCCAACATGGAAGTTTGTGCGGGCTACATCGAGCAAAGCCTGGCGCTGGCGACCGGATTGGTTCCCAAGATCGGATATGATAAGGCGGCTGCGGTTTCCAAAAAAGCCTATGCCTCCGGCAAAACCATACGGGAGGTTGTGCTGGAAGAAAAAATTTTAAGTGAAAAAGAATTTGACGGTTGGCTGCAGGATCAATTCAAATAATTCTCACTAAAGCGGTTAACAGGGGCTGTTAGAGAGCTAAAATAGAATTTTGATTGCAAGTGCCATATCGGACACATTTAAGAATAAACGCTTTACCACGAAAGCACGAAAGAAGAAAAACACGAAAATAATCAAAAATAAAAAAATTTCGTGTTTTCGTGGTTAACTTTTGACATTATGTTTTTCAAGCCTTTGCCATTTTGAAGAGAAGGAGAATTTATATGGCCAGAAAGAATTATCAGATTAAAACAGCCTGCCCGCAATGCGGCTGCACCGAGTTGACGGTTCTGACCCCCGAGGAGATCAAAGAAAAATACGGAAATGTCGCTAACTTCGACATGGAATGCGGTGAGTGCATGGAAAAATACACTGCCGAAAGAAAGTCTGCATGCCCGGAATGGGATCAAGACTGCAAGCTGCAAGAATAGCTGCAATAAATATACATCACCCCAGAGCTCACAGGGCACACAGGGATAATATTATAAGAATTAATTTGGTGTTGGATTAAACCTCCGTGTTCTCGGTGTTTTCTGTGGTAAATAACATGTTTTCATATGAAGGATGAAGTCAATGGCCGAAACCTCGTGCCAGTATGATTTTAGAGGCTTTGACCGTCTGAAGCTATTTTGGGCGCTCTCCCGAACTCCCCATGGTTTGCTGGATATGTCGACAGCTGCCCTGGCTTCATTGCTGTGGCTGGGCCATTTTCCTTCATTTAAAATAATTGCATTGGGGTTGATTACCGTCTTTGCCGGCTATACGGCTGTTTACGCCCTCAATGATGTTGTCGGCTACCGTTCGGACAAAAAGAAACTTCAACAGGGAAATCTGAGGGAGGTAGAGGATTGCCAGGATCTCGATGCCATGCTGGTGCGCCATCCCATGGCGCGTGGCCTCCTCAGCTTTAAAGCAGGACTTGTCTGGTCGGTTGCCTGGGCGTTTTTGGCCCTGGTTGGCGCCTACCTGTTAAACCCCATCTGTGTTTTAATCTTTGTCGGCGGTTGCATACTTGAAACGATCTATTGTTACATGTGGAATGTCAGCCCTTCCCGCACAATTGTCAGCGGCGTTGTTAAAGCCGCCGGCCCGATCGCAGCCGTATTTGCCGTTGATCCGAATCCTGCGGCATCCTATCTGATCGTATTGTTTTTATTGTTATTTTTCTGGGAAGTCGGCGGCCAGAATGTTCCCAATGATTGGATCGATTTACAAGAAGATGTTCATTTCGGGGCCCGCACCATTCCCATTCGATTCGGGCTTGAGCAGGCCAATGTCATTATATTCGGCTCCATTATGCTGACCGTCATCCTATCGGGCGTTTTGCTGATATTATCCCCGATCACCTTCGAGCTTCCATTTATCATCGGCTTTGCTCTGGTGGGGTTTTATTTTCTGTTGTTGCCGACTATCAAGTTGTTCCGGACGGACGAAAATTCCCATGCCATGATTCTGTTTAACAAAGCCAGTTATTACCCGCTGGCGATGCTTGTTGTTGTCGTTATCAAACTGGTATTCTGATCGGGCAATTTTGAGGAGGTTATCGATGCAGGAATTTGATAGTGCCGAACTTGAAAAATACGATGGTAAAGAGGGTCGACCTATCTATATTGCCTATAAAGGCAAGGTCTATGATGTAAGCAACAGCAAGTTCTGGAAAAATGGTCTGCACATGAAGCGCCATCATGCCGGCGGGGATCTGACAGCCGACATCCAGGGGGCGCCGCATGAAACCGATGTTTTAGAAAGATATCCGCAGATCGGTACGCTGAAAGAAGAAGCGGCAGACGTTGTGGAATTAGAGATTCCGCGGTCGTTGGATTGGCTCTTGGAAAAATACCCCATGCTCAGGCGCCATCCCCACCCGATGACGGTTCATTTTCCAATTGTTTTTGCGTTTTCCACTTCGGTTTTTAATATTTTATATGTGATTACCGGGATTAAATCACTGGAGATCACCGCCCTGCACTGTGTGGCGGCCGGGATTTTGTTCACCGCCGTTGGCATTGCCACCGGTGCATACACCTGGTGGTTAAATTACATGGCGCAACCCATGCGGGCGGTAAAAATTAAAATACCGCTTACCCTCACCCTGCTGGTCACCCAGATCATTATTTTCATCTGGCGCATTTCCGATCCAAATGTCCTGGATTCCATCCAGGGCGCCAGTATTCTTTATCTGATCCTTGTGCTGGCGCTGATTCCGATGATTACGGTTATTGGATGGTTTGGGGCTTCGATGACGTTTCCTGTCGAATAGAAAATTGGTGCAGTCGAATCCTGGGTAGCCCTCTGGGGCCGCTATTCCATCAGAGATTTTCCTGTTTGAACGGGCGATACCGCTTTCCATAATAATGTTCCAAAAACCGGAAGGGCGGCATAAGGGCTTGTAGAAAAAACGTTTGCATAACGGAACGTTTTTTTGACAATCCCTATAAACGGCTCATCGGGCCAAACCGGCCAACGAGTCTCAATCCAGGACGACCTGGCAGGCATCTTCATGGCGCTTGCAGGAGATGGATTGGCTGTCCGCTTTGACGCCCACACCCAGAATGCCCATGCGTTTCAATTCAAAGCTATGCGTCAGCGTCAGATTGACGTCTTGAAATGCGCGGTGCAAATCCTGGCTATTGAAGCGATCTTCATCCGGGTGGACGAGGATATGCCGGGTGACAAAATTTTGATACAGGCTCGGATAATATTCTTCCATAAAATAGACGCCCCCGTGTTTCAGCACGCGGGTGACCTCAGCCAAGCCGTCCCGCCAGGCCGGGACATGGTGCAGGAATCCAAAACCAAAGACAGCATCTACAGAATCGTCTCTTAATGGAAGCCGGGCGGCATCCCCCACGCAAAATGAAATGCCGTCGCCGTTATTGCCATTTATTCGGCGGTGTGCTCTTGCAATCATTTGAAGGTCTAAATCTAGCAGGTAAAGTCGCTCGGGTCGATGCGCTTTCCAAATGAGTTTGGCACCGACACCACGCCCGCAACCCACTTCTAAAATGGTGCCGCCGGTTTTTAAAGCCACCGTGCTTTTAAACCACCGCATTACCAGATGCTGTCCGATATTTCTGGCCGGACTGTTTACAAACCAGCGCTCGAATCTGTTAAGTTTCATGTGACGAGTTTTCAAATTTGGCTTTAAGATGGTTGCCTGAATTATTCGTTGATAAATTCGAAATTCGAATCTCGAAAATCTAAACAAATCTGAATAAAAAATGACCGCAAGCCTGAAATTTAGATTACTTTTACTTGACTGCCAGATGAATGACGGCAATTCCGTTGGTCAGGCTGCGGTAGGTTACCTGTGAAAAACCGATTTTTTTGAGTAATTCTGCAAGTTCATCCGGCAGCGGAAACATGCGGATGGACTCCGGCAGATGGGTGTAAGCTTTTCTGTTGCCGGCAATCAGTTGGCCCAGAAACGGCATGATATAAAACGAGTAAAAATCATATAGCCAGCGGAATACCGGCCAGGTGGGTTTGGAAAACTCCAGGCACATCATTTTCCCACCGGGCTTCAACACACGGTACATTTCTTCAAATCCTTTTTGCATACGGGTAACATTGCGGATACCGAATCCCACCATTGCGGAATCAAAGTGGCGTTCGGGAAAAGAAATGGACTCGGCATTTCCCTGTATGTATCCCAGGCGATTTTCAATTTCGGTGTCGATCACTTTGTGCATGCCGGCCTGGATCATGGCGCGATTAATGTCGTAAATAACGACCCGGCCGGCCGGACCGACCGCCCTGGCAGCCAGAATTGCCAGGTCGCCGGTTCCGCCGCACACATCCAGGATACGGTCACCGGGGGACAAATTTAACATTCTGACAGCTAAACGTTTCCAGGCGTAATGAATTCCGAAACTTAACAGGGTATTCATAAAATCATAATGATGGGCTACCGAATTAAAATGCTGTATGACCCGGTCGTTTTTATCCATGGTGTTGATGCGCTCATAACCGAAGTAAGTCTCATCAGCACCTTTGGGCCTGTCATTAATTTGCGTCTGGCGTCCTTTTTCTTCGAGCCATTCCATCTTTTTGCCGATCCCCATGAGAAAATAAATACATACTTTTCGGTAAAATTTGCCGAATTTAAAGATAACATAATCAGATTAACGTTGAAGTTCAACCTGAAGGACCGACTTTCAGCGTTAGGCCGCCGGACCCAAGACTGATTGATTCACCCGGTTTTATGCTCAGATAACGAAGATGGTCAATGATTTGACAACCTTTAACCACCCAACAAAAATTTACCTGTCCTTAATTTTGGCTAACCCGTCGCACTTATTCGTGAAATTAAAAAGATACATATTATCGGACAAATTGGCATGAATTCTGCTACTTGGAATGGTAATAGCCGTGTGCTGCTATGCTTGTGGCTATATATTCAACCTCTATTCACGCTGTGGTTTACGGCTTGTATCAGGAGGCATTCAGGATGAGTTGCTCTGAAATCAACTACTGTAAAAAGGAAAAAATGTCCATCTGCACCGCCGAAGATCCCAAACAACAGGAAAAATGCAGCTTTTTTGAGAAATCAAGCCACCAGCATCGCTGCATGTATTTTATCTTTGACGAATACTGCGATTGTCTTAACGCGCAGATACAAACGAACCGGTAGATTCTCGGGAAGCAGATGCTAGAATTGAATTGCCCATAAGGGCGGCCTGGCGGGCCGGCCGGGAAAGCCAGTAAAAGCAAATTGTTTATGCGGTGCGGACTTTTGTTAAAAAGCGCCTGGTGCAGTGGAGCGTAAAATCTTGAATTGTTTGGGGGCTTTAGCCCGAGTTTTCTCCGCCTCAGGCGGATTAGTGCAACAAGCTTAGCGCTTTGCAAAAGCCGCAAATCGGCTGGAACGGGGTTTTGAAATGG
>CAMYLV010000007.1 GCA_947259495.1 uncultured Desulfobacterales bacterium | reverse complement strand
ATTAAATTAAAATACTTACACATAAAACCCATCAAAATACATACATTGGCAGATTTTTTGCTTATCATATAGGTAATCCAAGCTTTAACGCTTAAATAAATATATCATAAATTAGAAGGGGCCAAAAATATGGCTAGTCCTGATATTTCTGATGAAAACCTGAGCGCTAAAGACGACAATTCACCCCATACGTATTCATTTGGACTCAAAAACGATCTTTCCGAGCTCGAGGTCCTGCGGCAGCAGGTGAAAAAATTTGGTAAAATCGCAGGGCTCTCGGAAAATTGTCTATTCGAAATCAACCTTTGCCTGGACGAACTGTTTACCAATATTGTTTCCTATGGTTTTGATGATGATCGGCACCATTTAATTCAATTCACTCTTCAACTGGATAAGGATGTGCTGATTTTAGATGTCGAAGACGGTGGAATACCCTTCAATCCGCTCTCAAAAAAAGAGCCCCGAATCCCGATTGATCCGAAAAATATCAAAATCGGGGGCCTTGGAATTCATATTGTCAAAAAACTGACGAATGCTATTTGCTATCAAAGAAACCAAGGCAAAAATCATTTAACCCTTCGGAAATCCATCGAATCAGGGAAATCACCGCTGGCAATCTAGGCATTACAGATAGTGGACAAAAAGAGGATATGATCTAATGACCATATCCTCTTTTTTTTAGGGATATTTGCGTATAGGCCGCAATTTTCATGACTTCCGCCTGGTGTGGGCCGGATTACCTTCGACTAACTCAGGCCAAAATAATCTCCTGAATCAGCAGCGCCAATTTTTCTGAGTCGTGTCTGACGATACTGCCGGACGTATCGAGCAAATCTGCCAAATAGAGTTTGCGATTCTGCCATAATTGCTGATCATCGACAAATTCAACAAATTCGGCTTCCTGTTTTCGATATTCCGCTAAAATTTGATCTTCCGGTTTTGTGCGGTTGCAAATAATGATTTGAACCTTGCGGCCGATGCCTTCTTCAAGCTTTTCAATAAAATCGCTGCAGGAATAGTTATGGGTTTCGCCGTACTTGGTCATTATATTGACGACATACAGAAGGGTGGCGTTCGTTTCTTTGATCGCGTCTTTGACCCCCGGAACCACAATGTTGGAGAGTATGCTGGTAAACAGATCACCCGGACCGATAATGATGTAATCCGCAGCGTTGATGGCATCCATGACCGGCGGATAGGCCTTTATGTAGCCGGTATGATGCGGCACGAGGTAAACATCTTTGATTTTAGACGGTTGTCCGCCCCGGGGTACATCAATGGCGCTTTCGCCGAATATCCGCGTGCCGTCTGTCAGCTCCGCAACCAGAGTTGCTTTGTCGGTGGTTACCGGCAAAATAGCGCCGCGCACATTTAAAATTTCGCCAAGGGCTTGGATGCCGGTCGGAAAGCTGCCGGTATACCGTGAAAGCATCGTCAGGAGCATATTTCCGGCATTATGACCCCTAAGGCGTTTATCCTTGCTGAATCGTTTCAGAAAAAGCGCTCGTGCTATTTCGCGCTGGGGCGATAGCGCCAGCAAGCACTTCAAAACATCTCCGGGGGGTAAAATGCCAAGCTCATCCCTTAATCTGCCCGTACTTCCCCCACTGTCCACCATAGAGACAACAGAAGTTATGTCAATTTCTTCCAAATCTCTCAGACCGGACAGAAGAGCGTATTGCCCGCTTCCGCCTCCAATTGTAGTGACTTTTAGTTTTGTCATAGAATTTAAAAATTTTAAGTTAAATTGATCAACGGCGATTAGAATAAAAAAAGAACAATTACCGGCAATATATTATAATTGATCGCATAAATCAAAATTTTTGCATAACCGGTCCGCATTAGATAATCCACAGATTTCGCACCCGCTCGCCTCGCCTGAGCAGCCCTCACCCGCCATGCGAGCAAGGCCCGCCCTCCAGCCAAGCAGGCGAGGCGGACGGCGAGGCGGGCGGGTCGCGTGGCGGGCGAGGGATTTCTGCAGATTTAATCCATTTTTTTGTGCGATCTCTTGACAATCAATTTGTTTTCCTTCAATATATAAAAACATTCAACTGAAGGAAAACTCTTCCTGTTTTCCATTATTTATTAATTAGTTTATTGTGAAGGAAAACCCTGTTGTTTAGAGAAATGAACGATAATCAGAGGCGCGTTTACATTGATGCCGTACAACTATACGAGGCCTTCATATCAGTTTATCAAAAAAGCCGATCTTACAGAGGAGGGATGCACTGGAAAAAAGCCAAAGGTCGGCAATACTTATTTAAAACTCGTGATCGCTATGGCTATGGAAGAAGTTTAGGTCCGCGCTCTGCTAAAACGGAAAAAATTTTAGCTGACTTTCGAATTGCAAAAAAAGAGACAAAAGATCGTTTAGCAGGCCTAAAAAATCGCCTGAAGGAACAATCAAGGTTTTGCAAAGCAGCTATGATTCAGCGGGTTCCAAGGACAGTTGCCGGTGTGTTGCGGGTTTTAGAGCAGCGAAACTTGCTCGGGCAAAACATTTTGGTGGTCGGTACCAATGCTATGTATGCCTATGAAGCAGCTGCCGGTGTATTTTTAGATCGGCCCCTCACGGCAACCAGGGATATGGACATACTCTGGGATGTTCGAAAGAAGCTTACGCTTTTCGCCGAAGATGAAACGAATATTATAGATCTGATAGATATTCTTCGCAAAGCAGATAAATCTTTTGAGCCTGCTGCCCCCGGAAGCTTCCGGGCTGTCAACCGTGATGGCTATATGGTAGACCTTATCAAGCCTGAATCAAAATCTTTGCTCAGAAAGGAACCAGTGCGCATGGGTGGACCAGATGACCTGAAAGCTGCTGAAATTAGAAACTTGCATTGGCTGATTTCTTCCCCAAAATTTTCTCAGGTGATCATCGGAGATGATGGTTATCCGGTCTCCATGGTCGTTCCCGATCCAAGAGCCTTTTCCATTCATAAAGTTTGGTTGAGTGAGCAACCGGACCGCGAAGCGACTAAAAAGAAGCGGGATCATGATCAGGGCCTGGCAATTGCACACCTTGTTGCCAAATATCTGCCGCAGTATAAATTCGAAGCATCTGAGCTTCGCATGTTTCCAAAAGATGTGGTAAAGAAATTAAAAAAGAAAATTGTCGAATTAAAAAATAATACGAACCGATAAAAAGATGCGCATGCGATTCTGGGTTTACATAATGATTTGTCTGGCAGGGCTGAGTGGGCTGGCAATGGCAGGCGTCGATTCAGACCAGGCCGAAATGATTGCAAGCATGAAAACCGGCGGCAACATTCTGATGATACGCCACGCGCTCGCACCCGGCACCGGCGATCCGGCCAATTTTCGAATCGGAGACTGTTCTACCCAGCGTAACTTGGACGATCGCGGCCGCGAGCAGGCCAGAGCTATCGGCAATTGGTTGCGCTCAAACGGTATCACTTCGGCCAGAGTCTACTCAAGCCAGTGGTGCCGCTGCCTTGAAACAGCTGAGCTGCTCGAGATGGGCCCGGTGGCGGAACTGCCGGCATTAAATTCATTCTATGAACTGACCCGGAATCGTGAACCCAATCTGAAAGCACTGAGAAAATTCATCGCGAAACAACCTTCTGACGGGGCACTTATCATTCTGGTAACACATTTGGTTACGATCTCAGCCATCGCCGATGAGTCCGTCTCGTCCGGTGAAGGGGTACTG
Organism: uncultured Desulfobacterales bacterium; assembly: GCA_947259495.1. GTDB lineage: Bacteria > Desulfobacterota > Desulfobacteria > Desulfobacterales > JAHEIW01 > JAHEIW01. The sequence goes on along the minus strand of CAMYLV010000007.1, from coordinate 82,256 downwards.
CTTAAGCTTGACAAAGAAGCGCCCTATGAAATGGTCGGTCGTTTTAATTTTAGTAAATAGTCGTTTTGAGTGGAGGTGTCCACAGCCGGCCGCTATTCGGGAAATCTCAATGTGGTCGATCGAAGCACACCCTGAATGCACGATGATTTGATTCTGAAGTAGGAGTCACTAAATGAATAACAGACTGAATAAGGTGTTGGACATTATCGGGGAAGAATATAAGGAAAAAATCCAGAAAGGTTCAAGACATTATCTCGAGGTCAGTATCGGGAAACGCGCAGAAAAACTCGGCCATACCGATCTGAAGGAAAAGTATAAAAACACTTGCGCGATTGTCCCTTTAAAAGCGCCTCAAAAAGGAATGAAAGTACGAATAGACGGGCGTACGTTCGTCAACTACGCGGAGTATGCATCAGGTATTGTCGTGCCCAAATACCTTGCCAGGGAGGCCGGGCGATCGTTTAAAGCATTTGCCGCCGGAGACAGCATGATCTGCAATTTCACCTGATCCCGAGCATGCGGCCAGCCGGATTCCGCTGCGGACAAGTCGTTTTAGAAAGTTCCTGAAAGAAAAAAGGATATGATCATTCGACCATATCCTTCTTTGTTTGTCTGGTACGCCCGGCAGGATTCGAATCCGCCAAAGGCGGATTTCGCCTGGCGCCTCAACCTGCTCCTTGGTCCAAATCCTGCCGGATGAACAAAAAAGCAGGTAATGGTTGCCCCTCAACCACCACCTGCCTTTCTTTCTTGGTACGCCCGGCAGGATTCGAACCTGCGGCCTACGGATTCGAAGTCCGGCGCTCTATCCAGCTGAGCTACGGGCGCATAAGCCTCTGTTGAGGCTTTGAAATGGGGTGAGTGATGGGATTTGAACCCACGACCGCCGAGGCCACAACCCGGTGCTCTACCAACTGAGCTACACCCACCACAACATGCTATCAGAAGCTGGAATGCGGCGTTCGTCATTAAGAAGACCGCAATATTAAAACCATTCTAATTAACAAATCCGCTCTTTCTTTTCAAGCACAAAAAATATGCTTGTGGTGATTTTGCGTGGCACTTCTATGCCGTAGGACGCAATCTACAAATCATTGCCAACTACATTATCGCCAAAAAACTTAGGGTTGACGGGTATAACCTTCTCGGTTACACATCATGTGATTAATTGCACGGAAGGTTTAAACAATGAATCAGCTTACGATTTTTTTCATCAGAGCTGTGGTGGGCCTGGCGTTTGCGGCTATTGTTACGCGGTTGTTCCACGGCAGAATAAATCCCGTTTATGTTGTGGGATTGGCCATTATTCTGGTCGGACTGGCGTATTTTGCGGAATACTTGCGAAAAAGAAAAAAATCTTGAATCCGCACGCAAATCCGCAGGGGTCGCAGAGAAATTTATTTTTTTAAATTAATTTATTCACCAAGTATCGCATGCTGATTGTTTTCTGTATTCCGCCGTCTCAGCGGAAAACAAAATATAAAATTAACTCAGCGCTCTCTGCGTCTCTGCGGTGAAATATCAATAAGGAGTTTTGTTAGTGAAGCAGATTATTCTGGGAACCGCCGGGCACATCGATCACGGCAAGACCAGCCTGATCAAGGCGCTAAGCGGCACAGATACAGATCGTCTCAAAGAAGAAAAGGAGCGCGGCATCACCATTGAACTGGGATTCGCCGCGTTGGATTTGCCCAGCGGTCAGCACTTGGGCATTGTGGACGTGCCGGGTCATGAAAAATTTGTGAAAAACATGGTGGCCGGGGCCACCGGGATTGACATTGTCGTTATGGTGATCGCAGCCGATGAGGGCGTTATGCCCCAAACGCGCGAACATATGGAAATCTGCACTTTGCTGGGCGTGGAATACGGCATGGTGGCCGTCACCAAAATCGATATGGTCGATGAAGAGTGGCTGGAGCTTGCCCTTGAGGACATCCGGGATTTTATCAAAGGAACCTTTTTGGAAGACGCCCCCGTCGCCGCTGTTTCTTCCACAACCGAAAAAGGCATACCTGAATTTATTGAAATCCTGGATGAACTGGCCACTAAAATTCCCGATCGCCCCCCAACTGATCTGTTCCGCCTCCCGATTGATCGTGTCTTTACCATGAAGGGATTTGGAACCGTCATTACCGGCACCCTGATTTCCGGTCAGGTCAGAGTGGGTGAACCGATCATGATTTATCCTTCGGGAATCACATCCAAAGTACGGGGAATCCAGGTTCACAATAAAAGTGCGGACGAAGCCAAAGCCGGCATGCGCACCGCTATCAATTTTCAGGGGCTTGAAAAGGAAGCCATCCGCCGGGGTGAGGTGTTGTCCAAACCGGGCGACCTGGTGGCCAGTTACATGGTGGACGTATCCTTACATTATCTGGCCAGCAACAAAAAGCCGCTGAAAAATCGCACCCGAGTCCGATTTCATACCGGCACCAGCGAGGTGCTCGGCAACATAATTTTACTGGATCGTGAGGAGCTCTCTCCCGATGAGGGCACCGTTGTCCAGCTGCGATTAGATACGCCGGTGGCACTGGTTAAGGATGACCGCTTTGTCATCCGCAGCTATTCGCCTGTACATACCATCGGTGGCGGGAAGGTGCTAAATCCCATCCCTTTAAAACATAAACGTTTCGAACCAGTGGCGGTTGAAGGTTTAAAAGCTCTGGACCATCAGGCGCCGGAAGCCATCATAGCATTTCAGGTCGAAGCCGCCGGCTACCAGGGGGTTTCCTTTCCGCATCTGAAAATGATGACCAATTTGCCCGACAAGCAGCTTGAAAAAATTCTCCAAAACTTATTGTCCCAAAAAAAAATTATCCAGGTCGAAAAGGAAAACCGGATCTATATTCACCATAATGGCTTTGACATGCTTAAAGTAGACACCCGGCGTCAGCTTGCCGATTATCATCATGCCAACCCCCTCAAGGCGGGGATGCCCAAAGAGGAACTGAAGACCAAATTCCCTCCCCTGCTGACGTCAAGGCTATTCAACCTGACGTTGAATCAAATGATCAAAGAAAATGAGATCGCTCAGGAAGAAAATATCATACGACTGGCTTCGCATGCCGTATCGCTGGGCGGCAAACAGGCGGATGTAAAGGATAAAATTTTAAAAACATACCTTAAGACCGGGCTTCAACCCCCCTATTTCAAAGCGTTTGTCAAATCGCTGGATTCTGATGTCAAACGCGCCAAAGAAGTTCTCATGCACCTGGTTGCCGAAGGAACCATCGTCAAGGTGAAAGAAGATCTTTACTTTCATGCACAGGCGATAAATGGCCTCAAGCATAAACTGGTGGAATTTTTAGAGACCCATGGGGAAATTACAACCCCGCAATTTAAGGAAATGACCGGCGTCTCGCGCAAGTACGTCATTCCGCTGGCCGAGTATTTTGACGCCACCCAGGTGACGCTCAGGGTGGGAGATGTCAGAAAACGCCGTAAGGGTTAAGGTGCCGTCTCAACTCATTTCAACGCTTTTCTCAAAACAAATTTTTAAATGCGATATCTGAAAATTTCAAAACCACTATTTTTGAATATCTTTGCGGTTCTTATGACCGCCCTCGTTATGAACGCCTGCACGGCCCACTACACGGTCAACAACAAAATTACAACCATCAAATCAGTAGAGCGCTATTCCCTCCGATACAATGCGGTAGCGGACAAATCCGACGAGCTTTTGCTGATTCTGACCTTTTCAGGGGGCGGCACCCGGGCGGCGGCTTTATCGTATGGGGTTTTGCAAGCATTGGCTGATACCCGGATTGCCTTGGGAGGAGAGCAGCGTCGCCTGTTAGATGAGATCGATGTGATCAGTTCGGTTTCGGGCGGGAGCTTCACATCGGCTTACTACGGTCTTTTCGGCGACCGCATTTTTGAGGATTTCGAGACCAAATTTCTCAAACGCAATGTTGAGGGCGAACTGGCCTTAAAATTCATTTCGCCGTCGAGCTGGTCCAAGTTGATGTCTTCGTATTACGCCCGCTCGGATCTTGCCGCTGATTATTTCGATGAAATCCTTTATGAAGGAAAGGTCTTTGGTGATTTTCAGGTCCCGTGGCTACCGCTGATTGCCATCAACGCCACGGATATCGCTCTGGGCACGCAATTTACATTTCTCGGCGATCAGTTCGCCCCCATTTGTGCGGATCTTTCTTCGTACCCGGTTTCACGGGCGGTAACAGCCTCGGCGGCCGTCCCGGGTCCTTTTTCCAGCATTGTTCTTAAAAATTACGCCGGCACCTGCGATTACCAGCTCCCGGAGTGGGCCGCCAGAGCAATTCGTGAACGCCTTGTAAACACACGCCGCTATCAGGACGCCAATACCCTTGCCAGCTACATCGACGTCGAAAGATTTGCGTATATTCATTTATTCGATGGCGGAATATCAGATAATCTGGGCGTCCGTTTCATCCTTAACTACACGGCGCAGTCGGATAATATCTGGCAGCAACTGAAGGCCCTGGATCTGCAAAATACCCGTAAACTGGCTATCATTGTCGTCAATGCCAGAAACCGGATGGCAATCGATTTTGCAAAAGAGCGCCAATCTGCGCCGATCATTGATACGATCGGGTTGATTTCTTCCATCCCCCTGGACCGGTATTCATTTGACACGTTGGATTTACTGCGGCGCAATATCAAAAGCTGGGAAAAATCCATGACGGATGGGCGTTGCAAAAATTTTAAGACCGCGACCGATCAAAAAAAGACCGATTCCGATACGCGGGATCGCAACTGCGCTGCCACGACCTATTTGATCGAGGTCAGTCTCGATCGGACACCGGCCGAATCTGAACGGCGGAAGCTCCTGAGCCTGCCCACTTCTTTTTCCCTCGAGCCGGAAGATGTCGATCTTTTGAAGGCTGCGGCGCGTGAACTCCTGTCGGCCTCCGACGAATTTCAAAGACTCGTCTCTGACTTACAATAATTGCGATTTTGAACACCAATTTTTAAAAGCTTGCCAATCGAAGTCTGCAGATTGCCTGTGGGCGGTATTATAGTGGTTGTCAAAAAAACGTTCCGTTATTCCGACGTTTTTTTCTACAACCACTTATACCCCAATTCCTTAATCCGGAACATTATTATGAAAAGCGGTATAACTCTTAGCGCCTGCAACAGGTACATCCGCCTCGACAAACATAGCTGCAATGCTATCCAAAAAGGCCTTTCCCTGCCACGTTAAAGCAGCGTGCGTCGCGCTTACTTTTATATATTCTTTTTTCTCGAGGTCGGCAATGAGGTCTTTAAATATCTCCGCAAAATCGATTCCAAATTTTTGTCTAAACCCGGTCAGATCAATTCCTTGCGTCATTCTCAATCCCAGATAAATGGTTTCAATCATTTCTTGCTCCGCGGTGAGCACTTCTCTTTCGGCGATCGGTGGTCGCCCGGATTCAATTGCTACGAGATAGCGGTCAACGCTTAATTGATTCCAGTAACGCTGGGATTTGATAAACGAATGCGCCGAGGGCCCCAAACCGATATAAGGTGCCCGGGTCCAGTACTTTAAATTGTGCCGGGAGATGTTGGTTGCCGGATCTTTTTCTTTCCTGGCAAAATTGGATATCTCATATTGAAAATACCCGTTGTCTTCCAAAAGCTCGATCGTCGCCTCGAAAAGCACGCGCACATGATCATCAGACAGCGGTTGAACCCGACCGCTTTTTAAATCGCTATTCAAGGGGGTCCCTTTTTCATAGGTGAGCATATAACATGCGATATGGGCTGGACGGTATTGTGTTGCCTGCTCCAGATCCCGCTGCCAGGCCTGTGCCGAATGACCCGGTAAGCCATAGATCATGTCCAGCCCGATGTTTTTAAACCCCGCCTGGTGTGCCTCGATTATGACCTTGCAGGCCTCAGCGGTGGTATGGATGCGTCCCAGAAAATCAAGATTTTTTTGATTAAATGATTGTACCCCGATATTGATGCGGTTAATGCCGGCTTCACGGTACCCCTTCAGTTGCTCAAGGGAGGCGCTTGCGGGATTTACTTCAATGGTGATTTCAGAATCAGGCAGGCAATCAAAATTCTGCGAAATTGCGGCAACAATTTGACCGATGGCATTACATTCATAAACTGACGGTGTCCCACCGCCGATATACAGCGTATCAAAGGAAAGTCCTTCGGCAGAAACCAGTTCCATTTCAGCAATCAGAGCATTCAGAAACCGCGGCTTTAAGGATAATTCGGTTTGAGAATAGAAATCACAATAATGACATTTCCGCACGCAAAACGGGATATGGATGTATAATCCCGCATTCTGACTGTTGGGTAAATTCATCTTCTTTGTAATGTTGGGTTTGTGCGCCTTAGGCGTATCAAATTGCAAAGGGCTGAGCGCAGAGCGTTAAAATTGAATTGCCTGACCTTAAATCAAAGCGCTATGGCCTATGCGCCATGCGCTGTTTCCCGCGGAGAACACAGCTCATCAGGCAAAAATAAAATTGTATCCCCCTTTCTGAAATGAGAGATTTTTTTGATGAGCTCCGCCTATCGGCGGGATTTCACATCTTGATTTTTTACATTAATGTGTTCAACACTCCGCCCAAGCCCGTCGCTTCGCGTTGCGGCGTCGCATAACGAGCGCGGAGTCCTACACCGCTTTACTAAAAGTTGATTTCAGGAAAGATAAAACGGGTATCATTTTCTGGAATTAGATAATTTTATTATTAGAGTAGAATTGATTTTAAACTGTTAGATCTTGATCGAGAGCGCGGCGGAATTCGATTCAAAAGTGGAGCGTACACGTTAGTACGTGAGCATTTTGAATCGAATTTCAACAAAGCTATCGGGCAAGAGATGATGGTTTAAAATCAATTCTAATGCCAGCCGCCAATAAGGTGCAAGTGCAAATGAAATACCAACTGCCCCCCGCCTTTTTCAACATTGTAGAGCAGCTTGTACCCGGACTTTGAAACCCCGTGTTCTTTGGCCATATCCCGGGCCACCATAATCAGCTCGGAGAGGATCTCTTGATCGGCGCTGGTCAGATCGTTGATGCTGCGAATATGCTTTTTCGGCACAAACAGCAAATGAACCGGCGCGTGGGGGTTAATGTCTTTAAATACCACCAGCGTATCGGTTTCGGTTAATATTTCCGTATCGGTTCGACCATGGGCGATCTGACAGAAAATACAGTCCTTTTCCATTCTGAAATTGCCTCCTTTTTATACCAATTTTCATATTAATGTTCCGAATGGCGGAATTGCGGCATAAGTGGTTGTAGAAAAAAACGTTTTGATATCGGAACGTTTTTTTGACAACCACTATAAGCGTTCGGCTTTTTAGGGGATTACCTGAGATTCTTATTTGGATCTGCCATCTAAATGGAATATCGGGTTCCTGTCAAGCGATTTGCATTATATGGCAGCATCCAAATATACGCAAACCATCAGGCAGGCTTACGGAATGTGGGTCTCAGCACAAGCCGCGCGATGAAAAGACCAGCGGCCCTTGAGGGTGGGAGCTTTTAATGATTTCGCCAGTTCATCGAGAAATCGTGCGCGCGATATTTCACATGCGCCAAAGCTCAGCAAATGGGGGGTGGTTACCTGGCAGTCAATCAAATCGAAATTTAATCTTTGCAGGTGCTTTACCAGGGCAACAAACGCAACCTTGGATGCATTGTTGAGGCGCGTAAACATGGATTCTCCGAAAAAACACCGACCGATGGAAACCCCATAAAGCCCGCCGGCCAATTGCTCGCCCAGCCAGGCTTCAACCGAATGGGCCAGACCGAATTCATGCAGTTTACAATAGGCCGTAATCATTTCATCGACGATCCACGTGCCTTCATTGGCATCGGTTCGACTCTGAGCACAGGCCGTTATCACCGCTTCAAAGGCCTGATCCATGGTCAACGCAAATTCGCCCTTATTGATGATCTTTTTCAATGATTTTGAAACTCTGAGCTGGGCTGGATACAGTATGAGGCGTGGGTCTGGTGACCACCACATGATCGGTTCATCTTCAGAATACCAGGGGAAGATGCCCATGCGATAGGCCAGCAGCAGCCGCTCCTGTCTTAAATCACCGCCAACGGCCAAAAGTCCTTCCTGGGCAGCAAGCTTAGGGGAAGGAAAAATTAGATCGTCTGATAGAAGGTAAACAGGCATTCAAAATGGATATTTAGGGACTGAGGAACTAGGGAATTGAAAATGGAAGAACAAATCAATGCCTCAATTCCTCAATTCCTGAATTCATATTAACCGTAATTGAAAATTAGCCGGTCGTCTGCCAAATCAAGGGACACCAGACCGCCGTTTTGAAGCTTTCCAAACAGAATCGCATCGGAAAGCTTATCTTTGATTTCCGCCTGGATAACCCGGCTCAGGGGTCTGGCACCATAGGCTGGGTCATGCCCTTTTTCGGCCAGCCAGGAGCGCACCGCAGGTGAAATCGTCAGAGCGACCTTTTTAATGGCCAGCTGCTGATTCAGCTCGGCGATAAATTTGTCCACGATCATTTCCATGATCTCTAAATTTAGGGCATTGAAGGTAATCGTTTCATCCAACCGATTTCTGAATTCAGGGCTGAATAGCTTTTCAAGAGCCTTTTTACCCTTGGATTGCGCGTCTTTGTGGGTTTGGCCGAAACCAATGCTGGCTGCACTCATCTCCCTTGAACCGGCATTTGAAGTCATCATCAGGATCACATTTCGAAAATCCGCCTTGCGACCGTTATTGTCGGTCAAGGTGGCATGATCCATGACCTGCAGCAAAATATTGAACAGATCCGGGTGGGCCTTTTCAATCTCATCCAACAGCAACACACTATGGGGATGTTTGCGGATGCCGTCTGTCAGCAACCCGCCCTGGTCAAATCCGATGTAACCAGGCGGTGCGCCAATCAGGCGGGCAACAGCGTGCTTTTCCATGTATTCGCTCATATCAAAACGCATGAACTCCACGCCCAGAATGCGCGCCACCTGCAGGGACACTTCGGTTTTACCGACACCGGTGGGACCGGCAAACAAAAAGCAGCCCACCGGTCGTTCTGGTGATCCGAGACCGGCGCGCGAACGTTTAATGGACGTCACCAGTGCTCTGATGGCATCCTCCTGGCCAAACACCACCTCTTTTAAACCCTCTTCAAGGTTCTCAAGCTTTGAACGATCGGAGGTGGATACACTCTGGGTGGGCACGCGTGCCATTTTGGCGATAATTTTTTCAATATCGGCCGGATTAATCTTTTTGCGACGCGCAGACCCGGAAAGTCTGATAAACGCACCGGCCTCATCGATCACGTCGATGGCCTTGTCCGGTAAAAACCGATCTCTAAGATATTTTGAAGACAGCTCTGCAGCTGTCTTCAAGGCCGCATCTGTATAGACAATTCCGTGGTGCTCTTCATAGCGGGATCGCAGGCCTTTAAGAATTTGAACCGTCTCTGAGACCGGCGGTTCCATGATTTCAATTTTTTCAAATCGTCGCGAAAGTGCGCGATCTTTTTCAAAATGGTTCTTAAACTCCTCAAAGGTTGATGAGCCAATGCAACGGATTTCACCGCTGGCCAGAACCGGTTTCAGAATATTGGAAGCATCCATGGAACCGCTGCTGGTGGCTCCCGCACCGACAATGGTGTGAATTTCATCAATAAATAAGATGGCTTTGGTTTTTTTTTGCAGCTCGGCAATGACGCCTTTGAGGCGCTGCTCAAAATCACCCCGGAATTTCGTCCCGGCCAAAAGCCCCCCCAGGTCCAAGGAGAAAATTTCCATATCCTTGAGCAGATCAGGGACCCCCCCTTTCTGGATTTTCTGGGCCAGGCCCTCTGCCATGGCTGTTTTACCGACGCCGGGGTCGCCGACAAAGACCGGGTTGTTTTTCCGCCTGCGGCAAAGCACCTGCATCGTGCGTTCCAATTCGGTTTCACGGCCGATCAGGGGATCCAGCTTGTCTGCAGCAGCAAGTTCGATAAGGTTAAGGGTAAACTGCTCTAGCGGGTTGGGCTGCCGTCGGCGGTCCCGTTCTTCCTTACCGGGTCTAACCAGTCCGCCGGGGCTGTCACCGAATGAATCTTTGGTGATGTTATGGGAAATGTAATTGAGCACATCCAGGCGGGTGATACCCTCAGAGCTTAAAAAATATTCAGCGTGCGAATCTTTTTCAAGAAAAATGGAGGCCAGAACATCCGCAACGGCAACTTCCTGTTTCTCGGCTGAACGCGCATGATTGACTGCCCGCTGGATGACGCGCTGAAACCCGATGGTCTGTTGCAGAACATAATCATTTCCTTCCGGAATGCGCTCAATCTTTTCATCAAAAAAGTTTTCAAGCGCATCCACAAGATTCACCGAATCCCCACCGCAGTTTTCGATGATTTCAACGCCGTTGGGATCGTTGAGAATGGCAAACAGAATATGTTCGATACTGACGTACTCGTGGCGTCTTTTTTTGGCTTCCTTAACGGCAAATCCAAGTGTTGCGCTGAGTTCTTTGCTGATCATAATTTACTCTCTTTCAATGGTGCATTTCAACGGAAATCCTCTTTCGCGTGCGAGCGCTTCGACCGTATTGACTTTGGTTTCCGCTACTTCAAATGAATATATTCCACACAGTCCGAAACCGTTATGGTGCACGTTTAGCATAATTTGAGTCGCCTCTATTACGGATTTGTGGAACACAAATCGGAGAACTTCAACAACAAAATCCATGGTGGTGTAATCGTCGTTCAAAAGCAACACCTTGTACATCGAAGGTTCCTTAACCTTCTTCTCTGTCTTTGAACGGACACCTTCTTCCAGTTCAGGATTAAAGTCACCCATGGAAACACTCTCCGACCTAAAATGATCGTTTCAAATTTTACAAAAGGAAAATTTTACCTTCTCGACATGCGCTCAATTTAGGTCAAAAAACCTTTCGCCCAATGCCCTGCAGAGTGCGGTTCAGGGTGTCATAGCTGTCGGATTCAGACTGTATGCTGCATTTATAATAATCATCTGACTCATTGCTTGTAAAGGGTCAGAAATTAATTTTGTTTTGATAGATCTTAGCGACCGCAACATTTTTTATATTTCTTACCACTGCCGCACGGACAGGGCGCATTTCTACCGACTTTTTTTGCTTTGCGTTGGGCCGGTCTGGGTTTTGCCGGCCCATCACCCCCTGAAAATGATAGTTTCTGTTCTTTGGGCGCCCGGAGGTCGTCTATCTTTTTAGGCTCCTCAATCTGGATGCGAAACAAAATCCCCAGAGTCTCCTCTTTAACCCGGGCGATCATTTCATTGAACATCTCAAAGCCTTCTTTTTTGTAAACGAGCAGGGGATTTTGCTGGGCATAACCTCTTAAGCCAATACCCTCTTTAAGATGGTCCATCGAAAGCAGATGATCCTTCCAGAGGTTGTCCACCGTTTGCAGCATAACAACACGCTCTAATTGCCTGAAATCTTCAGGGCCGACGGCCGACTCACGTTGATCGTAAAGCGTGTTGGCGGCTTCGAAAATCAAATTCGCCAGGCCCTCCTGATCGAGGTCCTCCAGCGTATCCTGACTATCGGTATTGAAATGGAAATTAAACTGCTTAAAGACAGCGTCACGGATGCCCTTAAAATCCCATTCTTCGGATACGGCATTTTCACCGATAACGCCAGCGGCAATCTCTTCGGCTTTTTCACGAATCATTTCAACAATTGCGGGCTTTAGGCTTTTACCGTCTAACGCTTCGCGACGCTGTCGATAAATAACTTCCCGCTGCTGATTCATGACATCGTCATATTCGAGCAACTGTTTGCGAATTTCAAAATTGTGCCCTTCCACGCGGCCCTGCGCATTTTCAATCGCCCGACTGATCATATTGTGTTCGATCGGTTCACCGTCGGGCATACCTAGCTTTTCCATGATGCCGGTTATCCGGTCACCTCCGAAAATCCGCAGCAGATCATCCTCCAGAGCCAGGTAAAAGCGTGAGGATCCAGGATCACCCTGTCTGCCGGAACGACCCCGCAATTGGTTGTCGATCCGGCGGCTTTCGTGTCGCTCGGTGCCAATGATGTGCAGCCCGCCAAGGTCGGTAACGCCCTCCCCCAGTACAATGTCGGTGCCGCGGCCGGCCATATTGGTTGAAATCGTAACGGATCCCTTCTGCCCGGCCATGGCGATGATCTCGGCTTCTTTTTCATGATTTTTGGCATTCAGCACGGTATGTTTGATGCCTCTTTTTTTCAACTTCTTGCTGATGTTTTCGGAAACATCAATCGAAATCGTGCCGACCAAAGCCGGTTGTCCTCTGGCGTACAATTCCTTGATTTCATCTAAAACCGCATCAAACTTATCTTGGCGCGTCTTATAAATGGCGTCCGGAAAATCATCGCGTATCATCGGCTGATTGGTGGGAATCACCATCACTTCGAGATCGTAAATTTTTTTAAACTCGGCCGCCTCGGTATCGGCCGTGCCCGTCATACCTGCGAGCTTGTCATACATCCGAAAATAATTCTGAAAGGTAATCGTGGCCAAAGTCTGATTTTCATTTTCAATTTTAACGTTTTCTTTGGCTTCCAGTGCCTGGTGCAGCCCTTCGCTATAGCGGCGGCCGGGCATCAGACGGCCGGTAAATTCATCAACAATGATCACTTCCCCATCTTTGACAATGTAATCAACGTCGCGCTTGAACAGCGTATGCGCTCGCAGCGCCTGGTTGATATGATGCAGCAGTTCGATATAGCGCGGGTCATACAGATTATCCACTTTCAGCAGTTGTTCACACCGGGCGACACCATCCTCGGTCAGGGTTGCCGAGCGTGCCTTTTCATCAATGCTGTAATGTTGATTGGCGGAAAGCCTCGGAATCAGACCGTTTACCTGGTAATAGAGATCGGTTGACTTTTCAGCAGGGCCTGAAATGATCAATGGCGTCCGGGCTTCGTCGATCAGGATGCTGTCAACCTCATCGACGATGGCGAAATTAAGCTGGGGTTGAACCAGCGATTTGTGGTCAAATTTCATGTTGTCCCTTAGGTAATCAAAACCGAACTCATTGTTCGTGCCATAGGTAATGTCGGCGGCATAGGCCGCATGGCGTTCGGTATCGTCCAGACCATGGACGATCGTGCCCATTGATAAACCCAGGAATTGATAAATATGACCCATCCATTCGGTATCCCGTCGGGCCAAATAGTCGTTGACGGTAATAATATGCACGCCTTTTCCGGTCAATGCGTTCAGGTACGCCGGTAAGGTGGCCACCAGCGTTTTGCCCTCGCCGGTTTTCATTTCTGCAATTTTGCCCTCATGCAGCACGATACCACCGATCAGCTGGACATCAAAGTGCCGCATGCTCAACGCCCGTAACGACGCTTCTCTGACAGCCGCAAAGGCTTCCGGCAAGAGGTCGTCAAGGGGTTCTCCTCGATCTATACGTTCTTTGAATTTCGCTGTCTGAGCTTTGAGCTCGTCATCACTCATGGCCTGGACCGCGGGCTCAAGGGCATTGATGCGCTCAACCTGAGGTTGTATCCGCTTTAATTCCCGTTCATTTTTACTGCCGAAAACTTTGGTCAATGCGTTCAGTATCATTTCAGGTGTGACCTTCTGATTGTAATAAGATTAAGAAATTGACCTCTTGGGATGAATTATACCAAATTTGGGGTATGTCTCAATAAGAAAATATAACCGCGCTGAGCACCAGAAGCAAGGCCAATCAGTTTGATTAAACGGTCTCATCGCAACCCATAAACAGCCATCCGCCAGGCGGACGCAGGGGTATGCATTATTGGAGCCGGCTTTAGGAAAGATAAAATAAGGGCCGTTCTGGGAGTATTAATTTAAGATGTACTTCGTCGGATTTACGGGTATTCCATTCAGGCGCACTTCGTAATGTACGTGAGGGCCGGTGCTGCGGCCGCTGTTTCCGATCAGGGCGATAGGTTCCCAGCGCTTGACTTTTTCACCGCGTTTTTTCAAAAACTTCTGGCAGTGTCCGTAACGGGTAACCATTCCGTGGCCATGATCAATTATAACGGTGTTGCCCAGCAGCCCTTTACGGCCCACGAAAATGACCACGCCATCAGCGGTCGCCATAATGGGGGTGCCTTCGCGGGCGGAAATGTCATATCCCTGATGAAATTCCCTTTGTCCGGTAAAAGGGGATCGCCGAAACCCGAACTTGGAGGTTACCCAGGACTTTTCTGCGCTGGAAATGGGACGAATAGCAGGCGTAGAAGCCAAGAGGTTTTGCTGGTCTTCCAGGGATTTAAGAAGGGATTCAAATTCATATTGCTGATGGATGGAAGCACGATCGAGTTCCTCAATCTGCTCGTGCATATCGCGTATCAGGCTGTTGTGTTTCTCCATCAATGGCAGGCGTGCATCCAGGTCTTCGGGTACGGAGCCGCCGACACCGAATATGTTGTTCGATTGATCTGTTTTTTCGATATTGGCGATAATACGAATTTTGTTCTCAAAGTTGTTGAGCGCCACCAGTTTGCTTTTTAAAGAATTAATCTCGCTGGCGAACTCTTGAATCTGTTTGCGTTGGTTTTGAATCTCGCCCAGCTCGCTGGTTAGATAAACCTCACGGGATTGCAAGTGCAGAGTCGTATTTTTGAGCTGAAAATAATCGTAAATGACATAGCCAAAAACCGTGAAGCAGGCGAGAAGCAAAACACCGACCAACCGAATGGCGGTCTTGGAGGCGCAGAATTGTTTTGCAGGCGCCCCACTGTTGCTGAGTACGACAAAAGAAATTTTCTTTCGCATGGCGCTATACCTTGAAACAGATTATGGATTTGCCCGGATGAGCATCATTAATCCAATCGGTCCCCTGTCAAAACAGAGGCAATCGGATCCAGCGGGTACGAAAAATTCGGCTGGGCGAAAGGCAATTTGGGATTGTTTGGTATCATATCTCCAATATGCCTGTCAAGGGGGTAAGCCCCTTTTGTGATTCAGTTCAGCCCACCTTCTATAATTTCATTCCCGTAAAGCTCAAACGTAAAAAGAACGCACTTAGGCTTGATCACCCAAAAGCGTTCTCCTTCAACATTATCGGCAACCTGGCAGTCTTAACCGTTGCGGCTTTAGACCCATGGTTTTGCGTCGCCATCTTTCGGTGACTTTGCCCTTTCAAATATATAAACTGTCCTAAAAACAATATATTAGGGTGCAATTCATTTGTCAATAAATAAATCTTCCTATCTAAGCATAATATCGGCCTAAGGCTCCTTAACTTTAGCTTTTTTTAAAAAACGGAACACTTTTTTTGACAACCACCATAAGTTTAATTTTGAAAAAAATATTAACCCCGTCCCAGTTTAAACTTGAGGGCCTTCAGGGTATTTTTCATCAACATGGTGACCGTCATGGGCCCGACACCGCCGGGCACGGGCGTTATTGAGCCTGCAATTTCTTTGGCCTCGTCGAAATCCACATCACCTTTTAGAATCGCAATTTTCTTTCCCGTCTTTTCACTGATTTTTTCGCCTACCCGGTTCACACCGACATCAATCACGCATGCACCCGGTTTGATCCACTCGGGTTTGACCAGGCCCGGTACGCCGGCGGCGACAATTAAAATATCAGCCCGCTTGCAATGGGCGGCCAGGTCTTTGGTTCGGGTGTGCACCACGGTCACGGTTGAGTTGGCGCCATCGCCTTTTTGCAGCATCATATTGGCAATGGGTTTGCCGACAATGTTTGAGCGACCCACTACAACCACTTCGGCTCCGCTGGTTTCCACGCCAGCGCGCACAATCATTTCTTGAATCCCGGCGGGCGTGCAAGGTGGAAATTTTACCTCCTTACCCCCAATCATCAGACGGCCGACATTTACCGGATGAAACCCGTCGACGTCCTTGTCCGGGTCGATGGCATTGAGTACCTTTTTCTCATCCAAATGCTTGGGCAGCGGAAGTTGCACCAGAATACCGTGAATCGAATCATCGTTGTTGTACTTGTCGATCAGGGCCAGTAAATCTGCCTCGGCAATATCGTCGGGCTGGCTGTCTTGAATCTCTTTAAAACCAAGCTGATTGGCGGTTTTAATTTTCAGTGTGACATAAGAAATAGAGGCTGGATTTTCCCCGACCAAAATGGTTACCAGGCCTGGAACAGCGCCGTGTTTTTCTTTGATTTCCTTAACTTCATCTTGAATTTCTTTTAAAATCTTTTCGCGGATCTCCGTTCCCTTAATCAACTTTGCTGTCATCATCAACCTCCTTTACACAATAGTTAATAGATATTCGTTTGGTGATTGGTTATTCGTAAAAAATACTCGTTACATACAAAACATTCCGATATAAAAGTCAACAACTAATACCTGAACAACTGATAAAAATTAACCCAATTTTATAGTGGATACGGCATATGGCTCAAACCGGCGGTTTCATCCAAACCCAGCATGATGTTCATATTTTGAACCGCCTGGCCGGCAGCGCCTTTCACCAGGTTATCAATTGCGGATATGAGGATCAGACGGTTGCTGCGCTTATCCAGCTGGAATCCGATATCACAGAAATTGGTGCCTTTTACATGTAAGGTGTCGGGTCCGAGCCCATCAGGACATAAGCGGATAAAGACATGATCTGAATATGCATTTTTAAGGCAGTTACCAATATCCTCCACCTGCAGGTTTCGGATCGGCGATGCATAGATGGTCGTTAACATTCCCCGGCTCATGGGAACCAGATGCGGCACGAATGTCAATTCAACCGGCCGGCTGGCTTCATGGCTCAGAATTGCATTCATCTCCGGATTGTGACGATGGCTGGCAACCTTATAGGCCTTAAATGACTCATTGACTTCACAATAGTGACTGGTTATTGCCAGGGATCTTCCAGCCCCGCTGATCCCGGATTTAGAATCGACAATCAATGTATCTAAATCCAAAAAATTTTCTCGCACCAGCGGAATCAGCGGCAACAGAGCACTGGTGGGGTAACATCCCGGATTACCGATCAGGGCGGCGGTTCGGATGGAATCAAAATAAATCTCGCTTAAACCATAAACGGCCCGATCGAGTAAGTCCTTGGCCTTATGCGGCTGGTAGGCCAATTCGTAAACAGCGGCATCATTAAAGCGGAAATCGGCAGACAGATCCACCACGCGAACGTTGCGCGCTAGAAATTGCGGCACAAGGGTCATGGGCAGCTGATGCGGCAGCGCCAGAAAAACAATATCGGCTCGATCACTCACCTTTGCAACATCCAGTTCTTCACAGGTCAAATTAAGACACCCGGCCATTGCCGGGTAAACCCGGTCGAATTTAACTCCAGCAAACTGCCGTGAAGTCAAAATGCCCAGTTCCACCTGGGGATGCCCGCATAGGATTCTGACCAGTTCTGCCCCCGCATAACCGGTGGCACCCACGACACCAACGCGCACCATAAAACCCCCTTGGCTCGATATTTTGTCTGTAAAGCGTATCGGCACGAACAGATTTCTGTATAAAATTGATTCTTTACCAGATAAAGGCGTTTGCTTCAAGGAGATTCATCTCAAAGAATCTAATGGAAATATATTGCCCCGCACAGTTGAGATACAGATAGGGGGCATTGGATGGGGTGGTGAAACCGCTTCCAAGAAGGCTTCAGACACAGTTTGTATCTTCTATGACAAGGACCCAACCGGCGTTGCCGGCAGACTGGGATATAGCGGATATGCTGGTTCGAATAGAGCGATTGTTAAAATCTGAAAGAAAACTCATTTTAGTCTTTTCAGGCAGCTGCGCCACCTGTTTGAGAGCACCGCCCAGTTTAGGCTTTGCCGCCGGCGGGAAAATATCAAGCACCGGACGGTTGAGAACTTCCGTCGGGGATTTGCCGAGAATTTCAAAGGCAGCGGGATTTACGTTCACAATGCGTGCATCAATATCAATCACCATGACCCCGACTGCCAGGCTTTCAATAACAGCCCGATGAAACTTCAGGGCGTTCAGCAATCCAACAGTGTCGCGTCGGGGATAGACGCCGCTGGTTTCCAATATTTTTCCTTTGGCGGGTGGGGATTGCGGGTGGGTTTCGATTTCCGCCATAAGCGCGTTCAGTTGCCCGGTCAGCTTGTCAATCGGCCCTTTGGCAATATAGTAGTCGGCGCCAATTTCACTGAGGCTGCTGAGCTGCTCGACCATTACGCCCGACAAAGCCACAATGGGAAAATGATTGGGACCGTATTTGAGGCGCACAAAATCAATAAACTGGCTGCCGTCAACTTTAGGCATTACCAGATCCACAAACATGATATCATGCGGCTGGTCCTGCAACTTGGATATACCATCTTTGCCGTCGTAAGCTTTTGTGATCGCATAACCACGCTTTGCCAGCAATTCACTGACAAATTCGACAAAAAAATAATCCGCATCCACCACCAGCGCTTCTTTAGACATCTCTTTCACCTTTAAGGATTACTCGATGCAGACCCGGCGGACTTCACGCATATCAGTGATGCCCTCAAAAACTTTGTGAACACCGTCTTGCTTCAATGTCGTCATCCCATCTTTGACCGCCTGTTTTGCCAGATCCTGGGAAGTTGCCTGTTGTTTAATCAATATTTTGATTTCGGGTGTGCCTTCAATTAATTCATGGATACCCAGCCGGCCTTTATAACCGGATCCATTGCATCTTTCGCAGCCCATTGAACGATGCAGCTCGAAGGCGGTCGTATTTTCGACACCTAATTCTTGAAACGCTTTTTCCCCGTAGTCCTTGACGATATAGTCGAACTCTTCCGTTTCCGGGCGATACGATTCGATGCAATCAGGGCACAATCTTCTAACCAGACGCTGCGCCAGCACCGCCAAAAACGAATCTGAAATGTTCAGCGGGTTTATCCCCATATCCAGCAGTCGCGTAAGGGTCTCGGGGGCATTGTTGGTATGCAGGGTGGATAGCACCAGATGGCCGGTCAAGGAGGCCTCAATTGCCGTGGCCGCCGTTTCACGATCCCGCATTTCACCGATCATGATGATATCCGGGTCAAGCCGCAAAAAGCCGCGCATGATTCTCGCAAAATCCAGACCGATTTTCGGTTTCGCCTGCACCTGCCGTAATCCGACCTGGGTAATTTCGATTGGATCTTCGGCGGTCCATATTTTCACACCAGATTCGTTGATGCTCGCAAGTGCAGAATGCAGGGTGGTTGTTTTTCCTGAACCGGTTGGACCCACGCACAGAATTAGACCGTAAGGGCGAACGATTGACCGTTTGAGGACCTCTAAATTTCGCTCACTCAATCCGATTTCATCCAGTGCGAGCATTCCGAATTTGGTCAAAATACGCAAGACCGCGTCTTCAAATTTGCCTGTCGTGGGCATGGTCGATACCCGCAGTTCAAATTCTGGAATGCCTTTGCGCTTAAACCGTATTTTACCATCCTGAGGCAGGCGTCGTTCGGCGATGTCAAGATCTGCCATGATTTTCAAACGCGAAACAATTGCCGGCGCCATGGCATTGGGGACCTGAATATACTCGTGACAGACCCCGTCAGTACGGAATCGAATAGTGGTTTTACGGGTGATGGCCGATGGTTCAACATGGATATCGGAGGCTTTGTTGCGAAAGGCGGTAACCAGAACCTGATCCACAAACTTGACCACCTGGTTGGAGGACTCATCTAAGGCCGAAATGTCTTCCTCTAACTCTTCTTCTTCTTCGAATGAGATATCCGGTATAATATTATCCAGATCTTCATATACATTTTCAGTTAGCTTATCAACTTTTGGATCAAAGAAATGATTGATAAAACTTTCAATATCCTCTTTAAACCCGACCGCGAAATTGATTTTCTGATTGGGCATCAGGGCTTTGATGTGATCTGTTTTACGAAGATCTTTGGGCTCGTCGACTAAAATCTCGACACCTTTTTTGCTCCATTTCAACGGCACCCATACGTAATACAACAAAAACGATTTTTTCAAATTGCTGGTGAGTTCGACCGGGACCATGACTTCCGGATCAAAGCTGCGAAACGGCAGGCCATAATACAACGACAGGGATTTGCCCACTTCGTCCTTTTTTACTTTAAACCGATCTGTCAAAACAAATTCGACGCTTTTGCCCACCTTTTTGGAAATCGCCAGTGCATCCTGGAGTTGATTGGTCGTAACCATTTCATTCCGCAGCAGATAATCGTATCTTGAACTGGTTGACATGCTTGATTTCAAAGATTCGATTTTGCTTGAAATTTCTTGATTATGGGGGTCAATTTTGTTTGCGGTTTCAAGTAGCTCAAGCGCCTGACAGTGCTGCTCCCTATTTCCCATCTCACTGCCCAGCCAGAATTGAATCTGGGCGGTTTCTTTATCGTTCAAATTGTGCTGATAAATAACTTTATAAGCCTTCTTAACAACCGCCTGGGCGTGTTGGGTTTGCAGCAGGCAAGTTAAATAATCCACCACAATCTGGGCTGGGGAATAATCCAGCTTGGAGTAGTCCGATTTTCCAAAATCGAACTGCAGGAGCTTTTCATATTCGACAATCGCCTCTTCCACAAGCCCGAGTTCTTTCAAGGCACGGGCCCCATCCAAAATCGTCGGGACATCATCATGCAGCGACAGGTTTTTTCTAAAAAGAGAAATATCCTCTGCCGACAGCCCCTCATCTTCAGCCACCTTCCGCAACTCCAATTCCTTGCGTAAATTACCTATCTTATTAGAAATACTCCCATTTCCGGCATCATCCTCAGCGGATGAAAGCGATAGTGCCTCTTCGTAAAGGGTTAAAGCCTCCAGTATCATTCCCATGGAATGACAGATCTCAGCCTCTTTGATTTTCAGTTTGATATCCGTTTGTTCAACCGGCTGTGCTTTGCTCATAATTGTTTACCCCGACCTTTTCAGCGCACATACGATTTTTTGGGGACTTGCCGTGCAGGCAGTTTTGATGTGAATGCAAAATAGGTCCGATTTTGTTCAATCGGTTTGGACCTGACAAATATTTATCCAACTCACTCAAACTCATTACCGCTATCGGCTGCTTTCGAAAAAACTTTAGGGGGTTAAAGGGGGTTAAGGCCAGTTTGGTTATCAAACAATGTGGCGAATGCGGGACATCAAAAGCTTGACAGAATTTTATTTCCATTTATAATTTTAATAGCAGGTTTGCCCGCCGCAGGCCGCAGCACCTGTACAACGATTTTGGCCTGGCCCGAAAAAATGTTACTTGGCTATAAATGGGGAACGATCATGCCAATATATGAGTATGAACATGTTCAGCGGACGTGTAAATTGGGAAAGGTGTTTGATTTTAAACAAAGATTAGATGATGATCCATTGACGCAGTGCCCCCAGTGCGCCGGGCCTGTGCAAAAAATCATGTCAAGAATAAATATCAGCTGCCCGAAAACCAACAGTGAGCTGCGTGACCTGGGTTTTACGAAGCTGGTTAAACGGGATGATGGCGTCTATGAAAATGTCACCGCCCGCGGCGAAGATAGCCGTTATATGGAGCGGGGCAAACCGAATACGATCCCGGATTTGAGTAAGACGATCGCTGACTAAAATTCAAAAGCAAAGCTTTTGAATTTTACTTTGTCAGCTTAGCCACTAAAAATCCGGCGTTTTTTCGTCGAATAAACAGGTTAACCGAATCACCGGATGCAATTTGACGCAATAGAGATTTATATTCGGCAGCATCTTTTACCGACTGGCGGTTGATTTCTTTGATAACATCGCCGACGCGCACATCAGCGCCATCTCCTTTACCGCCGCTTGCAACCTGGGTGACAACAACGCCAGTGGTTTCATCAATATTGAATCGCTGTGTAATTTCAGGCGTTAGATCTGATACGCGAATTCCGAATTCTTCGGTCTGCTCGGGGGATTGACCTCGTTCGGCCAGCCGTTCCTCAGGACGTTTGGCAATTTTGACTTTGACTGTTTTTTCTTTACCATCGCGGAGTATCTTTATTTTAGCGCTGTCGTTTACCGCAATTTTAGCAATGATGCTGGTCAGCTGACGACTGGTCGTTATCTTTTCACCATTTACTGCAAGAATAATATCTTGGGGCTGGATTCCTGCTTTGTCTGCCGGATCGCCTTCAAAAACATCGGCCACAAATACGCCTTTTTTGCCCTCAATATTATAATATTCAGCCATTTCAGTGCTCAAATCCTGAATGGCAACTCCCAGCCATCCCCGGGTAACTTCTCCTTCATCTTTGAGCGCCACAATAATATCCCGGGCTAGATTAATGGGTATTGCAAAACCGATTCCCTGACCGCTGGCGACAATCGCAGTATTGATCCCGACCACTTCGCCCTGCATATTCAGCAACGGCCCGCCGCTATTGCCAGGATTGATGGAGGCATCTGTTTGAATAAAGTCATCATAAGGGCCCGAGCCGATAACGCGACCTTTGGCACTGACAATTCCGGCCGTCACTGTTTGCTCAAGCCCAAAAGGGCTGCCGATGGCCACCACCCATTGTCCAACTTGAAGCGCATCGGAATCGCCGAGCTTCACCGTCGCAAAATTTTCATCCGATTCTATTTTTAGCAGGGCAATGTCCGTATTGGGGTCTCGGCCGATAATCTTGGCATTGAATTCACGTTCATCCTTGAGCTTGACCTTTATTTGATCGGCGTCTTCGATGACATGGTTATTGGTCACAACAAACCCGCCGCCGTCTATAATGAAACCCGATCCAAGGCTGGGCTGTTTGAATTCCCTTTGCATCTCATCGCCGAAAAAGCGTTCAAAAAAATCCTTAAAAGGACCTTCTTTACCCCAAGGATCGCGCTGAAATTGGCGAAAAACCGGTCCGCCCCCTTTAATGGTCTTTACGGTCCGGATATTGACCACCGCCGGGCTCACCATCACTGCCAGTCGATTGAAACTGGAGGGTGCATCGAAATATTGTGTTTCTTTGGCATACGCGCGATTTCCCAGAAAAGCATAACCGCTGTGAATAAATCCGGCCACCAGGGTTAAAATGATAAAAACGGGGGTTAACTTTAAAAATTTTGAAACTCCATTATGGGGGCCCATCTATATGACTCCTTTCAGGACGGTAATAGAGCAACCACTATAAAAGCGCATCCACTTGCGTTGGTCGATCCGCTGGTTGGCGGGTGACGCTACTTGCAAAAGGAAAATTTATGTATTAAGATTTTTGCATTAACAACACGCAGGACCGAGATCTCTGATAACCTAAGATAACTCTATTTCTCATCTTTTCCATGTTTTAGCAAATAAAATTTCCAGGTTTTTTTAATTGCCTAAAACGGAACAATGTTTGTCCGCCCTGCCTGTTTCGCCATCCCGGAAAGCTTTCGGCATTGATGCTGCTGACTGAATGGCAACGTCCGGCCTTGACATCAGCGTTTGGTTTTTTTATAGCCATTTGCTCTAGAACAGGCAGAGTCACCTAAATTGGGCGCCTGTCCGCCGCAGGCGGGTTAGATGCATTTTTGAGATAGCTTCTCGAAAGGGAGATGTGCAATGATCCAGGTCGAAAATCTTACCAAATATTATCACACGCTTTGCGCAGTGGATCAGGTCAATTTCGAAATTCAAAAAGGAGAAATTCTGGGGCTGTTGGGTCCCAATGGGGCTGGAAAAACCACCACTCTGCGGATGCTCACCGGATATCTGCGACCCAGTTCGGGAAATATTCGTGTCAAAGGATTAAGCATTGATAAACACATTTTGGAAATAAAGAAAATATTGGGTTACCTTCCGGAATCCGCCCCGCTGTATCATGATATGCTGGTCTTTGATTACCTGAATTACGTAGCGGCAATCCGGCAGATTAATGGTGATAAAAAGATAGCGCGCATTCGTCGCCTGGCGGACCTATGCGGTATCAATGAAGTCATGCACCGGCCGATCGGTGATCTTTCCAAAGGATACAAACAGCGCGTGGGGTTGGCCCATGCCATGATGGATGACCCGGAAGTTTTGGTTCTGGATGAACCGACATCGGGCCTGGATCCCAATCAGATTGTTGAGATTCGCAAAATAATCAAAGAAATCGGCAAAGAAAAAACCATCATTCTTTCAACGCACATCCTCAGTGAGGCCGAGGCCACCTGCGACCGTATCGTCATCATCAGTCAGGGCAAAATCGTAGCGGACGGTAGTGCCGATAATCTGAAGCAGTCCACCGGTGGCAAAAACATCATGAATCTGAGTGTTCAAAACGCAGATTACAAAACTGTACACGAGACGCTGGCGGGCATCAAAGGAATTGATGAGGTCACCTGTATTTCTGAAACCAGTAGCATGCTGAAGGTCAGCCTCAGTTATGCATCAACAGCGGATCTACGGCCGGAAGTCTATCGCAAGATTAAGAACACCGATTGGATTCTCTTGGAGTTTCACCAGGAGACCCAGTCACTGGAAAACATTTTTCGTGAGCTTACCAAGGAGAACTAACATGCGTCAGGTGGCCCATATTTTTCGCAAAGAATTCACTGCTTATTTTATTTCTCCGATTGCCTACATCGTCATTTCTATATTTCTTCTGGTAACCGGCTGGTTTTTTTTTGCGACCTTTTTCCTGTTCAACCAGGCGAGTTTGCGAACATTTTATGCGCTGCTACCGATTATTTTTGCTTTTGTAATTCCAGCCATTACCATGCGGCTGATATCTGAAGAATTAAACGTGGGGTCCGATGAAATTTTGCTGACGATGCCGGTGACCGTTCGCGATGTCATCCTCGGTAAATTTTTCGCCAGCGTAGCAATGATCGTTGCGATGTTAATCCCGACGTTTGCCTACCCGCTGACTGTTTCTGTGATGGGACAATTGGACTGGGGACCGGTAATCGGCGGATACTTCGGCGCTGTTTTATTAGGTGCCGCTTTCTCGGCCGTTGGGCTATTTGCATCAGCGCTGACGCGCAATCAGATCATCGCCTTTATCATCGGCCTGGCAATTTGCTTTGCACTGACACTGATCGACAAATTGCTGTATTTCTTGCCCCGATCGTTGCTGGGCGTTTTTGCCTATCTGGGGGCTGATTTGCATTTTCAGAATATCGCCAAAGGTATTATCGATAGTCGTGACATTCTCTACTTTGTCAGCGTTTGCTTTGTCGGCCTTTACGGGGCCTTTCTGGCTTTGCAGGCAAAACATTAAGGAGATCAACATGCAGATGAAAAAAGGATCGGAGAAATACATTAAGTTTTTGGTCTATTTGATTATCGTCGTGCTGGTCAACATCGCGGGAATCACCCTTTTTTTCAGATTGGACCTGAGTGCCAATAAAATGTATTCAATCTCCGATGCCAGTAAGAAGGTGGTGTCCACATTCAGTGAACCACTGACGATAAAGGTTTTTTTTACAAAAAACCTGCCCGCCCCTCACAATAATACGGAGCGTTATCTGCATGATCTGCTCGAAGAATATGCCATCCATGCCAATCGCTACTTTAATTACAGCTTTCACGACGTCAGTGCCGAAGAAGGTGAATTTTCTGCAGAGAGCCAGGAAAACCAGAAGCTCGCAAATAATTACGGAATTCAGCCCGTCCAAATTCAGGCCATTGAAAAGGATGAGGTCAAATTTCAACGCGCCTACATGGGGTTGGTCGTTATCCACGGCGATCTGATTGAGCGTATTCCAACCATAACCACCACAGAGGGACTCGAATACAAGCTGACCACCGCCATCCAGAAATTGAACAATAAAATCAGCGCGCTGCTGGGTTTGCAGAATAACATTCACATTAAACTGTTTCTGTCGTCCTCGCTAAATCAAATAGCCCCCTATATGAATTTGAAACAGCTTGCGCAATTTCCCAACGCGCTGGAGGAATTGGTCGCGCAGCTCAATCAGAAAAATTATAATAAACTGGAGTTTGAATTTTTCGATCCTGCAGCGGATGAGACCCTGGCGGCGGTTGTTAAAAAATATAAAATAATGACCGTCAAATGGCCGTCTTTGGCTAAAGGCAGCATCCCGCCCGGAAACGGCGCAATCGGTATGGTGATGGAATTTGGTGAACGCACCATGGTGGTTCCCTTGCTGCAGGTGATTCAGATTCCGATAATCGGCACCCAGTATAAGTTAATGACGACCGCAGAAGTGGAAGAACAAATAAACCGCAATGTCGAAGCCCTGATCGATATCAATCAGGATCTGGGGTTTGTCGCGGGCCACGGGACGCTGGATGTTGGTGGTCTCTCACCAATGGGTCAGAATGTCCGCCAGAATCCGGATGCGGTCCTAAATTTTCGAACGCTCATCTCCCAAAATTACTCATTGAAGCCGGTCCATGTAGAGAAGGAATCCATACCCGATAACCTTAATTCCATCGTTATTGCCCGACCGACAGAGCCCTTTTCCGATTACGCCCTGTTTCAAATCGACCAGTTTCTAATGAAGGGTAAGAATCTGATCTTATTTTTGGATCGCTTCCGGGAAGTTCAACCCGCCAATCAACAAGGCAGAAGCTTAGGCGGCCAGCAGACGGTATTTGTTCCTTTAAATACCGGTCTTGAGAAGCTTCTGAGCCATTACGGGGTTCGCATCAAACAGTCATATGTCATGGACGAAAATTGCTTCTATCAAGAATTACCGGCCCAGCTCGGCGGCGGAGAAAGAGCAATTTATTACGCGCCGATTATTAAAAACCGGTTTATCAATAAAGATCTGAGCTTTATGAAAAGCATCAAAGGAATGATTGCCCTGAAGATCTCTCCCCTGGAGCTTGACTCGGAGCGCCTGGCCGCCACTGACCTCAAAGCCATCCGACTAATTTCCTCCTCGGAAAAATCATGGGAGATGAGCGGGCGGATTACATTAAATCCGATGTTTATCCAGCCACCCAGTTCAAAAGAAGAAATGCAGAGCAAAGCGCTGGCTTATTTTCTGGCCGGAGAATTTCCGAGTTACTTTGCCGATAAACCCATACCGGTAAAGAAAATGGATGAAAACGAGACTGCAGAAAAAGACAGCCAGATGGATGCGCAGCAAAAACAAAACCAGACATCTGGTCAAGGATCTGCCATCGATCTTAGCAAGATCACCGCTAACGGACAATTTCTGGCTAAAGGCAAACCCGCAAAAATCTTTCTGATGGCTTCAAGCGATATGCTGAGCGACAATTTGCTGGATGCCGGCGGCAGGGGTCCGAATGCAACCTACATTCTGAATGTCATCGATTATTTAAACGGCCGCGAAGACGTCGCCATCATGCGCGGAAAACAGCAACGCTTTAACCCGCTGGATGATGCCGCGGCTTCAACCAGGGCATTCATTAAAACTTTGAATATCGCTGGCCTGCCGGCTCTGGCGGTGCTTTTTGGCATCGCCGTCTGGTTCCGCCGGCATACCCGTAAAAAAAATATTCAAATGATGTTCAAAGGTTCATAGGTTCAGGGTTCAGGGTTCAACGCTCCGGGTTCTGGATTGCGGCAGCTAAATACCTTGCGGCATCAGTTCCATTGGTTGAATTGGTTTTATTGGTTCAATATTAGCCAATCGAACGAATCGAACCAATCAAACCAATGAAGTAAAAATTGACTTGATTGACACCTAATACCTGAACCTATGAACCTCTGAACGCTGAACCTCTGAACCTTTTGAGGGAAAACGAAAAAATGAAAGCCAAAAAAGAGTATGTAATCCTGATCCTTATCATTGCCGCACTTTCGGCTTATTTGTTAATGCGCAGCACCGATCGCACCCTTTACCGGCTGCCGGCGCTGGCCGACCTGGAACCCGGCAAAATTACGAAAATTGAGATTTCAAGAGCGGGAGATGCGATTATTTTGAAAAAGAGAGACAACCAATGGTTCCTTGAGCCGATGGGATATCTGGCTGACACCAACCAGGTCAACGATATGCTTGCCGTTTTCGAAACCCTTTCACTGGCGGCTCTAGTTTCAGAATCAAAGGATTACCAGCGCTATGATTTGCATCCGGCAAAGCGCATCACCGCAAAAGCCTGGCAGCAAGACGCCCTCATGCGAAATTTGGATATTGGAAAGGCAGCCTCCTCGTTTCGGCATACTTTTGTCAAGTTAGGCGATGACAGCCGTGTGTTTCAGGCCACCGATAATTTCCGGGGCAAATTTGAGCAGACCCCGGACAGTCTGCGCGACCGCGGCGTTTTATCTTTTAAAACCACCGACATTCAGACGGTTCAACTTACAAAAGGTAAGACATCTGCAGAGCTGTTACGCCGCGAGGTCCCTGTTAAACCGAGCTTGTCACAGCCCGAAAAGCCGGACACCGCCCCGCCGGCAGCGGTAAAATATGAATGGCAAGACCGCGCCGGTAAAAAAGCAAACGATCAGAACCTCAATCGATTGTTGACCACCCTGGGTAGTCTCAAATGCGCCCGCTACATCGATGATCGCAATAAGGATTCATTTTCAGAGCCGATATACGCAGTCAAATTAAAAGGGGTCCGGCAACACCAGATAGATATCTTTGCCAAGCTTGAAAAAGATGCTGAAAATTATCCGGCGGTCTCATCCGGTAGCGATTACCCGTTCCTGTTATCCGACAGCCAGACGCAGCAAATCATGAAAGATCCCAATGAGTTCTTGCAAGAGGAAGGAGACAATAAGGAAGAAGCAGAAAAGAAATAATTTGAATTAACATAAAGAAAATTTTATCTATGAAAAAACTGGAGTCAAATTCTCAGCTTTTGTCCGAGACCTCCTGCAGAATGCGGGATTTCGCATCAGATCCTATTAGATTAAGGTGCTCAAAAGGCTTAAGAAAAAAACTATGAAATGTAAACTGAGTTCAAAATTCTCAGCTTTTGCCCGAGACCAAGGCGCAAGCCGGCTCAAAAGTGGAGCGTACACGATAGTACGTGAGCATTTTGAGCCGGCTTGTAACACAGGTATCGGGTTAAAAGATGGGGATTTAGGACTCAGTTTTAGCCGCCGAGGTAGGCCTTTTTGACCTCCGGATCCTCCAGCAACTCCGCGGAGGGTCCCGCCAGGACCAGGTTGCCGTTTTCGAGCACATAGCCGCGCTGGGCAAACTGCAGGGCCAACCGGGCGTTTTGCTCGACCAGCAATATCGTGGTTCCCTCCTTATTAATTTCCTTTAAGGCGTCAAACATGCTCATCATCAACAGCGGCGCCAGTCCCATGGAGGGCTCGTCCAGCAGCATGACTTTGCGGCCGCTCATATACGCTCGGCCGACCGCAAGCATCTGCTGCTCACCACCGCTGAGCGTTCCGGCTTTCTGGAGCTGCCGCTCATCCAGACGCGAAAAAATCGAAAAAACCCGCTGGATATCTTTTTTAATCTGATCATTATCTTTCCGGGCAAAGCACGCCAGCTTAAGATTTTCCATCACCGTTAAATTGTCGAACAGGCGCCGGCCCTCGGGAACATGCGATATGCCCAGTTGGCTGACCACTTTATCGGCAGCGAATTCGAGCAGGTCCTTGCCTTCAAATGTCATCCGGGAGCCCTCATCTGCCGGAACCATGCGGGAAATGGCCTTGAGCGTGGTGCTTTTACCGGCGCCATTGGCACCGATAATACAAACGATCTCGCCTTTGTCAATTTCGAAATTCAGCCCGTGCAGGGCCTTAATATTGCCATAGGAAACGCGTAACGCTTCAACGGATAACAACATTACTCTACGATCTCCTTGCCCAGATAAGCATCGATAACCTTGGGATTGTTTTGAATTTCGTCCGGCGTGCCTTCCGCAATCACTTCCCCAAAAACCAGGGTCTGGATTCGTTCGCACAATTCCATGACCACTTTCATGCGGTGTTCTATCAAAAAAATGGCCAGATCAAATTTTTCTTTGATCTGGCGGATGATTTCCATCATCTGAACCAGCTCTTCAGGATTCATGCCGGCGGTGGGCTCGTCCAGAAACAGCACTTTGGGCTCCATGGCCAGGGCCCGGGCCATTTCGACCCGCCGCTGAGCACCATAGGGCAAATTCGGCACCCACTGGTCTGCAAATTGAGCGACACCAAACATTTTTAAAAGCTTAAGGGCTTTCTCCTCGCTTTCGGCCTCTTCGCGATTGCGCCGGGGGGTTCCGAAAAATGCGCCGATGAGCCCGTAGCCGATTTTGGAATAACGGGCCATCTTCACATGCTCAAGGACGGTCATATGCCGCCACAGCAGCATGTTTTGAAATGTACGGCCAATACCCATGGCAGCAATTTCATGCGGCGCGAGACCGTTTAATTTATTATCTTCCAGAAAGACCTCGCCTTCGGTGGGATTGTAAATTCCGGTAATAAGGTTAAAAATCGTTGTTTTGCCCGCACCGTTGGGGCCAATAAGCCCGTGAACCTCACCGGGTTCGATTTTAAGATCATAATTGTGCACCGCCCGCAGGCCACCAAAAAAATGGGTCATATTTTCAACCCTTAACATGGACATGCGCTACCTCTTTCTAATTATCCAGATTTGTAAAAATATGAAACGCTCGATTTTGGGTTATACCGTTTTCCATAATACTGTTCCGGAATACGGAAGTACGGCACAAGGGGTTGTAGAAAAAACCGTTTGAATACCGCAACGTTTTTTGACAACCCCTATAGAAAGCAATGGCGCGTTTTACGTTACTTTTTGGGCTGAATCAGCTGCCTGGCGTCGAACTCCTTGAAGGCAATCAGGCCCGTTGGCCTGAAAATCATCACCAGTATCAGAAGCAACGGAATAATGATCCATTTAAATATTTCCAGCGGCCGCAAGGCCTCGCCCAGCAGACTGATACTGGTGGCGCCCACAATGGCGCCGTACACGGAGTTTAAACCCCCAAAATAAACCATGGCCAGAACTTCGGCCAACTTTTGAATACCAAACGTACTGGGATTGACATATCGAAGCACATGGGCAAACAAACCGCCGGCAACACCCGCCCAGAAAGCGGCAAACAGAAATGCCAGAAATTTGGTACGCCGCGTGTTAACCGTCATGGCATCCGCCGCCATCTCGTTATCGCGCACCGCGTTAAGCGCTTTTCCCAGCGTGGATCGCACAAAATTATTAATTACCCAGATGCAGATCACCGTGGTCACAAAAACGGTCGGCAAATTGGCCCAGTCCGGCTGACTGCCCAATCCGCGAGGCCCTCCGACGACTTCCAGGTTTTCGATTAAGCTTTTTACGATAAACATAAATGCCAGTGAGATAATCGCCAGATAATCGCCCCGCGTTCGAAATGACGGTATGGCCACCACCATCGCTCCGATGGCCGCTGCCACGCCGCCCAGAAACAATGCGATCGGAAAAAAGAACGGTCCGATGGCTGCCGGAAGCACGGCCACGCCAAAGAGTTTATCGTTTACGAAAAGAGAAACCGTAAAAACCGACGCGGCATAAGCGCCCAATGCCATAAACCCGGGATGCGAGCACGAAAATTCGCCCATGTAGCCGTTAATGACATTCAAGCTCAACGTCACTATGACCGCAATCAATGTCAGTTTGACCACCAGAACCCGATAGTCGCTTAATCCGGACCACAGGTGTAATGCCAGATAAAGTAGTGCGAGGTGGATCAGAATGGAAAACACCGTCGAAAAATCGGCCAGGATGGCGGCCAGTCGGTTTAATGCGGCGGCGGCGAATCGTGCGATCAGACCGATGGGTAAAAGATAGATCAGCAAAAGATATAGCGCCGCGCCGGGGATCAAGAGCGGTTTTTTGAGCATAATGAGGAAGCCGAACAGGGTGGGTGCCTTGGACAATCCCAGAGCGCGGGCCAAAGGTGTGCCGATTGCCATTTCCAGTCCCACCGCAATAAGAGCCCCGATAAGCCAGCCCAGCAGCGGAACCTTGGACACCCAGGCACGTATGTTGATCCTTGACAGCATCGAGGGAGATGACAGTTTTTCGCTCGTACTTTCCATATCACATCCTTGTTTCTCACGAATCTTGACTGTTGAAAGGGTTGCTGCAGCCCCGGCCGGCTTTTACAGTCTCAGGCGCGCACTGTACGCTTCTCCAAAAAAACCGTGGGGCCTGAAAACCAGGATGAGCAACACAATCGAATAGGCAATCAGATCGCGCAGGGTCGATGGGAAAATCATGGCCACAAAAATTTCAATGAATCCCAGCAAGAATCCGGCCAGGGTAGCCCCCATAACCGATCCCCTACCCCCTAAAATCGCCGCGACAAACGCTTTCCAGCCGATCAGAATTCCCATGTAGGGATCCAGCACCGGATAGGCCACCCCGAAGAGAATACCGGCGGCAGCAGCCAGCGCCGATCCCAGGGCAAAGGTCATGGCCGCCATGGTGTTCAGGGGCACTCCCATCAAGGGCACCACCACATAGTCGAACGCCATAGCGCGCATGGCCATCCCATAGCGGGTCCGGCGGATGAACTGGTGCAGCGCCCCCGCCAGCAGAAGTGAGACCACCACGATCATGATCTTCTTATTGGTCACAAAAACGCCGCCCATATCGTAGGTGACGGTGTCAATCATGGACGGGAAACTGACGCGCTGGGCACCCAGCAAAGCCAGGTTGCCGGTCTCCAGAATGATGCCGATCATCAATCCGGTAATGGCCGCCGACGCCCGCGGTGCAGCCCGCAAAGGGCGGTAGCCGATCCGTTCAACGATCATGCCCACAAAGGAGGTTAAAAACATGGAGAAAAGGATGGTCAAAACCAGAATCAGCCAGCCGGGCAGCGCGAAGGCACCCATGGCGGTAAGAGCAATCAGAGCCGAAGCCACCCCGAACCCGATATAGGCGCCCACCATAAAAATATCGCCGTGGGCGAAATTAAACAGCATCAGGATGCTATAAACCATAGAATAGCCCAGGGCGATAAGCGCATAAAAGCTTCCCCACTGCAATGCATTGATCAGGTTTTGCAAAAGTACCATCGAGTGCTCCTTGTTTTTCTAAAAAGGCGGGCTCAGGGTGTGAAGCCCTGGCCCGTCATTTGCTTAACTCATTGTAATATTGCGTGAAGCATTCCCGGGTTCAGCGTTTCACTTTAATGGTTTCAGGTGTCAGGTTTGGGTGGTCAGTGCTCAGATTTCTGCTCCGCTAATTCTGACACCTGACACCCGACACCTGAACCGCCTCCGGCGGAATCCTTGAACTACTGAACGCGGAACCGCGGAACCGCTTAACGGTTTGGGTCCATCTTAGGGACAAACGGACTTGTAAAATTCGAATTCACCGGCATCACTGATGCGGACCAGCACGGCACATTTAATCGGATCGCCCTCTTCGGTGAATGTCATCTTGCCGGTGATGCCGTCAAAATCTTTGATTTTGGCCAATTGATCGCGAACCGCAACACGGTCCTTTTTGATATCGCCGGTCAAGCCGCCGGTATTTTGAATTGCCTGCTGCAGCAGATGAATGCTGTCCCAGGTCAAAGCGCCGACATCATCAGGCACGTACCCATGATTTTTATTGTAACGATCAATAAATTCTTTGGTCGCACCGGTAGCACCGGCGGCCGCATAGTGGGTGCTGAAAAACAGCCCATAGCAGTCTTTGCCGCAAAGCTTTACAGTCTCAGCCGAACCCCAGCTGTCACTGCCGACAATGGGCTTGTCCCAGCCCAGTTGATGGGCCTGTTGCACGATCAGAGCAACTTCATTGTAGTACTGGGGCGTAAACAGCACTTGGGCGCCTGAATTGTTGATCTTGGTCAGCTGGGAGCTGAAGTCAGTGTCCTTGGTGGTAAAGCTTTCGAAGGCCACCACCGAACCGGGACCATTATTTTTCTCCCAGGCTTCTTTGAAAAACTCGGCCAACCCTTTGGGATAATCGCTGGCGACATCATAGAGCACAGCTGCCTTTGTGAAACCAAATTCATCCTTAATGAAATTGGCGGCCACCGGCCCCTGAAACGGGTCGAGAAAACAGCCGCGGAATACAAACGGCCGATCTTTGGTCGTATCGGGGTTGGTCGACCAGGGGCTGATCATCGGTGTTTGCAGCTCGTTGGCCTTGCCGCCGGCCGGTATGGCCTGCTTGGATGATTGCGGTCCCACAATCGCCAGGACTTCATCTTCCGTGATTAGCTTGGTGGCGACTTTAACCGCCGATTCCGCTTTGGATTCATTGTCTTCGATGACTAGCTCTACCTTATATTTCTTGTCGCCGACTTGAAGCCCCCCGGCGGCGTTGATGTCTTCAAGCCACATCTCGGCCGCAAACTTGGAACCCTCGCCCACTTTGGGGATGTCACCGGTGATAGGGGCATTGATACCGATCTTGATGGTTTCCGGACCTTTCGGTCCGCAGGCATAAAACGCCATAACTACCGCGATACAAAAAATAATGCCGGTTGCAAGTAATCCTTTTTTCATGGCAAATCTCCTTTTCACTTCGGTTTGTAATTGGTTTAAGGGTTGTTGATGAGTGCGTTGATAAGGTTTTAAAAATGATTGGGTCCATAACACATGGTGTTTTTTTTTTCAACTTTATTCCCTTGAAAATCACACCCTGCTTTCGGACTGGGTGGTCAACAGCGCACAGATACCATTTTTCCGCCCTGCGAATAATAAGCACAGTGTCCGCTGCGGTCATCTTTAGGATTCAAAAATTGTGTGCATGCACGAAGCAACCAATTGACAATAAAAAATCTTGCGATAATTTTGAAGATATCGTAAAAAAATTAAAAATTAATTGACACAATCAGCAATTTTTTTTAAATATTTTATGTTTCTGTGTTACTTTCAAAATATGGGTGCTGTATGAACATCGATAAAACCAATCTGGCCATTATCAGGCATCTCCGCAACGGTCGCAAATCATACCAAAAAATTTCCCGGGATCTATCCATATCTGAAAACACGGTCCGAACACGCGTTCAAAAATTAATCGAAGAAGGCATTTTGGACATCAATGGGGTGGTCAATCCGGAATCCATTGATGGGCATCGTGTGGTGATCGTAGGGGTCAAACTCCACAGCATGGATCTGGTCAACAAAGGTAAAGACTTCAGCAATCTCAAAGGTGTGGTTTCGGTCAGTGTGGTAACCGGTCGTTTCGACCTGATTCTGGTGGTCCTTTTGAAGTCGGGGTTTGGTCTGTTGGAATTTTATACCGAAGAAGTTTCCAGGGTCAAAGATGTTCAATCCGTAGAAACCTTTGTAGTATACAAAAGCTATAATCTGAAGGTACCCTACGTACTTTAGGCATTTAATTTATCTTTTTGGTTCCGGCTCGCCAGGCTTATATTTTAATATGGTATTTGCAGGCAAAAGAGCTTAATCTAAAAAACCGTATGTGCCCATCTATTATAGAGCAAACTTAAGGAGGTCAGCTATGAAAGAACTCAATGAACTCAATTTTCCCGATGATGTGCGGTATGCCGAATCTCATGAATGGGCCCGACTCGAAGGGGACAAGCTTAAGGTCGGTATCTCGGATTACGCCCAGGACCAGCTCGGCGATATTGTCTTTGTCGAATTGCCGGAGGTCGGAGACACATTTGGCAAGGGAGAGGAATTCGGCACGGTGGAATCCGTCAAGGCGGTTTCCGAGCTTTACATGCCGGTCGCCGGTGAGGTGGTTGCCATAAATGACACGCTGGAAGATGCGCCTGAAAAGGTTAACAATTCGCCTTACAGCGACGGATGGATGCTTGAAATCAAAGCGGATGATGCATCTAAAATAGGTGACCTTATGGATAATAATGTTTATCTTAACTCGCTGAAAGGATGATCCCCATGCGTTACCTACCCCATACAGCGGACGATATCGCCACCATGCTCAAAGCGGTGCAGATTGACAGCCTCGAGGGACTCTTTGCCCATATCCCGCAAGATTGCCGCCGCAGAGAAACGCTCAAAATTCCCGAAGCGCTGACGGAGTGGGAATTAAACGATCATATGGACGCGCTGGCGGCCACCATGGCGGTCTCACCTGAATACAAGGTTTTCATGGGCGCCGGCAGTTATGCGCATTATGTCCCGGCGGCGGCATCCTTTTTAGCCGGTCGTTCAGAATTTGTAACCGCATACACCCCCTACCAGCCCGAGGTAAGCCAGGGAACATTGCAGGCCATTTATGAGTACCAGACGCTGACCGCCCGGCTGCTGGGCCTGGAGGTTGCCAACGCATCACAATATGATGGCGCATCAGCCCTGGCCGAGGCGATGCTGATGGCGATACGCGTTTCACGAAAAAAAACAGTCGCGGTTTCAAGCGCCGTGCACCCCATGTATCGGCGGGTACTGGCGACTTATTTTGAGCCCACCGGCTTTAATATCAGAGAGCTGCCGTATCTTCCGGACGGCACCACCGATTTGGGCCCGCTGAAGGATATGGACGATCTAGGGGGGGTGGCAATTCAATCACCGAATTTTTTCGGTTGTATGGAAAACCTGGAAGCCGCCAAACAATCGCTGCCGGACAAAAAAACACTCCTGGTTATATGCTTCAGCGAGCCGCTGGCCTATGGCCTGTACAAAAGCCCGGGTCAATGCGGTGCTGATATCGCCTGTGGTGAGGGGCAGAGTTTGGGCATCCCGCGCACGTTCGGCGGCCCGGGGCTGGGGATGTTTGCCGCCAAAATGAAATACGTTCGCAACATGCCGGGGCGTCTGGTGGGCCAGACAGTCGATGAAGAAGGCAAAAGAGGCCATGTGCTCACCCTGGCCACCCGTGAGCAGCATATTCGGCGCGAGAAGGCCACCTCCAATATTTGCACCAATCACAGTCTGTGCGCGCTGGCGGCAGTGATGTATATGGCGTCTTTAGGCGGTAGCGGGTTTAAGGAATTGGCCCGGCTCAATTACGACAAGGCCGAATATTTAAAAGAAGCGTTGCGGAAGGCCGGATTCAAGCTGCCGTTTTCCAGGCCGACCTTTAATGAGTTTGTGGTCGAGTTTCCGGATGATTTCAGGAAAACCTATCAGGGCCTGTTGCAGAAAAAAATAATCGCCGGTCTACCGTTGGTCGATTTTTATCCGGAACTTAAAAATCATTACTTGCTTTGCGCAACCGAGACAACGGCCCGGGCGGATATGGATGCCCTGGTCAAGGAGATCATACCATGAAAGAGATCTTAGGCACCACGGGATTGATTTTCAACGAGCCCTTGCTATGGGAAAAAGGGAAAAAAGGTCGCAGCGGTTTTTCACTTCCCCGGCGCGATGTGGAAAAACATCCGGTCGATAAACAATTAGGGGGCCCCGGCCCGGATTTTCCCGATCTGAGCGAAGTTGAGGTTGTGCGGCACTTCATCCGCCTTTCACAATGGAATTTTTCGGTTGATTCCGGCATGTATCCCCTGGGCTCGTGCACCATGAAATACAATCCCAAGACCAACGAAAGACAGGCCGCTCGGTCGGGATTTGCGCAAGCGCACCCGCTGCTTCCACAGCATCTGTCACAGGGGACTCTCAAACTGATGTATGACCTTGAACAATATCTGAACGAAATCACCGGGATGGATGCCACATCCTTGCAACCGGCTGCCGGTGCCCATGGCGAGCTCACCGGCATGCTTTTGTTTTATGCCTATCATAAAAGCCAGGGGGCACCCCGCTCCAAAATCATCGTCCCGGATACGGCCCACGGCACCAATCCGGCCAGTGCGGCGCTGTGCGGGTACCGTTCGGTTCCGGTAAAGTCAAACGAGAGGGGCGTGCTTTCACCGCAGGCGGTTGGCGACATCATGGATACGGACACCGCCGGAATAATGGTCACCAATCCCAACACACTGGGTCTTTTTGAAGAAAACATTAAAGCGATTTCCGAAATCGTGCATGCCAAAGGCGGCCTGGTTTACGGCGATGGCGCCAACATGAATGCCATTATGGGAATCGTCAACATGGGAGAGCTTGGCATTGACGTGCTGCACCTCAACCTGCACAAAACTTTTTCCAGCCCGCATGGCGGCGGTGGTCCCGGAGCAGGACCGGTATGTGTTCGTAAGCATTTGGAGCCGTTTTTGCCGGTACCCCGTGTGATCAAACAAAAAGAGCGCTATGCTTTGTCCGAAGATTTCCCCGAGACCATCGGAAAGATCCATGCTTTTTATGGTAATGTGGGCGTAATGATCCGGTCCTACAGCTACATTCTCAGCATGGGACCTGAAGATCTGAAAAAGGCCAGCCAGCTTGCAGTTTTAAATGCCGCCTATATCAAAGATCAATTAAAGGGGACCTTTCATCTGCCCTACGACCGGCCGTGCATGCACGAATGCGTCTTTTCAGATAAACTCCAGGAGCCGTATAAAGTGACCACCCTGGATATCGTCAAGCGACTGATGGATTACGGATTTCATCCGCCGACAATTTATTTTCCGCTGGTGGTACCCGGCGCCATCATGATCGAGCCCACCGAAACCGAATCCAAGGAAGACATCGACCTGTTTATCGAATCGATGCAAGCCATTGCCAAAGAAGCAAAAGAAAACCCCGAATTACTGCACGCGGCCCCCCGGAAGACCAAACGCAGAAGACTGGATGAGACCGCCGCTGCGCGAAAACCATGTCTGACTGGATAGGTCAGTTGTCCGTAGTCAGTGATCCGTAGCTCGGGGCCATCCAATAGTTATACGGAATAATGGTAATATCCAAAAAGATAAGTAAATTCAAAAGTGACAGTCAGCCACTCTCAACTGGTGTCCGTGCGACAACAGACAACGAACGACAAACAACGGACCCTAAAAAATGGCTGAGCATTGATTTTGAGCGCGTGGATTACCACGAGGCCTGGGTGCTGCAGGAAAAACTCATCATGGCCCGGCGAGCGGGCATTTTGCAAAACGACATCGTCTTGTTTCTGGAACATCCGCCGGTCTTTACCCTGGGTCGCAGAGGGGGACGGGAATGTATGCTGGTGTCGCAGGATTTTCTTGATAAAGCCGGCATCCCGATCATTCAGGTGGAACGTGGCGGCAACATCACCTATCACGGGCCGGGCCAGCAGGTGGCATATCCGATTGTGGATCTACAAGCCGCCAGAATAAAGGTGGTTGACTTTGTCAGTGGTCTCGAAGACGTCATGCTGCGAACTGCTCAAAACTGGGGCATTGCCGCCGAGCGCAATGATGCCAACCGGGGCATCTGGGTAGGCCCGCAGAAAATGGGCAGCATCGGAATTGCAGTGCGCAGAGGCATCAGCTTTCACGGTCTGGCATTAAACGTGCGAACGGATTTAAGGCCCTTTTCCTGGATACAACCCTGCGGTCTGCAGGATGTGGGTATGACCAGCATGCAGCAGGAAAGCGCCCAAACGTTATCGATGAACCAGGTGCGGGTGGTACTAAAAATACAATTTGAAGCGGTTTTTGGTATTAAATTTATTCAGAAAAAGCTGGCTGATCTGGGTTCTATATTGGAAAGTTTGACGCTAACAGATAGTGTTTAGTGTCTCGTGTTTTGTGTTTTGTGTTTCGTTTTGGTGTTTCGTGTTTAGTTATTCTGTTCAGTTAACCAAATCATTCACCATGTGCCAAACACCAAATACCAAATACTAAATACTAAACACCAAGCCCTAAACCAACAATGACACAACAACCGCAACAGAAGCCCCGCTGGCTTAAAAAGCGACTGCCCGCCGGCCCGGCCTATGAAAATGTCAAAAACCTGATCGGCAAGGACCGTCTGCACACCGTTTGTCAGGAAGCCAGGTGCCCGAATATCTGGGAGTGCTTCTCCCAACACACCGCGACATTCCTGATTATGGGATCGCGCTGCACCCGAAACTGCCGGTTTTGTTCAGTCGCACAGGGGCCAACAGGCCCGCCCGATCCGGCCGAACCGGCCCGGGTTGCCGCCGCCGCCCGGCAAATGGGGCTCAAATATATCGTCATCACCGCCGTTACCCGGGACGATTTAGCGGATGGCGGGGCGCTTTTTTTTGCTAAAACCATTGCCGAAATCCGCCGGCAGATCCCGGCAGCCGTGATAGAAATTCTGATCCCTGATTTTCAGGGCAATGCTGAAGCACTGCAAAGCGTTCTCAAAGCCCGTCCGGATGTGCTCAACCATAACATTGAAACGGTACCCCGCCTCTATCCGCTCGTTCGACCACAAGCCCGCTACGAACGCTCTCTGCATTTGCTAAAACGGGTGTACACGTCTGACCCGAAGCTGCCGACTAAATCGGGCTTGATGCTGGGACTGGGGGAATCTTCCGCAGAAATCCGCTCGACCCTGAACGACCTGGTAGGGGTGGGTTGCCGCATTCTGACGCTGGGCCAATATTTGCAGCCTTCAAAAGCGCACCTGCCGGTCAAGCGCTTTGTTCCCCCTGAAGAATTTGAGCAATGGCGGCAAACTGCCATCGAGATGGGTTTTTCTAAGGTCGCCAGCGGTCCATTCGTCCGCAGCTCATATCACGCCAAGGAGCTTTATCGGGCCGTCGGGCCGCTCCTTTTAAAACGAGATAACGAGGTGTAAATTTGGATGCTGCCCCGGTTTGGGCCGAAATCGATTTAAAGGCCATCGCTCACAATGTCAGCCAGTTGCGCCGCATCACACAGCCGGACGCCCGGCTGATGGCAGTTGTCAAGGCCAACGGCTATGGCCATGGGGCTGTTGAAGTCAGCCGATGCGCGCTTCAAAATGGTGCCACGGTTCTCGGTGTGGCCCGCATCGAAGAAGGGATTCAACTTCGAAAAGCCGGCATCAACGTACCGATTCTGGTCTTTGGCTATACCCCCGCGGAGCAAGCTGAAAATCTTTTAAATTATGATCTCACCCAGAGCGTTAACACAACCGCATCCGCCCTTGAATTGTCCGAGGCAGCCGCTGGGCAAGGGGCAAAAATAAAGATCCATTTGAAAATTGATACCGGCATGGGCCGGTTGGGCCTGTTGGCGCAAAATTTCAGATCCAACAACCCGGCGAAAATCAATACGGATACGCTCGCTGAAACTCTGACCATAGCCGGTCTGCCCGGATTTGAGCTTGAGGGCATTTTCACCCATTTTGCATCCGCCGACAGCGCTGATAAAACCTATGCTGAATACCAGCTTGATCTCTTCTTGGACTATCTCAAAGGCTTGCAAACGGCCGGTTTGAATCCGTCGCTGAAGCACGCCGCCAACAGCGGAGCGCTGATTGATATGCCCCGCTCCCATCTTGACCTGGTGCGCCCTGGAATTGCGATCTATGGGCTGTATCCCTCCGATGAGGTTGATAAACAACGGGTATCGCTTAAACCCGCCATGGCGGTGAAAACACGGATTATACAGCGCAAAAAAGTCCCCGCCGGATTCAAAGTCAGTTATGGCATGACCTATACAACCAGACAACCCACCACTGTTGCAACTGTCCCGGTGGGTTACGCCGACGGGTTAAACCGGCTGCTGTCCTCGCGCGGCCAGATGCTCGTCGGCGGGCAGCGCGTTCCCATCATCGGCCGCGTATGCATGGACCTGACTATGCTGGACATTGGCGGCATCCAAAACGTTCAAATGGGTGACGAGGTGGTTGTATTCGGTCAACAGGGCAATGAAACCCTGACCGTCGATGAAATGGCTGCAACGCTGGATACCATCAATTATGAAATCGTCACCAGCATTGCCGCCCGGGTCCCAAGGGTCTATTTAAGATAGCCACGGGTTAAACATTAACTGCCGTGGGTTTTGTAACAGGATCTTTTTTCACCACAAAGAGCACGAAGTTCACAGTTGTAGAAAAAAACGTTTGAATAACGAAACGCTTTTTTGACAACCCCAAAAAATCTGAATCTAGGAAATGTTTTGCCTTACCTTACCCCCCCCGACAACTGTAGACTCTACTATACCACCGATAATTTCAAGGCCGACCGCCCGGCGGTGGTTCTTTTAAACGGCACCAGCCAGACAACCATTTACTGGGAACCACATGCAGCGGCTTTTGCGAAACATTTCAGGGTGCTGCGCTATGATGCCCGGGCCCAGGGAAAAAGCGATATCGGGACCCGTCAAATTTCAGCCGAAATCCATATCCGCGACTTGAAAAAATTGCTCGCGCACTTAGGCGTACAAAAAACCCACCTGGTCGGCATCAGTCATGGCGCTTATATCGCCTTAAGGCTGGCAGCAACATCGCCTGAATGGGTCAACCGGCTTGTGCTGTGCAGCATCGGCAGGGATTCACAGGCTTACGTTAAACAAATTGTTCAAGCGTGGCTGCAAATTTTGCAACGCTCAGATCTTAAGACCATGGCATGGGCCGCGCTGCCGTTGGTCTTTGGCAAGCGTTTTTTAAATCAAAACCAGGAAATAACCGCTAAGATCGTTGCCGCCGTTGCGGTTCGCAACGATAAAGAAGCGCTGATGGCCCATTTCAGGGCCGTGTCCGATTATCCGCCTCCTGAATCGTTTGTCAATTCAATTCAATGCCCGACTCTGGTCATTTCCGGTTCCGAGGACCCGATTGTCAACCATCTGGATGCTCGGCAACTGGCAAAAGATTGCCACGGGCGCCACAGGATGTTCCCGGAAACCGGCCACAGCATACCCGCCGAAGCCCCGGCCTTGTTTCAGCAGGTGGTTTTAGATTTTCTGAATCCGAGGTAGCATTCCCCATCCCTGTATTTCATTTTGTTTACGATCAATTAGGGTAAAAAAACATCCGGCCGTTCATTCAGGTTGCAACATGGAGTTAGTTGTGTCTATAGTACGCTTTTTCTTTTGCCATACGCATATGTTGCTAAGCCTCCCAGGGTAAGCCACAATGAGAGAAATCATACTGATCAATGTTACCGGTAAAGATAAACCCGGGCTGACAGCCAGTTTGACGCGTATTTTAGCCAAATACAATGTCGTGATTCTGGATATCGGGCAGGCTGTTATCCACGATTATTTGTCGCTGGGAATTTTGGTTGAAATCCCGGCCGTGTTTAAATCTTCATCGACCTTAAAAGATCTTTTGTTTGAAGCCCATAAATTGGGCATTCAGATTCATTTCTCCCCGATAGAGGAAAGCCTTTACGAAAAATGGGTTGCGCAACGGGGCAAACAGCGCCGGATTATTACCCTGCTGGGGCGACAGTTGACGGCCGGACAGCTTTCCAAAGTGGCCGCCGCAATTGCGAAATTCAAATTAAATATCGATGTCATCAATCGGCTTTCAGGGCGTGTGTCGGTGAATCACAACGATATTCATCAAAAGGCCTGCGTGCAGATTACGGTTTCCGGTGAAATCGAAGATCCGGGTATGTTGCGGGGCGAGCTGCTGAACATCCACACCGAAACGGGTATTGATATCTCATTTTATATCGATGATATTTATCGCCATGCCCGCCGGCTGGTCGTATTCGATATGGATTCAACCCTGATCCAGGGAGAGGCTATTGACGAACTGGCTGCAATAGCCGGCGTTGGCGACCCGGTGTCTAAGATTACCAAAGCCGGTATGCAGGGAAAGCTGGGTTTTAAAGAAAGCCTGACCCAACGGGTGGCCCTGTTAAAAGGCCTGGACGAAAATACGCTTGCAGCGGTCGCTCAAAATCTGGCATTGACGGAAGGGGTTGAACGCGTCATTGACAAACTCAAACAGCTGGGCTTCAAAATCGGTATTATATCCGGTGGCTTCGAATATTTTGGAAAGCACTTACAACAGGAACTGGGGTTGGATTATGTTTTCGCCAACCAGCTTGAAATCGCAAACGGAAAAATCACCGGAAACATCAAAGGGGATATCATTGACGGCCAAAAAAAGGCTGAGATTTTAAAAACAATTGCCCAGGTCGAAAATATCAGCCTTAAACAGACGATTGCAGTCGGTGACGGTGCCAACGATTTGCCGATGATCAGCATCGCCGGCCTGGGTGTAGCATTTCATGCCAAGCCCATCGTCAGACAAAACGCCCAGCGCAG
The DNA here is from genome assembly GCA_947259495.1 of uncultured Desulfobacterales bacterium. Lineage (GTDB taxonomy): Bacteria > Desulfobacterota > Desulfobacteria > Desulfobacterales > JAHEIW01 > JAHEIW01. Next base: position 38,631 of record CAMYLV010000007.1, on the reverse strand, counting down.
CATCTCCAGCGTCGGGCTGGACAGTTTGCTGTACCTGATGGGAATCAGCGAAAGGGAAATCCGGCAGTGATGATGCGGGCTCCTAATCCTTACCTTGCAGAAACGCCATCAGATGATCGTTAAAAAGATCGGGCTGTTCAATATTAGAAAGATGGGCTGCCTGCGGAATCACCACCAGTTTTGAATTTTTAATTTGCGCATGCATGGCTTCCGAAGCCGCCACCGGCGTGCCGGGATCATCGGCACCGACCATAATCAGGGTCTTTGCTTCAACTTCGTCAAGCCGCTCCAGATAATTAAGGCGGCGAATCGCCTCACTGCAGCCAATGTATCCGTCTACCGGCGTGGCCAGGATCTGTTGCCGGATTCGATCGAGCTCAGAAAAATTTTGCTTCAGGTAATTCGGCGTAAACCAGCGCTCCAGGGTCGATTCGGCCACAGCCTGCATACCGCCGTCACTTACAGCGTCGATGCGCTCTTGCCAAACCGACTGCGCCTCAGCGGGAATGACAGCTGCGGTATCGGCCAGCACCAGAGTGTTGAGTCTGCCGGGATGAGCTAACGCCAGGCCCTGGCCGATCATGCCGCCCATCGACAGGCCCACCCAGTGAAACTGATCGATCTTCAGTGCATCCAGCATACCGATAGCATCATCAACCAGTTGCTCCAGGGTATAGGACGCCGGCGGCGCCTCGCTGAGCCCGTGCCCGCGCGTATCATATCGCAGAACCCGGAAATGAGTCTCCAGCCGCCCGAGCTGAGGCCACCACATCATCTGGCTGCAGGCCAGAGAGTGACTCAACACAACCACCGGTGCCTGTTGTTTACCCGACAATTCATAATTGATTTTGATCCCCTTGGCTTCGATTATCATCACTAACTCCTTATGTGTTGTTCACCAGTCCTGAAATATAATGCGCAGACCTCTCTATCGGGGACGAGGAGGAGCACGAGCAAGAGGTTTGGCAACTTTTGCCCCGCTTCGTACTGGTCGTCGTTCTCGTCCTCGGAATTCAGCGCTTAATAGGTAGCTTCTATTCTGTGGCCGGTTTCTTTAGGTAAAATGATGATATCATCCCGACCAGTGAAATTAAACCGGCGACCAGAAACGGCAATGTAAATGAACCACTGACATCTGCCAGATATCCGCCAAGCGCCGGCCCCAGAGCCTGGCCGATACCGAAGAACAGGGTAATAAAGCCCAGTCCTGCAGGCGCCAGGCGCGGGCCGACAAAGTCCCCCGCGGCTGCGGCCATAATGGTGGGAATGCTCCAGGCGGTGAGACCAAATAAAATGGCCGAAAGATAAAAACCAAAATCGACCTTTATCAGCGCATAGAGAACATAGGAGAGCCCCAGCACAAGGTAGGCCAGGGCGGCACCACGGCTTCTTCCGAGCACGTCCGATATCTTGCCCCAAATCACCCCGCAAAAAATGCTTAAACCGCCAACCAGCGCCCATAACCCGCCGGCCCATTCCTGGCTGAGGCCTATTTCTTTAACCAGATAAGCCGCAAAAAAAACCATATAAATTATGTAGGAAAGACCATAGAAAAAATAAACAACACCCAGATACCAGACCGCCCCCATTTTAACGACACTTTTAATGGTGCCTGTCAACTTCGAAGCGTTTGCCTTTTCAGTTGCGGAGGAATCGCTGTGTACCGCTCCACTTTTTTCAGATCCGACCTGCTGGAGTCCCTTTTCCTGTGGGTTGCTGCGCACAAACTGATAGACAATACCGGATATCAATAGAACAGCGCCGCCCAGTATATACCACGAAAACCGCCATCCATTGGCGCCAAAAACCGATAAAATCGGCGGAACCACCAGACCGGAGATGAGGGTACCGATTCCGATTCCGGCAGAGACGATACCGGTCGCAAAACCTCTTTTTTTCGTGGTAAACCAGGCTGAACCCAAAGCCATTGCCGGGACATAAGACGCGCCATTGCCAAGGCCGGTGAGCAGCCGCATCGCAAAGGCAAAGCCAAATGATTGTGCCAGACCGGTCAGGATCATCGTGATTCCCATCAGTACCAAAGCTGCCGTGATAATGATACGGGTTCCAAAATGGGCGGCCAAAAAACCGCCAATGATGGCCATGGTCAGATAGCCGATGAAATTGCCGGTTCCCAGCAGCCCCAGCTGGGTGTAGTTAAAGCCCAGTCCGTCTTTCATGGCGGGAAGAATAATCGTATAGGACATCCGCCCGAACCCGTGGGCGGCAATAGTGGTCAGCAGCCCCATAAAGATGACCACCCAGCCATAGTGCATTTTGCCTTCTTTCATTTTTCCTCCTTGATCAGCGATAAGGCGCTTACAAAATTATTGTCAAAGATTCAGGTATCAATTTGGCGACATTGCGTCTTTGCATGAGGCTTATACGGCACTAGCCCGTCACTTGTTTGGCAATGCGCAAAATCGCCTCCCGGCTGCGCTTCACATCGGCATCGGTTGTGGCCCATGAAGAAACGCTGATCTGCCCGAACCTGATTGATAACGACATCGCTCAAAATTGGTTTGTATTGCATTAGCAGATGAGAAGTCAAAAGAAATCAGTTGTTTTCTTGTATCCCATAAATGCGGATGCATGCTTGGGGTACCCATTTAAATCCCTGCGATTATACCGTTCACCATAATAATGTTCTGGAATACGGAAGTGCGGCATAAGGGGTTGTAGAAAAAACGTTTGAATACCAGAACGTTTTTTTGACAACCCCTATATCCGTGTCCGCCAGACAAACGTTAAGCAGCTGTGATCTTAACTTTTTTTTGACAACTTAAGCTATTTTATTTTATGCTTAATAGTTATGTTGAAATTCAATCGCAATAAGCACTTTTCCACGTATTTGATGACGGCCTTTGTTGTCCTCGTCAGCGTATCAGTCATGATTATCCTCGGAACCATTTACCGGTATTTTGGTAAAAAAGTAGAGGCTGAATTTTACGAGAAATTACGGGCTCAAAAGGGCCAGGTCGAAATTATCTTAAATAACCGCATGGCAAGTATTCAGAGTTTTTTAAATGAGCTTCGATCCGACAACATCATTCGGGTAACTGTCATGCTGGACGTCACATCTAATGTAGAGGATCGAATCACCCAATCTTATCCACCTGCAAACGGTGTGTACCATTTTGTAAAAAAGGTGGGTGAAAAACAGATCGTGCCGGGGAAATACCCTGGTCTGCCAGAACAAATTGTCAAATTTGCATTAGCGGAATATCCGAAGGGTAAGATTGTGCAAGATCAGGGAGAAACCAGATTGTTGTGGATATTTTCTGCGCCGGTCATGAATGAAACCGGCCGTATGGGTACGGCCTATGCACTGTACGATATGATTCAGGACCAAAAACTCATTGAAACCATTCAGCAAGCAGGCGGAATCAACCTGGCGGCTATCGACTCCGATCAGGCATTTAACCTGATCTCACGCAAAACCTTTGCTCTTGATCCCCAAATCCGGGATAAAATGGCCAGCCACGCCGAATTTTACCCGTTTGGCCAAAGTTTAATTCTTTCCAGGATTAGTGGATTTAATCATCTCTATTTTCAGTCCTCACTTGAAAACCTCATTCAGGAAAAACGGAGAGTCACCGTTTGGATGAGCTTGTTTGCCATTGTCGTTCTGGCCGTTTCTACTCTCATGGCTGTTTTTTTAGCCAGAAAAATGGTGGCACCCCTGCGCAAAATGACCGCCAAGGCCATTCGAATATCAGAGGGCCAGAAGGACCTTCTTTTTGAAACGAATAAGCGGAATTATTGGGAATTTAACCAATTATCGGAGGCCTTCAATTATATGATGGCGCATTTGAAGGACGCCGAGGAACAAACGCGCTACAGGGAGCTTCTGGAGAAGGTGGATGATGCGGTTTACATAATGGATTTGGCCGGCAATATTTTGGAGGCCAACGAAGCCGCCTATTCCCAATTGGGCTATTCGCTCGATGAGTATTTCAAGCTCAATTTGAATCAAATCATTCCGGAAAATCATGTCAATCTAATTCTTTACGAGCTTGTTGAAAAGGCTCAAGTACAAACGCAACCCAAACTAAACCTTGAAACAGTCCATTTCAGCAAAAATAGCGAGCGTCTCCCGGTTGAAATACATTCACGGGCCATAACTTACAGAGGCAAAAAAGTTATTTTGAATGTCGCCCGTGACGTCAGCAGACGCATCGAAGCCCAAAAAGCACTCCGCGAAAGTGAAGAACGTTACCGTTCCGTGGTTGAGAATTCGCGAGATGGGATTGTGATCCTCGACAAAAATCTCCATATTTTATACGCCAACGAGGTTTTTATTCAAATTGTCGACTGCCCACGGCCAGAGATTGAGGGTCATGCCTTTGAAAGATACCTGGAACCATCCGGGTACAGCGATGTAGAACTATATTTTCAAAAAATACAGAAGGGATTGGTTGTAAATTCAGGGCCAGTCTGTAAAATCATGCAGGACAGCGGCGAGGAGCGCTTCGTTAAAATTACCGCAAACCGTTTTCGGGATTCGACTGAAAAAGAAAAAATCGTCAGTCAAATTTCGGATATCACCGATCAGCTGCAAGCTGAAAAGGAAAAGCAGCATCTCGAGGCCCAGCTCATACATGCCCAAAAGATGGAGGCCATCGGCACCCTGGCAGGCGGAATTGCCCATGATTTCAATAATATCCTGATGGGCATCCAGGGTTATTTATCCTTGATGCGTTTGGGCAACGAATCGGAGAACCTGGATAATCATTCAGACAGCAAATATTTACAGGGGATTGAGGACAATGTCATGAGCGCGGCAAACCTAACTGATCAACTGCTAGGGTTTGCCAGAAAAGGGAAATATACACTACGACCGACATGCCTCAACGATATCATAGAAAAAAGTACCCGCATGTTCATGCGTACCCAAAAAGAAATCACCTTGCACAAACATTGCGACGTGAAAATCTGGAATGTGGAGGTGGATCAGGGGCAAATTGAACAGGTACTGATCAATCTGTATCTAAACGCCTGGCATGCCATGCCTAATGGCGGAGACCTGTATATCCAGACCGAAAATGTTGCCCTCAGTGATGCATACTGTGAGCCATTTGAAGTCAAAGGCGGCAATTATGTTAAGCTTTCGGTAACCGACAGTGGTACCGGCATGGACAAAGATACCATCGAAAGAATATTCGAACCTTTTTTTACAACCAAAGAAATCGGCAAAGGAACAGGTCTGGGGCTGGCTTCGGCATACGGCATCATTAAAAATCATAATGGAATCATCCGCGTCTATAGTGAGCAGGGTCATGGCACCACATTCGTTATCTATCTGCCGGCTTCACAAGCCAAAGAAACAGATGAATCCAAAGCTGATTTTACGTTGTTAAAAGGTAGCGAGTGTATCCTGCTGGTGGATGATGAAGAAGGGCCTATTGAAGTGGAAAAATTGATGCTCAAAGAATTGGGTTATTCGGTTATTACCGCTGAGAACGGCAGGGAAGCCATCGACATTTATGTTGAAAAGTCCGAAAAGGTGGATCTGATTGCTCTGGATATGATTATGCCGGAGATGAGTGGGAAAGCGACCTATGCAGAGCTGAAAAAAATAAACCCCGATGTCAGGGTCTTACTGGTGAGCGGTTATAGCACGAACAGGCAAACGGAAGAGTTATTCGCATTGGGCTGCAATGGGTTTATTCAAAAGCCCTTCGATATCATCGAATTGTCCCAGAAAATCAGAGAAGTTCTGGAGAGTTGAATATTTTTGACTTTGTACTCGTACAGCGCTGTCGAGCATCAGCGACAAACCGGTAGATCAATTGACTCAACCCATAGTCAATTTTCAACTTAAGGGGTTTTCTCGGATGGGCTCAGGATGATTTCAATGCGCCGGTTCTGACGACGCCCCGCAAGGGTCTTGTTTGATGACACCGGTTGATAGAAGCTGTAACCCCGCGCGGATAGTCTTTGCGGTTGTAAGCGCCCCTCCATTTGAAGAAATCTTGCCACTGTCGCAGCCCGGGCAACCGATAATTCCCAGTTGCTGGGAAATTGCTCTTTCAAAGCCGGTTTCAGCGGCATATTATCGGTATGTCCTTCCACCAGAATGCTTTGATTCTTTTGCTGCCGGATGGATTCAGCGAAAGCTAGCAGCAATTTCTTCCCCTTCTGATTAATCTCAACGCTGCCTGAATCAAACAGGATTTTATCAATAAAAATCACCTTGAGCGTATCTGCCAGCCCAATCAGTTCGATATCCTGGGACGCAATCTCATCTTTCAGGCTTGTTGCAATGGTCTTTTTGGTGTCGTCCAGCAGCCGGATAACCTTATTTTGAAGTTTGATAACCGATTTGTTTTTTTCCAGGGCGTTGGTCAGCCCCTCGACTTTCTGGGTAAGCTTCGAATTGATATTTTGAAGGGAAGCGTTCTTCGCTTTCAGGTCCGTCAGTTGTTGGTTGTATTTAGTTTCGACCTGCTGCAAACGCGTTAATTCCGCATTCAGGCTTTTGATTTGCTGGTCGGACTCATATAGCTGTAACTGGAAATGCTCGATCTGATCTTGTAGAAGCACATTCTGATGTTGCAGCTGCTGATCAGCGGCACATGCTTGCAGCAGAAACAACACCAAAAATAAGACCCCAATTGATGACCAATTGCCCATTCGCATAGTTTCAATAATCGATGCAGTGGATAAGTTGTTGATTCGTTATTATAATTTTATATCAAAAATTTATGAATTTTCATAATCTTATTTTTGTTTTTTAGAGAATTATATCCTCAAAAAATTGTTTTTTTAGAATTTTTGATCAAAATTTGTATCATCTCCAAATCAGATCTCACATATAAATGCAGCTCATTTTTTCTTGATGTTTGACAGCCAATGATTACGTTGCGAGCATAAAAAATTCAAACAAGCATTTAAACTAGGTTTTTGGGAGGGACATACTTCAAATGAAGGTCAAAAAATATGTTTTCGATATTTTTGAGCATGATGAGAGCTTTAAATTTATAATGAAGCGCCTGCTCGAGGCTTCAATGGAAGAGTCTTTTAATTCAATCGTGATTACAGAAGCCGGCAAGGGCTATCCCATTGTATATGTTAACTCGGCATTTTGCGAACTAACCGGTTACGGGCCCCATGAGGTGATGGGCAAATCGCCCTCTATTTTGCAGGGACCCAATACGGATGAAAAGGTCATCAAACAATTGAATGCCGACATTACGGCCGGCAAGCTGTTCCATGGTAAAGCCATTAATTATCGCCGGGATGGTTCCGAATTTATGATGGAATGGAAAATTGTTCCGATACGGGGTGAGAACGATCAGATCACCCATTATCTGGCCATCCAACGGAATGTCACTGAAAAATAGGCTTAGCTTAACTGCCGCTTTAACGATACGATTGTGATGCAAAATCTTAAAAGAATACATTTGTTGATGATTGTTTTTTCGATTTCGGCCTGTACGACCGGGTCGCCGATTCATACGGTTGACGCTGTAAACATCGAGCAATTCATGGGGGACTGGTACGTCATTGCGAGTATCCCTACCTCTATTGAAAAAGAAGCTTATAACGCCATTGAGTCCTACCGTCTTGCTGAAGATGGAACCATAGAGACAACCTTCACGTTTAACAAGGGGGCATTTGAGGGCCCACTCAAAACCTATCGGCCACGGGGATTCATCCGGGATAAGCAATCCAATGCCGTCTGGGGGATGCAGTTTTTCTGGCCGTTTAAAGCCGAGTACCGTATCATCTATCTGACTGAAGATTACTCACAAACCGTGATTGGCCGCACCAAAAGGGACTATGTCTGGATCATGGCCCGCAAACCCGCTATGTCGGAAGAGGACTATAATCGCATTTTAGATTTTCTCAAAGCGCAAGGTTACGACCTCAGTAAGCTACGCAAAGTCCCGCAGCAAGTAAAATAGGGTTTTTTAACCCTCCCTGAACGTCTGCTCAAACTTTAAACTTTCCAGGCATCTGCCGAATGCCCCCGGTTGCAATGGTTTATGAGGATGCGTAATCCACTTGTCATCAGGTGATTCTGCATTAGGTTTCAAAGTAAGCTGAGGCCACAATGTAGCGTGTTTAGCCTAAATTTTTGCATGAGCAAAGATTACAGGAACGTCAGATCTATAGTGGTTGTCAAAAAAACGTTCCGCAATTCCAACGTTTTTTTCTACAACCACTTATGCCCACTTCCGTATATCGGAACACTATTATGATAAGCGATATAAAGGACAATATGATGACCATAAAAAAAAATCTATCTTTGATCCCATTTTCTGTGTTGATCGCGATGCTTTTCATTTTACCCCGGATCGAGGCAGCAGAAATTGAGGGGGTTGATTTTGATGATCGCTATACGATACAGGACACGTCGTTGGAATTAAGAGGCACCGGACTTTTACGAGTGATGGTTTTTGCAAAAGTATACGTTGGCGCCTTATACCTGCCGGCGGATTGTCCGTCTAAATTGGCGCTTTCGGATGTACCCAAGCGCTTGGAGGTTGAATATTTTAGATCATTTGCGGGCGATGAATTTGGTCCGGCCACCAATAAAAAAATATCTGAAAATGTGGATCCGCAGACCTATGAGCGGCTGAAACCGCATATTGAATACCACAACTCCCTGTACCAGGATGTTCAGCCTGGCGATCGGTATGCGTTGACGTATATCCCCGGTAAGGGGACGGAGTTGGCATTAAACGGCGAGCCCAAGGGTATTATCGAAGGCGCTGACTTTGCGGCTGCCCTGTTTTCCATATGGCTGGGGCCCAAGCCCATCAGCGATTCTATGAAAAAAGAACTCCTGGATTTATAGTGAAAACGCGGCATCCCGACCGTATTGCATTGCGTAAAAAAATTGCGTATTCAGCCCCGGCATTTGCCCTGGCGGTTGTCGGCATACCGGTTTACGTCTATATCCCCAAATTTTATACCGATGTTGTCGGTATCAATATCGCTGTTTTGGGCACCATTTTATTCAGCGTGCGAATATTTGATGCCGTTACCGATCCTGCAATCGGATACATCTCAGATCTAACCCGATCACGCTTCGGCCGACGCCGTCCGTATATTGGCATCGGATCGTTATTTGTCGTTTTGAGCATGTATTTACTGTTTAACCCACCACAGGCATCTGCTTATTTTGAAACCTGGTGGTTTGGTATCTGTATTTACGCGCTGTTTCTATTTTGGACAGCGGTGGTGGTTCCGTTTGAGTCTCTGGGGCCTGAAATCACCTTTGACTATCACGAACGCACGGCGCTTTTTGGTATGCGCGACGGATTTCTCATCGCCGGCACCCTGATGGCCGCCAGCTCGCCGGCGATTGTTGAATGGGCCTTTAACCTGACGTCGGATGCTGAAGGTGAACGCGCCAAATTTTTCTGGATTGCGGTTCTGTACGCGCCAATTTTGCTCGGTTCCTGCTGGTGGTGTGTTGCGGCCATAAAAGAAAAGCAATCAGCAAAGGTCCTGAATCCAACCGGCATATGGATGGGATTGCGCTACGTGACCCGCAATCGGCCTTTTATCATTCTTATCATATCTTATACCATCGCCGCCATTGGCAGCAACTTGCCGGCAACTTTAATTCTCTTTTACGTCGAATATGTTTTGCAGTCGCAACTGGCCGATACCTTCCTGCTGCTGTATTTTATAACCGGTATCATTTTTTTACCCGGGTGGATCATGCTTTCAGGCCGCATCGGCAAAAAGGCGGCCTGGCTGATCTCCATGGTTGTTAATACCGGCGCATTTATTGGTGTTTTTTTTCTGGGCCCCGGTGATGCCCACATTTATGGAATATTAGTCATTATATCCGGCATCGGCTTTGGCGCCACCCTGGCATTGCCATCTGCCATCCAGGCGGATGTGATTGATTACGATGAACTGCTGACCGGTCAAAGACGGGAGGGACAATACATCGGTCTGTGGTCCATTGCCAAAAAATTTGCCGCGGCCATCGGCGTAGGTGCGGGATTGTCCATTCTCGGCCTGGCGGGTTACACCCCGAATGTTGCCCAAACCGAACAGGTACAACTGACTTTGCGGACGTTGTACGCGCTGGTGCCCTCGGTTTGCAATATCCTCGCCATTATAATCATTCTGGCATATCCCATCAGCAGTCGGCTACATGCGCAAATTCGCACCGCTATTGCCGAGCGCGCGGCTGGGCGGCCGGTGGTAGATCCGTTAAGGCCGGATCGAATGATCGTTTAGCAAAAACCGAATATCCGGAGCGATTCAAATGGAAAATTTGTTTGTGGTCCTGGGCTTGAATCTGGCTGCCGTGACAGGCATGATGTTCTGCGGCTGGTTGATCAGTCTGGTTTATAAAAATGTAACCCTTGTTGACAGTCTCTGGGGGATGGGATTTGTCCTGATTGCCTGGATAACCTTTGGCCTCACGGAGGGTTACACCGGGCGCAAGGTGTTGATTGTGGTGCTCACCACCGTCTGGGGGTTGCGGCTGAGCGCGCATCTATCCTGGCGCAACTGGGGCAAGGGTGAGGATCCTCGCTACGGCGGCTGGCGCCAGGCCGGCGGCAACCGCTTCTGGATCATCAGTCTGTTTAAGGTTTTTTTGCTGCAGGCCCTGTTTATGTGGGTGATCGCGCTGACCATCCAGTATGGTCAGGTGTCACGGATGCCGGCGCATTTTACCCGGCTTGATTTTGCGGGACTCATCATCTGGATGATCGGATTTTTATTTGAATCCATCAGCGACTGGCAGCTGGCGCGCTTTAAGTCCGATCCCGCCAACAAGGGCAAGGTGATGGACCGTGGACTATGGGCCTACTCGCGGCACCCCAATTACTTTGGTGAATGTTTAATTTGGTGGGGGATTTTCTTAATTGCGTTGTCCACAGCACACAGCTGGTGGACGATTATCAGTCCATTTATAATTACCGCGGTCTTGCTGAAGATGACCGGTATCCCCTTGATGGAAAAAACCATTGTCGATAGCCGGCCGGGATACCGTGAATATATTCGACGCACACCGGCCTTTATCCCGTGGTTTCCTAAAAAGGAAAACCTATGAGATTATTGACCGAACTGGCTGAGCGTGGATGGCTGCCGGATGCCTTGATTCGTCACGGCATTCGGATGCTGGATAAAGAACGTTTGCAAATGGAAGACAAAGGGGATATCGAAGCCCAGCGAGCCACATTGGCGAAATTTATTGATGATATGCGGCGAAGCCCCATCGCTGTTCAAATCGAAAAACCCAAAGAACAGCACTATGAAGTTCCACCGGCCTTCTTCAACCTGGTATTGGGCCGTCATCTAAAATACAGCGGCTGTTTCTGGGATGCCGATACGTCAACACTGGATGAAGCCGAAGCGCGGATGCTGGCCATCAGCGTTGAGCGCGCCCAGCTGGCTGATGGGATGAATATTCTGGAATTGGGTTGTGGCTGGGGATCGCTTTCATTATGGATGGCTGAAAAATTTCCCGCCAGTTATATCATCACCGTTTCCAATTCCAAACCGCAGGGAGAATACATCAGAGCCGTTTGTAAAAAGCGAGGTCTGAGCAATCTAAAAGTTGTCACCGCTGATATGAATGATTTTGGAATCGATTTAAAATTTGATCGCATCGTTTCGGTTGAAATGTTTGAGCACATGCGCAACTGGCCGGAGCTTCTTGGGCGGATTGACGGCTGGCTGCTTCCGGCCGGAAAATGTTTTATTCATATTTTCACGCACCGCAGATTTGCCTACACTTTCGAGGAATATGAGGACAACTGGATGGGCACTCACTTTTTCACCGGAGGCATGATGGCATCGGATGATTTGCTGCTGTATCTGCAGGATCAGCTGGTGGTAGAGGCTCATTGGCGGGTAAACGGTACCCATTATAGCAAGACGGCTGAAGCCTGGCTGACTAATCTGGATGACCGTCGAGAAGAGATCTTGCCGATTTTAAAGGATACCTATGGGGCTGAAAATGCACGCTGCTGGCTGCAGCGCTGGCGGATATTTTTTATGGCTTGCGCCGAACTCTGGGGCTATCGAAAAGGCCAGGAGTGGCTGGTTTCCCATTACCGGCTGAAAAAAAGGGGTTGATGCAGGTAATTTATTTTTGGTATTCACCGGCCGCGAAAAGCAGGTAAAGTGCCTAACACTGGTTTTAGAACGCAGTACAATAGCAGGACAAGGATTGGGCTGACAATTAACCATGTAAAAACCGCATAAAGCGTTAAATCCCAGAGACTGGCCAAACTGCCCCAGAAATCATTTTGGAATAAGTCGATCAAATTACCGCTGATCGTGTGCCCGCCCTGTTGTTTGAATAGCCAGCTCCCCGAACCGTAAAATGGGGCCAGCAGAATGAGTTGCAATGGATAAACCGTATAATTAACAATCTGAATAGCCGGCATATTCAGGCGCAAAGCAAAGGCGGCAATCGTGCACAGCAAAGTCGTCATGCCCAGAACCGGAAAAATACCCAGCGCAATCCCCAGCGCAAGGCAAAAAGATATTTTTTTCAGACTCATGCCCTCTTTGAGCATTGACTTTATCAGATTCAGTAGTTTTAACTTAACCTTAGCAATCATTTGATGACTTTTTGTAAGTTTAAGATCTTTTTCACAGGTTGTCTTCCTAATGATCATTTACCTGAAAACTTAGGAAATTTTTAAACTTTGTCTTAATTTTGTCTAAAAATTAATCACCCTGAAGTCAGTGTCAATAGCTAGGCTGTATTGATTAGGAAATCATTCGGGTTGCACCGTAAGGAGGCGTATATATGTGCGACTTTTGCAGGTTCAATATATGAAATTGCTACCCAAATTAAGCCAGCCACCTGGCTGTATAGAATCCGATTGATGCGACAACGGAGCACAGAACCACTCCCCAGAGAATATCGACGAACACAATATTGAGCGGCCAATCTTTGAGCAAGGCTAAATTAGTTAGCTCATAGGTCATATACGTAAAAAATCCGAACAACGCCCCATACAACACAGCGTGTCGCAATGAATCTTTCGCCACTGCAGGCACAACGGCAAAAATGAGAATTCCGGCAATGTAGATTAAATAAAAAATGATGGCAGCCGACCAGTTAACTTGCGGACTGAGAATATGGTTTAGATTTTTCTGATAAAACCCTTTGGCCACAACTCCCAACCAAATCAAGTCGACAATGAAAAAGACAGGTACGGTCAGAGCGTAAAGCTTTAAATAATATGCAACGTTCATATGGGCCTCGCTTGATGAGTCTTTTTAATAGCCCCGTGTCCTGGCGGATGATTATCTTACCCGATTCTGAAATGCCGCGCGTAAGTGCTCCACCCGCCGGCGGTTGGCGCCAAAATCGTAATAGCCTGACCGCGATGCAGATTTCACATGGATGATAGATTCATCAGCTGGAAAGTAAAATTCGACATCATCGACAAACCGAAAAATCAATGAGCGAAATTCAACCTGAATATGATCTCTTTCGATTGTTACCCGGCGCGCGCGCCGGGTATTTTCCAGAATATTGATAAGTTTTTGCCTGGCATCTTCGAAGCTACCTGTATATTTAAAAGGCTCGATGAAATGCTTTTTATTATTGCTCAGTGAAGAAACGCAGTTGGGCGAATCCGGACAGGACGAAAGTTTAGCGGGCATAGCAGTCGTACCGGCTGCAACATGCGATACGCCGAACAAGATGCAAAAAACGATTGGGCGGTGGCTGAAAAACATGATTCCCCTGTTTAATTTCATTCGATCGGTTGACGCTGAGCACCCAGGCGTACCAACAAAGGCTGTTGGCAGAGTCAAATTAAATTTCGGGAGTGCAATGGTTTTATCGTAAATAATCTCTGATGGGTTTGCTTGACTTTATAATTTAAGCTAATTAACACTAATCATTGATTGTCATAATATCAAACGACTGCTTTTTGCGGCATTGGGTCTTTTTCTATAAACGAACGCGAAGCGTATCTTGCGTAGATATTCCCGTGCAAATCTTATGAAAGGGTTAGACTGTGGAAGACGGCAAATTACTGATGGTGAGCGTTTCCGGACCGGATCGTCCCGGCATTTTAGCTGTATTTGCAAAAGTTCTTTTTGATCACAAAATTGAAATTGTGGACATCGAACAGGTTTCCTTACAGAACACGCTGGGGCTGCATTTGCTGCTAAAATCAAGCCAGACGTCTGACTCTCAGGATAGTGTCATAAAGGATCTTCTATTCAAAGCCAGCAAAATGAATCTGACCCTCAATTTCCAGCTGGTCTCACCGGAACGTGTTGAAGAGATCGGTCGCCGGCAACTCATCATCCTTACTCACTTCGGAGATACCCGCTTCATCGCGGACCTGTCCGGAATTGTGGCGGAGGAAAATGCCAACATTGAAATGATATCCAGTGAAACCCATCATGGTGCCCGATCTTTTGAGATGATTTTAAATGTCCTTGCGGCGGCAGATTTAAATCGTATGAAGAGCCGGATTATGGCCAAGGGGCGCGAACTCCATGTCGACCTGTCATTTCAAACCCTGAGCGCTCATCGAAAAAACAAGCGCATGGTGTGCTTTGATATGGACAGCACCCTTGTGGACATGGAAGGCATTGATGAGATGGCCCGCAGAGCGGGTGTACACAGAGAGGTTGCCCGAATTACCGACAAGGCGATGAGAGGTGATTTCGATTTTGAAGAGTCCTTACGGCAGCGAGTTGCTATGCTGAAGGGGCTGGCAGTGGATGAATTAATCGATATCCGGGATCATATAAATCTTTCCGGCGGCGCAGAAGAACTGCTGACAACCCTCAAGTGGCTCGGATATCAGGTGGGCATTGTTTCGGGAGGGTTTAATATTTTTGCCGATCATCTCAAGGAAAAATTTAACCTGGATTTTGCCCATTCAAACCAGTTGGAGATTAAAAAAGGATTTTTGACCGGAAAAGTAACCGGAAAGATTGTCGATGCAGCTGAAAAAGCGCGTGTCATCAACCAGATATCCTGCGACGCTGGGATTCCATTAGACCAGGTGGTTGCCGTTGGAGACGGGGCCAATGACGCCCTGATGCTCAGCCAGGCCGGTCTGGGAATTGCTTACAATGCTAAAAAAGGATTGGACCGCGTTGCCAATGTGTCGTTGTCCAAAGCCAAATTTGGCCACATCTTCCACCTGCTGGGGATCAATGAAGAAGACATCGACGAGGCCATGTCATGCCAAACAATATAAAATTTAGCCAACCTAATTTTGCATCTACTGCTCTGTCACACGGGTATAATTAAAGTGGGTATGGACGTGCACTTGATCACACGGTCAGCAACACTGCCGAAATCAAAATGGGCCTCGCTGCCCCGGCTTGCTAAGACGACCATGTCGATGGCTTCATTCTCGATCAACTTGAGGATCTCTTTAGCCGGCTCACCAACACTGATATGGCGAAAATAGAGCGGGCAGGCATTTAAGAATTTTTCGCAAATCTCGTCCAGCCGACCCTCAGCGGTTTGTTTTTCCCATTGCCGCATTTTTTCGACATCCTCAGGGTCATTGTAGCCATAAGAGGCCCCGACTGCAGGATAGTCTTTGAGCACATACAGAATATGGATCTCAGCCGTATATTTTTCAGATAGGGATGTGACCACCGGCAATGCCTTGGCCGCATTTTCAGAAAAATCCGTCGGCCATAGGATCTTTTTTATTTCCATCAGTTTAATCTCCTTTGATTGATGAATATCCGAACACGGTATGGGCCCGATCACCTATGCACATGAATTTAGTAAAGTTGGCAGATAATCGGGTGAACAGTTGTTTAGATTAGCCATTGTTTTGCTGTACATCAAAAACTTTTTTTCTGCAAGCATCCACCACAATCACTGGTCCAGCGCGTCCCAATGAACGTATCAGTTAACCTTGGATTAAAATAAAGGGATGAGGAAAAAATTGTGGTGGCTCAGCGGCATTCTCACAGCTAAGGAAAGGAGGTAAACTTAACTGAAACTGAACCACCACCGTAATGGAGGCTAATAACACTTGTTAAGAGCCTCAAAGCGCCCTGAAAGTTACATCTTAAAACATGTCGACGCCAATTATTCTGTGCTGGCAGCCCCTTCTGTACTTTGGGTCATTTTTGTGAATAAGTCTCTGATATCGCTCAGATAAGCCATACAATGAGCACCAAACCACCAGATTTCAACCAGGATCAACAACAGTAATATGGGCACCCAAACATTCATCCGATAATTCTCCTTTCCAGCGGTGTTTAGCAGGTGGTTAAATCAGGGATTAAAGACGCGCGTCGGCACATGGGTTTGGTAAACAGCATCTGCACATCGCCAATATAGCGCTCCGCAAAACCCGCTTCACAGTAACTGAAATAATAATCCCACATGCGAATAAAAGCCTCTGAGTATTCAAGCCCTTTGACATCATCGATGTTATCGAAAAACTGCTCCCGCCAGCAAGCCAGGGTTTTGGCATAATGCGGTGTGATATCTTCCAGATGAAAAAGACGCAGGTCGGTCGCCTTGGCGATTGAAGCGGTTATGGCAGCAATGGACGGGATGCAGCTACCCGGAAAAATATAGCGCTTGATGAAATCAACCGAGCGCTTGTGGTGCTCGAACAGTTGATCGGCAATCGTAATCGCCTGCAGCAGCATCATGCCGTCTGGCTTGAGCAACCGGCTGCAGGATCGAAAATAGGCATCCAGATAGTGATGTCCGACGGCCTCGATCATTTCGATTGAAACCAGTTTACTAAATTTTCCCTTCAGATCCCGGTAGTCCTTCATGACCAGATCAATGCGATCGGCCACGCCGGAATCTGCAATGCGCTGTTTGGCCAGTTTGAATTGCTGGCCGGAAATCGTGGTTGTGGTGACCCTGCAGCCGAATTTTTGAGCGGCATAAATGGCAAAGCCGCCCCAGCCGGATCCGATTTCAATCACGTCATCATCGGGGCCCAGCTCGAGCTTTCGACAGATGCGATCATACTTGGCAAGCGAAGCATCTCGCATGCTGTTGCCTTCAGCCGTGAATATACCGCAGGAATAGGTCAGGGTTTCGTCTAAAAACAGTCGATAAAAATCATTGCCCAAATCATAATGGGCCACGATATTTTTACGGCTTCCGCTGCGCGTATTTTTGCGTAGAAAATGCCATATTCTGTTCAGCGGGGCTGTGAGCTTTGACCAGCCCTTATCCAGGCGCTCAAAACTATCGCGATTCAAGGCCATGATACGCAGCGCGGTGGTCAGATCGTCTGCCGACCAAAAACCGCTCATGTATGCCTCCGCGCTGCCGATGCTGCCACCCAGTACAGCTTTGCTGTAAAATCGGGGATGATAAACGGTAATAACCGCCTCGAGTGGAAAAGCGGTGCTTGAATGGCCGAAAACATGACGCTGCGGACCTTCAAGGATGATGATTTTACCGCGCTCTAATTTGCGCAGAATTCCAAAAAGAAATTTTCGGGCCAGCCCGTCCGTCGGGCGAGTCGGGATGTTTTCGAGTGCCGACGCGTCTGAAGGCATAATCGATGCGGTCATGGGTGATATCTCTCTCCGCCTGGTTTGCGTTTTTTTGGATGAGCAAAAAAAGGGGTCTTTTTAAGCAACAACCGCAGGGCCTGCCAGTGAATCAGGGTGGTGACCTTGGCGGTCATCAGCGGGTACTTAATCAGCACATGGGTCAGGGCCCGGGGACTGATCTCACGACGTACTAGTGAAAGGCTGGCATCAAAAAGTTTCTGTCCGTTCTCATAGTCGATCATATGCACGCGAATAGAAGTGTCGGGTTCGCGAAATCGCCAATCATAATCGATATTCATATCGATAAACGGCGAAACATGAAAAACCTTTTCAAAGCGATGCCGCCGCCAGTTTGCGATCGGATGTTCGTTTTGCTCCCGGTTCAAAACATAGCAATGCACCTCGCCCCAGGGCGTGTTGTGTATTTCAACGATAATGGTCTCAACCCTTGAGTCCGTTGCGTCGTAACAATAATAAAAGCTGGCCGGATTAAAACAATAGCCGAAATATCGCAAATGGGTCAGCATCCGAATCGGGCCCTCGGGTGGCCGTCCGGTTTTTTCGGCAACCAGCTCACGCACCGCCTGATCGATCGGCTGTTTCGGATCGCCGAAGTGGTCTTTGCGGCGAAAATAAGCGATATTCCGCCGCCGAGAAGACCAGAGCGGATGCCTGTCGAACACAGAGGGCAATTCTGCCAGGTCTAAGTACATGAAGAACAGGCGATATCGAAACATATTGGGCGTTGGCCTGAACCGGCGATGTCGAATGGTGCCCTCATAGATGCAACTGTGCATAGGTGATCCTGGCTGCGAATTAAGCAGTGTAATTAAATTCTTCTATAATAAGCATCAAATGCTTTTCGTCAGCACAAAGACGAAGATTATTGCTGAGGTCTTTCAGGGAGTAAGTGAAGTCCAGACCGGACCGTATAAAACCAGCTGGCACTCCGATTTAGAGGGATTTCCCGAAATGTTTTCCCACCACCAATGCGCTATTAACCCCATCCTCATGGAATCCATATCCCCAATAGGCCCCACAGAAATAGGTACGCTTGGCACCGTTGATCTCTTGATGGCGATTTCTGGCAACCAGGCTTTTGGGATTATAAACCGGGTGATGATAAATCATTTCTTTGATTTTTTTAGCCGCATCAACAGTGTTCGGCAAATTGAGTGTAACGCAGTATTCGACTGGAGCACCTAAACTTTGCAAGATATTCAAATTATAAGTAAGGGCCACCCGATCCAGCTCCGCTTGCGGTATATGGTAATTCCAGCTGGCCCAGGCGGCCTTTTTACGGGGCAAAACCGATTCGTCTGAATGCAAGACCGCATGATTGTTCTGATATGGGATGGCCCCCAGGATTTCTTTTTCGCTGTCTGTCGGATCCTGCAGCATCGCCAGGGCCTGATCGCTGTGGGTGGCGATAATCACCTGATCAAAGCGCTCTGGCTCACCGTTCGCAGCCTGCAAGCTGACATGATCCGGATACCGCCGAATGGCTTTTACCGGACAATTGAGGCGAATGCGGTCTCGAAAAGGCCGGGTTAGAGGCTCCACATACTGTTTCGAGCCTCCCTTGATGACCAGCCATTGGGGCTGATGGCGCAAGTTCAGAAAACCATGGTTTTTAAAAAACTGAGCAAAATACAGGGCCGGAAACTCGTTGAATTTAGCCGGATCCGCAGACCAGATGGCTTCGCCCATGGGAATTATAAAATGCTCGACAAAAAGCCGTGAAAACTTCTTGGCGGCCAGAAAATCTTCAAGCGTCAAGGTGTAGTCATCGCTTTTGAGGAGCTCTTCGGATTCTCGCCTGAATTTAAATATATCGAATATCATCCTGTAAAACGATGGCCGCAGCAGGTTCCTGCGCTGGATGAAAAGCGAATTCAAACTGCTGGGGCTAAATTCCAATCCGGTCTTTTTGCACTGCACACTAAAGCTCATATTGGAAGGTTGCCAGGCAATGCCCAGACGTTGCATCAACCGCACAAAATTGGGATAGGTTTTCTCGTTGAATACAATAAAACCGGTGTCCACCGCATACGTCTGGCCATTCGAACCGACATCAATGGTGTTCGTGTGACCGCCGACATAATCCTCGGCCTCAAAAACGACCAGTTCATGGTCGTCACTGAGCAGATATGCACTCACCATGCCTGCAATGCCGGTTCCGATGACAGCGATTCGCATGTGGATTGCTCCTCAATGTATTAGCGATGAATACAGGTTTATCAATTGCGTTAAGGGATGTCGGTGACCACTCTATTTTGTTCTCGCAAGCCTTCCGGCAAGCCCCGCAGGTCCCAGACGATGCCCAGCCAGGAAAAAATTTTGAGAAGGTAGTAGGTCATATCTATTTCCCACCAGTAAAATCCCTGGCGCGCGCAAATCGCATAATGATGGTGATTGTTATGCCACCCCTCACCCAAAGTAATCAGGGCTAAAACCGCATTGTTTCGACTGGTATCCGGGGTATCATAGCGCCGGCGGCCGATCATATGATCAAACGAATTGATCGTCACCGTTCCGTGGAAAAGGGCAACCGAAGAAATAAAAAAGCCCCAGATCAGCAGCTGGGGGCCGTTGGTTCCCAGCCGGGGCACATGGATCTCAAGCAGTATGCCAGCTGCAAATAAAGCGACAGCTAAAAGAACCGGAATGACAATATCAAAACGATTGATCCAGCGCAGCTCAGGATATTTAGCCCAATCTTTCACATACTTCATTTGGGTCGGAAAATTCGCAGGTGAGGTTAACCACCCCATGTGGCTCCAGATAAAGCCGTGCCGGCTGGGTGAATGGATGTCTTTTTCTGTGTCTGCATAGCGGTGGTGATGGCGATGATGCGCTGCCCACCACAGCGGTCCGCGCTGAACGGAGGAATTGCCGATGGCTGCAAACAAAAATTGCCAGAACCGATTGGTTTTGAAAGCATTGTGGGAAAAATATCGATGGTAGAATCCGGTAATGGCAAACATCCGAATGAAATAAAGCCCGGCAGCCGTCAAAACGGCAAACCAGCTCCACCCCACCCAGATGACGCCCAAACACATCAGGTGCATGATCACAAATGGAATGATGCGAAACCAATCGACTTTCTTAATGTTGGCGCTCGGCGTTTCATCAGTAGATGCATCTGCGTCGAACCAGCGCCAGATCGACAGCAGGAGAGATGGTTTTTTAGTGCTATGGCTGACTTTTGTCATAGTCAAAACTTTTTTGATAATAATATCTCAAGTTACACGAGTATCTCGGATGAAGGTTTGGCCGGGAAGGACACCACCAATACTTAAAGGATTTGCGCGAAAAATTCAATAACATTATGGGATAATGGGCGATTATACGGTTCTACCCCGATGGGGTTTTATGATCGATCAAGATTGGACGGCAACCAATAAAAAGAAATGGAGTTGTCCAATACGTCGGGAATACCCTGGTGGATGGTTGGAAACTGAGGTTCCCCACCAATCGCTTGACGGATCGTTCCCGGTACAACCGGTAAACGCAGATTCCAACACGAAATGGCGCCGCTGGGATATGGATTTGGCTGGGCGGTTAATTTAAAGAAAACAGATAAAATAGTTGTACCCACGTAAGAAATCACGCGCGGGATGTGCATCACGCGCAGTCGTGGATGGTAGATTTGTAGTGTTTCAAAAAAATCATTCCAGGTGCAGGATAAATTATCGGCCACAACCCAGATACCCGATCGGCCGTTCTCAGCGGCCTGGATGAGGGCCCGGGCCGCGTCATAAATGTGAATGTGCGCAAATGCATTTTCCCCTTTCCCCGGAAAGAAGATCTGCCCGTGCCGAATGCGGTCAAACAACAGGCTGTGGGCTCCATAAACATGTGACAGACGCAAGGATACAAAGCGGATGTCGGCAGCGGCAGCCATCTCAGCCATGCGCTGTTCGGCTTCAAGCTTGGCCCGTCCGTACCCGGACATCGGTGAAGGTTCTGTGTGTTGATCGATCGGCCTGGCGCTATCCCCGTAGACCAGTAAACTGCTGCTAAACACAAAGTTTTTGACACGCGCTTTGATAGCAGCCTGCATGAGATTCAGGGAACCCTTGACAATAGATGGAAACACTCGCGGATAGGTTTCAAAAGCAGCGCGCGCCCCCAGATGGATAACGGTGTCGATCCCGTTGAGAATACGATCCAGGCTTTCGGGGCTGCGGAGATCGGCCTGCATGATTTCAGCCTCCAGATTTTTGAGCATCAGCCCGCGCACAGGACGCCTGACCATCAGTCTGGGGCGCATGCCCCGCTCCGCTAATTGCCTGGAGACTTCGATGCCGATAAAGCCGGTAGCCCCGGTAACCAAGACTTTCTGCACCAGTTAATTCCTTATCATCTGAAGGTTCGCAATGCGCTCATGCCCCCATCGACATGTATGATCTGGCCGGTCATCCAGGCACTCGCTTCCGACAGCAAATGGACGGCTACTTGAGCGATTTCCTGGGGTGTGCCGATCCGCTTTGATGGGTGGCGCTCTGCCGATGCTTTGCGTTTATCTTCACTGGACAACAAACCCTGTGCCAGAGGGGTGTCGGTTAGTGAGGGCGCAATCGCATTCACGCGCATACGGGGCGCAAATTCAGCGGCCAGTGAGCGCGTTAAGCCCTCCACCGCCGCCTTGGCGCCGGCGACGGAGGCATGAAACGGCATACCGGTTTTGACGGCCACTGTACTGAACAGCACAATGGCAGCGCCGGTTGTCGATTTTTTTAAACGGGGCAGACAAGCTTGAATCGTCTTTACCGCTCCCAAATAATTAACCTGCAAATCGTCTAAAAAGTCATCGATTGTCAGACGATGAAAGGGTTTGAGTCGAATGGTCCCCGGACAGTACACCAGGCCATTTAACGTTTCGGGTAATCCCTCAAAGCTAATCGGATCCGCTGTCACATCGAGCGCAAAATGATGCAAACCATCCATTTGGGTTAGGGTATCATTCGTGCGTGAACCCACGTAGACGTCATGATCTTCTTCACGAAGCGCTTTGACAATTTCGAGACCAATGCCGGAACTGCCGCCGACGATAAGATAATTGTTGGTGCCCATAAATATTCCTCCTCAAATTCCTAATTTTGCTGTATTCACGATCGCCAGCGAGTTTTGCTGATTGCAGAGCATCCATCTGCGGTGAAAGTTAGAAATTATTGGTTTTTTTGGCGCATCTCATTTCTGCGCATGGGCATCGAATCGATCCGTTCAAAAACTTCTGCCAAGTAGACCTGATCGTCACGCTTGAGTTTTACACCACCATCTTTGCCCACCAGAATTAGAGCGAAAGTATTCTGGGGTATCGCGAAATGATCGCGCAGCGCATTTGCCTTCTGTGATTCTATGGGGGTTTCGTTCATTCGAGAGGGACCGCTTTCAAGTACTTCAAAAACCTTTAAATCACGATCTTCGACTTCAGTTTTTTTTGCGCTGATTTCACCCTGTAAAAGCATAAAGTGCGGATCGTTGCTATCCGGCGCAAAAAGCAAAAGCAATCGGTTTTTCCATTCAAATTGCGTTAAATCCATGGAAAGCGCATCCTTGCAATCATAAGCCAATAAAACAGAAACAAGGGCGAGTGCAAAAATAAAAACACTTACAAAATAGTTTGGCGCTGTAATCGAATGAATTTTGTTTGCAAATTTTAATTTACTGCACATAATTGTTTATACGATAAGTCAATGCCTGGCATTGTAAAGTCTTTTTAGATAAACCTCAACTTCACAACACGCGCATGGAGCGCCGCAAAGCAAATGCAACGCATCACCATCGTATTTTCAATCCATCGGCCTGAAATTGTCCGCATGACGGCAAACTTCATGCAGGGCCACGAGGCCATCTTCCTGGAGGAGCCGCCCCAATCTGGGTTTCAACGGATGCTCGCGGGCGCACTTGCCATTGAAGACTATTTACTGCCGATCGACATCGAATATCCGGATTTCAGCCGCCGCATGTGCCGGCTGTTGGGTGAATTGAATGCCGACGGGAAGAAAATCATTCAGGTGGAGCCATTTCTACAACACCTGCTGGCGATCCACGAACTTTTTTCCCGGGGCCAAAGCCCTGGAGATTTGAAGCCGCAAACGATTCAATATCAGGTATATGTGGCGGAACGGGATGCCACCAAAGCCCTTTTAGACTACTATCAGACGGTGATGAACGGATCGTTCGAGGCTGTCATTCAGGCGATCCTCCACTTTGCCCGCGCCGATGCGGCCCGCTTTCGGTTGCGAGACAACCTGCGGGCCCGGGACCTGGCCGACAAAATAACCCGGTATAAAACCGCATTTATTGAAGCCGGTTCGATTCATTACGGATTGTACCGCCAACTCAAACACAGGTTGCCCCAACAGGTCCAAGTGAGACCCGTATTTATCGCCCATGAGGCGCTGCAAGCCCTTGGCGAGCACGGCCATCTATTTGGACCGGGTGATCAGTTAACCCTTACCTACATATTTCACCCCAACATCAAGGACACTCAGCGCGAAGTATTGCTTGCGGCCCGCTCGTTGGTTTATTCAAAGCTTGTTGAAAAAGATGAACTGACGGCTAATTTGGAAACATTTCCGCATGTTCGCAACGAATTGGCGTGTATTCGAACGGTTAAGTTACTGACTTTGGGTGATTGCAAGCGTTTGTATCCATTGATCCGACGCGCCAAAAGCGTCCACACCCGACAGCTGGTTGATGATTATCTGGTGCGCTTCAAGAGAAATCTGCGACCCGAAATAAATCAATTAACCAATTAATCCAGCTCAAAGGAGCGTGTCTCTGAAATGAAACCGATACCGTTTGATCCCCAAAAAGATCTTCCTCCGATGGTATTTGACACCCAAATTTGCCAATTGGCGAGCGAAATTAAACGACTGGGAAACGATTGGCAGCCGCATGTAGGGTGTTTTGTGTGGGACCCGGACAAAATCATCGCGGTCGATTCGCCGTTCCCGCATCGTATTTACTTCATCCTGAGCCTTCCAAGGTTTGTCGACATATTCGGCAGTGTGGAAGCGATGGTTGAAAAGCTGGTATGGCTGCCGACCTGGCATCAAGCCCGGCTACTGTGTCAGAGGTTAGGTGTGACTGACAAAGCCGTGGTGAATATCTGGCAGGGCCGAATATCTCTTTCAGCTGGTGAGGAGCTGCATAAAATCTATGAACTTATAATTGACGCCCTTCAGAAAAAATAAAAAGGGAGTGTTTCAGGAGAAAAAACTATGCAAAATTCGAAGAGATGCGTGCCGATCATGATGGGCGCCAATGGCGATGGAAAAATACGATAGATCGTATGCCTTTACAGCGGAGCACGAAAAGCTTTCGCATAACCGGTCAGTTCTACATATCCGTCAGCCCTTACGGGCTGCTCGGCAAGCGTACCGGTTGCCGATACGCTGCCTTCCCAGTAGGTAACCCCCGTAGTTGCCGCCGTCACCATCTCCTGATCGTTTAGATTGGCAACGATCGTTAATTCAATCGCGAGCGGCAAAATATTTAAGTGCCAGGCTACCGGATAAACTGCATTGGATCGGGGACTTTGCCACTGCTTCAGGGCTGTGAAGCTGAAATCTTCTCTGGTTAAATGTTGCGGCCTCCCCGATCGATCGACAAAGGTGCCGCTGGATGCCGGGTGTATTTCCCCGTTCTGTTGTCTGAGAAAAAAGAGCATCAGCTCGGTTTGATCGGAAAGCTGCAGGCTAAGCCAGTCCCAACCAACAATGCCCGCTTCCAGGGGGTCCGTACTGTACTCATGATCCATCCAGCTTAAGCCTTCAACTGCAATTGTTTTGCCATCAATCTTCAGCATTCCTTTTGAAATCAGACGCGTCAGAGAGTAATAGCAGCTTGCCTTTTTGGCAGTTGACCCTTTGCGACTGTAACCCGCCTGACCGTGCAAAACTGGTGGTTTGGCCGGCTGCAGGGTCAAATCAATTGAAAAGTCAGCCGTATGAGCTGCCAAAACGTGGCTATCAGCGCCAATTGTGGTTGACCAGTTTTTAATAAAAACAGTGGTTGCAGCCGTCTTTTGAGAGGCGCCTGCCATTCCCAGTGCTTCCCTGGCCATTAGTTCGGCATGCCGGTGCTTCTTTTTACTCAAATCTGAAATGGCGGCATGCCCCACAAAAACCTGCTGGGTTCGCCAGGCGGACGACGGCCGGGGCCAGTTCGTGGTTGTATCAGATGGGCTGATCTGGCTGCGAAAAAACGTCAACTGGTATCCATATTGATTGCCTGATGCGGCCAGCAGATTGCCCGTATAATACCACCACTCTGTGCGATAACCCGGATGCGGTCCGTGGTCTTTCGGGAATGTTGGATGGCATGGCCCAGTCACCGTTAAATAGCCATTCTGATCTTCAGCCATCACTTTATGACCCGCCAGGGCAGTCATCAGAAAAAGACACAAAAGCGTAAAGGCAAATTTCTCAGATCGTCGTTTCATTTCTATGATGATTAACTAACCTTAAATGTTCATCTCCCGTTGCGGCCTTTTTATGTAACTCGAGGCTTTCCGCGCAATCGAATCGGCATCAGCGGTTCAATTAAAATGAAAAGTTTGCGTTTGCCTGCATGCGTCTGCGGTTAATTCTCATCTTTCGCGCAGAAGCGTTGCCGGCGGCTTGCGAAAAACCATTTTCACTGCCGGCAGGGCCGCGGCCAGGGCCGTCAGAATAATCAGCGGAATCGACGCGCCGAGTGCCCCCCAGTTCACGCCGTAAAGAAACGTCCAGCCAAATGATTGGCGGTTGATCACAAATACCAGCAGGCAAGACAGGACAAACCCACAGACAACTCCGGCCAGCTCGCCGATGACCACCATAAAACCGGCTTCCCAGAATATCATCGAACGAATTTGCCGAAAACTGGCGCCCACTGCAAAAAGGGTATTTAGCTGCCGGGATCGCTCCAGCACCAGAACCGTTAAGGTGGTGGCGATCCCCAGGGCCGCAATCACCAGGGCAATCAGAAGCAACACCGTTGTCACCGCAAACGTTTCGTCAAAGATTTTTAAAACAGCGCCGCGCAGCCCTTTGCCGCTGTACATATCGACCTTATCACCCATGCGGTCGATAATGTCGTTACGCAGTTTGGCGACCGCCAGATCCAAATCCTGTGAGCGGTCTTTGAAAAAAAAGCGCAATCCGCCCCAGTAAGTTTGATGATACTGCGCGTTGAAATGCGGCATGGAGTAAAAAACCACACCCCCCTGCGTCCGATAGTCGCGTACAATGCCTATAATGGGCAATTCTAAATAGGATTCTTCGATCTGAGCCTTGAAAACATCGCCGACGGTTAATCCGGTGCGATTTGAGAACACCTCTGAAACAATAACCCCCTCTCCGCGTTTGAGCATGGGACGAATTGCTTTCGGATTTCCTTTCAGCCAGAAAAAAGACGCGTATTGCATAAATCCCTGCATGTCCATTAGCTCAAACTCATAGGGGAACTTTCCATAGTTTAAAAAAAACCGCCGATTGGGTAAGATATCTATTTCGGATCTATAATCCTGCAGATCGTCAATAACCTGCTGTGGAATGGGGTAGCGAAAGCGATTTATTTCTCCCATTTTTGAGGTTAAAAACAAGTCCCCTTTGATGGTCTCGTAGGTCCAGTAGGTCACTGTCTGACGAAAACTGTAGATCATAATAACCAGGGCCGTAAATAAGGCCACAGCGGTAATCAGGGCGCCAACCGAGACCGCCGTGCGGGTCCCGCTGTCACGAACATAACGGCTGGCGAGATAGGCCGGTATGCCGGCTCGCTTCAGCAGAACCGCTGAGGAGCTGTGGCTGATTCGCTGCAGAGCCCAGGGCGCCAGCAGCGAAAAACCGACAAATAGCAGCAAAATAGCCAAGTACCCTGGCAGCGGCATATCCAGAACTGCCGGAAGCCGCGATAGGGGCAACACCAACAGGATACAGATCAGACCCCATATGGCGAGCTGCCCGGGCGATTTTCGGGGCCGCATACCCAGTTGCGAAATCTCCAGCGCTTCCTTAGGGGCCACCTGCATTGCCTCCCGCGCGGGTTGATATGCTGCTAAAATTGAGATACCTACAGTAACGGCGAAACCGAAAGCAATTTCAGAGACGCTCAAAGAAAGTGTATCCACCTGCACGCGCACAAAAAGAGTGGAGATGGTTTGACTGACCCCGTGCAGCAGATATTTGATTAAGAAATTGCCAAGGGGGATCGCCACCAGCCAACCGGTGATCCCTAAAAAAGCACCCTCAGCCAAAAAAATAAAAAAAACATGGTAAGCCGAGGCACCCGTGGCCCGTAAAATAGCCAGTTCATGACGACGCGAAGCCGCATTAAGGGCCACCAGGCTGTAAACCAGAAACATTCCCACGAAAAGCGATGCAAAGCTCAAGATGGAAAGATTGAGTTGATAGGCCCTGATCATCATCTGCCCGCTTTCGCGCTTGGCGGTTGGCGGGTTCAACTGAATACTTTCAGGTAACAGCCGTTGGATATCAGCCCGATCCCTTGCGGTGGCAAGGGGTTTCAGCTGCAGATCGATTCGATCTACTTTGCCGAACAGCCCGGTAAATTCCTGGAAGGTTGCAATGTCGGTTAAGGCAATCCGGCCGCCTTCAGCCAGCGATAGTCCGCTACGCTCCAGCATGCCTAAAATTTTGAACCGTGTTTTTTGGTGCGCATGCTCAAGATACAGACTATCGCCCGGCGCACGATTTAATTGGCGTGCCAGCGGCTCGCCTAAAATCAATGTGAAGGGCTCTTTTAGCAGATCCAACCAGACGACCGGCGACTGACCGCTTTTATCGTTAATCCGCCAGTTACGCAAGGGCCGGTCCAGGATAGGATCAAATCCAATCAACAGAAACGGCTCCGAACCGTCCTGCGAAACTCGCGTATAGGTGGTCAGAACCGGTGAGGCATTTCGAATCATCGGATGATCTAAAAGTCGAGCGATCAGATATTCGGGAACATAGCCACCGGGCCGGGTGAGCACGTGATCCGCCCGTCCGGCAATTAGATCCATGCTCTTGGTAAAGGAATCCAGTGAGGCGTTTACCGAAAGACGCACACTGGTAAAAACGGCCGCACCCAGAGCAATCCCAAAAAGAACCGTCGCCGCCCGTCCCATGTGTTTACGCATATCCCGCAGGCTGAACCAGATAAAGAGGCGCGAAAAAAATAGAAACTTTTTCATGGGAGACTCGTGAGCATACCGTCTTTCAGACCAATTTTAACCGAAGCCCTGTCGTCGGCAAGAGTGCTGTGGGTCGCAATAAAAACGGTACGGTCCCATTTTCGATTCAGCTCGGCCAGCAGATCAATGACGATTTGTCCGTTGCGGCTGTCAAGGTTTCCGGTGGGCTCGTCGGCTAGAATAATAGCCGGATCATTGATGAGCGCTCTGGCAATGGCGGTACGTTGCATCTCGCCGCCGGAAAGTTGTGCCGGAAGGTGGTTTAGACGCGCATCAAGCCCTAACCATTCAAGCAGCGCCATGGCCTTGGGCCGACTTTCAGCAACCGATTTGCCGGCCAGGAGTGCCGGCAGGCAGATATTTTCAAGGACATTTAAGGTGGGCAGCAAATTAAAAGATTGAAAGATCATGCCGACGACCTGCCGGCGAAAATGAGTCAAATCAGCATCAGATGTATCATTCAAATCATGATTTGCAACTGTCAAATCACCCCGGGTGGGTCGATCCAGGCCCGCCAATAAAGACAGCAAGGTACTTTTTCCCGAACCGCTGTTGCCCTTGAGCACAACCAGCTCGCCGGCAGCGATTTCAAGATCAACCTGGCTGATTCCGATGACCTCGCTGTCACCCAATTTGTAGACGCGGGTTAACCCTTTGGCCGAAATCACCGATCGAGATGACTCTGGTTTCATTGCCTGTAGATGAGTCATTTGTTATTTGTTTGCCAGAAACCCTTTCGCAACCGCATCCTCGATGAGGCTGGAGACATAATCCCATAAAAAGCGTGAGCCATCATTGACCGGCTGCATTCGCGCAACGACCTGTTTTTTTTGGATGCCGTGTTTTTGCCAGGTGTAACCGCGCGTAAGATAATTGTGTAAGAAGGGTTGCACCCGATCCAGGGCATTGGCAAACCGTGATTCAGGTGTTTTTCGGGATTCGTACTCGTCCCACAGAAACCGGAAAGAATCGGCCTGATCGCTTGGCAGGATGTTGAAAATTCGATCAGCAGCTTTGGTTTCACGCTTTTTTTGATCCAGACCACCGCTTTCGTCATAGCAGTAAGTGTCACCGGCATCGATTTCAACCAGATCGTGGATCAACAGCAGTTTGATCACCCGCAGCAGATCTAAATTCTGGTTTTCGGCGTATTCGGATAAAACCAGGACCAGCAGCGCAATGTGCCAGGAATGCTCGGCCGAGTTCTCCTGACGGGAACGATCGAGCAGTGTGGTCCTGCGCTCAACTTTTTTTAGTTTATCCGCCTCAACAATAAATTCAATCTGGCGTGTAAAGCGCTCAGCATTGACAGGCTGGGTTTTGCGCTTCTGGCCTGCGCTGCCGGTTTTGCCATCGTCTTCTGCTTTGAACATGAGCCGACTCCTGATACCGGGTTATCGTCATCATTTATTGATCTTTGCGGGTATGTCCCCACACGGCGTATACCGGATCCGAATACAGAATCTGGGAAGAATACTTATCATCTGCCGGTCGCGGCAGTCCCCGCATGGAATAAGTCTGCAGGTCGGTATATTGACCGGATTTTAAAAAGAATTCAAGTACCAGTCCCATGCGTTCAAATTCGTGCAGCTCCGGCCAGATGCTGATCGCTTTGGGCGGAAACCAGCGGTTGGAAAAGGTCACGATAAATAAGCCCCCCGGTTTGAGAATCCGCTTGATTTCTTCAAAGACCTCAAAAGGATGAACTAAATATTCAACCGAGACGGTGCAGATCGCCGCATCGAAAGCGTGGTCGCCAAAGGGCATTTGCGGCTTGGCGTTCAGGTCGTGAACACAATAATCGTTCAGCCGACGGTTGGCCTGCAGTTCTTCTTGATTCATTCCAAGGCCGGTGAGAGACTTTATGGGAAAATCTTCCGGCAGGTGAGACACCCAGCTGCTCATCAAATCCAGAACCTTGGATTCGGGTTGCAGCAGCCTGCCATTCAGACGCCTGATGATATCAATAGCGGTGTCATCGATATGTTGCACCAGACGCGGCTGCTCGTAAAATCGGTGGTCCGGACTTTCATCGGCTCTGCGGAAGGGATGGTCCGCAAAAAAATCTGTCGGATTCCCGTTTACCCGCGCCTGCATCCCCGGCCCGCTGAGGGCGGTCTCGACCCAGTCAATGCTGGTGCCGCCATGCTCTTCAAACTTGTCACGCACGTCTTTGATGATCGCTTTAAACTTAAGCGGTTTCTCCGTTAGCGCATGATTGGCATCAGCCTTAATGCCGTCCCCATTGGCAGATACACAGCGAAAAGGCGTTATATTGTTGGGGTAGACTCCCGCTACAGTCTTAAGAATCCCCAGGGGATAAAATCGACCGAATCGCGGCTGAATCGGGTCCGTCTGCGGAGAAAGGGCTAAAATCTGCCGTTGTTGGAATTTATAAATTTTGCGTTCATCTCTGGCAGCTACCCATGTGCTGGGTTGAACATCCAGGACAACTTGAGCTCCGCTTTGTTGGTCGTGGATTGCCTCGAGCAGCGGCGGGGGTAAAATATCTCGCCATAAATTGATCCGTTGTCCGTAATAACAGTCGGTGTGCTGTATGCCGTTGTGATTGTAGGATACGTCAAATTCTATGCTTGCCAGAACGTCCTCGGATATTTTTTTCATCATTTTTTCCCCGTCGATTTATACGGCGCACAGAGCCGGCTTATAGTGGTTGTCAAAAAAACGTTCCGATATAAAAACGTTTTTTTCTACAACCACTTATGCCGCAATTCCGTGAATCGGAATACTATTATGGAAAGCGGTAAAAAATATAGTAAGACAATAAGGATTAATTTGGGAAGTGCAATTTGGAAATGGTCAATTCGGTCAAGTAACTTGAAGGGGTCATTCAGAGCGCAGAAAGCCGTAAAGCGGAGTGCGGCTGCAGGATCTAAAGTCTGTTTAAATCCTGCTTGTAGAATTCCGCCTGCTTTAAAATGCGCTTCTGATCTTTTGGGTCTTTGCGATTCCAGGTCCGGTACATCATGCCAATACGGGGGTTGTTTTGCAGTTTCGGTTGATGCCGGCTAAAAAAATCCCAGAACAGGCAGTTGAATGGACAGGCAGATTCTCCCTGTGCTTTCTGACGATCGTAGCTGCATTGGCTGCAGTAATCACTCATTTTGTTGATGTAGTTGGCTGAAGACACATACGGCTTGGTGGCGACCAGACCCCCGTCGGCCCACTGGCTCATTGCCCGGGTATTGGGCAGCTCAACCCACTGGATGGCATCGATGTAAACACCCAGATACCATTCTTCGACTTGATCGGGATGCACGCCGGCCAGCAGAGCAAAATTTCCGGTAACCATCAGGCGCTGGATGTGATGGGCATAAGCATGCTCAAGCGATTGACCGAGTGCGGCCTGCATACATCGCATTTTTGTCTCGGCCGTCCAGTAATAATCGGGCAATGTGGCTTGGTGGTTGAAAAAATTCAGACGCCCCAGCTTCGGCATCAGGGTCCAATAGATGCCGCGCATATATTCGCGCCAGCCCAATATCTGCCGCACAAAGCCTTCAATCTGTTGAATTTTGATGGCGCGCTTTTGCTGTTCCCAGGTTCGCACGGCCGCTTCGATGACTTCCAGCGGGTGCAACATTTTGGTGTTGAGCGCAAACGCTATACGTGCGTGGAATACCGACCAGCTTTCGGTCGTCATGGAATCCTGATAGGTACCGAATTCTTTGAGCCCGTCTTTCAGAAAGGCGTTTAACAGAGATCGAGACTGGGACCGGTTGATCGGCCAGATTAAACTTTTGGGCTTGATGGTGCCAAAGGTCTTTACCCCAGCTTTCTCGATCATTTGGTGAAGCTCAGTGACGTCATTGCGAAACAATTTAGGCTTGGGAATCGGAACCCGGCCGTCATATCGCCGGCGATTTTCAACATCAAAATTCCAGCGACCGCCCAGCGGCTTGTCACCGTCCATTAGAATATCATGCTTTTTGCGCATCTGGCGATAGAAGGATTCCATCAGATAGCGCTTTTTGCCGGCAAAAAAATCCTGAAAGTCCTGCCGCAGGGTGAGAAAATGCTCGGTATCAAACGCCTCCCAGGAAACGGGAAGCGTTTTGACCATCTTTTGCAAATCAACATCCAGACGGTGTTCGTCGGGCAGCAAATACTCAAAACGCGCATAGCGCTTTTCTTTAAGTAGCTGTTTGGTATTGCCGGCGATGGTTTGTTGATTTTTCGGATCATCCAATCGCAGATAGATGACGGTGTGCCCTTTTTCTTTGAGTTCTTCGGCAAAGGCGCGCATGGCGGCAAAAAAGGCCACCACTTTCTGAACGTGATGCTTGACGTAGTCGGTCTCCTGACGGATTTCCATCATCACGTAGGTGACCGCTTTCTCCGGTTTTTGAAACCAGGAGTGCTTTTCATTCAGCTGATCGCCCAGAATAAGTCGTAAAACCTTTTTGATGGCCATTGGTATTGCTCCCCATAGTCACGTCAGTATACAAAAGGACAACTTAAGCCATTCCGCTATTAAAACAGCAAGGCGGGCATGTTATTTCATGATGGGCGATATGCAGAAAATTTGCCCGAATGATGGGTCGCGGCCAGATATTTGGCATGAACAGCACTTAAACATTTGGGCATGATCACCGTGACTGTTGAACCCCAAATATCGGGCCGCAGGCACCTTAGAATTCATATCGCCGATCAGGAAATGACTTGACCACGAGTATTTTAAGGCCTAATTCGAAAACCTACGTTAAACCGACGCTCCTCTGCTTTGTCTTTCCAGGGCATCCACTTTTCTGACATAACCCTGGATATCGCATTTGCGCTCCAGCCCGGATGCCGCCATATACCGGATTTTGCCGAAAATCGGCCGCTCGAACCAGGCCCGATCGTGCACTCCGAAGACCCAGGCCACACCGGTGTATGAGTTGGCATCCCGGCCGTCGAGAAAATATTTATTGTTGATGGCCAGGGTTGTCTTGAAAGCCTGTTCCGGGGTTTGGGACCATTCCAGAATTTTTTTGCCCCAGTACATGCGCATGTAATTGTGCATGAATCCCGTTGACTTCATTTCCCGCATGGCCGCGTTCCAGTAATCATCGTGGGTTTTGGCATTCTCCAGCTGCCGGCGTGTATAACGATATTCACGCTGATCTTTTTTGTGCTCGGCCAGCGACTTTTGCGCCCAGGTTGGCAGACAGGTATAAGCGTCATAATCCGGGGTATAGTGAACAAAATTCATCGCCAGCTCGCGCCGTACGATCAATTCCTCCAAATATGCATCTTGGGCTTCTTTGAAACGCTTTTCGGTTTTCAGGATCTGTAAAGCCAGATATAGCGGTGAAATCTGTCCGAAGTGTAAATATTTGCTCATGTGGGAGACATCATCGGTCTGGGGTTGGTTGCGGTTTGCAACATAGTTTATGAACCGTTGGCCTAAAAAATCTGCGAATATCCTGCCTGCTTGCGCAGGGCCGCCTTTAAACAAATGGCTGACCGGCACAACACTGGGATCCAGAGACATTTTCGCTAAAACCGTATCAATATTGTTCAGATTAATTCCGCTGACTCTCAGCTGCAAAGAAGATTTTTTTATTTTCGTCGGCTTGAAATCAACCAGATAATCATTGAGATGTTTATGGATTTTGGGGCGTATGGTGCGCGCCGCGTACTCGGCTTTTTCGGAAACAACCTGCAGCGGCACGACGACATCGCTTTCGATTTGAACCACCCGGCAGCCGGCGCCTCGGGCGACCTTTTTGCGCCACTGCCGTTGATGCCGAAGGTAGCCGCAATCACACACAATCAGGGATGCCTTTTGGCCGGTGGCAAGGGCCACATCAGCCGGATGGCCTTTTTTGACGATCATTTTGATGCCGCGCTTGCCCAGCACAGTCTTCGTCTCCTGAAGCCCCTCAAGCATAAACGTGTAATGCCGCAAATTAGCTTCCGGGTAATCGTCCATCAGCCCGAAGACCACCAATACACCCTGCCCCATTTGGTTGGCCTGCTGCACCGCAAATTCCAGGGCGTGGTTGTATTCGGCCCGTTGGGACTGCTGCATCCAATAAAGCACAAAGTCACCCCGTCGCAAATCTTCATCGTTCAATGACTGAATCCGTGAATCGTGGATGTCTTGAGGTTTCATATGCTTACCGTCTATTGTAACGTTATGGCCTATTTTTTTGAAGCGGCATCGAGTTTCTTTTGCAGCTTCAGCCAGTCGTTGAGCTCTAGTAAGGTTCGGGACAGTTGATAGCGGCCGCCGGCAAATACACCATAATCTCCCCCGCCGGCCATCGAAGAAGCAAAACGGATGGTATTGGAATAAAACAGCCAGGTGGAGCTCCACTTTTTTTCAATGGCTTCGTCATAGGGGTTGTCCTGCCGGTTGGCCAGGCCGCACTTCCAGATGTCCTGCATGATCCGGGTGGCGGTCAGCGTTTGGGCATTGGTTTCTTTGATGGTATTTTCAAAGCGTTGCCAGTGACCGTTGACCCAGGAGGTATCATGGCAATTGAGGCAGGCCGCCTGCATGGCTTGCTTGCGGGCTTCCATTTCTTTTTCATCGATGAGGTATTTTGATGCGAAGCCACCGTCAAGATCGGTCGGCAGGGGTAAGCCGTCTTTGTTGCGGATAATGCTGGTATCGGGTTTTAGGGGGTGCGGATGGGCATAAATCAGTCCTAAAATGCGCCAGGGCAGCCGATTGTTCATCTGATGGGTTCTTTCAACCACCACCTCATCATCGGTGTTGACCAATAGACTGATATGACAGGTGGCGCAGGTGGGGGCTGTAAAATCTTGGCCGATGGTCCAAGGCACAGACTTGAAGTCCCAGTCGGCATGTTTGCTTGAATAGATGTTGCCGTGTTTGCTCGCGGCATAGACCTTATATGCCGGCACGTCGGGTCCCACATGGCATTCTTTGCAGGTATAGGGCTTGCGTGCTATTTCAATCGAAAAGGAGTGTCGGGTGTGGCAGGCCGAGCAGGCGCCCATGCTACCGTCCAGGTTAATGCGTCCCACGCCCTGATTGGGCCAGCCTTTAATAATAGGAAATTCCAATTCACCGGCGGCTTCAGTGTCACGGGTTTCAGTGCCGGCCAGCACCAGTTTGGTACCATGGCAGTAAAGGCACGCTTCGGCCCGGGTGGCATCGTTGGCGGGCGACTGCGTCATTTTCCCGTTTACGAATTTTGTTGCCGCCAAAATGGCATGCTCATGCTTTTGATGGAGGCTGTTATTGGCCAGATTCCCATAGGCATGCGCCATGATATTTTTAGCATATTGCTCTCTTTCGGTTGTATGACATGTCTGGCAGTCATCAGGGCTGACCACCACATGAATATCATAGCCATTGTGCTCAAATGTATCCGCATGGGCTTTGGGTCTTAGCGTATGGCACTCAGCGCAGCCCACCACAACGGTTTGCAAACCTTCAGGAACCGTCGTGCTGGAAACTTTGCGGGCGACGCCTTTCACCGCCATGGCTTTTTGGGGGGTAACCATGGCGTGGCGGCTTTGTTGCCAGCCGCTGACAATGCCCGGATGAATCGATGAATGGCAATCGATGCATTCGGCACTGGCTTCGCTGAGCGGCAAGTCATCTGCCGAAGCAGGGCTGTTGATCAGCAAACACGTGCAGGACGTCAGGATGAACAAAAAACACTTCATATAAAGCTCCTTTTGGATGAATTAGAAAGGTTTTTTGGAGGTTAAAGGCAGCTTTCAAAGATAGCTTTGAGAGCTGTTTGCCGGTAATCAAAAATGTCATTCAGCTTGGTGCGTATTACCATATTGTGCAGGATTTGTCCAAGCCAACCATATTTGAGGGCATAATAAACCGTATCTTGCACTTCGATGCCTCCGATCTTTTCGATAAACCGATGCTGATGGTGCCAGAATAGATAGGGGCCCAATCGCATTTCATCGACAAAAAACACAGGCTCGTCAACATGTGTAATTTCGGTAATCCAGGTGGTGGGTAAACCCAACAGCGTTTTGAGGCGGTAAGTGATGATCATGCCGGTATGCATTTTCGCAGGGATACGATTGGTTATTTTAAAATCAAGCCAGACGGGTGTGATGTGCTGAAGATTATCGGGATTGGAAAAAAAATCCCAGGCGGTCTCAAGGCTTATGGGCAGGTGTTGGCTGCGTTTGAGCCGATAGAGTTTCATAGGGCATCATAGAGGTCAGGTAAAACAGGCTTACAAAAAAGGCAGCGCTGGTGCGCTGCCTTTTGGCAATTCCAATTGATGGCTGCTGTTCAACCAGGGATGGACACCGGCGATGCCTTGCCGATATATTCCATGGTTTCTTCGTACTTGCCGCGCATGTCGACATGGGCGTCATCGATATCCTTTTTTATCGGACTCCACTCAGTCGGGCACTCCGTTTTGAGCTTTTCGATGCGATCCGTCATTTCGGTCACAAACATGTTCAAATCTTCTACGTTGGGCAGGATTTTTTCTTTTTCAGCCGAACCCAGCGAGTCGAGTTTGCGCGTTAAGTCATAAAGCTTCGCCTTCCACGCAGTCAGTTCCATCTCCAATCCTTTGCAATAATCCATAACGTCCATGTCTACCTCCTTATGTGGCGTCGTAAGTTAACGCCAGGTTTTAAGTATTAGGTGTTGGATTTCAATCCTGACCAAATTATTAATTTTTGCAAAAACCGGGTGGGATTTACAAAAGGAATAAAAAATACATGGTCTAAAATAAGCTTAATACTTAACCTGTCAACAATTGCGCCACACGAATATTTTGGCTTTGAATGACGGCGTCAGGATTCGCTGGTCGGCAGTGCGCAGCTGTCATGCAGCTTGGGCGTAAATCGTTCCGGCCCCTGTTCAAGGCTCTTTCCGGTATGTTTGGCTATGGATTTCAACATGCCGGAAAAAACCCATTGATGAAACGGATAAAACACATACCAGTAAATAAATCCGCTAAGCCCTCTGGGCATAAAACGGGAAATCAGCTGTAGTTCAGATCTTTGCTCACCGATGGCGCTGATTTGAAATTCGAGTAAAGCCTCCCCGGGCGCTCTCATTTCAGAAAGCAACACCAGGCGATGGGGTACCTCCACCTCAAGAACCCGCCAGAAATCGACCGCTTCCCCCACCGATCGGCCTGCCCGGTTGGAACTTCCCCGGCCAAGACCCGGTCCTCCAACCAGCCGGCCAGAAATCGACCGCTTCCCCCACCGATCGGCCTGCCCGGTTGGAACTTCCCCGGCCAAGACCCGGTCCTCCAACCAGCCGATCGATCCAGCCCCGCAACCGCCAGAGCGTGTCGCCAAAATAGTAGCCGCGGCGGCCGCCGATTTTATGGATTGGATCCCAGAGCGCCTCTGCGGGCGCGCTGATTTTGGCCCGATAGCCGCATTTCAGGATCGTACCGCCGGCCCATTCGGCATCACCGCAGTGAGCCCACTCGGGCTGTATAAACTTGCCGGCATCGGTCCAGCAACTATCCACCTGTTCCTGTTTAACCCGTTCCAACGCCAGACGTATTGCTTCACGGCAGCTCAGGAGCTTCTGGGGAATAATCGACTGAATGCGGTTTTCGGCGCAGACCGCCGCACTGGTCAAGCCTTCGGTCAGCGGCAGGGCAATAGAAGCGGGAACCGGGCTGATAAAGTGAATCCAGTAAGCACTCAAGGTCGGTGTAAGGACCGGCACCGGTATGATCCAACGTTTGCGCAGATGAGCTTCTTCAGCATAGATATCCAATAGTTTGCGGTAGGTCAGGACATCCGGACCACCGATGTCAAAAGTCTGTCCGATGGTTTCATGGTGCGCGAGGCATCCCACCAGATAATGGACCACATTGCGGATGGCAATCGGCTGATTGAGCGAAAACACCCAGCGTGGTGTCGTCATCACCGGCAGATGCTCCACCAGATAGCGCAGGATCTCAAAAGAAGCACTGCCGGAGCCTAAAATCATCGGGGCCCGCAAATCGGTGGTGGGGACCGGTCCGGATTGAAGGATC